>NZ_CP042169.1:1261351-2522703 GCF_002008305.4 Micrococcus sp. KBS0714
GCGCCCGCGCCACCGGCCCGCTCGCGCAGCACCCCGAGGGCGGCCACGAGCAGGTGCGGGCCCTTGTGCCGCTGCACGCGGCCGGCGAACAGGACGCGCAGGGCCCCGTCGTCCTCCGGGGCGCCCGGCCACTGCGCGGCGCCCTCCGGCGTGAACGTCTCGAGGTCGGCCCCGGGGGGCAGCACCCGGGTGCGGGCGCGGGGCACGTCCAGCAGCTCGCGCAGGTCGGCGACCTCGGCGGCGGAGTTGACCACGAGCAGGTCGGCCCGCTCGGCGACCTCGCGCTCGGCCTCGATCCGCGCGGCCGGCTCGCGCAGCTCGGGGTCCTCGAGCATCTTCGCCGCCGCCGTGGTGTGCATGGTCTGCAGGTACGGGGCGTGCGCCGCCCGCGCCAGCGCCGCGGCGGTGGACCCGGAGAGCCAGTAGTGGCCGTGCACGAACGCGACGGGCGGGGCATCCGCGCCACCGAGGACGGGACCGCCCGGCACGGCGTCCGAGGCGAGCCAGTCCAGGGCCGCGCGGGTGAACTCGGCGCCGAGTCCCGCCAGCTCCTCCTTGGGCACGGGAGCGGACGGCCCGGCGGCGAGGTCCACGACCGTGACCGGCGGGGCCTGCCCGCCGGCGTCCAGCATCCGGACCCGTGCGCCATCCGCTCCCACCGGCTCCTCCGCCCGGGTCAGCAGGATCATCCGCACGCCCCGGCGGGCCAGGGCCACGGCGGCCTGCCGCACGTAGACGTTCATGCCGCCGGCGTCGCCGCGGCCGGGCTGGGCCAGGGGGGAGGTGTGCAGGCTGACCCCGATCCCCACCGGCACGGACGCCCGCAGTTCGGCGTCCACGGCGTCGAACAGCCGGGCCGCCGACGCCGAGTCCGCCAGGTCCTCGACGGAGACCATCCGTCCGGCGCCGTCGCCGAGCGGCACAGTCCAGTTCGGGTACTGGTCCTGGAGGGTGCCGGGCTGGTTCTGGATGCGCCGCTCGCCCACGGCGTCCACGAGCGCCACGCTGTGCAGGGCCGAGGGCGCCTGCGCGAGCAGGCGGTGCAGGGCCACGATCTGGCGTTCGCGCACCTCGGGGCCGGCGTCGGGGACGTCCACGTCCGCCTCGGCGAGCAGCCCGCGCCGGGCCGCGGCGGCGAGGAACGCGCGCACCTCCTCCGCCGACCGGCGGCGTTCCTGGGCGACGTCCACGGTGTAGAGGCCCAGCCGTTCGCGCAGGTCCACCTGGACGCCCTCGAGGTAACCGGCCGTGGGCGGCAGGTCGTGCGTGTTCACCGCCGCCATGGCCAGCCGCCGGTAGCGCTCCGGCGGGGTGGGCTCGCCGTCCTCCTGTTCGAACCACAGGATCGACGTGCCGAGCACGCCGGCCTCGGCCAGGCGGCGCTGCACCCACGGCTCGAACGTGCCGAGGTCCTCGCCCACCACGACGACGCCGGCCCGCTCGGCCTCGAGCGTGAGCACGGCGAGCATCGCCTCGTGGTCGTATTCGACGTACGCGCCCTGGGTGGCACCGGCGCCCTCCGGGATCCACCACAGGCGGAACAGCCCCAGGACGTGGTCCATCCGGATGCCGCCCGCGCCGCGCAGCACGGTGCGCAGCATGTCCCGGAACGCGGCGTAGCCGGTCTCGGCCAGGCGGCGCGGATGCCAGGGGTGCTGCGACCAGTCCTGGCCCAGCTGGTTGAACAGCTCGGGCGGCGCGCCGACGGACATGGTCGGCACCAGCACGTCCCCGAGCATCCACGCGTCCGCGGTCTCGCGGGTCGCCCCGACTGCCAGGTCCACCATGACGCCCATGCGCATGCCGGCCGCCCGGGCCCGCTCCTGCACGCCGGCGAGCTGCTCGGCGGCGATCCACTGCACCCAGCGGTGCAGGTCGACGTCGGTCGCGCGTTCGACGCGGACCCGCTCCGCCTCGACCCCGCCCGGCGCCCAGGCCGGGTCGGCGAGATCGGGTCCGGTGCCGTCGCCGTCCAGCCGCAGGACGGACCAGAGGGCGAAGTCGTCCAGGCCCGGGCCGGCCTCGGCGCGGAACCGTGCGTAGGCGGCCTCGCGCTCGGGGGAGCGGGGCACCTCGTGCACGCGGCGCAGCGCGGGCCACAGGACGGCGGCGACGGCGGCCCGATCGATCCGGCCGGTGCGCTCCAGCTCCGCCTGGACGCGGGCGCCGGCCGACCGCAGCTCCGCCTGCTCCGCGGCGGGCAGGTCGGCGAACTCGGGGATCGAGGGCACGTGCACGACCAGCGCCGAGAGGAACCGACGGGAGACGGGGGAGTAGGGGGAGTCCGCCGGATGGGGGCCGGGCTCGATCGCGTGCAGGGGGTGCAGCAGCAGGAAGTCGGCACCGTGCCGGGCGACGATCTCGGCCAGGGACGCCATGTCCGCCGCGTCGCCGATGCCCCACGAGTCCGCGGAGGTCACCGAGTAGCCCTGCGCGGCCGCGCCCCAGCCGCGGCGCTCGAGGAAGGGACGCGCCGTGCTCAGCCGGGTCGGGGCGCAGACCAGGACCGCGGAGGCGGTGGAGCCGGAGCCGCTGGTCACCTCCAGCCGGTGCCAGCCCGGGGCGAGGTCGGCGGGGATCTGAACGTGGACGCGCTCGCGTTCGACGCCGTCCACGAGGCGGACCTCGGACACCGGCTCGCTCACGCTCACCTCGAGGGTCCGCCCGTCCTCCGTGCGCACGCGGGCCACGACCGGCTCGCCCGCGGCCACGTGGCACGGCACGGACAGGCGGTGACCGGACCGGGCGGCCACGGTGGGCGGGAGCACGTCCCGCCAGGGGGCCGTCTCCGCCTCCTCCACCGCCTCGGCCAGGGCGGCGACCCCGTCCGGACGGACCGACACCCCGAGGGCGGCGAGCACCTTCACGAGGGCCTCGTCCGGCACGGTCTGGGCCGAGCCGTCCTGCCCGACGTACTCGGGCTGCACCCCGTGGGCTCGCGCGAGCCGATGCAGCAGTGCGGGGGCTTCCAGGGCCATCGGGTCCTCCATGCCGTCGTGCGGTTCCACCGACGGCGCCTGCCGTCGCACGGACACCACTCTAGAGGGGACGCCGGTCCGGGGAACACGCAGGGCCCCGGTCGTGACGACCGGGGCCCTGCTGCTCGACGAGCGGTGCGCGAGGGGGGACTTGAACCCCCACGTCCTTGCGGACACAGCGACCTCAACGCTGCGCGTCTACCAATTCCGCCACTCGCGCTCATCGGTGGAACCCTGGGAGAGGCTCCGTCGCCCACCGCGTTCCGGTCCTGTCCGGTCCGTCCCGCTCCGGGCAACTCGAGAAAGATAGCACGGGTTCGGGCTAGGCTCAAAACCATGGTCGAGAACATCGTGAACCCCGCCCGCTCGCGCCCCGAGGACCGCGTCGTGGAGATCTGCCGCGACCTCATCCGGATCGACACGACCAACCGCGGGGGCAACGTCTCCGTCGGTGAGCCCGAGGCCGCGGAGTACTGCGCCCGGCTCATGGCCGAGGCGGGGATGACCCCCCGCTTCTTCGAGTCGGCGCCGGGCCGGGTCTCCGTCGTCGGGCATCTGCCGGGCTGGGATCCGGAGGCGCCGGGGCTCGTCATCCACGGGCACACGGACGTGGTCCCCGCCGAGGCGGACGAGTGGAGCGTGGACCCGTTCGGCGCCGAGCTCAAGGACGGCATGATCTGGGGGCGCGGCGCCGTGGACATGAAGGGCATGGACGCCATGGTGCTCGCGGTGCTGCTGCACCTGGCCCGCACGGGCCGCCGGCCGCGGCGCCCCCTGACGGTCGCGTTCTTCGCCGACGAGGAGGCCGGCGGCGTCTACGGCGCACGCTGGGTCGTGGACCACCACCCCGAGGTGTTCGACGGGTGCACCGAGGCGATCTCCGAGGTGGGCGGCTTCTCCACCGAGGTGCACGGCTCGCGCGCCTACCTCGTGCAGACCGCGGAGAAGGGGCTCGCCTGGCTCAACCTCACCGCGGAGGGCGCCCCCGGGCACGGCTCGGCCCCGCACCCGGACAACGCGGTCACCCGGCTGGCCGGCGCCATGACCCGCATCGGCGGGCACGAGTGGCCGCTCGTGTACACCAAGACCACGCGCGCGCTGCTCGAACAGGTGGCGGAGATCATGGGCGTCGACTTCGACGAGGCGGACCCGACGCCGCAGCTCGACGCGCTCGGGCAGGCCCGGTCCTGGGTGGCCGGCACCCTGCGCACCTCGTCCAACCCGACGGGGCTGACCGCCGGCTACAAGCACAACGTCATCCCGTCCTCGGCCACCGGCACCGTGGACGTCCGCCTGATCCCCGGGGAGGAGGAGTCCGCCCTCGCCACGATCGCCGAGCTCGCCGGCCCCGAGGTGACCATCGCACCCGAGCACCGGGACGTCGCCCTGGAGACCCCCTTCTCCGGGGACCTGGTGGAGCTGATGATCGCCTCGCTGCAGGCGGAGGACCCCGAGGCCCAGGTGCTGCCGTTCATGCTCGGCGGGGGCACGGACAACAAGTCCCTCTCCCGGCTGGGCATCACCGGCTACGGCTTCGCGCCCATGCGCCTGCCCGCCGACCTGGCCTTCACGTCCCTGTTCCACGCCATCGACGAGCGGGTGCCCGTGGACGCGCTCGAGTTCGGCTGCCGGGTGCTCGAGCGGATGCTGGAGCCGCGCTGATCCGGGCCGCGGGCGGCGACGACGGCCGGGGCGGCGTCGTCGCGCCCGCGCCTCAGAGGGTCTGCAGGGTCGAGGCCACGCGCATCACCCGGCGGCGCATCCAATAGCGGCGCGCCCCGTCGCGGTAGTGCACGGAGCGCTGCAGCTCCCATTGGCCGTACTCCGCGTGCTCCACGAGGCGCCGTCGGGCGTCGGCGAGGGACTCGTGGGCGGCGACCGTCATCACCAGGTACTCCCACTTCTGTCCGCGGGAGATCGCGTCGAGGGTCGAGGACATCAGCTGTTCACGCACCCGCCCATCCTGGCAGACGGACTCGGGTCCGGCGGCCGGTCCCGCACGGCCCACCCCTGGCCGCGCCACCGGCCACCGGGTTACCGTTCACCCATGAGCTCTGACGCCCGCATGGCCCTCGAGGCCCTCACCACCGCCCTGAACGAACACCTCGTGGCCGCGCAGAACAAGCGGGGCGAGGACGACCCCGCCGTCGAAGCCGCGTTCTTCGCCGTGGCCGACGCCTTCGAGGCCTACGAGGACGCCCTGTACGCGGACACCGAGGAGGTCACCCCGCTCGACCTCTTCGACGACGAGGACGACGACGACTGACCGTCCTGCTCGTGACGGACCGCACGGCCCCGGGTTCCCACCCGGGGCCGTCGCGTACAGTGACCCTCCGTGACGTGGATCGAAGCCATCATCCTGGGCCTGGTGCAGGGCCTCACGGAGTTCCTGCCCATCTCCTCCTCCGCCCACATCCGCATCGTGGGCGAGTTCCTGCCCTCCGCGACCGACCCGGGGGCGGCCTTCACGGCCATCACGCAGCTCGGCACGGAGCTGGCGGTCCTCATCTACTTCTGGCGCGACATCACCCGCATCATCGGCCGGTGGTGCGCCGCGGTCACGGGGCGGATCCCGCACTCGGACCCCGATGCGCGCATGGGCTGGCTGATCATCGTGGGCTCGATCCCGATCGCGGTCCTGGGCCTGCTGCTGGAGGACTGGATCGACACGGAGTTCCGGTCGCTGTGGATCACGGCGACCATGCTCATCGTGTTCGGCGTCCTGCTCGCCCTGGCGGACCGGCTCGGCCGTCAGACCAAGCCGCTCGAGAAGCTCACCGTGCGGGACGGCGTCCTCTACGGCCTGGCCCAGGCCCTCGCGCTGATCCCGGGCGTCTCGCGCTCCGGCGGCACCATCGCGGCCGGCCTGGCCATGGGCTACACCCGGCCCGCCGCCACCCGCTACGCGTTCCTGCTGGCGGTGCCCGCCGTGTTCGCCTCCGGCCTGTACAAGCTGTACACCTCGCTCACCGATCCCGGCACGCAGGGCCCGTACGGCATGGGGGAGACGCTGGTCGCGACCGCGATCGCCTTCGTGGTGGCCTACGCGGTCATCGCCTGGCTCATGCGCTTCATCAGCACCAACTCGTACCTGCCGTTCGTCTGGTACCGCATCCTCCTGGGCGGCGTCCTGTTCGCCCTGCTGGGCGCGGGCGTCATCAGCGCCTGAGCCCGCTCCCGCCGCCGGGCATGGCGGCCCGGCACCGCCGAACCACCCCGATCTGAGGAGTCCCGTGAAGTCCTGGAGCACCCCCGCCCCGCCCGCCGTGCCGAGCCGCCCCGACCGGCTGCGGCTGCACGACACCGCCACGGGACGGACTCGGCATCCGGGCAACGACGCGCAGCGCGCCTCGCTGTACGTCTGCGGGATCACCCCGTACGACGCGACGCATCTCGGCCACGCGAGCACCTATGTGGCCTTCGACCTGCTGCACCGCTACTGGCGCGCGGCCGGTCTCGAGGTCGCCTACGTCCAGAACGTGACCGACGTGGACGACCCCCTGCTCGAGCGGGCCGAGGCGACCGGCGTCGACTGGCGCGCGCTCGCCGAGGAGCAGACCGACCTGTTCCGTGCGGACATGGCCGCCCTCGAGGTGCTCGCCCCGGACCACTACGTCGGCGCGACCGAGGCGGTGGGCCTGGTGGTGGACGCCGTCGAGACGATGCTGGCGGCGGGCCGGGCCTACCGCGTGCCGGGCGGCGACGGCGAGCCCGACGGGGACGTCTACTTCGACGTCCGCGCGGCCCAGTCCGCGACCGACTGGCGCCTCGGACAGGTCTCCGCGATGGGCCTGGACGAGATGGCCGCGGTGTTCCCGGAGCGGGGAGGCGATCCCGACCGCCCCGGCAAGCGCGACCCGCTGGACCCGCTGCTGTGGCGCGTGCACCGCGAGGGCGAGCCTGCCTGGGACGGGCGGTCGCTCGGCTCCGGCCGGCCCGGCTGGCACATCGAGTGCTCCGTGATCTCCCGGGCCCACCTGCCGGCGCCGTTCACGGTGCAAGGCGGCGGCTCCGACCTGCGGTTCCCGCACCACGAGTTCTCCGCCGCGCACGCCACCGCCGTCGACGGCCTGCCGCTCGCGCACACCTACGCGCACACCGGCATGGTGGCCCTGGACGGCGAGAAGATGTCCAAGTCCCTCGGCAACCTCGAACTCGTCTCCCGCCTGCGGGCGCGGGGCGTCGAGCCGGTGGCCGTCCGCGCGGCGATCCTCGCGCACCACTACCGGTCGGACTGGGAGTGGTCCGAGCAGGTGCTGGCCGACGCCCAGGCGCGGGTGGCCCGTTGGCGCGCCGCCCTGGACGGACCGCATGCCGCCGCCGGCGTCGCCGTGCTGGACGCGGTGCACGCGGCGCTCTCGGACGACCTCGACGCCCCCCGCGCGCTGGAGGCCCTCGACGCATGGGCGGCCGGCACCCTGCCGGGCCTGGCCGAGGCCGCCGCCGACCCGCTGCCGGTGGTCGACGTCGTGGCGGCGCTGCTGGGTCTGCGCCTGCGCTGACCCCGCCGGGCGCGGCCGGGCGTCAGCGTCCGCCGCGCCCGCGCAGGTAGCGCTCGAACTCCCGCGCGATCGACTCGCCCGAGGCCTCCGGCAGCTGCTGGGTGTCCTGGGCCTCCTCGAGCTGCCGGACGTAGGCGGCGACGTCGGGGTCCTCGGCGGCCAGCTCGTCCACGCCGCGCTGCCAGGCCCTCGCGTCGTCCTCCAGCCCGCGCGTGGAGACGCTCACGTGCAGCAGGTCCTCGACCGCCTCGACCAGCCCGAGCAGCGTCTTGGGGGAGGGCGCCTGGGCCACGTAGTGGGGCACCGTCCCCCACAGTGAGAGGCTCGGCAGGCCGCGGCGCGCGGCCTCGTCCGCGATGACGCCGATGATCCCGGTGGGCCCCTCGTAGACCGGACGGTCCGCGCCGACGGCCACCCGCACGTCCACGAGCGGCGAGGTCGGGCGGGCGCGCAGGGGCCGGGTGTGGGGCACGTCCGCCAGCAGCGCGCCCAGCGTCACGACGGCGTCCACGTCGTGCGCGTCGGCCGCGGTGAACAGCTCCTCGAGGAACGCACGCCACCGCACGTTCGGCTCCACGCCGACGGCGAGGAGCACGCGCACCCCGTCCGGCGGGGCGGCCTCGCCCGCGACGGGCCGGCCCTCCCGGTCCAGGAACGCCTCGTGCAGGGTGACGGCCGGCCAGTCCAGCGTGCCCAGCCCGTCGGCGTCGCGCCGGACCAGGGGCCGGGTGACCTGGTAGTCGTAGAACTCGCCGTCGCACACCCGTCCCGCGTCCGCCGCGTCCCACTGCTCCCGCAGCGCGCCCAGGGCCCCGGTCGCGGCCTCCCCGGCGTCGTTCCAGCCCTCGAAGGCCAGCAGCAGGACCGTGGGGGCCCGCCGCCCGGCCTCGAGCGCGTCCACGGTCGCCGTCAGGTGGGTCCGCAGCGGGCCCAGGGCGTCGTCCGGCTGGTCCTCGGAGGTAGCGTCGGTCATGGCGGCCAGCCTAGACACGGCCCGACGACGGGGTCACGGCCCGCGACCCGCCCGGCACGCCCCGGCGGCGGCGCTCGATAGGATGCACT
Organism: Micrococcus sp. KBS0714; assembly: GCF_002008305.4. Lineage (GTDB taxonomy): Bacteria > Actinomycetota > Actinomycetes > Actinomycetales > Micrococcaceae > Micrococcus > Micrococcus luteus. The sequence goes on from NZ_CP042169.1 coordinate 1,269,894, forward strand.
CCATGTCCCGCCACCCCGCGCCCGCCCCGGACGACCGTGCCCGCCGCCTGCCGCGCGCCGTCCTGTGGGACATGGACGGCACCCTCGTGGACACCGAGCCCCTGTGGAACGCCGTCCAGCGCCGGCTGGTGGTCGAGCACGGCGGCACCTGGTCGGAGGACCTGGCCGCCTCCCTCGTGGGACGCCCCCTGGACGAGGGAGCGCGCCGCCTGCAGGAGGCCGGGCTGGACCTGCCCGTGCAGCGGATCATCGACCTGACGATGCACGAGGTCGTCCAGGGGGTCGTCAGCGGGGTGCCGTGGCGGCCGGGCGCCCGGGAGCTGCTCGTCGCGCTCGCCGAGGCCGGCGTGCCGGGCGCCCTCGTGACGATGTCCCATGCCCCACTGGCCCGCGCACTGGCCGAGCGGGCGCCGGCGGGCACGCTGGACGTCGTCGTCTCGGGGGACATGGTCTCCCGGGGCAAGCCCGACCCGGAGGCGTACCGGCTGGGCCTGCAGCTGCTGGCCGAGCGGACACCGGGGCTGACGGCCGCCGACTGTGTGGCGGTCGAGGACTCCCCGGTGGGCGTCGGCGCGGCCATGGCCGCGGGCCTGCCCACGGTCGGCGTGCCCAGCGTGCTGCCGCTGCCGGCGGGGCTTGCGACCGTCGAGTGGACGACGCTCGCCGGCCGCACGCCGGCCGACCTCGCCGCGGTCCGTCAGATCGCCGCCGCGCGCGGGCCCGGAGGGGACGGGGCCGAATGAGCGGGCCCGCCTCCGTCCGGCTGGGCACGATCGCCGGCGCGCCGGTGCGTCTATCCTGGTCCTGGCTCCTGATCGCAGCGGCCATCACCCTCGCGTTCGGCCCGCAGATCCAGCGCGCGCTGCCCTCGCTCGGCGGCGGCGCCTACGGGGTGGCCCTGGGGTACGCCGTGCTCCTGGCGCTCTCCGTCCTGGTCCACGAGGCCGCCCACGCCCTCACCGGCCGCGCCTTCGGCCAGCGCACCGAGGAGATCGCGCTCACCCTGTGGGGCGGGCACACCCAGTTCCGCAGCCCGTCCGCCCGGCCGCTGGACACGGTGCTCACCGCGATGGCAGGCCCCGCCGCGAACCTCGTGCTCGCGGGCCTCGCCCACCTGGCGGCCCGCGCCGTGGCCGGCCCGTCCGTCCCCGCCCTGCTGCTCGAGGTCACGGTGTGGGCCAACCTCCTCCTGGCCGCGTTCAACGCGCTGCCGGGCACCCCGCTCGACGGCGGCCGCATGGTCGAGTCCGCCGTCTGGGCCGCCACCGGCTCCCGGGCCCGTGGCGTCGAGGCGGCCGGCTGGGCCGGGCGCGTCGTCGCGGTGGGCGTCCTCGCGGCCGTGCTCGGCCCCCCGATCCTCGCGGGCCGCGCGCCGGACCTGTTCGTCGTCGTCCTGGCGGCCTGGGTCGCCCTCACCCTGTGGCGGGGCGCGGACGACGCCGTGCGCCACGGGCGCTGGAGCCGCCGGCTGGAGACCCTGCGGCTCGAACAGGTCGAGGCGCCCGCCGTCGCCCTGCCCGAGCACCTCAGCGTCGCCGAGGCCCTGGCCCAGGCGGACGACGGCCGCCGCGCCGTCGTGGCCGTGGACGGGGCCGGTCGGCCCCGCGGCGTGCTGGACCTCGCGGCCGCGGCGGGCCTCACCCCGGAGCGCCGCACGACCACCGCCCTGGCCGCGGTCGCCGTCGCGCTGGCCCCGGGGGCAGTCCTCGTCCGCGACGACGTCCCCGCCGCCGGTCCCGACCTGGCCGCCCGCCTGGCCGACCCCCAGACCCCCGTGTGGGTGCTGACCGACGCGCACGGCCTCGTGCGCTCCGTGGTGCCCCGCGAGACGATCCTCGCCGCCGTCGACGCGACGCGGCGTCCCTGAACCGAAGGAGCCCCCCATGACCGAACCCACCGGCGTGAGCGCGCGCCGCGGCCCCCTGCGGGCCGGCCAGCGCGTGCAGATCAAGGACGCGAAGGGCCGCCTCAACACGATCACCCTGCTGCCCGGCGGGGAGTTCCACAGCTACCAGGGCGTGCTGCGGCACGACGACCTGATCGGCGGCTTCGAGGGCGTCGTGGTCGAGAACTCGGCCGGCCAGCCGTACCAGGTGCTGCGCCCCCTGCTGAACGACTTCGTCCTGTCCATGCCCCGCGGCGCCACGGTGGTCTACCCGAAGGACGCGGCGCAGATCGTGCAGCAGGCGGACATCTTCCCGGGCGCCGTCGTGGTCGAGGCCGGCGTGGGCTCCGGCGCCCTGTCCATGTCCCTGCTGCGCGCCGTGGGCGACCACGGGCGCCTGCACTCCTACGAGCGCCGCCCGGAGTTCGCGGACGTCGCCCGGGCCAATGTGGAGGCCTTCTTCGGCGCCGAGCACCCCGCCTGGTCGGTGCACCTCGGCGACGCGCAGGAGGAGATGCCCAAGGTCCACGAGCCGGGCTCCGTGGACCGGGTGGTCCTGGACATGCTGGCCCCCTGGGAGTGCCTCGACGCCGTCGCCGAGGTCCTGGCCCCCGGCGGTGTGTGGCTGAACTACGTGGCCACCGCCACCCAGCTCTCCCGCGTGGCCGAGGCCATCCGGGACTCGGGCCGCTTCACGCAGGTCGAGGCCAACGAGACCCTCGTGCGCGGCTGGCACCTGGACGGGCTCGCCGTGCGCCCCGACCACCGCATGGTCGCGCACACCGGCTTCCTCCTCACGGCCCGCCGCCTGGCCTCGGGCGAGGAGGCGCTGCGCCTGAAGAAGCGCTCCAAGGTCTCCGAGTTCAGAGCCGAGGACGTCGAGGCCTGGCAGCCGGCCGACGAGGCCCGGTGGACGCCCGAGGCCCTCGGCGAACGGCCGATCACAGACAAGAAGGCGCGCAAGGCGGCGAAGGAGGCCCGCCTCATGGCCGCGCGGTCACGCGCCGCCGAGCAGGGCGTGGACGCGTACGGTGGGAGGACCCCGACCGGGGAGCAGGACTGAGTGGACGGAGCACCGGTGGACCACCACGCGCAATCAGGCACGGAGCACGCCGAGCAGCGCCTCGCCGAGGCACGGGAGCTGCTGCGGCAATCCCAGGCCGAGGCCGAACGGCTGCGGCACCAGCTGCAGTCCGCCCAGCGGCACGCCGCCGGCCTGAGCGAACGCCGTCGGGCCGCCGAGGCCCAGACGCAGACGGCCGCCCGCAACAACCGGCGCATGGTCGAGCTGCTCGAGGCCACGCGCGCCGAGATCACGACGCTCAAGGAGAACCTGGACGCCGTCACGCATCCGCCGTTCACCTTCGCCACCCTCGAGGCCGTCCACGCCCCGCGCGAGCCCGAGGAGGGCGTGGAGACCGGCGCCGTGGTGCGCGGGGGAGCGGACGTCGTGCAGAACGGCCGGCGGCTGCGCGTGACGGTCTCCCCGCTGCTCGACGCCGCCCGCCTCACCCCCGGCGCCCAGGTGCTGCTGGACGAGTCCAGCTCGATCGTCGGCGTCGCCCCGGGCACGGGGTCGGGTCAGCTGCTGCGCGTCAAGGAGGCGCTGCCCGACGGCGGCCTCGTCCTGGCCGGCACGGCGGACGAGGAGCGCGTGGTGCGGCGCGCGCCCGCGCTGGAGGGCGTCGACCTGCGCCACGGGGACGCCGTCACCGTGGACGCCCGCGTCGAATGGGCGCTGCGGCGGGTCGAGCTGTCCGAGGTGGACGAGGTGCTGCTGGAAGAGGTCCCGGACGTCACATTCGAGGACATCGGCGGCCTCGGCCCGCAGATCGACCGGATCCGCGAGGCCGTCGAGATCCCGTTCCTGCACCCCGAGGTCTACCGCGAGCACGGCCTGCGCGCCCCCAAGGGGATCATGCTGTACGGCCCGCCCGGCACCGGCAAGACCATGCTCGCCAAGGCCGTGGCCAACGCCCTCTCGGCCCGCAGCGCGGACGGCGAGCGCTCGTTCTTCCTCAACGTCAAGGGACCCGAGCTGCTGAACAAGTACGTGGGCGAGACCGAGCGGCAGATCCGCGTCATCTTCGACCGGGCCCGCGAGAAGGCCGACGCCGGCTTCCCCGTGGTCATCTTCTTCGACGAGATGGAGTCGCTGTTCCGCACGCGCGGCTCCGGCGTCTCCTCGGACGTGGAGACCACGATCGTCCCGCAGCTGCTCACCGAGATCGACGGCGTCGAGGCCCTCGAGAACGTGATCGTCATCGGGGCCTCCAACCGCGAGGACATGATCGACCCGGCCGTGCTCCGCCCCGGCCGGTTGGACGTGAAGATCCGGGTGGACCGTCCCGACGCCGCCGGCGCCGCGGAGATCATGGCCAAGCACCTCACCGCGGACGTGCCCCTGCACGCCGACGACGTCGCGGCGGCCGGCTCCGCGGACGCGGCCCGCGCGACGCTCATCGCCCGGACGGTCGCCGCCCTCTACGACCGCGGCGCGGACACCGCGCTGGCGGAGCTGACGGACGTGTCCGGCACGACCCACGCCCTGCACCTGGCCGACCTCGTCTCGGGCGCCGTGGTGGCCGACGTCGTGGACCGCGCCAAGCGGCACGCGGTGCGCGACTACCTGGCCGCCGGCCAGGCCCCGGCCGCGCTCGGCGTCCGCGAGGGCCACCTGCGCGAGGCCGTGGCCGCGGTGCTGGAGGACCAGACGGACCTGCTGGCCACGGTCGCGCCTGCCGAGTGGGCGCGCACCTCCGGCTGGCGCGGTCCTCGGCTGCGCTCGCTGCGCATGGTCCGGGGGGTCGAGGCATGAGCGCGTTCGGCCGCGGGGCCGCGGACGGCTTCGCCCGGGCCGCCGCCGTCGACGTCGGCCCGACCCCCGCCTTCGAGGGCCAGCGCCGGCTGTTCCACGGCGCGGCGGTGCCCCCGAACGGGAGGGACGCCGCCGGCTGGGGCGTGCACCGCGTGATGGGCACGGAGACCGAGTTCGGCATCCACGCGCCGGCCAACCCGGGGGCGCACCACAGCGTGCTCTCGGTCGAGCTCGTGAACGCGTACGCGGACCTGGTCACCCGGTCCGGCTCGGCGGTGGCCGGCACGGAGTGGGACTACACGGGGGAGTCGCCGCTCGTGGACGCCCGCGGCTGGCGGCTGCCGCGTTCGGCGGCGCACCCCTCGCAGCTGACCGACGAGGCGCTCGTGGGCCCGGACGGGGAGCCCGTGCACCTGCTCCTGTCCACCGTGCTGGCCAACGGTGCGCGCTGGTACGTGGACCACGCCCACCCGGAGTACTCGTCGCCGGAGACGACCACCCCGCGGGACGCCATGGTGTGGGACGCCGCCGGGGACCTGGTCGCGCAGGCGGCGGCCGAGCACATCGGCCAGGCCGAGGGCGCCCCGGAGGTGCTGGTCTACAAGAACAACGTGGACGGCAAGGGCCAGTCCTACGGCGCGCACGAGAACTACCTCGTGGCCCGGTCCCTCGACTTCGAGGAGCTCACCGCCGTCCTGCTGCCGTTCTTCGCGGCGCGGCAGGTGCTCGTGGGCGCGGGCCGCGTGGGGCTCGGCCCGGCGGGGGAGCGGCCGGGCTTCCAGCTGTCGCAGCGGGCCGACTACTTCGAGGAGCCCGTGGGGCTGGAGACCACGATCCACCGGCCGATCGTCAACACGCGGGACGAGCCGCACGCCCGTCCCGAGGCCTACCGCCGGCTCCACGTGATCATCGGCGACGCGACGCTGAGCCAGCACGCCACGTGGCTGCGGATGGGCATGACCGCGCTCGTCCTCGCGATGGCCGAGGCCGGGACGGCGCCCCGGCTCACCCTGGACGACCCGGTGGCCGCGTTGCAGACGATCAGCCACGACCCGGGTCTGCGGGCCACGGTGCCGCTGCTCGAACGCACCGCGGACGGCCCCGTGCGCCGGCACTGGACCGGGCTGCAGATCCTGCGGTCCTACCTGGACGCGGCCCGCGCCCACTGCGCCGCCTTCGGGGTGACGGATCCGCAGACGCGCGAGGTGCTGGAGGCCTGGGCCATCGACCTCGACGACGCCACCGCGGATCCGCTGTCCCTGAGCGACCGCGCCGACTGGGCGGCCAAGCTGCGCGTCCTCGAGGGCCTGCGGGCCCGCACGGGCGCGGACTGGACCGACCCCCGCCTCGCGATGGTGGACCTGCAGTACGCCGACCTGCGCCCGGCCCGCTCCCTGCACCGCCGCCTCGTGGCCGCCGGCGCCCTCCGGACGCTCGCCGATGAGGCGGAGATCCGTGCCGCCGTCGCCACGCCGCCGCGGGCCACCCGCGCGTGGACCCGCGGCAACCTCGTGGGCCGCCACGGTGACCGCGTGGCCGGCGCCGCGTGGGAGACGCTGCTGCTGCGCGGGGCGGGGGAGCGGGTGCACCGGCTGCACCTGGCCGAGCCGCTGGTCGGCGCCGCCGTGGACCTGCCCGGCTGGTGGGAGGACGCCGCCGCGCCCCGGCCCGACGACGAGGCGCTCGTGGCCACGCTGGCGCCGCTGTTCGGCGCACGGGCCTGAGGCGGGGGCGGGCGCTCAGCCCGTGACGGCCGCGCGCACGCGGCCCAGCAGGGCGTCCGCCCGCGCGACGAGACGGTCCGCCCGGTCGACGTCGGTGCGCACGATGCCCTCCAGGCCCTCGTCGCGGAGGGGGCCCAGGTTGGTCTCGAGGGTCACCGCGGCGGCGGTGAGGCCGCCCCGGACGCAGCCGAGCGCCGCACCGACGTCGGAGAGCACGTTCGGGTTCGCCGCGTCCAGCACACGCTCGGCCAGGTCCAGCGCACGCTCGGCGACGTCGACGATCCCGCGGGGCGGCTGGACGGCCTCGGCCAGGGCGGCCTGGATCGCGGCCGAGCGCCGGGCCCGGTCCTCCAGGGTGTCGCGGGGCAGCCCGAACGCCTCGGCCACGGCGCCGAAGCCCCGCTCGTCGCCGTCGGCGAGGCCGAGGCACGCCGCGATCAGGCCCTCCGATGCCCGGGCGTCCTCCTCGGCCGCGCTGAACCGGGCCGCCATGGCCAGCAGTCCGGCGCCCTCGGCGACCGCGAGCGCGCCCGTCGCGCCGCCGCCGGGGGTGGGCTCGCCGGAGGCGAGGCGCCCCAGATAGCTCTCGATGCTCTCGTCGCGGATCATGCCCCCACGGTGCCAGACCGGGCCCGACCGTGGCCCGCCCTCAGGCGCGCTCCCAGGAGGCGACCGGCCCCGGGACGATCGTGAACAGCGGGTGCACGTCGGGGACGGGCGTGTCCGACCACCGTTCGAGCCAGGCGGGGCTGCGCGCGGCCAGCTTGGCGCACAGGTGACGCCACTCCAGGTCGCGCTGGCCCGTGGTGGCCGGGATCGGTGCGAGACCGGCGGGCGGGATGCGCACCGCGCCGTCGGGGGCGGGGCACGGCCGGTCGATCCGGGAGTGGTCGAAGCGATAGCCGCGCGCCGTGGCCTCGGCCTCGAGGCCGGAGAGGAACGCACCGATCGCGCCGGACGGGTCCGGGTGCTCCCGGAACCTCAGCAGCTGCGGGTGGTCCCGATACCCGCGCGTGCGGCCGGCCAGGACGGCCTGCGCGAGCAGGGCCTCGCGCCAGGCGCCCGTCAGGCCCTGACGGTCGAGGTGGCGGGGGTGAAGGGTCCACAGGCGCATGCCCCCATCCTGCCAGCGCGGGGCAACCCGGGGGCGTGGGGCTGAAACGTGGCCCGCGCGTGGGGCAGGATGGGTGGACGCGGACGGAGCACACCGACCCGCGTCGACGCACGAGGAGGCCACCATGTCCCAGGAGCAGATCCGCCCACGCCCGTCCGGCGGCGACGACGAGACCGGCGCCGCGGCGGGCCAGGCGCACGTGAAGCCCGCGGCCCAGGACCAGCGCCTGGACAGCCTGCTGGACGAGATCGACTCGGTGCTGGAGTCCAACGCCGAGGAGTTCGTCAAGGGCTTCGTCCAGAAGGGCGGCCAGTGACCGACGCGGACCGCGCCCGCCGGATCTTCGGCCTGGAGACGGAGTACGGCGTCCAGCACTGGAACCCGGAGGGGCGCGCGCTCAGCCCCGAAGAGGTCGTCCGCTACCTCTTCCGGCCCGTCGTCGAGTGGGGGCGGTCCTCGAACGTGTTCGTGGCCAACGGCTCCCGGCTCTATCTCGACGTCGGCTCCCACCCCGAGTACGCGACCGCCGAGTGCTCGACGCTCGACGAGCTCATCGCCTCGGACGGGGCGGGGGACCTGCTGCTGCACGACCTCGTGGTCCAGGCCGAGGAGCGCATGGCCACGGACGGGGTCGGCGGCCGGATCCACCTCTACCGCAACAACGCCGACTCCTCGGGCAGTTCCTACGGCTCCCACGAGAACTACCTGCTGCGCCGGCGCACCGAGTACCGGCGGCTCACCGAGGCGCTCGTCCCGTTCCTCGTCTCCCGGCAGATCCTCGTGGGCGCGGGCCGCGTCGTGCCCGCCGGCACGTGGCCCGAGGGCGAGGGCCCGGCCCACTTCGCGTTCTCCCAGCGCGCCGACTTCGTGCAGGACGGCGTGTCCTCCTCCACCACGCGGTCCCGGCCGATCATCAACACGCGGGACGAGCCGCACGCGGACGCCTCCGAGTACCGGCGCCTCCACGTGATCGTGGGGGACACGAACCTCTCCGAGCACACCCACCTGCTGCGCTTCGGCGCCACCGACCTGCTGCTGCGGATGATCGAGGCGGGCTTCCCGCTCGGGGACCGCGTCGTCGCCCACCCCACCCGTGCGGTGCGGCAGATCTCCCACGACCTCACCGGCACGGCCCGCATCGCGCTCCGGGAGGGGGAGGCCTCCGCGCTCGAGCTGCAGGAGCACTACCTCGAGCGGGCCCGCACCTTCGTCGCCGCGGAGGGCGCCCACCACGACCGGGTGGGGGAGGTCCTCACCCTGTGGGGCGAGGTGCTCGACGCCGTCCGCACCGGTGACCGGTCCCGCATCGAGGACCGCATCGACTGGGCGATCAAGCTGCGCCTGCTGGAGGACTACCGGGCGCGCCACGACCTGGGCTGGGACGCGCCCCGCCTCGCCCAGCTGGACCTGGCCTTCCACGACATCGACCCCGACCGGGGGCTGTTCCGCCTGCTGCTCCGGCGCGGCGCCGTCGCCCGCCTGCTGCCCGAGGACGCCGCCCGGTCCGCCGTCGAGACCGCCCCGCCCACCACCCGGGCCCGCGTGCGCGCGGACTTCGTGGCCCGCGCCCGGGAGCGCGGCCTGGACTACGCCGTCGACTGGACGACCCTGAAGCTCACCGACCATCCGCTGCACGCGATCGTGACGAAGGACCCGTTCGACACGTCGTCGGCCGCCGTCGACCGGCTGTTCGGGCGAATCGCCTGACAGCGCACGCCCAGGACGCGCCGTTAGGGTGACCCGCATGAGTTCGTTCGAGACCCCCCAGCCCCCGACGGCCCGCCGCCGTCGCCGCCTGCTGCCGCTGCTGTCCCTCGGCGCCGCGGGCCTGATGCTGGCCACCGCCTGCGCCACCGGCGACGACGGCGCGGACCAGCCCCACAGCGACACCGCGTCGGCCTCCACGTCGGCCGCCCCCGAGCGGGCGGCCGTCGGCGAGGGCCAGGGGGAGCCGGACGCCCTGACGGGTGTCACCTTCACGGAGGGCGACGGCGGGGCGCCGACGGTCGAGATCGACGGGGAGATCGACACCGACCAGCCCACCACGCGCGTGCTGACCGCCGGCGAGGGGGAGCAGGTGCAGGAGGGCGACGTCCTGAAGATGTCGATCGCCGTCGTCGATCCGGCCAGCGGCGAGGTGGTCGCCGAGAACTTCAGCGGCGAACCGGAGGCCGTGCCCGTGGACGACCAGCTCAAGTCCATGAACCCGGAGATCCACGAGATGCTGGTGGGCAGCGGCGCCGGCACGATCGTCGCCGCGTACAGCCCCGAGTACGACGTCTCCGTCCCGCAGACCGAGAGCGCGTCGCCGAGCGCCTCCCCCTCCACCCAGACGCAGCCCGCCCAGCTGTTCGTCTACAAGATCGACGCCATCCTGCCGAAGCAGGCCGAGGGCGAGGAGGTGACCGAGCGGGACGAGCGCCTGCCCGACGTCACCGTGGACGAGCAGAGCGGTCGGCCGAGCATCGCGAAGCCCGACGGCGAGGCGCCCCAGGAGCTGGTGGTCCAGCCCCTGATCGAGGGCGAGGGCCACGAGGTCGGGGCGGACGACACCGTGACCGTGCAGTACGAGGGCGTGACGTGGTCCGACGGCGAGGTCTTCGACTCGTCCTGGGAGACGGGCCAGGCGATCACGTTCTCCCTCAACCGGGTCATCGAGGGCTGGAAGGAGGGTCTGGCCGGCCAGAAGGTGGGCTCGCGCGTCCTCCTGTCGATCCCGGCCGAGAAGGCCTACGGTGAGCAGGGCAGCCCGCCGGACATCGGCGAGAACGAGCCCCTGCTGTTCGTGGTGGACATCCTGGACGCCCAGGCGTCCGCCACCCCGTCGGCCAACTGACCCCGTCCACGAGAACCCCAGAGGAGAGCACCGTGTCCTTCGGACAGCGCGACTACGACCGCACCAAGCCCGAGATCGACTTCCCGGGCGAGACCCCGCCCACCGAGCTCGTGGTGGAGGACCTGATCGAGGGCTCCGGCCCGGCCGTCGAGGCCGGCTCCCGCGTGCAGGTCCACTACGTGGGCGTGGCCTGGTCCACCGGCGAGGAGTTCGACGCCTCGTGGAACCGCGGCACCCCGCTGCCCCTGACCGTCGGCGTCGGCCAGGTCATCGCCGGCTGGGACCAGGGCCTGCTCGGCATGAAGGTCGGCGGCCGCCGCCGCCTCGAGATCCCGCCGCACCTGGGCTACGGCGCCCGCGGCGCCGGCTCCGCGATCGGGCCGAACGAGACGCTCATCTTCGTCTGCGACCTCGTCTCGGTCGACTGACCCCGGGCCCCGTGACCCCACCCGCCCCGCGGCGCGCCGGCGACGAGGCCGCCGAGCGCATCATCTCGCTGCTGTGGCTGCTGCTCTCGGCGCCGCACGGCCTCGAGCGTGACCGGATCCGACGGCAGGTCGTCGGCTATGAGGGGCTCACGGACACCGCTTTCGAGAAGCTCTTCCAGCGGGACCGCCGCGTGCTGCGCGCCGTGGGGGTCCCGCTGGAGACCCTCGAACCCGCGGGCTTAGACGAGGGCGAGGCGGGGGTGCGGCACCGCGTCGTCCGCGACGCGCTGCTGCTGCGCGACCTCGACCTGACCGTGGACGAGCGCCGCGCCCTCGTGCGGGCGCGGCGCCTGTGGGGCGACTCGCCGCTGCGCGCCGACGTCGTCCGCGCCGTGGGCCTGCTGTTCCAGCCGGCCACCGACCTCACGGGCGATGACGAGCTGGCCGGGTACCACACCCTCATGCCCCGGGCCGACCCCCGGCTCGAGGCCCTCACCCAGGCCGTGGCCGACGAGGCCGTGCTGCGCTTCCCCTACCGCGACGCGCGGGGGCGGGCCACCCGGCGCACCGTGCGGGCCTGGTACCTCACCCTCGTGCGCGGCCGCTGGTACCTCACCGGCTGGGACCTCGACCGCGGCGCCGAGCGCAGCTTCCGGCTCACCCGGATGGAGGGGGAGCCGCGCCGCGTCGAGCGGGCGACGGACGCCCCCGGCCGTCCCGAGGACCACGACCACGCCGGCCTCGTGGCGCGCCTGGCCGGGCAGGCCGACGCCGAGCGGGTCCGGGTGTGGCTCGCGCCCGGCCGGGGTCAGGGCGTCCGCGCGGTCGGTGAGCCCGCCGAGCCCCGGGTCGAGGACGGCGCCGCACCGGGGCCCGACTGGGAGCTCTGGGAGGCCCCCGCCGGGCCGCGCGAGGACGGCCTCGCCGCGGAGATCGGCGGCCTGCTGGGCCGGGCCGTGCCCTCCGCCGCGCACCCGGACCTGACCGACCGCGTCCGCGCGGGCCTGGCCGCCGCGGCGGAGGCCCACGCCGGCCCCGCCGACCCGGCCCTGCTCGAGGTCCCGCTCGCCGCGCCCGTCCGACGTCGCGCCCGCGACTCGAGCGAGGACCTCGTGGGCCGCCTGCTGGACATCGTGGGGCTGGCCAACCGGGCCGGTGGGGTGGACCGGGCGGAGCTGCGCGCCCGCCTCGGCATCACCGACGAGCGCCTCGACGCCGACCTCGAGACGCTGCGCTACTGCGGCATGCCCGAGCGGGACTTCCCCGGCTTCCAGTTCGAGGTGGCGGAGGTCGGTGGCCGCGTCCACGTGGAGCGCGCCGCCGACCTGGCCGGTCCCGTGCGGCTGACGCGCCCCGAGGCGCACAGCCTCGTCGCCGCCCTGCAGACGGTCGCGGACCTGCCGGTGCTGGACGAGGCCGACCGCGAGGCCGCTCGCTCCGCCCAGCGCCGGATCCGCGCCGCGGTCCTGGACGCGGGGGCCCCGGATGCGGACGACGCGGACGACGCCGCCCTCCGGGAGGCCGAGGCGCACACCGCCGGCGAGCCCCCGGTCGCCGTCGCCGCCCACTGGGACGTGGCCGTGGACCCCGCGACGGTGCGCACCCTGCTGGCCGCCGTGGCGGAGCGGGCCGTCGTCCATCTGACCTACCGCTCCGTGCATGCCGATGCCCTCACCGAGCGGGACGTGGAGCCGCTGGCCCTCGTGCAGGACGGGGCGCGCCTCTACCTGCAGGCGTGGTGCCGTCGCGCCGAGGACCACCGGGTGTTCCGGGTGGACCGGATCAGCGCGCCCGCACCCACGGGGGAGACGTTCGCGCCCCGGGCTCGGCCCGCGCGCTGGCGGGTCCATCCCGACGACACTGCGGGGGTGCCGGTGCTGCTGCGCTGGGCCCATCCCGTCCGCGACGCGGCCGCCGGCTACCGCCCGGACGCCCAGGCCGACCTGCCCGACGGCGACCGGCTCACCCGGGTGCATCTGACCGACGCCGCCGTGGCGGCCGCGCTGGTCGGACGCCACGGCGGCGCCGTCGAGGTGCTGGCCCCCGCCGACCTCCGGACGTCCGTGGCGGACGCGCTGGGCGATGCCCTCGCGGCCCTGCCGGCGCGGTAGCCTGGACCCCGGAACCCCATCGAAAGGACCCTTCATCATGGCTGGACTCCAGGGCTGGCAGCTCGTCATCATCATCCTGCTCGCGATCCTGCTCTTCGCGGCGCCGAAGCTGCCCGCGATGGCCCGCAACCTCGGCCAGTCGATGCGCATCTTCTCCTCCGAGGTGAAGCAGATGCGCACCGAGGGCAAGGGCACCACGGACGAGCGCTCCGGCGCCGGTTCCACCGCCGCGGACGAGCCGGTCGAGGGCCGCGTCGTCGAGCGTGACGAGACCGACCCGCGCGACCCGCGCTGAGCCGGAAGGACCCCCACCCGATGACCGAGGTCGACGAGGTCGCCCGCCGCACCCGGCGCCGCCGGAAGCGGCGGGACAACCCCACCGGCGAGATGCCGCTGCGCGAGCACCTCACGGAGCTGCGCAACCGACTGCTGAAGTCGGCGCTCGCCGTCGCCGTCGGCATGGTGATCGGCTTCCTCGTCTACCAGCCGGTCATGGCGGAGCTGTTCCGCCCGGTCAAGGAGATCGCCAGCCAGGGACACACGGCGGCCGTCGCCTATGACACGGTGGCCTCGCCGTTCGACCTCATGCTCAAGGTCAGCATGTTCATCGGGCTCATCCTGTCCAGCCCGGTCTGGCTCTACCAGATCTGGGCATTCATCGTGCCGGGTCTGAAGAAGGCCGAGAAGAAGTACGCCCTGGGCTTCATCGCCGCGGCCGTGCCCCTGTTCATCTTCGGCATCGCGCTGGGGTGGCTCGTGATGCCGCAGGCCGTCCAGTTCTTCGTGGGCTTCACTCCCGAGGGCGGCGCGAACCTCCCGACGGCGTCGGTGTACATCAGCTTCGTCACGCGTCTCTACCTCGCGTTCGGCGTGGCCATGGTCCTGCCGGTGCTGCTGGTGGGACTGAACATGCTCGGCATCCTGCCGGGCCGCACGATCGTCCACCACTGGCGCATCACCGTCTTCGTGATCATGCTGATCGCCGCGATCGCCGCCCCCGGTGCGGACGCCATCTCCATGTTCTACATGGCGATCCCGCTCGTCGTCCTCTTCGGCGTGGCCATCGTCCTGTGCCTGTGGGGGGACCGTCGTCGTGACCGCCGCTCGGGGCAGCGCGAGGTGGACGTCGAGGCGGAGCTCGCCGAAGGCCCGAAGCCGCTCGATCAGATCTGAGCGTCGTACGCGGCGGCCCTCCCGCCCGGACGCACGACCACGACGGTGTCCGGACCCGCCAGTAGGGTGGGGCCATGGCCCACCATCCCGCGTCCGCGACCCCGCACGACGAGCCCGAGCTGAGCCCGGCGGAGCGCTACGCCCGTGCCCGGGCGGCCCGGCACCACGCCGGCTCCGAGCTCGGCCGGTTCGCCGCACGCGTGGGCTTCCCCCTCGACGACTTCCAGCGCCGCGCGTGCGCCGAGGTGGAGGACGGCCACGGCGTCCTCGTCGCGGCGCCCACCGGCGCCGGCAAGACGGTGGTCGGCGAGTTCGCCGTCCATCTGGCCCTGGCCCGCGGCACGAAGGCGTTCTACACCACCCCCATCAAGGCTCTCAGCAACCAGAAGCACGCGGACTTCGCCCGCGTGCACGGTGCGGAGAACGTCGGCCTGCTCACGGGGGACACCTCCGTCAACCCGGATGCGCCCGTCGTCGTGATGACCACCGAGGTGCTGCGCAACATGCTGTACGCGCAGTCCGACACCCTCATCGACCTCGGCTTCGTCGTCATGGACGAGGTCCACTACCTCGCCGACCGGTTCCGGGGCCCGGTGTGGGAGGAGGTCATCATCCACCTGCCCGAGCACGTGCAGCTGATCTCCCTGTCCGCCACGGTGTCCAACGCCGAGGAGTTCGGCGCCTGGCTCGACACGGTCCGGGGCGCCACCACCGTGATCGTCTCCGAACACCGGCCGGTGCCGCTGTGGCAGCACGTCATGGCCGGGGGCCGGCTCTACGACCTGTTCGCCGAGGACATCGCCTTCGAGGACACCGCGGACCGGGACGGGGAGGCCCTGCTCAACCCCGAGCTCAAGCGCCTGGGGGAGGAGACCGAGCGCCGGTTCCAGCGCGCGGACTGGGGACGGCCCGGGCGGCAGCAGCACCGCGACGGGCGCGGGGGCGGCCCGAAGGGCCGGGTCAGGGGCGGCCGACGCACGACTCGCGACGGCGGCCGGGGCCGGAACGGCTCCTCCGCGCTGGACCGGGAGCGGCCGGTCTCCGGTCGGCCGGGCGGTCACGACGGCGGCCAGCGGCGCGGACCGCGGCTGTCCACGTCGCGCCCAGAGATGATCCGGGCCCTCGACCGCGACGGGCTGCTGCCGTGCATCACCTTCATCTTCTCCCGGACCGGCTGCGACGCCGCCGTGGAGCAGTGCCTCCGGGCCGGGCTCGACCTCACCACGGCGCGGGAGAAGGCGCTCGTGGCCGAGCGGGTCGAGGAGGCGGCGCGTCTGCTGCCCGTCGAGGACCTGGAGATCCTCGGGTTCTGGGCGTGGCGCGACGGCCTGTCCCGGGGCTTCGCGGCCCACCACGCCGGCATGCTGCCCCCGTTCAAGGAGGCCGTCGAGGACCTGTTCGCCGCCGGCGCGCTCAAGGCCGTGTTCGCCACGGAGACCCTCGCCCTCGGCATCAACATGCCGGCCCGCTCCGTGGTGATCGAGAAGCTGGTCAAGTTCAACGGCGAGAACCACGTCGACATCACGCCGGGGGAGTACACCCAGCTGACGGGCCGGGCGGGCCGCCGCGGCATCGACGTCGAGGGCCACGCCGTGGTGATGTGGCGTCCCGGGCTGGACCCGGCCGCCGTCGCGGGCCTGGCCTCGCGCCGCACCTACCCGCTGCGCTCCTCGTTCCGGCCTACCTACAACATGTCCGCGAACCTGCTGGCACAGGTCGGGGCGGA
This sequence comes from Micrococcus sp. KBS0714, assembly GCF_002008305.4. Classification (GTDB taxonomy): domain Bacteria; phylum Actinomycetota; class Actinomycetes; order Actinomycetales; family Micrococcaceae; genus Micrococcus; species Micrococcus luteus. The sequence goes on from NZ_CP042169.1 coordinate 1,285,709, forward strand.
GCGGGCACGGGGCATCCTCGAGTCCTCGTTCGCCCAGTTCCAGGCGGACCGCTCCGTGGTGGGGCTGGCCCGCGAGGTCCGCTCGAAGCAGGCCAGCCTCGAGAAGTACGAGGAGGCCATGCAGTGTCACCTCGGCGACTTCGCCGAGTACCTCACCCTGCGCAAGGAGCTCGCGGCCGCGGAGAAGTCCGGCTCGCAGGGGCGCCGTCGGGCCCACCTGGCCGCCGTGAAGGACTCGCTCGCGAACCTCGCGGTCGGGGACGTCGTCGAGCTCGACGCCGGCCGCGCGCTCGGCCGGGCCGTCGTCGTGTTCCCCGCCGGCAACCTCCAGAACCCGCGCGTCGGCGTCGTGACGGACAAGGCGCAGCTGCGCCGCATCACGGTGGACGACGTCGCCGGGCCGGTCGAGCCGGTGGCCGGCGCCGCCCTGCCCCAGGTGGTGCAGGTGAAGACGCCCGCGCAGCGCAAGGACGTCGCCGCGCTCATGCGCGAGGCCGTGCGCACGGGCCGCCCGCCCGCCGGAGGCCGCCGCACGGCGGGCTTCCGCCTCCGGGAGGACCCGGCCGCGCCCCGGGTCGAGGAGCTGCGCCGGGCACTGCGCCGCCACCCGTGCCACGGCTGCCAGGACCGCGAGGAGCACGCCCGCTGGGGCGACCGCTGGTGGGCCATGCGGCGGGAGGTCTCCGTCCTGCGGGAGCGCATCGCGGGCCGCACCAACACCATCGCCCGCACGTTCGACCGCGTCGTCGGTCTGCTGCGCGCCTACGGCTACGTCCAGGAGGACGCGTCCTCGCCCCGCGCGGCGCTCACGGAGCGCGGCGAGGCCCTGCGCCGGATCTACGGCGAGCGGGACCTGTTCACCTCGCTGGTGCTGCAGGATCCGGCCACGGACGGCTTGACGCCGGAGGAGTGGGCCGCCGTCGCCGCGCTGCTCGTGTACCAGGGCAGGGGGGAGGCCGAGCCCGGACTGGTCCCGATGCCGACCCCGCGGCTCGCGCGCGTCGCGGAGGCCGCCGAGCGCATCGAGGAGCGCCTGCGCACGGACGAGGCCCAGGCCCGGCTCGAGCCGACGCCCCGGACGGACCCCGGGCTGGTGGCACCCATGCACCGCTGGGTGCGGGGCGCCACCCTGCGCCGCACCCTTGACGGCGCGGACCTCGCCGCGGGCGACTTCGTCCGCTGGGCGCGGCAGGTCATCGACGTGCTGGGCCAGCTGGCCAACGTCCCCGGGGACACCCGTCGCAGCCGTGCCTGCCGCCGGGCCGCGGACCTCGTCTCCCGCGGCGTCGTGGCCACCTCGCTGCCGGCGGCCTCGGCGCCGCGCGCGGACGAGGACTGACACGGGCTAGGGTGGGCGGGTGAGCGCACACCTGTTGACCCGCGGCATCATCCACTCGACGACGGACCCGTACGCACAGGCGCTGCTGGTCCGGGACGGGATGATCGCCTGGCTCGGCGCGGACGACTCCGCGGACCGCGTGGCCGACCCGGGTGACGAACGGCGGGACCTCGACGGCGCCGTCGTCGTGCCCGTGTTCGTCGAGCCGCTGGCCCGGCCCGCGGACGCGCGGGACGCGCTGAGCCGCGGCACCGCCGTCGTGACGGTCCTGGCCGGGCCCGAGGACACGGGCGCCGCGCCCGCCGACGAGGACGTCCAGACCGTCGTCTACCGGCACGCCGACCGCGTGGACGCCGAGGCGGCCGGGGTGTGGCTGCCCGTCGGGACCGACACCGACCCCGCCACGCTCACCGGCCTCCTGACGGCCTCGACCCAGGCGGGGGAGCAGGCCTACCTCGTCCCCGACGGCGGTGCGGACGCCGGGCCCGCCGCCCAGGACGTGGCCCTGACCGCCCTGCGCTCGGTCGCGGAGGAACTCGGCACCGCCGCCCTGGGCCGCGTGCGCCATCGGCTCGTGGTCACCCACCCGGTCACCGCCGAGGACCGCGCCTTCCTGGCCGCCGCCGGGGTCAGCGCCACCGTCGTCCCCGACGCGGACGGCGTGCTGCACGCCCCCGTGGCGAGCCTGCTGGCCGACGCCGTCACCGTGTGCCTGGGCGCCGGCCCGGCCGGGGACCCGTGGGCCGCCGTCCGGTCGGCGCTGTCCCACCCCGACCCGGACGAGCGCATCTCCGCCCGCTCCGCCTTCGCCGCCGCGACCCGCACCCCGCTGCGCGCGCTGCCCGACGCTCCGGCGGCACGCCTGTCCGTCGCCCCGCGCCTGAGCGTGTCGGCCCCGGCCGTGTTCGGCGTCTGGGACGCCGACGCGGTCGCTGTGCAGTCGCCGGACGGCCGGGTGGCGGCGTGGAGCACGGACACCCGGGCCGGCACGCCGCTGCTGCCGGCCCTCGACGCCGAGACCGCCCTGCCCCGCTGGCGGGCCACCTGGGTGGACGGCCGGATCGCCGCGGAGGACGTGGCCCGCGACGCTCACGACGCCGCGACGCCGGCCTGAGACCTCCGCTTCCTATACTCGAACGGATGCGATGGCCCGTCCGACCGGCGGGCCGCCCCCACGACCCCGGCCGGAAGGCGAGAACCGCACATGCGCGTGCTGACCATCATCCCCACGTACAACGAGATCGAGTCGCTGCCGCTGACCCTCGGCCGACTCCGTGACGCCGTCCCGGAGTCCGACGTTCTCGTGGTGGACGACGCCTCCCCGGACGGCACCGGCGACTGGGCCGACGCCCGCGCCGCCGAGGACCCCTCCGTGCACGTGCTGCACCGCACCACCAAGGACGGCCTGGGCGGCGCCTACATCGCCGGGTTCCGCTGGGGCCTGGAGCGCGGCTACGACGTCCTGGTCGAGATGGACGCGGACGGCTCGCACCAGCCCGAGCAGCTGCCGCGCCTGCTGGAGGCCGTCCGCACTGCGGACCTGGTGATCGGCTCGCGCCGCGTGCCGGGCGGCAAGATGGTGAACTGGCCGACCTCCCGCAAGATGATCTCGTGGGCCGGCTCCCTGTACCCGCGGATCATGCTCGGCCTCAACCTGACGGACATCACGGCGGGCTACCGCGCCTACCGGGCCGACACGCTCCGTGCGATCGACCTGGACGCGATCGAGTCCAAGGGCTACGGGTTCCAGGTGGACATGACCTTCCGCACGGCCCGCCTCGGCAAGCGGATCGTCGAGGTCCCGATCACGTTCGTGGAGCGTGAGCTCGGCGAGTCCAAGATGAGCGGCGGCATCATCGGCGAGGCCGTGGTCAACGTGACCCGGTGGGGCCTGGCCGCGCGCTGGGAGGGCCTGCGCGCCCGCCTCGGCCTGTGAGGCGCACAGTCCCCGAACGACGACGGGGCCGGATCCATGGCGGATCCGGCCCCGTCGTGCATGGGGGAGCGGCGGGTCAGGCGTCGACCTCCTCGCCGCGGCTGGCGCGCAGCTTGTTGAGCTGGATCTTGTAGGTCTCCTCCAGCTCCTCGAGGCTGCGGCGCTCACGCAGCATGTCCCAGTGGGTGCGCACGGGCTTGCCCTCGGTCTCAGCCGGCTTCTCGCCGCTGACGAGGAACGCCTCCTTGCCGGTCTTCGAAGTCCAGGTGGCCGGCACGTCCGCCTCCACGGAGAAGGTCACGAACACCTGCTCGCCGTCCTCCGTGCGGTACTCCACCCGCTGCCGGGCGGCGGGCTCGACGCCGGCCTCGGACTCCAGGGACTGCGCGCCCAGGCGCATGCCCCGCAGGCTGCGATCGCTCACGTTTCCTCCTCGTCAGGCCGCGCCGAGGCCCGCGCGGGGGCGCGGGCCGATCGAGGCGCGGCGGGTCGTTCTCACCGATGGAACCATTCAGTGTCCCACAGCATTCCCGTCGGCCTCGCCGGCCGGGCGGGTGCCGGGGGTGCGGCCGGCCGACGGGTCGGGCTCGATCTCCTGCGGCGTGGCCAGGGCCTCGTCGAGCGAGGTCTGCGGCATGTCCTCCGCCGTCACCGCGCCCGCGGTCATCGCGTCCATGACGCCGCTGGCGCGCAGGGCGTCCGCGGTGGTGGGACGGGACCCACGCGGCCGACGCGCGCGCTCCGGGGTGACGCCGGAGTGCTCGGCTCCCGGCTCGCCCGCGCGGTCCCCGGAGTCCCGACGCCGGGGTGCGTGCTCCGGGGTGGGGCGGTCGCCGTCGCCGGGGGCGAACGCCTCACCGAGGCCCTGCAGGGCGCGGGTGAGCTCGGCGGGGACCACGAACATGGTGTTGGCCTGGCCGTCGGCGATCTTGGGCAGGGACTGCAGGTACTGGTAGGCCAGGACCTCGGAGTCGGCGCCGCCGGAGTGGATGGCGTCGAAGACCACCTCGATCGCCTCCGCCTCGGCGTTGGCGCGCAGCACGCGGGCCTGAGCCTCGCCCTCGGCGGAGAGGATCTGGGACTGGCGCTCGCCCTCGGCCGTGAGGATGGCGGCCTGCTTCGTGCCCTCGGCGGTGAGGATGGCGGCGCGGCGGTCGCGCTCGGCGCGCATCTGCTTCTCCATCGAGTCCTGGATGGACATGGGCGGGTCGATGGCCTTGAGCTCCACCCGCGAGACCCGCAGGCCCCAGCGCGTGGTGGCGTCGTCCAGCACGCCGCGCAGCTGGGAGTTGATGGAGTCGCGAGAGGTCAGGGCCTCCTCGAGGTTCATGCCGCCCACGACGTTGCGCAGGGTGGTGGTGGTGAGCTGCTCCACCGCGTGGATGTAGTTGGCGATCTCATAGGTCGCGGCCTTGGCGTCCGTGACCTGGAAGTAGACGACCGTGTCGATGGAGACGACGAGGTTGTCCTCGGTGATCACCGGCTGGGGCGGGAAGGAGACGACCTGCTCGCGCATGTCCACCATCGGGAGCATGCGGTCCACGAACGGGATGATCAGGGTCAGCCCGGCGCCGGCCGTGCGGTTGTACTTGCCGAGGCGTTCGATGTTGGCCGTCCGCGCCTGCGGGATGATCTTGACCGAGGAGGCCACGATCACCGCCGCGAGGACGGCGAGGACGACGAGGACGATGAGGGTTTCCATCGGGGTCCCTTCTTCTGGGGTCGGTGCGGTCGGTGCGGTCGGTGCGGTCGGAACGAGGACGTGGGGCGGCTCAGGCGCCGTCCGCCTCCCAGTCGATGCGGGGGAGCGGGCGGACCACCAGGGTGGCCCCGTCGATGCGCAGGACGGTCACCTCGTCGCCGGGGGCGACCTCGGGCGCCCCGGGCTCGACGCGGGCGGACCAGGTGTCGCCGTCGACGGCGAGCGTGCCGGCGTCGCCGGTGATCGCGCCCTGGGCCGCGACGCGGCGCCCCGGAAGCGTGTCCAGGTAGGAGGCGCCGGCGCCGGTGTCCTTGCGCAGGTGGCGCAGCGCGACGGGGCGCACGGCGGCGAGCATCAGCAGGGCGACGGCGGCGAACGCCGCGAGCTGGAGCGCCAGCGGGCCGCCCACGAGCGCGACCACTCCCGCCGCGCCGGCCCCGGCGGCGATCATCAGGAAGACGAGGTCGAGGGTCAGCAGCTCGACGCCGGCCAGGCCGGCGGCCAGCACCAGCCACAGCCAGCCCGCGTTCGCCTCGATCCACTCCATGCGTGCGCTCCCCTCCGTGTCGGGTGCGCGGACGGGTCTGCCGCGCGTCGACGTGTGATCCCCATCCTGCCCTATGCAGTGGCGTCGGACACAGCGTGTCCCCAGGCGGTCCTGGAAGGAGGGGGCTACCGACCGGTAATGTGAGCTGCATGACATCTTCACCCGTCGCGGTCTCGCCCCTGCTCCAGCCGATCACTCTGGGCCCCCTCACGCTGCCCAACCGGGTGGTCATGGCCTCGATGCACATGGGACTGGAGGATCGGCACGACGACCTGCCGCAGCTGGCGGCGTTCTACGCGGAGCGGGCACGCGGCGGCGTCGGACTCATCGTCACCGGCGGCCTGGGCGTCGTCCCGGAGGGCACGGTGACGCTGGGCGGGGGGATGCTCGCCAGCGAGGAGGACGCGCGCGCCCATCGCGTCGTCACGGACGCCGTCCACGCCGCCGGGGGCAGGATCCTCGCCCAGCTGCTGCACGCGGGACGCTACGCCCCCAGCCCCGACCTGGTCTCGGCCTCCGCGGTGCGAGCGCCGATCTCGCGGCACACGCCCCGGGAGATGACGGCCGCGGACATCGAGCGGACCGTGAACGCGTTCGCACGCGCGGCCACGTTGGCCCTGGAGGCCGGATACGACGGCGTGGAGATCATGGCCTCGGAGGGCTACCTCCTCAACCAGTTCCTCGCCCCGGCGACGAACCGACGCGCGGACGAGTACGGGGGCGACGCCGAGCGCCGACGCCGGTTCCCGGTCGCGGTGGTCGCGGCCGTGCGCGAGGCGCTGGGGGAGCGCGGCGTGCTCTCGGTGCGCACCTCGGCGGCGGACCTCGTCCCCGACGGGCAGACGCGCGCGGAGATCGCGGACACCGCCCGGGCCTTCGAGGCCGCCGGAGCGGACGTCCTGATGACCGGCATCGGGTGGCACGAGTCGCGTGTGCCGACCATCGTGACCTCCGTGCCGCGCGCCGCGTTCCTGGCCGCCTCGGCTGACCTGACCGCCGCCGTCGACATCCCCGTGATCGCCTCCAACCGGCTGACCACCCCCGCCGAGGCGGAGGAGGCGCTGACGTCCGGGGCCGCCGCGCTCGTCGGGCTGGCCCGGCCCCTGCTGGCGGACCCCGACTGGATGGCCGCGATCGGCGACCCGCGCGCTCGGACCCTGACCCCGTGCATCGCCTGCAACCAGGCCTGCCTCGACCACGTGTTCACCGGGGCCAAGGTCTCGTGCCTGATGAACCCCCGCGCCGGGCGGGAGACGGAGCCGGAGTACGCCGCGCCCGTCCCGGTGGCCCTCGGCCGCCGGCGCCGGATCGCCGTGGTCGGTGCCGGGCCGGCGGGCCTCACGGCGGCGGAGCGTGCGGCCCGGTTCGGGCACGAGGTCACCCTGTTCGACCGGCACGCCGAGCCCGGCGGCCAGTTCCGGCTCGCCCGGCGCATCCCCGGCAAGGAGGAGTTCGGTCCCGCGCTGGAGCACCTGGCGGCCCGCGCGGCGGCGTCCGGGGTGACGCTCGTGACCGGGGAGGAGGTATCCGCACAGACACTCCTGACCGACGACGGGCGGCCGGGTTACGACGAGGTGCTCCTCACCACCGGCGTGCGGCCCCGGCCCGTCGCTCTGCCCGGGACGGGGGAGCCGGGCGCGCCCGCCGTCCATGCCTATGACGACGTGGTCCTGGGGCACGTCGACGTCGGCCCGCGCGTCGCGGTGATCGGCGCCGGCGGCGTGGGCGTGGATGTCGCCGAGGCCCTGGCGGCCGGCACGGAACGGCCGGACGGGACACCCGAGACGCAGGAGCACTGGCGGGCCCGCTGGGGCGTGGCACTGACCTCTCAGACGCCGGGCCAGCTGGCGAAGCCGGCCGCGGCCGACCCCGGACGCGAGGTCCACCTGCTCCAGCGCAGCCCCGGACCGATCGGCGTGCGACTGCGCCCCACCACCGGCTGGGTGCACCGCGCCGAGCTGCGGCGGCACGGGGTCCACCTGCACTCCGGTGTGACCTACGAGGGCCTCGGCCCCGACGGCCTGCGCGTGACCGCGCCGTCCCCGGAGGACCCCGAGGCCCGCGTGGCGCTGACCCTGGACGTGACGGACGTCGTCGTGTGCGCCGGGCAGGAGTCCGAGACGGATCTCGTCGAGGACCTGGTGGCTGCGGGCTACGCGCCGGAGGCGGTGCGCCTGATCGGTGGCGCGGCCGAAGCCCGCGAGCTCGACGCCTACCGGGCCATGGACCACGCCGTGCGGGCCGTGCAGGGCTGAGCCGCGCCGCCGGCCGGCGGGCCCTCCCGGGCGGACGACGTCGGGGCTACGGTCGGGGCATGGCTCTCATCTACACCGCACGCCTGGACCCGGACAAGCCCGAATGGATCCGCCGCCGCCTCGTGGCGCACGGACTGCCCGAGGACGTGACCGCCGAGAAGGTCGGCTCGTACCGGTTCGACGATCCCACCGGCGAGATCGGCGTCGAGTCGATGCTCGTGCGCGTGGGGGACCGGCTCTACCAGACTGCGTTCGCCTACCGAGGCGACGCACCCGCCGAGGGGGACGTCGTGGCCGAGGTGGAGCACTCCGTCCTGGGACACCGCTGGGTCGTGGACGCCGCCACCGACCCGGACGCGCGCCGTATCCTCGCGGCCGCCGTGCGCGGCGAGATCCCGCAGGCCCGGCTCGAGATGCATGACGAGTCCGGGACCTACCTCGAGACGCGCGCCCCGGATCTCACCCTCCGCGTGATCGGCGCCGATGCGACGGGGGAGCTCGAGGTGCCGGTCGAGCTGTCGGAGACGGGCGAGGCGGACGTCGACGGCCCGCGGTGCCTCATCGCCGAGGGAGACGGTGTGCGGGCCGTCGTCGCGCGTCTTACCTGAGGGGCGGTCCGCGCGGTCAGAGGCCGCGCGGACCCCAGGACCGCAGCCGGCGATGGCTGGTGAGCGACATGTACAGCGCGATGCACCAGCCGAGGACGGTCCACCCGGTGAGCAGGTTCACCCAGAACACCGCCCACACGGTGGACGCGCTGGTCGGTCATGATCGTCATGGGTCCAGGCTACGCGCGAGACCCGCCGCGCGGCGCCCCGCCTGCCGTTCTGTGGTGCGCCGATAATGTACATTATGTCAACTAGCCCGTTCTTCGCCTCCCCTTCGGAGGCCGCCTGCACGGCACGCGCCGCGTCGGGACCTGGCCCAGGAGGTCGCGCCGGGCGGCACCGACACCGCGTGCCGGGGTTCACTCCCCCGGGTCTGCGGACAGCCGCTCCAGCAACGGCAGGACAGCCGCCACCGCCGTCCGGCTCTCGTGCCAGAGCCCGTGCCGCAACCGGGAATGGACGGCCTGCTGACTGATCCCGAGCTCCGCCGCCGCCTCTCGCTGACTGGCGCCGGCTTCGACCAGCCGCCCCGCCGCATGCTGGTCATCGGACCGGCGCCGTTCAACCGTGGCGACCAGCTGCAGGGTGGCCTCTGCACAGCGCAGATCAGCCTCTCGGCCGGTCTCCGAGGCGCGGCCCGGGCGTCGTCCGTGCGGCAGCACCAGCCGTCCCGGTGCCCGCCGGGCGCGGCGCCGCTCCCCGGCTGTGATATGTGACAAGGCTGACTGCTTGTCGTAGTTGCCCTCTGTATCCAGCAGCACCGCCCAGGACCCAGACCGCACGGCCCACAGTGCCAGGCCCACCCCCGCCGCCATGCCGTCGAGAGTGACGGCCAGCTCGCCGTCGCCCGGCGCCGCATCGGTTTCGTCGATATGCCACGCGGCCGAGATCACAGCTGCGCCCGGGCGGGGATCGTCGAGCAGCGCGGCTGACAGACGCTGGGCGTCGTCGGCCGTGGCGGCGGTCGGTCGGATGGGCACCAGATGCACGGACACCATACGGAGAGCCTAGCTCCGACAAAGATGGGATTTTGTCGTAGGTCCCGTCCACAGACTCCCTCGAGCGGGCGCTCCGCGCCGATCCTCCGCGGTGGGCCAGACTGGATGCATGACGTCCTCCCCCACCGCCCGTCGTGCCGCGCCCGCCGAGCACCGTGACCCGCGCGGCGCCCTGCCGGCGCTTGCCGTCGACCTCCTGCTCACCCTCCTCTTCGTGGCCCTGGGCCAGGGGCAGCACTCCACGGAGCGCGGCCCGCTGGGTCTGCTGGTCACGGCGGCGCCGTTCCTCGCGGGCCTCCTGCTCATGACCGGGGTGACCGCCGGACACCGGACGTGGGCCCGCGCGTGGCCCCACGGCGTGATCGTCTGGCTGGGGACCGTGGCGGTCGGGATGCTCCTGCGCGTGGCCTTCGGCCTCGGTGGCGCACCGGTGTCCTTCGTGCTCGTGGCGCTCGGGGTGCTGGGCGTCCTGCTCCTGGGCCGCCGGGCAGTGACCGCCTGGCTGGTGCGCCGCACCCGGAGGTGAGGAGCCGGCGCGCAGCTAGGATCGTCGGGGACACCGGCCCCACAGCATCGAGGAAATGAGGACCGCCCGTGGTCACCGCCATCGTCTTGATCAAGACCGACAAATCCAGTATCCCGGAGACCGCCGAGACCCTCGCCGCGCTCGAGGGGGTCGGGTCTGTCTACTCCGTGACCGGCGCGTGGGACCTGGTGGCGATGGTCAAGGTGCGCCGCTACGAGGACCTCGCCGACGTGATCGCCGACCACCTCTCCAAGGTCGACGGGATCCAGGACACCGAGACCATGCTGGCCTTCCGGGCCTACTCGTCCGAGGACCTCGGCGAGGGATGGGCGCTCGGCTTCGACTCCTGAGCGTCTTCTCGACGACGGGCCCCACCTCGGCGGTGAGGGCCCGTCGTCGCACCATCAGGACCGGGAGAAGGCGACCCAGCGGTCCAGGACGTCACGCGCGGCGCCGGAGTCGATCGACTCGGCGGCCCGCGCCATGTTGGCCGCCAGCCGCTCCATCAGCGGCGCGTCCGCGCCACGGTCCCAGGCCGTCAGGCCCGCGGCCGCGTTGAGGAGGACGGCGTCGCGGATCGGACCCTTCTCCCCCGCCAGCAGAGCGCGGACGAGGGTCGCATTGTAGGCACCGTCCCGCCCGGCCAGGGCCTGGACGGGGGCCAGGTCGATGCCCAGCTCCCGGGGGTCGAGCTCGTGGGTGCGCACACCGTCCCGGACCTCCATGACGGTCGACGGCCCCGACGTCGTGATCTTGTCCCGGCCGTCCGCCCCGCGGAAGACGAAGCCGCGCACCCCCCGGTCCGCGAGCACCTGCGCGAGCAGCGGGACCATGGCCTGGCTCGAGCAGCCCAGGGCCTGGGCGGTGACCTGCGCCGGATTGCTCAGGGGGCCGAGGAAGTTGAACACGGTGGGCACGCCGAGCTGCTTGCGCACCGGGGCCACGTACTTCATGGACGGGTGGTAGTTCTGGGCGAAGAGGAACGTGATGCCCACGGCCTCGGCGCACTCCTCGGCCTTCCGGGTCGGCATGGACAGGTCCACGCCGAGGGCCTCGATCACGTCGGCCGCGCCGGCGGTGGACGAGGCGCCGCGGTTCCCGTGCTTGACGATCCGCGCGCCCGCACCGGCGGCCACGAGCGAGGACATCGTGGAGAGGTTCACGGTGCCCAGGCGGTCGCCACCCGTGCCCACGACGTCGAGGGTCTCCCCCGGCACGTGCACCGGGTTCGCCGCCTGGACCATCGCCTCGGTCAGGCCGCGCAGCTCCGGCACCGTCACCCCCTTGGCGGCCAGGGCGAGGAGGAATCCGCCCACCTGCCCCTCGGTGGCATCGCCGGCCATCATCTCCCCCATGGCCCACGCGGCGACGTCGTCGCTGAGGTCCTCACCGACGGTGAGGGCGCGGAAGACCTCCGGCCAGGAGGTCCCCAGGACTGCTGCGGTGTTCTCGGGGGTGCTCACGCACTGAGCCTAGCGGCCCGGCCGCACCCGGCACCGCGTCGTGTCATGCGCCGCCCGCCGTGAACCTGGACATCCCCTGGACGCCAGCCCCCGACTGACACTGAAACCCCCCGACGGTGCTGACGACCTGTCCTGTGACACGGTAGGTTCGATTTACCGCCCGGGCGGTGTTTGGGGCCATAATGGCTGGGTGACCACAGCTAACCCCACTCTCCATCAGCCCACCACGGGGCTCCCGAGCCGGCCGAACATGGTGCAGGTCGGGACCATGGTGTGGCTTGCCAGCGAGCTCATGTTCTTCGGTGGGCTCTTCGCCATGTACTTCACCCTTCGCTCCACGTCTCCGGAGCTCTGGGCCGAGCACACCGCGATCCTCAACGTCCCGCTCGCCGCGGTGAACACGACGATCCTGGTGCTCTCCTCCGTCACCGCCCAGTTCGGCGTCCTCGCCGCCGAGCGCCTTCAGCCCCGCCGCACCGGCGGCTTCCTGCAGTTCGGGAAGTGGGGCATGGTCGAGTGGTTCATCCTGACCTTCATCATGGGCTCGATCTTCGTGGCGGTGCAGTCCTACGAGTACGCGGTCCTCGTCTCCGAGGGTGTGACCGTCGCGGCGAACGCGTACGGCTCGGCGTTCTACATCACCACCGGCTTCCACGCCATCCACGTGACCGGCGGCCTGATCGCGTTCCTCTTCATCATCGGCCGCGCCTACATGGCCCGCCGCTTCGGCCACCACGAGGCGACGTCGGCGATCGTCGTGTCCTACTACTGGCACTTCGTGGACGTCGTCTGGATCGCCCTGTTCTTCATCGTCTACTTCCTGAAGTAAGACGACCCCCACTCACCGCACCGACTTCAGGCTCGGGCCGGCAGCATGAGCGGCCCGCCCCGGAAGAGAACGATAGGAAACCCTCGTGAAGGCACTTTCGCAGAACCGACGCCATCCCCTGATGGGGCTGGCGCTCCTCCTGCTGGGACTCCTGGTGACCGGCGGACTGTACTCCGTCGCGAGCACCGTGAACCAGGCGCAGGCGGCCACGCAGGTCACCGCGGCCGCCTCGGCTGATGACATCTCCGAGGGCGAGAAGCTCTTCAACGCGAACTGCGCCTCGTGCCACGGCACGGGTGCCGCGGGGGGTCCCTCCGGCCCGTCCCTGATCGGTGTCGGCGCCGCCTCCGTCGACTTCCAGGTGGGCACCGGCCGCATGCCGATGCAGATGAACGGCCCGCAGGCCCAGGTCAAGCCGAACCAGTTCAACGACGAGCAGACGGCGCAGCTCGCCGCCTACGTCGCCTCGCTGGGCGCCGGCCCCGCCGTCCCCGAGGACGAGTACCTGGATGTGAACCACGAGGATGTGGACATCACCCGCGGCGGCGACCTGTTCCGCATCAACTGCGCCATGTGCCACAACGCGGCTGCGGCCGGCGGTGCGCTCACCCGCGGCAAGTACGCCCCCTCCCTGCAGGGCGTGGAGGAGAAGCACATCTACGAGGCCATGGAGACCGGCCCGCAGAACATGCCGGTGTTCTCCGACTCGAACATCAAGCCCGAGGACAAGCGCGACATCATCGCCTACCTGAAGACCATCGAGAACCAGGGCTCCCCCGGCGGCCTCGCCCTCGGCTCGCTCGGCCCCGTCTCCGAGGGCCTGTTCATCTGGACCGCGGGCCTGGCGCTGATCATCGGCTTCATGGTCTGGCTCACCAGCCGGTCCTCCTGATCCCGTCGGCGCAGGCGCGCCGACCACCCGTCATCGACATTCATCACTCGAGTAAAGGAAACAGGACATATGGGCGAGAAAGGCCTTGAAGGGACCGAGCGCCGCTCGGGTTCCCTCGAGCACGCCGGCGAGGACGCGCCCCGGTACGCGATCGACGACCCGGGCCTGCCTCCGCACCGTCCGCGTCTGGCCGATGAGGATCCGAAGGCTGCGAAGCGCGCCGAGCGTCAGGTCTCGGTCATGTTCCTCATCTCCATCGTGGGCACGGTGCTCTTCTTCATCGGCTATTTCGGCGTGGGGCAGATCGGCAACGGTGAGGCGTTCAGCAAGATCTACCTGCAGAACCTGCTGCTCGGCCTGGGCACCGCCCTCGCCATGTTCGGCATCGGCATCGGCGTGGTGCATTGGGCCAAGACCCTGATGCCGGACCACGAGACCGTCGAGGACCGTCATGAGATCCGCTCGGAGGACGACCGCGTGGCCGCCACCGGGATGATCTCCGAGATCCTGGACGAGTCGCAGATCAAGCGCCGCCCCCTGCTGCGCAACACCCTGATCGGCGCCGCCCTGCTGGCCCCCCTGCCGTTCATCGCCGTGTTCCGCGATCTGGACGACTCGGACAATTTCTCGGACCAGGAGGCTCACAACTTCGGCCCTGAGCGTCTGCGCCACACCATGTGGGCCGAGGGCGTGCGCCTCGTGCGCGACCCCACCGGCTCCCCCATCAAGGCCTCGGACGTCACGCTCGGCTCGGCCGTGCACGTCATCCCCGACGGCCTGAACGATCTGGGCCCCGACAAGCTCAACCAGAAGGCCAAGGCCGTCGTCCTGCTCATGCGCCTGGACCCCGCCAAGGTGAGGATCACCCCGGGTCGCGAGGACTGGAACGTGGACGGCATCTTCGCCTACTCCAAGGTCTGCACGCACGTGGGCTGCCCGATCGCCCTGTACGAGCAGCACACCCACCACCTGCTCTGCCCCTGCCACCAGTCGACCTTCGACCTGACGCAGGAGTGCAAGGTCATCTTCGGCCCGGCCAGCCACGCGCTGCCGCAGCTGCCTATCACCGTGGACGACGAGGGCTTCCTCGTGGCCCAGAGCGATTTCCATGAGCCCGTCGGGCCTGTCTACTGGGAGCGTGGCTGACACCTATGAGCACCACCGTGAATGAGTTCCAGCCGGCGACCTCGACCGGCCGCATCGCGAACTTCGTCGACACCCGCACGGGGATGTCGCCGATCGTGAAGTTCTTCGCCCGCAAGATCTTCCCGGACCACTGGACGTTCATGTTCGGCGAGGTCGCCCTGTACAGCTTCGTCATCCTGCTGCTGTCCGGCGCGTTCCTCACGTTCTTCTTCGACCCCTCCATGTCGGAGGTCGTCTACAACGGGGCCTATGCCCCGCTGCGCGGCATCGAGATGTCCGCGGCCTACGCTTCGACCCTCGACATCTCGTTCGACGTGCGCGGCGGTCTGTTCATGCGGCAGCTGCACCACTGGGCGGCGCTGATGTTCGTGGCGGCCATGTCCGTCCACATGCTGCGCGTGTTCTTCACCGGCGCGTTCCGTCGCCCCCGTGAGCTGAACTGGCTGGTCGGCTGCTTCCTGCTGATGGCCGGCTGGGCCGCCGGCTTCACCGGCTACTCCCTGCCCGACGAGGTGCTCTCCGGCAACGGCCTGCGCATCATCGACGGCATCCTGAAGTCCCTGCCGCTGGTCGGCACGTACCTCTCCGCCTTCTTCTTCGGCGGCGAGTTCCCCGGCCACTCGGTCATCGGCCGCCTGTACGCCCTGCACATCATGATCGTGCCGGCCGCCATCCTGCTGCTCATCGGCATCCACCTGTTCATGGTCGTCGTGCACAAGCACACCCAGTACCCGGGCCCGGGCCGCACCGAGGACAACGTGGTCGGCTATCCGGTGGGCCCCGTGTACGCGGCCAAGGCCGGCGGCTTCTTCTTCATCGTGTTCGGTGTGCTCGCGCTCATCGCCTCCACGGTGACGATCAACGCCAACTGGAACTACGGTCCGTACGATCCGTCCCCGGTGCAGGCCGGCACCCAGCCCGACTGGTACATCGGCGTGTTCGACGGCGCCCTGCGCCTCATGCCGGGCATGATCGGCGACTACTCCTTCCTCTGGAACATCCCGATGCCGTGGGGCTCCTCGGTGTCGCTGCCCATGGGCGTGCTCGTGCCGCTGATCCCGGTCGGCGTCCTGCTCGTCGGCATGTGCGCCTGGCCCTGGATCGAGCGGTGGATCACGAAGGACGACACCGAGCACCACCTCCTCGACCGTCCGCGCAACGCTCCGGCCCGCACGGGCATCGGCGTGGCCGCCGTCGTCTGGTACTGCGTCATGTGGGCGGCCGCCTCCTCGGACCTCATCGCCACCCACTTCCACCTCTCCCTGAACGACGTGCTGTACGTGTTGCGCGCGCTGTTCTTCCTCGGCCCGGTGATCGCCTTCATCGTGACCCGCCGCATCTGCCTGTCCCTGCAGCGCAAGGACCGTGAGCTGGTGCTCCACGGCCACGAGGCCGGCGTCATCGAGATGTCCCCCGAGGGCGGCTTCCACGAGCGTCACCGCCCGCTCACCGACTACGAGCTGTACCGCCTGGTGGCCTTCGAGGACCGTCGCCCGGTGCCGGCCATCCCCGGCCGCAACGGCAAGGTGGGAGCGCTGGAGAAGGCCCGTGCCGGCCTGAACCGCATGTTCTACCAGGAGCGCGTCGCCCCGGTCTCCCGCGAGGAGCTGGTGGAGGCCCGCACCCACGGCCAGCACGGCCACGAGGAGCACCCCGTCGAGCTCGGACACGGCTCGGACGCTCCTCGTCTGGAGCGCTGACCCCGGTCGGCTGATCCTCTGACGAAGGGCCCCGCGCACCACGGTGCGCGGGGCCCTTCGGCGTCCCGGGAGGCGGGCCGCCGCGGCCATCGAGGGAGAGCCCGCCCACGGCCGCAGCGGGCGCCCTGAGGGGGCCCAGCGCCCCCCCCCGACGTGCCGAGTCGGCGACCTGCACTGCGGGGTCCTCGTTCGGCGGCCACCTCGGGTGGGCGTGAGCAAAGTGGTGCGCCTCGCTCGCCGCGGCCGGTCGGTTCGGGCACGGACAGGCGTGCGTCCGCCGGTCCGCGACGGCGGATGCTGGGCGGACGCAGGTGGCGTTCTTCGGGGGCATCCCGAGAGACGGCCGGAGGCGGGCGCCGTCGATGCTCTGGGTCCTCACGCGGCGTTCCTCCCACGCGGGCTCAGAGTAGGCGACCCGGCGTCCCGCCACGGGGTGGGTGCTGCGACGTCCGGTCAGTCTCGGAGGGAACTCCGCGCTCGGGCCAAGCTCGTGCACGCCACTGCCCCCCTGTAGCGTCCGCTGCGTCTGCCCGCGGTCAAGCCCCTTGTGGTGGTGTAGCGGTTGGATCCTTCGTTGGGGTTGTCAGGCGCTGAGCTCGAGGGCAGTGTCGGTGTCGGTGCCCACCTCGCTTCCGGTGTCCTCGACGGGGGTGAGGCGGCAGCGGGCGAGGACCTCGAGGCCGAGGTAGCGGCGCCCTTCGGCCCATTCGTCGGTCTGCTCGGCCAGCACCGCACCCACTAGCCTGACGATGGCCGCCCGGTTGGGGAAGATGCCCACCGCGTCGGTGCGACGGCGGATCTCCCGGTTGAGCCGCTCGGCCGGGTTGTTCGACCAGACCTGCGTCCAGACGTCCTTCGGGAACGTCGTGAAGGCCAGGATGTCCGCCCGGGCATCACCGAGGTGCTCGGCCACCGCCGGGAGCTTCTCGCTCACGTAGTCCAGCAGCCGATCGAACTGCGCGTTCACCGCCGTGGCGTCGGGCTGGTCGTAGACCGAGTGGAGCATGGCCTTCACCGCCGGCCACATGGACTTCGGGGTGATGCCCATCAGGTTCGCCGCGTAGTGGGTCCGGCACCGCTGCCAGGTGGCGCCGGGCAGGTTGGCGGCGATGGCGTCCTTGAGCCCGGCATGGGCGTCACTGGTGACCAGGCGAACCCCGGCCAGGCCCCGGGCCACGAGGTCAGCGAAGAACTCGTTCCACGCCGCACCGGTCTCACTGGTCGCCACGCGCATCCCCAGGACCTCGCGGTGGCCGTCACCGTTGACCCCGGTAGCCAGCAGCACCACCGCGTTGACCACCCGCCCGCCCTCGCGGACCTTCATCGTCAGCGCGTCCGCGGCCACGAACGTGAACGGACCGGCCTCATCCAGGGGCCGGTGGCGGAAGGACTCCACGTGTTCATCCAGGTCCGCGGCCATCCTGGAGACCTGGGACTTGGAGAGGGCATTGATCCCCAGGGTCTTGACCAGCTTGTCCATCCGCCGGGTACTCACCCCGGCCAAGTAGCAGTCCGCCACCACGGTGATCAGCGCCGACTCCGCTCTCTTTCGGCGTTCCAGCAGCCACTCCGGGAAGTACGTCCCAGAGCGCAGCTTCGGGATGGCTACATCGACCGTGCCGACCCGGGTGTCCAGGTCCCGGTGCCGGTACCCGTTGCGCTGGGCGGACCGTGTCGGGGTGGGCTTGCCCCATTCGGCGCCGACCACCGCGTCGGCATCGGCGGAGAGCAGGGTGTTGATCATGGTCTGCAGCAAGTGGCGCATCATGTCCGGGGACGCTTCGGACAGGGCTTCGCTCAGCAGGCCGGCAGGGTCGAGAATATGAGGAGCGGTCATCGTGATGACTCCATTCGAGGGTGCTGTGAGAGGTTCACTCGAAGGATCACACGGTGGCCGCGTCCACGTCTGAGACGACGTGCCCGACCACCGGGCGCTACACCACTATGCGGGACTCAACTCTGCCCGCCGCCAGCTGCGCCCGGACCCAGTTGGACGTGGCGGCACCGGGCCGGGATCCTCCGCCTGCGTGCTCGCCCCGGCCCGGGAAGACCGGCGCCAGAGGCCGCAGGGGGTCCTCACCGCGGGCCGAGGGCAGGGTGCACCTGCCGCTGAAGGACCTCGGCCGCGCGCCTGAGACGGTGGCGGCAGGCTTGCTCACGGCCGGCACACCGCTTGGCCCGGAACGAGGCGTGGGAGGACGAACCGGTCTGTCACCGCGACGCCGGTCTTGCTCGGGCGTGCACCTGCGAGGCCAAGCGACGCGAGGCGCCGGCGACGGAGGCGGGCCACGACGAGCACCGTCGGCCCCCCCTACCCCGGTGGGGACGCTCCCCGGGCCTGGCTGGCTCCAGGTGTGTCAGCGGCGCCCTGTCCCCTCTCACGAGACGCGGCGGTCTCCGGTCGCTCGGAGCGGGTGCAAGGCGCGCGGCCGCCGTCGTGTCGCCGTCACGCGTGGGTCGTTCGGCCCGCTCCCCGGCCGTGCAGGGCTCAGGGCATCGCCGCCGGGCCCCTCAGGGCGGCTGCCGACGCACGCGCCGACGTCGGGTGGCCTGCCCAGCGCCGCTGCGCGGCACGCGCGCTCGTGGTGCACGGCTCCCGCTTCCCCCGACGCGGCGAGACAGGTCGCGGAGATCCGCCGCCACGGTGTACGTCGAGCGGCAGGCCGGCTGCCACGACGGCGGGCCGGCCGCCCTCATCGCACAGGAAAACGCCGCAGGCCGGACCCCCGAGGGGATCCGGCCTGCGGCGTTGGAACGACGGTCGGGTCAGTGGGCGAACTTGCCCCGAGAGAACTCGTAGACCCACCCGAAGGTGAAGTAGGCGCCAGCGATGATGCCGATGACGAAGACCCACCAGCCGACGGCCAGACCGGTCACGATGATGGCGCAGGCGAGGCCGAGACCCAGCGGCCACCAGCTCCAGGGAGCGAAGGTGCCGTAGGTGCCGGCGTACTCGACGATCTGGCCGTCCTCGTCATCGGCGGGGCCGACCCCGTACTTGCGCTCGGCGGCGTTCAGGTACCAGGCGATCATCCAGGACATCCCGCCCAGGGCGTAGATCGCGGGGATGCCGGCCCACTCGGTCCACTCGTTCCAGAATCCGTAGAGGGTTCCGGCACCCACGAAGAAGAGGCCGATCACCCAGAAGATATTCGCTGCGACCTTCACTGGGCCACCTTCTCTCCGAAGGCCTCAGTGGTGTGCTGAGGCGAGTGCGGGAAGAGCTCCGGGTGGTGCAGGTCCAGCGCCGGACGCTCCGAGCGGATGCGCGGCAGCGAGTGGAAGTTGTGCCGCGGGGGCGGGCACGAGGTGGCCCACTCGAGCGAGCCGCCGAAGCCCCACGGGTCATCCACGGTGACCTTCTTGCCGTAGCGCGCGGTGATGTACACGTTCCAGAAGAACGGGATCAGCGACGCGCCGAGGACGAAGGAGAAGACCGAGGAGAACGCGTTCATCGCGTGGAAGCTGTCCTCCACCATGTAGTCCGCGTAGCGACGGGGCATGCCGGTGACGCCGAGCCAGTGCTGGATCAGGAACGTGCCGTGGAAGCCCACGAACAGCATCCAGAACTGGATCTTGCCGAGACGCTCGTTCAGCATCTTGCCGGTGAACTTCGGCCACCAGAAGAAGAAGCCGGCGAACATCGCGAACACCACGGTGCCGAAGACGACGTAGTGGAAGTGCGCCACGACAAAGTACGTGTCGTTCAGCTGGAAGTCCAGCGGCGGCGACGCCAGGATGACGCCGGTCAGGCCACCGAAGAGGAAGGTGACCATGAAGCCGAGCGTCCACAGCATCGGGTTCTCGAAGGTGATCGAACCGCGCCACATCGTGCCGATCCAGTTCACGAACTTCACGCCCGTCGGGACCGCGATGAGCATGGTCATCACGGAGAAGAACGGCAGGAGCACGGAGCCGGTCACGTACATGTGGTGCGCCCACACGGAAAAGGAGAGGGCGCCGATCGCCGTCGTCGCGAACACGATGGACTTGTAGCCGAAGATCGGCTTGCGGGAGAACACCGGGATGATCTCCGACACGATGCCGAAGAACGGCAGAGCGATGATGTACACCTCGGGGTGGCCGAAGAACCAGAAGAGGTGCTGCCACAGGATGGCGCCGCCGTTCTCCGGGTTGAAGATGTGGCCGCCGAAGCGACGGTCCAGGCCCAGCGCGAAGAGCGCGGCGGCCAGCGGCGGGAACGCCATCAGGATCAGGATGCCGGTGATGAGCGTGTTCCAGGTGAAGATCGGCATGCGCCACATCGTCATGCCCGGGGCACGCATCGTCAGGATCGTGGTGATGAAGTTGACGCCGCCCATGATCGTGCCGAAGCCCTGGAGGGCCAGGCCGAACACCCAGAGGTCACCGCCGACACCCGGCGAGAACGTGGTGTTGGAGAGCGGGGCGTAGGCGTACCAGCCGAACGAGGCCGCACCCTGCGGGGTGAGGAAGCCCGCGGTCGCGATGAGCGAGCCGAACAGGAAGAACCAGAACGCCAGGGCGTTCAGACGCGGGAAGGACACGTCCGGAGCGCCGATCTGCAGCGGCACCAGCACGTTGGCGAAGCCCACGAAGAGCGGGGTCGCGAACATGAGCAGCATGAGCGTGCCGTGCATGGTGAACAGCTGGTTGTACTGCTCCTTCGTCTGCAGAATCTGCATGCCGGGCTCGAAGAGCTCCGCACGGATCATGAGGGCCATGACGCCGCCGATGCAGAAGAAGATGAAGGACGTGATCAGGTACATGTACCCGAGCACCTTGTGGTCGGTCGTCGTCAGCCAGCTGACGACGATCTTGCCCAGCGAACGGGGCACCACACGAGGCTGCGCCTGTGAGCGCACCTCATCCGTTGCGTACTCGTAAGTGGTCATCAGTGGCTACCTCCACCGCGGGGGGTCTGGAGATCGCGCTCCATCGTCCCGGCGCCGTCAGGGTTGTTGTTGGGGTTGCGGCTGTACTCTTCGCCCACCTGACCCGACTCCATCTCCTCGAGGCGCTGGACGAACTCCGCCTCGTCGACGACCTCCACGTTGAAGAGCATCTCGGAGTGGAACTCGCCGCACAGCTCGGCGCACTTGCCGTCGTAGCTGCCCAGCTCCTGGGGGGTCAGGTACAGGTGGTTGGTCTTGCCGGGCACCATGTCGCGCTTCTGGAGGAACTGCGGGATCCAGAAGGAGTGGACCACGTCACGGGACTTCAGCTCGAAGTGCACCGGCACGTCATTCGGCAGGTACAGGACCGGAAGGGTGTCACGCACGCCCTCGGTGCCGTCCAGCTGGGCCTGGATGCCGGAGTAGTGGGCCTCGATGACCTCGCCGTCCTCCTGCTCGTAGGAGTAGTTGAAGTCCCAGGACCACTGCTTGCCGTACACGGTGACGGTCAGCGGCGAGTCGTCCACGGGGCGGTCGACCTCGGTCTGGACGCGGTCGGTGAAGCCCCAGAGGGTGAAGACCGTCAGGATCGGGATGGCCGTGAACATGGTCTCGAGCGGCACGTTGTAGGCCGTCTGCTTCGGGAAGCCCTGGTCGTTCTTGCGGCGGCGGTACGCCACCATGCACCAGATCATGGCGCCCCAGACGAGCAGGCCGACGACCATGGCCGCGATCCAGGAGTTCACCCACAGGTCGGTGAGCTGGGCGTTGTGGTTGGTGGTGTCCCGGGTGCCGGGGTACCAGCCGCGCTGGACCTCTGCCGAACAGCCGGTCAGCACCAGGAGCGCCGTGGTGCCCACGGCACCGGCGGTCCAGCGGCGGCGAGTCCGACGTCCGGCGTCATTCTGTGCTCTCACAGACGGCCTTCCTCTTCATCTCGTGTGCGAGGGGCGTCCCCGCTCCCCCGGCGATTCGGCGACTTCTCGCAGCGTCCTCGCAGGGAGCACGGGTATGCCCTGATGATTCAGAGCCAGTCTACGCCGAAACGCGCGGATTCTCCGCACCGTGACACGTGCCGATCGTGTCTGGGAGCCGGGTCCGAGCATCCTGGGTGCGACGCCCGGGCACGACGACGGCGGGCCGGCCGAGGCCGACCCGCCGGTTCGCGGTCCGAGGCGCTCCGGGCGCCCGCAGATCAGTGGAAGGAGTCGCCGCAGGCGCACGAGCCGCCCGCGTTGGGGTTGTCGATCGTGAAGCCCTGCTTCGAGATGGTGTCCTCGAAGTCGATGGTCGCGCCCATGAGATAGGGCACGCTCATCTTGTCGACGATCACCTCGACCCCGTCGTAGTCACGGACGGTGTCGCCGTCGAGGACGCGCTCGTCGAAGTAGAGCTGATAGATCAGGCCAGAGCAGCCGCCCGGCTGCACGGCGACGCGCAGCCGCAGGTCCGTGCGACCCTCCTGCTCGAGCAGCGAGCGCACCTTGCCGGCCGCCACGTCGGTCAGCTCGACCTCGTGCGGGGGCAGGCCCTCGGCGTCCTGGGTTGCGCCGATCTCGACGCCGGTCTCCTCTGCGGACAGAGCCATCGTGACCTCCTCAGATCATGGGGCGCGGACGGGGCCGTCACGCGCGTGTGGTCTCCCGGGCAACACTAGCCGCCCACGGGGCATTCCCGGCCCGCCGCACCGACGGGCCGGGCGGCGCTCACGCCGAGAGCCGCGCGAGCCAGAGCGCCTCGGCCACGACGGCCCGCTGGAAGTCGTCGATGTGCAGCGACTCGTTGGCCGAGTGCGCCCGCGTGTCCGGGTCCTCCACGCCCGTGATGAGGAGGGTGGCCTCCGGGAAGACCTCGGCGAGGTCCGCGGTGAACGGGATGGAGCCGCCCATGCCGATCGCCCGGGGCTCGACGCCCCAGGCGTCCTCCAGGGCGGCCATCATCGCGGCCGCGGCGGGGGCCGAGGTGTCCGTCGTGAACGGCTGACCGAACTCCCCCGCGGTGACCGTGATCTCCGCGCCGAGCACCGCCGCGGACTGCGCCTCCAGGTGGGTGCGCAGCGCCTCGAAGGCCTCCGCGGGCTCCATGCCGGGGCCCAGGCGCATCGAGAACTTCGCGCGCGCCGCGGGCTGGATCGTGTTCGAGGACTCCGCGACCGAGGGCGCGTCGATCCCGATGATGCTCAGCGCGGGAGCGTTCCACAGCCGGTCCGCGACCGGGCCGCGGCCGGCCAGGGTCACCCCGTCCAGCACGCCCGCGTCCGCACGGAAGACGTCCTCGGGGTAGTCCAGGCCCGCGGTCTGCCGCGGCTCGAGGCCGGGCACGGCGACCGCGCCGTCCGCGTCGTGGAGCGTGGCGATCAGCCGCGAGAGCAGGACGACGGCGTCCAGGACCGGCCCGCCGAACATGCCGGAGTGCACGGCGTGGTCGAGCACCCGGACGGTCACCGTGCCGTCCACCAGCCCACGCAGGGAGGTGGTCAGCGCTGGCTCCCCCACAGCCCAGTTGGACGAGTCCGCGACCACGATCG
Source organism: Micrococcus sp. KBS0714 (assembly GCF_002008305.4). Taxonomy (GTDB): domain Bacteria; phylum Actinomycetota; class Actinomycetes; order Actinomycetales; family Micrococcaceae; genus Micrococcus; species Micrococcus luteus. Next base: position 1,309,051 of record NZ_CP042169.1, read on the forward strand.
CGTCGGCGTCGAGGCGCGCCCGGTGCTTCTCCAGGAAGGTGCGGAAGGTGGGCGAGCCGGCCTCCTCCTCGCCCTCGATGAAGACGCGGACGCCGACGCCGGCGTCGGGCAGGACGTCCCGCAGGGCGGCGAGGGCGGCGAGGTGGACCATGATGCCGGCCTTGTCGTCGGCGGCGCCGCGGCCGTACAGCCGCCCGCCGCGCTCGGTGGCCACGAGCGGCGGGGTGTCCCAGAGGTCCTCGTCCCCGATCGGCTGCACGTCATGATGGGCATAAAACAAGACAGTGGGCTTGTCAGAGGTGCCGGGCTTCTCGCCGATCACCGCCGGCCCGCCGGGCCGGCCGTCGTCGCGGATCTCGGACACAATCTCTACATCCTGCAGGCCCGCCTCGCGCAGCAGGCCCGCGACGGCCTCCGCGGACCGCTCGAGCTGGGCGCGGTCCGCGGAGTCCCAGGCGATGCCCGGGATCGCCACGAGGTCGGTGAGGGTCTGGAGGGTCGTCGGGAAACGGGCCTCGACGGCCTCACGGACGGCGGAGACGAGGGCCGCGTCCTGCGGCGCACGGGAGGTGATGTCAGTCATGACGGCCAGCGTAGACGGCGCCCGGGCCGAGGGCCGCGCCTCCGGCCAGGCCGGACGCGCCCCACCACTAGACTGGACGGGTGTTCAAGCGAGACAAGACCCCCGAGACCGCGCCCGCCCCCTCGACTCACGGCTCCTCGGCCGCTCCCGCCGAGGGCGCCGCCGTGGCCGAGGCCGGGCCGCGCGACCGCTCGCAGGGCAAGAAGGGCCCGACTCCACGGCGCCGCGACCAGGAGGCCGCGCGCCGTCGCACCCTGGTCCCCGAAGATCGCAAGGCGGCCCGCAAGGCCGAGCGTCAGGCGATGGCCCAGGAGCGGATGCGCCAGCGCGCCGCGCTGGAGACCGGGGACGAGCGCGGCCTCCCGGCACGCGACAAGGGACCGCAGAAGCGCTGGGTCCGTGACTACGTGGACGCGCGCACCGGCATCGGCGAGTGGCTCATGCCCGTCGTCTTCGCCTACGTCCTGCTCATGTTCATCCCCGGCCGCGAGGCGCAGCTGATCCTGATGATCAGCCTGTACGTCCTCGTGGCCCTCGTGCTCATCGAGAGCTTCCTGGTCAGCCGGCACATCAAGAAGGGCCTGACGGAGCGCTTCGGCACGCCGGAGCCCGGGACCGGCTTCTACGGCATCATGCGGGCCCTGCAGTTCCGCCGCCTGCGTCTGCCCAAGCCCCAGGTCAAGCGGGGCGAGTACCCCGCCTGACACGACACCGCGCCACGGCCCGGACCCCGGTGGGCACGGGCCGTCGCGGCACCGGCGAGCAGACCGTCAGCCCCGCAGGGACCGGGCCAGCCCGGCGGTGATCCGGCCGGCCCAGAACGGCCCCTCGTAGAGGAACGCGGTGTAGCCCTGGGCGAGGTCCGCGCCCGCGTCGAGCCGGGCCTGGACGTCGTCGGCGTCCGTCACGCCGCCCACGCTGACGACGGCGGTGCCCGTCGGCAGCGCCGCCCGCAGGACCTGCAGCACCCGCATCGACCGCTCCTGCAGCGGGGCCCCGGACAGGCCGCCCGCGCCCAGGGCGTCCACGTCGGCACGCGGGGTGCGCAGACCCTCGCGGGAGACGGTCGTGTTGGTCGCGATGACGCCGTCGAGCCCGAGGCGCTCGGCGAGCGCCCCGACGGCGCGCACGTCGTCGTCCGCCAGGTCCGGGGCGATCTTCACGGTCAGTGGCACCCGCCGGCCCGGGACCGCACGGTCGGCCTCCTCGCGCACCGCCGTGAGGATCGGCTCCAGCGCGTCGATCTCCTGCAGCTGGCGCAGCCCCGGCGTGTTCGGGGAGGACACGTTGACCGTCAGGTAGTCGGCGTGGGGCGCGAGCAGGCGGGTCGAGGCCCGGTAGTCGTCCGCCGCGTCCTCGAGCGGGACCACCTTGGTCTTGCCGATGTTCACGCCCAGGACCGGCCGGGTCGGACCGAAGCGGCGCTCCAGGGTCTGCCGGGTCCGCGCCAGGCGGGGGGCGACGGCCGCCGCGCCGTCGTTGTTGAAGCCCATGCGGTTGACCAGCGCCCGGTCGTCCACGAGACGGAACAGTCGGGGCTGCGGGTTGCCGGGCTGCGGCTGCGCCGTGATCGTGCCGACCTCGATGTGGCCGAACCCGAGGTCGGCCAGGGCGGCGGTCCCCCGGCCGTCCTTGTCGAACCCCGCGGCCAGGCCGAAGGGCGTCGGGAACCGCAGGCCCATGACCGTGCGCGCGAGCAGCGGGTCCGGGCGGAAGGCGGCGCGCAGGGCGGCGGACGCCCCGGTGCGCTCGACCAGCCGGATCGCGTCGAAGCCCCGATGGTGCGCCTGCTCCGCGTCCATGCCGCCGAACACGGCACGGAAGAAGGGCGGGTACAGGCGAGGCGCGCGGGAGGTCAGGAGGCCGTCGACGGCGGACTTGGGATCAGGCAGCTGCATGCCCCCATCCTCGCACGGGCCTCCCGCCCGCCCAGGGTCCTCCTAGAGTGGTCGGATGGCCCGTGACCCGATCCAGCCGCCGCCCCCGGACCCCTCCGCCCCGCACGGCGCCCCCGCCGGCGGACCGACGGAGGAGGACACCCGCCCGTTCCTCGACGACCCGCCGGGCCTGGGCTGGGTCCCGGACGGACTGCCGGGCTTCGAACGATGCACCCTCGGCCTCGACACCGATGAACAAGGACAGAACCTTGTTACAGTGGTGCGTCCGCGCACCGACGCCCCCCGTGACCCGGCCCGCCGGCCCATCCTCTCGGTGCACGGCTGGAGCGACTACTTCTACAACGCCCCGCTCGCCCACGCGTTCGAGGCCGCCGGCTACGCCTTCCACGCCGTCGACCTCCGCCACTACGGCCGCTCGCTGCGCGCGGGACAGACGCCCGGCTGGACGGACGACCTGACCCGCTACGACGCGGACCTCGAGGCCGCGTTCGAGACCATCGCCCAGGATCACCCGCTGCCGCCCATCCTCATGGGGCACTCCACCGGCGGGCTGATCGCCGCGCTGTGGGCGGACCGGAATCCCGGCCGCCTCGCCGCGCTCGTGCTCAACAGCCCGTGGCTGGAGATGCAGGGCAGCGCGGGGGTGCGCCTGCTGGCGAAGTCCATCGTGGGGCCCGTCTCCGCCATGAAGCCCTACGCCACGCTCACACTGCCGCGCATCGACCACTACTGGCGCACCCTCTCGGACCAGGCCGAGGGCGAATGGGACCTGCACCCGCTCTGGCGTCCCCCGCACGCGTTCGAGGTGCCGGCCGCCTGGCTGAGCGCGGTCCTCTCGGGGCACCGGGCCGTGGCCGGGCGGCTCCACGTCTCCGTGCCGATCCTCGTGCTCGTCTCCGCGCGCGGGCATCGGGGCACGTCTTACGGCGAGGCGATGCTGACCTCGGACATCGTCCTGGACCCCGACGCCATGGCCCGCCGCTCCCTGCGGCTCGGCGACCGGGTGACCGTCCACCGGCTCCCCGACGCGCTGCACGACGTGTTCGCCTCCCCCGCGTCGGTGCGCGAGGCGGCCGGTGCCGCGACGCTCACGTGGCTGGGGGCCTACGCACCGCCGTCGGCGACCGAGGCCGAGTCCGGCGCGCCGGACGACGGCGCCGGCTGAGGGGTGTCCACGGCGCCGCCGTAGCGGCGGTCCCGTCGGGCGTAGGTCTCGACGGCGGCCCACAGGGTCCGCCGGTCGACGTCCGGCCACAGCACGTCCAGGAACAGCAGCTCCGCGTAGGCGGACTGCCACAGCAGGTAGTTGGACAGGCGCTGCTCCCCCGAGGTCCGCAGGAACAGGTCCACGTCCGGGACGACGTCGACGTCCTGACCCGTGCGGAAGCCGCGGTCGAGGTAGCGGGTGATGACGTCCTCGCTGATCTCCCCCGGCCGCATCCGGCCGGCCCGGACCTCTTCGGCGATGGCCTGGACGCCATCCAGGATCTCGGCCCGGCTGCCGTAGTTCACGCACATGTGCAGCGTGGTGCCGGTGTTGTGGCGCGTGAGCTCCTCGGCCTCCTGCAGCTCCCGGATCACGGGGGTCCAGAGGCGCGGGGCCCGACCGTTCCACCGGATCCGCACGTTCCACGAGTGCAGGGTGTCCCGCTGCCGGCGCAGCACGTCCCGGGAGAAGCCCATGAGGAAACGCACCTCCTCCGCCGAGCGCCGCCAGTTCTCCGTGGAGAACGCATACGCGGACACGTGGCCGATCCCCAGCTCCACCGCCCCGGCGACGACGTCCAGCAGCGCCGCCTCGCCGGCCCGATGGCCCTCGGTGCGGGGCAGGCCGCGCTGGTTGGCCCACCGGCCGTTGCCGTCCATCACGATCGCCACGTGCCGGGGCACGAAACGCGGGTCGATCCGCGGGGCGACCGCACCCGAGGGGTGCGGCGGTGGGGGCTGCGGGGCTCGGTCGGCGCTCATGGTCTCCTCTCGACGCGCGGGGCGGGGAGGCCGAGGTCCTGGTCCAGGACGGACAGGGACACCAGGCGCCGCTCGGCGTGGAACTGCAGGTACGCCGCCACGATACCGGCCGCCTCGCGGCGGGCGGGGGCCCCGGAGGCGTCCGCGGTGGCCCAGCCCCCCGCCGCGAGGGCCGAGAGCAGGTCGAAGGTCTCCGGGGCCGGGTGAGCGGCACCGGGTGGCCTGCACGCGGGGCAGACGGCCCCGCCGAGGCCCACGTGCAGTGCCGTGTGCGGGCCGGGGGCGCCGCAGCGGGCGCACCGGTCGAAGGTCGGGGCCCAGCCGGCCTGGGCGAGCGCGCGCAGCAGGAACGAGTGCAGGATCAGGCGCGGGTCGTGCGCGCCGCGGGCCAGCGCGGCCAGCGCGCCGTGGAACAGGCGGTACTGGGCGCGCCGGCCGTCGTCGTCGACCGCGGGGACCCGCTCGACGGCCTCGGCGAGGGCGCCGGCGACGGTGTAGGCGTCGTAGTCGGCGGCCAGCATCGTTGCGTACGGGTGCAGCAGCTGCGCCTGGCTCACGATGTGCAGCTCCCCCCGGCCGCGTGCGAGCTGGAGCGTGGAGTGCATGAACGGCTCCACCACCGAGCCCAGCCGGGAGGAGGTCTTGCGCACCCCCTTGGCCACGGCTCGGACCAGGCCGTGCTCGGGGGTGAGCGCCTCGATGATGCGATCGGCCTCCCCCAGACGGTGGGTGCGCAGCACGATGGCCTCGGTGCGGAACGAGTTCGCCGCGTAGCCGCCGTGCCGCGCACCCCGCCGGGAGGAGCCGGAGCCGCTCACGCGCGCAGGGCGCGGTTCACCGCGGACACCACGGCCTTCAGCGAGGCGGTGGTGGTGTTGTGGTCCAGGCCGACGCCCCAGAGGACACGGTCGCCCACGGCCGCCTCCACGTAGGCGGCGGCCATGGCCGCGCCGCCCTCGGACAGTGCGTGCTCGGAGTAGTCGAGCACGCGGACGTCCACGCCCTCCTCGCCGAGGATGCGCAGGAACGCGTCGATCGGGCCGTTGCCCTGCGCCGTGCGGGTCTGCGTGACGCCGTCGACCTCGAGCTCGGCCTCCATCCGGAACGCGCCGTCCTCGCCGGAGGCCGAGGAGACCGAGCGGAGCCGGTAGCGGCCCCACTGCGCCTCCGCCGCGTCGGCGGGCAGATACTCGTCCTGGAACACGCGCCACAGGTCGGCGCCGGAGACCTCGCCGCCCTGGGCGTCGGCCAGATCCTGGATGACGTGGGAGAACTCGATCTGCGCGCGGCGCGGCAGGTCCAGGTTGTGCTCGGACTTGAGCAGGTAGGCGACGCCGCCCTTGCCGGACTGCGAGTTCACGCGGATGACGGCTTCGTACGAGCGGCCGATGTCCTTCGGGTCGATGGGCAGGTACGGCACGGCCCACGGGATGCCGTCCACGTCCGTGCCGGCCGCCTTCGCGTCGACCTCCATCGCCTCGAAGCCCTTCTTGATGGCGTCCTGGTGGGAGCCGGAGAAGGCCGTGAAGACGAGGTCGCCGCCCCAGGGCGAGCGCTCGGGCACGGCCAGCTGGTTGCAGTACTCGACCGTGCGCTTGATGTGGTCCATGTCGGAGAAGTCGATCATGGGGTCGATGCCCTGCGAGTACAGGTTCATGCCCAGCGTCACCAGGTCGACGTTGCCGGTGCGCTCGCCGTTGCCGAACAGGCACCCCTCGATGCGGTCCGCCCCGGCCAGGTAGCCCAGCTCGGCGGCGGCCACGCCCGTGCCGCGGTCGTTGTGCGGGTGCAGGGAGAGGAGGAGCGAGTCGCGGTGCTCCAGGTTGCGGTGCATCCACTCGATCGAGTCGGCGTACACGTTCGGGGTGGACATCTCCACCGTCGCCGGCAGGTTCAGGATCATCTTGCGGTCGGTGGAGGCCTCCAGGACCGTGGCCACCTCGTCCGAGATGCGCCGGGCGAACTCGAGCTCGGTGCCCGTGTAGGACTCGGGCGAGTACTCGTAGGTGATCTGCGTGCCCCTCAGCTGCTCCTCGAACTTCTTCACCAGGCGCGCGCCGGAGGTCGCGATGTCCACGATCCCGTCCTCGTCCTGCCGGAACACCACGCGGCGCTGCAGCACCGACGTCGAATTGTACAGGTGCACGATGGCCCGGTCGGCGCCCTCGAGCGCCTCGAAGGTGCGCTCGATCAGGTGCTCACGGGACTGGGTGAGGACCTGGATGGTGACGTCGTCCGGGATGTGGTCGCCCTCGATGAGCTGACGGACGAAGTCGTAGTCGGTCTGCGAGGCGGACGGGAAGCCGACCTCGATCTCCTTGAAGCCCATGCCGACGAGCAGCTGGAACATGCGCAGCTTGCGCTCGGGGCCCATGGGGTCGATCAGGGCCTGGTTGCCGTCGCGCAGGTCCACGGCGCACCACAGCGGCGCCTTCTCGATGACCTTGTCCGGCCAGGTGCGGTCCGGCAGGGCGACCTCGATCTGGTCCTGGAACGGGACGTACTTGTGGAACTTCATCCCCGACGACTTCTGCAGGTGAGCGCTCATGCGTGTTCTCCCTCGACGTGCGCGCGGCGGGCGCGCGAAAGGTGGGTGGTCGGTGGCCGGACCGGGAGGTCAGGGGCTCCGCACGGGGTGTCCGGTCCGGTGGGAGGCGTCCTGCCTCCGCATGCGCTCAGGCGGCGTGGATCACGGCCTGGCACGGGGACCCCGTGCGGCCGGGAAGTAGCAGGCGGGCCGTGGCCGGCGCTGTCGTCGCGAGGCGGAGGGACATGCCCCGACCCTAGCACCGAGGTGGGCCGGGCCACAGGAGGCCGTCCCCGTGTGACGCACGACGACGGCGGCCCGCTCCGGCGCGTGCGCGCCCGGGTCGGGCCTCCGGCTCAGAAGCCGAGTCGGCCGAGCTGTTTGGGGTCGCGCTGCCACTCCTTGGCGACCTTGACCCGCAGGTCCAGGTGCACCTTGGTGCCGAGCATGCGCTCGATGCCCGCCCGCGCCTGCGCGCCGATCTCACGCAGCCGGGAGCCGCCCTTGCCGATGATGATGCCCTTCTGGCTGTCCCGCTCGACGAAGACGTTCGCCCACACGTCCATCAGGGGCCGATCCGCGGGGCGGTCCTCGCGCAGGGACATCTCCTCGACCATCACGGCCACCGAGTGCGGCAGCTCGTCGCGCACGCCCTCCAGGGCCGCCTCCCGGATGAGCTCGGCAACCATGACCGCCTCCGGCTCGTCCGTGAGCTCGCCGTCGGGGTACAGGGGCGGCCCGGCCGGCAGCAGGCCCGCGAAGACGCCCAGGACGTCGTCGACCTGGCGGCCGGCCACCGCCGAGACCGGCACGACGGCCGCGAAGCCCTCCCCGCCGTTCTCCGGCCCGAGGACCTCGTCGCCCAGCGCGGTCACGGCCACGAGCTGCGCCATGAGCTGCTCCGGGCCCACCTTGTCCGTCTTCGTCACCACGGCGACCACCGGGGTGCGGTGCAGGTACGAGAGCTGCTGGGCGATGAACCGGTCGCCGGGACCGATCGCCTCGTCGGCCGGCAGGCACATGCCCACGGCGTCGACCTCGTTGAGCGTCTCCGCCACGAGGTCGTTGAGGCGCTCGCCGAGCAGGGTGCGGGGCCGGTGCAGGCCCGGGGTGTCCACGAGCACGAGCTGGAAGTCCTCGCGGTGGACGATCCCGCGGATGGTGTGGCGCGTGGTCTGCGGCTTGGAGGAGGTGATCGCCACCTTCTCCCCCACCAGCGCGTTGGTGAGCGTGGACTTGCCGGCGTTCGGCCGGCCCACGAGCGAGACGAAGCCGGAACGGAAGCCGTCCGCGGCGCGGGCCGGATCGACGAGATCGGTCATGGGGTCATCCTTGTCAGGCGGGGCGTGGGGTGGGGCGGCCGGCTCAGGCCACGGGGTCGGCGGGTGCGGCGCCGTGGGCCTGCTCCTCGCGCCGGCGCAGCCGCACCGGGCGGTCGGGGGTCTCGGAGACGCGCAGGCGCGCGACCCGGTTGCGGCGGGGCTCGAGGGTGTCCGCGACGAGCTCGATCCCCTGGACCACGACGCGCGAGCCCTGGATCGGGACGCGGCCGAGCTCCTTGGCGAGGAGGCCGCCGACCGTGTCGACGTCGTCGTCCTCGTCCTCCTCCGGCAGCTCGAACTCCTCCCGGAAGTCGTGGATGCCCATGCGCGCGTCGACGGAGTAGACGCCGGGCGCGACGAACTCCACCTCGGGGCGGTCCGGCTGGTCGTCCTCGTCGTAGATCTCCCCGACGATCTCCTCGATGAGGTCCTCGAGGGTCACGAGCCCCGCAGTGCCGCCGTACTCGTCCACCACCACGGCCACGTGGGTGGACTCGCGCTGCAGCTCCTGCAGGAGGGTGGCCACGGACTTCGACTCGGGGACGAAGCGGACGTCGCGCATGACCTCGGTGACGGGGGTGTCGGTCGCAGCGCCGTCGTGGTGCAGGGCGCGGGTGACGTCCTTGAGGTGCAGCATGCCCCGGATGTCGTCGGCGTCCTCGCCGATCACCGGGATGCGGGAGTTGCCGGAGCGCAGGAACAGGGCCATGGCCTGCCCGAGCGTGTGGTCGGCGTCGATCGTGACGACGTCGGTGCGCGGCACCATGACGGAGCGGACGATGGTGTCGTTCATGGAGAACACCGACTGGATCAGCTCCGCCTCGGAGTCGGCGAGCACGTCCGCGTCGTGGGCGCGGGCGACGAACTCGCGCAGGTGGCGCTCCTGGAAGTCGTCCTCGTCCTCCGGCTCGACCTCGCGACGGCGCCGGTCCCGGTCCAGGCGGGCGGCGAGCGGGCCCAGGGCCCGGCGGAGCACCCACACGAGGCCGCCCAGGCGGCGGGCGACGGCGGCCTCGTTGCGGGAGCCGATCGGCCGCGGGCTCCAGACGCCCAGCAGGGCGGCCACGCCCACGAGCACGACCGCGGCGATCGCCACGGCGAGCCACGTGTCGTCCACCACCGCGTCGGCGGCCGCGGTCAGGCAGACGGCCGACAGGGCCTCGGCCACGAAGCGCCAGACCCGCAGGGCGCCGAGGTGGCTCTCCCGCTCGCGGGCGATCTCCAGGACCTTGGAGCCGGGCCGCTCGCGGACGATGTCCTCCGCGTCCCGCCGGGAGAGGTAGGAGAACGCGGACTCGGCCAGGGACAGCGTCCAGGTCAGGCCGAGGAAGACCAGGAAGAGGGCGAAGAGGACGGCGGGTGTCAGCATGGGCGGTGCCGTCAATCCTCGACGGTGGGGGCCGGGGCGGGCCGGCCGAGGACCTCGGAGACGAGCCGATCCTGGAGCGTGAACATCTCCTCGCGCTCGGCGTCCTCGACGTGGTCGTACCCGAGCAGGTGGAGCATGCCGTGGGTGAGCAGCAGGAGCAGCTCATCGTCACGGGAGTGCCCGCCGCGCGCCGCCTGCTCGGCGGCGACCTCGGGGCAGAGCACGACGTCGCCCAGCACGCCCTCGGCCGGCGCCTCGGGCGAGCCGGGGGTCAGCTCGTCCATGGGCAGGCTCATCACGTCGGTGGGCCCGGGCAGGTCCATCCACTCCTCGTGCAGCTCGGCCATGCGTGCGGCGTCCACGACGGTCACGGCCGTCTCGGCGCGCTCGTGGACGTGCAGGCGCGCGTACACGTGCCGGGCCATGCGCAGCAGCGCGTCCTCGGGGACCTCGATCCCCGACTCGTTCAGGATCTCAACGGCCACGGCGGGCCCCTCCTCGCTTCTGGGACCGCTCCGCGGGGCCGCGGGCGGCGTCGTAGGCGTCCACGATGGCGCTCACCAGCGAGTGCCGGACCACGTCCGAGGAGTCGAAGCGGACCATCTCCAGTCCCTCGATCCCCTCGAGCACCTCGACGGCCTGGGCCAGGCCGGACTGGGTGCCGCGCGGCAGGTCCACCTGCGAGGTGTCGCCCGTGACGACCATGCGCGCACCGAAGCCGAGGCGGGTCAGGAACATCTTCATCTGCTCGCCGGTGGTGTTCTGGGCCTCGTCGAGGATCACGAACGCGTCGTTCAGGGTGCGGCCGCGCATGTACGCCAGCGGGGCGACCTCGATGGTCCCGGCCTCCATCAGCCGCGGGATCGACTCGGGCTCGATCATGTCGTGCAGCGCGTCGTACAGGGGGCGCAGGTACGGGTCGATCTTCTCGGAGAGCCCGCCGGGCAGGAAGCCGAGCCGTTCGCCGGCCTCGACGGCCGGGCGGGTGAGGATGATCCGGTTGACCTCCTTGGCCTGCAGCGCCTGCACCGCCTTGGCCATCGCCAGGTAGGTCTTGCCGGTGCCGGCCGGGCCGATGCCGAAGACGACGGTGGAGCGGTCGATCGCCTCCACGTAGTCCTGCTGGTGCAGGGTCTTCGCGCGGATGCGGCGGCCCCGGCCCGAGAGGATCGAGTCCAGGTGCAGCTGACCCGCGCCGCGCCCGGTGGCGGCGTCGCGGACGTGGTGGACGACCTGGCCCATCACCTCGGGGGTGACGGCCTGGTCGCGGCGGGCGATCGAGCGCAGGTCCTCGACGACGCGCCGCACCGTGGCCACCTCGGCCACCGGCCCGGCCAGGTCCAGCCGCTGGTCGCGGACCGTGACGTCCACGGTGGGGAACACGCCGCCGAGGATCCGCAGCAGGGCGTCCTGCGGTCCGAGCGTGCGGACCATGAGGTCGGCGGACTCGAACGCGACCCCCTCGTGCGCGGTGGCGGGCGGGGTCGGGGTCGTGGGGGGCACGGTCACGATGGGGCGGATCACCTCGGGGTCGCGGGGGCGGGACATCCCGACCAGTCTAGGCGTCGGCGCGCCGTCCTGCCGGGGCTCACCAGCGGCCGAGCCGGTGCTGGAGCACGGCGAGGGCGGCGGGGCCGGCCGTGGAGGCGCGCAGCACGTGCGGGCCGAGCCGCACCGGCACGGCCCCCGCGGCCACGCAGGCCTCGAGCTCGGCCGGGCCGATCCCGCCCTCGGGGCCCACGACGACGGCGATCTCGACGGCCGCGGAGAGTCGCTCCGCCGGCACCGCGGACACCCCGTGCTCCGCGTCCTCGTGCAGTACGAGGACGAGCCGGCCGCCGTCGTCGTCCCGGGCCAGCCCGGCGACCGCCGTCCCGGAGACGTGGTCCCGGACCGCGGGCACCCGGGCGCGACGCGCCTGCTTGGCGGCCGCGCGGGCCGTGTCCGCCCACTTCTGGCGGGCCTTGGCGGCCTTGGGGCCCTTCCAGCGGACGATCGAGCGCTCCGCCTCCCAGGGCACCACGGCGTCCACGCCGAGCTCGACGGCGGCCTGGACCGCCATGAGGTCCCGGTCGCCCTTGGCGAGGGCCTGGACGAGCACGAGCGCCGGGGTGGGCGCCGGCTCCTCCGCCACCGCGTCCAGCCGCACGGACACCGCGTCCGGGGCGGCCGCGAGCACGGTGCCGTGGCCGAGCGTGCCCGACCCGTCGGCCAGGAGCACGGCCTCCCCGGGGGCCAGGCGCATGGCCGCGGCGGCGTGCCGGGCCTCGGCGCCGTCGAAGACGACCTCCGCGCCCGCGCTCGCGCCGGCCAGGGCGCCCGGCTCGAGGTGGAACAGGGGGGCGGTCACAGGTTCCTCAGGTTCTCCCGCAGCCGGGCGAACATGCCCTTGGCCTGGGGTGCGCCGTGCACGACCTCCTCGCCGCGCACCTCGGCCAGGCGCTCCAGGAGCTGGCGCTGCTCGTCGTCCAGGTCGGTGGGCGTGGTGACCACCACGTCCACCTTGAGGTCGCCACGGCCCTGCCCGCGCAGGCGACCGACGCCCAGGCCGTGGAGGACCTCGACGTGGCCGGACTGCACGCCCGGGTCCAGGCTGAGGGACTGCTTGCCGTCCAGGGTGTCCAGCGTGACGGTGGTGCCCAGGGCCGCGGCGGCCATGGGGACGGTCACGGTGGTGGCCAGGTGGTCGCCCTCGCGGCGGAAGGTCTCGTCCGGGCGGACCGCGATCTCCACGTAGAGGTCGCCGTTCGGGCCGCCGCCCGGGCCGGCCTCGCCGCGGCCGGCGAGGTGGATGCGGGTGCCGTCGTCCACGCCCGCGGGGATGCGCAGGGTCAGCGGCGTCCGGGTGCGGACGCGGCCCTGCCCGTCGCACTCGTGGCAGGGCGTCGGGATGACGGTGCCGAACCCCTGGCAGGCGGGGCAGGCCTCGGTGGCCATGACGGTGCCCAGCAGCGACCGCACGGGGCGCTGGATCATGCCGTGGCCATGGCAGGTCTGGCAGGTCTCCGGCTGGGTGCCGGGCTCGCAGCACGAGCCCTCGCACCGATCGCAGCGCACGGCCGTGTCCAGCTCGATCGTCTGCTCGCCGCCGAAGACGGCGTCGCGCAGGTCGATCCGCGCGGTCACCAGGGCGTCCTGGCCGCGGCGGGCGCGGCTGGCGGGGCCGCCGCGGCCGCCCTGGCCGGCGGCGTTCATGAAGGTCTCGAAGATGTCGGCGAAGCCCCCGAAGCCGCCCGCCCCGCCGAAGCCGCCCGGGAAGCCGGCCTGGCCGTTCTCGTTGCCCGTCGTGTCGTAGGCCCGGCGCCGGCCCTCGTCCGAGAGCACCTCGTAGGCGTGGGAGATGCGCTTGAACTGCTCGGCCGCCTCCGGGTCGGGGTTGACGTCCGGGTGGTGGGTGCGCGCGAGCTTGCGGTAGGCGCGGCGGATCTCCTCGGTGCTGGCGTCACGGCTGACGCCGAGCGTCTCGTAGTGGTCGGTCACGGTGGGGATTCCTCTCGGGGAGAGCGGGACGTGGGGCGATGCGGGACGGGGCCCGCCAGGACGCGTGGAGGCGCGTCAGGTGGTCAGGATGCGGGAGAGATAGCGGGCGATCGCCCGGACGGCGGCCATGGTGCCCGGATAGTCCATCCGGGTCGGGCCGATGACGCCGAGCTTCGCCACGGCGCCGGGGCCGTAGGCGGCCGCGACCACCGAGGTGTCCGCGAGCGATCCGGCGTTCTCGGACCCGATCCGCACGGACACCCCGTGGGCGTCCTGCTCCATCTCCGTGAGCAGGCGCAGCAGCACCACCTGCTCCTCGAGCGCCTCCAGGATCGGCCCGATGGACGCGCCGAAGTCCCCCGGGGAGCGGGCCAGGTTGGCGGTGCCGGCCAGCACGATGCGGTCCTCCCGGCCGGCCTCGAGGAGGTCCTGGACGGCCGCGGCCACGAGGGCGGCGGACTGCCGGTGCTCCGGGCGGACCCGGGTGACGACGTCGTCCACCACGGTGGCCGCCTGCACCGGACCGAGCCCCAGCAGGGCGTCCAGCAGGAGGCCGCGGAGCACGGACAGCTCCGCCTCGTCGACCGGACGGTCCAGCACGGCGTGCCGCTGGTCCACCCGTCCCGTGGACAGGATGAGGACCACGAGCACGCGCGTGGGCGTGAGGGAGACCAGTTCGAGGTGGCGGATCGTGGAGCCGTCCTCGTAGGGGAACTGCGCGACGGCGACCTGCTGGGTCAGCTGGGCCAGGAGGCGCACCGTGGACTCCATCATGTGCTCGGTGTCCGTCTCCGGGTCCAGCAGGGTCCGCACGGCCCGGCGCTCGGCCGGGGACAGCGGCTTCACCTCGGAGAGGCGGTCGACGAACACGCGGTAGCCCTTGTCCGTGGGGACGCGCCCGGCGGAGGTGTGCGGGGCCACGATGAGGCCCTCCTCCTCGAGCGCCGCCATGTCGTTGCGCACGGTCGCGGAGGACACGCCCAGGGCGTGCCGTTCCACGAGGGCCTTGGAGCCCACGGGCTCGCGCAGGGCCACGTAGTCCTCCACGATCGCCTGGAGCACCTGCAGGCGGCGGGGCTGCTCCGACATCTCGGTCCTCCTCTGGTCCGTCGGGATCCGGGGCGACCCCGGAGGTGCCCCTGACTGGCACTCCGGCGGGTCAAGTGCCAATGCTACCGTCCGACCCCGGGGGGCGCCCCGACCGGTCCGCACGGCTTCGCTCACGGTGATCGCCCGGCCCCGTTGCTACCGTGCTCTCCCATGGACTGGAGCAGCTGGGGCCCCGCGGGCCACGACGACCTGACGCGCCGCCCCGCCCGGACCGTCCCCGATGTGCCCGCCGCCCCCGGCACGGTGGTCGAGGACGTGGCCTCCGGGTTCACCGGGGCCGTGATCGGCATCGAGCGCTCCGGCGGCGTGCACGTGGTGGTCCTGGAGGACCGCCGCGGCGTGCGCCGCGGCTTCCCCCTCGGCGGCGGCTTCTGGATCGACGGCGAGCCCGTGACCCTGGTCCCCCCGACCGCCGCGGCCCCGGCGGCGCCGGCCCGCACCGCCTCCGGCTCGCGACGGGTCGAGGGGGCGCGGGCCCGCACCGCCCGCGCCTCTCGCATCTGGGTGGAGGGCGTGCACGACGCCGAGCTGGTGGAGAAGGTGTGGGGCGAGGACCTGCGCCTCGAGGGCATCGTCGTGGAGCCCCTGCACGGCGTGGACGACCTCGCCGGGGCGATCCGTGCGTTCGCCCCCGGTCCGCGGCGCCGGCTCGGGATCCTCGTGGACCATCTCGTCACCGGGTCCAAGGAGGAGCGCCTCGCGGCCGAGGCCATGCGCGTGCCGGGGGCCGCGGGCAACGTGCTCATCCTCGGTCACCCCTACGTGGACGTCTGGCAGGTCATCAAGCCCTCCGTCCTCGGCATCCCCGCGTGGCCCGTCGTGCCGAAGGGGCAGGACTGGAAGACGGGGATCCTGCGGGGACTGGGCTGGCCGCACGGGAGCAAGGAGGCCACGGGGCTGGGGTGGAAGCGGCTGCTCTCCCACGTCACCACGTACGCGGACCTCGAGCCGTCCCTGCTGGGCCGCGTGGAGGAGCTCATCGACTTCCTCACCGCCGCACCCGAGCACTGATCTCGGCGCGGCCCCCGCCCGCCCGCGCTATGCTGGCCCATGCCCTGCGCCCGGTCCCCGGCGCGCGGGTCCCGCGATCCAGGAGGAGCCCCTCGTGAACACCCGCGCGCAGCCCGACGCCGGCCGCACCGGCCACGGCCCGCCCGCCTGGCTCGTCTCGGCCGGCGGCCGCGGCGCCCCGCTCACGGCGAAGCAGGACCGTGACCGCGCGGCGCTGGCCCACCTCAGTCTGGCGTTCGGCGTGCTCGGCCCGCTGGTCGTGTGGCTGCTCTACCGCGACCGCGGCCCGTTCACCTCGCAGGAGTCGCGCGAGGCCCTGAACTTCTCCGGGCCGCCCACGCTCATCACGCTCCTGTTCTTCTTCCTGTCCCTGCTGCCGGTGGTCGGCCCGATCTTCGCGATCCTCGGCGCGCTCACGTGGGCCGCCATGGCGGTCTACGGCGTGATGGGCGCCTCGCACGTGTCCAAGGGCCGTCCGTTCCGGTACCCGTTCAACCTGCGCATCCTGCGCTGACCCGGGGCCGGCCGGTCAGAAGCCGGCCAGCGCCCGGACGATCGCGTCGTTGCGCAGCCGCCCCTCGAGCGTGGGGATGATGCGCCCGTCGACGGCGGCACGCCCGTCCAGCAGGCCCGCGGCGATGAGTTCGGCGATCGCCCCGCGGATCCGCGCGGCCTCCCCCGGCGTCTCCGAGACGAGCTCCGCGGTCGGGAGCCCGTCCACCGTGCGCACCGCGAGCATGATGCGCTCGAGTCGCCGCGCGTCGGCGTCGGGCCGCTCGCGGCCGACGGCGGGGGTGACCCCCGTGGCCAGCCGTTGCGCGTAGGCGGCGGGGTGCTTGGCGTTCCAGAACCGGACGCCGGCGAGGTGCGAGTGCGCTCCCGGGCCGATCCCCCACCAGTCCTGGTCCTCCCAGTACGCCACGTTGTGCCGCGCGCGGTGGACCCCGGAGCCCTGCGGGTCGCGCGCCCAGTTGGACACCTCGTACCAGCGGTAGCCGGCGGCGCCGAGCAGCTCCTCGGCGAGCAGGTACTTGTCCGCCTGGTCGTCGGGGTCCACGTCCGCCACCTCGCCGCGGGCCACCTGGGCCCCGAGCTTGGTGCCCTCCTCCACGATCAGCGAGTACGCGCTCACGTGGTCCGGGGCCAGGGCGACGGCGGCCTCGAGCGTGGCCCGCCAGTCGGCGAGGGACTCTCCCGCGGTCCCGTAGATCAGGTCCAGGGACACCTCCAGGCCGGCCTCGCGGGCCGCGGCGACGGCGGCGGGGACGGACTCGGGCCGATGGGTGCGCTCGAGCGTGGCGAGCACGTGCGGCACCGCGGACTGCATGCCCAGGGAGAGGCGGGTGAAGCCGCCGGCCGCGAGCTCACGGGCGTACTCCGGAGTGATGGTGTCCGGGTTGGCCTCGGTGGTGACCTCCGCGCCGGGCGCGATCCCGAACCGGTCCACCGCCGCCTGGAGGATGCGCACGAGGTCCGCGGCCGGCAGGAGCGTGGGCGTGCCGCCGCCGAAGAACACCGTGTGCAGCGGGCGGGCGGGCACGTCCGAGGACGCGAGCACGTCCGCGGCGAAGTCCAGCTCCGCGACCGCCGACTCCCAGTAGTCGCCGCGGCCCGCGCCGGGGCCGAGGTCGACGGCCGTGTACGTGTTGAAGTCGCAGTAGCCGCAGCGCACGGTGCAGAACGGCACGTGGACGTACAGGCTGAAGGTGCGCGCCGCGCCGTCGCCGGCGGCCGCGCGCACCCGCTGCCCGACGTCGGCCGGCAGCCGGCCGTCGTCGGGGACCGGCTCGCCGAGGGGCAGGGCGGGCACTTACTTCTTCGCCGCCTGGTCGGCGCCGGCGCCGTCCGAGGACAGGGCGGCGATGAAGGCCTCCTGCGGGACCTCGACCCGGCCCACCATCTTCATGCGCTTCTTGCCCTCCTTCTGCTTCTCGAGCAGCTTGCGCTTGCGGGAGATGTCGCCGCCGTAGCACTTGGAGAGCACGTCCTTGCGGATCGCGCGGATGTTCTCGCGGGCGATGATGCGCGAGCCGATGGCGGCCTGGATCGGCACCTCGTACTGCTGGCGCGGGATCAGCTCCTTGAGCTTGCCCGTCATCATCACGCCGTACGTATAGGCGTTGTCCTTGTGGGTGATGGAGGAGAACGCGTCCACCTGTTCGCCCTGGAGCAGGATGTCCACCTTGACGAGGTCGGCCGCCTGGTCACCGTCGGCCTTCCAGTCCAGCGAGGCGTACCCCTTGGTGCGGGACTTGAGCTGGTCGAAGAAGTCGAACACGATCTCGGCCAGCGGGATCCAGTAGCGGATCTCCACCCGTTCCTCGGAGAGGTAGTCCATGCCCTTGAGGTTGCCGCGCTTGGCCTGGCACAGCTCCATGACGGCGCCGATGAACTCGGCCGGCACGATGATCGTGGCCGAGGCCATGGGCTCGCGCACCTCGAGGATCTTGCCCTCGGGGAACTCGGAGGGGTTGGTCACGGTGACGACCTCACGGTCCTCCCGGGTGACCTCGTAGACCACGTTGGGCGCGGTGGAGATGAGGTCGAGCCCGAACTCGCGCTCGAGGCGCTCGCGCACGATCTCCAGATGCAGCAGACCGAGGAAGCCGACGCGGAAGCCGAAGCCCAGCGCGACCGAGGTCTCCGGCTCGTAGACGAGCGCGGCGTCGTTGAGCTTGAGCTTGTCCAGGGCGTCACGCAGCACGGGATAGTCCGAGCCGTCGATGGGGTACAGGCCTGAGAACACCATGGGCTTGGGGTCCTCGTAGCCACCCAGGGACTGCTCGGCCGGGTGGGCGTGGTTGGTGACCGTGTCGCCCACCTTGGACTGCCGCACGTCCTTCACGCCGGTGATGAGGTAGCCCACCTCGCCCACGGCCAGGCCCTTCGTGGGTACGGGCTCCGGGGAGGAGACGCCGATCTCGAGGAGCTCGTAGGTGGTGCCCGTGGACATCATGCGGACCTTCTCCCGCGGGGAGAGCCGGCCGTCCACGACGCGCACGTACGTGACGACGCCCCGGTAGGTGTCGTACACGGAGTCGAAGATCATCGCGCGGGCCGGGGCGTCCGCGTCGCCCTCCGGGCTGGGGACGGCGCGGACCACGCGGTCCAGCAGCTCCTCGACGCCGACGCCCGTCTTGCCGGACACGCGCAGCACGTCCTCGGGATCGCAGCCGATCAGGGAGGCCAGCTCGGCCGCGTAGCGGTCCGGATCCGCGGCGGGCAGGTCGATCTTGTTGAGCACGGGGATGATCTCCAACTCGTGCTCCATGGCGAGGTAGAGGTTCGCCAGGGTCTGCGCCTCGATGCCCTGGGCGGCGTCCACCAGCAGGATCGCCCCCTCGCACGCGGCCAGCGAGCGGGAGACCTCGTAGGTGAAGTCCACGTGCCCGGGGGTGTCGATCATGTTCAGGGCGTAGTCCACCCCGTCCACGGACCAGGGCATGCGCACGGCCTGGGACTTGATGGTGATGCCGCGCTCACGCTCGATGTCCATGCGGTCCAGGTACTGCGCCTTCATGTCGCGGGGCTGCACGACGCCGGTGGCCTGCAGCATGCGGTCCGCCAGCGTGGACTTGCCATGGTCGATGTGGGCGATGATGCAGAAGTTGCGGATCACCGAGGGGTCGGTGGCAGCGGGCACCGGGGGGTTCGACGCCAGGGGCGACACGGGCACTTCCTCTACGGGTGACGGGGACGGGACTCTGACCGCCTAGTCTCTCATGATCCGCCGCCGACCCGACCCGGACGCCGGGCCCGCGCGTCCACTAGATTCACGCCCATGGCCTTCGACCTGCATCGCGCCCTGTCCCTCGGCCGCCGGACGGCACGCCTGATCGGCGCCCTCCGCGACGACGCCCGGCCGCGCCGGGCCGCCTCCGAGGCCGGTCGACGGGCCGGCGACCGGAGCGGCCCGTCGCCCTTCCCGGGCCCGCCCGGGCCTCCCGGGCCCGCGTGGGACCCCACGGAGCCCACCGACTCGTGGCCGATGCCCGGGCCCGGGCAGGAGCGCCGGCCCCGGCGACAGGACGCCGGCCGCCACGTGTCCCTGCCGGACTTCACCGGCACCGTCCGCGTCGAGTACGCGCCCGTGCCCGGGCCGACGGCCGGGCCGGGCGAGGTCGTGTGGACCTGGGTGCCGTACGAGGAGATGGACGGCCGGGGCAAGGACCGCCCCGTGCTCCTGATCGGCCGGGACGGGGCGCACCTGCTCGGGCTCATGCTGACCAGCCGGGACCGGAACAACGCCCTGGCCCGCGACGAGGACTACGTGGACGTGGGCGCGGGCGCCTGGGACCGGTCCGGCCGCGCCTCGGAGGTGAAGCTGGACCGGGTGGTCCGCGTGGATCCGGCCGCGGTGCGCCGGGAGGGCGGCGTCCTGGACCGGGCGGCCTTCGACCGGGTCACGGCCGCGCTGGCCCGCGCCCGGCGGCGGGGGCGCTGAGTCGGCCGCGCGGATCGCAGGGTCTGGGTGGTAGGATCGTCCGCATTGTGTCCGCCGGTCGACGGGCACCCCCGGAACGGGTCATCATCGGTGTTCCCCACGCCGCTCAGTCCACGGATCCGGGCACCCTCCACGACCCCCTGTTCATGCGGCGCCCGGACCCTCGTCCGCGCCGCCGACGACGAAGGACCCGATTTGGCTAACATCAAGTCCCAGAAGAAGCGCATCCTCACCAACGAGAAGGCGCGCCAGCGCAACGTCGCGGTGAAGTCCGAGCTGAAGACCGCCATCCGCGCCGTGGACAAGGCCGTCGCCGCCGGCGAGCCCGAGGCCGCCGCCGCCGCGCTGCGCACCGCCTCCCGCAAGCTGGACAAGGCCGCCTCGAAGGGCGTCATCCACAAGAACCAGGCCGCGAACCGCAAGTCCGGCATCGCCGCCCGCGTGAAGGCCCTCCTCGGCTGATCCACGCCCCCCGGCTGTGACCGCGGCCCCCGCCCCGAGCGATCGGTGCGGGGGCCG
Organism: Micrococcus sp. KBS0714; assembly: GCF_002008305.4. GTDB lineage: Bacteria > Actinomycetota > Actinomycetes > Actinomycetales > Micrococcaceae > Micrococcus > Micrococcus luteus. The sequence continues at coordinate 1,329,282 of NZ_CP042169.1, forward strand.
CGTCGTGTCCGGGCTGCCCCCGAGGGATGCCGTCCGGCGGCGCCGTCAGCGGCTGACGGCGGTGGCCACGCGGATGACCGCGCGCTCGACGGCGAACTCCGGGTTGCGGGAGGCGCCCTTGGCCTCGGCATCGGCCTGGGCGATCCACTCCACGGCCTGCGCGATGCCGGCCGCCGTCCAGTGCCGCGCCGCCTGCTGGATGTAGCGCACCTGGAACGGGGCCACCCCGAGCAGGGACGGCAGCTCGGCGGCGGGCCGGCGGGCGTCGATCATCCGCGCCACCTGCCGCGCCTTGAGCGCGAGTGCCGCGGTGATCATCACCGGGTGGACGCCGGTGGCCATCGCGTGCCGCACGAGGGAGACGGCCCTCGCCGCCTGCCCCTCGAGCGCCGCGTCGGCCACCGCGAAGCTCGTGGCCTCCACGCGGCCGCTGTAGTACGTGTCCACGGTCTCGACGCTGACGACGCCCTCGGTGTCGTCGACGAGCTGGGCGCACGCGGCCGCGAGCTCCGTGAGCGAGGCGCCGGTGGCGCGGATGAGCGCGCGGGCCGCCTCCTCGTCGATGCGCCGACGCCGGTCGCGGAACTCGGCCTGCACGAAGGCCAGCCGCTCCTCGTCCTTCTTCAGCGGCACGCACTCGACCACCGTGCCGGCCTTCGCGACGGCATCCAGCAGCCTCTTGCCGCGGGTGCCGCCGGTGTGACGCAGCACGAGCGTGACGTCGTCCGCGCCGGGGCCCTGCTGGACGAGGCGCAGGGCGTCCTCGAGGAACGCATCGTTCATGGCCTCGAGGCCCTCGACCGTGATGAGGGTGGGCTCGGCGAAGAGGGACGGGCTGGCCGCGGTGGCCAGCTGGCCGGGCTGGTACTCCCCCGCGCGGAGCCGGTGGATCTCCAGCTGACCGTGACGCTCGCGCAGAGCCTGGGTCACGCGGTCCGTCACCCAGCGGGCGGCATGGTCCTCGGGCCCCTTGAGGAGCATGAGCGGGGCGGGCTCGGCCCTCCGCCAGGCCAGCGGGTCGGTGCGGCCGGCTCGGCCGGAACGGGGGCTGCGGGCGGCGGACATGCGTCCCATCCTAAGGTCCGGTGCGGACGCTCGAGGGCGGGCGGACGGTGTGGACCGCGATCTCGGGCGCGCCGTCGGGGTCGGGGCCGTCCGCGGCCGTGAGGGCCAGCGTGCCGTGCAGGTCCGTGCGGGCCACCGGCCCGAGGCGGCCGAGCGCGTCCACCGTGGCCCGGTGGGGGTGGCCGTACGGGTTGTCGGCGCCCACGGAGACCACGTGCAGGCGGGCGCCGGCCGCGCGCGGCACGGCCGTCCCACCGTTGCGGGCCCCGTGGTGGGCGACCTTGAGCACGTCCACGCGCGGCGGTGCGGCGGCATCGGACCGGCGCCCCGCGACCCACGCCGCGGAGGCGTCCTCCTCCATGTCGCCGGTGACCAGCGTCGTGACCGGACCGGCCCCGCTCTCGACGGTGACCAGCACCTGGGCGGAGGCGTCGTTCTCCTCGGGGGCCCGCGCGTCGGCGAGCAGCACGTGCCACCGCACCGGCCCGGCCGTGCCCGTCGCGCCGGTGCGGAGCCGTGCCGCGTCGGCGAGCGGGTCGACGCCGTCCGCCTCGCCTCCGCGCCCTTCCCGGCCCTGCGCCGGTGCGTCCCGGGTCGCGTAGTGCACCGCCCCGCGGGAGGCGCGGTCGACCACGCCGGCCAGTCCCCCGGCGTGGTCGGCGTGCAGGTGGGTGAGCAGCACGGCGTCCACCCGGTCTACGTCGAGGTCGTCGAGGCAGCGACGTGCGAGCCCCGGCTCGGGCCCGACGTCGACGACGACCCCCGCGCGCGGGCCGGACCGGAACACGGCCATGTCCCCCTGGCCGACGTCGCAGAACGCCACCGCCCAGTCCGGCGGGGCCGAGCCCGAGGACCGCGGCACGAGGACCGCCCCGACCGCCCCCGTGGTGGCCGCGGCCAGGGCGGCGGCGAGCACGACCAGGGCGGGGAGGCGCTCGCGGGTCCGCGGCGCGCTGCGGCCGACACGCCGGACAGGGGCGGTCCGGCGTCGTTCGAGCAGGAGCACGGCGGCGAACCCGAGGAGCGTCGCGGCCACCAGCAGGACGCCCAGCCCGGCGCCGAGGGCTCCGGCCGGCCACGGACGCAGCGCCCCGGGCAGGGAGGCGCTGGTGTGGGCGACCCACCCGATCCAGGCCGCGGGCCACTGGATCACGGCCACGAGGGCGGCCGCGATCCCCGGCGCGGGCAGGGCGAGGGCCGCGGCGAGGGTGCCCAGGACGGTCACGGGTGGCACGGCCGGGGCGGCCAGCAGATTGGCCGGCACCGCGTAGGCCGACACCTCACCGGTCATGGCCAGGATGATCGGCTGGCAGGCCAGGTGGGCGGCCACGGTCACCGCGAGCGACGCCGAGAGCCACCGCGCTACGACGTCGGGCAGCATCCGGCCGAGCCCGGCGTGCAGCGCACGGTCGAGGGGCGCGCCGGCCAGGACGATGCCCGCGGTCGCGGCCAGGGAGAGGTGGAAGGCCGGTTCCACGGCGAGGGCCGGCACCGCGACGAGCAGGGCCGTGCCGCCCACCGTCAGGAGTCCGAACGCCTGCCGCGCGCGGCCGAAGAACACCGCGAGCGCTCCGAGGGCGCCCATCACGGCCGCCCGGAGCACGGACGGCTCCGGCCCCACGACGACCACGAACACCCCGAGGACCGCCAGCCCGGCGCTGAGGACCACCGCCCGGTGCACCCGCGCGCTGCGCAGGGTGATCGCGACCGCGCCGAGGATCATGGCCACGTTGGCCCCGGACACGGCAGACAGGTGCGACAGGCCCGAGGCCTTCATGGCGTCGTCGAGGGCGGCCCCCTGGGCGGAGCGGTCGCCCAGCACCAGCCCCGGGATGAGTTCCGGCGCAGCGCCGACCGTGCCCTCCGCAGACTGACGGAACGCGGCGCGCAGCGCCTCCCGCCGCGGGGGGCCCGGGTCACCGCCGGTGGCCCCGCCTGCCGTCTGCGTCCCGCCGGGGCAGGGTCCCGGCTGCGGGGCGGACGCGGCGGCCAGGAACACGGTGGAACCGGACCTCGACGGCCGGGCCACGACGCACACCCGCGATCCCGGCCCGCCGTCGGGGGCCCACGTCCCGCCCTCCGGCGCGACGATCGTCGCGGGCGGTGCGCCCCCGCCCGTGAGTCGGGCCGTCACGGCCGCCTCGGGGGCCCGCGGCGGATGACCGAACGTCTCGACCCGCACGGGCACGCTCCAGCGTGGGCCGAAGGTCGCCTCGCTCCGGGTGGCGGGCCCGTCCAGGGTCAGCTCGAGCCGCAGCGGTGAGCCCGCGTGCACCGCGCCGGTCCAGCCGCTGCCGCTGGCCGCGGCGGCGGGCCCGGCCGAGTGCTGCAGCATCAGGGCCGCGGCCACGCCGGCCAGCGCCGTCGCGGTGGCCACGCCCCGTATCCGACCGGTCGAGCGGGCGGCGCCCAGGATGGCGGCCGCGGCGACGGCCAGCCCCGTGAGGGCCGCCGCCGACCGGGCCGGGGCGTCCCAGCCGACGCCGAGGATCCCCAGGGTGAGGCACCCGAGCAGGGCGGGCACCCACCGGGCCTCGAGCGGGCCGGGCACCTCGCGGTGCCGGGCGCGGCGGTCCACGGGATCGTTGGGCGGGCCCGGGGCCGGGTTCACCACGAGACGAGGTCGCGGAGCCGGTCAAGCGTGGCCGGGCCGATGCCGGGCACCGCGTCCAGGTCCTGCAGGCCGGTGAACGGGCCGACCGTCTCGCGGTGGGCGATGATCTTCTCCGCCGTGGCGGGGCCGACGCCGGGCAGGGTCTGCAGGCCTGCGGCGTCGGCGGTGTTCAGGTCCACGGTGCCGCGGGGCTCGGCACCGCCAGGCTCGCCAGTGGCACCGGCCCCGCCCGTGGTCGGCGTGGGCTGAGCCTGCGCGGCCCCGGCCACCCGGTCCAGGGCGTCCTGCGGCGTGTGGGCGGAGGGGACGAGGACCTGTTGGCCGTCGTCCAGCGGGGCCGCGAGGTTGATGCGCTCCGCCCGGGCGTGCCGGGTCGGGCCCCCGGCCGCGCGCACGGCGTCGGCCACCCGGGAGCCCGGCGCGAGGCTGACCACACCCGGCCGGGCGACCTCGCCCACCACGTGCACCCGCAGCGGGGTGGACCCGGCGGACCCGGACGCCTCCCCCGACGGCCCCGCCTCGGGCGTCCGCGCGTCGGTGCCGGCCGCCGTCGAGGCGGCGGAGGGCGCGCCGGTCTGCGGGATGCCTGCACCGGCCGCGGCCGCCGGGACCGCCGCGGGCGGCGCCGGGGTGGTCAGCCAGGCCACCGCCCACCAGGCCGCGGCGGCGACGAGCAGCACGGTGACGGCCAGCAGGGCCGGCCGCCACCGCAGCACTGGGCCCCGGGGCGGGGTGCGCTCCCACCGGGACGCGGCGTGCGGGCCGGCCGTGTCGACGTCGGGGACGGCCGCGGGGTCCGGGGCGAAGGCGGGCGGATCGTCGCAGAGGCGGTGGCTGGGGCTCATGCGGGCAGTCTGCGTCCCCGCGTCTGAGCCGGGCGCGTCCCGTACCCGGCCTGGGGATGACCACCGCGGTCCGGGGCGGTGTGCAGGAACGGACGCGCCCGTCTCCGCTGCGCTCCTGCACGGGCGGCCTCAGTCCCCCGAGCCCCCCGTGGGCGATTCCAGTGGGCAGATCACCACGCCCAGCGCACCCAGGCCCAGGTGCGCGGCGAGCACGGCGGGCAGCTCGACGACGGGCACGGGTGTGGTGGAGATCGGCTGCAGACGCTCCGCGAGCTGCATGGCCGTCTCGGGGTCGCCGTACTCGTGGACGGCGATCCGCACCGGGTCCTCTCCGGCCCTCTCGACCGCGAGCTCCACGAGCCGGTCGACGGCGCGGGCCGCGGACCGCGGGCGGTCGACCAGGCCGATCGCGCCGTCGTCGACGGCCATGACGGGGCGCACCTGCAGCAGGGTGCCCAGCAGCGAGGCGAGCCCGCTGATCCGCCCGCCCCGGCGCAGCTGCTCGAGGCTGGGCACCGTGAACAGCACGTGGCTGGAGTCCACGGTGGCCTCGAGGCGCTCGCGGATGCGGGCCACGGGCATGCCCACCCCCGCGTCCACGGCGGCGTCCACCACGGCCATGCCCAGCGCGAAGCCCACGGTGCGCGAGTCCACCACGGTCACCGGACGCTCGGCGTCCGCGGCGGCCAGGCGCGCGGCCTCCACGGTGCCGGAGAGCTCGCCGGACAGGTGCACGGAGAGGATGCGTGCGTAGCCGGCGCGGGCCAGCTCGGCGTAGACCGTCCGGAACGCACCCGGCGAGGGCCGCGAGGTGCGCACCGGGGTGCCGGCGGCCAGGGCCAGCGGCAGCTCCAGCGCGAGCTCGTCCGTGCCCTCCGTGTGGATCTGCTCGCCCACCATGACGGGCAGCGCCACCTGGCGGATCCCGGCGGCCAGACCGTGTCCGAGGACGGCGCCGGGCAGGGCGGCGGCCGAGTCCGTGACGACGGCCGTGCGGTCCCGGCGGGGCGGGCGCAGGCCGTAGCGCGCCCGCCCGGCCAGCTGGGAGCGGCGGGAGCGCAGGCGGACGAGCGCGTCGTCGCGCCACTGCTCGATGCTCGCCACGGCCTGCCTCCTCTCCCCCGGCCTGGTCGGGGCCGGTCTCACGCGGTCAGCGGATCACCAGGTTCACGAGCTTGGGCTCGCGCACGATCACCTTGACGATCTGGGCGTCCCCGATGAAGTTCCGCACCTTCTGCGACGCGCGGGCGCGCGCCTCGAGGTCCTCGGCGGTGATGTCCGCGGGCACCTCGAGGGTGTCGCGGACCTTGCCTTTGACCTGGACGACGGCCGTGACGGTGTCCTCGACCAGCAGCGCCTCGTCCACCGCGGGCCAGCCGGCGCGGATCACGGAGGGCTCGTGGCCCAGCAGGACCCACATGTCCTCGGCCGTGTACGGCGCCACGAGGGAGAGCAGCACGGCCACGGCCTCGGCGGCCTCGCGGACGGCGGGGTCGGCCGCGCCGGCACCCGCGTCGATCTCCTTGCGGGCCGCGTTGACCAGCTCCATCGTCTTGGCGACGACCACGTTGAACTTGCCGTCGTCCAGCAGCTGCTGGGCCTCGTGCACGGTCCGGTGGGTCACCCGGCGCAGGGCCACGGCCCCGTCCGCCGGGTCCGTGCCGGCCGGGGTGCCCGTCGCGCGGACGTCGCGGGCCAGGCGCCACGCGCGGGCCAGGAACTTGCCGGCGGCCCCCGGGGCGACGTCGGCCCAGTCCACGTCGTCCTCGGGCGGCGAGGCGAACACCATGGTCAGGCGCACGGCGTCGACGCCGAACTGGTCCAGCTGGTCGCCCAGGTCCACGCCGTTGCCCAGCGACTTGGACATGGCCTTGCCGTCGTTGAGCACCTGGCCCTGGTTGAGCAGGGCGCGGAACGGCTCGGTGAAGGGCACCAGGCCGAGGTCGTGCAGGGCCTTGGTGAAGAAGCGGGCGTACAGCAGGTGCAGGATCGCGTGCTCCACGCCGCCCACGTACTGGTCCACGGGCAGCCAGCGGCGCAGGGCCTCGGGGTCGAAGACGCGGGCGTCGTCGTTCGGGGACGCGTAGCGGAGCATGTACCAGGACGAGTCCACGAACGTGTCCATGGTGTCGGTGTCCCGTCGCGCGGGGCCGCCGCACTGCGGGCAGTCCACCTCGACCCACGACGTCGCCGCGGCCAGGGGCGACTGGCCCTTGGGGGCGAGCTGCTCGCCCTTGAGGTCGGTCGGCAGGGTGACCGGCAGCTGGTCCTCCGGCACGAGCACCTCGCCGCAGTCCGGGCAGTGGACCACGGGGATCGGGGTGCCCCAGAAGCGCTGACGGGAGAGCAGCCAGTCGCGCAGCCGGTACGTGGTGGTGCCCCGGCCGGTGCCGCGCTCCTGCACGATCTCGATGGCCCGCGCGATGGCCGCGGTCTTGTCCAGGCCGTCGAGCTCCCCGGAGTTCACCAGGATGCCCTCGCCGGTCGTCGCGACGCCGGATACCGCCGGGTCCTCCTCGCCGGTGTCCAGCACGGTGCGCACGGGCAGGCCCATGGCGCGGGCGAAGTCGAGGTCCCGCTGGTCGTGGGCCGGCACGGCCATGATGGCGCCCGTGCCGTAGTCGGCCAGCACGTAGTCCGAGGCCCAGATCGGCAGACGCTCACCGGTCAGCGGGTTCACGGCGTGGCGGCCCAGGAACACGCCGCTCTTCGGGCGGTCCGTGGCCTGGCGGTCGATGTCCGAGACCTTCTTCAGGTCCTCGCGGTACGCCTCGAGTTCGGCCCGCACGTCGTCGCCGGCGAGCTCGGCGGCCAGCGGGGCGTCGGCGGCGACAACCATGAAGGTCGCGCCGTGCAGCGTGTCCGGCCGGGTGGTGAAGACCGTGACGACGGGGCCGTCCTCGACCTGGAAGTCGACGTGGGCGCCCTCGGAGCGGCCGATCCAGTTGCGCTGCATGGCGAGCACGCGCTCGGGCCAGTGGCCGGTGAGCTGGTCCATGTCGTCCAGCAGCGCGTCCGCGTACTCGGTGATGCGGAAGTACCACTGGTTCAGGGTCCGCTTGGTGACCTCGGTGCCGCAGCGCTCGCAGCGGCCGTCCACGACCTGCTCGTTGGCGAGCACCGTCTGGTCCTGGGGGCACCAGTTGACCGGGGAGTCCTTCCGGTACGCCAGGCCCCTGCGGTACAGCTGCTGGAACAGCCACTGGGTCCACCGGTAGTACTCGGGGTCCGAGGTGTGCAGCTCACGGGACCAGTCCACGGCGATGCCGTACCGCTGGAAGGAGCGCTTCTGCGTCTCGATGTTCGCGTAGGTCCACTCGGCCGGGTGGGCGTCGCGCTTGATGGCGGCGTTCTCGGCCGGCAGGCCGAAGGAGTCCCAGCCGATGGGATGCAGCACGTCGAAGCCGCGCTGCATCCAGTGGCGCGCGACGACGTCGCCCATCGCGAACGCCTCGGCGTGCCCCATGTGCAGGTCGCCCGACGGGTACGGGAACATGTCGACCACGGTGCGGGTCTCGGAGCCGTCCTCGCGCGGGGCGAACGTCCCGGCCTGCTCCCAGTACCCGGCCCAGCGGGCCTCCACGTCACGGAACGAGTACTCCGCGTCGGCGGGGATGCTGGGGGTGGCCGGCACGGCGCTGTCGGGGGTCTGGCTCACGGCGGTTCGAGTCCTCACGCAGTCGGGATGGGGCGCCGGCCCTCGGGCGGCGCGGACGGGGCCGGCGGCACGGCCGGCCACCCCATCCTACGGCGACGGCGCCCCGGCCCGGCCGCAGGGCCGCTCCGAGACGCCGTGCCCGGCCGGGCAGGCGCGTTCAGGCGGAGTGGCTGCCGCCTGCCGGACGCTCGGGCCCGGCGTCGGGACCGGGGCGCGCCCCTTCGGAGGTGAGCGCGTCGTCCTCCTCGAGCACCTGGGCGACCTCGTCCTCGAGGGCCTCCGTCACCGCGTCCGGGGCCGCCACGGAGTCCCCGACCGCCTCCTGCAGCTGCACGGCGTGCTGGGCCGTGAAGGTCTTCTCCGGATGCTCACGCAGGCGGAGCAGCGCGAGCAGGCGCAGACGCAGCCCCGACTCGGCGGAGATCTGCCGGCGGTGGGTGAGCCACCAGACGAGGAGCACGAGCGCGAGCACGATCCCCAGGTGGCCCAGCGCCGGGTAGACGACGTTTATCAGGTCGCCGAAGCCGACGAAGCTCACCGCGAAGGCCAGCAGCGTGACGCCGGCGAACACGGGCCGGTAGCGGCCCGGGCGGTCGGCCGTGAGGCGGCGTCCCAGCGCGTAGAACATGCCGATCGCGGTGTTGAAGATCATCAGGTAGATCACCACGACCATCGCCCAGCCCAGCCAGGGCGCGATCGAGGCGAACAGCCGCAGCATGGGGACGTCGGCGCGGCCGATCTCGGCGTAGCCGAGGTAGAGCAGCGTGGAGGCCATCAGGAGCAGGGCGGTGTACATCAGGCCACCGGTGAGGCCGCCGAGGAACGCCTCGCGGGGGTGGGTGATGGACCCGCCGATCACGAGGCACATGGACACGGCCATCACGACGACGAGGCCGAAGTAGTTGACCGAGGACAGCCACCACGGGTCCACCGGCGTGGTGGCCTGGACGGCGAGGGACTCGTGGGCGGTGAAGCCGCCGTCGCGGGTGACCAGGACGTGGACGAACCCGGCCACGACCGCGACGACCACCAGGGGCGTGATCAGGGAGATGATCGCGGAGACCTTCTCCACGTCCAGCATGCCCGTCACGAGCACGAGCAGGGTCATCAGGGTGGAGCCCGCCCACGTCGGCCAGCCGAACTGCTGGGCGAGCGTCGAGCCCGCCCCGGCGAGCATGACGACGCCGATCGCGAAGAGCGTCACCGTCACCACGACGTCCAGGATCCGGGCCATCACAGGGTGCGAGACGCTGCGGAAGACGACCTTGTGGTCGGCCGCGAGGAACACGCTGCCCAGCTGGAGGATGACGGCGCCGCCGGCGGTGACGAGCAGGCCGGCCAGGCCCGCGCCCACGATGCCGATCCAGCCGAAGCCGACGAAGTACTGGATGACTTCGGCACCCGTGGCGAAGCCGGCGCCGACCAGGAGACCGACGAAGGCGAGGGCGATCTTGAGGGATCTGAGGGCGACGGGGTGCTGCACGCACGGACCTTTCGTGGGGGACGGGGCGCGCCCGTCCGGGCGCCGGGGCCGAGGACGGGACGCAATACCGTAGGCATCCGCGCACCATCCTGGCCAGGACCAGGAGTCGCCGGGTTCCGGGCAGCGTGGCCTCAGGTCCAGCAGCAGCGTGCGGGAGGCGTGGGTGACGTCGGTGAGGTTCCACACCGGCCTGGCTAGGGTGGGGACGTGCCTGTCCCGACGCCGCCCGCCGCCCCGGGCCCGCCCGTCCGCCTGCGCGATCTGCTGCGGCCGCCCGCGGCGCCCGCCGATCCCCGCGTGCTGACGGGCCACGTGGCCCGGACGCCCCGCCGGCGCACCCTGGCGGTCCCGGACCCCGTCCGCAGGACCCCGTCGTCCGTGGCCGTGTGGGAGTACGCCCCCGTTCCGGAGGCCGCGCCGGGATCGCGAGGCGCACCCGAGGGAGACCCGGCCGCTGCCCCGCTCGTGTTCGTGCACGGCTTCCGCGGGGATCACCACGGCCTCGCCCTGCTGGCCGACGCGCTCCCGGAGCATCCGATCCACTCGATCGAGCTGCCCGGCTTCGGGGACTCGGAGCCCTTCCCTCACGCCGAGCACACCGTGGCCCATCACGCGGACGCGGTGGCCGCCGGCGTCGCCGCCCTGGGTCTGCCGGCCGCCCCCGTGCTGGTCGCACACTCCTACGGGACGACGGTGGCGGCCGAGCTGGCCGTCCGGGACCCGTCCCGGTGGGCACGGCTGGTCCTGCTCAACCCCATCGCCGAACCCGCGCTGCAGGCGTCCGCGTCTGTGACGAGTCGGGTGCTGGCGGCCGTCGCCGAGGGGTACTACGAGGTCGCCGCTCGCCTACCCGAGCGCCCGGCGCGGCTGCTGCTGGGCGCGCCGCCGGTGGTGTGGGTGACCACGCTCGCCACGACCCGCACCAGGGACAGGGATGTCCTCGCGTACACCCATGACCAGCACCGGCGTCACTTCTCGGGCTTCGCCTCCGCGCGCATGCTCTCCGAGGCGTACCGCGCCTCGAGCACGGGCTCCGTGGCCGACGTCGCCGCCCGCCTCACCCTGCCGGTGCTGCTCGTCGCGGGGCGAGAGGATCCGCTGGGCTCGGTGCCGGCACAGAAGGCGCTCGCCGCGGCGATCGACGCCGGCGGCGGCACGGCGGAGCTGCACGTCCTCGACGGCGTCGGGCATCTGCTGCACTACGAACGCCCGGCCGCCTGCGCGGCGCTGATCCGCGACTGGCTCCGCCGCGCCGGCCGCTGACGCCGTTATCGCCCCGGCATCGCCGCGCTCCTGTCCATCGGGCTGCGGGTCGGTCCAGCCGCCCCCTCAGAGCACCCCGGCCGGGTCGAGCCGCACCCGCACCGGGGCGGTCTCGCGCCGGGCGCTCGCCGCGGACCGGGCGGCGCGCAGGGCGCCGACGGTGGCTTCGGCCGCCGCGTACGGGAAGATCAGCAGGGCGCGGGAGCGGGTCTCGTCGGCGGGGTCCGGCACCGGCCCGATCCAGGGCAGTCGCGCCGGGCCGCCGTCGAGCGGGGCCGAGTGCGGATCCTCGTGGATGTCCTCGTCCGGCCGCTCCCGGCGGGCGGCCTCCACGAGCTCGAGGTACTCCGCGACGGCGGCGGCGTCCCCCGAGACCTCTGCGAGTCGGCCGGCGGGAGGCAGGTGCAGCTCGCGCCGCTCGGCGACCTGGCGCGCGGCGAAGCCGTCGGGGTCCCGGCGGACGAGCGCGTTCACCGCCTCCGACGCGTCCGCGGTGACCACCACGACGCCCCCGTCGGAGGCGGGGCGGACCAGGCAGGCGGCCGCGAGCCAGCGGGCGAGCACGCGGCCCGGCACGTCGAGGCCCTCGCGCTGGAGCTGGCTGTCCCCGTCGAGCAGCAGGGCGGCCGCGTAGCCGTCGGGCGTCACCGGCTCGGCCCCCACGGTCGCCACCACCAGGGAGGGCCCGGGCGGCACCGAGCCGAGCATGTGCTGCGCTGAGGAGGCGTGCACGGGCACGCGCGGGAACGCCCGGCCCAGCTCCTCGGCCGTGCGGTCCACGCCGCGGGCGCCGGCCCGCAGCGTCGTGCCGCCGCACTCGGTGCACCGGAAGCCGCGCTCCCGGGTGCCGCACCACCGGCACGCCACCTCCCCGTGCCGGGCGGCCCGCGCGTCGCGGAAGCCCAGCGGCCCCGCACAGACACGGCAGCGGGCGGGCGTGCGGCACCGCTCGCACACCAGGGCGGGGATGAATCCGGCCCGGGCCACCTGCACGAGCACCGGGCCCGGCCGTGGTCCGAGCAGCGCGGCGCGGGCGGCGGCCCAGGCGGCCTGCGGCAGCCGCGCCCGCTGCGCGAACGGGTCGCGCGCCGTCTCCCAGGCGTCGGCGGTGGAGACGACCCGTGGCCCGAGCTCGCGCTGGGCCGCACGGGAGGGGCCCAGGTGCAGCAGCCAGCCCGACTCGACGAGCCGTTGCACCGGGACGGACCGGGAGGGCCCGGCGAAGAGCAGCGCCGCGCCGGTCGCGCGGGCTCGCTCCAGCACGACCTCTCGGGCATGGAAGTAGGGCGCGCGGGGTTCTGCCCACGCGTCGTCGCCGTCGTCCCAGAGCACCACCAGCCGCAGGTCGCGCACGGGCGACCACACGGCGGCCCGGGTGCCGGCCACGATGCGCCGGGTGCCGCGCAGCGCGGCCAGGTGGGCGCGGTACCGGGGCGTGTTGCCGTCCTCGGAGCCGATCCGCGCGTAGGCGTCCTCCCCCACGTGCTCGTCGAGGGCGGCGCAGAGCCGGTCGAGGTCGCGGTGGTCGGGCACCAGCAGCAGGACGCCGCCGTCCGAGGCGGCCACCGTGCGCGCTAGGGCGGCCAGCGCGCCCGCCTCGTCCCATTCGAACAGGCGCGAGGGCACGACGGCGGCCGCCCGCGCGGCGTCCCCGGCCAGCACGGCGGACACGAACGCGGTGCCCCCCTCGAGGGACTCCCACACCGTGGGCACGAGGCCCTCCTCCGCCGCGGGCGGCTCCGGACGCTCGGCGTCCGTTCCGGTCAGCGTCACGGGGTGGTCCGCCGCGGCCTCCGCGTCCTCCGCCAGGGCGGCCTTCTCGACCTGCGCCACGCGCGGGGGCACCGCGGCCCGCAGGACGTCCGTGACGACGCCGGCCTGGCGGCGGGCCACCGCGCGAGCGGTCGCCAGGACCTCCTCCGTCAGCGGCGGGATGACGGTGAGTACGCCGGTGAGCTCGGTGAGCTGGGCGCCGGTGGCCGGCTCCTGCTCCCGCGAGACGAGCCAGCCCGTCATGGCCCGTCCGCCGAAGCGGACGGACACGCGGGAGCCGGGGACCGCCCGAGCGTCCAGGGCCACGGGCACGAGGTAGTCGAACTCGCGGTCCAGGTGCGGCACGGGCGAGTCCAGCAGGACGCGTGCGATCGGCCGCTCCGGCCACCCCTCGGCCCGCTCCGGCAGCCGGGGTGCGTCCTCCGGCTCCGGGAGGGCGAACAGCGCGTCCGTGATGCCCGCCCCCGGGTCAGAGGCCGGCGGCAGCGCGCAGCTGCTCGACGCGGTCCGTGCGCTCCCACGTGAAGTCGGCGTCGTCCCTGCCGAAGTGGCCGTTCGCTGCGGTCCGTCGGTAGATGGGCCGCAGGAGGTTCAGCTCCTTCACGATGGCGGCCGGACGCAGGTCGAACACCGCGTTCACGGCCTCGATGATCTTCTCCTCCGGCACCGTGGCCGTGCCGAAGGTGTCCACGTACAGGCCCACGGGCCGGGCCGAGCCGATCGCGTAGGCCACCTGGAACTCGGCGCGCGAGGCGAGGCCGGCGGCCACCACGTTCTTCGCCACCCAGCGGAGCATGTAGGCGGCGGAGCGGTCCACCTTGGACGGGTCCTTGCCGGAGAAGGCGCCACCGCCGTGCCGGGCCATGCCGCCGTAGGTGTCCACGATGATCTTGCGACCGGTGAGGCCGGCGTCGCCCACGGGCCCGCCGATGACGAACTTGCCACCCGGGTTGATGATGATCCGCATGCCGGAGGTGTCGAGGCCGGAGCGCTCGATGACGGGTCGGATCACGTGCTCCTCCACGTCCGCCCGCAGCTGCTCCTGGGTGACCCACTCGTGGTGCTGCGTGGAGACCACCACGGCCTCCACCGTGGTGGGCACGTGGCCGGGCGCGTAGCCGATGGTGACCTGCGTCTTGCCGTCCGGCAGCAGGTACGGCATGGGCGTGTTCTCCGCCCGACGCACCGCGGTGAGCCGCTCGGAGAGCCGGTGCGCGAGGTAGATGGGCATGGGCATGTACGCCGGGGTCTCGTCCGTGGCGTAGCCGAACATGATGCCCTGGTCCCCCGCGCCCTGCTCGTCCACCTCGTCCGCCGAGCCGTACTCGCGGGTCTCGAGGGACCGGGAGACGCCGGCGAAGATGTCCGAGGACTGCTGGCCGATGGAGATGTTCACGCCGCACTGGGCGCCGTCGAAGCCGTTGGCCGAGGAGTCGTAGCCGATGTCCAGGATGGTCTCGCGCACGATTTTGGGGATCTCCACGTACGCCGAGGTGTTCACCTCGCCGGCCACCTGCACCAGGCCCGTGGTGGTCAGGGTCTCCACGGCCACCTTCGCCGACGGGTCGGCGGCGAGGATCGCGTCCAGGATGGCGTCGGAGATCTGGTCGCAGATCTTGTCGGGGTGGCCCGCCGTGACGGACTCGGAGGTGAAGAGACGGAGCTCTCCGCCGCCCACCCCCGAATACGGGTCGGCGTGGCGGGCGGGGCTCAGCGAGGCGGCATCGGTCATGCCGCACAGTCTAGGTCAGCGGCCCGACGCGCCTGCGGGGTCGCGACCGGCGAGGTCATCCACGATCGCCTGCACGACGGCGGCCGCCGCCTGGTCCTTGGAGCCCGCCGCCTCCACGGCGGGGCGGCCGTCGGCGAAAAGGATGGTCACGGCGGTCTCGTCCCGGCCGAACACCTTGTCCGTGCCGACCTCGTTGACCACGAGCATCTCGCAGCCCTTGCGCGCCAGTTTGGCCCGGCCGTATTCGAGCACGGAGGACGTCGGGTCGCCGGTCTCCGCGGCGAAGCCGACGATGAGCGGGGCCATGGGCCCGCCCTCGGAGCGGGTCCGCACGGCCGTGGCGAGCACGTCCGGGGTGCGCTCGAGCACGATGACGGGCGCGCCGCCGTCGTCGCCCTTCTTCATCTTGGCGTCGGAGACCTCAGCCGGCCGGAAGTCCGCGACGGCCGCCGCCATCACGAGGACGTCGGCGTCGGCGGCCTCCGCCAGCACGGCCTCGAGCAGGTCCTGCGTGGACTCCACCTGCACGACGCGCTCGACGCCCTCGGGTGCCGGGACGGACATGGACCCGGCGATGAACCGCACGATGGCGCCGGCGTCGAGGGCGGCGCGCGCCAGGGCGGCCCCCTGCTTGCCGGAGGAGCGGTTGCCCAGGTAGCGGACCGGGTCCAGGGCCTCGCGAGTGCCCCCGGCCGTGATCACCACGGTGCGACCGGCCAGCGGGCCGGGCGTCGGCTCGGTACCGGAACCGGAGGCCCGGGGACGGCGCGGGGCGCCCGCGGCCGCGGCGGCCTGCGCGCGCTCCCAGATCTCGGCGGGCTCGGGCAGACGTCCGGCGCCGGAGTCGGCCCCGGTGAGGCGGCCCACGGCGGGATCCACGACCGTGACGCCGCGCTCGCGCAGGAGGGCGACGTTGGCGGCCGTGGCGGGGTGGTGCCACATCTCGGTGTGCATGGCGGGGGCCAGGACGACGGGGCACGTGGCGGTGAGCAGCACGTTGCCCAGCAGGTCGGGCGCCATCCCCGCGGCGGTGCGCGCGAGCAGGTCGGCCGTGGCCGGCGCGACCACCACGAGGTCCGCATGCCGGCCGAGCCGGACGTGGTTCACCTCGTCGACCGCCTCGAACGTGTCCGTGCGGACCGGGCGACCGGAGAGGGCCTCCCACGTGGCCGCGCCCACGAACTCGAGGGCGTTGGCGGTGGGCACCACGGTCACGCCGTGGCCGGCCTCGGTCATCAGGCGCAACAGCAGCGCCGCCTTGTAGGCCGCGATGCCACCGCCGACCCCGAGGACGATCTCCATGACGGGCTCAGGCCTCCGGGGCGTCCTCGGAGATGCCCTCCTCGGCGCGCACCGTCTCGGCGGCCTCCTCGATGGCGGCGGGATCGCCCGTCGGCTGGTGGGCGTCCGACGACTCGAGGGTGGCGAACGGGTCGTCCTCGCCCGGCAGGGAGAAGTCGCCGAAGTCCTCGGCGGCCAGCTCGGCCTCCGGGGTGGCCTCGACGGCCTCGTGGGACTCGAGCAGGCCGGCCTCGATCTCGCGCAGGGCGATGGACAGCGGCTTCTCGTTCAGCTGGGTGTCCACGAGCGGGCCGACGTACTCGAACAGCCCCTCGTGCAGCTGCGAGTAGTAGGCGTTGATCTGCCGGGCCCGCTTGGCGGCGAAGAGCACCAGCGCGTACTTCGAGTCGACCCGCTCCAGCAGGGAGTCGATGGGCGGGTTGACGATGCCTTCGTACTGTTCGGTCACGGGGTCTCCAAAGTCTTCATCTCACTGTCACGTCGGCGCCGGGTGCGGCGTCGGTGCGGCCGGTCCTCAGGCCTCGGTCGGACGGCGCTCGGGGTCCAGCCCCATGAGTCTCACCAGTTCCTCGGCGGCCCGCTCCACGCGGTCGTTCACGACGACGGCGTCGAACTCGGGTTCCGCGGCGAGTTCCAGTCTAGCCGTTTCGAGCCGGCGGCGCTGTTCCTCCGGGCTCTCGGTGCCGCGGCCGAGCAACCGGGACACGAGTTCCTCCCAGCTCGGCGGCGCCAGGAACACGAAGGTGGCCTCCGGCAGCGCACGGCGGACCTGGCGCGCTCCCTGCAGGTCGATCTCCAGCAGGACGTGGCGGCCCTGCGCCACGGCCTCCATCACGCGGTCGCGCCGCGTGCCGTAGCGGTGGACGCCGTGCACGACGGCCCATTCCAGCATCTCGTCCGCCTCGACGAGGGAGTCGAACTCCTCCGGCGTCGTGAAGTAGTAGTGCACCCCGTCCTCCTCGCCCGGGCGCGCCGGGCGGGTGGTGGCGGAGACGGACAGCCAGGCCTCGGGGTAGTGCTCGCGGACATAGGCCGACACGGTGCCCTTGCCGACGGCGGTGGGGCCGGCCAGGACGGTGACGCCCGGGCCCGGGGGGCGTTCCTGGACGACGGTGCGGGCCACCGGGACGGCGGGGGCGGGTCCGGGGTCGAACGTGTCGGTCACGCATCCTCCTGGTGGGACGGGCCTCGCAGACCCGTCACCCGGGCCGGCGCCGACCCGCCGGGATGTGGGGGTCACCGGCCAATATAGGCGATCAGCGCCTCGCGCTGACGACGGCCCAGGCCGCCCAGCCGACGCCGCGGCGAGATGCCGCACCCCGCCATCGCCTCCCGGGCCCGGACCTCGCCCACGCCCGGCAGGGCCAGCAGCAGGTCCACGGTCCGCAGACGGGCGACGGCGTCGTCGGCGTCCGCGCGCGCGAAAATGTCGGCCAGGCCGACCTCACCGGCGGCGAAGGCCGCCTTGAGCTCCGCCCGCGCCTGGCGGGCCTGGAGGGCCTTCCTCCGGGCCTCCGCCCTCTCCTGCACACTGAGCTGCCGCAACGCCATGGGTCTGACCTCGATGCCTCTCGTTCCCCACCGGCCCCGTCGTGACCCTTCCATGGTCAAGGACGACGAGCACAGCCGATCGAAAGGGAAGATACCATCCCGTCCACACGGCACGGGCGCGCCGGGAGGACGCGGGCGTCACCGCAGGGCGGCGCGATTCTCCTCGATCGTGTCCACCAGCGAGGCCACCGACGGGCCCGCGCTCAGGATGCCGCGGGACGAGGTCGCCAAGACCTGCGGCCAGGCCGTCCCGAAGTCGGCCCGCATGCCCCGGGCCGTGGCGCCCTGGGCACCGAACCCGGGCGCCAGCAGGGGCCCGCCGAGGGCCGGCAGGTCCAGGCCGAGGCGGTCCGCCTCGGCGGCCACCGTGGCGCCCAAGACGAGTCCCACCGGCCCCCACGCGTCGTCGCCGCGCAGGGCCGCGTTCTCGGCGGCCGCCGCCGCGGCGATGCGCCGGGCGACCGATCCCTCGGCCGACCCCTCGCCCACGTGCTGGACCTCGCGGCCCTCCGGATTGGAGGTCAGCGCGAGGACGAACACGCCGCGGCCGACCTCGTGGGCGGCGCGGATGGTCGGCACGAGGGTGCCGAAACCCAGGTACGGGCTGAGCGTCACCGCATCCGCGGCCAGGGGCGAGGCGTCGGCGATCCACGCGGCGGCGTAGCCGTCCATGGTGGAGCCGATGTCACCGCGCTTGGCGTCCGCGATCGTGAGCACCCCGGCGTCCCGGGCGGCCGCGAGCAGCCGCTCCAGGGCCGCCAGGCCGGCCGATCCGTGGCGCTCGTACAGCGCCACCTGGGGCTTGATCGCCGCCACGCGGGGCCCCTCGGGACCCACCGCCGCCTCGAGGGCGGTCAGGGAGAACGCCTCGAGGCCCGCCGGGGTGTCGCTCAGGCCCCACTGCCGCAGCAGGCCCGGATGGGGGTCCACGCCGAGGCACAGCGGACCGGCCGTCTCCATGGCGTGGGCCAGCCGCCGCCCGAAGGGGGCGCGGGGCCCCGCGCCGCCCGTCGCCGTCGTGGTCACGCCGCGGCCTCCGGACCGGCGACAGCCTGCTGCAGGCGCGCGTCGTGCTCCTGCAGTGAGGTGACGGACCACTCGTAGGACCGCATGGCCTCGATGGCCTGCAGGCACGCCCCGAATTCGGCCGTGGTCGTGATCACCGGCACGCCGAGCGACGTCGCGGCCGCGCGGATCTCGTAGCCGTCCGTGCGGGCGTCGCCGCCGGAGGGCGTGTTCAGCACGAGGTCGACGGTGCCGGCGTGCAGCTGCTCCAGCACGGTGCCCGCGCCGTCCTCGTGCCCGGCGTCGGCGATCTTCGCCACGACCTCCGCGGGGATGCCGTTGCGCCGCAGCACCTCGGCGGTGCCGCCGGTGGAGACCACCTGGAAGCCGAGGTCGACGAGGCGCTTGGCCTGGCCCACGAGGGTGCGCTTGTCCCGGTTGGCGACCGACACGAACACGCGCCCCGAGGTGGGCAGCGGGCCGCCGGCGGCGGACTGGGACTTGGCGAACGCGGTGTCGAAGTGCTTGTCGATGCCCATGACCTCGCCCGTCGAGCGCATCTCCGGGCCCAGCAGCGAGTCGACCACGCGGCCCTCCGCGGTGCGGAAGCGGGTGAACGGCAGCACCGCCTCCTTGACCGCCACGGGCGCGCCGATCGGCAGGGTGCCGCCGTCGTACGCCGTGGGCAGCATGCCCGCCGCGCGCAGGTCGGCGATGCTCTCGCCGACGCCGATCCGCGCGGCCGCCTTGGCCAGCTGGACGCCCGTGGCCTTCGAGACGAACGGCACGGTCCGCGAGGCGCGCGGGTTCGCCTCGATCACGTACAGCACGTCCGAGGCGAGCGCGAACTGGATGTTGATCAGGCCGCGCACGCCGACGCCGGCCGCTATCCGCTCGGTGGCGCGGTGCACGCGCTCGAGCACGTCCGGGCCCAGGGTGACGGGAGGCAGCACGCACGCGGAGTCACCCGAGTGGATGCCCGCCTCCTCGATGTGCTCCATGACGCCGCCGAGGTACAGCTCGGTGCCGTCGTAGAGGGCGTCGACGTCGATCTCGATCGCGTCCTCGAGGAAGCGGTCCACGAGCATCGGCTGGTCGGGGGTGATCTCCGTGGCGTGCTCCACGTAGTGGGCCAGTGCTTCCTCGGAGTACACGATCTCCATGCCGCGGCCGCCGAGCACGTAGGAGGGGCGCACGAGCACGGGGTAGCCGATCTCGTCCGCCACGCGCTTGGCGTCGTCGAAGGAGACCGCCGTGCCGTTCTTCGGCGCCACCAGGCCCGCGCGCTCGAGCACGAGCGCGAACTCGCCGCGGTGCTCGGCCAGGTCGATGGCCGCGGGCGAGGTGCCCAGGATCGGCACGCCGGCGTCGGCGAGCTGCTGGGCCAGCTTGAGCGGGGTCTGACCGCCGAGCTGCACGAAGACGCCGCGCACGCCGCCGGAGGCCTCCTCTGCCGCGATGACCTCCAGGACGTCCTCGAGCGTGAGCGGCTCGAAGTAGAGGCGATCGGAGATGTCGTAGTCCGTGGATACCGTCTCCGGGTTGCAGTTGACCATCACGGTCTCGTAGCCAGCCTCGCGCAGCGCCATGGTGGCGTGCACGCACGAGTAGTCGAACTCGATGCCCTGGCCGATCCGGTTCGGGCCCGAGCCGAGGATGATCACCGACTCGCCCTCGTGCGGGGCGACCTCGGTCTCGAGGTCGTAGCTGGAGTACCGGTACGGGGTGAAGGCCTCGAACTCGGCGGCACAGGTGTCCACGGTCTTGTAGACGGGGCGCACGCCCAGGGCGTGACGCACGCCGCGCACGACCGCGGCGTCCATGTGCCGCAGCGAGCCGATCTGGGCGTCGGAGAACCCGTGCCGCTTGGCGCGGCGCAGCAGGGCCTCGTCGAGGACCTCGGCGTCGCGGATCTCGTCCGCGACCTCGTTGATGAGCACGAACTGGTCCAGGAACCACGGGTCGATCGCGGTGGCCTCGAAGGCCTCCTCGATCGTGGCGCCGGCGTAGAGCGCCTGCTGGGTCTGGGAGAGCCGGTCGGTGGTGGCCGTGCTCGCCGCCGCGAGCAGGGCCTGCGGGTCGGCGTCCTGCGGGAACGCGAGCTCCGAGCCCTTCTGCTCGAGCGAGCGCAGGGCCTTCTGCAGGGCCTCCGTGAAGTTGCGGCCGATGGCCATGGCCTCGCCGACCGACTTCATGGTGGTGGTCAGCGTGGGATCCGCCGCCGGGAACTTCTCGAACGCGAAGCGCGGGACCTTCACGACCACGTAGTCCAGGACCGGCTCGAAGGACGCCGGGGTCTTCTGGGTGATGTCGTTGGGGATCTCGTCCATCGTGTAGCCCAGGGCCAGCTTGGTGGCGATCTTGGCGATCGCGAAGCCGGTGGCCTTCGAGGCCAGCGCCGAGGAGCGGGAGACGCGCGGGTTCATCTCGATGACGACGACGCGCCCGTCCACGGGGTTCACCGCGAACTGGATGTTGCAGCCGCCGGTGTCCACGCCGACCTCGCGGATGACGTTGATCGAGATGTCCCGCAGCTTCTGGTACTCGCGGTCCGTCAGCGTCATGGCCGGGGCCACGGTGATGGAGTCGCCGGTGTGCACGCCCACGGGGTCCACGTTCTCGATGGAGCAGACGACGACGACGTTGTCGTTCTTGTCCCGCATCATCTCCAGCTCGTACTCCTTCCAGCCGAGGATGGACTCCTCGAGCAGGACCTCGGAGGTCGGGCTGTACTGCAGGCCGGCGCCGCAGATGCGGTACAGGTCGGCCTCGTCGTAGGCCATGCCGGAGCCGAGGCCGCCCATCGTGAACGAGGGGCGCACCACCACGGGGTACTTCAGGTCCTCGACGGCGGCCAGGGCCTCCTCCATCGTGTGCACGATGTGGGACCGGGCGGACTCGCCGCCGGCACGCTCCACGACGCCCTTGAACAGCTCGCGGTTCTCGCCGAGCTCGATGGCCTCGATGTTCGCGCCGATCAGCTCGACGCCGAAGCGCTCGAGCACCCCGTCCTTGTCGAGGGCGATGGCGGTGTTCAGCGCCGTCTGGCCGCCCAGGGTGGGCAGCAGGGCGTCCGGGCGCTCCTTCTCGATGATCTTGGCGACCACGGCCGGGGTGATGGGCTCGACGTAGGTGGCGTCGGCCAGCTCCGGGTCGGTCATGATCGTGGCCGGGTTGGAGTTGACGAGGACGACGCGGACGCCCTCCTCCTTGAGGACGCGGATGGCCTGGGTGCCGGAGTAGTCGAACTCGGCGGCCTGGCCGATCACGATGGGGCCGGAGCCGATGACCAGGACGGACTTCAGGTCGGTGCGCTTGGGCATGGATCAGGCTCCTTCGGTGGCGGGGGTGGTGGCGGCGCGGTGCTCGGTGAGCAGCTGCACGAAGCGGTCGAACAGGTCGAGGGTGTCGTTGGGGCCGGCCGCGGACTCCGGGTGGAACTGCACGGAGAAGGCGGGCCGGTCGAGCAGGCGCAGGCCCTCGACGACCTGGTCGTTCAGGGACCAGTGGGAGACCTCGACGCGGCCGAAGCGCGACTCCGGCGCCTCGATCGGCTCGCCGAGGGGGGCGGCCACGGCGAAGCCGTGGTTCTGGGAGGTGATGGCCACGCGGCCCGTGGCCTTGTCCAGCACCGGCTGGTTCGGGCCGCGGTGGCCGAACTTCAGCTTGTAGGTGTCGAAGCCGAGCGCGCGGCCGAAGATCTGGTTGCCGAAGCAGATGCCGAAGAACGGCAGGCCGGCGTCGAGGACCTCGCGCAGCAGCTCCACCTGGGCGTCTGCCGTGGCCGGGTCGCCGGGGCCGTTGGACAGGAAGACGCCGTCCGGGTCCACGGCGCGGATGCCGGCCAGGTCCGTGGCCGCGGGCAGCACGTGCACGCGGATGCCGCGGGAGGCCAGGTGCCGCGGCGTGGCGGCCTTGATGCCGAGGTCGAGGGCGGCGATCTCGGCGATCGGCTCGCCCTCCCAGCCGTGCTCGGCCGGCTCGATGACGTACGGCTGCTCCGTGGTGACGGACTCCGCGAGGCGGGCGCCGGCCATCGACGGCTGGGCGCGCACCTCCGCCAGCAGCTCGGCCTCCGGGCGGGCGGCGTGCTCGCCGGAGAACACGCCGGCGCGCATCGAGCCCTCGGTGCGCAGGCGGCGGGTGATGGCCCGGGTGTCGACCTCGCGGATCCCGACGACGCCGAACGCCTCGAGCTCCTCGTCGAGGGTGCGCTCGGCGCGCCAGTTGGACGGACGCCGGGCCGCGTCGCGGACCACGTAGCCGGCGGCGAAGATCGCCCGCGACTCGCGGTCGGCGTCGTTGACCCCGGTGTTGCCGATGTGCGGGGAGGTCTGCACGATGATCTGCCCCGCGTAGGACGGGTCGGTGAGGGTCTCCTGGTAGCCGGTCATGCCCGTGGTGAACACGGCCTCGCCTAGGGTGCGGCCGCGGGCGCCGTAGGCCCGGCCGCGGTGGACGGTGCCGTCCTCGAGGACGAGCAGGGCCAGGTCGTCGGTGGGGGTGCTCATCGGGGGTCTCCTTCTCCTGCGCGGCCGGCCGGGTCGGCCGGGGCGGGGTCGATGATGGTCTGCAGGGCGGCGAGGAGCCGGTCGCGGTCCTCGGGGCGGTCGGGGCGGAAGGCGGAGGTGAGTTCGACGTCGCCGAGGCGCCAGCCCCAGGCGACGAGCCCGCCCGGCTCGACGAACTTGCCGGCGATCCCGCCGGACAGGCCGGCCTCGACGAGGTCGTCCGCGGGGATGAACAGGTTGGCGGCCCCGGGGCGGAGCACGAGCAGGCCGCGGTGGGTGCCGGCGTCGTGGACCTCGAGGACGGCGCGCGAGCGCAGGCCCAGGCCGTGCACCGCCACGCGGTCCAGTCGGTCCTCGCCGCGCACCGTGCCCACGTGCATGCCCTCCGCGGACAGCGTCGGCTCGGCGTCGTAGAGGGCCGTCGGCACGGGGGCCGGGGCCGGGATCCCGGCCTGCGCCCGGCGGCGGGCCCGCCACCCGAGGGCCAGCAGGCCGAGCAGCACGAGGACGACGGCCAGGGTGCCCAGGGTCACCGGCAGCCACACGTCCGCGTAGTCCTTCGTCGGGGTCCGCGGCGGGACGGGACGGGCCGCCAGGGCGGCGGCCAGGGAGGTGATGCTCACGCGCGCTCCCCCGTCTCCGTCAGGGCCGGGTGGCGGTACGGCCGGGCGGGGGCGCCGTCGGCGACGACGCGGGCGCCGCGGTAGACCGTGTGGCGTACCGCGCCCGGCAGCTCCATGCCCCGGTACGGGCTGTTGCGGGACTTGGTCAGGTGCTGCTCGGGGTCCACGGTGCGGCGGGCCTGCGGGTCCACGAGCACGAGGTTGGCCACGGCGCCGACGCGCGGGACGCCGCGCTCGTCGGCCTGGCCCTGGTCGGTCAGGCCGGCGATCCGGGCCGGCGCCGTGGACATCACGCGGGCGACGCCGGCCCAGTCCATCAGGCCGGTGTCCACCATCGCCTGCTGCACCACGGACAGGGCGGTCTCGAGGCCCGTCATGCCCATCGCCGCGACCGTCCACTCGCACTGCTTGGTCTCGGCGGTGTGTGGGGCGTGGTCGGTGCCCACGGTGTCGATGGTGCCGTCGGCCAGCCCGGCGCGCAGGGCCATCACGTCGGACTCGCGGCGCAGCGGCGGGTTGACCTTGAACACGGGGTCGTAGGAGCGGACGAGCTCCTCGGTGAGCAGCAGGTGGTGCGGGGTGACCTCGGCGGTCACGGCCACGCCCTGGGCCTTGGCCCAGCGGATCAGCTCGACGGAGCCGGCCGTGGAGACGTGGCACACGTGCAGGCGGGAGTCCACGTGCTGGGCCAGCAGCACGTCACGGGCGATGATGGCCTCCTCCGCCACGGCGGGCCAGCCGGCCAGGCCGAGGACGCCGGAGAGCTCGGACTCGTTCATCTGGGCGCCGGCGGTGAGGTTCGGCTCCTGCGCGTGCTGGGCCACGAAGCCGCCGAAGGACTTCACGTACTCGAGCGCACGGCGCATCAGCACGGCGTCGTGGACGCACATGCCGTCGTCGGAGAACATCCGCACGCGGGCCTGCGAGTCGGCCATCGCGCCGAGGTCGGCCAGGGCCTCGCCGGCCAGGCCCACGGTCACCGCGCCCACGGGGTGCACATCGCACCAGCCCGCGTCCCGGCCCAGCCGCCACACCTGCTCCACCACGCCGGCGGTGTCGGCCGTCGGCGTCGAGTTGGCCATCGCGTGGACCGAGGTGAAGCCGCCCATCGCGGCGGCGCGGGTGCCGGTCTCGACCGTCTCCGCGTCCTCCTTGCCGGGCTGGCGCAGATGGGTGTGCAGGTCGACGAGCCCGGGCAGCAGCACCAGGCCGGCGCAGTCGACCTCCTCGGGGGCCGGGTCGAGGCCGGCGGCGTGGGTCGCGGCGTCCGGGCCGAGGGCGGCGATCCGGCCCTCGGCGACGAGCACGTCGGCGGTCTCGCCCGTGGTCAGGCGCGCGCTGCGCAGCAGCAGGGGGGCGGGGCTGGGGGCGCTCACGGGCGGACCTCCTGGTCGTGGTTGAGGACGAGGTGCAGGACCGCCATGCGGACGGACACGCCGTTGGCGACCTGCTCGAGGGCGGTGTTGCGGGGCGAGTCCGCCGCCGCCGGGCTGATCTCCAGGCCGCGGTTCATCGGGCCGGGGTGCATGACCACGGGCTCGTCGAGCAGGGCGCCCCGGCCGGCGGTGAGGCGGGCGAAGCGGTCATCGGTCAGCCCCCAGGTCCGGGTGTACTCCCCTGCGGACGGGAAGAAGGCGCCGCCCATTCGCTCGGCCTGGACGCGGAGCATCATGACGGCGTCGGGGCCGGCGTCGAGGGCCTCGTCCAGCGAGTAGGTGACCTGGCACGGCCACGCGGCCACGCCCACGGGCAGCAGGGTGGGCGGGGCGGCCAGGGTGACCTGTGCGCCCAGCGTGCTGAGCAGCCACACGTTGGACCGGGCCACGCGCGAGTGCAGGATGTCCCCCACGATCACCACGCGCATGCCGGTCAGGTCCCGGCCGACCAGGTCCTCTCCCGTCGCCGCGGCGAGGCGCCGGCGCAGGGTGAAGGCGTCCAGGAGGGCCTGGGTGGGGTGCTCGTGGGTGCCGTCGCCGGCGTTCACGACGGCGGAGCGCACCCAGCCGGAGTCGGCCAGCTGGCGGGCCGCGCCCGAGGACCAGTGGCGCATCACGATGGCGTCCGCGCCGATGGCCTCGAGCGTCTGGACGGTGTCCTTGAGCGACTCCCCCTTGGAGACGGACGACCCCTTCGCGGAGAAGTTGATCACGTCCGCGGAGAGCCGCTTGGCGGCGGCCTCGAAGGAGATGCGGGTGCGGGTGGAGTCCTCGAGGAAGAGGTTCACCACGGTGCGGCCGCGCAGGGCGGGCAGCTTCTTGACCTCGCGCTGGTTGACGGCGGCCATCTCCTCGGCGGTGTCGAGGACGGCGAGGGCGTCGGCGCGGGAGAGGTCGGCGGTGGACAGCAGGTGGCGCACGGCTCAACCCTCCCGGGTCGCGACACGGTCGACGATGCTCACGGCGTCCTCAGTGACCTCGCCGGTGCCCTCGGGGCCGTCGACCTCCATGAGCCGGACCTGGACGCGCTCGGCGGTGGAGGTCGGCAGGTTCTTGCCCACGAAGTCGGCCCGGACGGGCAGCTCGCGGTGCCCGCGGTCCACGAGGACGGCCAGGCGCACGGCGGCGGGGCGGCCCAGGTCGGCGATCGCGTCGAGGGCGGCCCGGACGGTGCGGCCGGAGAAGAGGACGTCGTCCACGAGCACGACGACGGCGCCGTCGAGGGGGACCTCGGGCAGGCGGGTGGGCATCGGGGTGCGGGCCGTGCCGCGGCGGAGGTCGTCCCGGTAGAGCGTCACGTCCACCTCACCGACGGCGGCGGTGGGGTCGAAGGCCGGCTCGATGCGGGCCAGCAGGGCGCCGAGCCGCCGGGCCAGGGGGGCCCCGCGGCGCGGGATCCCCATCAGGACGAGACCCTCGGCGCCCTTGTTGGACTCGAGGATCTCGTGGGCGATCCGGGTCAGCGCCCGGTCGATCTCGGACGTGGACAGCACGGTCCGGGCAGCACGAGGTGCGGCGGGGTCAGTTCCCATGCCGGCGCCTCCTTCCCCGCCTCACAGGACGGCTCTTAAAGGATGCGTGGTTCGTCCCGGGGCACCGGTGGGCCCCCGCGCGGGACGTCGCCGACTCTACCAGCGAGGCCCGCCCCACGGCGCGGATGACGCGGTGCGGGACGGGCCTCGTGACGGAGCTCTCGGCGGCTCAGGCGAGCAGCGTCGGCTTGACCTGCTGCAGGCGGCCGAGCAGACCGTTGACGAACTCGGGCGAGTCGTCCGTGGACAGCTGGGCGGCCAGGGCGACGGCCTCGGAGATGGCGACGGCGTCCGGCACGTCGTCCTGGAACAGCAGCTCCCAGGCCCCCACGCGCAGGATCGCCCGGTCGACGGCGGGCATGCGGTCCAGGGACCAGCCGCGGGAGTAGGAGCTCAGGGCCTCGTCGAGCCGCTCCTGGTCCGCGATGACGCCTTCCACGAGCCGCTGGGTGTAGGCGTTCACCTGCAGATCGGTGCTCTCGCGGCGGGTGCGGATGCCCTCCAGCGCGCTGGAGCCCCGCTGCTCGGCCTCGAACAGGATCTCCACCGCACGCTGCCGGGAGCGGCTGCGCGCCGTGGTCCCCCGCTTGGCAGCGGAGCCGGCGGAGGCCCGCTCAGTCATTGACGCGGCCGAGGTAGTCGCCGGTGCGGGTGTCGACCTTGACGCGGGTGCCCTGCTCGACGAAGAGCGGCACCTGGATCTCGGCGCCGGTCTCCACGGTGGCGGGCTTGGTGCCGGCGGACGAGCGGTCCCCCTGCAGGCCCGGCTCGGTGTAGGTGATCTCCAGGACCACGGACGCCGGCATCTCGAGGTACAGCGGCGTGCCCTCGTGCAGGGCGATGACGACCTGGGTGTTCTCGAGCATGTACTTCGCGGCGTCGCCGACCACGGCCCCGGGCACGGTGATCTGGTCGTAGTCCTTGACGTCCATGAACACGTAGTCCGCGCCGTCCTGGTAGAGGTACTGGTAGTCGGAGCGGTCCACGGTGGCGAACTCGACCTTGGCGCCGGCGTTGAAGGTCTTGTCCACGACCTTGCCCGTGGTGATGTTCTTCATCTTGGTGCGGACGAACGCGCCGCCCTTGCCCGGCTTGACGTGCTGGAACTCGGTGACGTTCCAGAGCTGGCCCTCCAGCTTCAGGACGGCGCCGTTCTTGATGTCGTTGCTCGTTGCCACGTGTGTGTGCTCCCGATCGGTCTCGCGGACCGTCACGGGTCCGCCTGCAGTGGGTGGGGTCTTGGATGTGCGCGGGCCAGTCTACGGGAGGCCCCGCGCGGGGCCGGGGTCAGCGGCGGCTCACTCTGCGATCTCCTGGTACGCCGCGAAGAGCAGGGACGCGTCCGGGATGTCCACGGTGGTGGGCTGCGCGAGCCCGTCCAGCAGGACGAAGCGCAGCTGGTCGCCGCGGTTCTTCTTGTCCCGGCGGATGCCCTCGAGCAGGGTCTGCCACCGGTCCCCGCGGTAGGAGACGGGCAGGCCCAGGGCTGTCAGCACCGACCAGTGCCGGTCCGCGGTGGCGTCGTCGAGCCGGCCGAGGGATCGGGCCAGCTCGGCCGCGAAGACCAGGCCCACGGACACCGCGGCGCCGTGGCGCCACTGGTAGCGCTCGGCGAGCTCGATCGCGTGCCCCATCGTGTGGCCGTAGTTCAGTGCCTCGCGGGCGCCCGACTCGCGGGGGTCGCGGGAGACGACGTCCGCCTTGACCCGGATCGAGCGCTCGATCAGCTCGCGCAGCCGCGGGGAGTGCGGGTTCTGGGCCTGGGCCGGGTCCTCCTCGATGAGGTCGAGGATCGCGGGGTCGGCGATGAAGCCGCACTTCACGACCTCGGCCAGGCCGGAGATCAGCTCGTTGGCCGGCAGGGTGAGCAGCGTGTCCAGGTCGGCCAGCACGCCGGCCGGATTGTGGAACGCCCCCACCAGGTTCTTGCCCTCGGCGGTGTTGATGCCGGTCTTGCCGCCCACCGCCGCGTCCACCATGCCCAGCAGGGTGGTGGGCATGTGCACGACGCGGATGCCGCGCAGCCACGTGGCCGCCACGAAGCCGGCCAGGTCGGACACGGCGCCGCCGCCCACGGAGACGATCGCGTCCGACCGGGTGAAGTCGTTCTGGCCGAGCACCTGCCAGCAGAACCCGGCCACCTGCAGGTGCTTGCCCTCCTCGGCGTCCGGGATCTCGGCGGTCAGTGCGGTCAGGCCCACGGCCTCGAGGTCGTTCTTGACGACGTCGCCGGTGGCCCGGAGGGCGCGCGGATGGATGACCAGCACGCGTCGGACGGTCGGGCCGAGCAGGTCCGGCAGGCGCGCGAGCAGGCCCCGGCCCACCACCACGTCGTAGCCGCCGTGCACGGCCGCCTCGTGGCCGCCGGCCACGGGGATGACCGTCACGTCCTCGGGTGCGGCCGGAGCGGCCGCGGGCGCCGCCCCCGGTGTCTCCTGCTCGGTGATGTCCGGCTCACGGTCGGTCATGGGTGTGACTCACTCCTTCGGGGGCGGTGGGCGTCCCCCACGATACGCCAGGCCGCTTCGGCGGCCGTCAGGCCTGTGGTGTCGAGCACGAGGTCGGCGACCTCGCGGTACAGCCCCTCGCGTTCGGCGAGGATGCGCCGCCAGGTCCCGGCGGGGTCGCCGGCCAGGACGGGGCGGCCCGCGCCGCCGCCCACGCGGCGCAGCGCCTCCTCCTCTCCGACCGCGAGGTAGACGACGTCGGAGTCCGGCCCGGCCAGCGCGCGGCGGGTGCCCGGATGCAGGACGGCGCCGCCGCCGCACGAGAGGACGCACGGGGTGGGTCGGCCGAGCACATGGCCGATGACGCGCGCCTCCTCCGCCCGGAACGCGGCCTCGCCGTGCTCGGCGAAGAACTCCGGGATCGGGCCGTGGACCTGGGTGAACAGCTCGTCGGAGTCCACGAAGGGCAGCCCGGTCACGGCGGCCAGGGCCCGGCCGACCGTCGTCTTCCCGGCCCCCATCGGGCCGACGAGGACGACCCGGCGGGCCGGGCGCGCGGCCGGGTCCTCGTCGGCCGCGGCGGCCACCGTGGCCGCGGCCGTCAGGCGCGCCTCGAGGGCACCGGTCATGCCCTCCCACGGGCACACGGTGACGGGGCCGGGGACGGGACGCGTGCTCGGGTCCGGTCCCGGGGCCGGCGCGGTCCCGGGGGTGTCGGTCACGGCAGGGGGTCGCCCATCGGGCCGTCCGCCACGACGTCGGCGGCCGGCTCCGGCAGGGCGGGGACCGCGGCCTGGAACGCCTCGAGGTTGCGGCGCGTCTCGGCCACGGAGTCGCCGCCGAACTTCTCGAGCATCGCGTCGGCCAGGACGAGGGCGACCATGGCCTCGGCGACGATGCCCGCGGCGGGCACGGCCGCCACGTCGGAGCGCTGATGGTGGGCCGTGGTCTCCGCGCCCGTGGCGACGTCGACCGTGGGCAGCGCGCGCGGCACCGTGGCGATCGGCTTCATCGCGGCGCTCACGCGCAGCAGCTCGCCCGTCGACATGCCGGCCTCGATGCCGCCGGCCCGGTCGCTCGTGCGCCGGGGGCGGCCGTCCGCGCCGCGGGCGATCCCGTCGTGGGCGGCGGAGCCGCGTCGGGCGGCCGTGGCCAACCCGTCGCCGACCTGCACGCCCTTGATCGCCTGGATGCCCATGAGCGCCCCGGCCAGCCGCGCGTCGAGGCGGCGGTCCCAGTGCACGTGGGAGCCCAGGCCGATCGGCACGCCGTACGCCAGCACCTCCACGACGCCGCCGAGGGTCTCCCCGGCGCGGTGGGCGTCGTCGACCTCGGCGACCATCGCCGCCGAGGTCTGCGGGTCGAGGCAGCGGACCGGGTCGGCGTCGAGGCGGGCCTCGTCCTCGGGGACGGGGAACGGGTGGCCCTCCGGCAGGGCGGCCTCCCCGAAGGCCACGGTGTGGGAGACGATCCGCACGCCGAGCTCGCCGAGGAAGGCGCGGGCGACGGTGCCCAGGGCCACACGGGCGGCGGTCTCACGGGCGGAGGCGCGCTCGAGGAGGGGACGGGCCTCGTCGAAGCCGTACTTCTGCATGCCGGTCAGGTCGGCGTGGCCGGGCCGCGGGCGGGTGAGCGCCGCGTTGCGGGCCAGACCGTCGAGCTCCTCCGCGGGGACGGGATCGGCGGCCATCACCTTCTCCCACTTGGGCCATTCCGTGTTGCCCACCTGGATCGCCACGGGCGAGCCGAGGGTGCGGCCGTGGCGGACGCCGCCGAGGATCGTCACCGCGTCCTGCTCGAACTTCATGCGCGCGCCGCGCCCGTACCCCAGGCGGCGGCGCGCGAGCGCGTCCTGCACGTCCTGCGTCGTGACCGGGATCCCGGCCGGCAGTCCCTCAACGATTCCTGTGAGCGCGGGGCCGTGAGACTCCCCCGCTGTCAACCAGCGCACCATGGCGTGCAGTCTCTCACGCACGGGGCACCGCGCCGCCGCGTGTGACCGGACGGGACGCGCCGGATGCGGCGTCCGGCGCTCAGCCGGCGGCCGGCCCCAGGGCGTCCGCCGCGGCGCGCGTCACCGCCGCCCAGTCCGGCTCGGGCATCCCGGCCGCGGCGCGGGGCCGGGCCGTGAACAGCCGCACCTGCTCGACGCCCTGGTGCAGCAGCATGGACAGCCCGGACGCCACCGGACCGCCCTCCCGGGACCAGGCGGCCGCCAGCACGGAGGGCCACGGGTCGTAGGCCGCGTCCAGCAGGGGCGGCAGGGCGGCGTCGGCCGGCACGTGCGCGGCCAGGGCGTCCGCGGCGCGCGGCGGCAGGGTGGCGACGACGGCACGCAGCCCCGGCGCCCGCCGGAGCAGATCCGCCTGGGTCAGGGTCGCCCAGCGCAGCCCCAGCGCGTCGGCCAGGGCCGTCACCTCGGCGGCGCGGGCGGCGTCGCGGACGCCGAAGAGCACCGCGTTCGCGCCGAGCGTGGCGGCGGCGAGGACGGCCGCCGTCGCGGTCCCCCCGTTCCCGAGGACGCCGACGGTCCCGCCCCGGGCGGCACGGTCGAGGCCGGCCGCGGCGAGGGCGCCGAGGATGCCGTCCACGTCCGTGTTCTCGGCGTGGACGACCCCGGGGGCGGCGGGATGGTCGCGCACGAGGGTGTTCGCGGTGCCCAGGAGCCGGACGCGGTCGCTGACGTGCCCGGCGGCGGCGACGACCGCCCGCTTCAGCGGCATGGTGACGGAGCAGCCGAGCCAGTCCTGCCCGCGGGCCGCGGCCGCGCCGCCGTCGGCCGCGCCCGGGGCGCCGAGGTGCTCGGCCGCGAAGGCCAGCACCTCGTCCTCGCCCAGGTCACGGCGGCCGTAGTCGACGTCGAGGCCGAGGACCCGGTAGGCGGCCGCGTGCAGCACCGGGGAGAGCGAGTGGGCGATCGGCCGGCCCAGGACCGCCGCGCGCAGCACGGGGCGCATCAGCACACCCCCGGATTGGACGCGCAGTAGCGCTGCAGGGTGCGCACGTGCTGCTGGTGCTCCTCATAGGTGCGGGAGAACTCGGTGTGGCCGGTGCCGATGTCCGTGGTCACCCAGTAGTAGGCGTCCGTCTCGGCCGGGTCGAGGGCGGCCTCGACGGCCGCGTCGGAGGGCATGCCGATCGGACCCGGCGGCAGGCCCGGGTGCACGTACGTGTTGTAGGGGTTCGAGGCGTCCTGCCGCTGGCCCGAGGTGAAGCTGAGGCTGCGCACTCCGAGGCCGTACGTGACGGTGGCGTCGATCTGCAGGAGCCCGTGCGTCTCGGTGTTGTCCGGGGCGAGGCGGTTCTCGATGGCGCCGGCGACCTGCTGGTAGTCCTGGGGCAGGGCCTCCGCCTCGAGGATGGAGGCGATCGTGAGCACGCGCTGCTGCTCGGCCGGGTCGCGGACGTCGAGGGCCTCGAGCTCGGCGAGGGTGGGCCGGACCAGGGCGTCGAGCACCTGCCCGGCGGTGGCGTCGACGGGGAGGCGGTACTCCCCGGCGTCGAGCCAGCCCTCGAGCGTGCCCGCCTCCCCGGGGACGCCGTAGCGGGTCGGGTCCTGGGCGGCGGCCTCGAGCTCCTCGCGGGGCAGCCCCGTGGCCTCGGCGACGGCGTCCAGCACCTCGGTGAGTCGCCGCCCGCGCTCCACGAGCACGTAGTGCACGGCCCCGTCCGTGGCACCCTGGAGCACCGCGAGGGCCTCGGCCGCGGGCATCCGCTCGCGCAGCACGAAGTCCCCCGAACGGACGAGACCGCTGCCCGTGTCCCTGGCGGCGCGCTCGAAAGCACGGGCTGAGCCCACGATGCCGGCCCGGTCCAGGCGGGCCGCCACGGA
The DNA here is from genome assembly GCF_002008305.4 of Micrococcus sp. KBS0714. Lineage (GTDB taxonomy): Bacteria > Actinomycetota > Actinomycetes > Actinomycetales > Micrococcaceae > Micrococcus > Micrococcus luteus. The sequence continues at coordinate 1,361,954 of NZ_CP042169.1, forward strand.
GCCCAGGTCCTCGCCCGGCTCCACCGAGAACGTCACCTCGTCGCCCTCGACGGCCGTGTGGTCGGGGCCGCTCAGGAAGCCGCGCACGATCAGCCCGACCACGACGGCGAACGCCACCAGCACCGTGCCCAGCACCAGCGCGGTCCGCCGCCGGCCGGCGCCGCGGTCGACCCGCGAGGCCGGGTGGGACCCGGTGCCCCGGCGGCGCAGGAACGTGCGGGGCCGGCGTGGGCCGGCCGCGCCGACCGGCTGGGACGGGGCGCCGACGTCGGCCTCGTCCGCCTCCTCGTGGGCGAAGCCGAACACGTCGAGGTCGTCGTGGACGTCGGCCTCGTCGTCGAGCAGATCGTCCCAGTGGTCCTCACGCCGAGCGTGCTGGTGGTCGCCGGTCACCGGATCGGCTCCCGGTCCTGGCCGGCCCAGCGCCCGGTGCGGCGCTGCTCGTCCACGGCGGCCTGCAGGATCGCGACGGCGGCCGCCTGGTCGATCACGCCGCGGCTGTCCTTGACGGACCGGCCCGCGGCCCGCAGTCCGGCCTGCGCGGAGACCGTGCTGAGCCGCTCGTCGACGAGCCGGACCGGCACAGGGTGGCCCGCCTCGGCCAGGGCGGCGGCGACGGCGTCCGCGTAGTCGAGGGCGTCCTGCGTGGACGGCGTGTGCTCGCCCCGTAGATTCACCGGCAGGCCGACGTACACGGCGACGACGTCGAGCTCGCGTGCGTGGGCGACGAGCTCGTCCACGTCACGACGTCGACGCGCATCCCGCCGCAGGGTGGCCACGGGGGTGGCGATCAGGCCGTCGGGGTCGGCCGACGCGACGCCCACGCGGGCACGGCCGACGTCGACGCCGAGGGTGCGCCCCCGGCGCACGGCGTCGGTTGCCGCGTTGGCCCCGTCCTGACCTGCGCTCACGTCCGCCTCAGGCCGCGCGCACCGCGGCGACGACGGCGTCGAGCGCATCCCCGACGCGCGTGACGTCCTGGCCGCCGCCCTGGGCGACGTCGTCCTTGCCTCCGCCCCCGCCGCCGAGCACGCCGGTGGCGGTCTTGACCATGGCGCCCGCCTTGAGGCCGGCCGCGCGGGCGGCCTCGTTGGTCGCCACGACCACGAGGGGCCGGCCCTTGGCCTCGGCCGTGAGGGCCACGAACACGGGCGTGCCCGCCGCGTTGCCGCCGGCCGACTCGATCCGGGCGCGCAGGTCCAGCGCGAGGGAACGCAGCTGGTCCCCGGCCACGTCGCCGGCGTGGTGGGCCAGCACCCGCACCGACGTCCCACCGGACGTCGTGACGTCCCGGGCCTGCGCGGCGAGCTGTCCGGCCTGGGCCTGCAGCGCCTGGGCCCGCAGCTCCGCGACCTGCTTCTCGGCCGCCTTGAGCCGGTCCAGGGTGGCGCCGATGCGGTCCTTGAGCTCCTCGGCCGGGGCCTTGAACATCTCCGAGAGCTCGGAGACGAGGGTGCGCTCCGCGGCGAGGTGGCGGAACGAGTCCAGGCCGACGAGGGCCTCGACGCGGCGGTTGCCCGAGCCCACGGACTGCTCGCCGAGCAGGGTCAGCGAGCCGATCTGCGCGGTGCGGCCCACGTGGGTGCCGCCGCACAGCTCGCGGGACCAGGCGCCGTCGATCTCCACGACGCGCACCCGGTCGCCGTACTTCTCGCCGAACAGGCTCATCGCGCCGAGTGCGCGCGCCTCCTCGAGGCTCATCTCCTGGGTGAGCACGGTGTGGTCGTCGCGGATGGCGATGTTCACCACGTCCTCGACCTCGGAGCGGGCCCCGGCCGAGAGCGACTCGGCCCAGCGGAAGTCGAAGCGCAGGTAGCCCTCCTTGTTGAAGGAGCCGGACTGGGTGGCCTCGGGGCCGAGGATCTGGTGCAGCGCGGCGTGCACCAGGTGGGTGCCGGAGTGGGCCTTCTCGCCGTCAAGGCGGCGCTGCAGGTCGATCGCGCCGAGGGCCTGCGCGCCGGCGGCGACCTCGCCGTCGAGGACCTTGACCCTGTGCACGGACAGCCCCTTCACGGGGGCCTGCACGTCGAGCACCTCGAGGCGGAAGCCGTCGCCGGTGATCAGGCCGGTGTCCGCGGCCTGGCCGCCGGACTCCGCGTAGAACGGCGTGGCGTCTAGGACGAGCTCGAGCTCCGTGCCGGCGCCCGCGGACGGGACCTCCTCGCCGTTCTGCAGCAGGCCGCGCACCACCGACTCGGTGGTGTGCTCGGTGTAGCCGGTGAAGTGGGTCTGGCCTTCGGCGCGCAGGCGCTGGTACACGGCCGTGTCCGTGTGGCCGGACTTCTTGGCCTTGGCGTCCGCGCGGGCGCGGTCGCGCTGCTCGGCCATGAGGGCGCGGAACCCGGCCTCGTCCACGGCGACGCCGGCCTCCTCCGCGATCTCCAGCGTCAGCTCGATCGGGAAGCCGTAGGTGTCGTGCAGCTCGAACGCGTCCGGGCCGGCGATGCCGCCGCCCGCCGAGCGGGCCTGGCCCACCGCGGCGTCGAGGCGGGCCGTGCCCGCGGCGATGGTCCGCAGGAACGCCTTCTCCTCGGCGTAGGCGATCCGGGCGATGCGCTCGAACTCGTCCGCGACGACCGGGTAGGTGCCCTTCATCGCGTCCCGGGAGACCGGCAGCAGCTCGGGGAACACGGGCTCGGTGACGCCCATCAGGCGCAGGGCGCGGACGACGCGGCGGATGAGGCGGCGCAGCACGTAGCCGCGGCCCTCGTTGCCGGGACGCACGCCGTCGCTGATCAGCATCAGGGCCGAGCGCACGTGGTCGGCCACCATGCGCAGGCGGACGTCGTCGTCGTAGTGCGGGTCGGCCGGGTCCTCGGTGGAGGTGTAGGAGCGACCGGCCAGCTGCGCGGCGCGGTCGAGCACGGGGCGGACCTGGTCCGTCTCGTACATGTTCTCCACACCCTGGAGGATCATGGCGAGCCGCTCGAGGCCGAGACCGGTGTCGATGTTCTTGTGCTCGAGCTCGCCGGCGACGTCGAAGTCGTCCTTCGAGCGCACCGCGGAGAGGCGGTACTGCATGAACACGAGGTTCCAGATCTCGATGTAGCGGGTGTCGTCCGCGGCCGGGCCGCCGTCGACGCCGTACGCGGGGCCGCGGTCGTAGAAGATCTCCGAGCAGGGGCCGCCCGGGCCGGGCTGGCCGGTGTGCCAGTAGTTGTCCTCCTTGCCCATGCGCTGGATGCGCTCTGGACGGACGCCCACGTCCTCGCGCCAGATGCGCTCGGCCTCGTCGTCCTCGCGGTACACGGTGACCCAGAGGCGCTCGGGGTCCAGGCCGAAGCCGCCGTCCTCGACCGAGGACGTCAGCAGCTCCCAGGCCATCGGGATGGCCGTCTCCTTGAAGTAGTCGCCGAAGGAGAAGTTGCCGCACATCTGGAAGAAGGTGCCGTGGCGGACGGTCTTGCCGACCTCCTCGATGTCCGCGGTGCGGATGCACTTCTGCACCGAGACGACGCGCGGGCTCGGCGGGGTCTGCTCCCCCAGGAAGTACGGGATGAACGGGACCATGCCGGCCACCGTGAACAGCAGCGACGGATCCGGCGAGACGAGCGACGCCGACGGCACCACGCGGTGCCCCCTGGACTCGAAGAAGGCGGTCCAGCGGCGGGCGATCTCCTGGGACTTCATGCGGGGGTGTCCTTCTGCGTGGTGGTGGTCTGGGGGCGGGCGGCGCCGTGCGACGGCGGCTCCACGGTCTCCCCGGAGATGATCGGCCCCGTGTGGGGCAGGTAGGGCGCGGCCCAGGGGGCCTCGGCGCGGACGCGCTCGGCCAGGCGCCGGGCACCGTCCTGCAGGGCGGCCGCCGCGGCGTCGGCGGCGGCCTCACCGGCCTGGCGGGCCAGACGCTCCGGGTCCAGGCGGGCGGAGAACCCCGCGCGCCCCCCCGCGGAGCCAGGGTCAGACGTCGGCGCGTCGGTCGCGTCGGTGGCCGGGTGGGCACGGTCGCCGAGGGCGCGGTGTGCGAACCAGCCGGATGCGGCGCCGGCGCCGACGAGCAGCAGCGAGCGGAGCATGGCGGGGGCCTCCTTCGGACGGCAGGGATTCCGGCCCCACCTTACCGGGCGCGGCGCCGATCCCCGGCGGCGGGCCCGGGGGACGCCGCAGGCCCGGTCACCTCCGAGAGGTGACCGGGCCTGCGGGACGCGCGGGGCGCCGTCGTCCGGGACGGACCCGGCCGCGGCGGATCAGCGCGCGTAGTACTCGACCACGAGCTGCTCCTCGCAGGTCACGGGGACCTCGGAGCGCTTCGGGCGACGGGTGAGGGTGGCGCGCAGCTTGTCGATCTCCACGGTCAGGTAGCCCGGGGTGGCGGGCAGGACCTGCTGGTGGGCGCCGGCGGCGGCCAGCTGGAAGGGGACCATCTTCTCCGAGCGCTCGTGCACGTGGATCATCTGGCCCTCCTTCACGCGGAACGAGGGGACGTCCACGCGCTTGCCGTCCACCATGATGTGGCGGTGCACGACGAGCTGACGGGCCTGCTGGATGGTGCGGGCGAAGCCGGCACGCAGCACGAGGGCGTCGAGGCGCTGCTCGAGGAGCTCGACCAGGTTCTCACCGGTCAGGCCGGCGGTGCGCTTGGCCTCCTCGAAGTAGCGGCGCATCTGGGCCTCGCGGATGTTGTACTGGGCGCGCAGACGCTGCTTCTCCTTGAGGCGCACCGCGTAGTCCGAGTCCTGCTTGCGGCGGGCACGGCCGTGCTGGCCGGGGCCGTACGGACGACGCTCCATGTACTTCTCGGCCTTGGGAGTCAGCGCGATGCCCAGGGCGCGGGAGTGCCGCACGGTGCGGCGGGTGCGAAGGTTGCCACTCATGGTGGACCTGCCTTTCCTTGACGTGCGGCACGGTTCGGGTTTGTCTCGAGGTCTCGTCCGGGCGCCGGGGCGCACGGGTCAAGGGGCCTCGAACCTGGCCTCCCCGCGATCCTGAGGAGAGCTGAGGGGCGTGCCGCCGCCCGTCATCCACTGATGCGCTGCGCGTCCCTCGCCCGGGCACGCGGGCGTCCGCGGGGATCCGAGCGAGGGGGATGCGTCCGGGGCGCAGCGCCTGCCAGACCGGTCCACCTTACCAGAGCGACGACGACGGGGCGGGCCGGGGCTCAGGCGCGCGGCGTGGCCGCGGTGCCGGGGTCCGCGCCGAGGAGCTGACCGGCCTGGTCCAGGTGGGAGGCCTCGACCAGCACGTCGTACGACTCGGCCTCCATGGTCTGCAGGGACGTGAAGTCGCGCCTGCCGCCGGTGGCCGCGTGGCCGATCGCCCCGAAGACCGCCCCCCACAGGGCGCCCAGGCCCAGGGAGATCAGCAGGATCCAGAGGAACCCGAAGCCGGGGGCGAAGATCGAGAAGAGCAGGCCGAGCAGGAGGCCGAACCACAGGCCCTGCAGCCCGCCGCGGACGGCGGCCTTGCCGGTGGTCATCCGGCCCAGGACCTGCTCCACGGAGCGCAGCCCGGTGCCCACGATGCGCACGCGCTCCACGGGGAACCCGGCGTCGGAGAGCTGGTCCACGAGGGCCTGGGCCTCGGCGTAGGCCGGGACGGAGCGCAGGATGCGGTAGTCGGCCTGCGGGAGGGCGGGGCCGCCGGCGCCGGGGCGGCCGTACGGGGCCGGCTGCTGCGCGGCGGTGTGCTGCGGGGTGGACTGCTGCGGAGTGGACTGGGTCATGGGGGCGGCTCCTTCTGTTCCTTCTGTGCGTCGGTGGTGCATGGGGGCGCGAGCGGGCGAGGAGTCGGCGGGCCGACGTCGACCGCCCCGCTCATCCCTGGACAACCGGTGATCCGGGCGTCTTTATTCCGCGCGGCCGCCCGAGGCGTCCGCCCCCGGGCCCGGCGCGCGCTCAGTCGCCGCGGATGATCCGGCGCAGCGCGGCCACCTGCTCGGTGAGCCGCTTCTCGTGTCCGATGGGCTTGGGCCGGTAATAGTCCCTCCCGACCAGGGGGTCCGGCGCGTACTGCTGACGGGCGACGGCGTGCGGCTCGTCGTGGCTGTAGACGTAGCCCTGGCCGTGGCCGAGGGCCGCCGCACCGGGGTAGTGCGCGTCCCGCAGGTGCGCGGGCACCGCGCCCGTGTGGCCGGCCCGCACGTCCGCGATCGCCTCGTTCACGGCGGTGTAGCTCGCATTGGACTTCGGCGCGGTGGCCAGATGCGTCACGGCCTGCGCCAGGATGATGCGTCCCTCCGGCATGCCGATCAGCTGCACGGCCTGGGCGGTGGCCACGGCGGTCTGCAGCGCGGTCGGGTCGGCCATGCCCACGTCCTCGGACGCGGAGATGATCAGCCGCCGGGCGATGAACCGGGGGTCCTCCCCCGCCTCCAGCATCCGGGCGAGGTAGTGCATCGACGCGTCCACGTCCGATCCGCGGATGGACTTGATGAAGGCGCTGATCACGTCGTAGTGCTGGTCGCCGTCCTTGTCGTAGCGCTGGACGTGGTGGTCCATCGCCTGCGCGGCATCCTCCTCCGTGACCGCGACGGCGCCCTCCCCCGCCCGGCCGGCCTCCCGCGCCTTGTCCAGGGCGACGCCGGCCGCGGCCTCCAGCACCGTGAGCGCCCGCCGCGCGTCGCCGCCGGCCATCCGCACCAGGTAGTCCCGCGCGTCGTCCTCGAGCACCACGGCCCCGTTGAGCCCGCGCTCCTGGGTCACGGCACGGTCCAGGAGCCCGACGATGTCGTCGTCCGTGAGCGGACGCAGCGTGAGCAGCAGCGACCGGGAGAGCAGGGGTGCGATCACCGAGAAGGACGGGTTCTCCGTGGTCGCCGCCACGAGCACGACCCAGCGGTTCTCGACGCCCGGCAGCAGCGCGTCCTGCTGCGCCTTGGAGAAGCGGTGGATCTCATCGAGGAACAGGACGGTCGTGCGGCCGTAGAGGTCGCGTTCGCGCTGGGCCTGCTCCATCACCTGCCGCACGTCCTTCACGCCGGCCGTGATGGCGGACAGCTCCGTGAACGTGCGCCCGGGGGCGCGGGCGATCACGTGGGCCAGCGTCGTCTTCCCGATGCCCGGCGGCCCGTACAGGATGACCGAGCTCGGTCCCGCGGCGGAGTCCGGATCGGGCTCGGCGAGCTTGCGCAGCGGGGAGCCCGGCCGCATGAGGTGGCGCTGGCCCAGCACGTCGTCCAGCGTGCGCGGGCGCATGCGCACGGCCAGCGGCGCGCCGGGGTGCGGGGCGGCCACGGTGCCGGCCGGGCCGTCGTCGTCGGCCCCGGTGTGCGCGGCGCTGAAGAGGTCGTCCATCGGGTCCAGGGTAGTCCTCGGCCCGCGGGCGCGTGGGTGGCATCATGGCCGCATGAGCCCCGCCGCCCCGCGCGCCGACCACACCCACGTCCTGCTGCTGCGCGGGATCAACGTGGGCCGGAGCAACCGTGTCGGCAAGGACACGCTGATCCGCTGGGCCCAGGCCGCCGGCGGGGAGGCGGTCACCACCCACCTGGCCAGCGGCAACGTCCTGTTCCGGGCGTCCTCCGACGCGGCCGCCGAGGGCGTGCGGCAGGGGTTCGCGCGGCGGGCGCGTGAGGAGGGCGGCCTCGACGTCCCCGTGGTCCTCGTGGACGTGGGCACGCTCCGGCGCGCTCTGGAGCTGCACGACGCGCTCCCCTGGGCCGGCGGCGAGCCGAAACGCACCCAGCTCACCGTGCTCGAGGACGACCCCGCACCCGAGTCGGCCGCCGCCCTGGCCGCGCTCGACCACGGGGACGGCCGACCCGCGGGGCCGGATCGCACGGCCCTGGAGGGACGGCTGCTGTGGACGCGCTGCGCCACGGGGGTCGCCGACTCCCCGCTCACCCCGGCCCGCCTCGACCGGGCGCTCGGGGTGCGCGGCACGGCCCGGAACCTCACGACGGTGCGGGTGCTCGCGGGGCTGCCGGCCGGGGACCGACCTCGGCGGACAGCACGCGGGGCGTCCGGGGACGTCGACATCCGCGGGACACCGCGCGCTGGCCGGGACGTCACGGTCCGTTCACATCCGTGCGATGGGGTGACCCCGTCCTCCGCCTCCCTGCCCTGACTGGAGCATCCATGCCTCGCCTCGCACGCCTCGCCACGGCCGTCACCGCCGCGGCCCTGTCCACGGCCTTCCTCGCCCCGGCCTCCCTCAGCGCGCCCGCCCCGCACTCGGCCACGGCCCAGCGCGCCGCCATCGCCGCCAACCCGTCCGGCAAGAGCATCGAGCTCACCCGCGCCGGCACCCACGAGACCGGCGTGTTCGGCGAGTCCGCCGCCGAGATCCCGGCCTTCGACGCGGTCTCCGGCCGCCTGTTCGTGGTGAACGCGCAGCGCGGCGCCGTCGACGTCATGCGCCTGGGCGCCGACGCCGCCCCCGTGGCCGAGCGGACCCTCTCCGCCGAGGGCCTGCGCACCGCGGACGGCTCCGTCACGGACAAGGGCGCCACGGTGAACTCCGTGGCCGTCTCCGGCGGCGTGATGGCCGTCGCCGTGGAGGCCGCCGAGAAGACCGACCACGGCTGGGTCGTGTTCTTCGACACCACCACCCTGCGCTACCTCGGCGGCGTGCGGGTGGGTGCCCTGCCGGACTCGCTGGCCTTCTCCCCGAACGGGGCGTACGTGGTGGTCGCCAACGAGGGCGAACCGGCCGACGACTTCTCCGTCGACCCGGAGGGCACGATCTCCGTGGTCTCCGTACCGAAGAACGCCCGGCAGTTCTCCCGCCTGACCCAGGACGCGGTGCGCACCGTGGACTTCCGCGCCTACGACGCCGGCACCGCCCTGCCCGCCGGCGTGCGCGTCTCCGGCCCCGATATGGCGGTGCCCGCCGGTCACGAGCCCGCCGGTCGGGTGGCTCGCAACCTCGAGCCGGAGTACGTCACCGTCGACCCGACCGGACGCACCGCCTACGTGTCCGTGCAGGAGGCCAACGCCGTCGCCGTCGTGGACCTGAAGTCCGCCACGCTGGAGGACCTCTGGGCGCTGACGCCCACCGATTGGTCCACCGAGGGCGTGCTGGACGCCTCGGACAAGGACGGCGGCATCGAGCTGGGCCACTGGCCGGTCGACGGCCTGCCCATGCCCGACGGCATCGACACGTACCGCTGGCGCGGTCAGAACCTGGTCGTCACCGCCAACGAGGGTGACGGGCGGGAGTGGGGCGACTTCAACGACTCCGAGCGCGTCAGCGACCTGGACCTGTGCGCCGCCGAGTTCCCGGGGGCCAAGGCCCTGCAGAAGAAGGATGCCCTGGGCCGCCTGAAGGTGCTCACCGACCTCGGCTACGACTCTGAGCGCGAGTGCCACTCCTCCCTGACCACACTGGGCGGCCGGTCCTTCTCCATCTACACCGCGGACGGCACCCGCCTGTTCGACTCCGCCGGCATGATCGAGGAGCAGATCGCCCGGCTCGTGGCCGCCGGCGAGCTGCCGGAGCACGCGTTCAACGCGAACAACGACGAGACCCCGTCCGGGGACTCCCGTTCGGATGACAAGGGCCCCGAGCCCGAGTCCGTGGTGGTGGGCACGATCCAGGGCCGCACCTACGCGTTCGTGGGCCTCGAGCGCATCGGCGGCGTGGTGGTCTTCGACATCACCGACCCGCGGAACGCCACCTACGTGGACTACGTCAACGACCGTGACTGGGATGCCGCGGGCGACGACGCCACGGCCGGCCTGGGTGACATGGGCGCCGAGGGCCTGACCTTCGTGCCGGCCGACGAGTCCCCCTCCGGCACCGCCCTGCTGATCGTCGCCAACGAGGTCTCCGGCTCGACCACCGTGTACGAGGTGAATCCGACCCGTCGTCAGTGATCCGCTGACGCGGACCGGTTCCGGGCGCGTTGCAGAATGGCTGCATGAGAGCCGTTCTGCAACGCGCCCGTTCCGCGTCCGTGACCGTCGACGGCAAAGTCGTCGGCTCCTTCGAGGGCGAGGGGCTGGTGATCCTGCTCGGCGTGACCGTCGACGACACCGAGGCCGAGGCCGTCCAGGTGGCCCGCAAGGTGGCCGGGCTCCGCATGCTCGACGGCGAGCGGTCCCTCACCGACGCCGGTGCCCCGGCGCTCGTCGTCAGCCAGTTCACGCTGTACGGCGACGTGCGGAAGGGCCGGCGGCCGTCCTGGACGCGCGCGGCGAAGGGCAACCAGGCCGAGCCGCTCTACGAGCGGTTCACGGCCGAGCTCGAGGCCGCCGGCGTGCGCGTGGAGCGCGGGGTGTTCGGCGCGAAGATGGACGTCTCCCTCACCAACTCCGGGCCGTTCACGCTGATCGTGGACTCGGACGAGCTGGCCGGTCCGCGGCGCGGCTGAGGCGGGCCCGCCGCGGACCCGGATCAGGCCTCCGGCTCGGCCTCGGCCTGCTTCGGCTCCGGCTGCGCGTCGACGCCGGCCTCCTTGCGCTGCTGGGCGGTGATGGGCGCCGGTGCGGCCGTCAGCGGGTCGAAGCCGCCGCCGGTCTTCGGGAACGCGATGACCTCGCGGATCGAGTCGGTGCCGGCCAGCAGGGCGACCACGCGGTCCCAGCCGAACGCGATGCCGCCGTGCGGCGGGGCGCCGTACTTGAAGCCCTCGAGCAGGAAGCCGAACTTCTCGTTCGCCTCCTCCGGGGACAAGCCCATGACCTCGAACACGCGCTCCTGCACGTCCTGACGGTGGATGCGGATGGAACCGCCGCCGATCTCGTTGCCGTTGCACACGATGTCGTACGCATACGCCAGGGCCGCGCCCGGGTCGGTGTCGAAGGTGTCCGCGAACTCCGGCTTGGGCGAGGTGAACGCGTGGTGCACGGCGGTCCAGGCGCCCGCACCCACGGCGACGTCGCCCGAGGCCACGGCGTCGGCCGCCGGCTCGAACATCGGCGCGTCCACGACCCACACGAACGCCCAGTCGGCGTCCTTCGCGGCCACGCCGTCACCGGCATCGGTGAACAGCCCGCAGCGACGGCCGATCTCCACGCGGGCCGCACCCAGCAGCGCGCGGGACTCCTTCGGCTTCCCGGCGGCGAAGAACACGCAGTCGCCCGGGTTCGCGCCCACGGCGGCGGCCAGCCCGGCCTTCTCCTCCTCGGAGATGTTCTTGGACACCGGGCCGGTCAGCTCGCCGTCCTCCTGGATGAGCACGTAGGCCAGGCCCTTGGCGCCGCGCTGCTTGGCCCACTCCTGCCACGCGTCGAGGGTGCGGCGGGCCTGGGAGGCGCCGCCCGGCATCACGACGGCGCCCACGTACTCGTTCTGGAACACGCGGAACGGGGTGTCCTTGAAGTACTCGGTCAGGTCCGTCAGCTCGAGGCCGAAGCGCAGGTCCGGCTTGTCCGAGCCGTACTTCTCCATCGCCTCGGCGTAGGTCATGCGGCGGATCGGCGTCGGCACGTCCACACCGACGAGGGCCCACAGGGCCTTGACGATCTTCTCGCCGAGGGCGATCACGTCGTCCTGCTCCACGAAGGAGGCCTCGATGTCCAGCTGGGTGAACTCGGGCTGACGGTCCGCGCGGAAGTCCTCGTCGCGGTAGCAGCGGGCGATCTGGTAGTACTTCTCGATCCCGCCCACCTGCAGCAGCTGCTTGAACAGCTGCGGCGACTGCGGCAGGGCGTACCAGGAGCCGGGAGCCAGGCGGGCCGGGACGAGGAAGTCGCGGGCGCCCTCCGGCGTCGAGCGCGTGAGGGTCGGGGTCTCGACCTCCACGAAGCCCTCGCCGTGCAGCAGCTCGCGTGCCGTGCGGTTGACCTCGGAGCGCAGGCGCATGATGCGCGAGGGCTGCGGGCGGCGCAGGTCGAGGTAGCGGTGGCGCAGCCGGGCCTCCTCGCCGACCTCCACGTGCTCGTCCACCTGGAACGGCAGCGCGGCGGCGGTGTTGAGCACCGTCACGGTCTCCGCGATCAGCTCGATCTCACCGGAGGGCAGGTTCGGGTTCTCATTGCCCTCGGGGCGGCGCTCGACCGTGCCGGTGACCTGCAGGACCCACTCGTTGCGCAGCGGGTCGAAGTCCGCCTCGTCCCGCACCACGACCTGGGCGAAGCCCGAGGCGTCGCGCAGGTCCACGAAGGCCACGCCGCCGTGGTCGCGCCGCCGCGCCACCCAGCCGGTGACGGTGACGGTCTGGCCGATGAGCGAGGCGTTGAGCTCGCCGAGGGAGTGGGTGCGCAGCACGAGGGTCCTCTCCGTCCGGTCGCCGGACGATGTGCGGGGTTCATGTGATGGTCGACGCCGTGTGATACGCCTGCGGGGCGGGCGCGCGCCGTTCCCGTCAGTCTAGTGCCCCGCCCGCATTGCCCCAGCCCAGGAGGACCCCGTCATGACCGCCGCCCTGCAGCGCCGCCTGACCCTGCTCCACGCCGTCGCGATCGGCCTCGGCTCGATGATCGGCGCGGGCGTGTTCACCGCGATCGGCCTGGCGGCCGCGCTCACCGGCGGCCACCCCGGCCTGCTGTACGGGGCCCTGGCGGTCGCGGCCGTCGCGGCCCTGTGCAACGCCCTGTCCACGGCGCAGCTGGCCACCGTCCACCCCGAGTCCGGCGGCGCCTACGTCTACGGCCGGCGGCAGCTGCACCCGTGGGCCGGCTTCGTCGCCGGCTGGGGCTTCGTCACGGGCAAGACCGCGTCGGTGGCCGCGGTGGCGGCCACCCTCGGCCTGTACCTCGTCCCCGACGACGCCGCCGCGGCCCGGTGGACGGGCGTGGCCGCCGTCGTCGTGCTCACCGGGGTGGCGATGGCGGGCGTGACGCGGACCGCGCAGGCGACGTTGGCGATCCTCGTGCCCGTGCTCGCCGTGCTCGTGTTGGCCATCGGCGCGGGCCTGGCGCGCGAGGCCCCCGGGGGCTCGGCTGCGGCGCTCGGCGTCGACTCCCCTGTGCAGGGCGTGCTCATGGGCGCGGGCGTCCTGTTCTTCGCGTTCGCCGGCTACGCGCGCGTGGCCACCATGGGCGAGGAGGTCATCGACCCCGCACGCACGATCCCGCGCGCCATCCTGATCGCCCTCGCCGTGACCGTGGCGCTGTACCTGCTGCTCGCCACGGCGCTGATCTCGGGCCTCGGGACCTCCGGGCTGGCCCGGTCCCCGGCGCCCGTGCGCGAGCTGCTCGAGACCGCCCTGGGCTCCGGCTGGGGCTGGGTGGCCGTGGCCGGCGCCGCCCTCGCCGCGGCCGGGGCCATGCTCACCCTGCTGACGGGCATCTCCCGCACCGCCCTGGCCATGGCCCGCGAGGCCGACCTGCCCCGCCCCCTGGCTCGGGTCCATGCGGGGACCGGCACGCCGTGGACGGCTCAGCTGACGGTCGCCGCGGCCGTCGTCCTGCTCCTGCTCACCACGGACATCCTCACCGTGGTGGGCTTCAGCTCGTTCGGCGTGCTCGTCTACTACGCGGTGGCGAACCTGTCCGCCCTGACCCTGCGCGGGGACGACCACGGCCACCGCCCGGCCCGGCCGCGCCCGCTGCGCGTGCCCCGGGCCGTCAACGTGCTCGGCCTGGCCCTGTGTCTGCTGCTCGCCTTCAGCCTGCCGCCGATGTCCGTGGCCGCGATGGCGGGCGTGTTCCTGATCGGGGTGGGCGGGCGCGCGTTCGTGCGGGCCGGGCGCCGGGGCGGGTGACCCGACGCGCGGACGGGTGTCGGCGTCGCATGCCGGGCCCGGCGCGCAGGGCGCGCCCCCTCAGTCCTGCGTGCGGGTGATCTGCGGCAGCAGGTCCTCGGTCGGCGGGGTCCAGTCGGCCGGGTCCACGGCGTGCTGCTCACCGGAGCGGATGTCCTTCACCTCGTGGACCCGTGCGCCGGCGTCGTCCCGGCCCATGAACCACACGAACGGGATGCCGCGGCGGTCCGCGTACTTGATCTGCTTGCCGAACTTCTCCGCCGACACCGCGACCTCCGCGGGGATGCCGCGCTCCCGCAGCAGGGCCGCGACGTCCTGGGCCTCGGACCAGTCCTCGTCCGCGGTCAGCGCCACGTACACCGCGGTCGGCACGGAGCGGGAGGCCACGGCCATCTGCTGGGACAGCATGCGCATCACCAGCCGCGTCACGCCGATGGACAGTCCGACACCGGGGAACACGCGGTTCCCCTTGGACGCGAGCGCGTCGTAGCGGCCGCCCGAGCAGATCGATCCGAGCTGCTCGTGGCCCACCAGGACGGTCTCGTAGACGGTGCCCGTGTAGTAGTCCAGGCCGCGCGCGATGGACAGGTCCGCCACGGCGCGCCCGGGGGCGCGGCGGTGCAGGGTGGCGACGACGTCGGCCAGCTCGGTCAGCCCCTCCTCGAGCAGCTCGTGGGTCACCCCCAGGGCGCGGACCCGCTCGACGAACGAGGTGTCCGACGTGCGGATGTCCGCCAGGGCCAGCGCCTGCGCAGCCTGCTCGGGGCTCGCGCCGACCTCCTCCTGGAGCAGCCGCGCGACCTCCTCCGGGCCGACCTTCTCCAGCTTGTCGATGCTGCGCAGCACTCCGGCGGTGTCCTCCAGGCCGATGCCCCGGTAGAAGCCCTCGGCGAGCTTGCGGTTGTTCACGCGGATGAGGAAGTCGCCGATCGGCAGGGCGCCGAGCGCCTCGGCCATCACCAGTGCGACGTCGGCGTCGTACCGGGGCGAGAGGGCGCCGTCGCCGACGACGTCGATGTCCGCCTGGGTGAACTCGCGGGCGCGGCCCTCCTGAGGGCGCTCCCCGCGCCAGACCTTCTGCATCTGGTAGCGACGGAAGGGGAAGGCGAGGTGGCCGGCGTTCTCCACGACGTAGCGGGCGAACGGCACGGTGAGGTCGAAGTGCAGGGCCAGGCGCTTGGGGTCGGCCGGGTCCTTGGGCTCGCGCCGGCCCGCGGCGACCTCCTCGTCCTCGGCCAGGCGCGAGACCGCGTAGACCTCCTTGTCCACCTCACCCTTGCGCAGCAGCTGGCCCAGGGTCTCCACGGCCCGGGTCTCGATGCCGGCGAACCCGTGCAGCTCGAAGGTCCGCCGCAGCGTGTCGAGCACGTGCTGCTCCACGAGCCGCTCGGCGGGCAGCCACTCGTGGAAACCGGACAGGGAGGCCTTGCGGGACATGGCGATCCTTCGAGACGACGACGGCGGGGACGCACGACGGTCCCCCGCCGGCGCACCGGCCCATTCTAGGCGCGGGCGCTGTCCGGCCCGGTACGCTGGCCCTGTTCGTGTCCATCCCGACCGGCCGCATCCCTCGACGACTGCGTGCCGGCGCAGTCAGGGAGAGTTCCAGCGGTGACCAATCACATGCAGCCCGACGACCAGCAGTCCCCCGCCACCGAGGCCACCCCCGCATCGGCCGAGGCCGCCGAGACGACCGTGCCCGCCGAGGCCCGTCCCGTCCCCGAGATCGTCCCCGACGCGCCGGCGCACGGTGATTCCGCCCAGCCCGCCGAGGCGCCCGCCGTGCCCTCCCCGGCCGCGATGAAGAAGGCCAGCCCGGCCGCCGTGCGCCCCGCGACGCCCGCCGCCGCGTCCGCCGTCCCGGCCCCCGTCGTGGCCCCGACCGTGCCGCCCACCCCGGTGGAGGAGGCCGCCAGGTTCGCCCGGGTGAGCGAGGACGGCCACGTCACGCTGCTGGACGGGCAGGAGGAGCACGCGGTCGGCCAGGTGCCGGACGCGAGCACCGAGGACGCGCTGGCGTACTTCGTGCGCAAGTACGACGACGTGCGCGCCCAGATGGCCCTGTTCGAGCAGCGCATCGCCGCCGGCGCCCCCTCGAGTGAGCTGGGCCGGGCGCTGGGTCAGATGACGACCGCGGTGAACGAGCGCCACATGGTCGGCGACATGGACGCCCTCCGCACCCGCCTGGCGGCCCTGGAGACCCTCCTGGCCGACTACCGCGCCGCGGAACAGGAGGCCCGGCAGGCCGCCCAGGCCGAGCAGCTGGCCACCCGCGAGGCCATCGTCGCCGAGGCCGAGACCTTCGCCCAGACCCCGGCCGAGCGGATGCCCTGGAAGACCGCGTCCAAGCGCATGACGGAGCTGTTCGAGGAGTGGAAGGCCGCCCAGAAGGCCGGTCCGCGTCTGGCCAAGTCGGTCGAGGACGACCTGTGGAAGCGCTTCCGCGGCGCCCGCACCACGTTCGACAAGACCCGCCGCGCCCACTTCTCCCGGCTGGACGCCGCCTCGGCCGAGGCCAAGCAGGTCAAGGAGCGTCTCATCGCTCGTGCCGAGGAGCTGTCCACCTCCACCGACTGGGGCGTGACCGCCGGCAAGTACCGCGACCTGATGGACGAGTGGAAGCGCGCCCCCCGGGCCTCCCGCAAGGAGGACGACGCCCTCTGGGCCCGCTTCCGCGCCGCCCAGGACGTCTTCTTCGCCGCCCGCAAGGCCGCGAACCAGGAGATCGACCGCGAGTACGGGGCCAACCTGAAGGTGAAGGAGCAGATCCTCGCCGACGGCCAGAAGCTGCTCCCCTTCACGGACGTCAAGGCCGGGCGGCGCGCGCTCAACGAGCTGCGCGGGCGGTGGGAGGATGCCGGCCGCGTGCCCCGCGGGGACGTCCGTCGCATGGAGGAGGGCTTCCGCAGGCTCGAGGACGCCCTCAAGCAGGCGGAGAACGAGCACTGGCGCCGCACCGATCCGGAGACCAAGGCCCGCACGAACTCCGCCCTCACGCAGCTCGAGGAGACCATCGCCGGGCTCGAGGCGGATCTCGCCCGGGCCCAGGCCCAGGGCGACCAGCGCGCCGTCAAGAAGGCTCAGGAGGCGCTCGACGCGCGCCTGAAGTGGAAGCAGGCCCTCGAGGCCTCGGCCTCCGAGCTCCGCTGAGCCCCACCCGTCTCGAGCACGCCCCCGCGGCCCGTCTGTCCACAGGCGGCCGCGGGGGCGTCCTTGTCTCTGGCAGGCTCCGGGCATGACGACCGTGACGATCGAGGAGACCGCCCCGGCCGGGGCGCTCATGCTGGCGGGCGACCCCTTCACGGAGCCGGAGCTGCAGGCGCTCGGCGCGCGGGGCGCCGTGCGACCGCTGCTGCCCGGAGTGTGGGCGCGGCCGGACGCGGCGGACGATCCCGCGGTCCGGGCCGCTGCCCTGTGGACCCTCGGCGGCCCGCTCCTGGCCGCCGGCTGGACCGCGATCGGCCCGTCGGCGGCCTGGATCCTGGCCGGCGGCGCGGCGCCCGGGCGGCTGCACGCGGCCGTGCCGCACTTCCACCGGCGCCCCGCCGGCGGGGGCCAGCTGCCCTGGACGCTCACGCAGTCGGACGTCGCAGCCGATGCCACGGGCGTCGCCCCCGCCGAACAGGACGTGCTCCGCTTCGGCCCCGTGCGGGTCACCACGCCCGCCCGGACGGTCGAAGACCTGCTGCTCAGCGCCGACCCGGATGCGGCGCGGCGCGCGGCTGCCGTGATCGGCGCCCACGGCGCCGCCGGGCTGCGGGAGCGGCTGGCCCGCCGGACCCGCCGCGCCGGCGTCGTGGCGGCCCGGCGCCGGCTGGGCGCGCTGCTGACGGCGCTGGACGTCCCCGACTGAGGCCGGGAGGCTCAGGTGCGGTGCACGTCGAACACGCCGTCGATGCGGCGCACCGCGTCGATCACGTGGCCGAGGAACCGGGGGTCGCCCATCTCGAAGACAAACCGGCTCATCGCCACGCGGTCGCGGGTGGTGTTCACGGAGGCCGAGAGGATGTTCACGTGGTTCTCGGAGAGGACCCGTGTGACGTCGGAGAGCAGCGACTTGCGGTCCAGCGCCTCGATCTGGATCTCGACCAGGTAGACGGTGTCCCTCGACGGCGCCCAGCTGACCGGGGTGTGGCGCTCCGGCTCCTGCGCGAGCAGGGTCGCCAGGTTCGGACAGTCGACCCGGTGCACGGAGACCCCGGAGCCGCGGGTGACGAACCCGTCGATGGCATCCGGCGGCACCGGGTTGCAGCACCGGGCCAGCTTGGCCATGACACCGCCGTCGCCGTCCACGAGCACGCCGGCGTCGTTGGTGGCCCGCGCGGGGGCGCGCCGCGCCTGAGCCGGGACCAGCTCCTGCAGGTCCACCTCACCGACGGTCAGTTCGCCCTCCGGCTCGGCCTGCGTCGGCGTCGGCGGAGCGAGGCGCTCCGCGACGCGTTCCTGCACGGACTGCGCGGACACGTGACCGTCGCCGAGGGCCACGAACAGCCCGTCGAGGTCCGCGTAGCCGAGATCCGTGGCCAGCTGCACCAGCTCCTCGCCGCCGAGCACGTGCTGCACGGTCATGCCGGCCTTGCGCAGCTGACGGGTCAGCGACTCGCGTCCCCGGTCGGCCTGCTCGCCGCGGCGCTGCGTGGCGAAGTGGTGACGGATCTTGGACCGGGCCCGTGGCGAGACCACGAAGCCCAGCCAGTCCCGGCTCGGGCCCGCGTCCTCGGCGCGCGAGGTGAAGACCTCCACGGTGTCGCCGTGGCTCAGCGGCGTGGACAGCGGGACGAGCTTGCCGTTGACCCGGGCACCGATGGTGCGGTGGCCGACGTCGGTGTGGATGGCGTAGGCGAAGTCCACGGGCGTGGAGCCGGCGGGCAGGGTGCGGATCTCCCCCTTCGGCGTGAAGACGTACACCTCGTCCGCCCCGATCTGGGTGCGCAGCGAGGCGAGGAACTCGTCCGGGTCCCGGGTGTCCGCCTGCCAGTCCATCACCGAGCGCAGCCAGGCCGGCGTGGCCTGCACCGGCGCCTGGCCGGCGGCCTGGGCCTTGTACCGCCAGTGCGCGGCGACGCCGTACTCGGCCTGGCGGTGCATCTCCTGCGTGCGGATCTGGATCTCCACCGGCTTGCCGCCCGGCACCATCACCGTGGTGTGCAGGGAGCGGTACATGTTCAGCTTCGGGACCGCGATGTAGTCCTTGAACCGACCCGGGACCGGGTTCCAGCGGGCGTGGATCGCGCCGAGCACGGCGTAGCAGTCACGCACGGAGTCCACGAGCACCCGGATGCCCGTCAGGTCGTGGATGTCGTCGAAGTCCTTCCCGCGCGTCACCATCTTCTGGTAGATCGAGTAGTAGTGCTTCGGCCGTCCGGTGACGGTCGCCCGGATCCGGTGCTCGCGCAGATGATCCTCGATCACGGTGCGCAGCGCCGCGATGTGCTTCTCCCGCTCCGGGTTCCGCTCCCCCACGAGGCGCACGATCTCCGCGTACATCTTGGGCTTGAGGGCGGCGAAGGAGAGGTCCTCGAGCTCCCACTTGACGGTGTTCATGCCGAGCCGGTGGGCCAGCGGGGCGTAGATGTCCAGGGTCTCCTGGGCCTTGCGCGCGCTGGACTCCGGGGAGACGTACCGCCACGTCCGCGCGTTGTGCAGCCGGTCGGCGAGCTTGATGAGCAGGACGTTCACGTCCTGGGCCATCGCGATGACCATCTTGCGCACGGTCTCGGCCTGCGCCGCGGCGCCGTAGGTCACCTTGTCCAGCTTGGTCACGCCGTCCACGAGGAGGGCGACGTCGGAGCCGAAGTCGGCGCGCAGGCGCTCCAGGGAGTAGTCCGTGTCCTCGACGGTGTCGTGCAGCAGGGCCGCCAGGAGGGTCGGGCCGGTCACGCCGATCTCGGCGAGGATCGTGGCGACCGCGACGGGGTGGGTGATGTACGGGTCCCCGGAGCGCCGCATCTGCCCCTCGTGTGCCGCGCGGGCGACCTCGAAGGCGCGGACGATGTCGGCCAGCTCGGTCTTGGTGGCTCGCTGCCGCACCGTGCGCATCAGCGGCTCGAGCAGGGGCGAGTACTCGGTGGCGTGCCGGCCGGTCAGGCGTGCGATCCGGCCGCGGGGCCGGACCGGGACGGGAGTGGGGTCCTGCTCGCTCATGGGCCACGCCTCCTGACTCGTGCGGCCCCGACCGCTCCGGCCGGGATGATCGGCGAGTCTACCCGCGCCCGTCCCGCCCCGCCCCAGAAAGACCGCCGGGCCCGGTGGCAGGTGCACCGGAGCCGCAGCGGCTCCGTCAGAGTCGCGCGCCGTCGTCCCAGGGGGCGACGTCGGGATCGGTGACCGCCTCTGAGGCACGCTCCCGGGCGGCGCGGGCCGCGGCCCGGGCGTCGTGGTCGCGCACGTCCGGGTCGTTGCGGCGCAGCAGGGCGTACAGCGGCGCCTGGAGGAACAGGGTGGACAGGGTGCCCACGATGATGCCCACGAACAGCGCGAGCGCGATGTCCCGCAGCGTGCCGGCACCGAGCAGCCCCGCGCCGATGAACAGGATCGAGCCGACCGGCAGGATGCCGACGACGGAGGTCGTGATGGACCGGACGAGCGTCTGGTTCACCGCGAGGTTCACGTTCTCGACGAAGGAGCGCTCCGGGTCCTCCTCGGCCCCGATCGTGTTCTCGCGGATCTTGTCGAAGACCACCACGGTGTCGTAGAGCGCGTACGACAGGATCGTGAGGAAGCCGATGATGGCCGACGGCGTGATCTCGAAGCCGGTGGCGCCGTAGATGCCGGCGGTCAGCGCGACCACGTAGAGCATGCCGAGCACGGCGGCCAGGGACATCTTCCAGGTGCGGAAGTACACGGCCATGAACAGGGTCACGAGCACCACGAAGATCACCAGGCCGATCAGGGCCTGCTGCGACACCGCGGCGCCCCAGGTCGGCCCCACGAAGGTCGAGGTCACCTGGTCCTGGCCGACGCCGTAGGCCTCCTGCAGGTTCGCGGCCACGGCTCGGGTCTGGGCGTCGTCGAGCTGCTCGGTCTGGACGCGCACGGTGCCCGGGGCGACGTTCGTGACGGTGGCGTGGCCGTCGGCCAGCACGTCGGTCACGGCGCGCTCGCCCGCGGCCACGTCGGTGGAGGCCGTCTGCGAGACGGTGAACTCGGAGCCGCCCCGGAACTCGATGCCGAGGTTGAAGCCACCGCGGAGGGCGGTCAGGCCGCCGGCGAGGACGAGCAGCAGGGCGGCGAGGGCGAACCACCGCCGCCAGCGCTGGATGAACGGGTAGGAGATGCGGCCCGAGTAGAGGGCGTTGCCCCAGTCGGCGAAGCGGTTCACTGGTCCTCCTCCTGGCGGCGTCGCTCGGCGCGGCGTCGCTCGGCGATCGTCATGGGCGGCGCGGTGCGCGAGCGGCGGCCGCCCCGGGCGGACGAGCCCGCGCGGGGGGCGCCCGTCGCGGCGAGCGGGCGCGGGGCGTCGGCGGCCGCCGCGTCGTCGGCGTCGGCCGGCTCGTCGGAGGCCTCCGCCGGGAGCCCGGTGCGGGGGGCGTGGGCGGGCTCGCGGAAGCGCCCGGCGCCCTGGTACAGGGACGGCCCGCCCAACAGCGACGGGTCCAGTCCGGACATCGGGTGTCCCTCGCCCACGAAGCGGGTCTGGGCCAACAGCACCATGAGCGGGTGGGTGAACATGAACACCACGATCAGGTCGGCGATCGCGGTGAGGCCGAGGGTGAACGCGAAGCCGCGCACGTTGCCGACGGCCACGAAGTACAGCACGACGGCGGCCAGCAGGTTCACGGCCTTGGACGCGGTGATCGTCCGCCGGGCGCGCTTCCAGCCCTCGTGCACGGCGACGGGCACGGTGTGGCCCGCGCGCAGCTCGTCCTTGATGCGTTCGAAGTAGACGATGAACGAGTCCGCCGTCAGACCGATCGCCACGATGAGCCCGGCGATGCCCGCGAGGGACAGGCGGTAGTTGTCCGTCCAGCCCAGGATCGCGATGGTCAGCCACGTCAGCACGCCCGCCACGATGATCGAGGCGAAGGTCAGCAGGCCCAGGGCCCGATACTGGAAGAACTGGTACACGGCCACGAGGCCGAGGCCGATCAGGCCGGCGATCAGGCCCCAGAAGAGCTGGTCCCGGCCGAGCGTGGCGGAGATCTGCTGCTCGGACTCGATCGAGAAGGAGATCGGCAGGGAGCCGTAGTTGAGCTGCTCGGCCAACTGCGCCGTCGTCTGCTCGTTCAGGGTGGGGCCGCTGATCTGCGCGCTGCCGTTGGTGATGACCACGTTGGACTGCGGCGCGGAGATCACGTCCCCGTCCAGCAGGATCGCGAACTGCTTGCGCGGGTCGCCCTCGGGGTACGGGGTGAGCTTCTGGGTGACCTCCGTGAAGGCCTTGGTGCCCTCCTCGTCGAACTCGATGTTGACGACCCACTGGTTGGTGGAGACGCCGCCCTGGGCCTGGGCCATGCCGTTGGACGCGCCCTTGATCTGGGTGCCCGGGATGACCACGGGGCCCAGGATGTACTTCTGGGCCGGCGTGACGGCGCCGTCGGCGAGCTCCTCGGAGGGCTGGCAGGCGACGATCGCCCGGTCGGACGGCGGCGGGGGCGCGGCCGGGTCCCGCGGGGCGGTGCAGTCCGTGGCCTGGAACTCGGCCAGCAGGGCCGGGGTGACCCAGTTCGGGTCGTAGGCGTCCGCCGGCTCCCCGTCGGGCTTCGGCAGCTGGTCTTCTGGCAGGCGCTGGTCCTCGGGGGTGGCCTCCCCCGGGCCGGACTGCAGCACGGGGCGGAACTGCATGTCCGCGGACGCCTGGATCAGGCGGCGGGTCTCCTCGTCCGGGACCCCGGGCAGGGAGACGACCACGTTCTGGGAGCCCTGCGTGGCGACCTCCGCCTCGGCCACGCCGGAGCCGTCCACACGCTGGCGGATGATCTCCACGGCCTGGTCCAGCTGCTCGGGGGTGACGGACTCGCCCGTCGAGGTCTGGGGGGCCAGCACCATCTGCGTGCCGCCCTCGAGGTCGAGGGCGAGCTTGGGAGCCCAGGAGGCCGCGCCGGAGGCCACGCCCCCGCCGAGGATCGCGGCCAGGACCACGAGGAGGGCGGCCAGCCAGGCCAGGGTGCGCCCGGCGGAGCCGGTGGGTGTTCTCTTCGCCATTGCTCAGGTGCTTCCGTCACATTCGAGCGGCCCCGCCAGGCGGGGCCGCGTGTGCAGGGGTGGGTGGGCCTCAGGCCAGGTCGTCGCGGCGCGGACGCGGGTCGTCGGCGTCGTCGGCGCGGTACTCGGTGCCGGGGGCGTCATCCAGACGCGACGGGTCCGTGGTGGGCGCGGCGGTCGTCTCCGGCTCCACGACGGTGGTGACGCCCTGCAGGTGCACGTCCATGCGGGTGCCCGGGGCGGTCTCCAGCGTCACCCGCTGGCCCTCGGTGTCCACGGCCACGACGGTGCCGAAGATGCCGGCGCCCGTCATGACCTCGACGCCTGGGGCGAGGGTGCTGCGCATCTGCGCCTGCTGCTGCTGCATCTTCTTGCCCTTGCGGAAGGAGAGGAAGAGCATCACCGCGAGCAGGGCGAAGGCGATGAGCATGAGCAGGCTGCCGCCACCCCCCTGGGCCTGCTGGGCGATCACGGGCAGGGTCGCGGCGGTGGCGACGGGCATGGGGGACTCCTGATGCTCGGGGTGGGCGGGCCTGTCCAGTGTAGGGGCCCGCCCTGGGCGTCACGGCCCCGGCGTGGCCTCCGGAGCGGCGAGGCCCAGGTGCTCCCAGGCCCCCGGCAGCGCGACGCGGCCACGGGGGGTCCGCGCCACCATGCCCTCGCGGATGAGGAAGGGCTCGGCCACGGTCTCCACGGTCTCGGCCTCCTCCCCCACGGCGGTGGCCAGCGTGCTGAGCCCCACGGGCCCGCCGCCGAACGTGGTGCACAGGGCCGTGAGCACGGACCGGTCGAGCCGGTCCAGGCCGCGCCCGTCGACCTCGTACATGTCCAGGGCGGCGGCGGCGTCGTGCGCGCCGACCTCGGCCAGCCCCTTCACGAGCGCCCAGTCCCGCACGCGGCGCAGCAAGCGGTTGGCGATGCGCGGGGTGCCGCGCGAGCGCCGGGCGATCTGCCGGTACCCCTCCGTGGCCAGCCGCATGTCCAGCAGCAGGGCGGAGCGGCGCAGGACGCGCTCGAGCTCCACCTCGGTGTAGAAGTCCAGATGGCCCGTGAAGCCGAAGCGGTCGCGCAGCGGCCCCGGCAGGAGGCCGGCCCGCGTGGTGGCGCCGACGAGCGTGAAGGGCGGCAGCTCGAGCGGGATCGAGGTGGCGCCGGCGCCCTTGCCCACCACGATGTCCACCCGGAAGTCCTCCATGGCCATGTAGAGCATCTCCTCGGCCGGGCGGGACATCCGGTGGATCTCGTCGAGGAAGAGCACCTCGCCCTCGGTGAGCGAGGACAGGATGGCCGCGAGGTCGCCCGCATGCTGGATCGCAGGGCCGGAGGACAGCCGCAGGGGGGCGTTCATCTCCGCGGCCACGATCATCGCCAGCGTGGTCTTGCCGAGCCCGGGCGGACCGGAGAGCAGGACGTGGTCCGCGGCGCGGTCGCGCAGCCGGGCGGAGGCGAGCATGAGGTCCAGCTGCTCGCGCACGCGCATCTGGCCCACGAACTCGTCCAGGTGCTTGGGGCGCAGCGCGGCCTCGAGCCGACGCTCCTCCGGGTCGACGGCCGCCGCGGACAGCGGCGAGGACTCCGCGCTCATCGCCCGCCTCGCACAGAGCCGGCCATGCCGACGTCGCGCAGGGTGGCGCGCAGCAGCGCGGCGACGTCGCGGCCCTCGTCCAGCTCCGGGCGGGCCGCCACGGTGGCCTCGACGGCCTTGAGCGCCTCCTTCTCGGACCAGCCCAGGCCGGCCATCGCCTGCACGACGTCGGCGTGCCAGAGCGCCTCGACGGTCGGCTCGGCGCTCGCCTCGGCCTCCGCCTCGGGCACCGGCTCCCCGGTGGGCGCGAGGCGGCCGGAGAGCTCGACGATGATCTTGCGCGCCATCTTCGGCCCGATGCCGGGCACGCGGGTGAGGGTCTTCTCGTCCTCCTCGGTGACCGCCCGGCGCACGGTCTCGGGGTGGTGGACGGAGAGGATCGCCAGGGCGAGGCGGGGACCCACGCCGTTGGCCGTGATGAGCACCTCGAACACCTCGCGCTCGTCGCGGTCCGCGAAGCCGTAGAGGGTCAGGGCGTCCTCCTTGACCACGAGGTGGGTCTGCACCGCCCCCGGCCGGCCCTCGTGCAGGGTGGACAGCGTCTGCGGGGTGGCGGAGAACTGCACACCCAGGCCGCCGACGGCGATGACCGCCCGGTCGAGGGCCACGTGCTCGACGGTGCCGCTGAGCGAGGCGATCATGAGGGGCCCTCCTGTCGGGACGGACGGACGCCGGTCGGCGCGGATTCGAACATATCATCGAACGCCGGCCCGGCAGCGGCTTACCGGCGACGCCCGCCGCCCGCCGAGCGCTCGGCGTCGAGCCAGGCCCGCTGCGCGGCGGTGAGCTGTCCCCGCTGGCGGGCGCGCGCGGGCGCCTTGGCGGCGAACTGCGAGCGCCCCGCCCGGGAGGCGAGGTCCGCGGTGTCGAGGCCGGTCTGGCCGGCGGCCGCGCCGAGGGCGGTGCCGCGCCAGCCGTGGGCGATGGCCAAGGCGAGGGCGTCGGCCGCGTCGGCCGGGCGCGGCGGGGCGTCGAGGCGGAGGATCCGGGTGACCATCGTGGTGACCTGCTCCTTGCCCGCATCGCCGTGTCCGGTGACGGCGGCCTTGACCTCGGAGGGGGTGTGCAGGCCCACGGGGACGCCGGCGCGCGCGGCCGCGGCGATCGCCACGCCCGCGGCCTGGGCCGTGCCCAGCACGGTCGGCGTGTTCGTGTTCGCGAACATGCGCTCGACGGCGGCGCGATCGGGCCGGTGCGCGGCGAGGACCGCGGAGACGGCCTCGTCGATGCGCAGGAGGCGCTGGTCCAGGGGGGCGGTGGGCGGGGTGCCCGTGACCTCGACGTGGACGAGCGCGGCCCGCCGTCGCGCGTCCACGTCCACCACGGCGATCCCGCAGCGGGTGAGCCCCGGGTCCACCCCGAGGATCCGGACGACGTCGGCGGGCCGGCGCGCGCTCAGCGCGATCAGTCCTCGTCGAGCTCGGCGAGGACCTCGGGGGCGATGTCCACGTTCGAGAAGACGTTCTGGACGTCGTCGAGGTCCTCGAGGGCATCGGCCAGCTTCAGGAAGGTGCGGGCGCCCGACGCGTCCAGGTCCACCTTCATGGTGGGGACGAACTCGAGCTCGTCGGACTCGTACTCCACGCCCGCCTCGTCGAGGGCCTTGGCCACGGACTGCAGGTCGGAGGGGTCCGAGAGGATCTCGAAGGAGTCGCCGGAGACGACGACCTCCTCGGCGTCGGCGCCGCCCTCGAGCACGGCCTCGAGCAGGCCGTCCTCGGTGTTGCCCTCGGCGGGCAGGCGCACGAGGCCCTTGCGCTCGAAGAGGAAGGAGACGGAGCCGGAGTCGGCCATGGTGCCGCCGTTGCGGGTGACGGCCGCGCGCACGTCCGCGGCGGCGCGGTTCTTGT
Source organism: Micrococcus sp. KBS0714 (assembly GCF_002008305.4). Lineage (GTDB taxonomy): Bacteria > Actinomycetota > Actinomycetes > Actinomycetales > Micrococcaceae > Micrococcus > Micrococcus luteus. The sequence goes on from NZ_CP042169.1 coordinate 1,388,061, forward strand.
TGTCGGTCAGGCACTCGACCAGCAGCGCCGAGCCCTGGGGGCCGCGGACCTCGTACATGATCTCGGCGTAGTCGATGACCTCGCCGGTGAGGCCGGCGCCGCGCTTGACGGCGCGGTCGATGTTGTCGTTGGGCACCGAGGCCTTCTTGGCCTTGGACACGGCCAGGTCGAGGGCGGGGTTGCCGGCGACGTCGGGTCCGCCGGCACGTGCCGCGACCTCGATGTTCTTGATGTACTTCGCGAACGCCTTGGCGCGCCGCGCGTCGATGACGGCCTTCTTGTGCTTGGTGGTCGCCCACTTGGAATGTCCTGCCATCACGCCTCCTCAGGTCTGGATCTCGTCTGCTGGCTCGACCGCCCAGTCTAGCGACGCCCGGTGGGGTGGCGCGGATCACGGCTGACTACACTCGCGCCCATGACCCACACCTCCGCGCCCTCCGTCCTGCCCGCCGACCACCCGCTGGCGACCCCCTCCGACCTGCCCTACGGGCTGCCCGACTTCTCCGCCGTCTCCGACGCGCAGCTGGCCGAGGCCGTGCGCGCGGGGATGGCGGCCCAGCGCGCCGAGGTCGACCAGATCCTCGGGGCGGCCACGGCGCCGACCTTCGAGAACACCGTCCGTGCGCTCGAGCTGTCCGGCCAGCTGCTGCGCCGCTCCGCCGCGATGTTCTTCACGCTCGTCGGCTCGGACGGCACGGATGCGCGGCAGGCCCTGGCCGAGGAGCTCTCCCCCGAGCTCGCGGCCCACGAGGACGCGATCCTGCTGGACCCGCGGCTGGCGGCGCGCGTCGCTTCGATCGACGACGGCGGCCTCACGGGCGAGGACGCCCGCCTGCTGGAGACGCTGCGCCTGCGCCTCTCCCTGGCGGGGGCGGACCTGGACGAGGCCGCGCGCGAGGAGCTGCGCGGGATCAACACGGAGCTGGCGTCCCTCTCGGCCGCCTACACGCGCCGCCTCGTCGCGGACACCGCGGCCCGCGCCGTGCTCGTCACGGACCGCGAGCGCCTGGCCGGTCTGAGCGAGGACGACCTGGCCGCGGCGGCGGGGGCGGCCGCCGAGGCGGGGCACGGGGACGGGGACGCGGCGGCGGGTCCGTGGCTGCTGACGCTGTCCCTGTTCACGTCGCAGCCGTGGCTGGCGTCCCTGCAGGACGAGGGGATGCGGCGCGAGGTGTTCGAGGCGTCGACGGGCCGGGGCGGGTCCGGGGAGCACGAGACGCTGACGACGGCGATGGCGATGGTGCGGCTGCGGCTGCGCAAGGCGCGGCTGCTGGGGGCGCAGAGCTGGGCCGAGCAGGCGCTGAAGGACCGGGCGGCGCCGTCGACGGCGGCCGTGGAGGAGCTGCTGGCCGCGATGGCGCCGCGGGCGATGGCCAATGCGCGGGCGGACGCGGCGACGGCGGCGGCACACGCGGGCCGGGCGGACGCCGAGGTGGCCCCGTGGGACTGGCCGGCGCTGTCCGCGGGGTACGCGCGGGAGGAGTTCGCGGTGGACGCGGACGCCCTGCGCCCGTACTTCGAGCTGGACCGGGTGCTGACGGAGGGCGTGTTCGCGGCGGCGACCGCGCTGTACGGGCTCACGTTCGCCGAGCGCCCGGAGCTGGCGCGACACCTGTACCGCCCCGGGATCCGGGTGTTCGAGGTGACGGGTGAGGACGGTGCCGGGGTGGGTCTGTTCGTCGCGGACCTGTTCGCGCGGCCGACCAAGTCCGGCGGTGCCTGGATGCACACGGTGCGGGACAGGGCGGACGCCCTGGGCGAGCGCCCGGTGGTGTTCACCACGATGAATGTGCCGGCCCCGGCGGCGGGGCGTCCGGCCCTGCTGACGCTGGATGAGACCACGACGCTGTTCCACGAGTTCGGCCACGCCCTGCACGGGCTGCTGGCTCGGGGCGAGTACGCCTCGCTCACCGGGACGAACGTGCCGCGCGACGTCGTGGAATTCCCGTCGCAGGTCAATGAGGTGTGGCTGCGCGAGCCGTCCCTGCTGGCCGCGTATGCGCGGCACGTGGAGACGGGCGAGCCGCTGCCGGCCGGGACGCTGGAGCGGCTCGAGGCGGCGGACCTGTGGGGCGAGGGGCACCGCACGGTCGAGTACCTGGGTGCGACGCTCGTGGACTGGGCCTGGCACTCGCTGACGGAGGAGACGGTGGACGCCGCCACGGCCGACCCGGCCGCGTTCGAGCGCCGGGTGCTGACCGAGGCGGGCATCGACCCGGACCTGGTGCCCCCGCGCTACGGCACCGGCTACTTCAAGCACATCTTCGGCGGCGGCTACGCGGCCGGGTACTACTCCTACGTGTGGGCCGAGGTGCTGGACGCGGACGCCGTGGAGTGGTTCCGCGAGCACGGCGGGATGACGCGGGAGAACGGCCGCCGGTTCGCGGACGAGCTGCTCTCGCGGGGCGACACGCGTGACCTGCTGGAGTCCTACCGTGCGTTCCGCGGCCGGGACGCCGAGCTCGAGCCGCTGCTGCGCCGTCGGGGGCTGGCGGACGCCGCCGCCTGAGCGCGGTCAGCGCCCCCGGCCGCCGGGGCGGGGGGCGCTGAGCACGGCGCGCAGCCAGCCGCGCACGGCGGTGTCCCACTTGCGCGGGTCCACGTTCTGCTCCCGGGTGTGGCGGGCCTGGTGGAAGCGGACGAACCGAACCAGGTCCGGGTTGCGCTCGGCCAGGTCCTGCGAGGGGCCGACGGGCACGTACTCATCGTCCTCGGAGTGCAGGATCAGCGTGGGCACACGCACGTGGTCGGCGCGGGTCACCCAGTCCAGGGCCTTGAGGTCCACGGGGGCGGCCAGGCCCGTGATGAACCGGCCGGCCCGGTTGGCCAGCAGCCACTGGCCGAGCAGGCCCACGGCTTCGGGGATCCGGTTGAGCCGGGCCTGGTGGCGCAGCACGTCCACCCAGTCGATGACGGGGCCCGTCAGGACCACGCCGCGCACGTGCGGGGCCAGCGCGGAGCGGTCCACGGTCTGCAGCACCACGGCCCCGCCCATGGACCAGCCGAAGAGGACGACGTCCCGGGCGCCGTGGTCGAGGGCGTAGCGGATGGCCGCCTCGACGTCCTCCCATTCGGTGGTGCCGAGCCCGTAGCGGGCGTCGGCGGCGTCCGGGGCGTCGCCGTCGTTGCGGTAGGAGATCAGCAGCGACGTCATGCCCAGGCGGCGGGCGGTCGGCACGGCGCGGATGCCCTCGTTGCGGCGCGCGCCGCGGCCGTGGACCATCACCGCCCACAGCCCCTCCGCAGGACGGGGTTCGCCGTCCTCGCTGGGGTAAGGCGCGATGCGCCATGCGCGGGCGTGGCCGCCGGGCACCGGCACCTGCACGTCCTCGGCGTCGAGCCCGGCGTCGGCGGGGGTCGGGTAGACGAAGCCGGTGAACCGGCCCCGGGTCGCCGTCGTCAGATCGCCGGAGAAGACCTCCTCGACCGCGCGCTGCACCGTGCCGTCCCGGGGGTCGAAGGAGGTGATCTCCCCGATGCGGGCGCATCCGGCGCCGTCGTCGAACGTGAGGGAGTACTGGCCGGGCACGGTGGTGTACTCGTCGGCCTGCAGGATCACGTCCTGCCCGGCGGGCGTGTCGACGACGGCGAGGATCGGCGTGGACTCGGCGTGGCGGCGCACGGGGGTCACCACGGTGCGGGCGAACACGCCCGCGAGCGCCGAGCTCGCCCCGGCCAGCACGAAGGCGTAGGCCGCGGCGACGCTGAGCACGGGCGGGGCCCAGCGGGCCACCGGGGAGGCCACGGCCACGCCGCCGCGCACCGATCCGGTGACTCCGCGGCGGACCAGGCGGCCCGCTCGGCGGACGCGGGACTCGCGGCTCCCGGCCCGCCGGGCTGCCACGGTGACGGCGGCGGCCAGGGCGGGCGGCAGGTCGGCGGGGTGGGGACGGGGACGGCGGGGTCGTGCGGCCATGCGCGCCATTGTCCTCCACGGGCGGGCGCGCCCGCCAATGCGACGCCGGTCGGGAACACGACGGCGCTCCGGACCGTTGCACCGGGCATGACCGAGACTCCCCACACCCCCCATGACGGCCCCACCCCCGACCCCGCGCGGGACGTCCCCGCTCCCGAGCAGACCCTGGCCGCCCCGGGCGGCGCCCGCCTGACGGACGAGGAGTGGGCCCGACGGCTCACGCCCGAGGAGTTCCAGGTGCTGCGCCGGGCCGGCACGGAACGGCCCTTCACGGGCGAGTACTGGGACTCGCACGTGAAGGGCGTGTACGCGTGCCGGGCGTGCGGATCCGAGCTGTTCCGCTCGGACGAGAAGTTCGACGCGCACTGCGGCTGGCCCTCGTTCTTCGCACCGCTCGCGGAGGACCGGGTGGAGTACCTGAAGGACACCACCCTGGGCATGGAGCGGATCGAGGTGCGGTGCGCGGCGTGCGGCTCCCACATGGGTCACGTCTTCGCGGGCGAGGGCTATGACACCCCCACGGACCTGCGCTACTGCATCAACTCGATCTCGCTGCGCCTGGCCCCCGCCGACGACGCGGCGGCCCCGGACGGGGCGCGCTGATCCGGTGCGGGAGCGCCGTGGCGTCCACGGCGCGCCCCCGCGGCCCGCTGGGCCCCGCAGCCTAGGCTGACGGGCATGAGCGTGATCGGGCCCCGTCGCCTCTCCGCCGCCCCCGGGGCGGTCGAGGCGCCCGTGCCGCCGGGGGTGTTCCGGCGTGCCCTGGCGGACCTGCGCGATGCGCGGCCACGGACCGAGGTGCGGCTGCGGGAGATCCCGGCACCCGAGGGGCAGGCGCCCTTCGCCGTCGCCCTCGCCGCCGACGTGTGCGACGGGCCGGGCGCGACCGGCGGCGTGCTGGCCACGGGGCGGTTCGTCCTCCTGCACGACCCGGCCCCGGACGCCCGGTGGCCGGGAGGCTTCCGGGCGGTGACCTGGATCCGTGCGAGCCTGGAACCGGACGTCGCACTGGACCAGCTGGCCGGCGCCGTCGCGTGGACGTGGCTCGTGGAGGCGCTCGAGCGCCACCACGCCGAGCACTCCCACGCCGGCGGCACCGCGACGCGCAGCATCGCGGAGGGCTTCGGGACGCTCAGTGCGGCCCCGGACACCACCGACATCGAGCTGCGCGCCTCGTGGACCCCAGCCCCGCGGGACCTCGGCTCGCATCTCGAGGCGTGGTCGGACATGATCTGCGCGTTCGCCGGTCTGCCGCCCGAGCACGCCGCGGACGTCCACACGGCCGGCCCCTGACCGCGCGCCCGCGCCTCCGTCACACCGGGCCCCGGCCCGTCCCCGCCCCGACCTCCCCGAACAGGAGCAGCATGACCGACGCCCCCGAGACGGCCGCCCCGGACGCGCCCCCGCGGCTGATCGCCACACCGGCCGGTGGAGTCCCCCGGCTCACCGACACCCGCGCGGGTCTGGAGGCCTGCGCCGCGGCGCTCGCCGCGGGGACCGGGCCGGTCGCCGTCGACGCGGAGCGCGCCTCCGGGATCCGGTACGGCCAGCGGGCCATGCTCGTCCAGCTCAAGCGCGAGGGCGCCGGCATCTGGCTCGTCGATCCCGAGGCCCTCGACGGGCTGGCCCCGCTGCAGGAGGCCCTCGCGGGCGTCGAGTGGATCCTGCACGCGGCCAGCCAGGACCTGCCCTGCCTGGCCGAGCAGGGGCTGCGCCCCGATCGGCTGTTCGACACCGAGCTCGCGGCCCGGGTGGCCGGCCTGCCGCGCGTCGGCCTGGCCGCGGTCCTGGAGGAGCTGCTGGGGGTCACCCTCGCCAAGGAGCATTCGGCCGCCGACTGGTCGGTGCGTCCGCTGCCCGAGGCGATGCTCACCTACGCGGCGCTCGACGTCGAGCTGCTCGTCCCGCTGCGCGAGGCCCTGATCGCGCGCCTCGAGGCCGACGGCAAGCTCGCGTGGGCCGAGCAGGAGTTCGAGCACGTGCGCACGGCCCCGCCGCCCACGCCGAAGAAGGACCCCTGGCGCGGCACCTCGGGCTCCCAGACGCTGCGCCGCCCCGTGCAGCGCGCGGTCCTCAAGCGCCTGTGGGAGGCCCGCGAGGACCTCGCCCGCCACCGCGACGTCGCCCCCGGCCGGCTCATCCCGGACCGGTCGATCGTCGCCGCCGCGGCCGCCCAGCCGCGCACCGTCCCCGCCCTGCGCCAGACCTCCGGCTTCCACGGCCGCGCCGCGAGCCGCGAGGCCCCGCGCTGGATCGCCGCGATCCGGGCCGGCGTCGAGGACGCCGAGCGGGGCGACGCCCCCGCGGCGCAGATCCGCACCGGGGACGGCCCGCCCCCACCCCGGGCCTGGAAGGACCGGGACCCGGTGGCGGACCGCCGCCTGCGCACGGCCAAGGCCCGCGTCGCCCGTCGGGCCGAGCAGCTGGGGATGCCCACCGAGAACCTCCTCACCCCGGACACCCTCCGGCGGATCTGCTGGACCCCGCCTGCCCCGATCACCCCCGAGACCGTGGACGCGTTCCTGACGGAGCGGGGCGCGCGCCCGTGGCAGGTGGAGAACGTCGGCGCGATCGTCACGGTCGCGCTCCTGGACCCCGATCCCGCCGGCGCTTGAGCCCCCGACGCGGCCGGCCGGATCGGTCCGTCGCGTCGCGTCGACGCGGAGGCTACTCGCCGGTAGTGTGACCCGCATGACATCCGTTTCTCTTGCTTCCTTCGACCACCTGCCCGCCCTGGCCCCGGATGAGGTCGTCACCACCGTCACCGTGACCGACCACGCCCTGCCCGAGGGTGCGGGCACGCTCGCGCTGCTCACGCTGGACAACGGGCAGGGACCCCGCCGGCCCGCGACCCTGGGCCCGGCCACGCTCCTCGGCCTCGGCCGGGTCCTCGACGAGCAGGCCGCCCGGGCCGCCGCGGGCGAGATCCAGGCCCTGGCCGTGACCGGCGTGGAGGGGACCTTCGCGGCCGGGGCGGACCTGTCCCTGATCGCGAGCATCACCGACGACGTCGGCCGCGACCTGGCCCTGCTCGGCCACGCCGTCTACGACCGGCTCGCGGCCCTCGAGATCCCCACGGTCGCGCTCGTGAACGGCCTCGCCCTCGGCGGCGGCCTCGAGCTGGCCCTGGCCGCCGGACACCGCGTGGTGGCCGCCGACGCGAAGGGCTTCGGCCTGCCCGAGGTCCGGCTCGGCCTGATCCCCGGCTGGTCCGGCGTGTGGCGCGTGCCCCACCTGATCGGCCCGGAGGCCGCCGTCGACGTCGTGCTGAAGAACCCCCTCGACGACAACCGCATGCTCGACGCCCGCGCGGCGCACGGGCTGGGGCTCATGGACCGGATCGTCGAGGGGGACCTCCTCGACGCCGGCCTCGAGCTCGCCGCCGCCCTGGTCACCGGGGACGAGTCCGTGGCGGCCGAACTGGCCGCCCACCGCGACCGCGACGTGTCCGACGCCGCCTGGGACCGCGCCCTGGCGGCGCTGGAGCGGCTGCAGGCCGCCCGTCCCGGTCGCCACCTGCCGGCGCGCCGTCACCTGGAGGCCCTGTTCACCGGGGCCCGCACGCGCACCCGCGCCGAGTCCGCCCAGGCCGAGGCGGACGCCCTCGGGACGCTGCTGCACTCCCCCGAGTTCCGGCGCACCGTGTACGCGTTCCTCGGCCTCGTCCAGGGCCGCGCCAAGCGCCCCGCCGGCGACCCGGGCCGCGAGCTCGCCCGCGAGGTCCGCAAGGTCGGCATCGTCGGTGCGGGCCTGATGGCCGGCCAGCTCGCCCTCGTCTTCGCCCGGCACCTGCGGGTGCCCGTCGTGATGACGGACATCGACGCCGAGCGTGTCGAGCGCGGCCTGGCGGGCGTGCGCGCGCAGGTCGAGAAGATGGTCTCCCGTGGACGGCTCTCCGCCGAGGACGGCCAGGCCCTGGCCGGGTTGATCACCGCGGACACGGACAAAGCCGTGTATGCGGACGCCGACATCGTCATCGAGGCCGTCTTCGAGGAGCTCGAGGTCAAGCGCACCGTCTTCCGCGAGCTCGAGGGCATCGTGCGTGAGGACGCCATCCTGATGACCAACACCTCGAGCCTGTCCGTGGCCGCCATGGCCGAGGTCCTCGAGCGTCCCGAGCGCCTCGTGGGCTTCCACTTCTTCAACCCGGTGGCGGTCATGCCGCTCGTGGAGATCGTGCGGACCGAGGCGACGACGGACGAGGTCGTGGCCACCGCGTTCGAACTGACCCGCCGGCTCCGCAAGACCGGCGTGCTCGTCCACGACGCCACCGCGTTCGTGGTCAACCGCGTCCTGCTGCGCATGATGGGCGAGGTGCAGAACTCCTTCGACGAGGGCACCGACGCGCACGAGGCCGACCACGCGCTGGACCCGCTGGCCCTGCCGATGACGCCGTTCACCCTCCTGGCCATGGTCGGCATCCCCGTGGCCCAGCACGTGTCCGAGTCCCTCTCCGCGTCCTTCGGCGCGGAGCGCTTCCCGGTCTCGGCGAACCTGCAGCGCCTGATCGACGCCGGCAAGACCGCGATCTGGGCCAAGGACGTCCGCCCGGACCGGCGCGACGAGGAGGCCGCCGGCGCGACCGGCGAGCAGATCCCGGAGGCGACCGCGGCCCTGCTGGAGCAGGGCTCGACCCCGCAGACCTCCGAGGAGCTGCTGCGCCGGGTCGAGGACGCGCTGGCCGAGGAGATCGGCCTGCTCCTGGACGAGCGCGTCGTCGCGGCCCCCGAGGACGTGGACCTGTGCATGATCCTCGGCGCCAACTGGCCCCTGCACCTGGGCGGCATCACGCCGTACCTGGACGACTGCGGGGCCGCCGAGCGGGTGAACGGGCGGCGCTTCCACCCGGCCGCGCAGGCCTGACCGGCCCCGGCCGGGCCGTCCGCGACGGCCCGGCCCACGGCTCAGGCGATCGGCAGCCCGGCGAACGTCACCACGTGCGCGTCGAGCCCGGCGGTCGCCGCGGCCTGGTCGGCCACGGGGGTCGAGGCGGTGCCCCCGCCCCAGTCGGAGGCGACCACGGCGCCCTCGCGCACGAGGTGCGCCCCCAGCTCCACGCCGTCCGCGACGACGGCCACCCGCACGTCGGACCCGCCCGCGTCCGCCGGGCGCAGCTCGGCGCGGGGCACGCGCAGCCCGCCCTGCAGGGGCGAGGCCTCCTCGAGCCGGTCCACGGCGAGCGGGCCCTCGGCGGCCACCCGCGCGAGGAGGAGGTACTCCGCGTACGAGGGCAGCACCGCGGCGTCGATGCCGGCCCGCTCACGGTCGATGCGCACCCGCTGGGCTCCGGCGGAGTCCTCGTGGGTCGTCCATGCCCAGCCGTCCCCGTCGGGCGTGAAGCCGACCTGCGTCTGGGCGAGGTAGCGCTCGGGCAGACCGTCGCGGGCGGCGCGCTGGGCGGTTGTGGGGGCGAAGCCCGTCCGGGTGGTCAGCACGCCGTCCTCCAGCACCCGGTGCAGGAAGCCGACGTGCACGTCGTCGAGGGTCACGGCCTCCCACCGCTCGAAGGGGGTGAGGTCGAAGCGGGCGGCGCCGGTGGGGCGCGGGGCGGGGTCGGTCACGGCGGTGCTCCTGGGGCTCGGGGGTCCGTCCCCTCGATCCTCGCACCCGTGGGGCCCGGTCGCATCCGCCCTCGCCGCGGGCGATAATGGGTCGATGACCACGCAGGACTCCCCCCTCACCCCGAACTCCTCCCGGTCCGCCTGCTGCGGCGGCCACGCCCGCCCGGACACCTCGCGCCGCACCGTCCTGGGCCGCGGCGCCGCCGTCGCCGCCGCGGGCGCCGGCGCACTCGCGCTGACCGGCTGCACGGACCAGCTGCGCGAGAAGGACACCGCGCAGGACCACTACACCGGCTCCGACGCCGTCGACGCGCTGCCCGCCGCCGAGCTGCCCGTGGGCGCGTCCCGCGAGGTCCAGGTGCAGGGCCGGACCCTGATGATGCACCGCGTGGACGAGACCACGGTGACCGCCTTCACCAACGTGTGCACGCACCAGGGCTGCCTGCTCCAGGTCGTGGACCGGCAGGAGGGCCCGGCCTACGCGTGCCCCTGCCACGGCTCGCACTTCGACGTCACCTCGGGCAAGCCGTTCGGCGGCCCGGCCCGCCAGGCCCTCATGGACTACGACGCGGCCGTCGTCGACGACCGCATCGTCGTCAAGCTCTGAGCCCGGCTCATTCCTCCGGCGCGCCGTAGCGCCGGCGCGGGGGCACCACGACGGCGGAGCGGTCGTTGGGGTCCCACGCCGGCTGCTCGCGCCGCCGCGCCGGGTAGTAGCGGTGCCGCCACCAGAACCAGATGAGCGCCCCCAGCACCGGCAGCAGCAGCATGAGGCCGACCCACGGCAGGCGCGCCCGGGCGTCCAGGGGGCTGCGGCCCAGCGAGACGAAGCCGGCCACCCACAGCGCACCGGCCACGACGGACACGGTCCAGCCCAGGGCGGCCTCCCCCGGCGTCGGCACGAGCGGGGTCGCGGCGGCCGCGCCGGTCAGCGCGCCGGCCATCAGAAGAGCGCGACCTTCTCCGGGCCCGGGAATAGGGCGTCCAGCTCGGCCAGGTCCTCCGCGGTGGCGAGCCAGTCGGCCGCCGCCGCGTTCTCCACGACCTGCGCGGCACGGGTGGCGCCGGCGATCACGGAGGACACCGGTCCCTGCGCCGCCAGCCACCCGATCGCGGCCTGGACCTCGGTGATCCCCCGCTCCCGGGCGAACCGGCCGAAGCCGGCCAGCTGCTCCAGGTCGGCGTCGGCCACCATGTGCTGGCGCACGTGGGACAGGCGCGAGCCCTCGGGGGCGTCGCCCTGCGAGTACTTGCCCGTGAGCAGCCCGTTGGCCAGCGGGAAGTACGGCAGGACGCCGAGCCCGAACTCGGCCGCCGCCGGGACCACCTCGAGCTCGGCCCGGCGGTCCAGCAGGTTGTAGTGGTTCTGCGCGGACACGAAGCGCTCCACGCCCAGCTCGCGGGCCACGTACTCGGCCTGGGCGATCTGCCACCCGGCCCGGTTCGAGTGGCCCACGTAGCGGACCTTGCCGGCGCGCACGAGGTCGTCGAGCGCGCGGAGGGTCTCCTCGATGGGCGTGGCCGGGTCCGGGGTGTGGAACTGGTAGAGGTCGATCCAGTCGGTGCCGAGGCGGCGCAGGGAGTCCTCGACGGCGCGCACGATGTACCGGCGGGAGCCCCGCGCGCCGCCGTCGTCGCCGGCGACACCGCCCATGTCCATGCCGAACTTGGTGCCGATCACCACCTCGTCGCGGCGGGCGCCCAGGGCGCGGCCGAGCCGCTCCTCGGACAGGCCGGGCTCGGCGCCGTAGACGTCGGCGACGTCGAAGAAGGTGATGCCGGCGTCGAGCGCGGCGTGGACGACGTCGTCGGTGCCGGCCTGCTCCAGCGTGGCGGTGCCGGGGCGGCCGAGGTTGTTGCACCCCAGGCCGACGACGGAGACGGTCAGCCCGGAGCGGCCGAGACGGGTGTGGCGCACGGGTCAGCCCTCCTGCTCTGCGGTGCGGACGTCCACCTTGTTCGGCTGCACGCCGTCGGCGCGCTTGGCGGCCGCCGGGATCTCGGCGGCGGCCTTGCGGGCGTGGGGGGTCCGGACGCGCAGCACGAGGGCACCGACCTCCTCGACGACGTCCTCGACCTCGCCGAGACCGCGCCAGGCCAGCTGGTGGGTCATCTCGACGCGCAGCCGCTCGACGGTGCGCCGCTCGATCGCCGTGGCCTCCCGGCCGCGGAGCCGGTAGGCCACCGGCAGCACGGCGAAGGTCGCGGGGTCCGCCTCGGCGAAGCCCTCCTCCGCGCCCTGCGCCACGAACGCGGCCAGCAGCTGATCACCCTCGGCCTGGTCGGCCAGGGGCTGCTCCCCGACGGTGCCGGGCTGGCCGACCCGGCCGTGGTGGACCACGAACTCCCCGGCCTCCGCGTCGGCCCATGCCTCGCGGTACTCAAAGAGGCGGGCGCCGTCGTCGCCGACGCTCTCACGGTACAGCCGGACGATGCTCATGCCTGCTCCTGGTGGTGGGGGGCGGCCGCGTCCTCGGGGACGGGCCGGGCGTACGGGACCTTGGCGCCGAGGACCTGGGCGACGGTGTCCTGGGTGATGCGCTGCGCGGTGAGGCCCACGCGGGCCAGCACCTGCTCGCGGCTGCCGTGGGCGAGGAACTCGACCGGCAGGCCGACCTCGTTCAGGGCGGTGTCCACGCCGGCCGCGCGCATCTCCTGCCGGATCCGCGAGCCGACGCCGCCGGCCCGCACCCCGTCCTCGAGGCACACGACGATCCGGTGGCGGGCGGCCGTGTCGATCACGGACCGGGCCACGGGCAGGACCCACCGCGGGTCGATCACCGTGGCGCTGATGCCGTGCCGCTCGAGCCGTTCGGCGACGTCGAGGCCGAGCTCGGCCATCGCGCCCACCGCCACGATCAGCACGTCCCGCTCGGCGCCGTCGCGTCCGCCGGCCTCGCCCCGCCGGGCGAGCACGTCCGTGCCGTCCGACAACCGCTCCAGGGCGCGCACCGACTCCCCGACCGAGCCCTTCGCGAACCGCACCACGGTGGGCGCGTCCTCGACGGCGACGGCCTCGCGCAGCTCCTCCCGGAGCGTGTCCGCGTCGCGGGGCGCGGAGATCCGCAGCCCCGGCACCGACTGCAGCAGGGCCAGGTCCCACATGCCGTGGTGGCTCGGGCCGTCCGGCCCGGTGACGCCCGCGCGGTCCAGCACGAACGTCACGCCTGCACGGTGCAGGCCCACGTCCATGAGCACCTGGTCGTACGCGCGGTTGAGGAAGGTCGCGTAGACGGCCACCACGGGGTGCAGACCACCGAAGGCCATGCCGGCGGCCGAGGTGACCGCGTGCTGCTCGGCGATGCCGACGTCGAACACCCGGTCCGGATGGGCCAGCGCCATCGGGGCCAGGCCCACGGGGTTCTGCATGGCGGCGGTGATGGCCACGACGTCCGGCCGCTCGTCCGCGATCGCGACCATCTCCTCGCCGAACACGGAGGTCCAGGACTGGGCCGTCGACGAGGTGATGGGCTCGCCCGTGGAGGGGTCGATCACGCCGATCGCGTGGAACTGGTCCGCCTCGTGCGCGACCGCCGGCGCGTAGCCGTGCCCCTTCTCGGTCATCGCGTGGACGATCACGGGCCCGCCGTACGCCCGCGCGTCCTCGAGGGCCTCCTCCATGGCGGTGAGGTCGTGACCGTCCACCGGACCGATGTACTTCATGCCCAGGTCCTCGAACAGGCCCTGCGGCGCCCAGAGGTCCTTGAGGCCCTTCTTCGCCGCGTGCAGCGGCCGGTACACCAGCTCACCCGCGAGGCCGGCCTCCTGGAGGCGGCGCTTGAGGTAGTCGAGGGTCTGCTCGTAGCGGTGGTGGGTGCGCACCTTGTCCAGCACCCCGCGGCGCAGTCCGCCCAGGTGCTCGGCGACGCCGCCCACCGTGGGCGCGTACGAGCGGCCGTTGTCGTTGACCACGATCACCACGCGCCGATCCCGGCCGGCGGCGATGTTGTTGACCGCCTCCCAGGCCATGCCCCCCGTGAGCGCGCCGTCGCCGATCACGGCCACCACGGTGCGGTCCCCCTGCCCGGTCTGCGCCCAGGCCCGCGCGATGCCGTCCGCCCAGGAGAGCGAGCTGGAGGCATGCGAGGACTCCACCACGTCGTGCTCGGACTCGGTGCGGTCGCCGTAGCCGGACAGGCCCCCCTCCTGGCGGAGCGTCGTGAAGTCCTGGCGCCCCGTGAGCAGCTTGTGCACGTACGACTGGTGGCCCGTGTCGAAGATGACCGCATCCTTCGGCGACTCGAACACGCGGTGCACGGCCAGCGTCAGCTCGACGACGCCCAGGTTCGGTCCGAGATGGCCACCCGTCTTGGAGACGTGGGCGATCAGGTAGGCGCGGATCTCCGCCGCCAGCGCGGTCAACTGGTCCTCCGTGAGGGCCGACAGGTCCGCCGGGCGGGCGATCTGCGGCAGCAGCGGGGCGCCGGGGCTCGTGGGGGGCAGATGTTCCATGGTGCGACCAGCCTACTCCGCGGGTCCGCGCCCGGGCGGGACGCGGGCGGCGGCCCGCGCGGGCGGGCCCCGTGGATCAGGCCTTCGCGGCGATCTGACGGAGCACGTACTGAGACATGCTTCGCTCTGCCTGGCGATAGTTGCACAGCTTCCGTCGGCTCTCAGGATCCCTGTCTCGATGGGACGCCCGACGATGCAACCGTACAAGACCAATTTCTCTTGGGTGATCGGCGGTACTGGGATCGTCTTCTCACCACGGTGATGTTCACGAGACGACGCAGCCGATCCCGTCACGACGGCGAGCGAGGTGAGCCCGTCCGTTCGGGCCTCGATTCCATCTGCGACCAGGGCCGCCGAGCCGATGTTCTCCATCGCAGCCTCAGCGCTGCCACCCCGGGTCGACTGGATCTTGGCCGGGCGATTCCACGCCCGCCGATCGACATCGACTTGATACCCGGGAGGGGTATAGCGTTGACTGGACCAGAACGAACAGGAGACTTCATGCGCAAGCACCTCAAGACCACCGTCGCCGCAGGAGTGCTCGGAGGAGCGCTCGTGTTCACCGGCTGCAGCACCGGCGGCGACCAGGACCAAGGGACCCCCTCGACGACCAGCCAGCACGAGGGCCACGGCAGCAGCTCTGACAGCGGCGGGATGGAGCATCCGATGGACGGCGGCCCCGCCCCCGAGGGCATCGAGACGGCTGCGTCGCCCACATACCCGGTCGGCACCGAGGTCACGCTCACCGCCGACCACATGGAGGGCATGGACGGTGCGAACGCGATGATCGCCGGCGCGTACGACACGTACACCTATGCGGTGGACTTCACGCCGTCCGCAGGCGGGGAGCCGGTCAAGGATCACAAGTGGGTCGTCCAGCAGGAGATCAAGGACGCCGGAGATGAACGTCTGGCCGACGGCACCGAGGTCACTCTCGAGGCCGAACACATGGAAGGCATGAAGGGCGCGAAGGCGACCATCGCCTCCTCCACCGAGGAGACCGTCTACATGGTCGATTACGAGTCCGACGGCATGACGATGACCAACCACAAGTGGGTCGTCGAGAGCGAGCTCAAGCCGGCCTCCTGAGCCGATCGCCGCGGGCGCGCTGAAGGTCCGCGGCGAAATACGACCCGATCGAAGGAAAGATCGGGGAATGACGAGGGGAAGCGAAGAGCATGACGGACCCGACCACGCATCACCATGACCACGCCGGCGTCGCGACCACCGAGTCCGGCCACCGTGACGACTCGCGCGCCGAGAACGAAGACCACACCATGGAACACGGTGACCACGCCGGGCACGGTCATCACGGCGGTGGTCACGCGGGCCACGGCGACCACGTCGGCCAGTTCCGGCGGCTGTTCTGGATCAATCTGATCATCGCCATCCCGGTGGTCGCGTTCTCCCCCATGTTCGCCATGCTCCTGGGCTACTCGGTCCCCAGCTGGGCGGGCTGGGTCGCCGCAGTCCTCGGCTCCGTCATGTACGCCTGGGGCGGCACCCCGTTCCTCACCGGTGCTGTCAGCGAGCTGAAAAGCCGCCAGCCGGGGATGATGCTGCTCATCGCGCTCGGCATCACCGTAGCGTTCCTCGCCTCCTGGGCCGCCACTGTCGGTCTCGTCCACCCCGAGCTCGAGTTCTGGTGGGAGTTGGCGCTGCTGATCGTCATCATGCTGCTGGGCCACTGGATCGAGATGCGCTCACTGGCCCAGACCACCTCGGCGTTGGACTCCCTCGCCGCGCTGCTCCCTGACGAGGCTGAGCGTATAGAGGGAGACGACGTCGTCAAGGTCGACCCGGCAGAGCTGCGCGTCGGCGACGTCGTCATCGTCCGGCCTGGCGGCAGCGTCCCCGCCGACGGCACCATCGTCGACGGCCGCGCCGACATGGACGAGTCCATGATCACCGGCGAATCACACCCCGTCGCCCGCGGCGAGGGCGAGAACGTCACCGCCGGCACCGTGGCCACCGACTCCGGCCTGCGCGTAGAGATCACCGCCACCGGCGACGACACGGCTCTGGCGGGCATCAACAGGCTCGTCGCCGAGGCGCAGGGCTCATCTTCCCGTGCCCAGCGCATCGCCGACCGGGCTGCGGCCCTGCTGTTCTGGTTCGCCCTCGGAGCTGCGCTGATCACCGCCGTCGTCTGGACGCTCTTCGGGCTCCCCGACGACGCGGTCGTTCGCACCATCACTGTCCTCGTCATCGCCTGCCCCCATGCGCTGGGTCTGGCGATCCCTCTGGTCGTGTCCATCGCCACCGAGCGCGCCGCCCGCGGCGGCGTCCTGATCAAGGACCGCCTCGCCCTGGAGTCCATGCGCCAGGTCGACGCGGTGCTCTTCGACAAGACCGGCACCCTGACCAAGGGCGAGCCCACCGTCACCGGCGTGGAGCCGACCGGCGGCCTGAATGCCGAACAGCTTCTCGCCCTGGCCGCCTCCGCCGAGGCCGACAGTGAGCACCCCCTCGCCCGGTCCATCGTCACCGCCGCCAAGGAGAAGGGCCTCGCCGTCGAACCGGCCAGCGGGTTCACCTCCTCCCCGGCGGTCGGCGTCACCGCGACGGTGGCCGACCATGAGATCCGCGTCGGCGGACCCCGTCTGCTCGAGGAGACCGGCCAGGACGAGATCGGTGTCGCCGACGAATGGCGGGCAGAGGGTGCGATCATCCTGCACGTCCTCCGTGACGGCAAGGTCATCGGCGGTCTCAAGCTCGCCGACGAGGTTCGCCCAGAGTCCCGCGACGCCGTCGATGCGCTCCATCAGCTCGGCGTCGAGGTCGTCATGATCACCGGCGACGCGGAAGCCGTGGCGAACGAGGTGGGAAGAGAGCTCGGCATCGACCGGGTCTTCGCCGGCGTCCGCCCCGAGGACAAATCCGCCAAGGTCGACCAGCTGCAGAAGGAGGGCAAGAAGGTCGCCATGGTCGGCGACGGCGTCAACGACGCCCCTGCCCTGGCCCAGGCCGACGTCGGCATCGCCATCGGGGCCGGCACCGACGTCGCCATCGCCTCTGCAGGTGTCATCCTCGCCAGCTCCGACCCGCGTAGCGTGCTCTCGGTGATCCAGCTCTCCCGTGCCGCATACCGTAAAATGAGGCAAAACCTGTGGTGGGCTGCAGGGTACAACTTGCTCTCTGTGCCGCTCGCGGCTGGCGTGCTCGCACCCGTCGGCTTCGTCATGCCGATGTCAGTAGGTGCGATCCTGATGTCGATCTCCACCGTCGTCGTCGCGCTCAACGCCCAGCTGCTGCGTCGCATCGACCTCGCCCCAGCTGCCAGCACCCGCTCCGTCCTGGAGCACCAGAAGTGAAGGACACACCCGTGACCACTGAAACTGCAGCCGATGAGACCGGTACCGACGCCGGAGCCCATCGGCACGGCTACATCAGTGACAAGGACCGCTACCGCAACCGCATGAAGCGTATCGAAGGCCAAGCCCGCGGCATCACGAAGATGATCGACGACGAAAAGTACTGCATCGACATCCTCACCCAGGTCTCGGCCCTCACCCGCGCCCTGCAAGGAGTGGCGACCGGTCTGCTCGATGACCACCTCAAGCACTGCGTGCTCGACGCCGCCAAGAAAGGCGATGAAGACGCGGCCATCGCCAAGATCCAGGAGGCCACCGACGCCATCAATCGCCTCGTGCGCTCCTGACACCATCCGATTTCGTCAACACAGGGTGCCTCGGACCGGTGGGCCCCAGATCAGGACAAGGCTCTTGATGTCTCCGGGCAGGCGTGCTTTGCACGTCGTCGCGCCCTTGGCACCGGCGAACTCGGGATGCCTTCTGTCTAACCTGACGACATGAACACGTTCACCTGAGAAAAGAGTTGGGCATGCCACTTGCCATTGTTGCTCCGATCCAGTCCTCCAGGAGCCGCCTGAGGATCTGCGCGGCCTTGACCGGTCTGGCGACCAGCGCCGTCCTCCTGCTCAGCGGCTTTGCTGATGCGGGACCGTCCGCTGATGCAGGATCCGATCACTCACTGGTGGTCGAGCACAATCTAGACGGATTGAATGCTCGCGAGATCATCAAGCGACTCGACTCAACGAAGGTGACAGATCGCTCGTCTGAATTCATCGCGTCGATTGAACCCGACCAGCTTGTACTGACCGACGATCAGAACAATCAGACCACCGTGCCGATGCCAGAAGACGAGTTCTACGTCTCTATCGCCCCGTATCGCAGCCAGACTCACGAATGCTACTTCCACAGCCTCACGACCTGCACCGGCGAACTCGCCAATACTGACGTCCACGTCACCGTGGTCGAGGCGACGTCAGGGGAGACCCTCCTCGATGAAACGCTGACGACGTACGACAACGGATTCGTCGGGGTCTGGCTGCCGCGTGGAATTGACGCCACTCTCACTGTCTCAGCTGAAGGCCGCACCGCGAAAAAGGCCATCTCGACCCGCCCCGACGACCCCACCTGCTTGACCGGTCTTCAGCTGGCTTGAGGCCCAGGCCTCATGCTCCTCTTCAGCGCCGACAGATCAGGCGTCGAGACGTCCTGAGCCGCCCCCTTCATTCGGTCCGGACGTTCTGTGAGTCGTCGGTTTCCATTTGATGGGTGCACTGCCGAGCGTACTCGGCTGGGGTTAGGTAGCCGAGCGAGGAGTGCCGGCGGTGGTGGTTGTACTCGTCCTTCCAGTCGCCGATGATGACCTGTGCGTGCAGCAGCGAGTAGAAGCTGTTGATGTTGAGGCACTCGTCGCGGATCCGGCTGTTGAACGACTCGACGTACCCGTTGCGCCACGGCGAGCCCGGAGGGATGTAGGACAGGCCGGTGCGGGTGCCGGCCCAGTCGGCCATCGCCTCGCTGATGAACTCCGGCCCGTTGTCCGACCTGAGCACCGCCGGGGCGCCCCGGGCGGCGACGAGGTCCTCGAGGTGGGCGGTGAGTCGGTCGGCGGTAATCGAGCGCTCCACGAGCCCGCCGATGCACTCCCGGGTGTGTTCGTCGACGATCGAGCAGATCTTGATCGGTCGTCCGTGCTCGTCGGCGTCGAACTGGAAGTCCACCGCCCACACCACGTTCGGCGCGTCCGCCGTCGGCGCGTCGACGGTCGAGGACCCGACGCGCTTGCGTCGACGCCGCTGCGGGACCCGGAGCCCTTCGTCACGCCACAGGCGTTGGATCTTCTTGTGGTTCACCACCCACCCCTCGGCGCGGGCGTCGTGATACGCCCGCCGATACCCGTAGCGGGGATGGTCCTTCGCCCAGGCGCGCAGCCACTCCCTGAGCGCCCGATCCGGGTCCGCGACCGTGTCGCCCTTGAGCGGTCGCCGGTACGCGGAGCGGCTCAGCCCGACCAGACGGCACGCCATCCGTTCGCTCACCCGCAACTTGCGCTTGAGGTGATCGACGGCGGCGCGGCGCCTGTCCGGGCTTAGAAGTTTCCCTCAGCCAGCTCCTTGAGCGCGGCCTTCTCCAGCTCCGCTTCCGCGAGCAGACGCTTCAGGGTCGCGTTCTGCTTCTCCAGCTCCTTCAGGCGCTTTGCGTCGTCGGCCTTGAGGCCGCCGTACTGGTTCCGCCACCGGTAGTACGTCTGCTCGGACACCCCGAGCTCCCGGCACACCGCCGCGACGTCCTGACCATCGGCGAGCATCCTGTCGGCCTGCCCGAGCTTACGGACGACCTGCTCGGGGGTGTGACGCTTCCTGCTGTTCGTCATGATCTGACCAGTCTCCCTGCCCGCGACCGCGGGCAACAGGACGACTCTCATAACGTAACGACTGGACCTACGAAACGGGGTCAGCCCAGTCCCATCCTTGGACTCCCACAGGGTCTCGGCGTCCCGATGTGAGGATTCGCCCGAGAGCCGGCTTCAGAGTCATCGCAGGGCATCACCAGACCGGGCTGAAGCCTCGTCGACCAATATCAACCAGTGCCAACTGAAGAGCACTACATCGCTCACTCTGTTTCACGATGTGCATTTCGGGGGATCCTCTCTGTCCAGGTCCTCACGCTCATACCTGCCGGTGCTGAGCCTCGCCGAGCTTCTCGAGCACTTGACCTGGATCGTCGATCAGTTCGAACACGCCACTCGGGCGTGTCCGACAATGCCGTCGACCACGCGAGCACAGCATTCAGGACCACGGCAGCCCAGTACACGATCGCGTACTCGTCGTACCTGCTCGCCAGGCCCGGCCATTGCTTCAGGTGCGCGTCCTGGCGCTCGATCACGTTCCGGCCCGTGTAAGCCTCCGAGTCCAGGCCCACGGGTCGGCCGCCGGCCGAGCCGCGGCGTCTGCGGTGGCCCTGCTGGTCAGCCGGTTGGGGAGGACGGCCTTGATGCCACCGGCGCGCAGATGGGTGCCGATCGCCCGCGAGGAGTACGCCCTCTCGCCCAGCACCGTCGACCAGCTGATGGGTCTTCGTGCTCAGCCCGCTCCGTGAGCGCCCGAGGCCGTGGTCGGCGGGCTCTTCACGCGGATTCCTTGTCGTTCGATCCAGCCCCCTGTGAGCCGGGTGGTGTTCCTCGCGTGCTGATGGGCGCGGGCGATCGTGGAGTCCACCGAGACCGACCAATCGATCACGATTTCGGCATCCGCTGCGGCGGTCAGTGTTGCCAGCACCGTGTCCCACGTGCCCTCTTCGGCCATGCGGCCGTGCCAGGTCCACACGACTCAGCCAGGGCCCGTAGATCTCGGGCAGGTCCCGCCAGGGGATCGATGCACCTGTACCGGTGGATGATGGCGTCGACCATCGTGACGGCATCGGCGAAAGGCCGGCCCTGCCGGCCTGTGGGGGCGTGGGAGAGCATCTGGAACCGGGACCGTGTCTTCGAGGGTGCCGGCCTTCCCCCGGCTTCATTGTCAGACACGCCCGAGGACCGTCTGGCCCAAGGGTTGGCCGGTCCCTGCACTGGGGGATGAAGAGCGGTCCTGCACCGGCTTCGGCCCCGGCGCCCACGACGACGGCGGCCCGCCGCCCTCCGTGCGGAGGGCGGCGGGTCGCCGTCGTGATGCCCGCGCGCGGGCTGTGTCCCGTGGATCAGGCCTTCGAGGCGATCTGACGGAGCACGTACTGCAGGATGCCGCCGTTGCGGTAGTACTCGGCCTCACCGGGGGTGTCGATGCGGACGACCGCGTCGAACTCGGTGACCTTGCCGTCCTCACCGGTGGCCGTGACCTTCACGGTCTTCGGCGTGGTGCCCTCGTTGAGGGCGGTGATGCCGGAGATGTCGAAGGTCTCGGTGCCGGTCAGGCCCAGCGAGTCGGCGTTCTCACCCTCGGGGAACTGCAGCGGCAGCACGCCCATGCCGATGAGGTTCGAGCGGTGGATGCGCTCGAAGGACTCGGTGATCACGGCCTTGACGCCCAGGAGCGCCGTGCCCTTGGCCGCCCAGTCACGGGAGGAGCCGGAGCCGTACTCCTTGCCGCCCAGGACCACCAGCGGCGTGCCCTGCTCGGCGTAGTTCTGCGCCGCGTCGTACACGTAGGCCTGCGGGGCGCCCTCCTGGGTGAAGTCGCGGGTGAAGCCGCCCTCCACGCCGTCGAGCAGCTGGTTCTTGATGCGGATGTTCGCGAACGTGCCGCGGATCATCACCTCGTGGTTGCCACGACGGGAGCCGTAGGAGTTGAAGTCCTTGCGCTGCACGCCGTTCTCCAGCAGGTAGCGGCCCGCCGGGGTGTCCGACTTGAAGGAGCCGGCCGGGGAGATGTGGTCCGTGGTCACGGAGTCACCCAGCTTGAGCAGGACGCGGGCGCCGGAGATGTCCGACACCGGGTCCGGCTGCATGGTCATGCCCTCGAAGTACGGGGGCTTGCGCACGTAGGTGGACTTCTCGTCCCACTCGAAGGTGGAGCCCGAGGGGGTCTCCAGGGACTGCCAGCGCTCGTCGCCGTCGAAGATCGTGGCGTACTGCGAGGTGAACATCTCGGTGTCGATCGACGCGTCGATGATCTGCTGGACCTCGGTCGGGTCCGGCCAGATGTCCTTGAGGAAGACGTCGTTGCCCTCCGTGTCCTGGCCCAGGGCCTCGTTCTCGAAGTCGAAGTCCATGGTGCCGGCCAGGGCGTAGGCGACCACCAGCGGCGGGGAGGCCAGGTAGTTCATCTTCACGTCCGGGTTGATGCGGCCCTCGAAGTTGCGGTTGCCGGAGAGCACCGCGGTCACGGACAGGTCGTTCTCCTGGATGGCCTCGGAGATCTCGGACTCCAGCGGGCCGGAGTTGCCGATGCAGGTGGTGCAGCCGTAGCCGACCACGTTGAAGCCGAGGTCGTTGAGGGACTCGCGCAGCCCGGACTTCTCGTAGTAGTCGGTCACCACGCGGGAGCCCGGGGCCACGGAGGTCTTCACCCACGGCTTGGACTTCAGGCCCTTGGCGACCGCGTTGCGGGCCAGCACGCCGGCCGCCATCATCACGGAGGGGTTTGACGTGTTGGTGCACGAGGTGATCGAGGCGATGGACACGGCACCGTGGTCCAGCTGGAACTGGCGGCCGTCCGGCATGGCCACGTCCACGAGCTTGGACGGGCGGCCCTCGCCGGCCTCGTCCTGCGTGGCGTAGTTGTGCAGGTCCTTGCGGAACTGGTCCTTGGAGTCGGTGAGCTCGATGCGGTCCTGGGGACGCTTCGGGCCGGAGATGGAGGGCACCACGGTGGACAGGTCCAGCTCGAGGTACTCGGAGTAGGCGACCTCGGAGGACGGGTCGTGCCACATCCCCTGCTCCTTGGTGTACGCCTCCACGAGGGCGACCTGCTCCTCGGAGCGGCCGGTCAGGCGCAGGTAGTCGAGGGTGACCTCGTCGATCGGGAAGATCGCGGCGGTGGAGCCGAACTCGGGCGACATGTTGCCGATGGTGGCGCGGTTGGCCAGGGGCACGGAGCCGACGCCCTCGCCGTAGAACTCGACGAACTTGCCGACCACGCCGTGCTGGCGGAGCATCTCGGTGATGGTCAGCACCACGTCGGTCGCGGTGGCGCCGGACGGGATGCTGCCGGTCAGCTTGAAGCCCACGACCCGCGGGATCAGCATGGACACGGGCTGGCCGAGCATCGCGGCCTCGGCCTCGATGCCGCCGACGCCCCAGCCGAGCACGCCCAGGCCGTTGACCATGGTGGTGTGCGAGTCGGTGCCGACGCAGGAGTCCGGGTAGGCGCGCAGCACGCCGTCGACCTCGCGGGTCATCACGGTGCGGGCCAGGTTCTCGATGTTGACCTGGTGGACGATGCCCATGCCCGGGGGGACGACCTTGAAGTCGTCGAAGGCGGTCTGGCCCCAGCGCAGGAACTTGTAGCGCTCGCCGTTGCGCTCGTACTCGATCTCCATGTTCCGCTCGATGGCGGCGTCGTTGCCGAAGGAGTCGATCTGCACGGAGTGGTCGATCACGAGCTCGGCCGGGGAGAGCGGGTTCACGCGCTCCGGGTCGCCGCCCAGGTCCTGGATGGCCTCACGCATGGTGGCCAGGTCCACGACGCAGGGCACGCCGGTGAAGTCCTGCATGATCACGCGCGCCGGCGTGAACTGGATCTCGGTGTCCGGCTGGGCGTTCGGGTCCCAGGCGGCCAGGGCCTTGATCTGGTCGGCGGTCACGTTGGCGCCGTCCTCGGTGCGCAGCAGGTTCTCCAGCAGCACCTTCAAGGAGTAGGGCAGCTTCTGCGCCCCCTCGACCTTGTTCAGACGGAAAATCTCATACTCGGCGCCCTTGACGTCCAGGACGCCCTTGGAGCCGAAGCTGTCGACGGTGGTCACGAGAGGACTCCTCTTCCCGCCCGGTTTCCTCCGGGCGCTCGTCCAGTGGGGGGTGGTCACCCGCGGCCGCGGACCGCGCCCCGTCCGGGACGGGCGTCGTCTGCGTCACAGGTGCCGCACTGCGTCCCAGGGTACCGCGCCGGTCCCGTGTGACGCGGGCATGGCGCGCGGCGGCCCGCAGGCCGCCACGCGGATGCCGGGTCAGATCTCGACGACGGCCGCGGCCGGGGCGCTCTGGGCGGCCGGCACCAGCACGGTCACCGACTCGAGGTGGTGGGTGTCCGGGTAGAGGTCGAACACGCGGGCGCGCTCCACCTCGTAGCCGCCGTCGCGCAGCCACGCCAGGTCGCGGGCGAACGAGGCGGGGTCGCACGAGACGTACACGATGCGGCCCGGCTCGAGCGCGAGGATGCGCTCGATCGCCCGCCGCCCCGCGCCCGCCCGCGGCGGGTCCAGGACGACGGTGTCCAGCGCGGCACCGCCGAGGCCGCCGTCCGCCACGGGACGCTCGGGGTACTTCAGCCAGCTGCCGAGCACCTTGTCCGTGGGGCCGTTGAGCACCGAGGCCTGCGGCTGGTCGTGCAGGTTGCGGCGGGCGTCCTTCGAGGCCTGGCGGGAGGCCTCCACCGAGTACACGCGGCCCTCGGGTCCCACGGCGTCCGCCAGGTACGCGCTGAACAGGCCGGCGCCGCCGTAGAGGTCGGCCACGACCTGGCCCGGCTCGACGCGCGCGTCCTCGAGCACCGCGTCCACGAGGGTGGCCGGGGCGTGCTGGTGGACCTGCCAGAAGCCGTCACCCGTGACGCGGAAGCGCTTGGTGCCGCCGCGCTCGGACTCCACGGTCTCCTCGACCCAGGTCTTGCCGGTGATGCGCTCGACCTTGACCGGCTGGAACTGCTTCGGGCCGGGCAGGGCCAGGCCGGTGGAGACGTCCACGCCGCACGCATTGGCCGCCTGGCGGATCCGGGTGCGCAGCCGGCCGAGCTTGACCTCGTCCGCCCGCGTCTGCGGGGTGGGCGTCACCAGCACGAGGGGGCGGGAGCCGGAGGCCGGCGTCGCGACGTCCACGCGGGCGGCTCCGGTGAAGTCCCAGTCCCACAGGGCGAGCGCATCGAGGGCCGGCACGCCGAGCGGCATGTTGCGCACGGGTAGGAGGGTCGCCGAACGGTAGGCGTGCATCGCGATGTGCCCCTGGGGGGTCACCGCGAACGCGTTCCGGGTCCGCCAGCGCTGGCCGGTGGGCTCGTCCTCGGAGCCGGCGAAGCACACCTCCGGCTCCACCGCGAGGTCGGCGATGCGGTGCACCGTGTCCCGGAAGACCTGGGCCTTGAGCCGGCGCTGGTGCGGGACCACGATGTGGCCGAACTCGGCGCCGCCCACGGGCGGGCGACCCGAGGCGTGGGCGCGCAGCATGTCCGCGAGCTTCCACTGGTGGATGCGGCGGAACTCGGAGGGCCGCAGCACCTCCACGACGTCGCCGCGCCAGAAGCGGGCCCCGTCCTCGGCCTCGGTCAGGGCCACCCGGACCTTCTCGCCGGGCACGGCGTGGCGCACGAAGACGACCCGCCCCTCGTGCCGGGCCACGCAGTGGCCGCCGTGGGCCATGGCCCCGACCTCCACCTCGATGGTCCTCCCGATCCCGGTGACGTCTGTGGACGTGTCGACGACTGCCATGTCTGGCTCCTCTCGCATCGCAGCGCGCTTCAGGTCTTGCCCTGAGCATCGACTGGTCAGATCATCATCATCCTTGCAGACCGATGCGGCTGTGTCGCCTCGATCGTGGGCGCGCCGTCGGACGGCGTCATCCGCCGCTCCCCGGGGGCGCCGGGGCGGTCAAGAGCCCTGGCCCTCGTGGACCTGCCACGGCACCGAGCCCACCATCACGCCCGGCTCCCGCTGCAGTCGCCGCGTCTGGCGGGTGGCGGTCCGGTTGTGCAGGAGCGTGCGCCAGCCCGGCCGGACCACGTACTCCGGGATGAACACCATGGTCAGGTCCCGCGGGGAGCGGCGTCGGTGCTCGCGCACATGCCGCACCAGGGGGGCCACCGTGTCGCGGTAGGGCGAGGCGATCACGGTGAGCGACATCGGCAGGCCGGCACGCTCCCAGGCGTCGATCACCTCCAGGGTGGCGGCGCGCTCGGCGTCCACGACGACGGCCTCGAGGGAGGACGGCCGCGACGCGCGGGCGTAGGCCAGCGCCCGCAGCGCCGGCCGGTCCAGCGTGGTCACGACGACCACCACGTGGACCCGCGAGGGCAGGGCCCGCGCGTCGTCCTGGGGGTCCGGTGCGAGCTCGCGGTCCACGTCCGCGTAGTGGCGGCGGATCCGCCCCATAACCAGCGAGCCGAGCACGATCGCCAGCAGCGCCACCCACGCGCCCTGCGTGAAGCGGGTGACCAGGACGACGACGCCCGCCAGCGCCGTGACCACCCAGGCCACCGCCGTGATGATCAGGCGCAGCCGGACGGCCGCGCGGGCCCGGGCGCCCGGTGTGTGCACGAGCCGGCGGCGCCACAGCCGCAGCATGCCGGCCTGCGCGAGCGTGAAGGCCAGCAGCACGCCGATGACGTAGAGCTGCACGAGCAGGGCGGTCCGGGCCTCGAAGAACAGCACGAGCGAGAGGGCCACGGCCCCCATCCCGAGGACGCTCCACGTGTGCACCAGCCGGTCGCTGCGGACCCTCAGCTGCCGGGGCAGGTAGCCGTCCTCGGCCACGCGCGCGGCCAGGGCGGGGAACGAGCGGAACGCCGACTTGGCCGCGAACAGCAGGAGCAGGGCGGTGGCCGCGATGGTGGCGACGGACAGGATGCTGCCCGGGCCGTACACGGTGTCCGCGAGCTGGGCGAGCACGGGGGCGGGGGCGCGGTCGGGCGTGACCTCGGCACCCGCGGCGTCCCGGAGGTTCTCCAGCTCCAGCCCGACGACGACGCCGGTGCGCTGGGCCAGGTGCATGACGCCCACGGTCAGCGCGCCGAGGGTGAGGGCCATCACGGTGAGCACCCACCGCACCGTGGGCACGGCCGGCCGGGCCATCAGGCGGGTGCTCGAGACCGGCACCTCGACGCCGGTGAGCAGCACCGATCCCGCGCTGAACGCGCGCAGGGCGAGCAGCGCCGTCGCCACGGTGCCGACGGTCCCGCCGACCCCGGCGCCCTCCTGCGTCCAGCCGGCCGTCGGCGCCGCGCCGAGCAGCCCACGGCCCTCCTGCCACAGGCCCGCCAGGACGAGCAGCGCGGTCAGGGCGACGAACACGCTCACGAGCACGGGCAGCACCCACCGGGACAGCCGCACCCCGCGGAGCGCGGCCAGCAGTACGCCCACGAGCGCGGCCGAGGCCACCAGCACGCGGCTGCCGACGGTGAGTCCGGGGGCCAGCGCCGCCACGAAGTGGGCGAAGGCGGCCACGGAGACCGCGGCGGTGAACACGAAGTCCAGCAGGAGCGCGG
Source organism: Micrococcus sp. KBS0714 (assembly GCF_002008305.4). Taxonomy (GTDB): domain Bacteria; phylum Actinomycetota; class Actinomycetes; order Actinomycetales; family Micrococcaceae; genus Micrococcus; species Micrococcus luteus. Next base: position 1,415,146 of record NZ_CP042169.1, read on the forward strand.
CCGAGGCGACGACGCCGGCCCTCGGGCCCAGCTTCATGCCGGCCATGTGATAGATGCCGCCGTGCGGAACGGCGGCGACCGCGGCGCGGAAGGACACGACGATGAGCAGCATCACCGCGACGACGGCCCAGCCGACGGCGGGTCCGAGCGCGAGCGCGGACGTGCCGGCCGCGACCAGGGTGAGGATGACCTCGTCCGGGGCGTAGGCGAGGGAGGACAGGGCGTTCGACGACGTCACGGGCAGCGCCCGCCACCGGTTCATGCGGGGCTCGTCGGCGGCGTGCGACGTCACGGGGCGACCGAGGAGGCCGCGGCGCAGGAGGGAGGACAGCGTGGCCACCGCACCACGGTACCCCCGCCGGGCCCGGACGCCGCGGCGACGCGGATGCTCCCGGACGTGCCCGCCGGATGCGAGGATGGAGCGCGCGTCGGCTCCCCGGCGCACGGAGCACCGCACGAGAGGCAGGGACGGGCATGGCCCACTACGTGATCGTCGGCGGCGGACGGGTGGGCACCCGGTTGGCGGCCGCGCTGGACGCGGCCGGTCACGGCGTCGCCCTCGTGGACCGCGACCCGCGGACCGTGGAGGGGCTGGCCCCCGGCTTCTCCGGCGAGCTCGTGGCCGGCGTGGGCTTCGACCGCTCCGCGCTGCTCGCCGCCGGCATCGACCGCGCGCAGGGCCTGGCGGCCGTGACCGCGGACGACAACACGAACATCATCGCCGCCCGCGTGGCCCGCGAGACCTTCCACGTGGACCACGTGGTGGCGCGCATCTACGACGCCGACCGGGCCCGGCTGTACCAGCGCCTCGGCATCCCCACGGTCGCCTCGATCCAGTGGACGGCCGACCAGGTGCTGCACCGGCTGCTGCCGGCCGGCACCGCCGACGCGGAGCACCGCGACGCCTCCGGCCGGCTGCTCGTGACCGAGCTGGTCCCCCACTCTTCGTGGTGGGGCCGTCGGCTGACCGACGTCGAGTCCACGGTGGGGATGCGCATCGCCTACCTCACCCGGCTCGGCGACGGCCAGCTGCCCCGGCCGGGCGACCGCCTGCAGGAGGGCGACGTGCTGCACGCCGTCTACCCGGTGGACCGCCGGGACCGGGTGGAGGCCGCCCTGCAGGGCGAGGCACGCGTGCCGGACGGCACGGACGAGGACGAGGAGGGACGGGCATGAGGGCCGTCATCGCCGGAGCCGGCGCCGTGGGCGCCTCCATCGCGCGGGAGCTGCACGCGCACGGCCACGAGGTGGTCGTCGTCGAGGCGCGCACGGACGCGGCCCGCAAGGCCGACGTCGGCGGCGCACGCCTCGTCCTCGGGGATGCGTGCGACCTGACCGTGCTCGAGCAGTGCGGCGCCCTGGAGGCGGACGTGCTCGTCGCGGCGACCGGCGACGACCGGGTCAACCTCGTGTGCTCCCTGCTGAGCCGCTCGGAGTTCGGCGTCGGCCGCACCGTGGCTCGCGTCAACAACCCGCTCAACGACTGGCTCTTCGACGAGTCGTGGGGCGTGGACGTGGCCGTGTCCACCCCCTCGATCATGACGGCGCTCGTGGAGGAGGCCGTGGAGACCGGGGACCTCGTGCGCCTGCTCAGGCTGGAGGCCGGCGGCGCGGCGCTGTCCGAGTTCCGGGTCCCGGCAAAGCACTGGCTCGAGGGCCGGCGCATCGGCACCGTGTCCTGGCCGCAGGAGGCTCCGCTCGTGGCGGTCGTGCGCGACGGCGCCCCCCGGCAGGCGTCGGCGGACGAGGTCCTGGAGGTGGGCGACGAGCTCTTCTTCCTGGCCGCCGGCTCCGCCGAGCCGGCCCTGCGTCGCCTCCTCGTCGGCGAGGGCCGCGCTCAGGGACGCTCGGAGGCGGCGGAGTCCGCCGGCACGCCGTCGTCCTGACCGGGCGAGCTGACGGACCAGGCGAGCCAGAGCCCCAGGGCATAGAGCGGCAGGCCCATCACCAGGCGGGCCACCCCGAGCGCGGTGACGGCGTCCCCGAGGTAGAGGGGCACCTGCACCGCCAGGCGCAGCGCGAACACGGCCACGAGGATCCAGGTGGCCGCGGCGTAGGCGCGGCGCCGACGCCGGTGGGCCCGCCAGCGGGTGCCCTCGGCGCGCACGAGGCCGAGCACCAGGCCCGCCGCGGGCCAGCCCACGAGGACGGACACCGCGAACGCGAGGCCGTAGGCGGCGTTGGTGACGAAGCCCCACAGGTAGTAGTCGCGGGCCTGGCCGGTGGTCAGGGAGACCACGACGGACAGGACGACGACGGCGAGGCCGGCCAGCACCTGGACCGGCGACTGGCGCTGGACGAGGCGCGCGACGCCCAGCACGAGTGCGACCGCGACGGCCGCCACGCCGGAGGGCCACACCTGCTGGGTGGCGACGTAGCCGACCATGTAGACGAGGGTGGGCAGGGAGGCCTCGACGATGCCGCGCCAGCCACCGACGCTGCCCAGCGCGTCGAGGCGGCCGCGCTCGTCCAGGCGGGCTCGAGACGGCAGGGGGCCGGCCCCGTCCGGGGCGGCGGTGACGGGGCCACGCGGCTCGGTCATGGGCTCTCCTCTCGGGGCCGTGCTCAGCGCGTGGCCTCGGGCGCGTCGACCAGGTCGAACTCGGGGTTGTGCAGGGTGGGCACGCCGTCCATCTGGGTGACGCGGCCGCGGACCGTCAGCCACTCCCCCGGCATGACACCGGGCACGCGGCGCCGCCCGTGCCAGACCAGCTGCAGCGTCTCCGCGGGCGCCATGCTCCCGGGCGCGGGCAGGCGGTCGGCCAAGACCGCGCGGAAGACGGTCGCCTCGTCCGCGCCGGGCAGTGTGACGGAGGCGATGACGCCGCGGCGCTCGATGCGGCCCGCGGCGCCGGTCGGGCGGGCTGCGACGGCGGGGCTCACCGGGTCTCCGTGATCTCCGGACCGCGCTCGGGCAGCGCGGTGGCCTCCGGTGCCGCGCCGTCCCCCGGGCCGGTGGCGGTGTCCGCGAGCACGTCCCGGCCCTCGTCCGGGGCCGGGCGGCGACGCTGCAGCGGGCGCGCGTTGGGAGGCGGACGCAGGGGCAGCAGCTCGCGCGGCGGGAGCGGCTCGTCGCCCCGCACCACGACCAGGTCGGAGAACACCTGTTCCAGCGGCTCGGCGGCCTCCGGCTGGAAGGCGGCCTCGCCGTGGAACACGCCGCGGACGAACCAGCGCGGACCGTCCACGCCCACGAACCGGGCGACGTTCCACCCCGGCGAGCCGTCCGGCAGCGCCGCCGGCACGCGCGTGAGGATCTCGATGCCGAAGCGGCCGGTCTGCTCCTGCACGGTCGCGTGGGCGGTGGTCGACAGGGAGTCGTGCAGCTCGGCGCGCAGGTCGTCCCACAGGCCCGTGCGGCGCGGGGCGCTGAACGCCTGGACCTGCAGCGCCGAGCGGCCGAGGCTGACGGTGGCGGCGACGATCCGCTTCGTCGCGTCCTCGACGTCGAGGCGCAGCTTCATGCCCTGGACCGCCCGCAGGCGCAGCGACCCCAGGTCGATCATGCCGGCGGGATCCGGGCGGGTGGCGACGTCGTGCGGACCGACGTCGGCTGCCTCCGGCGCGGCGGCGATCTCGAGGTCGCGCTCCTCCAGCAGCTCGGCCGGCAGGCTGACCTGCTCGTGGCGCACGGTGCGGTTGCGTCCGAAGATCACGACGTCCTCCCAGGGGTGTTGTCGGCGGTGAAGCCGCCGGTCGAGCCGAAGCCGCCGGCCCCGCGCTCGGAGTCGGGCAGCGCGTCCACGGGCTCGAAGCGGGCCCGCACGACCGGCTGCAGCACGAGCTGGGCGATCCGGTCGCCGCGGCGCAGCACGATCGGCTCCGTCGGGTCCAGGTTGATCAGGGGCACCTTGATCTCGCCGCGGTAGCCGGCGTCGATGGTGCCGGGGGCGTTGACGACGCTCAGGCCGTGGCGGACCGCGAGGCCCGAGCGGGGGTGCACGAACCCCGCGTGGCCCTCCGGGATGGCCAGCGCCACGCCGGTCGGCACGAGGGCGCGCTCTCCCGGGGCCAGGGTCACGTCGACGGCGGTGCGCAGGTCCGCGCCCGCGTCGCCCGGCTGCGCGTAGGCGGGCGGGGCCAGGCCCGGATCGAGGGCGTGCAGGGGCACGGGCAGCTCGGCGGAGTCGGTCACGAGGCCCGACCCTACACGAGCACCCGTCGGCCCGGGGCCGCGTCGAGGCGGCCGGGCGGGCGCCCTCGCCGGTGCCGCGCGGCGGGACCGGAGTCCGGATGTGGGAAGCTGGGACCCATGCGTGATCCCCAGCAGCACCCCGTCGCCGATGCCTCCCGCCGCGCCCCCGGGGGCGCCGCGGCGGGACCCGATCCGGTCCTGTTCGAGGAGCGGTTGACGCCCTCCCCGGGGGTCTGGGCCGTGGCGCTCATGCTGGCGGCGCTGACGATACTCGTGTTCGCGCCGATCGACCTCGGGGTGGGCATCGCGGCCGCCGTCGCGTTCTTCGCCGTCGAGGTCCTGATCCTGGTGGCCACCACCCCGCGCATCGTGGTGCGCGAACGCACCCTCCAGGTGGGCCGCGCCAGCATCGAACGGCACCACGTCGGTCAGGTCACGGGGTATCGCGGCGAGGACGCCCGGGCCCAGCGCGGCCCGCTGCTGCACGGGCTGGCCTTCGTGAACGTGCGCGGCTGGATCGCGCCCGTCGTGCGGATCCAGCTGACCGACGAGCGCGACCGCACACCCTACTGGCTGACCAGCACCCGGCGTCCGGAGGAGCTGGTCGCGGCCCTCGGCGGGACCATGGCCCGGCAGGAGGGGACGGCCGAGGGCCGCTGACCGCCCCGGCGGCGGGGGCTCAGCCCTCGCAGTCGGTGCAGTAGATCAGGCCGTTCTTCTCACGCGCGGCCTGCGAGCGATGGCGGACCAGGAAGCAGGAGGCGCAGGTGAACTCATCCGACTGGGCGGGCAGCACCCGCACCATCAGCTCTTCACCCGAGAGGTCGGCGCCGGGCAGCTCGAACCCCTCGGCGGCCTCCGCTTCGTCCTCGTCCACGACGGCGGACTGGGTGTCCGTGCGCCGTGCCTTCAGCTCCTCGATGGAGTTCTGGCTCAGCTCTTCCTCGTTCTTGCGAGGGGCGTCGTAGTCAGTGGCCATGGGGTTTCACGCTCCGCTGGTGGGGGACGGCACCGGGACCGGTGCCGGCACTGCGCGGGCGGCGTCGTGGGCGGACCACGCGTCACCGGCCTGCGCCGTTGCGCGTAGATTGTGCACCATGCCCGAACCCGTGCCAAATGTTGTCGGGCACGCTCGCCCAGGGCGGATTCGCGCGGGCGCTCGTCCCTCGCCCGGGCCGTGGTCTGCGGCACGGCGGCTAGGATCGGGGCATGCCCGGCCGGGCGTCCGCATGCCCGGTGACCAGAACACGATGTGGGAGGGACCACCGCCATGGCAGAGCTGCGACTGACCGGACCCACCGAGGACGGCGACGCGCTGCGCCTGTCGGGGCCCGAGGGCGAGGAGCACACGCTCCCCCTCTCCCCCTATCTGCGCCGGCTGGTCATCGAGGGCGCCGCGCCCGAGGACGGGCGACCGGCCGAGGACGGCCCCGCGGCCTGGCACGACATGACGGAGATGGACGTCCCCGGGGCGGACGACGAGGACGCCGAGGGACCGGTGGACGCGGCGACGCACGCCGACGATGCCGCGGCGGAGGACGAGCGGGCTCCCGAGGCGCCCTCCGGCCCGGCCCGGCCGGACGAGGACCTCGCGCTCACCCCGCGGATCGACCCGCGGCCCGTGGCCGACGACTCGACCGCGGACGGACCGACCCCGGCGCCGCTGACCGACCAGGAGTCCGTCAAGGCCGCCGCGACCCAGGAGGCCGTGCCCCTCACCCCCCGGGAGATCCAGCAGCGCATCCGTGCGGGCGCCTCCGTGGAGCAGGTGGCCCGGGAGAGCGGGAACGCGTTCTCGCGCATCCGCACCTACGGTCACCCCGTCTTGGCCGAGCGCGACTGGATCGCCCGGCAGGCCCGCGCCGTCGAGGTCTGGGTCGGCGGGCCCGACCTCTACTCGGACCTCGTCCAGGACGGCGGCCCCACCACGCTCGGCGAGCTCGCCGCGCACCGGCTCGCCGAGCTGGGCGTGGACGAGGCGAGCCTCGAGTGGGACGCGTGGCGCGAGGACCAGGCCGGCTGGACCGTGGCCGCCCGGTTCGCCGTGGCCGGTGCGAGGAGTCTGCCCACCCGCGAGGAGCCGCCGGCGCTCTGGACGTTCCGCCCGGCCGGACGCCACCTCGAACCCGAGAACGCCTGGGCCCGCGCCCTGTCCGAGGCGGAGGCCTGGGACCTGGTCCCCCGCGCCCCCGCGGCCGAACCGGTGACGGACGACGTGGACGCCGAGGACGCCGTGACCCCCGCGGGTGCGCACTCCCCGGCCGCCGACCGCGACGCCGATCTGCTGGAGATCCTGCGGGTGCGCCGGGGTCAGCGTGTGGGCGCGGACCTGGAGTCGGACGACGCGCTCGCGCACCTGATCGCTCGCGAGCACCAGGACCGGAGTCGGCGCGAGGCCGCCCAGGCGCCCGAGCGGCTCGCCCCGGTCGACGCCGAGGGGGCCCTGACGACCGCCGACGACGCCCCGGTCGTCGACGCGCCGGAACCGGCCGCCGAGACCGACCGCGCCGAGGACACTGCCGCAGACGTCGCGGACGCGGGTGTCGAGGACGAGGGGGCGGAGCCCGCGCCTCGCGAGCGTGCCGCGCGCCCTGCCATGCCGACCGTCACGCCGCGCCCCCGGGCCCGCTCGGCCGCTCGCCGCGCGTCCGTGCCCAGCTGGGACGAGATCGTCTTCGGCCGCAAGGGCGACTGACCCCGGCCCGGCCCCGGCCGCGGGGCGGGCTCAGCGGTGCCAGGTGAGCAGCGGGACCTCCCGCTCGGCGCGCGTGGGCGCGCCGTGCTGGCCCACCATCTCGAAGGCGTGCGGGGGCACCCGCCGGCCGTCGTAGAGGGCCAGATCCCCGTGCACGGCGACGAGCAGATCCCCGATGCGGGCACGGACCCGGTCCTCGACGACGGCGCCGAACCAGCCGGCGTCGACGGCCTCGTCCCGCGTGAGCACCCACGCGTGCGCCCCGTAGCGCTCGGCCCAGGCGCGCCGCACCCTCGCGCGCACGTCCGGACCCGCGTCGGACCGGAAGTGCAGCTGCACGAGGCGGGGCTCCCCCGCGGTGTGCGCGACCCCCTCGAGCAGCGCGGCGTCGGCGAGCTCCCCGGCCTCATCCAGGGCGGCGTAGTCCACGCGGCGCGACGGCGGCACGTCGACCATGCCGTGGTCGCCGGTGGCGAGCACCACCGTCCCGGCGGGCACGCGGTCCACCAGGCGCCGCACCGCCGCGTCGATCTCCTCGAGGGCGTGCAGCCACCGGTCCGAGCCCACGCCGTCCCGGTGGCCGGCCCTGTCCAGCTCGTTGACGTAGAAGTAGACGAGCGTGGGCACGCGGGCGTCCTTCAGCGCGCGTTCGGCGGCCTGGGCGCGGGCGATCAGGGTGCGACCGGCCACAAACCGGCCGCCGCGCAGCCCCGCCCGCGTCAGGGCCGAACGCTCGAAGGCGGGCAGCGAGACCGTGACGGCGTCCACGCCGGCCGCGGCGGCACGCTCGAACACGGTGGGCTTCGGCTGCCACCCCACCGGGTCGGTGGCCTCGTCCCAGCCGCCCAGCTGATTGATCACCACGTCCCGGTCCGGGTCGAGCACGTCGTAGCCGGCCACGCCGTGCTCCCCGACGTCCAGCCCGGTGCCCAGGCTCGTGAGGGAGGCGGCCGTCGTGGTGGGCACGGCCACCTCGAGGACGCGGCCGCCGTCGGCCATCGCCGAGCGCAGCGTGGGGGCGTGGCCGCCGAAGCGCTTCAGCAGGGACCGTCCGAGGCCGTCCACCAGGGCGACGACCACGCGGCGGCCCGCCGGGACCGCGAGCGCGTTCTCACAGCCCGGGACGCCGAGGGCGGCCGCGGCGGAGGTCAGGACGGAGCGCAGGGCACGGTCGGCGGGGACCACACCCGCGGGGAGGGCGGGCCCCGTCACGTGGTGGCCGCCAGGTGGGCGCGGCGCAGGGCCCGGGCGAAGGCCAGGGCGCCGTCGACGGCCCCCTGCCCGTCGGCGTCGGCGGCGACGCGGATCACGAGGTCCTCACGGGTGGCGGTGCCGGTGTAGCCGTGGTCGAGGTCGCACTGGGGGTCGGCGCAGCCGGCGGGCTGCAGGTCCAGGCGCTGGCCTCCGGCCCACATCAGCCCGAGGGTCATCTCGGCCACGGGGTCGGACGGCCGGAAGCGGGCGGGGTCGGCGTGGCCGGTGGTCAGGACCACGGAGCCGAGGGCGCGGACCGGGACCATCTCGGTGGAGACCTGGGCGAGGACCGCCTGGCCGGCCGGGTCGGCGGCGTGGTCGTCGAGATGGACGGCCAGCAGGGTGTCCCCGGCGAGCACGAGGGCCGTGATGTGCCGGTGGATCTCCTCGTAGTCGAAGTGCGTGTCCACGTGGACGAGGTGCGCGTCCGGGGTGCGGCCCTCGAGCTCGACGGCGATGGCGTGCGCCACGAGGTCCGGGTAGAAGCCGGCGCGGACGAGCGAGGCGTCGAGGCCGCCGCTGCCGTCCAGGGTGCGGGCCTCGCGCTGCCGTCCCTCGGCCTCGGGGGTGCCGGAGCGGTGGTCGGGACGGCCGGGCTCGTGACTCCTGCGGAACGGGCTCATGTCCCCCATGCTACGGGTCCGGTGCCGGGCTGTCCGGGCCCGCTGTGGACGGTCCGGTCAGCGGCCGCGCAGCGCGCGTCGGGCCGAGTCGGTGCGGCGGGCCGCGTTGGCGACGTGCACCTCGGCCTGCAGGACCGTCACGCGCTCGGGGGCGGCCAGCACGGGTGCGAAGCGCAGGCGGGCGACCTGCGGCAGGTCGTCCTTGAGGACGCTGACGCGGCCCACGAGGTCCTCGAGCGCGGCGAGGTCGACGGGGGGCACCCCGCCGGTGCCGCGCAGCTTCACGGCGGCGCGGGGGGCGCGGACCATGCGGGCCACGTCCCGGTCCGTGAGCGGAGGCACGCGGTGCACCCAGTCCCCCAGCAGGTCCGTGGCGTCGCCGGCGATGCCGAAGGAGACCACGGGGCCCAGCAGCGGGTCCTCGAGCGCCGTGAGCATGCAGGCCTGCCCGGCGGGGGCCATGGCCTGGACCTCGAGCTCGCGCACGCCGAACGGCGCGAGCAGACGGCGCATGTGCTCGACGTTGCGGCGCAGGGAGTCGGCGTCCACCACGTTCAGGCGGACGCCGCCCAGGTCGAGACGGTGCCGCAGGTGGGGGTCCACGGCCTTGAGGGCCACGGGGAAGCCGAGCCGCTCGGCGGCCGCCACGGCCTCCTCGGCGGTCTCGAACCGGACCGAGGGCAGCACGGTGATCCCGTAGTGGCCCAGCAGCGTCTCGGTCTCCTCGTCGGAGAGCCGGACGAGTTCGGTGCCCTCGGCGCGCGCGGCGGCCGCCTCCACGAGCTCCTCGGCCTCATGCGGGTGCAGGCCGGTCGGCTCGAGCGGCTCGCCGACCTCCTGGTGGCGCCAGTGGACGTAGTCCGCGAGCGCGCCGAGCACGGCCATGGCCTGCTGCGGCGACGGGTAGAAGGGCAGGCCGGGCTGCAGGGAGCCAGGCTCGGCGTCGTCGTCCACAGGCCCGGCCGCGCCGAGCGTGGCCCCCCGGTAGCGCGGGGAGACGACGTCGGTCAGGCAGCCGAGCACGGGGATGCGGGCCTCCCGGGTCGCGTCGGCGAGGGCGTGGGCCAGCCGTTCCGGCTCGTCGTCGGCCTGGTGCAGGCCGAGGCGGGCCAGCACCACGACGGCGTCGGCCTGCTCGTGGCAGACGGCGTCCCGGACGGCGGAGACCAGCGTGTCGGCGGGCGGGGCGATGCCCTGCTCGCTGCCGACGAGGCCGACGGTGGCCGTGACCTCGAGCCCGGCCTCGGCCGCGGCGTCGCGGCCCAGCCGGTCCAGGGCGAGCGAGTCGGCCACGAGGACGACGCGGTGGCCCGTGGGCAGCGGCTGGCTGGCCACGGCCATGAGGATGTCGAGCATGGCCTCGTGCGTGTGGGCCTCGAGCACGCCGGTCTGGTCGAGCATCGAGTCCACGGTGCCCTCGGGGGCCTGGGTGGTGCGGGTCTCGTGGCCCGGGGGCAGGAAGCGCCCGGTGACGTCGGAACGGACCACCACGACGGGCTTGGTGCGGGAGAGCCGCCGGGCGATGCGGGAGAACTTGCGCGGGTTGCCGAACGACTCGAGGTACACGCCGACGGCGGCGGTGTGGGGGTCCGCCTCGAAGAACTGCATGGCGTCGTTGCCCGAGACGTCCGCACGGTTGCCGGCGCTGATCGAGGTGGAGATCCCCACCCCGCGGCGCTTGACGCCGGCGGAGACCATGGCGCCGACGGCGCCGGACTGGCTGAACAGGCTGACGGGGCCGCGCTGGGCCAGGCCCGGTGACGGGGAGGCATTGAGGCGGATCGCGGGGTCCGTGCGGACCAGACCGGTGGAGGCCGGGCCGATCACGCGCATGCCGTGGGCACGAGCGAGGGAGACCAGGCGGCGCTGGGCCTCGAGTCCCTCGGCGCCGGCGTCGGCGTAGCCCGAGGTGAGGACCACGAGCCCCTGGGCCCCGGCCGCGGCGGCCTCGGGGATGAGGGCCTCGACCTCGTCGGCGGGCACGGCGACGACGACGAGGTCGACCGGCTCGCCGATGTCGGCCAGGGAGCGGTGGGCGGTGAGGCCCTGAACGTCCTCGGCGGCGCGGTTCACGGCGTGGACGGTGCCCGTGAAGCCCGCCTCGAGGACGTGGCGCAGCACGAGCGAGCCGACGGCCTGCGGATCGCGGGAGGCGCCGACCACGGCCACGGAGGCGGGCTCGACCAGTTCGGCGACGCTGCGGGACTCGGCCCGGTGCTCGCGGGACTCGACGACGGCGCGCCACCGGGCGGTGGGATCGATGGGGAACTCGACGGCCACGACGCCGTCCTCGAACCGGCGGGTCACCTCGAAGCCAGACTCCTGGAACACCGAGAGCATCTTGCGGTTCTCGGGCAGGACCTCGGCGGTGAAGCGGCGGATGCCGTTCTCGCGGGCGGCCGCGGCCAGGTGCTCCATGAGGATGGAGCCCAGTCCGCGGCCCTGCGCGGCGTCGGAGATGTTGAAGGCGACCTCCGCGGCGTCGGAGTCCCCGTACCGGTCGTAGCGGCCCACGCCGAGCAGGCGGCCGCCGCGGGTGATCACGAACGCCACCCGGTCCCGGTGGTCCACGTGGGTGAACCGGTCCAGGTCCTTGGCGCTCAGCTCGGACTTGTACGTGAAGTAGCGCAGGTAGATGGAGTTCTCGGACTGCCCGGCATGCATGCGCTGCAGCTCGGCGGCGTCCTCGGGCGAGATGGGCCGCAGGTGGGCCGTGGCGCCGTCACGGAGCACCACATCGGCCTCCCAATGGGAGGGATATCCGCGGTCGGCTTCAGTCTCACCCATAGGATCACTGTAGACAATCCCCGACGCCGTGAGGACTCCCCGACCACCATGATGGCCCGTTCATCCCGTTCCCGCCCCGCCGAGCAGGACGCCCCGCGCCCGCTGCCGCTGGAGCAGGAGAACATCGTCGACGTCGACGTCTCCGAGGAGATGGAGGCGTCCTTCCTCGAGTACGCCTACTCGGTGATCTACTCGCGCGCCCTGCCGGACGCCCGCGACGGCCTCAAGCCGGTGCAGCGGCGCATCCTCTACATGATGTCCCGCATGGGCCTGCGCCCGGACCGCGGCCACGTGAAGTCCGCCCGTGTGGTGGGCGAGGTGATGGGCAAGCTGCACCCCCACGGCGACGCGGCGATCTACGACGCGATGGTCCGCCTCGCCCAGCCGTTCTCCCTGCGCCTGCCCGTGGTGGACGGGCACGGCAACTTCGGCTCGCTCGACGACGGCCCCGCGGCTCCGCGCTACACGGAGGCCCGCATGGCCCCGGCCGCCCTGGCGCTCACCGCGGACCTCGACGAGGGCACCGTGGACTTCGTCCCCAACTACGACAACCAGCTTCAGCAGCCGGCCGTGCTGCCCGCCGCCTACCCCAACCTGCTCGTCAACGGCACCACCGGCATCGCCGTCGGCATGGCCACGAACATGGCTCCGCACAACCTGCGCGAGGTCGTGGCGGGCGCGCGCCACCTGCTCGCGGACCCCGAGGCGGACCTCGAGGCGATCATGGCCCACATCCCCGGCCCCGACCTGCCCTCGGGCGGCCGGATCGTGGGGCTCGACGGCGTCCGCGACGCCTACGCGACCGGCCGCGGCACGTTCCGCATGCGGGCCGCCGTCGACGTGGAGCAGGTCACCGCTCGCCGCACCGGCCTGATCGTCACCGAGCTTCCGTACGGCGTCGGCCCCGAGAAGGTCATCGAGCGGATCAAGGCCGGCGTCGACGCGAAGAAGCTCAGCGGCATCGCCGACGTCGTGGACCTGACGGACCGCAAGAACGGGCTGCGCCTGCAGATCGAGCTCAAGTCCGGGTTCAACCCCCAGGCCGTGCTCGCCGCCCTCTACCGGCACACGCCGCTCGAGGAGACCTTCGGCATCAACAACGTCGCCCTCGTGGACGGCCAGCCGCAGACCCTGGGCCTGCTGCCGCTGCTGCGCGTCTACGTGGACCACCGCCTCGACGTGGTCCGCCGCCGCACCGCCCACCGGCTGCAGCGCCGCCAGGACCGCCTCCACCTCGTGGAGGGCCTGCTGCTCGCCCTCGTGGACATCGACGAGGTCATCGAGATCATCCGCTCCTCGGACGACACGGCCGCCGCGCGCACCCGGCTGATGGGGGTCTTCGACCTCACCCAGGTGCAGGCGGACCACATCCTCGAGCTGCGCCTGCGCCAGCTCACGAAGTTCTCCCGGATCGAGCTCGAGGCCGAGCGGGACGAGCTGCAGGCCGCCATCGCCGAGCTCGAGGCGATCCTCGGCTCGGAGGCGCGCCTGCGCGAGGTGGTCTCCGCCGAGCTGCAGGCCGTGGCCGACGAGTTCGGCGACGACCGCCGCACCGTCCTGCTCGAGGCCGAGACCGTGGCCGCCCCCGCCGCCTCGAACGCCGGCGGGCCCACCCCCGCCGGGGCCGCCCAGGCCGGGGCGGACCTCATGGTCCCGGACACCGCCTGCTGGGCCGTGCTCACCACCTCCGGGCGCCTGCTGCGCACCGCCGACCGCACCCCGATCGCCTCGCAGGGGCGGCGCCGCAAGCACGACGCCTTCGCCTCCGTGGTGGCGACGACGGCCCGCGGCGAGATCGGCGCCCTCACCTCCACGGGCGCGCTGCACCGGATCCAGGCCGTGGACCTGCCCGCCGCGCCCGAGCCCTCCGCGGCCCCGGCGATGACCGGGTCCGTCCCCGCCAAGGAGCTGGTGCCCCTCGGCAAGGGCGAGAGCCTCGTGGCGCTCGTGCCCCTGGACGCCGTGATCGCCCTCGGCACCGCCCAGGGCGTGGTCAAGCGGGTGCGCCCCGAGTGGCCGCTGAACCGCGAGGTGGCGGAGGCGATCGCCCTCAAGGACGGCGACGCGGTGGTCGGCGCCGCCCCCGCCGTGGACGACGAGGACCAGCTGGTCTTCCTCACCCGCGCCGGGCAGCTGCTGCGCTACGCCGCGTCCGCGGTCCGCCCCCAGGGTCCGGCCGCCGGCGGCGTGGCCGGCCTGCGGGTGGCCGCCGACGACGCGGTCCTCGCCTTCGGCGTGGCCCCCGCCGCCTCCCTCACCGGCCCCGGCGACGACGCCGCCGCCCACCCGCGCCCCGCCGTCGTGGTGACGGTGACGGACGGCGAGGGCGACCTGCTCGGCTCCGCCGGCGGCTCCGTGAAGGTCACGCCCCTGGGCGAGTACCCGGCCAAGGGGCGCGGCACCGGCGGCGTGCGCGCGCACCGGCTGCTCAAGGGCGAGACGTCCCTCGTGCTCGGCTGGGTGGGCGCCGGCCCCGCGCTGGCCGCCTCGAAGGCCGGCGTGGCCCGGGCGCTGCCGGTCGAGTACGGGCGCCGCGACGGCTCGGGCGTGCCCGTGGACCAGCGCATCGAGGCCGTCGGCGCCGGGGCCTCCCCCGAGCTGCTCAGCGCGCCGCCGGTCGCGGACGACCCCGTGACGGTCTCGGCGGACTGACGCCCAGGCGCAGCCGCACGTCGGCCTCCGCGGCCAGGCGCTCGTCGTGGGTGACCACCACGGCGATCCGCCCGGCCAGGGCCGCGCGCAGGTCCGCCATCAGGGCCAGGGCCTCGTCCTGGCCCACGTGCGCGGTGGGCTCGTCCAGGAGCACGACGTCGGCCCGGGCCACGAGGGCGCGCGCCACGGCCAGGCGCTGGCGCTGGCCTCCCGAGAGCACGCGGCCGCCGGCGCCCACGGGCGTGTCCAGCCCCTCCGGGGCCGCCGCCAGCCAGGGGCCGAGGCCGACGCGCCCGAGCACCGCGGTGAGCTCCGCGTCGTCCGGGGCGTCCTCGGGATCCCGGGCGAGCGCCAGGTTGCCGCGCAGGCTGGAGTCGAACAGGAGCGCGTCCTGCGGCGTCCACGCCACGCGCGCCAGCGCCGCCGCGTCCGCGGGTGCCTCGACGCGGCGCCCGTCCGCCTCGGTGCGCAGCAGGTAGGCGCCCTCGGCCAGCGGCTGGAACCCCAGCAGCACGGCCAGCAGGGTGGACTTGCCCGCGCCGGAGGGCCCGGTGACGACGGCGGTCTGCCCCGGCTCGACGCACAGGTCGACGCCGCTCCAGAGCGGCGCGTCCGCGCCCTCGAAGCGGACGGCCGCGCCGCGCAGGGCCAGGCCCGTGACGCGCACGGGCGCCGCCGGCTCCGGGTCGGCGGACATCGGGGCGGACGTCGGGTCGGGCGTGGCCGAGGCCCGGCCCGGGTCCGCGGCGTCCGGGACCGCGGTGCCGGGCTCGTCCTCGCCCATCAGGTCGGCCGCGGCGCGCGCCTGGGACGCCAGGGTGCCCAGCTCCTGGGCGGACTGGGCGAGGGCCCCGTAGGGCTCCGCCCAGGACAGGACGAGCAGCACCGCGAAGGCGGCGACGGCCGCGGCGGTGCCGGTCTGGGTGGCCGTCAGGGCCACGGCCAGCGCGGTGCCCCCGGAGACGAGGACCGCCAGCGCCCGGCCGGCGCCCGCGGCCCACGCGGCCCGGCGCTGGGGCGCCTGCAGGGCGGCGTCCGCCTCCGCGAGCCGGTCGGCGGCCGCCCGGGCCCGGCCGAGGCCGTGCAGGTCCGGGGCGGCGGCGAGCACGGCCGCGACCCGGTCCAGCAGCCCGGCGCGGTGGCGCACGGCCGCCTGGGTCTGGCGCCGGTCGAGCGCCGCGACGACGACGGGGATCGCCACGAGCCCCAGGGCGCCGGGTACGAGGGCGGCCGCGGCCAGCTCCGGGGCCAGCAGGGCCACGGCTCCGGCGCTCACGAGCCACGCGAGCACGGCCGCCGGCACGGGCACCATCACGCGCGGCGCGGCGTCCCGCAGGGCGTCCACGTCCGCGACGAGCACGGACAGCGCCCCGTCGGCGCGGCTCAGGCGCCCCCACAGGGCGGGCCGGCGACCCAGGGCGTCCCACAGCCGCAGCCGCAGCCGGGAGGCCCAGCCGAGGACGGCGTCGTGGGTGGCCAGCCGGTCCAGGTAGCGGAACACCGCGCGGGACAGGCCGAAGGCGCGGACCAGCACGATCACGGAGAGCAGGTACAGCACGGGCGGCCGCCCCGCCGCGGTGACGATGAGCCAGCCCGACAGCCCCGCGAGCAGCGCCGCGGACAGGTGCGTCCCCGTGGCCCACGCGACGCCGGCCCACAGCCGGCCCGAGCGCCACGGCAGGATCCGCAGGGCGGCGCGCGTCCGGGCGCGGCGCGCGGCCGCCGGGGACGGCGCGGTGGAGGTCGCGGAGGCGGGGACGGGCTCCGCCTCGACCGGCGAGGCGACCGCGGCCGGCGAGGCGGGCTCCGGGCCGGCGGGCGCGGCGGCCTCGGGATCCGCGGGGCCGTCGGCCGCGCCCGGGGCCAGGGGCGTGCCCTGCGCGTCGACGAGGGCGTCCGCGGCGCGCTGCAGCGCCGGGTCGTGGGAGGCGGCCACCACGATGCACGGCGGCAGGGCCAGGCCGGGCACGCCCGCGCGGGCGAGCGCGACGACGCCGGCGCGCACGGCGGCCGCAGCGGCGTCGTCCAGGTGGGCGGTGGGCTCGTCCAGGAGGACGAGCCAGGGGCGCCGGTCCGCGCCGGCGGTGCTCAGCCGCGCCAGCGCCCGGGCCAGGGCGACGCGCCGCAGCTCGCCGGGGCTGAGCTCCACGGGCCGCCGGTGCGCCGCGCCGTCCAGGGCGACGGCGGCGAGCACGGCGGCGCGCTCGGAGTCCGCGAGCGCCCGGCCGGCCGCGGCGTCGAGCTCCTCGCCCACCGTGGGCTCGAGGAGGCGCGGATGCTGGCCGACCCACACGGTGCGGTCCGGGTCCACGCCGCTCACGCTCCCCTGCACGCGGGCGTCCGTGGTGCGCAGCAGTCCCGCGAGCAGGTGCAGGAGGGTGGACTTGCCGGTGCCGGAGGCCGAGCCGAGCACGGTGAGCGTGCCCGGCGCCGCGCGCAGGTCCACGCCCTGCAGGACGCGCCGGTCCCCGAAGGCCACGCCGACGTCCTCGAGGTGCACCGCGCCGGGCGGGGCCGCCGCGGGGCCGGCCGCGCGCGCCGGTGCGGCGGTGGGGTCCGCGAGCGCGTCCCGGGCCGCCTCGGGCACGGGCGCCCGCGCGGCGGCGCGGGCCCGGCCCTCGGCCTCGCGGCCGTCCTCGGAGGCGTGGTACGCGCTGCCGACGTCGCGCAGGGGCAGGTACACCTCGGCGGCCAGCACGAGGACCACGAGCCCGGCGCCGAGGTCCATCTGCCCGTAGACGAGGCGCAGGCCGATGAACACGGCCATCACGGCCACGGAGAGCGAGGCGATCAGCTCGAGGGCCATGCCGGAGACGAACGCGGTGCGCAGGGTGCCCAGAGTGGCGGCGTGGTACCGCTGCGAGGCCCGCTCGAGGGCGCGGCGCTGGACGCCGGCCCGGCGCAGCCCCACGAGCACGGGCAGTCCGCGGGCGAGCTCCACGAGGTGGCCGGAGAGGCGGTCCAGCCCGTCCTGGGCGGCGTCGATCCGCTCCTGCGTGTGCCGGCCGATGAGGACCATGAAGAAGGGCACGAGCGGGACGGTCAGCAGCACCACGAGGGCGGAGAGCGGGTCCCGGGTGAGGATCCAGGCGCCGAGGACCGGGGGCACGACGGCGGCGGAGGCCAGGGCCGGCAGGACCTCGGTGTAGTAGTCGTCCAGGCCCTGCAGGCCGTGTGTGACCAGCACGGCGTCCGCGCCCGAGCGGGGGCGCGAGCCGTCCGCGGAGGCCAGGCGGTGGGCCACGAGGTCGCGGCGCACGCCCACCTGCACGCCGAGCGCGGCGCGACGGCCCCACACCCGCTGGCCGGCGTCGGCCAGGGCGCGCAGCCCCACGCCGGCGGCGCCGAGCGCGAGGGCCCCGGCGAACGACGACGCCGCACCGACCGGCCCGACGGGCGCGGGCGGGAGGAAGAGCATCTCGAAGAGCTGGGCCGTGCCCTCGGGGTCGAGCGTGCCGGCCATGCGGGTCAGCAGGCGGGCGAGCGACTCGGCGAGCAGGATCCAGCCCGCGGCCCGCAGCGCGGCGAGCCCGAGCATCGCCGCGACGGCGCGGCGCGCGGCCGGGCTCAGGTCGGGGCCGCGGCGGCGCCGGGGGCCGTCGTCGTGCCCGCGGCCGGGCCCACGGGGCGCGCCGTCGTCGGTCACACCGGCTCCACGGCGTGGGGCTCGGGGATGTGGGTCTCGCGCACGCGACGGCGGAACACCCAGTAGGACCACGCGGAGTAGGCCAGCACGATCGGCACGAAGACGAGGCTGACCACGGCCATGATGCCCAGCGTGTACGGGCCGGAGGCCGCGATCTCGGCGGTGAGGTCGAAGGCCGGGTCCACGGTGGAGGGCTGCAGCACGGGGAACTGGACGATCATGACGGCGCTCCAGGCCGCCACGAGGAACAGCGTCAGGCCGGCCAGGGCGAGGCCCTCCCGGCCTCGGCGGGCGGCCACGACGGACCCGGCCGCGGCCGCGACGCCGGCGGCCAGCAGCGCCCACGTCCAGGGGCGGTCGCCACGCAGCAGCACGGCACCGGCCCACACGAGCAGCGGGGCGAGGGCCACCGGGGTCCAGCGCGAGAGGAAGCGGGCGGCCGCCTGCCGCGGGGCGCCGTCGGTCTTGAGCCCGATGAACGCCCACGCCTGGGCGATGGAGAAGCCGACCACGGCCAGCCCGCCCAGCACGGCCCAGCCGTTGAGCCACGCGAAGGGCCCGCCCACGCGGTCGCCGTTGGCGTCGATGGGCAGCCCGGTGGTGGTCAGGGCCAGGAAGGCGCCCACGACGAAGGCGGCCGTGAAGGAGCCCAGGGCCAGGCACCAGGTCCACACCGCCCGCGTGCGGTCCGTGCGCGCCTTGCCGCGGTACTCGATGGAGACCGCCCGCAGGATCAGGGCGAGCAGGAGCAGCAGCATGGGCAGGTACAGCGTGGAGAGCAGGGAGGCGTACCAGAACGGGAACGCCGCGAACATCGCGCCGATCGCCGTGATGAGCCAGACCTCGTTGCCCTCCCACACGGGGCCGATCACGTTCAGCAGCACCCGGCGGCGCCGCTCGTCGCGGGCCCAGGCCTGCATGAGCATGCCCGCGCCGAGGTCGAACCCTTCCAGGGCCAGGTAGCCGAGCCAGAGCACGGCGATGATCACGTACCAGAAGACGGGCAGGGCCTCGGCCATTCTCGTTCGGTCCTCTCAGCTGCGGGGGTCAGTAGGCGAACGCGAGCACGTCGTCGCGGTCGTGGCGGTCCTCGTCGGGGTCCCGGTGCTCGTCCGCCGTGAGCTCCGGCATGCCGGCGGGCACGCCGCCGCGCACGTAGCGCACCATCAGCACCACCTCGACGACGAGCAGCACGGCGTAGATCCCCACGAGCACGATCAGGGAGGCGAGCACCTCCTGGGCGCTCACGCCCGGGGAGACCGCGGCGGCCGTGAACATGTACACCTCGTCGACGCCCATGGCGGGGTTCGGGTAGACCACGAAGGGCTGCCGGCCCATCTCGGTGAACACCCAGCCGGCCACGTTCGCCGCAAAGGGGGCGCCGATGGAGGCGACGGCGGTGGCCGTCCAGCCCCGCGAGTCGGGGACCGTGCCGCGGCGGGTCATCCAGAGGGTGAGCGCCCCGGCCAGCGCGCCGAGGCCGCCGAAGGTGATCATGAGGCGGAACCCCCAGTAGGTGACCTCCATGAGCGGCTGGTAGTCGATGGGCGCTCCGGCGCGCTCGCCGTACAGCGGGTCGTCCGGCAGGTGCGTGCCGTAGCGCTCCTCGAAGTCCGGCAGCAGGGAGTTCAGGCCGGGCACGGGGGTGGTGAAGTCCTCGTAGGCGAGGTAGGAGAGCAGCCCGGGCAGCTCGATCACCGTGGTGACGTCGGTGCAGGTGGTGCGGTCGCCCGCGCCCAGGTCGCCCAGGGTGAGGACGGAGAAGGCGGTGCCGTCGTGGCACGCGGCCTCGGCGGAGGCCATCTTCGTGGGCTGGAACTCGATCATCTGCTGCGCCTGGGCGTGCCCGGTGAAGGCGGTGCCGAGGAAGCCGACGATCGCCACCGCGGCGCCGGCGCGCAGGGAGGTGATCCACACGCGGTGGTCCAGGCGGTCGCGGGCCTTGGAGCCCGTGGTGCCGACGACGACGCGCCCGTGCTCATCCACGGTGTCGATCCCGTCCCGCCGGCGCTTCCACAGGTGGTACCAGGAGATGCCGAGCAGGAAGCCTCCGGCGACGGCCCAGGAGCCGGCGATGGTGTGGGGGAAGTGCGTGAGGACGATGGGGTTGGCCAGCACCGCACCGATGTCGTTCAGCACGGGCCGCCCGTCGACCACCTCGTAGCCCACCGGATGCTGCATGAAGGCGTTCGCGGTCATGATGAAGTACGCGGACAGGTGGGCCCCGATCACGGCGCACCAGATGGCCGCCAGGTGCAGGCGGCGGGGCACCCGGCCCCAGCCGAAGATCCACACGCCCAGGAACACGGACTCCAGGAAGAAGGCGATGAGCGCCTCCAGGGCCAGCGGGGCCCCGAAGACGTCGCCCACGAACCGGGAGTACTCGGACCAGGCCATGCCGAACTGGAACTCCTGCACGATGCCCGTGGCCACGCCCATGATGAAGTTGATCAGGAAGAGCTTGCCCCAGAACTTCGTCATGCGCAGGTACTGCTCCCGGCCGGTGCGCACCCAGAGGGTCTGCATGACGGCGACCACCAGGCCGAGGCCGATGGTCAGGGGCACCATGAGGAAGTGGTAGACGGTCGTGATGCCGAACTGCCACCGGGCGAGGTCGAGGGGATCCACGGACGGCTCCTGAGACGAGGCGGGCTCCGGCGGGGACGGGCCGGAGGGTCCCGTCCACTCTAGCCACTTTTTCTACACGTTGTAGAAAACGACCGACGGCGACGGGCCTCGCCGGCTCCCCTGGCCTAGGATCGGGGGGCACGCACCGGTGAGACGAAGGAGGACCCATGACCCGCGCCCGCCTCGAAGGCGCCGTGATGGACCTCCTCTGGGACCACGCCGAGGGCCTCACGGCCGCCGAGGTCCGCACCCTCCTGCACCGCGAGGGCGCCCCGCCCGCCCTGACCACCGTCCACACGGCCCTCACCCGGCTGGCGGCCAAGGGCCGCGTGCGCCCCGCCGAGGGTGGCCGCCCCCGCCGCTTCCGCGCCGCCGTGACCCGGGAGGCCCACACGGCGGAGCTGCTGCGGGACCTCCTCGGCTCCGCCCCAGACCGGGAGGCCGTCCTGGCCGCCTTCGTGGGCGGCATCTCGGAGACCGACTCCGCCGCCCTGCGCCGCCTGCTGGACTGACCCGGACGCAGAGGCACCGTGTCCGTCCCCGTCTTGCTGCTCGCCGTCGTCGCCGTGGCCCTGGCCGGACCCGTGCCCGTGCTGCTCGGGCGCGCCGCGTGGCCGGCCCGCTCCCCCGTGCTCGCCGCCCTCGCCTGGCAGGCCGTCGCCCTTGCCGGCGGGCTCGCCCTGCTGGGCGCGCCCCTCGTGTGGGGCCTGCTGCCGTGGGGCGAGGGCCTCGTGGCGGCGGCGCCCCGGCTGGCCGCGCACCTGGCCGGCGACGCCGCCGCCGCGCCGCGGCCCACCGGCCTGCCCGTCGGCCTGCACCTGATGGCGGTGGGCGCCGGGGCCGGGATCGCGGTGCACCTGCTGCTCACCACGGCCGTGACCGCCGTCCGCACCCTGCGGGCCCGGGCCCGCCACCGGGACGCCGTCGAGCTCGTGGCCACGGGCCCCGCCGACGCGGGCCGGTGGCCCGGCGGGGCGCGCGGGGCCCGCGAGCTGCCCGTCGACGACCCGCTGGCCTACTGCGTGCCCGGCTCCCCGCGCGGAGGGGAGGCCCTCACCGTCGTCTCAAGCGGCCTGCTGGCGCGCCTGTCGCCGGAGGAGCTGGACGCCGTCGTGGCCCACGAGCGGGCCCACCTCGACCAGCACCACGGCCTGCTGCGCCTGGCCTTCGCCGCGTGGGCGCGGGCGTGCGCGTGGCTGCCCACCGCCGAGACCGCGCGCCTGGCCGTGGTCCAGGTGACCGAGATGCTCGCCGACGACGCCGCCCTGCGCCGTGCCCCGGCGGACGTGCTCGTCCGGGCCCTCGCGCAGGCCGCCCCGGGCCCCGACGCCGGTCCGGCCGGCCAGACCGACGCGACCGGGCCGACCTCCGCGGGCCTCGGAGACCGGGCCGCGCGGCTGCTCACCCGGCCGGCGCCCCTGCCCGCCGCGGCGGCGGCGCTCGTGGCGGCGGCCTCCCTCGCCCTGCCGGCGGCCACCGCGGCCGCCCTGCTCGGCCTGCCCTGAGCCGGCGCCCCCGGCCGTGTTCGCCCCGGGCCGAGCGACACCCATCCTGGGCGGGCGTCCGCACCGCTCCGATAGAGTGACATCTCGCCTCACCCCGGGGTGAGTCCCCCGTCCTCCCGCAGATTGGTCCTGGTGACGAACGTGTCCGGCAACGCCAGTTACGAGTACTCCCGCGCCGCCCTCCTGGCGGTCACCGAGGTCGAGGCGCCCCTCGAGGTGACCTCGGACGACCTCGACGAGCGGCTGGCGGACGTGCTCCGGCGGCTCAAGCTCCCGCCCCACCTGCTGCAGCGCGTCGCGGGCGTGCGCGCCCGGCGCAACTGGGACGCCTCCCAGGACTTCCAGGAGGCCGCCGCGCAGGCCGGCACCGCCGCCCTCGCCGCCGCCGGGATCGGTCCCGAGCGCGTCGGGCTACTTATCAACACCTCGGTGACCCGGGCGACCCTCGAGCCCTCCGTGGCCGTGCGGATCCACCACATGATGGGCCTGCCCACCTCGGCCACCAACTTCGACATCACCAACGCCTGCCTCGGCTTCGTCAACGGCCTCATGCTCGCCTCCACCCTCGTGGACGCGGGCCAGGTGGACTACGCCGTGGTCGTCGCCAGCGAGGACGCCTCCAAGGTCCAGGACGCCACCGTGGAGAACCTGCACGCCTCCACCACGAACCGCGGCAACTTCATGGAGCAGTTCGCCTCCCTCACCCTGGGCTGCGGGGCCGCGGCCGCCGTCGTCGGCTCCATCGAGGACCACCCGGACGCCCACCGGATCGTCCGCGGCATCACCCGCGCCGGCACCGACCACCACGACCTGTGCGTCGGCGACCACCGCGGCATGTACACCGACTCCACCGCCCTGCTCAACGACGGCCTCGAGCTCGTCATGGACGCGTGGAACGACACCCCCGCCGAGTGGGCGTGGAAGGACGCGGACCGGTTCATCACCCACCAGGTCTCCCAGCTCCACACCAACGCGATCTCCGAGTCCGCCGGCCTGCCCCTGGACCGGATCCCGACGACGTTCCCCGTGCTGGGCAACGTCGGCCCGGCCTCGCTGCCCATCACCCTCGTGCGGGAGATGGACGAGCTGTCCGCCGGGGACACGGTGGTGTGCCTGGGCGTGGGCTCGGGCCTGAACACCGCCATGCTCGAGATCCAGTGGTGAACTGAAGGACCAGAGGAGACCCATGCCGCAGATCCCCGCCGCCCCCGCCGTCCTGCCCCCCGCCGACCGCCTGCCCGGCTGGGACCCGGCGTGGTCCCGCCTCGTGGAGATCCGCTCGGCCGCGGACCCGGAGGGGACCGTGCGGACGCTGCACGTGGCGGACACCGGTCCCGTGCTCGCGGCGGCCGGGGCGGAGATCGTCGGCACGATCGTCGCGGTGCACGGCAACCCGACGTGGTCCTGGCTGTGGCGGTCCCTGCTCGCCGAGACGGTGCGCCGGGCACGCCGGGGCATGGCCGCGTGGCGCGTCGTGGCGCCGGACCAGCTGGACATGGGCTTCTCCGAGCGCCTCGCGCACACGGGCTCCCCGTCCGCTTCGTCGATGGGCCGCGCCGACGACACCTACCGCACGCTGGGCGGCCGCATCGCCGACCTGGACGCCCTGCTCGCGGCTCTCGGGCTGCGCGACCTGGCAGCCACCGGCCACCCGCTGATCACGCTCGGCCACGACTGGGGCGGCGTCGTGTCCCTCGGCTGGGCGGCGCGTCATCCGGAGCTGGTGGCCGGCGTCGCGACCCTGAACACCGCGGTCCACCAGCCCGAGGGGGCGCCGATCCCCGCCCCGCTGCAGGCCGCCCTCGCCGGGCCCGTCCTGCCGGCCTCCACCGTCACCACGGACGCCTTCCTCTCCGTGACGACCTCCCTCGCCACCCCGGCCCTCGACCGCGAGACCCGGGCCGCCTACCACCTGCCCTACGACACGGCGGCCCGACGCGGCGGCGTCGGCGGCTTCGTCGCGGACATCCCGGCCGACCCCGGCCACGGCAGCCATCCCGAACTGCAGCGGGTGGGCGAGGACCTCGCCGCCCTGGGCCGCACCGACGTGCCCGCCCTCATCCTGTGGGGCGCCGACGACCCGGTCTTCCTGGACCGCTACCTCGACGACCTCCGCGACCGCCTGCCCCACGCGCGCGTGCACCGCTACGAGGGGGCGGGGCACCTGCTCGTGGACGACCGCGACATCACCGCGCCCCTGCTGCAGTGGGCCCAGCTGCTGCGCGCCGGCCAGCTCTCCGACCCCGCCTCGGGGCTGCCGGGCCCCGTCCCGCACGCCACCGCCGACCCGGGCCTGGAGGTGGACCTCGGGGAGGAGCCCGGAGCCCGCGAGCCCGGCATGGTCCGGCTCTGGGACCACCTGCGCGACTGGGGTGCCCCCGGCTCGGACCACCGCGAGTACACCGCACTGGTGGACATGGCCGGCGCCCAGGCCGGCCGCTCGCTCGTGGGCACCGCCCGCCGACCCGTGGCCGTCACCTGGGGCGAGCTGCAGGAGATGGTCTCGGCCATCGCCACCGGGCTGTGGGCGGCGGGCATGCGACCGGGCGACCGGGTCGCCATGCTCGTGCCGCCGGGCCGCGACCTGTCGGCGGCCCTGTACGCCGTGCTGCGCGTGGGCGCAGTCGCCGTGGTGGCGGACCAGGGCCTCGGCGTCAAGGGCATGACCCGGGCGATGAAGTCGGCCCGCCCCCGCTGGATCATCGGCCGCACCCCCGGGCTGACGCTGGCCCGCGCCCAGTCCTGGCCGGGCACCCGGATCTCCGTGACCGAGCCGGGCGCCGCCCAGCGCCGCCTGCTCGACGTCTCCGACTCGCTCTACGCGATGGTGGACCGCCACCGCGACCCGGCCACGGGCGACGCCGTCGACGAGCACGGCACCGTGCTGCCCGAGCCCGCCCTGGACGCGGACGCCGCGGTGCTGTTCACGTCCGGCTCCACGGGCCCGGCCAAGGGCGTCGTGTACACGCACGAGCGGCTGGGCCGCCTCGTGGCGATGATCTCCCGAACCCTGGGCATCCGGCCCGGCGGCTCGCTCCTGGCCGGGTTCGCGCCCTTCGCGCTGCTCGGCCCGGCCCTCGGCGCAGCCTCCGTGTCCCCGGACATGGACGTCACCAAGCCGGCCACGCTGACCGCGCGGAGCCTGGCGGACGCCGCGATCGCCGGCCAGTCCACCGTGCTCTTCGCCTCCCCCGCCGCGCTGGCCAACGTGGTCGCCACCGCCGACGGCCTCGACGCCGCGCGTCGGGACGCCCTGGACGCGGTGCGCCTCGTGCTCTCCGCCGGCGCGCCCGTGCACCCCCAGCTGATGCGACAGGTCCGGGACCTCATGCCCAACGCGGAGGTCCACACGCCGTGGGGCATGACCGAGGGCCTGCTGCTCACGGACATCGACGGCGAAACCGTGCAGCGGCTGCGCGGCGCCGACGACGAGGGCGTGTGCGTGGGCACCGCTCTGCCCACGGTGTCCCTGGCCATCGCCCCGCTGCTCGAGGACGGCACCGCCGAGGACCTCATCCTCGACCCCGCCCAGGGCCACGGCGTGCTCGGCGAGATCGTGGTGAGCGCCCCGCACCTGAAGGACCGGTACGACGCGCTCTGGCACACCGACCAGCAGAGCAAGCGGGACGGCCTGTGGCGCCGCGACGGCCGCGTCTGGCACCGCACCGCTGACATCGGCCACTTCGACGCCGAGGGGCGCGTCTGGCTCGAGGGCCGGCTGCAGCACGTCATCACCACCCCCGAGGGGCCGCTCGGCCCCGGCGGCCCCGAGAAGACCGTCGACGCGCTCGGCCCCGTCCGGCGCAGCGCCGTGGTGGGTGTGGGCCCGCGCGGCACCCAGGCCGTCGTCGTGGTGGTGGAGGCCGCGGTCCCGGCCACCCGGCCGGCGCGCCGCGCCGGGCAGCACCGGGACGGGCGGCCCAAGCAGGGCCTGGCCCCCACCGCCCTGGCCTCGGCCGTGCGCGCGGCGCTCGAGCCGCTGCCCGTGGCCGCCGTTCTGGTGGCCGACGAGATCCCCACCGACATCCGGCACAACTCGAAGATCGACCGGGCCCGCGTGGCCCGCTGGGCAGAGGGCGTGCTGGCCGGCGGACGGGCGGGCGCGCTGTGAGCGGGTTCGGCTACGACGTCGGCCTCGACGAGGCGGGCATGCCCGAGCTCGTGGAGCGCCTCGAGAGCCGGCGCGTCCTGGTGACCGGGGCCTCGGGCCTGCTGGGCGCCGGCGTCGCCCGGGTGCTCGCGGACGCGGGCAACGACGTCGTGACGCTGCAGCGCCGGCCCTCCGGCGTGGCGGGCGCCCGCGACGTGCAGGGCTCGGTCACCGACCCGGCCGCCGTCGAGGAGGCCCTGACCGGCGCGGACACCGTGGTGCACGTGGCCGCGAAGGTGTCCGTGTCCGGCCCCGAGCACGAGTACGAGGCCGTGAACGTGGAGGGCACGCGCATCCTGTTGCACGCCGCACAGCGCCACGGCGTGCGACGCTTCGTCCACGTCTCCTCCCCCTCCGTGGCGCACGCCGGCGACTCCATCGTCGGCGAGGGCGCCGGAGCCGCCAGCCCCGAGCACGCGCGCGGACCCTACGCGCGCACGAAGGCGGCCGGCGAGCGACTGGCCCTGGCCGCCGACCGCGACGACTTCCGCGTCCTGGTGCTGCGCCCCCACCTGATGTGGGGGCCCGGGGACCTGCAGCTCACCGACCGGATCGTGCAGCGCGCGCGGGCCGGGCGAATGCCCGTGCTCGGCACGGGCGCTCCCCTGGTCGACACGCTGTACACGGCCAACGCCGTCGAGGCCGTGGTGGCGGCTGTGTCCGCGGCCGACGTGCACCACGGCGAGGCCCTCGTGGTCACCAACGGCGAGCCGCGACCGGTCGGCGAGCTGATCCGCCAGATCGCGCTGGCGGGCGGCGCCGCGGAGCCCGAACGCCGCGTCCCGGCGGGCCTGGCCCGGCGCGCCGGCGCCCTGATCGAGCGGGCGTGGGAGCGGGATCTGTTCGGGCTGCGGTCCCGGGGCGTCGGCTCCGACGACGGCGAGCCGCCGCTGACCGAGTTCCTCGCCGAGCAGCTCTCGACCGCCCACTGGTTCGACCAGCGTCGCACCCGTGAGGTCCTCTCGTGGACGCCGACCGTGAGCATCGACGAGGGCCTGCACCGCGTCGCGGCGTACTACCGCGACCGCTGACGCCCGCCGCGGCCGGAACGAGCGCCCGTCCCGAGCTTTCGTTCGGGAAACGGCGCGGGTCACGCCGCTTTCGTTCGGGAAACGGCGGCGGCCGCGCCGCCGTTTCCCGAACGAAAGCGGAGGGTCAGGCGTCGATGCGCGCGCGGTCCAGCTCGTCGGCGTGGGAGACGATGAAGTCCTTGCGCGGGGCCACCGCGGAGCCCATGAGCAGGTCGAAGACCCGCTCGGCGGCCTCCACCTCGGCGATGTTCACGCGGCGGAGCATGCGGTGGCGCGGGTCCATGGTGGTCTCGGCCAGCTGGTCCGCGTCCATCTCGCCCAGGCCCTTGTAGCGCTGGATCGGCTCGCGGTACGAGCGGCCCTCCCGCTCCAGGCGGGCGAGCGTCGCGTGGAGCTCCTGCTCCGAGTACGTGTAGATGACCTCGCGTTCCTTGACGCCGCGGGTCACCGCCTCGATCCGGTGCAGCGGCGGGACGGCCGCGTACACGCGCCCGGCCTCGACCATGGGCCGCATGTAGCGGAAGAAGAGCGTCAGCAGGAGGGTGCGGATGTGGGCACCGTCCACGTCCGCGTCTGTCATCAGCACGACCTTGCCGTAGCGGGCCGCATCCAGGTCGAAGCTGCGCCCCGCGCCGCCCCCGACGACCTGGATCAGCGCCGCGCACTCGGCGTTGGCCAGGATGTCCGAGACGGAGGCCTTCTGCACGTTCAGGATCTTGCCCCGGATCGGCAGCAGGGCCTGGAAGTCGGAGGACCGGGCCAGCTTGGCGGTGCCGAGCGCCGAGTCGCCCTCGACGATGAACAGCTCGGAGGAGGCGACGTCGTTGCTGCGGCAGTCCGCCAGCTTGGCCGGCATCGTCGAGGTCTCCAGGGCGTTCTTGCGCCGCTGGTTCTCCTTGTGGGTGCGCGCGGAGATGCGCGACTTCATCTCCGCGACGACCTTCTCCAGCAGCGTGTGCACCTGCTGCTTCTGGGCGCGGGCCGTGGAGGTGAGGCGGGCGGTCAGCTGCTTCTCCACCACTTGGGAGACGATCCGCCGCACCGCGGAGGTGCCGAGGATCTCCTTGGTCTGCCCCTCGAACTGCGGCTCGGCGAGCCGCACCGTCAGGACGGCGGTCATGCCGGCCAGCACGTCGTCCTTCTCCACCTTGTCCGACCCCGCCTTGAGCCGGCGCGCGTTGGCCTCCACCTGGGCCCGGAACACCTTCAGCAGTGCCGCCTCGAACCCGGACTGATGGGTGCCGCCCTTGGGCGTGGCGATGATGTTCACGAAGGACCGGAACACGGTGTCGTAGCCGACGTCCCAGCGCAGGGCGACGTCCACCTCGCACGTGCGCTGCACATCCTGCATGGAGGTGCGCCCGTCCTCGCCGAGCACCGGGACCCGCTCCTTGAAGGTGCCGGAGCCCTGGATCCGCCACACGTCCGTCACCGGGGTGGCGGGCGTGAGGTGCTCCACGAACTCGGAGATGCCGCCGTCGTACTGGAAGACCTCCTCGACCGGGCCGTCGGCGCCGGGCGTGCCGGGTCGGCGGCGCAGGTCCTTGACCGTGATCCGCAGGCCCGGGATCAGGTAGGCGGTCTGGCGCGCCCGCGCCTGGAGCTCCTCGGCGGAGAACGTCGCGTCCTTCACGAAGATCTGCTCGTCCGCCCAGTAGCGCACGCGCGTGCCGGTCTGCCCGCGCTTGGCCTTCCCGACGACGTCCAGCGGCGAGGCGTCCGTGGACGGCTCGAACGGGGCGTCTGGCGACGGGCGCGACCCGTCCTGGAAGCGGCCCGGCTCGCCGCGCCGGAACGACATCTGGTGGACCTTGCCGCCGCGCAGCACCTGCACGTCCAGGCGCGAGGACAGGGCATTGACCACCGACGCGCCCACGCCGTGCAGGCCACCCGAGGCGGCGTAGGAACCGCCGCCGAACTTGCCGCCGGCGTGGAGCTTGGTGAACACCACCTCGACGCCGGACAGGCCGGTGCGCGGCTCCACGTCCACGGGGATGCCGCGCCCGTTGTCCTCGACCTCGACGGAGCCGTCCGGATGCAGGGTGATCTCGATCGACTGCCCGAAGCCGGCCAGGGCCTCGTCCACCGAGTTGTCGATGATCTCCCAGAGGCAGTGCATGAGGCCGCGGGAATCGGTGGAGCCGATGTACATGCCCGGCCGCTTGCGGACGGCCTCGAGCCCCTCCAGCACGGAGAGGTGGCGGGCGTTGTACTCGGTGTTCGCGGGCACGGGGGCGGGCCTTTCGGTGGACGACAGCGGCCGGTCCAGCCTACTCCGCGGGCCGGACACGCCGGGCTCCGCGCCGGACGTCGCGGGCCGCCCGGCTGGGCTCCTCGCGTACGCGGGTGGCGAAACGCGGGTGGAGGGCGGGCGCGCGGGGAAGTTCCCTGCCATCCTTGCTGTTCCATGGGACAAGAGGAGGACCGGCCCGCCCCACCGGCGTCGTCGCCCTCCAGCCCCGAGAGACCCGAGGAGGACACCATGTCCATCACCGCTGTGGCCGAGCCGGCCGCCCTCACCCGTTCCGACCGCTGCGACCGCTGCGGCGCGCAGGCCTACGTCCGCGCCGTGCTGCACTCCGGCGGTGCCCTCCAGTTCTGCGCCCACCACGCACGCGCCGTCGAGGACGCGCTGCGTCCCCAGGCCGCGCTGTGGCAGGACGAGACGGACCGCCTCACCGCCGGCGCCTGACGCGCCCGGCATGACGAAGGGCCGGACCCCCGCGGGGGTCCGGCCCTTCGTCATGCCGCTCCGACTCAGTCCAGGTAGTCCCGGAGCACCTGCGAGCGGGAGGGGTGACGCAGCTTGGACATGGTCTTCGACTCGATCTGGCGGATCCGCTCGCGCGTCACGCCGTAGACCTTGCCGATCTCATCCAGCGTCTTGGGCTGGCCGTCGGTCAGGCCGAAGCGCATGGCGACGACGCCGGCCTCGCGCTCGGAGAGCGTGTCCAGCACCGAGTGCAGCTGCTCCTGGAGCAGCGTGAAGGAGACGGCGTCCGCGGGCACGACCGCCTCGGAGTCCTCGATCAGGTCGCCGAACTCGGAGTCGCCGTCCTCGCCGAGCGGGGTGTGCAGGGAGATGGGCTCGCGGCCGTACTTCTGCACCTCCACGACCTTCTCCGGGGTCATGTCCAGCTCCTTGGCCAGCTCCTCCGGGGTGGGCTCGCGGCCGAGGTCCTGGAGCATCTGCCGCTGCACGCGGGCCAGCTTGTTGATGACCTCCACCATGTGCACCGGGATGCGGATGGTGCGGGCCTGGTCCGCCATGGCGCGGGTGATGGCCTGACGGATCCACCACGTGGCATACGTGGAGAACTTGAAGCCCTTGGTGTAGTCGAACTTCTCGACGGCGCGGATCAGGCCGAGGTTGCCCTCCTGGATGAGGTCCAGGAACAGCATGCCGCGGCCGGTGTAGCGCTTGGCCAGGGAGACCACCAGACGCAGGTTGGCCTCGAGCAGGTGGTTCTTGGCCTTGCGCCCGTCCGCGATGATCAGCTGGATGTCCCGGCGCTCGCGGTAGTCGTCGGAGGCCTCGTGCTGCACGACGTGCTCGGCGTAGAGGCCGGCCTCGATGCGCATGGCCAGGTCCACCTCCTGCTCGGCGTTGAGCAGGGCGACCTTGCCGATCTGCTTCAGGTAGTCCTTCACCGGGTCCGCCGTGGCGCCCGCCACGACCACCTGCTGCACCGGGGCGTCGTCCTCGGAGTCGTCCATGACGAACGCGCCCTTGGACTGGGCCACCTTCTGGCCCGTGGCGGCCTTCGTGCCGGTCACGGCCTCCGCGTCCATCGCCGGACGCTCCGGAGCGTCCGAGCCGTCCGCGTCCTCGTCGTCCGAGTCCTCGGTGGCGGTCTCGTCCTCCACCACGTCCTCCTCGACGGCGTCGGCGGCCTCGGTGCGCTCGCGCGCCTCGACGAACTCCTCGTCGTCCTCGGCCTGCTCGGCGGAGGCGGCGGAGGCGGTGGCCTTCTTGCCCCGGGTCGTGGCGGTCTTCTTCGTGGCGGTGGTCTTGACCGCGGCGGTGGTCTTGGCCGCGGCGGTGGTCTTGGCCGTGGCGGTGGTCTTGGCCGCGGTGGGCTTCCGGGTCGCCTTCTTCTTGGCCGTCGGCGTGGCAGCGGTCTTGGTCGCCGCCGACTTCGTCGCGGTCGTCCGCGTCGTAGCGCCCTTGGTCGTGGCGCCCTTGGTCGTGGCGCTCTTCGTGGCTGCCGACTTCTTGGCTGCCGTGGAGCGGGTGCGCGTGGTCGTGGCCTCGGAGGCAGTGGTCTCCTTGCCGTCCTGCACACCGCTGGTCGTCGAAGTGGTCACTCGAGGCCTTTCCGTCTCGTCCGCGGCCACCCGCGGATCCTTGCAGTCCATAGACACGTGACCCTGTCAAGTCGCGGCCTCGGACGACCGACGTCGTCCGGGCCCGCCGACTGCAGGGTCCGTGAGTGCCAACGACGGCTGAGACCGATCTATTCCGAACCCGGGAAACGGGCTGCGGTCGGCCGTGCCGTCGTGAAGCCGCATCATTCTCTCATGGGCGGCCACCGTCGGGCCGCCACGCGGTGGCCGGGTCGGTCGCCCAGCCTGCGACGCACCCCGCGGCCACGATGCGTCGCAGGACGGAGACGAACGGGTCGTCGGGACTCAGCGCCGCCGCCGCGGTCAGGTGGGCGTCCGCGTCGGAGCCGTGGCCGCGGGCCCAGCCGACCCACCCGGCCAGCGCCAGGGCCTGCGCCGCCACAGCCGGCGTCGCGACGGGCACGAGCGCGCGCAGCCCCGCCCGCAGGGCGTCCAGCCGGTCCCAGGCCGGCGCCCGGCCCGAGGCCGCGGTGAGGATCCGTTCCTCGTCCCCCGGATCCCCCGTGGCCGCGCCGGACGGCGCGGCGGCATGGAGCAGCAGGCCGTCGCGCCAGGCCGGACGCGTCAGCGGCGAG
Source organism: Micrococcus sp. KBS0714 (assembly GCF_002008305.4). Taxonomy (GTDB): domain Bacteria; phylum Actinomycetota; class Actinomycetes; order Actinomycetales; family Micrococcaceae; genus Micrococcus; species Micrococcus luteus. The sequence goes on from NZ_CP042169.1 coordinate 1,447,174, forward strand.
CCCAGCACGGCCGGTGCGGGCGCGCCGCGGTCACGAGCCGCGCCGGTCAGCACCGACTCCCACTGCGCCAGCCACGCGCGGCGTGCCGCCGGCGCGTCCTGCTCGGGAGGCCGCCACCGCGCGTCGTCGGCCCGGGCCGCCGCGGGACCGCGGCGCGGGACCGGGTCGGGCACTGCTGCACGGTCCCAGACCGAACCGCGGGTCATCAGGTGCAGGGACAGCGGCGCGGCTCGGGGGTCGAGCGGGCCCTCCTCGGCGACGCCGCTCCCCCACCAGGGGCGCGCCCGTCCCCGCGCGCACGTCCAGGCCGCGGTCAGGGGGCGACCCGCGGACGCCAGGGCGTCGTCGAGCGCCGCGGCCCAGCCGGGACGGGCGAGCGTGGCCCGGGCGCCGTCCGGCAGCGCGAGGCAGAGCGTCGCGTCCGCGGCTGCGTCCCGCCGGCACACCTCGGCCACGGCGCAGGCCCAGGCGCCGACGTCGACCTCCTCGGGAGGCAGGTCGACCCGCACCACGGCGCGCAGGCGCCCGTCGCGCAGGGTGAGGAGGACCAGGCTGCCCTCGGGCAACCGCCCGAGGGCGTGGCCGACGTAGGCGAGCAGGTCCTCCGGGCCGCGGGCCGGCAGGACGGGGACGTCGAGTGAGGTGGGGGCTTCCATGCCGCCACCCTGGCCGACCGGGCGCCCGCGGTGGGATCAGTCCCCGTCGCCGGTGGACGGACGGCCGGGTCCGTCCTCCTGTGCAGGAGCGGACCCGCCGCCGGCGTCCCGCGCGGCGAGGTACGCCTCGACGGCGGAGGCGAGTTCGTCCCCGTCGGGCAGGCCCTGCTCGGTCTCCAGCAGCGACCGCTCCTGGTCCTCGGCGTTCTGGTCGTAGTTGCGCTCCAGGCCGGCGATCATCTGCTGGATCTCCCCGGACCCGGAGACCTGGCGCTCCAGCTCGGCCTCGATGTCCCGCGAGGCGTCTCGCAGGTCGTCCGAGGGCAGCATGAGCCCCATGGCGGCCCCCGCGTACTCGAGCGCGGCCACGGCCGCCTGGGGGAAGGACGCCTCGGCCACGTAGTGCGGCACATGGACGGTGTAGCCCGCCGTCGGCAGGTCCGCCTCCTCGGCGCGCAGCTCGAGCATCTGCAGCAGCCCCGCGACGATGTCCGCCTGCGGGCTCCAGGTGGACAGCCCCTCGACGGCATCGGCGCGGGACCCGTGCGTCGTGACCCCGAGCCGCCGCGTGTGCGGCACGGGCAGCGGGGCCGCGTCGAGGAAGGTGAGCGAGTCCACCTCCCACTCCTGCGCGAGGCCGAGCACGGCCTCCGTCACCGCCTGCCACCGGAAGTCCGGCTCGGGGCCGGACAGCAGCAGGAAGGGGTGGCCGAGCAGGTCCTCGACCAGCTGCACCTCGAGCGCGGGCAGGCGCAGATCACGGTAGCGGTCCCGGTCGAACCGGAGCCGGGGACGCCGGGCGCGGTAGTCGAACATCGAGTCGACGTCGAAGGAGACGACGGTCCGATGGGTCAGGTGCTCGTGCAGCGCGGCCCGCACCTGCCGAGCGACCCGGCCCGCGTCCATGTGCCCGGTCAGGGCCACGAGCATGCCCAGGCCGGGGGGCACGGGCGCCCCCTCATGACGGGTGTACAGCGGCGCGGCGTCCTGCACGTCTCGTTCCCCTTCCGGTGGTCCGTCTGCGGGAGAGCCGTCCCCGCCGCCCGGATGGCGGCGGACGCGGATCCCTCCCTGTCCTCTGGCGTCAGTCAACCACGGCACGGCACCCTCCTATTCCGCGCCCGCGCGCCCTGGACGGGCGCGCGAGCCCTCTGGCTAGGATGACGCGGGACGGCCCGGCCCACCCCGCCGGGCGCATCCCCCACCCCCGGAAGAGAGGCCCGTCCGTGATCACCCTGGACCGCCCGACCCTGACCGCCCGCGCCCTGGAGGACTTGACCGCCTCCGCCCTCGTGGTGGGGGTGGGCACCGGCCCGGACGGCCCCGTGCTCCTGACGGACGCGCTGCCGGCCGAGGCGGCCACCGCCCTCGAGGCCTCGTTCGAGCTGCTGGGCGTGCGGGGCGCCGCGGACGAGGTCCATCGCCTGCCGGGCCTGGGCGGCGTGCCAGTGCCGCTGCTGGTCCTGGCCGGCGTCGGCGGTCTGGACGACGACGGCGAGGCCGCGGACGAGTCCCTGCGCCGCGCCGCCGGGGCTGCCGTGCGCTCCCTGGCCGGCACCGACGCCGTGGCCCTGGCCCTGCCGGCCGACACCCCGGCCCGACTGGCCGCCGTCGCCGAGGGCGCCGTCCTGGGCGCGTACGCCTTCACCGCCCAGAAGTCCGAGCGCGCCCGCGCCGAGACGGACACGTCCCGTCCCGTCCGCGAGGTCGAGGTCGTCACCCCGCTCGCCGCCGCGGACGCCGACCCCGTGCTGCGCCGGGCCGCCGTCGTGGGCGACGCGGTCTGCGCCGTGCGCGACCTGGTGAACACGGCCCCCTCGCACCTCTACCCGGCCACGTTCGCGGACGCCGTCGCGGAGGACCTCGCGGACTCGTCCGTGAGCGTGGACGTGTGGGACGAGGACCGCCTGCGCGCCGAGGGCTTCGGCGGCATCCTCGCGATCGGCCAGGGCTCCTCCCGCCCGCCGCGGCTCGTGCGCATCGAGCACGCGCCGGCCGACGCCGCCGCGCACATCGCGCTGGTGGGCAAGGGCATCACCTTCGACACGGGCGGCATCTCGCTGAAGCCCGCCGCCTCGATGATGACGATGAAGTCGGACATGGCCGGCGCCGCCACCGTCTTCGCCGTCGTGCGCGCCGCCGCGGCCCTGGACGTCCCTGTGAAGGTGACCGGCTGGCTGGCGCTGGCCGAGAACATGCCCTCGGGCACCGCCATCCGCCCGTCCGACGTCATCACGATGTACGGCGGCAAGACCGTGGAGGTCATGAACACGGACGCCGAGGGCCGCGTCGTCATGGCCGACGCCCTCGTGGCGGCCACCGACGAGCGACCCGACGCGGTGCTCGACGTGGCCACCCTCACCGGTGCCCAGCTGGTCGCCCTCGGCGTGCGCCACACGGGCGTCATGGGTGACGACGCGCTGCGCGACGAGGTCGTCGCCGCGGCCGACGCGGCCGGGGAGCTCGCGTGGGGCATGCCCCTGCCGGAGCAGCTGCGCGCCTCGCTCACTTCGCGCGTCGCGGACATCTCCAACATGGGCGACCGCTTCGGCGGCATGATGACCGCCGCCACCTTCCTGCGCGAATTCGTCGACGCCGGACGGTCGGAGGGCGACGCCGCCGCACGGACCCCCTGGGCCCACCTCGACATCGCCGGCCCCTCCTTCAACGAGTCGGCCGCGTACGGCTACACCCCGCAGGACGCCACCGGCGTGATGGTGCGGACCCTGGTGGGTCTCATCGAGGGGCGTGCCCGGTAAGGTTGGTCCCGATGTCCACCGCGTCCCCGGCCGCGCGGCCCGCCGCCGACGGCCGGGGGTGGCGGTGACGCACCACCACCACGATCCACCGACCCCAGCACCAAGGAGCAACACCGTGGCCGACAAGGCAACCGCTCAGGAATTCGACGTCCTCGTCCTCGGCGGTGGCTCCGCCGGGTACGCCGCAGCCCTGCGTTCCGTGCAGTACGGCAAGTCCGTCGCCCTCGTGGAGAAGTCCAAGGTCGGCGGCACCTGCCTGCACTGGGGCTGCATCCCCACGAAGGCCTACCTGCACGCCGCCGAGGTGGCCGATGAGACCCGCAACGCCGCCAAGTTCGGCGTCAACGCGACCCTCGAGTCCGTGGACATGGCGAAGGTGCGCGACTACAAGGACGGCATCGTCGCCGGCAAGCACAAGGGCCTGGCCGGCCTGCTGAAGATGCGCAAGGTCCAGGTCATCGAGGGCGAGGGCAAGCTCGTCTCGAAGAACGAGGTCGAGGTCGACGGCACCCGTTACACGGCGGAGAACATCGTGCTGGCCTCCGGCTCCGTGGCCAAGACCATGGGCCTGCCCATCTCCAAGAAGATCATGACCTCCACGGAGGCCCTCGAGCTGGACTACACCCCGAAGTCGGCCATCGTGCTCGGCGGCGGTGTCATCGGCTCCGAGTTCGCGTCCCTGTGGAACTCCTTCGGCGTCGACGTCACCATCATCGAGGGCCTGAAGACCCTGGTCCCCAACGAGGACCCGGCGATCATCAAGGTCCTCGAGCGCGAGTTCAAGAAGAAGGGCATCAAGACCAACCTGGGCACGTTCTTCGACAAGGTCGAGGAGACCGACTCGGGCGTCAAGGTGACCCTCGCGGACGGCAAGGAGTTCGAGGCCGAGGTCTGCCTCGTCGCCGTCGGCCGCGGCCCGAACACCGAGGGCCTCGGCTACGAGGAGCAGGGCGTCAAGATGGACCGCGGCTTCGTCCTCACCGACGAGCGTCTGCACACCGGCGTCGGCAACATCTACGCCGTGGGCGACATCGTTCCTGGTCTGCAGCTGGCGCACCGCGGCTTCCAGCAGGGCATCTTCGTGGCCGAGGAGATCGCCGGCAACAAGCCGATGGTCGTCGAGGACATCAACATCCCGAAGGTCACCTTCACCGAGCCGGAGATCATGTCCGTGGGCTACACCCAGCCCAAGGCGGAGGAGGAGTTCGGCAAGGACAACGTCGAGGTCGCCGAGTACAACCTGGCCGGCAACGGCAAGTCCTCGATCCTCGGCACCGGCGGCATCATCAAGATGATCCGCCAGAAGAACGGCCCGATCGTGGGCGTGCACGGCATCGGCAAGCGCATCGGCGAGCAGATCGGCGAGGCGCAGCTCATCGTGAACTGGGAGGCCTACCCCGAGGACGTCGCCCAGTTCGTGCACGCGCACCCCACGCAGAACGAGGCCCTGGGCGAGGCCGCCATGGCCCTGTTCGGCCACCCGCTGCACAGCTGACCCACCGCACTGACCATCCCGGGCCCGTGCGTCGGGCCCACCTCGCAACCCCGGGTGGGCGCCCCCGGCGCCCACCCCTCATGAGGAGCATCGGAACCATGTCTGAAACCGTGAACCTGCCCGCCCTGGGCGAATCCGTCACCGAGGGCACCGTGACCCGCTGGCTCAAGGCCGTCGGCGACGAGGTCGCCGTCGACGAGCCCCTGGTGGAGGTCTCCACCGACAAGGTCGACACCGAGATCCCGTCCCCCGTGGCCGGCGTGCTCGAGGAGATCCTGGTCGAGGAGGACGACACGGTCGAGGTCGGCGCCCCGCTGGCCACGATCGGCGACGGCTCCGGCGGCGGCTCCGCCGACGCGTCGGAGGACGACGCCGCGGCCGAGGAGCCCGCCGTCGAGGAGGCGCAGCAGGACGACGCCCAGCAGGAGCCCGCAGGCGAGCCGGCTCCGGAGGAGCGCGCCTCCACCGACCAGGGCTCGGACGGGGCCCCGTCGGCCGGCGGCGAGGCCTCCGAGGTCACCCTGCCCGCGCTGGGCGAGTCCGTGACCGAGGGCACCGTGACCCGCTGGCTGAAGTCCGTCGGCGACGAGGTCGAGGTCGACGAGCCGCTGCTCGAGGTCTCCACCGACAAGGTCGACACCGAGATCCCCTCCCCCGTGGCGGGCACCCTCCTGGAGATCCGTGCGGAGGAGGACGACACCGTCGAGGTGGGCGCCGTCCTCGCACTCGTCGGCTCCGGCTCCGCCGGCGGCGGCTCCGCCCCGTCGGAGGGCTCCTCCGGTCAGGACGAGGCGTCCGCCGAGGAGATCGAGGACAAGGCGACCGAGGCCGAGGCCCCCGAGGAGACCGAGGAGGCCGCCGAGGCCGCCGGCGCCGAGAAGTCGGAGAAGACGCCGGAGGCGTCTCCGTCCGAGGAGGCCTCCCGGCGCGAGTCCGCTGAGCGCGACTCCGCGCAGGCCGAGTCCGCCGAGGCGCCCTCCGCCACCGAGCCCGGCCAGGGCTACGTGACCCCGCTGGTGCGCCGCCTGGCCCACCAGAACAACGTGGACCTGTCCACGGTTCGCGGCACGGGCGTCGGCGGCCGCATCCGCAAGCAGGACGTGCTCGCCGCCGCGCTGGCCTCGCAGGCCGCCGCGGGCGGGTCCGAGGCTCCGGCCGAGCAGGCCTCCGAGGCTGCCGCCCCGTCGTCCGCCCCGGCCGCTGCGTCCGCCCCGGCCGCGAGCTCCTCCGTGGACCCCTCGGTCCGCGGCGAGGTGGAGAAGGCGCCGCGCATCCGCCAGGTCATCGCCCAGCGCATGCGCGAGTCCCTCGACCTGTCCGCCCAGCTGACCCAGGTGCACGAGGTGGACGTCACCCGCATCGTGCAGCTGCGCAAGAAGGCCAAGGCCTCCTTCCAGCAGCAGGCCGGCGTGAACCTGACGTACCTGCCGTTCATCACCAAGGCGGTCGCCGAGGCCCTCAAGCAGCACCCCAAGCTGAACGCGTCGTTCTCCGAGGACAACAAGGAGATCACGTACCACGCGTCCGAGGACATCGCGATCGCCGTGGACACGGAGAAGGGGCTGCTGGTGCCCGTCATCAAGGACGCCGGCTCCCTGAACCTGACGGGCCTCGCCCAGAAGATCGCCGACGTGGCCGAGCGCACCCGCACGAACAAGATCTCGCCGGACGAGCTCTCGGGCGGCACGTTCTCGATCACGAACATCGGCTCCGTGGGCGCGCTGTTCGACACGCCGATCATCAACCAGCCGCAGGTCGCGATCCTGGGCATCGGTGCGATCGTCAAGCGCCCCATGGTGGTGACCGACGCGGACGGCAACGACTCGATCGCCATCCGCCACATGATGTACCTGTCCCTGACCTACGACCACCGCCTGGTGGACGGGGCCGACGCGGGCCGCTTCCTGAGGACGCTGCGTCAGCGTCTCGAGGGCGGCGAGTTCGCCAACGAGCTGGGTCTCTGACGGAAAGGGAGAAGGACTGTGGATATCCTGCACAGCATCCTGGTGGCCGTGCACATCGTGTCCGCCGCAGCGATCGTGGGCGGTTGGTTCGCGCACTTCCGCAACCCGACCGTCACCACCTCGCAGTGGTGGGGCTCCGTGGGCATGATCGTCTCCGGCGTGGTGCTTTTCGGCCTCGCCATGAGCGGGGAGCCGAACCACATGAAGCTGGGCGTCAAGTTCCTGATCGGCGTCATCGTCTTCGTGGCCGCCCTGATCGGCCGCCGCAAGTCCAACCGCGGGGAGGTCGTGCCCACGGGCCTGGCCCACGCGGTGGGCGGTCTGGGCCTGGTGAACATCCTGGTCGCCGTCCTCTGGCAGTGATCAGCCCAGGCGGCTGACGCCGCACCACGCCGCGGGCCCCGGGGAGCTTCTCCCCGGGGCCCGCGGCGTCCCCCCGTCTGGACCGCCGGCCTCCGGCGCTGGATCCGGGCCCGGGGTCAGCGCGGATCGACGGTCTCGACCCGCCACGTCCGACCCGCCGCGCCGCCGTCCCGCCCCTCGGGGCCCTCTCCGTGGCCGCTGCGCAGGACCAGCACGACCTCCTCGGCCGTCGCCTCCCGATGCGCCGCCACGCGTCCCGCGCGGTCCAGCACGGTGTGGGCCGACGTCCGGAGCACGGCGTCGACACGCAGCGCGTCGTCCCCGGCCCGCCGGGCGGGTCCGGCCTGCTCCACCGTCACCTCGAGGCCGGAGAAGGCGAACCCCTCGTCCGTCAGCCGGCGCAGCAGATCCCGGTCGTTCTCCCACGCCGGTCCCCCGGGCACGGCGTAGGCGTCCAGTCGCGCAGGCTCCGGGTCGATGAGCGCGGCAGTCCGGGCGTGGCCGACCGCGGCCAGCGCCTCGCCCACGTCGACGGCGTCCTCCCCGGCGGCGTCTTCGCCGGGGGCACCCGCGTCCGGCACCCTCGCCGGCGTCCCGCTCTCCGGCGTCCCGTCCGCCGGGCGCGCCGCGTCCACCGAGGTGCCGGCCGGCACCGCGCCCGCCGGCTCCGGCGCCCCCTCCGTCGCGTCGCCCAGGGACGCCGGCCACCACAGCCCGGCGGTGCCGCCGCCGACGGCCAGCGCGGTGGCCAGCCCGGCGGCCACGAGGACGCCCCGGCGTGGCGCCGCCCCCCGTCGGCGCGCGAGCGCGCGCCGTCTCGGAGCCGCGCGTCGTCCCCGGCGTCGCCGCGTGGGCCCGGAGCCCGGCAGCACCGTGGGCAGCAGGTGCGCCACCTCGGCGGGGGCGGCCTCTCCCAGCGGGACCGGCTCGGGCCGGGCCGTCGCGTATACGGCTGCGGCGGCCTCCTCCGCGCTCGGCCGCGCCGCCGGGTCCGGGGAGAGCGCCGCATCGAGCAGCAGCGCGAGCTCGGGGGACGCTTCGGGGACCAGGACGGGCAGCGGCGCCCGATGCCCGGCGGCGCCCGGCGCCCGACCGGTGAGCGCGTACCAGCCCAGGGCGGCCCACGCATGGACGTCACTCGGCGCCCCCACCGCCGGAGACGCCCCCGGTTCCGCCCCGGCCCCCTCCACCGCGGCGAGCGCCTCGGGGGCCGCGAAGCCCGGCGTCGCCCCGGCCCCCGACGCCCCGCCGACCACCCGGGCGACGCCGAGGTCGGCGAGGGCCGGGCTGCCGTCGACGCCGAACAGGACGTTCGCCGGGGACACGTCGCCGTGCACCACCCCCTCGCGGTGCAGGCACGCGAGAGCCTGGGCGATCGGGACGAGCACGGTGACGGCCTGCCCCGGGCTCAGGGGTCCGACCCGCTGCACCATGTCCTGCAGCGTGCCGGCCGCGCGGTGCTCGGTGAGGACCCCGAGGCCCCGGTCCGTCTCCACCACGCCGAGCACGCGCAGCAGATGGGGATGCGCGACCCGTCCGGCCTGCGCCTCCGCCGCCAGCGCATCCGGCGCCGCGCCGGCACGGGGCACCTTCAGGGCGGCCCGGACGCCCCGACCGTCCTCGACGAGCCAGACCTCCGCCTGGGCGCCCGCGCCGAGCAGCCGGACGGGTTCCCAGCCCGGGGCGCGCGGCGCAGCCGTGCCCGGCTCCGACGACCTCTCCGGTTCGGTCTCCGGCCCGCCGCCGACGCGTCCGGCCGCGCCGCCGTCCGCCTCGTCCCAGTCCCGCATCGGTCTCCCCTCTCCGCCGCGCCGTCCGTTCCATCCCAGGGTGCCGCATGTCCCCGGGCGTCACGGCGGTTGTCCACAGGTCCGGGCCCGAGGACTACAGTGGACGTCATGCCCGAGACCCTTCTGCCGCCCCTGCGCTTGCTCGGCCTGGCGCCCGACCTGGTGGACTACCACGCCGCCTGGGACGCCCAACGCGCCCTGCACGCGGACGTCGTCGCCGGCCGCTCCGACGGCGAGTTCCTCCTCCTGGAGCACGAGGCCGTCTACACGGCCGGTCGCCGCACCGAGGACGCCGAGCGCCCCACGGACGGCGCCCCCGTCGTGGACGTGGACCGCGGCGGCAAGATCACGTGGCACGGCCCGGGCCAGCTGGTCGGCTACCCCGTGGTCCGACTGCGCGACCGTGCCCACGTCAAGGACTACGTCTGGTTCCTCGAGGAGCTGCTGATCCGCACCGCCGCCGAGTTCGGCGTCACGGCCGTCCGCGTGGACGGGCGGGCGGGCATCTGGGTCCTCGCGGACCGGGACGACGACGGCACGGCCCGCCCGGACCGCAAGGTCGGCGCCATCGGCCTGTCCATCCACGACGGCGTCTCCATGCACGGCTTCGCGCTGAACTGCTCCAACTCCCTGGCCCCCTACGAGGGCATCATCGCGTGCGGCATCACGGACGCCGCCACCACCACCCTGTCGGTCGAGACGGGCCGGACCATCACCCCGGCCGACGTCGTGCCGGTGCTCACCCGTCATCTGGACGAGCTCGGGCCTGCGTACATCGCCGTCACCCCCACGGAAGGAATCCCCGCATGAGCCTCGCCCCCGAAGGACGCCGCCTGCTGCGCGTGGAGGCGCGCAACGCCGAGGTGCCCGTCGAGCGCAAGCCCGAGTGGATCAAGGCCAAGGTCCACATGGGCCCCGAGTACATCGGCCTGAAGAACAAGGTCAAGTCCGCCGGCCTGCACACCGTGTGCGAGGAGGCCGGCTGCCCCAACATCTTCGAGTGCTGGGAGGACCGCGAGGCCACGTTCCTCATCGGCGGGGACATCTGCACCCGCCGGTGTGACTTCTGCGACATCACCTCCGGCAAGCCGCGCCCCCTGGACATGGAGGAGCCGCAGAAGGTCGCCGAGAACATCCGCGAGATGGACCTGCGGTACGCCACCGTCACGGGCGTGGCCCGTGACGACCAGAAGGACGGCGCGGCGTGGCTCTACGCGGAGACCATCCGCCGCATCCACGCGCTCAACCCGGGGACCGGCGTCGAGATCCTGCCGCCGGACTTCGGCGCGGTGCCGGAGCTCGTCCAGCAGGTGTTCGACGCGCGGCCCGAGGTGTTCGCGCACAACCTGGAGACGGTGCCGCGCATCTTCAAGCGCATCCGCCCGGCCTTCACGTACGAGAAGTCCCTCCGGGTGCTCACGATGGCCAAGGCCGACGGGCTCGTGACCAAGTCCAACCTCATCCTCGGCATGGGCGAGGAGGACCACGAGATCGACCAGGCCCTGGTGGACCTGCACGAGGCCGGCTGCGACATCATCACCATCACGCAGTACGTGCGGCCCTCGAAGCTGCATCACCCCATCGACCGCTGGGTGAAGCCGCAGGAGTTCGTCCAGTGGTCCCAGCGCGCCGAGGAGATCGGTTTCCAGGGCGTCATGGCGGGCCCGCTGGTGCGCTCGTCGTACCGCGCGGGCAAGCTCTATGCGCAGGCCATGCAGCGCCTCGGCCGGACCCTGCCGGAGAACCTGGCGCACCTGGCCGGGGAGAAGACCGCCCGCCAGGAGGCCTCCGCCGTCGTCGCCCAGATGTCCTGAGCCGCCCGACTAGACTGGACCCCGTCATGACGAAGAACAGCCAGCCCCCCGCGTCCTCCTCCGGCTCCACCTCCGCCACGCTCAAGGAGGTCAAGGCCATGCAGCGCGAGCGTCGCCTCCGCGAGAAGGAGCAGGCGAAGGCCCAGCGCCGGGACAAGCGCGCCACGAAGGGCCCGGGCGTGATCTCCCAGCTCAAGCAGGCCTACGCCATGACCAAGGCGCACGACCCCAAGGTCGGACTGTGGATGCTGCTGGCCTTCCTGGGCGCCCTGGTCGTCGGCCTCGTCATCGGCCTCCTGCTGGACAACTGGATCACGTGGCTGCTCATCGCGATCCCGTTCGGTGTGCTCGCCGCCGTCGTCATCCTGAACCGGAAGGCGCGCCGCGCCGGGTTCGCCCAGCTCGAGGGCCGCCCCGGCGCCGCCGGCGCCGCGCTCTCCACGCTGGGCCGCGGCTGGATCGTGTCCGAGCAGCCGGCCGCCGTGAACCCGAAGACCCAGGACCTCGTCTACCGCGCCGTGGGCCGGCCGGGCGTCGTGCTGGTGACGGAGGGCCCCTCCCCCCGCGTCGCCGCGCTGGTGGTCAAGGAGGAGAAGGCCATGCGCCGCTTCCTGCCCGGCGTGCCCGTCACCGTGGTGGAGTCCGGCAACGGCCAGGGCCAGGTCCCGCTGCACGAGCTGCCCGGCACGCTCAAGGGCATGAAGAAGGCCCTCACGGCGCAGGAGGTCCAGGCCGTGGACAAGCGTCTGACCGCGCTCAACACCAACCGGCTGCCCATCCCCAAGGGCGTCGACCCGAACAAGGTGCGCCCGAGCCGGCGCGCCATGCGCGGCCGCTGAGCGCCGACGCACCCGCGCGAAAGGGGGGCGCCCCGCCGAGGATTCGGCGGGGCGCCCCCCTTTCGTCGTGTCCGGCCTCGCGTCGAGTCGGATCCGGCGTCGTCCGGCGCGGGCCGGTGCGCTCACATGCGGATCTCGACGGTGCCGGCGACCTTGTCGTGCATGCCGCGGCCGTCCGGGCCGACGACGACGGCCGGCAGCACGAGGCACAGCAGCGCCGTGCGCACCACCACGCGGTGCACGGGGGCGGTCCGGCCGCCGAGGCGCACCACCTGGGTGCGGCACACGGCCTTGCCCACGGTGGTGGCCAGCAGGGTGATGCCCAGGATGTGCATGGTGGCGAAGACCATCAGGGTGGCGATCGCGTCGGAGTCGAAGAGCAGCCAGGACACGCCCAGGGCCAGGAACCAGTCGATCACGAGGGCGACGGCGCGGCGGGCCGCAGTGGCCATCGAGGTCGGGCCGTGCTCGGGCAGGCCCAGCAGGTCCCCCGGCCAGCGGCCGCCGGCCAGGCCGCCGCCCGGACCGTCCACCCAGCCGGCGAGGTCGCGCCGGGTGATCAGCGGCTCGTCGCGGCGGGTCGGTTCGGGCTCTTGCGCGGGGTCGGGTGCTCTGCGTGCCACCGGCCCAGCCTACCGGCGCGGAACCGCGAGGCTCGCCGTGGGGCGTCACCGACGCCCACGGAGGCCGCCGGGCAAGTAGGGTGATGACACCCGCCACGCCAGCGCCGCCGTGCCGGACATGCCACCATCGTCACGACCACAGGAGCGCACCATGTTCACCTCCCCCGCGGACGTCCTCGCGTACATCAAGGATGAGGGGATCGAGTTCGTCGACGTCCGCTTCACCGACCTCCCCGGCATGCAGCACCACTTCAACGTGCCCGCCTCGAGCGTCGACGAGGACTTCTTCGTCACGGGCCAGCTCTTCGACGGCTCCTCGATCCGGGGCTTCGCCGGCATCGCCGAGTCCGACATGCAGCTCATCCCGGACGTCGCGACGGCCTTCGTGGACCCCTTCCGGGTCCGCAAGACCCTCACGATGAACTTCTCCATCGTGAACCCCCGCACCGGCGAGCCCTACCTGCGCGACCCGCGCGGCGTGGCCCAGCGCGCGGAGGCCTACCTGAGCTCCTCCGGCATCGCCGACACGGCGTTCTTCGCCCCCGAGGCCGAGTTCTTCATCTTCGAGGACGTCCGCTACGAGTCCTCCCCCCGCGGCTCGTTCTACGCCGTGGACTCGGACGAGGCCTGGTGGAACGCCTCCCGCGAGGACGAGGGCGGCAACCTGAGCCACAAGACCGGCCTCAAGGGCGGCTACTTCCCCGTCTCCCCCACGGACAAGCAGGCCGACCTGCGCGACGAGATCTGCTCGGTCCTGGCCGAGGTCGGCCTCGAGGTAGAGCGCTCCCACCACGAGGTGGGCGCCGCGGGCCAGGCGGAGATCAACTACCGCTTCAACACGCTGACCCACTCGGCGGACGACCTGCAGAAGTTCAAGTACGTCGTCAAGAACGTCGCCAACATGTTCGGCAAGTCCGCGACCTTCATGCCCAAGCCCGTCTTCGGCGACAACGGCTCCGGCATGCACTGCCACCAGTCCCTGTGGAACGGCGGCGAGCCGCTGTTCTTCGACGAGAAGGGCTACGCGAACCTCTCGGACACCGCCCGCTGGTACATCGGCGGCCTGCTGAAGCACGCCTCCGCGGTCCTGGCCTTCACCAACCCCACGGTGAACTCCTACCGCCGCCTGGTGCCGGGCTTCGAGGCCCCCGTGAACATGGTTTACTCGCAGGGCAACCGCTCGGCGGGCATCCGCATCCCGATCACCGGCTCCAACCCGAAGGCCAAGCGCATCGAGTTCCGCGCCCCGGACGCCTCGGGCAACCCGTACCTCGCGTTCGCCGCGCAGCTGATGGCCGGCCTGGACGGCATCCGCAACCGCATCGAGCCGGCCGAGCCGATCGACAAGGACCTCTACGAGCTGCCGGCCGAGGAGGCCGCCGACATCCAGAAGGCACCCGCCACCCTGGACGAGGCCCTGAACGCCCTCGAGGAGGACCACGAGTTCCTCCTGGCCGGCGACGTGTTCACCGAGGAGCTGATCGAGACCTGGATCGCGTACAAGCGCGAGATGGAGATCGCCCCGCTGGCCCTGCGCCCGAACCCCTACGAGTTCGAGCTGTACTACTCGGTCTGATCCGCCCGCCGCGGCCCCGACGACGGCCGTTCGTCTCCCACGCCGGAGGCGGGCGGCCGTCGTCGTGCCCGGCCGCGGAATAGTCCGGGGCCGGTGGGCGCTGGATCTGTGGAGACCTCCGCCCGGCCGGGCGGCCCGCAGACCAGGAGCACCATGACCGAGCACACCGCCCCCACCCCCCTGCCGCTGTCCCTGCTGGACCTCGCCCTCGTCCGCGACGGCGCCCCGATGGGCGAAGCCTTCGCCGAATCCGTGGAGCAGGCCCGCGTCGCCGAGGCCGCCGGCTTCCGGCGCGTCTGGTACGCGGAGCACCACAACATGCCCTCCATCGCCTCCTCCGCCACGGCCGTACTCATCGCGCACGTGGCCGCGCACACCGACTCGATCCGCCTCGGCTCCGGCGGCGTCATGCTGCCCAACCACTCGCCGCTGGTGATCGCCGAGCAGTTCGGCACCCTGGCCGAGCTGCACCCCGGCCGCATCGACCTGGGCCTGGGTCGCGCCCCCGGCACCGACCAGCGGACGCTGCAGGCGCTGCGCCGGGATCCGTCGGCGGCCGAGCGCTTCCCGCAGGACGTGCTCGAGCTGCAGGGCTACCTCACCGGCCAGAGCCTGATCCCCGGCATCGACGCCTACCCCGGCAAGGGCACCAACGTGCCGCTGTACATCCTCGGCTCCTCGGCGTTCGGCGCCCAGCTGGCCGCGCAGCTCGGCCTGGGCTACGCGTTCGCGAGCCACTTCGCACCGCAGATGCTCGAGCATGCGGCGCGCCTGTACCGGGAGCACTTCGAGCCCTCCGAGGCCCTCGCGGAGCCGCACTTCATCGCGGCGGCCAACGTGATCGCCGCGGACACCGAGGAGGTGGCCGAGCGGGAGTGGCAGGCCGCGCAGCGGGCGCGCATCCGGATGATGCTCGGCCGGGGCCGCACCCTCACCGACGACGAGGTCGAGATGCTGCTGCACTCCCCCGCCGGTCAGCAGGTGCTCGGGATGCTCGAGTGCACGGCCGTGGGCACCGGCCCGACGACGGCGGCGTGGCTGCACGACTTCGCGGCGCGGGTCCAGGCGGACGAGCTGATCATCACGACGGCGGCCCAGGACGCCGGCGTGCGGCGACGCACCCTGGAGCTGCTCGGGGAGCACGTCGTGCGCGCCTGAGCCGGCGCTCGCGACACCGGAGCACGGCCGGCCCGCCACCCCGTCGAGGTGGCGGGCCGGCGTCGTTCAGAGCCCGTAGAACCGGGTCTCGAACACCTGACGGGCCAGGCGGGTCACCCGCAGGTAGCGCTCCTCGAGCTCCCCGCCGGCCGTGCCCACCCCGCTGAGGCGGGCCACGGCCTCGAGGTCGCGCATGTTCGTGGGCAGCACGTCCGAGACCTTGCCCGTCCACAGCAGCAGGGCGGCGCGGATCCGGGTGGCCAGCAGCCACGCCTCCTCCAGCACGGCGACCTCGGCCTCGGGCAGCAGCCCGTGCCGGGCGATCGCCCGCAGGGCCGGCAGCGTGCCGGTGACCCGCAGGTCCTCGACCTCTCCCGCGTGGCGCAGCTGCAGGGACTGCACCAGCCACTCCACGTCCGAGAGCCCGCCGCGGCCGAGCTTGACGTGCCGGGAGGGGTCCGCGCCGCGGGGCAGGCGCTCGGCCTCCACACGGGCCTTGATGCGCCGGATCTCCCGCGCGTCCGCGGTGGTCAGGTCCCCGGCGTAGCGGACGCCGTCGGCCCAGCGGCGGAAGTCGGTGGCGAGGTCGTCGTCGCCGGCCAGGGGGCGGGCGCGCAGCAGCGCCTGACGCTCCCACACCTCGGCCCAGCGGCCGTAGTACTCCCGGTACGAGTCCAGGGTGCGCACCAGGGGCCCCTGGCGTCCCTCGGGGCGCAGGTCGGCGTCCACCTCGAGCGGCCGCTCGCCGGGCAGCGGCGGGGTCGCGGGGCGGTGCAGCAGGGACATCAGCGTCCGCACGACCTCCTCGGCCTGCTCGCGCGCCCGCCCCTCGTCGACGCCGGGGCGTGGCCGATGCACGAACAGGGCGTCCAGGTCCGAGCCGTAGGTGATCTCCCGGCCGCCCTGGCGGCCCATGGCCACCACGAGCACGTCGGTGAGCGGGTCGGCGTCCCCGACGACGGCGCGCGAGGCCACGCGCAGGGCGCCGACCACCGTCACCTGGTCGATGTCCGACAGGGCCCCGGTGACGGCCTCGAGGTCCAGCAGCCCCGAGATGTCCGCCAGGGCCACGCGCAGGGTCTCGCTGCGGCGCACCTGCCGCACGTGGCGGACGGCGGCCGGGGCCTCCTGCGCGGCCACGCGGCGGTCGAGCCGCGCGTCGACCTGGCGCCAGAGCTGGATGGCGCCCCGGGGGTCGAGCTCCCGGTCGTCCCCCACCCAGGCCACGGCCTCGGGCGAGTGCTCGAGCAGGTCCCCCACGAACCGGGAGCCGGACAGGACCAGGCACAGCCGCCGGGCGGCGTCCGAGGAGTCGCGGAGCATCCGCAGATACCAGGCCGTGCCGCCGAGCGACTCGGAGAGCCGGCGGAAGGCGAGCAGGCCGCCGTCGGGGTCGGCGCCCCGCGCGAACCACCCGAGCATGGCCGGCAGCAGCTGCCGCTGGACCGCGGCCCGGCGCGAGACGCCCTGCGTGAGGGCCTCGATGTGCCGCAGGGCGCCCTGCGGGTCGCGGTAGCCCAGCGCCGCCAGGCGGTCGCGGACGGCCTCCGCGGACAGCCGCACGTCCTCGGCGGACAGGGCGGCCGTCGTCGACAGCAGCGGCCGGTAGAACACGGTCTCGTGGAGACCGCGCACGGCGCGGCGCACGCGCGTGAACTCGGCCTGGAGGTCCTCGCCGGTGGCGGGGCCCCGGTCGGCGGCGCCGCGCATCGACCGGGCGACGACGCGGCGGGCCTCCTCCTTGACCGGCATCAGGTGGGTGCGCCGCAGGTGCACGAGCTGGATGCGGTGCTCGAGGGTGCGCAGCCACCGGTAGTGCTCGTCGAACGCCCGCGCGTCTCGCGTGGTGATGTAGGAGGCGGCGTGCAGCGCCCGCACCGCGTCGAGCGTGCCGCGCACCCGCAGCGACTCGTCCGCACGGCCGTGCACGAGCTGGAGCAGCTGGGCCGTGAACTCGACGTCGCGCAGACCGCCGGGCCCGAGCTTGATCTCCCGCTCGCGCTCCGCGGGGGCGAGGGTGTCCAGGACCCGGGCGCGCATGGCCCGGACGGACTCGACGAACCCGTCGCGCGAGGAGGACTCCCACACCCGGGGCCAGATCTCCGCGATGTAGCGCTCGCCGAGCTGGGGCGAGCCCGCGATCGGGCGGGCCTTGAGCAGGGCCTGGAACTCCCAGCCGTGGGCCCAGCGGCGGTAGTACTCGGCGTGGGACTCCACGGTGCGGCTCAGGGCGCCGTCCTTGCCCTCGGGACGCAGGTTGGCGTCCACTTCCCACAGTCCCGGCTCGGGGGCCGCGCCCTGGATCACGCGGCCGATGCCCGCGGCCAGCTCGGCCGCGAGCGCGGCGGCGCGCGGCCCGTCCGGGACCTCGGCGTCGGGGTCCGCGCCGTCCGCGGCCTCGCGGACGGCGTGGGCGAACACGACGTCCACGTCTGAGACGTAGTTGAGTTCGCCGGCGCCGCACTTGCCCATGCCGATCACGGCGAGGTCCACGCGGTCCACCACGGGGCCCTCCCGCTCGGTGAGGACGGCCCGCGAGACGGCGAGCGCCGCGTCCACGGTGGCGCCGGCCAGGTCCGCGAGCCAGCGGCCCACCGAGGGCATGGCCGCCGTGGGCTCGGCGGAGTCGAGGTCGCGCAGGGCGATCGCGGCCAGCTGGCGACGGTAGGCACGGCGCAGGGCGACGGCGGCGTCCTTGCCGGTGACGGCGGCGACGGGGCGGTCGGTGTCCGGGTCAGCGCCCACCGAGTCCAGGAGCAGGCGGCGCAGGGTGGCGGACGCATCACCCCAGGGCTCACCGTCGGCGGGGTCGGGCTGGGCGAGGGCGGGCGCGGTGGCGGCGGCCGCGTCCGGGTCGAGGACGAGGTCCAGGTGCTCGGGACGGCGGATGAGGAACTCGCCGAGGGCCTCGGAGGCGCCGAGCAGCCGCAGCAGGCGGGCCGTCGTCTCGGGGTCCCGGAGGGCGTGGTGGACGCGGGGCTCACGCTCGGCCAGGCGCACCCACAGCAGCAGGGCCCGGTCGGGATCGGCGGCGTGGCCGAGGAGCTCGACGAGGGGACGCACGTCCACGCCCTCGAACTCGGGCGAGGTGAGCAGCGTCTGCACGCGGCCAGCGTCGGCGACGCCGGCGTGCGCGAGGGTGCGGCGGTCCGGGACGGCGGGCAGCGCACCGGTGGTGGACAGGGAGGACACGGGCACCCGTCTCAGAGGCCGGAGAGGTAGCGGCGGAGCTCGTACGGGGTGACCTCCACGCGGTAGTCGTCCCATTCCTGCCGCTTGTTGCGCAGGAGTGCGTCGAAGACGTGCTCGCCCAGCACGGACGCCACGAACTCGGACTCCTCAGCGGTGCGCAGGGCGTCGTGCAGGGTGCCGGGCAGGGGGACATGGCCGAGCACGCGCCGCTCGTGGGTGGTCAACGCGCTGATGTCCTCGGCGGCGGCCTCGGGCACCTCGTAGCCCTCCTCGATGCCCTTGAGCCCGGCCGCGATCAGCAGGGCGTAGGCGAGGTACGGGTTGGCCGAGGCGTCGATACCGCGGTACTCGATGCGGGCCGAGCCGGCCTTGTCCGGCTTGTACAGGGGAACGCGCACGAGGGCGGAACGGTTGTTGTGCCCCCACGAGGTGTACGACGGGGCCTCTCCCCCGCCCCAGAGACGCTTGTAGGAGTTGACGAACTGGTGGGTCACCGCGGTGATCTCCACGGAGTGGCGCAGCAGGCCCGCGATGAACCGGCGGCCCGTGACGGAGAGCCGGAACTCGTCCGCAGGGTCGTAGAACGCGTTCGCGTCGCCCTCGAAGAGGGAGAAGTGAGTGTGCATGCCGGAGCCCGGGTGGTGGGAGAACGGCTTGGGCATGAACGTGGCGTACGTGCCCTGGGCGGCGGCGACCTCCTTGACGACGGTCCGGAACGTCATCACGTTGTCCGCCGTCGTGAGCGCGTCCGCCGCGCGCAGGTCGATCTCGTTCTGGCCGGGGCCGTTCTCGTGGTGGCTGAACTCGACGGAGATGCCCATGCCCTCGAGGAGGCTGACGGCGTCGCGGCGGAAGTCGGCCGCGTCGGAGCCGGGCACGTTGTCGAAGTAGCCCGCGCGGTCCACGGGCACCGGCTCCCCGTCCGGGCCGGGCTGGTCCGACTGCAGGAGGTAGAACTCGATCTCCGGGTGGGTGAAGCACGTGAAGCCCCGGTCCGCGGCCCGGTCCAGCACGCGGCGCAGCACGTGCCGCGGGTCGGCGGGGGCGGGCCGGCCGTCCGGGGTGAGCACGTCGCAGAACATCCGGGAGCTCTGTCCCTGGTCGCCGCGCCAGGGCAGGATCTGGAAGGTCGAGGGATCGGGCTGCAGCAGCATGTCCGACTCCGAGATGCGGGTGTATCCGTCGATCGAGGAGCCGTCGAAGCCCAGGCCCTCCGTGAAGGCGTTCTCCACCTCGGCCGGAGACAGGGCCACCGACTTCAGCGTACCGATCACGTCCGTGAACCAGAGCCTGACGAACCTGACGTCCCGGTCCTCGATGGTGCGGAGCACGTAGTCCTGCTGTCGATCCATGCCGCCACTCTAGATGTTGTGGGTCATGAGGTTCTTGCCACGAGGCGCCGGCTGAGATGAGACGAGTGGGCCCCGCCCCGCAGGATGGAAGTTCCTACACCACCCACCTGCCCGAGAAGACCCACTCATGACTCACGCTAACGCACCCCTGACCCCGACCGGCCGGCTGCGCATGGTCCAACGCCACCTGCACGACGGGATCCCGCAGGCGCACGTGGCAGCCGAGTTCCGCGTCAGCCGGCCCACGGTGGCCACCTGGGTCGCCCGCTACCGCGCCCAGGGAGAAGCCGGCCTTCAGGACCTGCCCAGCCGGCCGCACCGTTCACCTGCCCAGCTCGATCCGGTCCTGGTCGCCCAGATCCACGCCCTGCGGCGGGAGCGCAAGTGGTCCGCACGGCGCATCCATCACCACCTCGCCTCCGAAGGCCACCAGCTGTGCCTGCGCACCGTGGGGAGGTGGCTGCACCGACTCGGGATCTCCCGCCTACGGGACCTGACCCCGGCCGGAGAAGACCTGCGCCAACGACCCCAGAAGATCACCGCCCGCGGCCCGGGGCACATGGTGCACCTGGACGTGAAGAAGATCGGGAAGATCCCTGACGGGGGCGGCTGGCGTGCTCACGGACGTGAAAGTGAAGCAGGCCGTGCTTCCAAGCGTGGTGCAGGCCGGCGGGTCGGGTACACCTATCTGCACTCGGCGATCGACGGGTTCACCCGCCTGGCGTACACCGAGGCGTTGGAGGACGAGCGGGCGGCCACGACCGTGAGCTTCTACTGCCGGGCGAGGGCGTTCTTCGCCGCCCACGGCATCACCGTGGACCGGGTGATCACGGACAACGGCAACAACTACCGGGCCGTGGACTTCACCCGGAAGGTGGTCTCGCTCGGGGGCCGGCATCACCGGATCCGCCCCTACACCCCGCGTCACAACGGGAAGGTCGAACGCTACAACCGGCTGATGGTGGACGAGGTCCTCTACGCCCGCCCGTACTCCTCAGAGCGGGCTCGGCGTGAGGCCCTTCAGGTGTGGGTGAATCACTACAACTACCATCGGCCGCATACCTCCTGCGGAGACGCTCCTCCGGCCTCACTGGCACCGACCCGAGTCAACAACGTCATGCCCTCCTACATCTAGACGCGCCGCGTAGACTCCGGCCCATGTCTGCTCCCCAGTCCCCCCGGCAGCCTGACGACACCGCCCCCTACGGGCCGCCCGCCCCGTCCCGGTACCGGACGGTCCACCTGCAGCGGGCCAAGGACGAGGGCCGGCGCTTCGCGATGCTCACCACCTACGACGCGATGACGGCGGCCCTGTTCGACGAGGCCGGCGTCGAGGTGCTGCTCGTGGGCGACTCGGTGGGCAACACCGTGCTGGGCCATCCCACCACCCTGCCGGTCACCCTGGACCAGATGATCCTGTTCACCCAGGCCGTGGTGCGCGGTGCCGAGCGTGCCCTCGTGGTCGCGGACCTGCCCTTCGGCTCGTACGAGGCCTCCCCGCGGCAGGCCGTCGAGTCGGCCGTGCGCCTCGTGAAGGAGTCCGGCGCGCACGCCGTCAAGGTGGAGGGCGACGAGCGCTTCGCCGAGCACGTGGCCGCGATGACGGCAGCCGGCGTCGCGGTCATGGCCCACATCGGCTTCACCCCGCAGTCCGAGCACGTGCTCGGCGGCTACCGGGTGCAGGGCCGCGGCGCGGGGGCGGTCGAGCGGATGACGGCGTCGGCCCGGGCCCTCGAGGCCGCGGGGGCGTTCGCCGTCCTGATGGAGATGGTCCCCTCGGACGTCGCCGCCGCCGTCGACGCCGCGCTGCGGGTGCCCACCGTGGGCATCGGCGCGGGCCCGGGCACCACGGGCCAGGTGCTCGTGTGGCAGGACATGCTCGGCCTGCGCGAGGGACGGGTGCCCCGGTTCGTCCGTCAGTACGCCCGCCTGCACGAGGTCGTGGGCGACGCGGTCCGGGCCTATCGCGCGGACGTGCTCGACGGCGCGTTCCCGGCCCCGGAGCACGGCTTCCAGGGCTGAACCCGCCCCGTGAGACGACCGGGCCCCCGTCCGAGGGACGGGGGCCCGGTGTCGTCCGGCGCCGCGGTCAGGAGGCGTCGTCGACGGGACGGCTGTCCCAGTCGTCGTCGCGCTCGTCCCAGGCGTCGGCGGTCTCGTTGTTCGCCCGCACGCGGTCCATCGCGGCCTGGGCCTCCTCACGGGTGCCGAACGGGCCCAGCAGCTGGGACCAGTCCGACTGGGCGCCCACCTCCACCTGATGCGTGTTGACGTTGTACCAGAACTCGCTCGTCTCGGTCATGGGGGCCACAGTAGCCGGGCCGATAGGCTGGAGGACATGTCCCAGCGTCAGAACCCCGTCGCCCCGTCCAGCCACAACGGTCCCCGCCCTGCGGGCCCCACCGCGCCGGAGCCCGGGTCGTTCGCCCCCGTCGGCACGCTGACGCCCGGGGCCCCGTCCCCCGCCCCGCCCGTGCCGGCCGCGATCCCGCGCCCCGAGTACGTCGGCAAGGCCACCCCGGACGAGGGCAAGGCCTCGGACGTCTACGACGCCGCCGGCGTCGAGCGGATCCGCGCCGCCGGCCGCCTGGCCGCGCAGGCCATGGAGCACACCGCCGCCCACATCCGCCCGGGCGTCACCACGGACGAGCTGGACCGGATCGCGCACGCCTTCCTCGTGGAGCGCGGCGCCTACCCGTCCTGCCTGGGCTACCGCGGCTTCCCGCGGTCCATCTGCACCTCGATCAACGAGGTCATCTGCCACGGCATCCCGGACGGCACCGTCCTGGAGGACGGGGACATCGTCAACCTGGACATCACCGCGTACCTGGACGGTGTCCACGGGGACCACAACCGCACCTACCTGGTCGGCGACGTGGACGAGGAGTCCCGGCTGCTCGTCGAGCGCACCGAGGAGGCCCTGCGCCGCGGCATCCGCGCCGTGAAGCCCGGCCGTCAGGTCAACGTGATCGGCCGCGCCATCGAGTCCTACGCCAAGCGCTTCGGCTACGGCGTGGTGCGCGACTTCATCGGCCACGGCGTGGGCGTGGACTTCCACTCCGGCCTCGTGATCCCCCACTACGACGCGGCCCCGGCCCACGACCGCCTGCTCGTGCCCGGCATGGTGTTCACCATCGAGCCGATGCTCACCCTCGGCACGATCGAGTGGGACCAGTGGGACGACGGCTGGACCGTGGTGACCCGCGATCGCCGTCGCACCGCGCAGTTCGAGCACACGATCGTGGTCACGGACGACGGCGCGGAGATTCTCACGCTGCCGTGACTCGGCACTAAGCTGGGGGCCGTGACGACGCACACCAGCACCGCCCAGCGCTCCTCCAAATACCCCACGACGATCGGCATCGACGTCGGGGGGACCGGCATGAAGGGCGGCCTGGTCCGCCTCGGGTCGGGGCCGAAGGCGGGCACCCTGCGCGGGGACCGCTTCCGCATCCCCACGCCGCAGACGGCCATGCCCGAGCCCGTGGCGGCGACCCTGGCGGCCATCACCGCCGAGCTCGACGGGCGCGAGAAGGCGCCGAAGCCCTCCGCCCCGCTGGGCGTGTGCTTCCCCTCGATCGTCAAGGACGGGGTGTGCCTGTCCGCGAACAACATCGACCACTCGTGGATCGGCACGGACCTGCGCGGCACGTTCGAGGAGCACCTGCGCCGCCCCGTGACCGTGGTCAACGACGCCGACGCGGCCGGCCTCGCGGAGGCCCGCTACGGGGCCGGGCGGGGCGTGCGCGGCCTGGTGCACGTGATCACCCTCGGCACCGGCATCGGCGGCGCGATGATCCACGACGGCATGCTCGTCCCGAACTTCGAGGTCGGCTCCCTGGAGCTCGACGGCGTGATGGCCGAGTCACGGGCCTCTGCGAAGGCCCGGGAGCGCGATCAGCTCAGCTGGGCCGAGTACGCCGAGCGACTGCAGCGCTTCTTCTCCCACGTGGAGCGGATCTTCTCGCCCGACCTGTTCATCGTCGGCGGCGGCATCTCCAAGCGGCCGGACGACTACCTGCCGCTGCTGCGCCTGCGCACCCCGATCGTCCCGGCCCAGCTGCAGAACAACGCGGGCATCGTGGGCGCCGCCCTGGCCGCGCACGGCTCGCTCGCCGACGGCAACTGAGGGCGCAGACACCGAGGGCGGTTCCGGCTTCCCCTCCGGAACCGCCCTCGGCAGTCTTGCCGGGCCGACCGAGGTCGACCCGGGGATCACTGTAGCGCCTGGAGGCCGTGCGCACCACTGCAGCGTCGATCCCGGCCGCGCCGTCGCATCGGCCCGGGTCAGCGGGTGAACAGCCGCGGCTGCACGGCGGGACGGCCGCGGTCGTCCCCGTCACCGGCCCGGAGCTCCGCGATGGCCTCCTCGAAGTCGTCGAGGGACTCGAAGTCCCGGTAGACGGAGGCGAAGCGCAGGAAGGCCACCTGGTCGAGACGGCGCAGCGGATCGAGGATGGCCAGGCCGACGTCGTGGGCGTCCACCTCGGCGTTGCCCGTGGCACGGACCGTCTCCTCGACCTCCTGGGCGAGCATGGCCAGGTCGTCGCTCGTCACCGGCCGCCCCTGGCACGCCTTCCGGACGCCGTTGATCACCTTGGAGCGGTCGAACGGCTCCGCCACCCCGGAGCGCTTGACGACGGTCAGGGCGGTGGTCTCCATGGTGGTGAACCGCTTGCCGCAGGCCTGACACTGCCGACGCCGACGGATGGCGGAGCCGTCGTCGAGGGAGCGTGAATCCACCACGCGCGAGTCCTCATGACGGCAGAACGGGCAGTGCATCAGCTCTCTCCTCCTGGGCGGGGCACTCCCATGCTACGTCCGCTCAGCCGAGGCAGGCCGGACCCAGCAGGATCTTGAGGTCCCCGAACAGCGCCGGGTTCGGGCTCACCCGGAACTGCGGGCCCAGCTGGAACTCCTGCGTGGCACGCTGGCCCACCAGGGACAGCCGCACCTCCGAGGAGCCCTCGTGGGTGCGCAGCACGTCCGCCAGCTGGCCCATGACCTGCTCCGTGGCCTTGAACGCGGGCAGCGTGATCCGCACGGGGCCGCCGGGGCCATCCGAGAGCTCCGGGATGGTCAGCTCCATCGCGGACAGGGACACCGACCCGTCGTCACGACGCTGC
Organism: Micrococcus sp. KBS0714; assembly: GCF_002008305.4. Classification (GTDB taxonomy): domain Bacteria; phylum Actinomycetota; class Actinomycetes; order Actinomycetales; family Micrococcaceae; genus Micrococcus; species Micrococcus luteus. Next base: position 1,471,881 of record NZ_CP042169.1, read on the forward strand.
ACCCTGCCCTTGACGGCGACGACGAGGTCCTCGGCCAGCATCATCGCGATGGGCGCGTACACCTGGCCGAAGAACATGACGTCCATCGAGCCGCCGAGGTCCTCGATCTCGCAGCGCGCGTACGCGTTGCCCGAGGACTTGGCGATGCGGCGCTCGAGCGTGGTGATCAGGCCCGCGATGGTGACGATCGCGCCGTCGGCGGGCCCGTCGTCGTCGAGGACGCGGGTGATCTGGACGTCGGCGTGCTGGGCCAGGACGCCGTCGAGGCCCTGCAGCGGATGGTCGGACACGTACAGGCCCAGCATCTCGCGCTCGAACGCGAGCTTCTCCTTCTTGGCCCACTCCGGCAGGTCCGGGACGGCGACGCCGTCCGCGGCGTCGGAGTCGTCCTCGTCGCCGCCGCCGAGCGCGAACAGGTCGAAGGTGAACTCGCCGTGGTCCTCCTTGCGCTTCTGCGCCACGGTGGCGTCCACGGCCTCCTCGTGCACGGCCAGCAGGGCGCGGCGGGCGTAGCCGAGGGAGTCGAAGGCGCCGGCCTTGATCATGGACTCGATGGTGCGCTTGTTGCACACCACGAGCGGCACCTTCGCCAGGAAGTCGCCGAAGCCCGTGTACGAGCCCTTCTCCTCGCGCCCCTGGACCATGCCCTTGACCACGTTGGCGCCCACGTTGCGGACGGCGCCCATGCCGAAGCGGATGTCCCGGCCGACGGGGGTGAAGGTCAGGTGGGACTCGTTCACGTCCGGGGGCAGCACGGTGATGCCCATGTGGCGGCACTCGTTGAGGTACATGGCCAGCTTGTCCTTGTCGTCGCCCACCGAGGTGAGCAGCGCGGCCATGTACTCCGCCGGGTAGTGCGCCTTGAGGTAGGCCGTCCAGTAGGAGACCAGGCCGTAGGCGGCCGAGTGCGCCTTGTTGAACGCGTAGTCCGAGAAGGGCAGCAGGATGTCCCACAGGGCCTTCACCGCGGCCTCCGAGTAGCCGCGGTCCAGCATCCCCTGGTGGAACGCCTCGTACTGCTTGTCCAGCTCCGACTTCTTCTTCTTGCCCATCGCACGGCGCAGGATGTCGGCCTGGCCGAGCGAGTAGCCCGCCACCTTCTGGGCGATCGCCATGACCTGCTCCTGATACACGATCAGGCCGTAGGTGGTGTCCAGGATCTCCCGCAGCGGCTCCTCCAGCTCCGGGTGGATCGGGGTGATCTCCTGCTGCCCGTTCTTGCGCAGCGCGTAGTTGGTGTGCGAGTTCGCGCCCATGGGGCCGGGGCGGTACAGGGCGATGGTCGCCGAGATGTCCTCGAAGTTGTCCGGGCGCATCATCTTCAGCAGCGAGCGCATGGGCCCGCCGTCGAGCTGGAACACGCCGAGGGTGTCACCGCGGGCCAGCAGCTCGTAGGCCGCCGGGTCGTCCACGTCGAGGGTCTCCAGGTCCAGGTCCACGCCCTGGTTCGCCTTCACGTTCTCGAGCGCGTCCGAGATGATCGTGAGGTTGCGCAGCCCCAGGAAGTCCATCTTGATCAGGCCCAGGGACTCCGCCATCGGGTAGTCGAACTGCGTGATGACCTGGCCGTCCTGCAGGCGGCGCATGATCGGGATGACGTCGATCACCGGCACCGAGGACATGATCACGCCGGCCGCGTGCACGCCCCACTGCCGCTTCAGGCCCTCGAGGCCCTTGGCGGTCTCGAAGACCTCCTTCGCCACCGGGTCCGTGGCGATCAGCTCGCGGAAGGGCGCGGCCTCCCCGTAGCGCGGGGCCGCGGGGTCCTCGATGTCCTTGAGCGGGATGTCCTTGGCCATCACCGCCGGCGGCAGCGCCTTGGTGAGGGACTCGCCCATCGAGAAGGGCTGGTCCATCACGCGGGCCGAGTCCTTCAGGGCCTGCTTGGTCTTGATGGTGCCGTACGTGACGATCATGGTGACGCGCTCGTCGCCGTACTTGCGGGTGACGTAGTCGATCACCTCGGAGCGACGGCGGTCGTCGAAGTCGACGTCGAAGTCGGGCATGGACACGCGGTCCGGGTTGAGGAACCGCTCGAAGATCAGCCCGTGCTTGAGCGGGTCCAGGTCCGTGATGCGCAGCGCGTACGCCACCATCGATCCGGCGCCCGAGCCGCGGCCCGGGCCCACCCGGATGCCGTTCTCCTTGGCCCAGTTGATGAAGTCGGCCACGACGAGGAAGTACCCGGGGAAGCCCATCGAGATGATGACGTCCAGCTCGTAGTCCGCCTGCTTGCGCACGTGGTCCGGCACGCCGTCCGGGTAGCGGTAGGCCAGACCGGAGGCGACCTCCTTGATGAGCCAGCTGGTCTCGTCCTCGCCCTCCGGCGTGGGGAAGACCGGCATGTAGTTGGCCTTCGTGTCGAACTCGACCTCGCACCGCTCGGCGATGAGCAGCGTGTTGTCGCAGGCCTCGGGCAGCTCCGCGAAGAGCTCGCGCATCTGCCGCGGGGACTTCAGGTAGTACTCGGTGCCGGAGAACGCGAAGCGGGAGCCGCCCTGGTCGTAGCTGGGCTCGTTGAGCTTCGAGCCCGACTGCAGGGCCAGCAGCGCCTCGTGCGCCTTGGCGTCGTGCTCGTGGGTGTAGTGCAGGTCGTTCGTGGCCACGAACGGCAGGCCCAGGTCCTTGGCGAGCCGGCGCAGGTCCGTCATCACCCGGCGCTCGATGTCGAGGCCGTGGTGCATGATCTCGCAGTAGTAGTTGTCCTTGCCGAAGATGTCCCGGAAGTCCGAGGCCGCCTGCATCGCCTCCCGGTACTGGCCCAGGCGCAGGCGCGTCTGCACCTCGCCGGAGGGGCAGCCCGTGGTGGCGATCAGGCCCTTCGAGTACTGGCTCAGCAGCTCCCGGTCCAGCCGCGGCCACTTGGCGTACACCGAGTCCAGCGAGGCGATCGAGCCCATCCGGAACAGGTTGTGCATCCCCTCGGTGGTCTCGCTCAGCAGCGTCATGTGCGTGTACGCACCGCCGCCGGACACGTCGTCCCCCCGCTGGTGGGGCTCGCCCCAGCGGGTCTTCTCCTTGTCCGTGCGGTGCTGCTGCCCGGGGGCCACGTAGGCCTCGAGCCCGATGATCGGCTTGACGCCCGCCGCCTTCGCCTTGGACCAGAAGTCGTAGGCGCCGAAGAGGTAGCCGTGGTCCGTGATGGCCAGCGAGTCCATGCCCAGCCGCTGGGCCTCGGCGAACAGGTCGTCCAGCTTCGCGGCGCCGTCGAGCATGGAGTACTCGGTGTGCGTGTGCAGGTGGACGAAGCCGCCGTCCTTCACGGCGTCGGGGCGGGCGTCGGCGGACACGGTCATGCGGGGTGGGCCTTTCGACGGGGAGGACGGCGGGGCCGCACCAGCCTACTCGTGGTGCCCGGGCGGCGGGGCCGGACCGGGACGGGGGTCACGTCGACGGTGCCGGCTCAGTCCTCGTCGCCGCGCAGCGCCGCCAGGGCGTGGGCGAGGTCGTCCGGATACGGGGAGGTGATCGTCACCGGCTCCCCCGTGACCGGGTGCGGGAACGCCAGGCGGTGGGCGTGCAGCCACTGGCGGGTCAGCCCGAGCTCGGCCGCCAGGCGCGGATCCGCCCCGTACGTGAGGTCGCCGACGCACGGGTGGCGCAGCGCCGAGGTGTGCACGCGGATCTGGTGGGTGCGCCCGGTCTCCAGGTGGACCTCGAGCAGGGTGGCCCGGCCGAACACCTCGAGCGTCTCGTAGTGGGTCACGGACGGCCGGCCGTCCTCGAGCACCGCGAACTTCCAGTGGTGGCCGGGATGCCGCCCGATGGGCGCGTCCACGGTGCCGCTCAGCGGGTCCGGGATGCCCTGGACCACGGCGTGGTAGACCTTCTCCGGCACGCGCTCGCGGAACTGGTCCTTCATGGCCGTGTAGGCGCGCTCGGTCTTGGCCACGACCATGACCCCGGTGGTGCCGACGTCGAGCCGGTGCACGATCCCCTGGCGCTCAGGGGCGCCCGAGGTGGTGATGTCGTAGCCGAGGGCGGCCAGGGCGCCCACCACGGTGGGCCCGACCCAGCCCGGCGAGGGGTGCGCGGCCACGCCGGTGGGCTTGTCCACGGCCACCAGGTCCTCGTCCTCGTACAGGATGCTCAGCGCGTCCACGCGCTCTGCCCTCACTTCCAGGGGGTCGGGGTCGTCGGGGACGTCGACGGCGAGGGTCTCCCCCGCCACGGCCTTCGCGGACTTGGCCAGGACGCGGTCCCGGCGGCCGGAGCGCGACTCGGCCCGCACCAGGCCCCGGGAGAACCAGTCCGCCAGCAGCGAGCGGGAGACGCCGAACGCGTCGGCGAGCACCGCGTCGACCCTCCGGCCCGCCTCGGCCTCGGTGACCTCGAGCCGCTCGGTCAGTCCCGGTCTCATGCCCATGTCCTCACGCCTCCCGTGTGCCGTCCAGGCGGCGGCCGGTCATCACGAGCAGGGCGACGCCGATGACGGAGCAGACGATGAACGAGTCCGCCACGTTGAAGATCGCGAAGTGCGGCACGGAGATCATGTCGACCACGTGGCCGCGCCCGAACGCCGGGGGCCGGAACAGCCGGTCCGTGAGGTTGCCGAGCACACCGCCGGCGAGCCCGCCCAGCGCCAGGGCCCACGGCGTCGAGCGCACGCGGGCGATCCCGACGAGGGCGGCGACCGCCACCACGGCTTGGATGATGGTGAACACCCAGGTGTGGTCCTCGCCGATGGAGAAGGCCGCGCCCGGGTTCAGGATGTAGTGCCAGCGCAGCACCCCGGGGATCACCGCGACGGAGTCCCCCAGCTGCATCGTGCTCTCGACCGCGTACTTGGTCAGCTGGTCGAGGGCGTAGGCCAGCACCGCCACGATGAGGGCGGTGAGCACGGCTCGCCGGCCCGCGCGAGGGGATCGCGGGGCCGGCGCGGCGTCGACGGCTCGGCTCACGCCGTGGGCGTGGGGGGCTCGACGCGCTTCTGGGCGCGGATCTCGCGCAGCTGGCCCTCGATGTAGGAGGTGAGGCGGCTGCGGTAGTCGGTCTCGAAGCTGCGCAGCTGTTCGACCTCGCCCTCCAGGCCGGCCTTCTCCTCGGCCAGGGCTTCGAGGGTGCGGGCCTTCTGCTCCTCGGCGTCGCTGACGAGCCGGGCCGCGGTGGCCTCGGCCTCGGCGACGAGCTCGGTGCTGCGCTGCTCGCCCGCGGCGACGTGCTCGTCGTGCAGCCGCTGGGCCATGGCCAGGACGCCGGCGGCGGAGGTCGCGGCCGCGTCGGCGGACTCGGGGGCGGCGGCCGGGGCCGACTCCTCGGCGGAGGCCGGGGTCGCGGCGGCCTCCGGGGTGTCCGCAGCGGGGCCGGCGGCCGGGGCGGCGCCGCCGGCGCGCAGCTCCGCGTTCTCGGACTCGAGCTGCTCGTTGAGGGCGATCAGGCGCTTGAACTCCGCCACGATCTCGTCGAGGAAGTCATCCACCTCGGTCTGGTCGTAGCCCTCGCGGAACTTCGTGGGCTGGAACTGCTTGTTGACCACGTCTTCCCAGGACAGCGCCATGGAACCGTCTCGCTCTCTGCTCGGTGCTCGGGGACGGCCGGGCGGCCCGGCGCGTCGGCGGTCGGCGCGCCGGTGAGGGGCGGCGCCGATCCTGCCGCGAAGACTACCACCGGGGCCGACAGCCGCCCCGGGCCGCGGGTCAGGCCACGCCGGCCAGGCTCAGCACCAGGACCCGCAGCAGGACGACGCCGAGGAACACGATGAGGAAGGCCACGTCCAGGCCGATGCCGCCCAGGTTCACCGGCGGCACGGCACGACGCACGGGGCGCAGCAACGGATCGGTGGCCCCGTACACGCCGCTGGCCAGCATGAGGGCCGCCCCGGTGGGGCGCCAGTGGCGGACGAACGACTGCGTGACGTCCAGGACGATCCGCACGGTCAGCGCCGCGAGCACCACCGTCAGGGCGATGTAGGCGAGGGCGAGGAGCAGCTGCATGGGCGCCTCAGTCGCCGTCGAACGGGGAGTCGGCCGCGCCGGACTCGCCCTGCTCGGCGCCGACGACGTCCACGGTGGCCGGGGTCAGCAGGAACACCTTGCTGGTGATGCGGGAGATCGAGCCGTGCAGGCCGAAGACGAGGCCGGCCGCGAAGTCCACGAGGCGCTTGGCCTCGTTCTCACCGAGGTCGGTCACGTTCATGATCACGGGGACGCCGGAGCGGAAGGCCTCGCCGATCGCCTTCGCGTCGTTGTAGGAGCGGGGGTGGACGGTGGAGAGGGTGTGCACGGAGGCTCCTTCGGCAGACGACGCTGCGGCTCGCTTGATGGGGGTCACCGGGGCCCGGTAGCCCGGGTCGACCGGCTCGGGACGCGCCGGACGCCGGGGTTCGACGGGATCGGCCGCGGTGGAGCCGGACGGGGTCACGGGCTCCGGCCGCTCGGCCGGCTCGGGATCGCGGACCGCAGCCGGGCGGACGGCCTCCATGTGGGGGTCGGTGTCCGGCTCCGCGGGGCGGCGCGCCTCGACGACCTCGTGTCGGGGCGCGGTCTCCCGCTCGGCCGCACGCGGCTGCTCGTCGTACTCGTCGCCGTCGGCCAGGCCGAGGTAGATCATCGTCTTCTTCAGGGCACCAGCCATGAGTCTTCCTTCACCACGTCCTCCGGCCCCGGGGGCCGCCGTCGTTCGTCGTCGGTGCGCGTGCGTCCGCACGGTCCTGTCGCGTCCCGCCGGGACGCGCGGGGTCAACGTTAGCCCACCGCGTCCCGGGCCCCCAGAACGTCGGAGCCGATGCGCACCTGTGTCGCCCCGGCGCGCACGGCCGCCTCGAGGTCCGCGCTCATCCCCATGGACAGTGCGGTGGCCTCCGGATGCGTCTGCCGCAGGCGCGCGCCGAGTGCGGCAAGGCGGCGGAACGCGTGCTCCGGGTCCAGGCCGCGCGGTGCCACGCACATCAGCCCGCCCAGCCGCAGGCCCGGCAGGCCTGCGATGACGTCCGCGAGGGCGGGGACGTCCTCGGGGCGGGCGCCGCCGCGCGGGCCGATCCCCTCGGGACGGTCCTCGTCGGCGCGGTCGTCGACATCCACCTGCACGAGGCACTCCAGGTCGGGGATCGCGGCCTCGGGCTCGCGCTCGCGCCGCAGCACGAGCGCCCGCGAGAGCGCCTCGGCCAGTTCGGGTCGGTCCACCGACTCCACCACGGACGCGTAGCGCACCACGTACTTGGCCTTGTTGGTCTGCAGCTGGCCCACGAAGTGCCAGCGCGGGGCGTCCGCCCCCAGAGCCGCGGCGACGGCCTCGGCCTTGGGCCGGGCCTCCTGGTCGCGGTTCTCCCCCACGTCGGTCACGCCGAGCGCGGCGAGGCGCACGACGTCCTCGGCGGGGTGGGTCTTGGTCACGACGACGAGCGCGGGCTCCGCCTCGCGCCCGGCGTCCCGCGCGGCGTCGGCGATGCGGGCGTGCACCGCGGCGAGCGCGTCGGCGATCTCCCGGGCGCGGGGGTCCGTCGGGGTCGGCCCGGCGGTGGCGGGGGCGGTCATGCGTCTCCTCTCGGGACGGTGGCGTCGGGGTCGGCGCGCCAGACGAGGCCGGCGAACCGGCCCTCACCGGGCGCCCGACGGTGTGAGAACAGGCGCTCGTCCTCCCGCGTGCACACGTCGATCGTCGCGGTGGCCACCCCGCGGGCACGGAGGACCTCCGCGGCGCCAGCGGGCAGGTCGAGGGCGGGGGTGCCCCAGGACGTGGTGGCCGCGGTCGCCGGGAGGCGGGCGGCGGCCTCGTCGCGCATGGCCGCGGGCACCTCATAGCAGCGGCCGCACACGCCGGGGCCGATCCAGGCGCGCAGGCCGGGACCGGTCCGGTCGGCCTCCGGCCGCAGGGAGAGCAGCCGATCGACGGTCGCCTCCAGGACGCCGTCCAGCAGCCCGCGCCGCCCGGCGTGGGCCACGGCGGTCGCGCCGGTCGTCTCGTCGACGACGACCACGGGGAGGCAGTCGGCCACCATGACGGCCAGCGGCCGTGACCCGTCGCGGCTCACGGCGGCGTCGGCCACGGGGGCCGAGGCACCGCCGCGCCCGGGCCCGTCCGCCCACACGACGTCGGCCGAGTGCACCTGGTCCAGATAGAGCGTGGCGCCCTCGGGGACCCCCATCACGCGCTCCAGGGCGCGACGGGCGGCGCTGACGCGAGCGAGCCCCTCGGCCTCGTCCGGCGGGACCACGTGCAGCGCGAGGTTGCCGGCGGCCACGGAGGTCCAGGCGACGTGCACGGCGCCCGTCGCGGTGCGGACGGTCTCGCGGTGCACGAAGGGGCCAGCGGGGACCCGTGCGGTCCCGGCCGGCCCCTCCGCGGCCGTCACTTGAGGAAGTCCGGGACGTCCAGGTCCGAGGACCCGGCGCCGAGGTCCGGCTCCACCACGGTGGGCAGGTCCTGCTGGCGGCGCGGCTGCTGCTCCTGCGGGGCCAGCGGCACGGTGCCGCGCACGGCGGGGCGCTCGGCCTGCTGCGGCTGGGCCGGGGCGGCGGGCTGCGGCTGGGCGGCGGGCTGCGGCTGCGCGGGGGCCGCGGCCCGCTGCGGGGCCGCCTGCTGCTGCACGGCCTGCGGGGCGGCCGGGGCGGAGGTGACGTCCACCTTGTCGAAGCCCGCGGCGATCACGGTCACGCGCACCTCGTCGCCGAGGGCGTCGTCGATGACCGCGCCGAAGATGATGTTGGCCTCCGGGTGGGCGACCTCCTGGACCAGTCGCGCGGCCTCGTTGATCTCGAAGAGGCCGAGGTCGGAGCCGCCCTGGATGGAGAGCAGCACGCCGTACGCGCCGTCGATGGAGGCCTCGAGCAGCGGCGAGGCGATCGCCAGCTCGGCCGCCTTGACGGCGCGGTCCTCGCCCTGCGCGTGGCCGATGCCCATGAGCGCGGAGCCCGCGCCCTGCATCACGGACTTCACGTCCGCGAAGTCGAGGTTGATCAGGCCCGGGGTGGTGATCAGGTCGGTGATGCCCTGGACGCCGGAGAGGAGCACCTGGTCCGCCTGACGGAAGGCGTCCATGACCGAGACGTTGCGGTCCGAGATGGACAGCAGCCGGTCGTTCGGGATCACGATGAGGGTGTCGACCTCGTCCCGCAGGGCGTCGATGCCCGCCTCGGCGGAGCCGGCGCGACGGCGGCCCTCGAACGTGAACGGACGGGTCACGACGCCGATGGTCAGGGCGCCGAGCGAGCGCGCGATGCGGGCCACGACGGGCGCCCCGCCGGTGCCGGTGCCGCCGCCCTCGCCCGCGGTCACGAACACCATGTCCGCGCCCCGCAGGACCTCCTCGATCTCCTCCGCGTGGTCCTCGGCGGCCTGGCGGCCCACCTCGGGGTTCGCGCCCGCGCCGAGTCCACGGGTGAGCTCGCGGCCCACGTCCAGCTTCACGTCCGCGTCCGACATCAACAGCGCCTGGGCGTCCGTGTTGATGGCGATGAACTCCACGCCGCGGAGCCCCACCTCGATCATGCGGTTCACGGCGTTCACGCCGCCGCCGCCGATGCCGACGACCTTGATGACGGCCAGGTAGTTCTGGGGTGCAGCCACGGTGTTGGTTCCCTTTGTTCGAGATCTCGAGAGGTCCGCGCGAGGCACATCGCCCCGATGATCGGCGGCCACCCGGGGTGGACACCTTCAAGCACAGCGTGAAGCGAGCCTCGCGCGCGTTCGGGTCCACCGTACTGGGAGGCCCGCGTCACGTGCAAAAGAAAACGGCGTGTCCACGCGGAAAAGACGGCTCCCGCATCAACTTTCACGTGAGACTCGAAGGAGCAGTCACCGCGGTGATGGCACCCCGACTCGCGCGAGGCCACGCACCCCGACCTTCACCTTCACGTTCTACTGGAAACTCCTGCGGCCCCGGTTCAGCGCGTGATCGGCCGCGTGGGCACGGAGACGTCGATCTCGGCGACGCCACCCTCCGCGGACCCGTGCCGCTCGTCCGCCAGGAACGCCTCGGCCACGGGCCCCTTGAGGCCGGCGTCCTGCGCGTCGCCCCAGACCAGGGTCACCCCACCCTCGAGCGCCAGACGGACCTGGCCCGGGCCCCGGGAGTCGGCCGTCTCGACACGATCCGCCACGGCCTCCGGCAGGGCGGCCAGCACCTCGGCCACCTCGGCGCGCTCCTCCTGCGCCCGCTGCGCCAGCTCCTCCGAGAACGCGGGGAGGTCCTCGCCCTCGAGCCGTTCCTCCGGCACTCCCGTCAGGACGGTGCCGTCTGCGAGCAGCAGCTGCACACCGTCGTCGCCGTCCCGCCGGGCCCGCGTCTCATGCTCCCGGACCACGACCTCCAGGCCGGTGGGCAGGCGGGGAACGGTCTGGACCTCGGCCACTCCGGGCAGACCACCGACCAGCTCGCCCACACGGCCGGCGCCGACGCGGGACAGCGGCACGCCGTACACGGGCTCCAGGCGCTCCTGGACCTCGGCGGCGGAGACATGGCGGGTGCCGGTGACCTCGACGCGGTCCACCGCGAGCACGGGCGAGAAGAACACGACCCAGCCCAGGGCGCCCAGCACCGCGAGGACCGCGGCCGCCACACCCCAGCGCGTGGCGCGGCGCCGGCGCGCGGTGCGGCCCGGGAATCGGACCACGGTGGAGGCGTCGGCCCCGGCTGGTGCGACCGGCGGCGTCCCGCGGCCGAGCCTCACGGGTGGGCGACGCCGGGCGCCGCGTCCCGACCGAGCTCGGCCAGCAGGTCCGCACCCAAGGCGGTGACGTCCCCCGCGCCCATCGTCAGGACGACGTCGCCGGCCGTGGCGCCCGCCGCGAGCGAGCGCACCGCCTCGGCCCGGTCCTCAGCGACGACGCGGTCTTCGGCGGCGCCCGTCGTGAGGCGGGAGGCGATGAGGGACGAGTCGACGCCGGGCATCGGCTCCTCCCGAGCCGCGTACACGGGCAGCACGCGCACCGCGTCCGCCCCGGAGAGGGCGGCGGCGAACTCGGCGGCGAAGTCCCGGGTGCGGGAGAACAGGTGGGGCTGGAACAGGACGTGCACGCGGGCGTCGCCGGCCACGGCACGGCCGGCGGAGACCGCGGCGGCCACCTCCGTGGGATGGTGCGCGTAGTCGTCGAAGACCCGCACGCCGCGCGCGGCGCCGCGGAACTCGAAGCGGCGGGCCGTGCCCCGGAAGGCCTCCACGCCCCGCACGGCGGCCTCGAAGGCCATGCCCGCCCGGACGGCGGCCAGGACCACAGCGGCGGCGTTCAGCGCGTTGTGCCGGCCGGGCACCTGCAGATGCAGGGTGCGCTCCGGGCCGCCCGCCATCCGGAACGTGGCGCGCTGGCCCACTCCGGTCTCGCCCGGCTCCACCGCGAGGTCGGTGACCAGCAGGTCCGGCGCCACGCCGTCACGGGGCGCCGAGCCGTAGGTCACGACGTCGGCGGCCGCGTGCTCCCGTGCCCAGGCGGCCAGGTCCGCCGCGCCGGCGTCGTCGAGGCAGGCCACGAGGACCCCGCCCTGGGCGGCGGCCGGCAGCCCGCCCGCGAAGTCCCGGAAGACCTGGTGCACCGCCTCCTCGGTCCCGTAGTGGTCCAGGTGGTCGGCCTCCACGGTCGTGACGATCCCGATCGTGCTCGGGTAGTTCACCAGGGTGCCGTCGGACTCGTCGGCCTCCGCGATGAACCACTCGCCCCGGCCCGCCCGGGCGTTGGTGCCGAGCCCGGCGACGGCGGCGCCGACCGCGAACGTGGGGTCCCAGCCGGCGTCGGAGAAGGCCATGGCGGCCATGGAGGACGTGGTGGTCTTCCCGTGCGTGCCGGCGACGGCCAGCACCCGGTGGCCGCGCATGGCCAGGGCGAGGCCCTCGGAACGGTGCAGCACGCGCAGTCCGCGCGCCACGGCGGCGTCGTGCTCCGGGTTGCCCGGCCCGGCGATCGAGGAGGCGATCACCGTGGTGACGTCCCGGCCGAGATGCGCGGCATCGTAGCCGACCGTGATCCGGGCACCGCCCGCGGCGAGCTCGCGCATCACGGGCAGGTCCTTCGCGTCGGAGCCGGACACCGCGACGCCCTGCTCCTGGAGGATGCGGGCGACCCCCGACACGCCGACGCCGCCGATCCCCAGCAGGTGCACGCGGCCCAGGTCGGCGAAGCGGCCCTCGGCCGCGGGACGGGTGCTCTCGTCTCGGCTCATCGCCGGGCTCCTTCCTGGGCGGCCGAGCGCACGAGGCCGGCCATGGTGACGTCCGCGTCCCGGACGCCGAAGCGGGCGGCCGCCTCCCCCATGCGCGCGAGACGCTCAGGGTCGGTCGCCAGCGGGATCAGCTGACGCTGCACCCACGCGCGCCCGAAGGCGTCGTCGCGGACGAGCAGCGCTCCCTCCGCCTCCACCACGGGGCGGGCGTTGAGCGCCTGCTCGCCGTTGCCGATGGGCAGGGGGACGTAGACGGCGGGCAGGCCGACCGCGGACACCTCGCAGACCGTGCCGGCGCCCGAGCGGGCGACGATCAGGTCGGCGGCGGCGTAGGCCTGCTCCATGCCCGCCAGGTACTCCCGCTGGACGTAGCCGTCCCGGACCAGCAGGCTGCCGTCGTCCTCGGTGAGGGCCTTGTCCCGACCGGTCAGGTGGAACACCTGCAGACCGGCGTCCAGGAGGTCGCCCAGCGCGGCGCGCACGGTGCGGTTCACGGCCAGCGCACCCGAGCTGCCGCCGGTCACCACGACGGTGGTCCGGTCCGGGTCGAGGCCGAGGGCCTCACGGGCGGCACGGCGGGCGGCCGCCCGGTCCAGACCGGAGATCTCGGGGCGCATCGGCATGCCCACCCAGCGGGCGCCGCGGAGGCGGGTGTCCGGCAGGGCGGTGCCGACGTGCGTGGCCCGCAGGGCGCCGATGCGGTTGGCCAGGCCGGGGCGGGCGTTGGCCTCGTGGACCACCACGGGCACACCGGCACGGAACGCGGCGAGGTAGACGGGGGTCGCGACGTAGCCGCCCACGCCCACGACGACGTCGGCGCGCCGGTCCCGCAGGATCCGGGCCGCCGTGGCGACCGCGGCGCGCATGCGGGCCGGGAAGCGGACGACGTCCATCGACGGGCGGCGCGGCATCGGGACCCGGTCGATCAGGTCGAGCTCGTAGCCCGCCTCGGGGACGAGACGCGTCTCCATGCCGGAGGCGGTGCCGACCATGGTGCACTCGACGGGACCGCCGCCGTCGCCCTCCAGGGCGCGGGCGATGGCGAGCATCGGGGAGATGTGGCCGGCGGTGCCGCCGCCGGCCAGCACCACCCGCAGGGGTCCGGAGGGATGAGAGGTCTGCGTCATCGGGGCTCCTGGAGGGCGGGGGTGGGGATCACGGGGAGGGGGTCGGTGTCCGGCTCGTCCGCCTGGGGGCGGGCGTCCGGCTGGGCGGCACGGCGGCGCTCGTGGCGGGCGAAGGCCAGCACGATGCCGACCGCGCTCAAGGACAGGGTGAGCGCGGAACCACCATAGGAGATGAAGGGCAGCGGGACGCCCACCACGGGGATGACCCCGGAGACCATCGCGATGTTGACGGCCGCCTGGCCCACCAGCCAGGCCAGGATCCCCCACGTGGACAGGCGGATGAACGTGGACGTGGTCCCGGCGGCGACGCGGTAGATGCCGATCGCCAGGCCGAGGTAGGCCAGCAGCACCACCAGCGTGCCCACGAGCCCGAGCTCCTCGCCGAGGATGGTGAAGATGAAGTCGTTCTCGGCCTCCGGGATGTAGCTCCACTTCTGTCGGGACTGGCCGAGGCCCGCGCCCCACCAGCCGCCGGAGGCCAGGGCGTACATCCCGTGCGCCGGCTGGAAGCAGGGGTCGGTGGCGTCCGAGCAGTCCCCCATCCAGGCCTGCACCCGGACCATGCGGTGCGGGGCGAGGAGGGTCAGGGCCAGGATGCCCAGCACGCTCAGCGCCAGGAAGGTGAGGAAGACCCCCCAATGGGTGCCGGCCACGTACAGCACCGTGGCCAGCACGATCGCGAGGATGATCGCGGTCCCGAGGTCGCTGCCCGCCATCACCAGGACCAGCAGCAACAGGCCGCCGGGCAGCACCGGGATCAGCGCGTGCCGCACCTGGGTGACGAGGCGGTGCTTGCGCTCCAGGACCGCCGCCGCCCACAGGGCCAGGGCGAGCTTGGCGGCCTCGGAGGGCTGCATCCGGAACCCGCCGATGCCCAGCCAGTTGCGATTGCCGCCCACGGTGACGCCGAGCGGGGAGAACGCGACCAGCGCGAGCAGGATCACGGCCACGCCGAACGCCGGCCAGGCGAGCGCCTTGAGGACGCGCACCGGCAGGCGCGAGAACACGAGCAGGGCCGCCACGCCCGCCACCGCCCAGGCGCTCTGGCGCAGGAACAGCGCGTACGAGCCGCCGCCGGTGCCGATCGCCTCGACGGAGGACGAAGAGAGCACCATCACGAGCCCCAGCACGGTGAGCAGGGCGGTGCAGCCGCTGATGAGCAGGACCGACAGGTCGAGGGCGCGGCGGCCCTCGAGGACCCGCCACATCCGGCGCAGGATCCGCTCCCGGTGCTCGGGGGCGTCGTCGGCCGCGCGGGGGCGGACCGGGCGGAGCTCGATCGGGGACATGGCCCTCCTCACGGGGGAAGCGAGACGGTCGGGTGGCGGCGGGTCAGTCGGCGTCGGGCGCGGCGTCGTCGTGCACGTCCCAGCCGTGCTCGCGCATCAGCCCGGCAACGGCCTCGATGAACGCGTCGCCGCGGGCCGCGTAGGAGCGGAACTGATCCATCGACGCTGCGGCGGGCGCCATGAGCACGATGTCGCCGGGGCGGGCCAGGCCGTCGGCCACACGCACCGCCTCGGCCATCACGGCCGCACCGTCGGCGGGGCCGGTGCCGTCGGCCGCGGCGAGGGGGGCGTGGACGGGGACCTCGGGGGCGTGCGCGGCCAGGGCCGCGCGCAGGGCGGAGGTGTCCCGGCCCAGGAGCACCACCGCGCGGAGCCGGTGGGCGTGCGCGGCCACCAGCTCGTGATAGGTCACGCCCTTGGGCAGGCCGCCGGCCAGCCACACCACGGAGCTGAACGCCGCCAGCGACGCGTCCGCGGCGTGGGGGTTCGTCGCCTTGGAGTCGTTGACCCACATGACGTCGCGTGAGGTGGCCACGAGCTGGATGCGGTGCTCTCCGCGGTCGTAGGAGCGCAGGCCCTCGGCCACGGCCGCGGGGCTCACCCCGACGGCCCGGGTCAGCGCCGCCGCGGCGGCCGCGTTGGCCACGGTGTGGCGCGGCGCCACCGGGCCCAGGTCGGCGCGCTCGGCCAGGGCGATCGCCTCGTGGCGCCGGTTGTCCAGGAACGCACGGTCCACGAGGATCCCGTCCACGACGCCGATGTCGGACAGGCCCGGGGTGTCCGTGGTGAAGCCGATCGCGCGGCAGCCCTCCTGGACGTCCGCGCGCTCCACGAGGGTGCGGGTCAGCGGGTCCTGCTCGTTGAACACGCAGGCCACCCGCGTGTTCGCATACACCTTGCCCTTGGCGGCGGCGTACTCCTCCATCGAGCCGTGCCAGTCCACGTGGTCCTCGGCCAGGTTCAGCACCGCAGACGACGCCGGGGCCAGGCCGTGCGTCCAGTGCAGCTGGAAGCTGGAGAGCTCGAGGGCGAGCACGTCGAAGCCCTGCGGGTCGCGGATCGCGTCGAGCACGGGGGTGCCGACGTTGCCGCAGGCCACCGCCCGGCGCCCGTCGGCCCGCAGGATGGCCTCGACCATCGTCACGGTCGTCGTCTTGCCGTTCGTGCCCGTCAGGCACACCCAGTCGGCGGTCTTCCGGCCGGCGCGCTCGCGCAGCCGCCAGGCGAGTTCGACGTCGGACCAGATCGGCAGGCCCGCCGCGTGGGCGGCCATCAGCAGCGGCTGGTCCGGCCGCCAGCCCGGGGAGGTCACGACGAGGTCCGCGGCGGCGCCGTCGACCTCGGGCAGCGCCTGCGTGGCCGCCCGGTCCAGCAGGACCTCGCGGACCCCCACGATCCGCAGGGTCTCGGCGCGCGCCCGGTTCTCCGGCCCGTCATCGCCTTCCACCACCACGACGGCGGCGCCCAGCTCGGCCAGGGTGTCGGCCACGGAGAAGCCGGTGAGGCCCAGGCCCGTGACGACGACACGCAGGCCGGCCCACCCCGGAGCGTCCCAGGACGTGAGGTCGGCGGTGCGGGCGGTGTCGGCGCGGGGCCGGCGCACCGGTGCGGGCGCGGCGTCGGACGCGGGGCCGGTCACGGGGTCACCCCCGCGAGGCCGCCCTGGCGGATGAGCCAGTCGCCGTAGAAGATCGCGAGCCCCACGGTGACGCACATCAGGGACAGCAGCCAGAAGCGGACCACGACGGTCACCTCGGCCCAGCCCTTGAGCTCGAAGTGGTGCTGCAGCGGCGCCATGAGGAACACGCGCTTGCCGCCGGAGACCTTGAACCAGCCCACCTGGATGATGACGGAGAGGGTGATCGCGACCATGAGGCCGGCCAGCACGGCCACCAGGATCTCGGTGCGCGTGAAGATCGCGAAGCCGGCCAGGGCGCCGCCCAGGCCCAGGGAGCCGGTGTCCCCCATGAAGATCTTGGCCGGGGAGGTGTTCCACCAGAGGAAGCCCAGCAGGCTGCCCGTGAGGATCGCCGCGAGCAGGGCGAGGTCCATGGGGTCGCGGACCTCGTAGCAGCCGCGGGTGCCCTCGAGCGCGCAGGACTGGCTCGACTGGAAGAGCGATATCAGGACGTAGGCGCCCGTGATCATGGCGGTGGCGCCCGTGGCGAGCCCGTCGAGGCCATCCGTGAGGTTCACGGCGTTCGTGGTGGCGGTGGTGATGAGGTTCGACCAGATCACGAACAGGATGACGCCGATCGCGGGTCCGGCGAAGGCCAGGTCGAGCCACGGGATGTCCCGGGCGAAGGAGATCGCCGTCGAGGCGGGGGTCAGGCCCCGCTCGTCCGGGAAGTTCAGGGCGAGGACCGCGAAGGCGGTGCCGATCAGGGCCTGGAGGATGATCTTGCCGCGCGGCGTCAGGCCGAGCGAGCGCTGCTTCGTGATCTTCGTGAAGTCGTCCACGAAACCGACGAAGGCCATGCCCACCGTGAGCAGCAGCAGGATCAGGCCGGAGGCCGTGGGCCCGCCGAAGTCGACGCCGAACACCGCGAGCAGCCCGTGGGTGATCAGGTACGCCAGCACCATGGAGCCGATGATGACCGCGCCGCCCATCGTGGGCGTGCCGCGCTTGGTCTTGTGGGTGGTCGGGCCGTCGTCGCGGACGAACTGGCCGTATCCGCGCTTGACGAGGAACCTGATGAACAGCGGGGTGCCGACGGCCGAGAGGACCAGGCCGAGCACGCCGCCGATGAGCAGTCCGATCACGGTCGGGACTCCTTCGGGGAGGCGGAGGGGGCGGCGACGGCGTCGGCCGTGGCGAGGCGCTCGCCGAGGGCCGCGAGCCCGACGCCGTTGGAGGACTTGACGAGGACGAGGTCGCCGGGGCGCAGGTGCTCGGCGAGGAACGCCTCGGCCTGCGCGGCGTCGTCGACGAAGTGCGCCTCCTCGCCCCAGCTGCCCTCGTTGAGGGCGCCGATGTAGAGCGGCCGGGCTCCGGCGCCCACCACCAGCAGCTGGGCGATGTTCAGGCGCACCACGGACTCGCCCACGAGGGTGTGCTCACGGACGCGGGCATCGCCGAGCTCGAGCATCTCCCCCAGGACGGCCCAGGTGCGGCGGCCGCTGGAGCGGCCGAGGGTGGCCAGCGTCCGCAGCGCGGCGCGCATGGACTCGGGGTTGGCGTTGTACGCGTCGTTGATGATCGTGACGCCGTCCGCGCGGTCGGTGCGCTCCATCCGGAAGCGGCTGGCGGGCCCGAGCCCGTCGAGACCACGGGCGATCTCGGCCGGGTCCATGCCGGCGGCGTGGGCGGCCGCGGCGGCGGCCAGCACGTTGTGCACGTGGTGCAGGCCGGTCAGTCCGGAGGCGACCGGATGCCGCACGGCGGCCTCCTCCGTCCCGACCTGCAGGTCGAAGACGGGGCGCTCCTGGTCGTCGGCTCGCACGTCCCGTGCGGCGACGAGTCCCGACGCGCGGCCGGCGGCCACGTCCTCGGCCGCGCGGGCGACGCCCCGCTCGTCCGCGGTGAACCAGGTGATCGGGGCGGCGGTCCGTGCCGCCATGCCGGCGACACGCTCGTCGTCGAGGTTGAGGACGGCGACGCCCTCGGGGCCGAGGGCCTCCACGAGCTCGCCCTTGGTGCGCGCGATGTTCGCCACGCCGCCGAAGCTGCCCGCATGGGCGGTGCCCACCATGAGCACGACGCCGATGTCCGGGCGCACGATGTCGCAGAGGTACGCGATGTTGCCGACGTGGTCCGCGCCCATCTCGACCACGAGGAAGCGCGTGTCCAGCTCCGCCCGGAACACCGTGAGCGGCACGCCGACCTCGCCGTTGTACGAGCCGACCGGTGCGACGGTGGGGCCCTGGGTGGCCAGCAGGGCAGCGAGCAGGTCCTTGGTGGTGGTCTTGCCGGCCGAGCCGGTGATGCCGATGACGGTGGTCGGGGAGTGCCCCCGGACGCGGCGCACGACCTCCCGGGCGAGCGCGCCCATCGCGAGCACGGCGTCCTCGACGATGATCGCCGGGTGCGCGGCGCCGTCGGGGGCGTGCGTGGCGCGCTCGGCGAGCACGGCGGCGGCGCCGGCACCCAGCGCGGCGTCGATGAAGTCGTGGCCGTCGGCGCGCTCCCCCGGCTTCGCCACGTAGAGCGTGCCCTCGGCGGTGACCTCCCGCGAGTCGGGGGTGACGTGCACCAGCACGGTGGCGGGGTCGAGGGTGGCCGAGAGCGTGCCGGACACGGCCTCGGCGATCTGGGCTGCGGTGAGAGCGATCATGACTCGATGACCTTACCCTCGCGGGCGGGGCCGGAGCCCGAGGCGGAGGCCGCCGCGACACGGGCGGCCAGGGCCTCGCGCAGGGCCACCCGGTCGTCCAGCGGGACGAGCTCGCCGTCGTAGTCCATCGTGGTCTCGTGCCCGCGGCCGGCCAGGAGGATGCCGTCCTGCGGCCCCGCCAGCTCCACGGCGCGGCGGATGGCCGTGGCACGGTCGGCCACCTCCTCGATCACGACCGTGCGGCCCTCCTCCCGCGCGATGCGGTCGGCCTCGGCGCGGGCGCCGGCGAGGATGTGGGCGCGGATCGGGGCCGGGTCCTCCGAGTGGGGGGTGTCGTCGGTGACGATCAGCACATCCGCCGCCCGGGCCGCGATCGCGCCCATCACGGGCCGCTTGTCACGGTCACGGTCGCCGGCGGAGCCGAACACGATCAGGGTGCGGCCGCGCGTCCCGGCCGCCGCCCGGGCGTCGGCGAGGGAGCGCAGCGCCTGGACCATGCCGTCCGGGTTGTGCGCGAAGTCGACGACGGCGTCCGGCTCGCGGCCCACGACCTCCATCCGCCCCGGGACGGCGGCAGCCAGAGGGCCCTCCCCCGCGGGCACGTCCAGGACCGCGGCGAGCGCGTCCAGGTGCTCCTCCCCCACGGCGTGCAGCACGAGCAGAACCGCGAGGGCCGCGTTGGCCACGTTGAAGCGGCCCGGCAGACCGACGGAGGCCCGCAGCTCCCGGCCCGTGGCCGCGTGGCGCAGCGTGAAGCGGTGGCCGAGGCCGTCCGGCGCGAGCTCGGCGACCTCCCAGTCCGCCCGGAGGCCGGGGTCGTGTTCGGCCAGGGCGCCCGGCGTCGGCGCGGCCGGCCCGAGGGCGAGCGTGGTGACGGGAGCGCCGGCGGCCCGGGCCATGGCGACGCCCCAGCGGGGCCCCTCGCCGCCGTCGAGCGTGATGACGGCGTGGTCGGTGCGAGCGGGGTCGAACAGACCGGCCTTGGCCGCGAAGTACTCCTGCATCGAGCCGTGCATGTCCAGGTGGTCCTGGGTCAGGTTGGTGAACCCGGCCACCGCGTAGCGCAGGCCGGCGATCCGCTGGTACGCCACGGCGTGGGAGGAGACCTCCATGACGGCGGTGTCCACCTCCTCCTCGCGCATGAGCGCCATGAGGGCGTGCAGCTGGGTGGCCTCGGGCGTGGTGAGCGTGGAGGGGACCTCCCGCTCCCCCGCGCGGATCAGGATCGTGCCCACGATGCCCGACCGGCGCCCCAGGGCCTCGAGCAGGGCGGCGGCGAGGAAGCTCGTGGTGGTCTTGCCGTTGGTGCCGGTCACGCCGAGCAGGCGCGGGCCGGTGTCGCCCCCGCCGCCGTAGACGCGGGCCGCCACGGTGCCGGCGGCGGTGCGCACGGCGTCGACCTCGAGCACCGGGACGTCGGCCAGGCCCTGCTCCGCCAGGAGCGCGCGGCCCGCCGCGTCCGTCAGGACGCCGACGGCGCCGGCCTCCAGCGCCGTGGCCGCGAACGCCGCGCCGTGGGCGCGCGCCCCCGGAACGGCGACGTAGAGGTCGCCCGGGCGCACGACACGCGAGTCGAGGCTGACCCCCGTGACGCCGTCGGCCGGGGCCGCGCCGTGGACGTGGGCCGCGATCCCCGCCTCGGCCAGCGCCTGTGCGAGGGCGGGCCAGGCCGCGGCGGGGGTGTGGGAGGGCCGGAAGGCGGCGTCCTGCTGGGCCGGGGTCAGCGGCGCAGGGGGGTCGCTCGGAGTGGTCATGGGGGTGCTCCTGGGGTGCTCGGGGCCGGAGGCGTGGGTCACCACGGCCGGTCCTGCGGATCGTCCACGAAGACGCGGTAGTCGTTCGGCTCGGCTCCGGTGGCGGGCACGTCCGCCTGGCGGAGCATGTACTCCATGATCGTGGCGGCCGCGACGGACACGTCTCGGGAGCCCTGCTTCGACGGCGGCCGATGCATGGACACGGACACCACGAAGCGGGGGTCGTCGAGCGGGGCGACGGCGGTGAAGCCGAGGTTGTAGCCGTCGTACGTGCCGGTGTCGCTCGCGGCCTCGGCGGTGGAGGACTTGCCGCCCACGCGATACCCGGGGATCGCGGCGGCCTTGCTGGTGCCCTGCGTCACGACGGTCTCCATCATGCGGAGCATCTGCGCCGCCGTCTCCTCGGAGACCACGCGGTGGGGCTCCGCGGACGACTCCCAGCGCTTCTCCGCGCCGTCGCCGTCCACCGTGGCGTCGATCAGCCGGGCCGGGATCAGCACGCCGCCGTTGGCGAGGGCCTGGTACATCTGGGCGGTGTGCAGGGTGGTCTGGGTGTAGCCCTGGCCGAAGGCCGTGGTCAGGCGCTGGCGGCCGTCCCACTGTTCGGGCGGGACGAGGACGCTGCCCGCCTGCTGCGGCAGGCCGAGGTCGATGGGCTGGCCGACCCCGAAGGAGCGCATGTACTCGTAGCGCTGCTCGTCCGTGATCTTCTCGGCGATCTGCACCGTGCCCGTGTTGTAGGAGCGCGCGTAGATGCCTGCCACGGTCATGTCGAACGTCGGGTGCGGGGAGAAGTCCCGGATGGTCTGCCCGTCGAAGTCCTGGCTGCCGGGGACGGTGAAGCCGTCCGTGGCGGTGACCTTCCCGGCGTCGACGGCGGCCGCGATCGGCAGCGCCTTGCCCGTGGAGCCCGGCTCGTACGGCGTGCTCATCACGGTGGAGGTGCGGAAGTTCCCCTCGGTGGCGTCGGGGTCGGCGGGGTCCACCGTGGTGGAGTCCGCCATGACGATCACGTCGCCCGTCTTCACGTCCATCACGACGGCGTTCGCCCACTCCGCCTCGTACTCGGCGGCGAGGGCGCCGAGGGTCTCCTGCGCGAACCACTGGGCGTCCTTGTCCACGGTCAGGCGCAGGTCGGCGCCGTCCACGGCCGGAACCTCCTCGAGCGGGGCGTTGGGGATGCGGATGCCGTCTGCGCCCACCTCGAACGTGCGGGTGCCCGGGGTGCCGGTCATGACGTCGTCCTGGCTGAGCTCGAGGCCCTCGAGGGCGGTGCCGTCGCCACCCATGAAGCCGATGATGCTGCCGGCGACCGACCCGTTCGGGTAGGTGCGGCGGTCCACCGCCTCGGAGAGCAGGCCCGGCACGTTGAGGGCCATGGCCGCATCCCGCACCTCCGGGGTCACGGAGCGACGCACCACGGCGTACGGGCGGGAGCCGATGGTGGCCTCGCGCACCTCCTCCTCCGACATGCCGAGCACCTCGGCCAGGCTGGCCAGGCGGGAGTCCACGTCCACCAGCACGGTCTCCCGGGCCTCGCGGTCCCATTCGTTGAAGTCCTTGACGAGGCGCTGGTCCACGACGATGTCGTAGCGGCGCACGCTGGCGGCCAGCACGTCGCCGTCGCGGTCCAGGATGGACCCGCGCTGCGGCAGGGTCTCCTGGTGTGTCAGGCGCTGGTCCATGGCCGCCGCGGCCTGCCCCGTGGGGTCGATGCCCTGCACGTAGACGAGCCGCAGTGCGAGCCCGCCGAGCAGGACGAAGACGAGCAGGAGAAGGATGCGGGTGCGCACGGCGGGGTGCCCGGGAGCGGGCCCGACCGTCGATCCGCCGCGGGGAAGGTGCGAGGCGGGACGGTCGATCAACGGTCGGCGGCGTCCTGGTCGGGGGCGGCGGAGGCGTCCTCGCCGCCGAGGGTGCGCGGTCCCTCGATCTCGTCCTGGCCGTCGCCGGCCGTCCCCTGGCGGACCGCGTCCGCGTCCGCCGGCGGCGCGACGTAGGTGGCGGAGATGTCGCCGTCCTGGGCCGCCTGGGCCTCGCCGCTGAACTGGCCCGTGCCCGCGTCCACGGAGGCGGTGCCGGCGGGGGCGACCATCCCGAGGGCGTCGGCGCGCGCGGCCAGGTTCTGCGGCGCCTCGAGGTGGCCCACCTGTTCGGCCAGCCGCTCATTGGTCTCGGTGACGGCCTGCTGCTCCTGGCGCAGGTCCAGGAGGGCGTACTGCCGGTTGGACATCGTGATGTTCATGACGAGCACCGCCGCGAGCGCGGCGAGCACCACGAGGACGCACAGCACGGTCACCCCGGAGCGGGATCGGGGCAGCGGGGCGGGCACCACCGAGAGCGGCGTGCGCTCCTGCGGAGTCGGCCGCGCAGGGGCGACGGGGGTCGACCCGGGGCGCAGCGACTCTGCGATCCGTGCGTGTGCGGCCATGCTCATCTCCTCGTGCAGCGTCATGCCGTGGTCCTGGACGTCCTGATCTTCTCAACCGCACGCACTCTCGCGGAGGAGGCGCGACGGTTCTCGGAGATTTCTTCTTCGGTGGGCTTCTCGGTGCCGCGGGTGAGCACCCGCACCACGGGTTCGTGCTCCTCCAGCACCACTGGGAACCCCGGGGGCGCCGTGGACGTGGCCCACGCGCTCAGGTGCCGCTTCGTGATGCGGTCTTCGAGGGAGTGGTAGCTCATCACCACGAGGCGCCCGCCCACGTGGAGGGCGTCGAGGATGGCGGGCACGGCGGCGTCGAGGATGTCGAGCTCCTCGTTCACGGCGATGCGCAGGGCCTGGAAGGTGCGCTTGGCCGGGTGCCCGCCGGTTGCCCCCGCGGCGACGGGGACGGCCGAGCGGATCACCTCGACGAGGCGGCCGGTGGTCTCGATGGGGGCCTCGTCGCGGGCCCGGACGATGGCCCGTGCGATGGGGCCGGCGAAGCGCTCCTCGCCGTCGCGACGGATGATGCGGCGCAGCTCCTGCTCGTCCAGCTCCGCCACGAGCGTCGCGGCGGAGCGCTCGGCGGTGTCGTCCATGCGCATGTCCAGCGGAGCGTCGTAGGAGTAGGCGAAGCCGCGCTCCCGGTCGTCCAGCTGGTAGGAGGACACACCGAGGTCGTAGAGCGCGGCGTCGACCTTCGTGACGCCCGCGGCGGCCATGGCCTCGGGCACCCGGTCGTAGGTGCCGTGGAAGGGGATCAGGCGCTCGGCGAGGGGGCCGAGGCGCTCGACGGCCATGGCCTGGGCGTGGACGTCGCGGTCGATGCCGATGACGCGCAGGTGGGGGAACCGGGTCAGCAGGGCCTCGGTGTGCCCGCCCATGCCCAGCGTGCCGTCGACGGCGACGGGCGTACGGCCGGCCTCGAGCGCGGCCTGGACGGCGGGGGCGAGGAGGTCGACGACGCGGTCCCGCATCACGGGCAGGTGGCGGTCCTCGGGGCGCGGCTGGCCTGCGTCCACTCTCGACCTCCTGCTCACATCGCGGTCCTGGCGGACCTCGGGCGGGATCCCCATCCGTCCGCCGCCGCGCCTGGCCCAGGGGAAGACGGGTCAGGTGCGGCGGCGTCGGCTGGAGGTCTCGCTCGAGGTCGGGTGGTCATGGTCAGAAGACGCCGGGCAGGACGTCCTCGTCGGTCTCGGAGAAGGCGGCTTCCTGCTCGGCGAGGTAGGTGTTCCAGGACTCCGAGTCCCAGATCTCCACTCGCGTCCCCGCGCCGATCACGGTCACGTCCCGGTCCAGCCCCGCGTACTGTCGCAGCGGCGCCGGCACGGTCACCCGACCCTGCTTGTCCGGGACCTCGTCCGACGCCCCCGAGAGGAAGACGCGGATGTAGTCACGGGCCTGGCGGGAGGACAGTGGAGCCGACCTCATCTGCTCGTGGACCCGCTCGAACTCACGAGCGCTGAACACGTAGATGCAGCGCTCCTGACCCCGGGTCAGGACCAGCCCCTCCGCCAGCTCCTCGCGGAACTTGGCGGGGAGGATCAGCCGGGACTTCTCGTCGAGCCGGGGGGTGTACGTGCCCAAGAACACGGCAGACCCCCTGGCTCGTCAAGCGGTCCCTCCCGACCAAGGTCGGGACCCATGCTCTCTCCTTCCCTCCACATTACCCCACTTCCCTCCACCATCAACCCCGGACGCGGGTCCCGGCGCCACGGGCGTGTCGAGGCCCCCCGAGTCCGGCGCGCCATCCCGCGGGTCCCGGGGCCGGCGTCGCCGTGGAGGGACGTGGAGGACCGGTGGGCCCCGGTGGAGGGCCGCGGCGACGACGGAGCCTCGGGCAGCGGAAAGGCCCCGATCCGGAGCGGATCGGGGCCTGGAGTGGAGGATAGTGGGGGCCCGGCGGGCCAGGCGCTCAGTCGCCTCCGGCGCGCCGCTCGTCCCAGCGCCGCTCGAGGCGGCCCATGAAGTCGCCGCCTCCCTGCCGTCGCGGTGCGCCCGACCGGCGGGCCTCCGGGCCCGAGGCCCCGGAGGCGACAGCGCGCGGCCGCGTGGTCAGCAGGAAGATGCCGGCCCCGATGACGACGACGCCGAGCACGCCCAGGAGGATCGCGTGGTTGGCGACCCCGAGGACCACGACGAGCAGCCCGACCACGGCGAGGACGGCCCCGGCCACGACGCGACCCACGGGCAGCCGATGCCGCCCCGTGTCCGCCATCTGGGTGGCCAGCCGGGGGTCCTCGGTGCGCAGCTGCTGCTCCAGCTGGTCCAGCATCCGCTGCTCATGCTCTGAGAGGGGCATGGCGACTCCTTCGAACGCGGCCTCCGACACCTCCGGGACCGGGAGGGGACGCCCGCGCGTCCGACTTGCCCTCCAGGATAGGACCTGCCGCCCCACCCTAGCCAGGTGGCGACGTCGCCGGCCCCGGAACCCCTCACTCCCGGTCCGGGCCTCCGGGGCCCGGCCGCGGCGCGTCCCGGCGGGCGTCGGCGCGGGCCTCGCGGCGACCCAGCAGCGACGCCGGCCGCACGGCCGCCGTCGGGAAGCGCCGGGCGACGGCGTCCAGGGCGGCCTCGGCACCGGCCCAGTCGCCCGCCTCCGACGCCTCGCCCTCCGTCCCCCAGGCGGGACCGCCGAAGAGCGCCTCCTGGGCCGGGGGCTGATCGGCCTCGTCCCCGAGGCGCTCGGCGCGCACGCCCACGAGCCGGACCGGATGCGGCCGTTCGGCGTGCAGCTCGCGGACGAGTCGCCGCGCCGGGCCGAGGAGGTCGTGGCCCGTGGCGGTCGGCCGGGCGAGGCGGGCGGTGCGGCTGCGGACCGACCCGTCCGGCGCCTTGAGGCGGACTGTGACCGCGCCGGCGGTGGCCTGCTCCGCACGCAGCCGGGCCGCGACCCGGTGGCACAGGCGCAGGACCTCCGGGTCGACGCCCGCGACGTCGACGGGGTCGACGTCGAAGGTGTGGTCCGCACCGATGCTGCGGGCCGCCGGGCGCGGGGCGACGGGACGCGGGTCGATGCCCCGGGCGAGCGACGCCCACTCCCGGCCGGCGGCCCCGAACGACGCCTCCAGTCGCGCGGGGTCCACCCGGGCGAGGTCGCCGATGGTCGCCACCCCCCGCCGGGCGAGCCGCTCGGCCGCCTTGGGGCCCACGCCCCACAGCCGGCCCACGGGCAGCGGATGGAGGAAGTCCAGGGTGCGCTCCGGCGGCACGATCAGCAGGCCGTCGGGCTTGGCCGCGGTGGACGCCGTCTTGGCCACGAACTTCACGGCCGAGCCGCCCACGGTGCACGGCAGCCCCAGCGCGGAGCGGACGCGCTCCCGGATCAGGTGGCCGATGTGCTCGGGCGGGCCGAGCCGACGGCGCGCGCCGGCGACGTCGAGGAACGCCTCGTCCACGCTGAGCTGCTCCATCACGGGGGTCACGTCCGCGAGCACGGCCATCACCTCGGCGGAGACGGCCCGGTAGAGCTGCTGGCGCGGCGGGATGACCACGAGGGGCGGGCACAGGGCGCGGGCGTGCGCCAGGGGCATCGCCGAGCGGACCCCGTAGGCCCGCGCCGCGTACGAGGCGGAGAGCACCACGGACCGGCCGCTCGGGGCGGCGACGGCGGCGGGACGCCCCTCGAGGTCGGGCCGTTCGCGCAGCTCGACGGACAGGAAGAACGCGTCCATGTCCACGTGGAGGATCGTCGCCTCATCGCGGGGTGCAGCGGGCGCGGTCTCGGACATGGACCGAGCCTATCCGGGACCGGCGATCCGTCGCGCGGCGCGGCTAGGGTGGGGCCATGCCCGCCGACGTCGCCGTCCCCCGCCCCCGTCCCGCCGACCAGGACCGCTTCCGCGCCGCCGTCGCCGACGCCCTCGACCGCCTGCTGGCGGAGCACCGGGACCTCGCCCGGGACGTCCACCCGCTGACCGCGCCCCTCGTGGACGCGATCGCGGACCTGACCGCGGGCGGCAAGCGCCTGCGCGCCGTCCTGGCCTGGCTCGGCTGGCGGGCGGCCGGTGGCGAGGCGGAGGACCCCCGCATCGCCGAGGCGGGGGCGGCGTTCGAGCTGTTCCAGGCCGCGGCGCTGATCCACGACGACATCCTGGACCGCTCGGACACCCGCCGCGGGATGCCCAGCGTGCACCGCCGCTTCGAGTCCCTCCACCGGGAGGCGGGCTGGCGCCACGCCGCGGAGCACTTCGGCGTCTCCGCCGCGATCCTCGCCGGCGACGTCGCCCTGGGGATGAGCGAGACGGCCTTCGCGCGCGTCCTCGCCGGCACGCCCCGGGAGGACCGGGCGCGGGCCGAGCTCGAGCGGATGCGCTTCGGCGTGATGGCGGGTCAGTACCTCGACGTGGTGGCCGAGATGGCCCCGGCGGCGCGCGACGCCCGCGAGGCCGAGGCGGCCGCCGAGGCGGTGGTGGAGCACAAGTCGGCGCGCTATTCGGCGGTGCACCCGCTCGCCCTCGGGGGGCTGCTGGCGGGGGCGGACGACGGGCTGGTGACCGCGTTCGCCCGGGTGTCGCTGCCGTTCGGCATGGCCTTCCAGTACCGCGACGACCTGCTCGGCGTGTTCGGCGATCCGGCGACCACGGGCAAGCCCGCGGGCGACGACCTGCGGGAGGGGAAGCAGACGGTGCTCATCGCCCGCGCCGTCGAGCTGCTCGCCCCGGACGAGGCCGCCGCGCTCGACGCGGACCTCGGCGACCCGGACCTCGGTGCGGACCGGGTGGCCCACTGGCAGGGCGTCCTCGAGGCGTGCGGCGCGCGCCGGGCCGTCGAAGAGCGGGTCGCGGCGCTCTCGCACGAGGCGGCCGGGGCCGTGGCGGGCCTGCTCGCGCACGGCGTCCCCGAGGACGTCAGCGCCGAGCTCACGCAGCTGATCGACGCCTACACGTCGCGCCGCCACTGAGCGGCACGGACCCCGCGGGCTAAGGCCGCCCGCGGGGCCGGCTCACCAGGCCAGGGCCTGGGCGCGACGCCGGATCTCGGTCTTCCGGCCGTCCCGGAGTGCGTCGATGGGCCGGCCGGGCAACGACTCGTCCTCGGTGAACAGCCAACGGAGGGCCTCCTCGTCGGAGAAGCCGGCGTCGGCCAGCAGCACGAGCGTGCCCTGCAGGGAGTCGAGCACGCCGGTCTCGGTGAGGAACAGGGCCGGCACGGACCGCACCGCGGGCTCGGGACGACGCACGGCCAGCAGGCGGCGATCATGCACGAGGTTGTGGACGCGGGTCACGCGCTGGTCGAGGTGCTCCGCCACGTCGGGCACGGAGAGCCACTCGCCCACGAGGGCGTCGAGCTCGGCGGGGATCGCGTCAGCGGGGACCGGGGTGTCGGAGGAAGTGGTGCTCACAGGCGCCAGCCTACGTGGCCGCCGACGGGCCCGGCCCATCGCGCCCCGGACGGCATAGATCTCAGTATGGTCACGAAGATCACATTCCGATAACATCGCCGAGGCTCCATGGCCGGGCGCCGACGTCGTCGGTCGACCGCGGGGGCCACGGGTCCCACCCGTCACTTCCCCGTCGTGTTCCATCCATCCGATCCGATGCCGAGGTCTGCCGTGCCCCACACCCCCGTCCGCTCCCGCTGCCTGCGCTCCGTCCTGACCGGCGGCGCGGTGCCCCTGCTGCTGCTCACCGGTCTGCCCGCCCAGGCCCACGCCCAGGAGGCGGCGGTGCACACCGTGCGCCCGGGCGACTCCCTCACCCGGATCTCGGCCGCCCGCGGCGTCTCCGTCGCCGACCTGCTGCGGTTCAACGGCCTGGGCCTGGAGACCGTGCTCTACCCGGGTGACGAGCTCCGCCTGACCGGCGCGGCGGCCCCGGCCCCGGCCGCGGGGACCTACACGGTGCAGCCGAACGACGGGTGGTGGGTCATCGCCCGCCGCACCGGCGTCTCCGCCGCGCAGCTGCAGCGGCTCAACGGCATGAGCGCGTCGAGCATGCTCCACCCGGGCATGGTCCTGACCACGCAGCGCACGGCCGCCGCACCGAAGGCCCCCGCGTCGCCCGCCCCGACCACGACCCCCGCCACCGCGCCGGCGTCGACGACCCCGACGGCGGCCGGCGGGACGGTCCGGTACACCGTGGTCTCCGGCGACTCCCTCTGGGGGATCTCCCAGCGGTTCGAGGTCTCCATCCCCCGTCTGCGCGAGCTCAACGGCCTGACGCGGGCCTCGACGCTGCACCCCGGCGACGTGCTCGTGATCTCCGACGGCACCCTCGAGGTGGAGCCGGTCTCGGCCGTCCAGGCGGTCGGCGACACCTTCCTCGGGCGCACCTACGCGCCGCACGTGACGGCCTCGGCGAACGAGAACCTGCGCCTGCTGCGCGCCGTCCCGCAGCCCACCCCCGAGCAGATGCAGCAGATCGTCCGCGAGACCGCCGAGCGGATGGGCGTGGACCCTCGCCTGGCCCTGGGCCACGCGTACACCGAGTCCCGCTTCCGCATGGCCTCGGTCTCCCCCGGCAACGCCGTGGGGGCGATGCAGGTCATCCCGATCACGGGCGAGTTCGCCTCGGAGCTGGTGGGCCGCGAGCTGAACCTGCTGGACCCCCACGACAACGCGGTGGCCGGCGTCGCGTTCATCAAGTACGTGCAGGACCGCACCCCCACCCTCGATGAGGGCATCGGGGCCTACTACCAGGGCCTCGGCGGGGTGCTGGACAGCGGCCTGAACCCGGAGGCACGGGACTACGTGGCCAAGGTGCGCGCCGCGATGGCGATGTTCTGATCCGCCGGCGGCGGACCGCCCCGAGGGGTCCGCCGCCTGTCCTACCCTGGGACGATGAGCAGCGCACGCCGCGACCCCCTCGTGGGGGGCATCGTCGACGGCCGCTACCGGGTCGTCGAGCGGCTGGCCCGGGGCGGCATGTCCACCGTCTACCTGGCCGTGGACGAGCGTCTCGACCGCCAGGTGGCGCTCAAGGTCATGCACCCGCACCTGGCGGAGGACCCCGTCCTCGTCGGCCGGTTCGAGCAGGAGGCCAAGACGACGGCGCGGCTGTCCCATCCGCACGTCGTCGCGGTCCTGGACCAGGGCCACACCGAGGCCGAGGACGGCGACGTGCTGGCCTACCTCGTGATGGAGCACGTGCCCGGCCGCACGCTGCGCACCGTCATCCGGGACCGTGCACCGCTCTCGCCCCGGGAGGCGCTGCGATTCCTGCGTCCGCTCGTCGACGGCCTGGCCGCCGCGCACGGCGCCGGACTGGTGCACCGGGACGTGAAGCCCGAGAACGTGCTCGTCCGCGACGACGGCCGGGTGACGGTCGCGGACTTCGGCCTGTCCCGCGCCGCCACGGCCCACACCATGGCCGGGCAGGCCGTCGTGGGCACACCCGCCTATCTCGCCCCCGAGCACATCGCCGGGGCGCCCGCCGACGCCCGTTCCGACGTGTACGCCGTGGGCATCATCCTGTTCGAGCTGCTCACGGGCCGCCAGCCGTACACCGCGGCGACCGCGCTGCAGGTCGCCTACCGGCACGTCCACGAGCGGGTCCCCGTGCCGTCCACGCTGCACCCCGGGCTCCCCGAGGACCTCGACGACCTCGTGCTGTGGTGCACCGAGCCGGACCCGGCCGACCGGCCCGCCGGTGCCGGCGAGCTCCTGCACCGCATCGAGGCCGTGGCGGCGGGCCTGGACCCCGACGCACCGGACCGCCGCCCCGCCGCGCAGCCCGCCGAGGGCCCGGGCGCGGACCCGGCCCCGGCCGGCCCCGCCGCCGATGGCCTCGAGGATGCGGCCCCGGACGGGAACCTGGAGACCCGGGCCCTCGACGCCGGCGACCACCACGCGACGCGCGTGCTCCCCGCCCTGGCCGAGTCCGACCTCGACGAGGACATGACCGACGTCATCGACACCCGTGTGGCGACGCACGGGGGCGACCCGCGGCCCGCCGCGCGCCCGGCGGAGCCGATCGGCCCGCTCGGGCTCGACCCCGCTCCGGCGGACCGGCATCCGGGGCGCGGCTCCCGGCGGCGGCTGCGTCGGGCGGCCCGCCGCCCCGCCCTCGACCTCGGCCAGGGCACCGGCCGGGCCGCGGCGATCGGCGCGGCCGTGACCCTGCTGCTCACCGGCGTCGCCCTGCTGCTGGGCTGGACGCTGGGCTCCGGCGGCCTCGGAGTCGGTGGTGTGGCGGTGGTCCCCGACCTCGACGGGCTGGCCCGGGAGGCGGCGGAGGAACGGCTGACCGCCGCGGGCTTCACCGCGGCGGTCACGGCCCGGCATGACGAACTCCGCACGGAGGGCACGGTCGTCGCCAGCTCACCCGCGGCCGGGGAGCCGGCGGGGCGCGGCGCCCCCGTCGAGCTCACCGTCTCCGCCGGCCCCGCGCCGGTGCCGGTGCCCGACCTGACCGGCGTCGTGATCCGGCAGGCCCACGGCGTGGCCCGGGACGCCCGATTCACCGTGGAGGTCGCGGAGCGCCGCACCGATCCCGCAGTGCCGGCCGGGGCCGTGATCGAGCAGCACCCGGCCCCCGGCGAGCAGGCGACGCCGGGCACCGCGGTCCGCGTGGTGCTCTCCGAGGGCCGCGCCGTGCGCCCGGTGCCGGACATGACCGGGCAGGATCCGGAGACGGCGCACACGACGCTGGCGGACGAGGGCTGGGACGCCCGCGTGCATCGCCTGCCGCTGCCGCTCTCCGCCCGGGGCGAGTCCCGGGTCCTGCACCAGTCCCCCGCCGCCGGGACCGCGCTGCCGGAGGGCACCGCGGTCCACGTCTGGGTCGGCTGAGCCGGGGCGTGCCCGGCCGCGCGGTCAGGCCCGCGGCGCGCGGCGCTCGGGGTGCGAGAGGGCCTCGGTGACCTTGAACGCCATCTCCAGGGACTGCTGGTGGTTCAGCCGCGGGTCGCACAGCGTCTCGTAGCGGGCGTCGAAGTCGGCCTCGTTGATCGGGTCGGAGCCGCCCAGGCACTCGGCGACGTCGTCGCCGGTCAGCTCGACGTGCATGCCGCCCGGGTGCGTGCCGAGCTCGCGGTGCACCTCGAAGAAGCCGCTGACCTCGTCCATCACGTCCTCGAACCGGCGGGTCTTGTAGCCGTTGGCCGCGGTCACGGTGTTGCCGTGCATGGGGTCGGTGACCCACACCGGCTCCAGCCCCGCGTCGCGGACGCCCTCGACGATGCCGGGCAGCACGTCCCGGATCCGCTCCGCACCCATGCGGGTGATGAAGGTCAGGCGGCCCGGCTCGCGCTCCGGGTCCAGCCGCTCGGCGAGCTCGAGCGCGTCCGCGACCGTGGTGGTCGGGCCGAGCTTCACGCCGATCGGGTTGCGGACCCGGGAGAGGAAGTCGACGTGGGCGCCGTCCACCTGGCGGGTGCGCTCGCCGATCCACAGGAAGTGGGCGCTCGTGGCGTAGGGGTCGCCGCTGCGTGAGTCCACGCGGGTCAGGGCACGTTCGTAGTCGAGCAGGAGCGCCTCGTGGGCCGAGTAGAACTCGGTGCGGCGCATGGCCTCGAAGTCCACGCCCGCGGCGTTCATGAAGCGGACCGCGCGGTCGATCTCGGCGGCCATCTCCTCGTACTGGGCGTAGGCCGGGTTGGCCATGAAGCCCTGGTTCCACTGGTGCACGCTGCGCAGATCGGCGAAGCCGCCCTGGGTGAAGGCGCGGACCAGGTTCAGGGTGGAGGCGGAGGTGTGGTACGCCTGCACCATCCGTCGGGCGTCGTGCCGGCGTGCCTGCTCGGTGAACTCGTAGCCGTTCACGATCTCGCCGCGGAAGCTGGGCAGCGTGACGCCGTCGCGGGTCTCCGTGTCCGAGGACCGCGGCTTGGCGAACTGGCCGGCGATCCGGCCCATCTTCACGACCGGCATGGAGGCGCCGTAGGTCAGCACCGCGGCCATCTGCAGGATGGTCTTCACCCGGGCGCTGATCCGGTTGGCGGTGGACCCGGCGAACGTCTCGGCGCAGTCGCCGCCCTGCAGGAGGAACGCGCGGCCCTGGGCGACGTCGGCCAGACGGGCGCGCAGCAGGTCGACCTCGCCCGCGAAGACGAGCGGGGGCAGGGCGCTCAGCTCGGCGACGGCGGCGCGGTGATCGGCCTCGTCCGCCCAGGACGGCGCCTGCGCGATCGGCAGCGAGCGCCAGTGGTCCAGGCCGGGGATGTCGGCGGCGCCCTCCGAGATGGCGGTGCCGAAGGCCAGGATCTTCTCGCGGGGGTCTTCAGTCATGTGCACCAGGCTAGGGGCCGCGTGCCGCGCCCCGGTCTGAGCGTCCCCGGATGACGACGCGCGGGCCCCGCTCAGTCGCGGGCGCGTGGCGGAGCGGCCGTACGGCCCGCCTTCACGTCCGCCGCGTAGGTGTCCACGTACTCCTGGCCCGACAGGCGCCGGATGGCCTCCATGATCTCGTCCGTCACCTCCCGCAGCACCCGGGGGTCGCCGACGGCCTCGGCACGGTCGGAGAAGTCCAGCGGCTCGCCGAAGATCATGCCCAGGCGCCGGATCCGCGGCAGCACATGGCCGATCGGCTGCACCCGGTCCGTGCCGATCATCGCGATGGGCACCACGGGCGCGCCCGAGGCCAGCGCGAGCTTGGCCACGCCGATCTTGCCGCGGTGCAGCCGCCCGTCCGGGCTGCGGGTGCCCTCCGGGTAGATCCCGAGCAGCCGGCCCTCCCGCAGCGCCTCGAGGCCCGCGTCCAGCGAGCGCAGGGACGCCTCTCCGCCGGAGCGGTCCATGGGCAGCTGGTTCGCCGCCTCGAAGAACCGGCGGGTGACCCAGCCCTTCACGCCCGGGCCGGTGAAGTACTCGTGCTTGGCCAGGAAGTGCACCTGGCGGTCGAGCATGGCCGGCATGAACACCGAGTCCGAGACGGACAGGTGGTTGCTGGCCAGGATCGCCGGGCCCTCGGCCGGCACGTTCCCGAGGCCCTTCACCCAGGGGCGGAACAGCAGGCGGGTGGCCGGAGCCACGGCGAACGTCTTGGCGGACCAGTAGAACGTGGACACGAGGGCCTTCCGGTCGGGGCGGTCGGGTGCCTGCCCATCGTATGGTCCGCCTGCCTTACCCTGGCACCATGCCCCGCCCCGTCGCCGTCGCCCCCGAAGACCTCCCCCTGCGCCTCATGCCCGCCGCTCCCGCCCGGCGCGACCACTGCGTCGTGCTCCTGCACGGGTTCACCTCGACTCCGGCCTCCGTCCGCGCCTGGGCCGAGGGGCTCGCGGCAGGCGGCTCCCCCGTGAGCGTGCCCCTGCTGCCGGGGCACGGCACCCGGTGGGAGGACCTCGCCGCCACCGGTGCGGACGAGATCCGCGCCGCCGTCCGGGCCGTCGTGGACCTCGAGCTCGCCCGACACGGCCGCGTGGTCATGGCGGGCATCTCGATGGGCGGCGCCCTCGCGCTCGACGCCGCCGCCCACCGACCCGTGGCCGGGGTGCTCGTGGTGAACCCCGCGCTGCGCTTCGCCAGCCCGCTCGCCCCCTTCGCCCCGCTGCTGGCCCCGTTCGTCCCCACGGTCGCCCCGATCGCGGACGACATCGCGGACCCGACGGCGCGCGAGCGCGCCTACCCCCGCACGCCGGTGGCCGGCGTCGCCGCCCTCGGCCGCATCCAGCGGGCCGCCCGCCGCGCCCTGCCGCGGATCACCGCTCCCGTGACGGTCTACCGGTCCGCCCGCGACGCCGTCGTGCCCGCCTCGAGCCACCGGACCCTGGTGCGGGGCCTGCGCCAGGCCCCCGTGGAGGTGGTGGGACTGCCCCGCAGCCGCCACGTCGCCACGCTCGACTACGACCTGCCGCTGCTGATCGACCACGGCCGGAGCGCGGTCGCCGCCATGACGACGCACTGAGTCGCGCCCGGACCCTGCCGCTGCCGGTTGTAGAGTGTGCGTGACACGACTCACACATACTTCCGTTCCGCCGACCATCGGTCGGCGGGACCGACCCGACGCCCGAGGAGTCCCATGCACGAGATCAGCGAGCCGTACCACCACCCCCGCCTGTCCCCGGAGGCGAACATCACGGACTTCCTGGAACGCCAGGCCACGGAGCGTCCCGACCACGGCCTCTTCGCGGTGCCCGACGCGCAGGACCAGTGGACGGACGTCTCCGCCCGGGACGCCCGCGAACGCGTGCGGGCCCTGGCCAAGGGGCTCATCGCCGCCGGGATCCAGCCCGGGGAGACGGTCGGTCTCCTGGCCTCCACCCGCCTGGAGTGGACACTGGTCGACTTCGCCATCTGGTATGCCGGCGCGGTCACCGTGCCCGTGTACGAGACCTCCTCCGTCAGCCAGGTGTCCTGGATCATCGAGGACTCGGACGTGCGCGCCGTCGTGACCGGGAACGAGGACCTCGCCAAGACGGTGCGGGACGCGGTGCAGCGCGAGGGCCTGCCGGAGCTGATCGGCCTGTGGACGATGGACCCGGCCGACGGCGCCCCCGGCTCCGGCCTCGAGGCGCTCGTCGCCCTGGGCGCGGACGTCACCGATGAGGAGCTCGAGACGCGCCGGTCCTCCGCCGGCCTGGCCGACCTGGCGACCATCATCTACACCTCCGGCACCACGGGCCGGCCCAAGGGCTGCGAGCTCACGCACGAGAACTTCGCGGAGCTCGTCAACCAGACCCTGTCCTCCTCGCTCGGCGACGTCGTCCGCGAGGACACCTCCACCGTGCTGTTCATCCCCCTGGCGCACGTGTTCGCGCGCTTCGTCTCGGTGCTCACCGTCGCCGCGGGCGCACGCTGCGGGCACGTCTCGGACATCAAGCGGCTCTCGGTCTCGCTGCAGACCTTCCAGCCGAGCTTCGTGCTGGCCGTGCCGCGCGTGTTCGAGAAGATCTACAACGCGGCGCTGCTCAACGCGCAGAGCGGCGGCAAGGAGAAGATCTTCCGCCGTGGCGCGGACGTGGCGATCCGCTGGTCCCGGGCGCTGGACTCGGGCCAGATGACGGCGCCCCTGCGGCTGCAGCGCGCGTTCTACTCCGCGCTGGTCTACCGCCGGATCCGGACGGCCATGGGCGGCCGGCTCGCGTACGCGGTCTCCGGCGGCGGCCCCCTCTCCACCGACCTGGCGCACTTCTTCCGCGGCGTGGGCGTGACCATCCTCGAGGGCTACGGCCTCACCGAGACG
This sequence comes from Micrococcus sp. KBS0714, assembly GCF_002008305.4. Classification (GTDB taxonomy): domain Bacteria; phylum Actinomycetota; class Actinomycetes; order Actinomycetales; family Micrococcaceae; genus Micrococcus; species Micrococcus luteus. Next base: position 1,507,908 of record NZ_CP042169.1, read on the forward strand.
ACGGCCCCCATCACCGTGGGCCGGCCGGACCGGCTGAAGATCGGCACGGTCGGACACCCCCTCGGCGGCAACCAGGTGCGGATCGCCGAGGACGGCGAGATCCTCACGCGCGGCACGTCGCTGATGCGCGGCTACCACAACCGGCCGGAGGCGAACGAGGAGGCCTTCGAAGACGGCTGGTTCCGCACCGGCGACCTCGGGGCCCTGGACGACGACGGCTTCCTCACGATCACCGGCCGCAAGAAGGAGCTGCTGGTGACGGCCGGCGGCAAGAACGTGGCACCGGCGATGCTCGAGGACGCGATCCGCAGCGACGCGCTCGTCTCCCAGGTGATGGTGGTCGGCGACGGCAAGCCCTTCATCGCGGCGATCGTCACCCTCGACACCGACACCCTGCCCGCGTGGCTCGCCGCGAACGGGCTGCCGAAGGACCTCGACGTCGCTGCGGCCGCACGCGAGGACGCGGTGCGCCGTCACATCCAGGAGGCCGTGGACAAGGCCAACAGCCTGGTCTCGCGCGCCGAGGGGATCCGGGAGTTCCGCATCCTCGACCGCGACTTCTCCCTGGAGGAGGGCCATGTGACCCCGTCCCTGAAGATGCGCCGGTCGGCGATCATGAAGGACTTCGCCGCGCAGATCGCGGACATCTACGGGGAGCCCGCCCCGCAGAACTGAACGCCCCTCGACGACGGCGCCCGGCCCCCGCGGCCGGGCCTCGTCGTCCCCGCGGGTCCGGTCAGAGCAGACCGGAGTCCGGCACGTCCAGGCCCAGCAGCGCGTTCTCGACGACCTCGGTGAGGGCCGGGTGGGGCCAGTACTGGCCCCGCGCGAGCCGGTGGGCGTCGATGCCGAACGCCATGCCGGTCACGAGCGGCTGGATGAGGTTCGCGGCCTCGTGCCCCAGGATGTGCCCGCCCAGGATCCGTCCGGTGGCCTTCTCCGCGACGACGGTGCACACACCCTCGGTGTCCTCCATGGCCCAGCCGTAGGCGACGTCCCCGAAGGGCTGGGTCTTCACCGTGATCGCGTCCGCGCCGTAGTCGGCGAGCGCCTGCTCCACCGTGAGCCCGACGGAGGCCGCCTGCGGGTGGGTGAACACGGCCGCCGGCACGGGGCCGAGCGTGTTGGCGCGGAGGTCGTCCGGATGCTCCAGGTTGTGCGCGACGACGCGGGCCTCGTGGTTGGCCACGTGCTTGAGCTGCCACGTGTTGGCGACGTCCCCGAGCACGTAGACCCCCTCCACCGGCGCGCCGTCGGAGAGTGCGCGCTGGTGCTCGTCGCTGGCCAGGATGCCGTCGTCGGTGACGTCCAGTCCCGCGGCGGCGGGGTCGAGGCGGTCCGTGTTCGGCGTCCGGCCGACCGCGATCAGCACCGCGTCCGCCTCGATGGCCTCCTCCACGATGCCGGTCTGCTCCTGGCCCTCCGCGCGATCCAGGCGCACCCGGACCCAGCCGTCCGCGGCCCGCTCGGCGTCCTCGACCGGTTCGATCCCGGCCGGGGTCCACCCCGTGCGCAGGTCCCACCGCCGGGCCGCGATCTTCGTGAACGTCGTGGACACGGACATGTCGTGCTGCTTGAGCAGCCGGTGGCCGCGGTTGACCTGGACGACCTCGGTGCCCAGCCCGGCGAAGACGGACGCGAACTCGCAGGCGATGAACCCGCCGCCCACCACGAGCAGCCGCCGCGGCAGCCGATCCAGTCGCATGACGGTGTCCGAGGTGTGCACCGACGGCAGGTCCAGGCCCGGGATCTCCGGGAGGGTGGGCCGCGACCCCGCGGCGACCACGACCTGGTCCGCCGTGATCTCCCGACCCGAGGCGGTGCGCACGCGGCGGGGACCGACGAAGCGCACCTCCTCCTGGATCACGCTCGTGTAGTCCAGATCATCCCGGCGGTGGCGCAGCCCGTCCCGGCTGATGCCGTCGATGCGCGTGAAGATGCGGTCCCGGATGGCCGGGAAGTCGGCGCCCGTGAACTCCAGCCCCACCCCGAGGCTCCGGGCCTCGGGCGGCAGCGCCGCCAGGCTGGCCGGGTAGGCGTACATCTTGGTGGGGATGCAGCCGACGTTCAGGCAGGTGCCGCCGAACGGGCCGGAGTCGGCGATCACGACGCTCCGGCCCTTCCAGTGTTCGCTGACCAGGGAGTTCCCCGATCCGGAGCCGATGATGAGCAGGTCGTGGTGTTCCGCAGTGGTGGCCATGCCTCCCAGGATAGGCACGGGCCCGGACGCGGTGGCGTCCGGGCCCGTGGGGCGGCCCGCCGGCGGCGGGCTCACGCGGGGCTCACTCGATCACGAGCAGCAGGTCTCCGCCGTTGACGGGCGTGATGCCCTCCGTGACCACGCGGCGCACGGTGCCCGCGACCTGGGCCGTGATCGCGGCCTCCATCTTCATCGCCTCGATCGTGGCCACCGCCTGGCCGACCTCGACGGCGTCGCCCTCGGCCACCTGCACGGTGACCGAGCCCGCGAACGGGGCGGCGACGTGGCCGGGGGTGCCGGGGTCCGCCTTCTCCGCGGTCCGCACGGTGGACTCGATCGAGCGGTCCCGGACGGTCATCTGGCGCAGCTGGCCGTTCAGGGTGACCATCACGGTGCGCATGCCCTTCTCGTCCGGCTCGGAGACCGACATGAGGGTGGCGAGCAGCCGCACACCGCGTCCGAGCGAGATGACGTGCTCGCGCCCGGGGACGAGGCCGTAGAGGAAGTCGCGGGTGTGCAGGGTGACGGTGTCCCCGAACTCCTCGCGGTGCGCCTCGAACTCCTTCGTGGGGCCGGGGAAGAGCAGGCGGTTCAGCACCCCGCGGCGGGTCTGTCCGGCCTCGCCGAGGGCGCTCGAGTCCTCCGCGGAGATCTCCACCATGCCCGCGCCCTCGCGGCGACCCTGGAGGGCCTTGGTCCGGAAGGGCTCCGGCCAGCCGCCGGGCGGGTCGCCGAGCTCGCCGCGCAGGAAGCCGATCACGGAGTCCGGGATGTCGAACTCCTGCGGACGCTCCGCGAACTCCTTCGGGTCCACGCCGGAGCCGACCAGCTGCAGCGCCAGATCGCCCACCACCTTGGAGGACGGGGTGACCTTGACGAGGTGGCCGAGCAGGTCGTCGGCCGCGGCGTACATCGACTCGATGGCCTCGAACCGCTCCCCCAGGCCGAGCGCGATCGCCTGCGTGCGCAGGTTGGACAGCTGGCCGCCCGGGATCTCGTGGTGGTACACGCGGCCGGTCGGGGCGGGCAGCCCCGCCTCGAAGGGCGCGTACGCCGAGCGGACGGACTCCCAGTAGGGCTCCATCGCGGTGGCGGCCTCGAGGCCGAGACCGGTGTCCCGCTCCGTGTGCTCGAGCGCCGCCACCAGGGCGGACAGCGGCACCTGGCTGGTGGTGCCCGCCATGGACGCGGTGGCCGCGTCGACGGCGTCCACGCCGGCCTCCGCCGCTGCGAGCAGGGTGGCCAGCTGACCGCCGGCGGTGTCGTGCGTGTGCAGGTGCACGGGCAGGTCGAACTCGGCGCGCAGGGCGGTGACCAGCTCGCGCGCCGCGGCGGGCCGCAGCAGGCCCGCCATGTCCTTGATCGCCAGGACGTGGGCGCCGGCGTCGACCATCCGGCGGGCGAGGCCCAGGTAGTAGTCGAGCGTGTAGAGCGTCTCCTTCGGGTCCGTCATGTTGCCCGTGTAGCACAGGGCCGCCTCAGCCACGGCGGTGCCCGTGGCACGCACCGCCTCGATGGCCGGGGTGATCTGCTCGACGTCGTTGAGGGCGTCGAAGATGCGGAACACGTCGACGCCGGACGCCGCGGCCTCGGCCACGAACGCGTCCGTCACCTCGGTGGGGTACGGCGTGTATCCCACCGTGTTGCGGCCGCGCAGCAGCATCTGGATCGGGATGTTCGGCAGCTCCGCGCGCAGCAGCTCGAGGCGCTGCCACGGGTCCTCGTGGAGGAAGCGCAGCGCGACGTCGTACGTCGCCCCGCCCCAGGCCTCCACCGAGAGCAGCCCCGGCAGGGTGTGCGCGACGGCGGGGGCGGCGGCCAGCAGGTCGCGCGTGCGGACGCGGGTGGCCAGCAGGGACTGGTGGGCGTCGCGGAACGTGGTGTCCGTGACGGCCAGCGCGGTCTGCTCGCGCAGGGTGCGGGCGAAGCCCTCGGGGCCCTGCTCCAGCAGCACCTGACGCCAGCCGTGCGGGGGCACCGCGTCCTCGTTCCGGCTCGGGCCGTCGAAGGGCGAGCGGTCCGGCTCCTGGTGCTTGTCGCCCGGGTGCTCGGGGAGGCGGTCGCGAGGGTCGATGCCCTCGACGCGCGGGCCGTGCGGCTGGTTGACGGTGACGTCCACGAGGTACTGCAGGGCCTTGGATCCGCGGTCCTGGGAGCGGTTCACCGTGGCCAGCTCGGGGTGCTTGTCGATGAAGTCCGTGGCGACGTCGCCGCTGAGGAACTGCGGGTCGTCCATCACGTTCATCAGGAACGGGATGTTGGTGGCCACGCCGCGCACGCGGAACTCTGCCAGGGCGCGGCGCACGCGGCGCACCGCCGTGGCGTAGTCGCGTCCGCGGCAGGTGAGCTTGACCAGCATGGAGTCGAAGTGGGGGCTGATCTCCGCACCGGCGTAGATGGTGCCGCCGTCGAGGCGCACACCGGAGCCGCCGGCCGAGCGGTAGGCGGTGATGGTGCCGGTGTCCGGGCGGAAGCCGTTGGCCGGGTCCTCGGTGGTGATGCGGCACTGGATGGCGAAGCCGCGGACCTGGAGGGCGTCCTGGGTGATGCCCAGCTCGGGCAGGGTGGCGCCGGCGGCGATGCGCAGCTGCGCGCTCACCAGGTCCACGTCCGTGACCTCCTCAGTCACGGTGTGCTCCACCTGGATGCGGGGGTTCATCTCGATGAACACGTGCTGGCCCGCACGCTCGCCCGCCGTGTCCACGAGGAACTCGACGGTGCCCGCGTTGACGTACCCCATCTCCTTGGCGAAGGCGACGGCGTCCCGGTGCAGGGCCTGCCGGATCTCCTCGTCCAGGTTCGGGGCCGGGGCCATCTCGATGACCTTCTGGTGGCGGCGCTGGAGCGAGCAGTCCCGCTCGAAGAGGTGCACGACGTTGCCCTCGCCGTCGGCGAGGATCTGGACCTCGATGTGCCGCGGCCGCAGGACGGCCTGCTCGAGGAACACGGTGGGGTCGCCGAAGGCGGTGTCCGCCTCGCGCATCGCGGCCTCGAGGGAGCCGCGCAGGTCCTCGCGGCGCTCGACGCGGCGCATGCCGCGGCCGCCGCCGCCGGCGACGGCCTTGACGAAGATGGGGAAGCCGATCTCCTCGGCCTGCTCCAGGAGCCACTCGACGTCGGCGCTCGGGTCCGAGGAGGCCAGGGTGGGGATGCCCGCACGCTTGGCCGCGCGCAGGGCCTCGACCTTGTTGCCGGTCAGCTCGAGGACGTCGGCGGGCGGGCCGACGAAGGTGATCCCGTTCTCAGCCGCGGCACGGGCCAGGCCGGCGTTCTCCGACAGGAAGCCGTAGCCCGGGTAGATCGCGTCGGCCCCGGCGTCCTTCGCCACGCGGATGATCTCGTCCACGTCGAGGTAGGCGCGCACGGGGTGGCCCTCCTCGCCGATGCGGTAGGCCTCGTCCGCCTTCTGGCGGTGGATCGAATTGCGGTCCTCGTAGGGGAAGACGGCGACGGTGCGGGCGCCCAGCTCGTAGCAGGCGCGGAAGGCGCGGACGGCGATCTCGCCGCGGTTGGCCACCAAGACCTTGGAGAAGACGGCGCCGGCTCCGGTCGACCCGGCCGCGTCCTCTGGAGGGGTGAAGTTCTCGACAGGTGCGGTCATGGTTGGGAGTGTGTCACACCGCGCCGGAGTTCCGCCTCATGTCGCGCACAGTCACCGCTGCGAGACGAAAGATGACTGACTCGGCCCTCCGGGGCGCCCCGGGGTGGAGGATCAGGCGGAGCGGCGGGCCCGACGCCGCCCGGCCAGCTCGTCCCCCGGCTCGGGGGCGCCCACCACGCTCTCGCGCGGCAGCTCGGCGAGGCTGCCCTCGACCTCGCGCCACACGCGGCCGACGGCGATCCCGAAGACGCCCTGGCCGCCCTGGACGAGGTCCACGACCTCGTCTGCCGAGGTGCACTCGTACACCGAGGCGCCGTCGCTCATCAGGGTGATCTGCGCCAGGTCCTCGACACCCCGCTCGCGCAGGTGGCCCACGGCGGTGCGGATCTGCTGGAGCGAGACGCCGGTGTCCAGGAGGCGCTTGACCACCTTGAGGACGAGGATGTCGCGGAACGAGTACAGCCGCTGGGAGCCGGAGCCGGAGGCGCTGCGGACCGTGGGGGCCACGAGATCCGTGCGGGCCCAGTAGTCGAGCTGGCGATAGGTGATGCCGGCGGCCTTGCACGCGGTGGGACCGCGGAAGCCGACGTCGTCGCCCTGGGTCCTGCCCTCGTCGAAGAGCGTGCCCTGGGCGCCGAGCGCGGGGGGCCGGCCAGGACCTGCAGTGGGTGTCACGGGGAACCTCCTGGTGCGGGGCCCCCGGTGCGGGGAGGGGGACGCGACCGTCGTGTGCCGCCGGTGACCGTGGCGGCGCTCCCCGGTGACCGTGGGGAGGGCGACGGAGGCGCTCCGGGTGGCGGGGCCCTCTTCCCCTCGAAGGTACGCGCGGGTCCGGGGACGGTCAACGAAGCCGGCGGCGAGACCGCGCCGTGTCGCGCCGGCTCCGCTCAGGCGAAGTCCTCGGGGCGCACCGTGTCCAGGAAGTCGCGGAAGTCCTCGACGGCGCGCTCCTGGCCGGCGTCCTCCTCCCCCGTCCGCGCCGGCATGCCGGCGTCCGCGAGCACGGCGGGGCTGCCGAGCACGGGGGCGTCGGCGCGCAGGGCGACCACGACGGCGTCCGACGCGCGGGCGTCGACCCGGGCGCCGGTGGAGAGCACGAGCTCGGCGTGCACGACCTCGTCGCGGACCTCGGTGAGCCGCACCCGCACGACCTCGGCGCCCAGGGCGTCCACGGCGGCCAGGAGCAGCTCATGGGTGAGGGGCCGGGGCGCGCGGACGCCCTCGAGCGCGAGCGCGGCGGCGGCGGCCTCGGGCGCGCCCACCCACAGCGGGATCATCGTGCGGCCGGGCGGATCCACCAGCAGGATCACGTGGTGCTGTTCGGGCAGCTCGACGCGCACGCCGAGCACGGAGAGCGGCACGTCGCCGGCGTCGTCGGCGGGCACGGGGCGCGGCTCAGTCATCCCACTGCTCCAGCCCCACGGCCACGAGGGCCGCATGCAGCCGCAGGCTGGCCTGCGCGATCTCGCGTGCCGAGCGGGCCACGCGGGGGCGGGTGCCGGCGTCGCGGCGGGCCTGCAGCGGGGCGACGGCGCGCTCCACCAGGCCCAGTTCGCGGTCGGCCGCGGCCCGCAGCGGGCGCAGGTGCCGGGGCTCCAGGCCGTGGCCCGCGAGCACGACGGCGGCCCGGGCCACGTCCATCGCGTGGCTCGGGTAGCCGCCGTCGGGATCGACGGGCAGGAGCGAGTACTGATCCAGCTCGGCCAGCAGCTCCTCGCCCGCCCCGGATTCGGCGGCGAGCTCGGCGCGGGTCCACGACCGGCGGCCCCCGGCGACCTCGCGGCCGAGCCGCGCCGCGTCCGAGGACGCCGGGACCGCCGCGGTCCCGGGCAGGCCGGTGGGGCGTTCGCCGCGGTCCAGCGCGGCCAGGTGGTCGGCGATGACCTTGAGCGGCAGGAAGTGGTCGCGCTGCAGCGCGAGGACGAACCGGAGCCGGTCCACGTCCTCGGGCCGGAAGCGCCGGTAGCCGGCGGGGGTCCGCTCGGGCAGCACGAGGCCGCGGTCCTCCAGGAAGCGCACCTTGGACGCGGTGACGCCGGGGAATTCGGCTTCGAGGGCGGCCACGACCTCGCCGATGCCCAGCCGGCCCGCAGGGCGGGCGGTGGGGACGGCGTCGGGGAGCGGGCGCGGATCGATCACGGGGATGACGGCTCAGCCCCGCGCCGGCGCGGCGTAGTACGTGAGCCGGTACTTGCCGATCTGCACGTGCATCCCGGAGCGCAGCAGGATCTCGTCCACCCGGTCGTGGTTCACGAAGGTGCCGTTGAGGGAGTTCAGGTCCACGAGCCGATGGCCACCGTCCTCGGCCCGGAACTCCGCGTGACGACGGGAGACGGTGACGTCGTCGAGGAAGATGTCCGCGTCCGGGTGGCGCCCCACGGAGACCACGTCCTTGTCCAGGAGGAAGCGGGCGGACTGGTCCGGGCCCTCGTGGGCCAGCAGCAGCGCGGAACCGGCCGGGAGGGCGCGGATCGCGTCCGACTCCTCGCGGGTGAGGTCCGCCGAGACCAGCGGTGCCAGCTCGGTGAGGTTGATGGCGGAGGTGGACAGGTCCGGTTCACGTCCGGGCTGGTTCATGGGGTGCTCCTGTGCGGCGGCCGGCGCCGCGGCGCCGGAGGGAGAGACGAAGGGGACGCCGCCGCCCCGCCGGCCGGCGGCGGGGCGACGGCGGACGGGGCTCAGCTGGTGTGCGAGGCGTAGCCCTCGGCGTCCATGAGGCCCTCGAGCTGGGCCTCGTCCGCGAGGGTGATCTCGAACAGCCAGCCGCCCTCGTAGGGGGCGGAGTTGACCAGGCCGGGCTCGCCGTCGAGCTCGTCGTTGACGGCGGCCACGGTGCCGGAGACCGGGGCGTAGATGTCCGAGACGGACTTCGTGGACTCGACCTCGCCCACCGCGGTGCCCGCGGTGACCTCGGTGCCGACCTCCGGCAGGTCCACGTACACGACGTCACCCAGCGCATCCTGGGCGAAGTCGGTGATGCCCACGCGGACCGTGCCGGCGGCACCGGCCTCGGCGATCCACTCGTGCTCGGCGGAGTACTTCAGGCCTTCGGGGATGGAGCTCATGGAGTGCGCGTCCTTTGTGTGGTCGGGAGGGATGACGTCGTCTCGCAGACTACCGAGCGGCGCGTGATTCGCGCCACTGGCGTGCTCAGAGCACGCCGCGCATGCCGCGACGCACCGGCTTGGCGATGGCCAGCACGATCAGGCCCACGCCGAGGGTGACCGCACCGATCGTGCCGAAGTAGCCCACCTCGTTCTGCTCCGAGTAGGAGCCGGCCAGGGAGCCGGCCAGGGCCGTGCCCAGGGCGACGGACAGGTTGTACAGCGACACCATCATCACCGGGAAGCTGCGCGGGGCGACCTTGGTGGCCAGGGAGAGGCCCACCGGGGAGACGAGCAGCTCGCCCATGGTGCAGACGAAGAGGATCAGCGTCAGCCACAGCAGCGGCACGGCGGCGACGTCGGCCACCGGGATGAACAGCAGGAAGGCGATGCCGATCAGGACGATGCCGATGCCGAACTTCACCGGGGTGGCGGGCTGGCGGGTGCCCAGCTTGGTCCACAGCGCGGCGAACACCGGGGCGAACACGATGATGAAGATCGGGTTGATGGAGTTGACCCACTCCATGGGCATGAGCCAGCCGAACAGGTTCCGGTCGAGGCGGTGCTCGGAGTACAGCGCGATCACGGTGAACTGCTGCTGGAAGAGGGCGAAGAACACGGACGTGCCGATGAACAGCGGGATGAACGCCTTCACGCGCGAGCGCTCCTCCTCCGAGACCTTCGTCGAGGTCAGCAGGACCGCGAAGATCGCGATGGCCGCGACGGCGGCGAGCACGACGACGGCGTCGGAGAGGTTGTCCAGGGTGATGACGTCCGTGAGGAACAGGGCCACGACGACGGCGACCATCCCCAGGCCGATCAGGCCCCAGCGGCCGTACTGCGACCGCGGCAGCGGATCCGGGACCCGGTGCACGTCCGTGGGCAGGTTCTTGCGGGTCAGGGCGTACTGCGTCAGGCCGATGGCCATGCCGGCGGCGGCGAGGCCGAAGCCCACGTGGAAGCCCATCGTGTCGCGTGCCAGGCCGGTGAGCAGCGGGCCGAAGAGGGCGCCGATGTTCACGCCCATGTAGAAGATGGAGAAGCCGGCATCGCGCTTGGGGTCCTCGCGGGAGTACAGGGAGCCGACGAGGTTCGTGGCGTTGGCCTTGAGGCCGCCCGAACCGACGGCGACGAGCACGAGGCCCAGGGTCAGGCCCGGGACGCCCGGGACGAGGGCCAGCGCGATGTGGCCCAACATGATCCCGACGGCGCTGACGAACATGGTGCGCTCGGAACCGAGCAGGCGGTCGGCGACCCAGCCGCCGAGGATGCAGAACACGTACACCATGCCGCCGTAGGCGCCGACGATGCCCGTGGCCACGGCCGGGTCGATCCCGAGGCCGCCCTCCGCGGCGGTCCAGGACATGTAGTACACGAGCATCGCCTGCATGCCGTAGAAGGAGAAGCGCTCCCACAGCTCCACGGAGAACAGGTTCGCCAGCGGGCCGGGCTGGCCGAGGAACGGGCGGCCGCGCCAGTCGGGGGTGGCGTCGTCGGGACGGGTGGCCGTCGACGCCGCCACGCGGGCGGACGGCTCGACGTCGGGCACGCGGCCCGCGAGAGGATTCTGGGGATTTTCCACCGATCTACTGTCCTCCCCTGAGGGAGCCAGAGCAAACTCCCCGCCCGATGACGCCGATCACATCCGCGGCCCGGGCGGCGTCCGTCCTAGAGTGGAGGCCGTGTCCGTCACCTCCGAGATCGCCCGTGCCCGCTCGCTCATCCGTGTGGTCCCCGACCATCCCAGCCCGGGCGTGGCCTTCCAGGACATCACGCCCCTGCTCGCCGACGCCCGCGCCCTGAGGGAGTGTGTTGAGGCCCTGGTGGCGCCGTTCGAGGGGCGGTTCGACCTCGTGGCCGGCCTCGAGGCCCGCGGGTTCCTGCTCGCCGGGGCGGCCGCCGTCCTGACAGGCACCGGCCTCGTGCCGCTGCGCAAGGCCGGGCGCCTCCCGGCGCCCGCAGCCCGCGCGGACTACACGCTGGAGTACGGGACCGCGAGCATCGAGGTCTCCGAGGACCTGCGGGCCGGGTCACGGGTGCTCCTGCTCGACGACGTCCTCGCCACGGGCGGCACCCTCGCCGCCGGCCGACGGCTCATCGAGGCACGGGGTGCGGAGGTGGTGGGCGCGGCCTGCCTGCTGGAACTGAGGGCCCTCGGCGGCCGGGCCGTCGTGCCGGACACGCACGTGCTGTTCGCAGCCTGAACCGCCCGCCCGACCGACGGGGAGTGGCGGCAAAGGTGGCCCGGCCCCGGGTACGACGAAGCCGGAGCCCTGCGCTGCAGGACTCCGGCCTCGTGAATGTGGTCGGGCTGCTGCGAAACTACTGCCAACAAGCGCGGAGAACCGCGGAACTGGCCGAGCTCCTGGCCACGGCACGCGAGTCGACGCGGAGCCCGGGCGACCGCCTGGGCTGACCCGTTTCGTAGGTCCAGTCGTTATGAGAGTCGTCCTGTTGCCCGCGGTCGCGGGCAGGGAGACTGGTCAGATCATGACGAACAGCAGGAAGCGTCACACCCCCGAGCAGGTCGTCCGTAAGCTCGGGCAGGCCGACAGGATGCTCGCCGATGGTCAGGACGTCGCGGCGGTGTGCCGGGAGCTCGGGGTGTCCGAGCAGACGTACTACCGGTGGCGGAAGCAGAACGCGACCCTGAAGCGTCTGCTCGCGGAAGCGGAGCTGGAGAAGGCCGCGCTCAAGGAGCTGGCTGAGGGAAACTTCTAAGCCCGGACAGGCGCCGCGCCGCCGTCGATCACCTCAAGCGCAAGTTGCGGGTGAGCGAACGGATGGCGTGCCGTCTGGTCGGGCTGAGCCGCTCCGCGTACCGGCGACCGCTCAAGGGCGACACGGTCGCGGACCCGGATCGGGCGCTCAGGGAGTGGCTGCGCGCCTGGGCGAAGGACCATCCCCGCTACGGGTATCGGCGGGCGTATCACGACGCCCGCGCCGAGGGGTGGGTGGTGAACCACAAGAAGATCCAACGCCTGTGGCGTGACGAAGGGCTCCGGGTCCCGCAGCGGCGTCGACGCAAGCGCGTCGGGTCCTCGACCGTCGACGCGCCGACGGCGGACGCGCCGAACGTGGTGTGGGCGGTGGACTTCCAGTTCGACGCCGACGAGCACGGACGACCGATCAAGATCTGCTCGATCGTCGACGAACACACCCGGGAGTGCATCGGCGGGCTCGTGGAGCGCTCGATTACCGCCGACCGACTCACCGCCCACCTCGAGGACCTCGTCGCCGCCCGGGGCGCCCCGGCGGTGCTCAGGTCGGACAACGGGCCGGAGTTCATCAGCGAGGCGGTGGCCGACTGGGCCGGCACCCGCACCGGCCTGTCCTACATCCCTCCGGGCTCGCCGTGGCGCAACGGGTACGTCGAGTCGTTCAACAGCCGGATCCGCGACGAGTGCCTCAACATCAACAGCTTCTACTCGCTGCTGCACGCGCAGGTCATCATCGGCGACTGGAAGGACGAGTACAACCACCACCGCCGGCACTCCTCGCTCGGCTACCTAACCCCAGCCGAGTACGCTCGGCAGTGCACCCATCAAATGGAAACCGGCGACTCACAGAACGTCCGGACCGAATGAAGGGGGCGGCTCACGGCCCTGAGCGTCGGGAGAGTTCGCCATGCGTTCAACGGTCGGGTCTGCGGCCTCCAGACGCAAGCGACCCGCGATCTCGTTCGGCATCCATGACGCTGCGAGGTCGGCGTTGACGCGGGCCTCGAGTACCGGGTCCTTTGCCACTTTCCGGACCTGTGGGCGAGAGCGCTGGCGTTGCGCTTTCACGTCCGCGGTCACGGCTTGATAGCCGCGCGTCTTCGTCGAGTTCGGTCGAAGCTCTCTGGAGACCACCGAAGGGCATCTACCCAGGTGAGACGCGATCTTCCGGACTCCCCACCCGGCCTTCGATCCCGTCGAGATCTCCATCCGCTCCGTGAACGTGAGTCGCCGCCGCACCATCCCAGGCCTCCTCGCCTCGAGCCCCCACCGACCGGGAGTGTTGCTACGACGCTATGACACCACCAACCGACAGTCATCTCTTGCCGATTTACATTCAGCCGACGACCTGAATGAAGCCAGCAGCCGAATGCACTCGACGGTCTACGTCGAAGTCGTGGTCTGGTCCAGGTCTCGGCGTCCCTTGCGGAGCCCGATTTCGTAGGCTGTAAAGGAAATGAGCGTCAGTGCGATTAACGGCAGCACGAACCACGCCATGGCTACGGTGAATCCCTCCAGTGCATCGTGCGCTGTGGCAGCCAGCACAAGGTATCCGGTGTAGGCGGCGTACAAAACCACGAACAAGCCGCCCTCCCAACGCGCCACCGCGAAGCCCGTGAACGCGATCGGCAGTAGTGCCACTGCGGCCGCCAGCATTACTGGGATATCGAAGGCCACTGCGGCGCCGGATACGGGAATGCCCTCAAGAGAGATGAGCGCGGTTAGTCCTAGCACTACCCCTATGTTGAAGATATTGCTGCCGACCACGTTGCCCACCGCTAGGTCGCGTTCACCGCGACGCACGGCAATGATGGACGTCGCCAGCTCGGGCAGCGATGTCCCGACAGCCACAACGGTCAGTCCGACCACGAGGCTGCTTACGCCCAACGTGGTGGCTATGTTCACTGCTCCTTCCACGAGCAGCGTGGCACCGGCGACCAGCAACGCGACCCCCAGCAGCACAAAGAAGAGCGACCTGCTGACCGAGGCGCCTAGCGCAGCCCCTTCCTCGTCGGCTGGATCGACGGTTGCCGAATCTCCTGTCCCTTCCCGGGCATTCACCGCGGTCTTGGCGTCCCGCCGACTAATCACCACGGACATTATGGTGTGGACCACCACACCGAAAAATAGTATCAGCCCGTCCACCGCACTGATCCTCCCATCCAGGGAAACAAGGAGCAGTAGAACTGACAAGACGACCATCAGGGGCAGGTCAAAGCGGATCAGCCTCCGCTTTACAGCGAGGGGAACGACCAGCGCGGACAGTCCCAGGATGAGCAGGACATTTATGATGTTGCTGCCAACCGCATTGCCCACGGCAAGCCCCGGTTCATCACGCAGTACAGCACCGACGCTCACTGCGAACTCGGGTGCCGACGTCGCCGCTGACACTACGGTGAGACCGATCACCAATGACGAAATCCCGAAACGTCCGGCCAGTGCTGACGCCCCACGCACCAAAAATTCCCCACCCAAGACCAGCAGCACCAGTCCGGCCACGATCCGTCCGATATCAAGCGCATCCATGAGTAGGAGTGTACGGACCACAGTTCAGGCCCTGCCACGAGCACCCGCTGACCTCGAGATTTCACTGGGGTGTGGTCTCGACGAGTGGGCGTCATAGAGAAAGGTGCTCCTGGCCTGGGATGATACGGGGTGTCGAGTCTCGTAATCCTGTCGCGCGTCAGACTTAGGGCATGTCTGACAATCGTTTTGACCATGCGAGCACAGCATTCAGGACCACAGCGGCCCTGTAGATGATCGCGTACTTGTCATACCGGGTCGCCAGACCCCGCCACTGCTTCAGGTGAGCGTACTGACGCTCGATGACGTTGCGGCCCTTGTAGGCGTCCGCGTCGAGGCTGACGGGGCGCCCGCCGCGGGCACCGCGCCGTCTGCGGTGGCCCTGCTGGTCGGCCGGTTCGGGGATGACCGCTTTGATCCCACGGGCGCGTAGGTGGGTGCGGATCGCCCGGGAGGAGTACGCCTTATCGCCCAGCACGGCCTCGGGGCGGGTCCGGGGCCGCCCTACTGGCCGGGTCACGCGCAGCTGCTCCAGAAGAGGAAGCAGCATCGGGGAGTCCCCTGCCTGGCCGGGGGTGATCAGGCTGACCAGCGGCAGCCCGGTCCCGTCCACGAGCTGATGGATCTTCGTGCTCAGCCCGCCACGGGAGCGCCCGATGCCGTGATCGGCCGGCTCCTCACGCGGATTCTTGTAGTTCGATCCATCCCCCTGTGTGGCGGGTGATGTTCGTCGCGTGCTGGTGGGCGCGGGCGATCGTGGAGTCCACCGAGACCGACCAATCGATCAGGCCTTCGGCGTCAGCGGCGGCGGTCAGCGTGGCCAGCACCGTGTCCCAGGTGCCTTTTTCGGCCAAGCGCCGATGCCAGGTCCACACGGTCTGCCAGGGCCCGTAGACCTCGGGCAGATCCCTCCAAGCGATTCCGCACCGGTACCGGTAGATGATCGCCTCCACCATGGTGCGGGCGTCGGCGAACGGCCTGCCGGCGCGGCCGGTCCGGGTCGGGAGCATCGGGGCGATCAACTCCCATTGGGCGTCGGAGAGCATCTGGAACCGGGACATGTCCCCAGGGTCTCAGCTGACTCGTGCATCTATTCTCAGACACGCCCTAGTGGCAGGGCCGTTATGTAGGCCCTAAAGGAGAGTCAGACATGGGTAGACCACCCTCGATTCCGGCGGAGAAGAAGACCCGGATAGTGCTGAGCGTGCTGGCCGGCGAGATGTCCATCGCCGAAGCGGCACGCAAGGAGAAAGTCAGTGAGCAGTCTATCGGACGGTGGAAGGCCGAGTTCCTGGAAGCCGGCAAGACCGCCCTGGTGGCCGGCAGGTCCGGACCATCCTCCCGAGAGGAACAGTTGGAGGCCGAGGTCGCCGAGCTGACCCAGGCCTTGGGCGAGGCACACCTGGAGGCCAGGGTGTGGAAGAAGTCCGCGGAGGGCCGGCTGGGCCCTTCGAGGACCTCGAGGTGATCCGCGTGGAAGCGGGCATGTCGACCGCGAGGTTCTGCCAGCTCTTCGACATGCCCGAGCGGACCTGGCGCCGCTGGCAGGCCAAGGCCCGCACCGGGACGGCGGTGAAGGGACCGTGGCCGCAACCGGGACGGCAGGCCGCCAGGGAACTGGTGGTCAAGCACGCGCTGGCCCATCCGGCGTGGGGGCATCGGAAGATCTGGGCGATGGTCCGCCACGACGGGCATGTGGTTTCCGAGGCGACCGTGCTGCGGATCCTGCGCGACGAGGGGCTGATTCTGCCCGCGCAGTACCAACGGGAGCGACGGAAGCTGGCCGAGCGGCGCAAGGCCGCGTTCGCCACCGAGCCCTCAGGCCCGAACCAAGTCTGGCAGCTGGACTTCAGCGAGTTCGAGACCACCACCGGAGGGACCTGGCGGCTGGCCGGGTGCCGGGACTACTGGTCCAAGTACGAGCACCCCTTCCACGTTTCGCCCACCGGGAACCAGCACGACGCGATCGACGCGATCGAGTTGGCCCTGGCCGACTACGAGGCCATGTTCGGTCACCCGCTGGTCGAGGCCTGCCCGGTCGATCCCGAGACCGGTGAGCTGTTGCCCGTGGTGACCATCGTGACGGACAACGGCGGGCCGTTCCGGTCCTTCCGCTTCGAGTCCTTCATCGCCGCCCACCCCGAGCTACACCACGTGCGCACCCGAGTGAAGACCCCGGGGCAGAACGGGTCCCGTGAACGCGGCTTCGGCACGCTGAAGTACGAACGGCTCTACCTGGACGAGATTGACGACGCGATCGTGCTCGCCGAGCGGGCCGAGGACTACCGGATCGAGTACAACGAGCTCCGGCCCCACGAGGCCATCTCATGGAACCGGCCCAAGGAGGTGCACCTGGGCCTGGCCGACCCCACCACCCCGACATTCAAAACCAAGGAAATCCTGCCAACTACTTGACGCGGGACAATCCCTGGCCGGAAGGAGCACCTTTCAGGTGTCCCACCCTACCGTGTTCTTCTACCCCCGCCCGCGTGTGGACGTCGCTGAGGTCCCGGCGGCCTCGCATGCGGGCGCGGTGCTGCTGACCGACACGATCCACGCCACCGGCCTCGCCTCTTCGCTGCGTGAAGCGTTGGGTTCATGGACGAAACCGCTGGCCGAGCATCACGCCTCCAAGGTCCTGCTGGACCTCGCGATGACTCTCGCGGTGGGCGGGGAGGTCGCCCGTGACACCGACCTGCTGCGGTGCGAGCCGGGCCTGTTCGGTGACGTCGCCTCGGCCCCAACGATCTCCCGCACGCTCACCACCCTCGCTGAGGACGCGCCCGCCGTGATGACCGCGATCGCCAGGGCTCGCAGGACCGCGCGCGAGCAGGCCTGGGCCCTGGCCGGCGAGCATTCCCCGGCCGAGGGGACGAGCGCGAAGACCCCGCTGGTCATCGACCTCGACGCCACCCTGATCAACGTCCACAGTGAGAAGGAGCAAGCCGCCCCGACGTTCAAACGCGGCTTCGGCTACCACCCTCTGTACGCGTTCCTGGACCACGGCAGCGAAGGAACCGGGGAACCGCTCGCGATCCACCTTCGCCCCGGCAACGCGGGCTCGAACACCGCCAGCGATCACATCGCCGTCACCCGTCTGGCCCTTGCGCAGCTCCCACCGGCCCTGCTGGGCCGGGGCGGGCGGGGATCGAAAAAGGTCCTGATTCGCACCGAC
The DNA here is from genome assembly GCF_002008305.4 of Micrococcus sp. KBS0714. GTDB lineage: Bacteria > Actinomycetota > Actinomycetes > Actinomycetales > Micrococcaceae > Micrococcus > Micrococcus luteus. The sequence continues at coordinate 1,525,231 of NZ_CP042169.1, forward strand.
GGGGCCGGCGGCCCCAAGGACTTCGCGGGCTGGCTGGAGCGGCAGCGTCTGGCCTACTCAGTCGGGTTCACCCTCCCCGCGAACACTCCTGACCTGTTGGAACGTATTGATGAGGCGAAGGCGTGGACTCCTGCCTACGACACCGACACCGAAGGGATCCGCGATGGGGCATGGGTCGCGGAACTGACCGGACTACTGGACCTGCCCGGGTGGCCCCCGGAATGCGGGTAACCGTAAGGAAGGAACGCCCCCACCCCGGAGTGCAGCTACGGATCACCGATCACAAAGGGATGCGGATCACTGCGTTCGCGACCAACGCCCCACGCGGCCAGCTTCCAGTGCTGGAGCTGCGTCACCGCCGCCGCGCGCGCTGCGAGGACCGGATCCGCAACGCCAAGGACATGGGCCTGATGAAGTTCCCGCTGCAGGGATTCGCGCAGAACCAGGTCTGGTGCCAGATCGTCCAGCTCGCCGGCGTCATCGTCGCCTGGATGCAGGCCATCGCGCTGGCCGGCCATGATGCACGTCGCTGGGAGCCCAAACGGTTTCGCGCACGGTTGTTCGAGATCCCCGCGACCATCGTGCGCCGCTGTCGGCACAAGATCCTGCATTCGAGGCTCATCGCATTTGAGGGTGTAGCAAGGGTCTGAAGCCGCCTGATTCGAGGAGGCTGCGGGCGATGTAGTTGGTGAGGTTGCGGAAGCCGAGGGCGGAGCCGCGCAGGTGTTCGAGCCGGCCGTTGATCGCCTCCGTCGGACCGTTGCTGGTGCCCAGTCGCTCGAAGAACGCCAGCACGTCGGCGGCGCGTTTGGTCAGTGTCCGGCCGAGCTTGCCCAGTTCCTCGAGGGTGTCGGGGACCTTCTTGCTCAGCGCCGCGATCACCTTCTCCATCTTGGCCTTAGCCTTTGCGCGGTCGAATTCTCGATACGCGGCGACCATGGCCTGGTAGATCTCCCAGGCCGCTTCGACCGCGGCGTGCTTCTCGTGGGCGAAGAGGACGCTGAGGTGTTCTTCTTGGCGGTCGGTCAGCAGGCTCATCCCGGTGTGGAGGGTGCGGCGCAGTTGCGTCCGGCAGAGTGGTGTACGAATCCCGCAGCACGTTGGGGCGTGTCAACTTGTCTGTGTAAGCGGGGTGGTCACAGGTAGGGGTTGATCCGGTCGGGGTAGGCCGCGGCGAGCTGGGCGAGGGCCTGCTTCCAGTTCGTGACGGCCTGACCTTCGACGAGCCGGCCCTGGGCTTTGCGCTGGCCGGCGGGTTTGCCCCGGTCCCGAGCGCGTTCGGCGGCGCGTTTGTCTTCGATGTTGCAGATCGCCAGCCAGAGCAGCTTCACCGCCGCCTCGGTCGAGGGGAAGTGGCCGCGGTTCTTGGTCACCTTCCGTAGCTGGAAGTTCAGCGACTCGATGCTGTTGGTCGTGTAGATGACCTTGCGGAGCATGGGTGGGAACTGCAGGAACGGGATGAACCGCTCCCAGGAGTTCGCCCAGGTCGCGGCTGCAGACGGGTACTTCGTGCCGAGCTCGGAGGCCTCGAACTCGGCCAGCGCCTTCCTCGCGGTCTCTTCGTTGGGGGCGGTGTAGATCGGCTTCAGCGCGGCGGCGACCTTCTTGCGGTCCTGGTAGGCCACGAACCGCATCGCGGCCCGGATCAGGTGAACCACGCAGGTCTGGACCATCGAGTCCGGCCACGTCGCCTCGACCGCCTCCGGCAGGCCCTTGAGCCCGTCGCAGCACACGATCAGCACGTCCTGCACGCCCCGGTTGGCGAGATCGGCGCAGACGTGGGCCCAGAACGCCGAGCCCTCGGTGTCCTGGACCCAGATCCCCAGCACGTGCTTGATGCCCTCGAGGTCCACGCCGACGGCGATGTAGGCGGCACGGTTGAGGACCTGGCTGTTCTCTCGGATCTTGATCCGGATTGCGTCGAGATAGATCACCGGATAGAACTCCTCCAGCGGCCGCGACTGCCACGCCAGGACCTCTTCGCTCACGGCGTCGGTGATGTTGGAGATCGTCTCGTGCGACAGGTCCGTGCCGATCGTGGAGGCCAGGTGGTGCTGGATGTCCCGGATCGTCATTCCGCCGGCATAGAGGCTGATGATCATGTCATCCAGGCCCCCGAGGCGCCGCTGGCCCTTGGGCACCAGGCGCGGGGTGAACGACCCGCCCCGGTCTCGCGGGACGTCCAGCTCGATCGGCCCGACCTCGGACTCCACGGTCTTCGGGGTGGTCCCGTTGCGGGAGTTGGCGTGCTTCAGCGCCTCGCTCGAGCCCTTCTCGTAGCCCAGATGGCTGGTCAGCTCGGCCTGCAGGCCCCGCTCGAGCGCGGCCTTGACCAGCGCGGGCACGAACCCGCCGTCACCGGTGAGCTCGACGCCGCCCGCGTCGATCTGCGCGAACAGGGCATCAAGCTGCCCTGAGGCTTTCAGCTGCTCGACCAGGTCCTGGCCCGAGGGCTCGCCTGGGTTCTTCTCGTCGATCATGGTCATGATTCTTACCGTTCCTCTCGGTACGGCTTACACAGACCATCTGACACGCCCGCACGTTGACTCCGGTTGGCGTGTCGACCGCGAAGTAGAAGCGGTCACCGCGGGAGGCTTTCGAGGAAACTCTCACATCCCACTCGAAAGGGACACCCGCGATGACCGCTCCCCACGATATCGACCCCCAGGCGTTTCTGTCCGATCTGCTCACCCAGGCCTCGCCGGACTTGATGCGTCAGATGCTCACCACCTTCATCAATGCCCTGCTGTCGGCCGAGGCTGACAGCGTGTGCGGCGCCGCCTACGGCGCCCGCTCGGATGAGCGCACCAACCGGCGTAACGGCTACCGGCACCGGGACCTGGACACCCGCGCCGGCACCATCGACGTCGCGATCCCGAAACTGCGCGAAGGCACCTACTTTCCCGACTGGCTCCTGGAGCGGCGCCGCCGCGCCGAGGCAGCGCTGACCACGGTGGTCGCCACCTGCTACCTGCTCGGCGTCTCCACCCGCCGGATGGACAAACTGGTGCAGACTCTCGGCATCACGGGCCTGTCGAAATCGCAGGTCTCAGAGATGAGTAAAGACCTGGATGCGCAGGTCGAAGCGTTCCGCACCCGGCCGCTCGATGCTGGGCCGTATCGGTTTGTCGCCGCCGACGCGCTCGTGCTCAAAGTGCGTGAACACGGCCGGGTCGTCAAGGTCGCCGCCATGGTCGCCACCGGCATCAACAACGACGGCTACCGCGAGATCCTCGGCCTGCAACTGGGCACCGCGGAGACCAGGGAGGGGTGGCTCGGGTTCTTCCGTGATCTGGCTGCCCGCGGCCTGTCGGGGGTGGAGCTGATCACCTCCGATGCCCATGCCGGGCTGGTCGAAGCGGCCGGGGCGGTGTTCGGGACGGCGCAGTGGCAGCGCTGCCGCACCCACTATGCGGCCAACCTGATGGCGGTGTGCCCGAAGTCGCAGTGGCCCGCGGTGAAAGCGCTGCTGCACAGCGTCTACACCCAGCCCGACGTCGAGGCGGTGATCGCCCAGTACGAGCACATGATCGACAGCCTGGCCACCCATCTGCCGGCCGCTGCCGAGCACCTCGAGGGCGCCCGCGATGAGGTGCTCACGTTCACGAAGTTCCCGAAGGAGGTGTGGAAGAAGATCTGGTCGAACAACCCGAACGAACGGCTCAACAAGGAGATCCGGAGACGCACCGACGTCGTCGGCATCTTCCCCAGCCGAGTCGAGGTGATTAGACTCCTCGGCGCGGTGCTGGCCGAGCAGCACGACGAATGGACCGAATCACGGCGCTACATGAGCCTGGAATTGCTGACCGCGACCGACACGATGCTCGCCGAAGCAGCCGCGAAAGCCGCGGCTGAACAAGCCGCCCTACAGGTCAGCGACACCATGACCGACGACCCCGGCCACGCGGCACTCGCCGCCTGACAACCCACCCGACCACGAGGAACCCGACAAAGCCTCGATACACCACTCAAAAGGACTTGACCATGGCTATGCCCGAGACCGACCTGCTGCGCATCGGCCGCTGGTGCCGTGAACGCGTGCCCGAGCACCTGTGGGATCAGGTGAGAGTAGAAGCCGAGATCGCCGACCGGCACGTCACGATCATCGAGACGCGGCCGCCGTGGGACGGGCAGGGCGACTGGACGCGGTTCCCGGTCGCGCGCCTGCGATACACCGTCAAGACCGGCCAGTGGAGCATCTACTGGCGTGACCGGCACATGAAGTTCCACGAGTACACGAAGAGGCGCCCGACGAAGAACGTCCAGAGTCTGCTTGACTACATCGGCAGCCACCAGGATCCGATCTTCTGGGGCTGAGAGCTCCCACGGCCGTGTCGGTACTCACCGCTACGGTCGGGAGTATGAGCGAAGAGCAATGGGATGAAGCGGCCTTCCGCGCATCGATCCCGGCCGCGCGCGAGAAGGTTGAGTTTGCCGCAAGGTTCTGCGAGATCGGCCCCTCACAGCCCCGCTGGGATAGTCACCGTCCCGTCGTCGAGTTGATCTTCTATCTCTGCAAGCTCGACTACGACATCAAGGTGCTCCTGCTGCCTTCCTGACCGATTGAAGCGCCCTGGGTTTGTTGGAGACTCCTGACCTTGGAAACGAGGATGGAGTTATGCCGAAAGAGCAGACAGCGGGGAAGCCGACGACGCGTCGGTATTCGCCGGAGGAGAAGGCCGCGGCGGTCCGGATGGTGAGGACGCTGCGTGCCGAGCTGGGGACCGAGCATGGGACCGTCAATCGGGTCGCGACGCAGCTCGGGTACGGGGTCGAGTCCGTGCGGATGTGGGTCAAGCAAGCCGACATCGACGACGGCGTCACCTCTGGCGTGAGCAGCGCTGAGGCGCAGCGGGTGCGTGAACTGGAGCAGGAGGTCCGGGAGTTGCGGCGGGCCAACGAGGTCCTCAAGCGTGCTGCGTCTTTCTTCGGGGCGGAGCTCGACCGCCACTACCGGAAGTAGTCGCGTTCATCGACGCGAACAAGGATGACCTGGTCGACGGTCGCCGGCTCGGAGTCGAGCTCATCTGCAGGCTGCTGCAGGTGGCTCCGAGCAGCTACTACGCCGCCAAGACCCGCGCCCCCTCGGCTCGCTCGGTTGTCAAGGGCCATTGAGTTCTGCCCATAGGCGGCCAGTGTTTCTTCCCGCTGGTGGCCATCAGAACTGCCCACTGGTGGCCAGCTGGTTTGCCCGTTTGGGTGGTGGTGCTGGCCACCGTGATGGGATCAGTTCAGTGGCATGACTCCCTTCCCGGCCATTGCCTGGGTCATCCGTACGGAGTCTCCGGTGGTCTGGCACACGTGGGCGTGGTGCAGGAGCCGGTCCACGGTGGCGGTGGCCAGGGTCTTGGGCATCAGCTCGTCGAAGCCGGCCGGGTGCAGGTTCGAGCTGATCGCTACGGAGCGTTTCTCGTAGGCGGCGTCCACGATGCGGTAGAGGCCCTCGGCGGCATCGTCGGCGACCGGCAGCAGGCCGATGTCGTCGATGACGATCAGGTCGGCGCGCAGGATTCGGGCGACGGCTTTGGTGATGGTGTCATCGGGCCGGTGGGCCCGGATCATCGCCCCGAGGTCCTCCAGGGTGAACCAGGCCACCCGCTTGCCCTCCTCCACGGCCTGCTGGCCCAGGGCCTCGAGGAAGAAGGTCTTGCCGGTGCCGGAGGGCCCGCAGACCACGAGGTTCTCTCTGCGCGAGAGCCATTCCAGGGTGCGCAGGGACTGCTGGGTCGGGGCCGGGATCGAGGAGGCGCCCGGATCCCAGGTCGTGAAGGAGTTGAGTCCCGGATAGTGGTGTAACCCTCCCCGGTGGCCACGACCATCTTCGAGACGGACGCGGTCACCGTGGGAGCCTTCGAGCGAACCTTCCACAGCACTCTCGAAAGGACATCACCACGATGACCGCTCCACACATTGTCGACCCTGAACGCCTGCTGCGCGAAGCTCTCGGGGAGGCCTCCCCAGACCTGCTGCGCCACCTGCTGCAGACCGTGATCAACGCACTGCTCTCCGCCGACGCTGACGCGGTCTGCGGGGCCGAGTACGGCAAGCCCTCCGAACACCGGACAGCGCAGCGCAACGGCTACCGCCACCGACCCCTGGACACCCGCGCCGGCACGATCGATGTGGCCATCCCCAAACTCCGGGCCGGCACGTACTTCCCCGAATGGCTGCTCGAGCGCCGCAAACGGGCCGAGTCCGCACTGATCACCGTGGTCGCGGACTGCTACCTGGCCGGGGTCTCGACCCGGCGCATGGACAAGCTCGTACGGCAGCTGGGCATCGACTCGCTCTCGAAGTCCCAGGTCAGCCGGATGGCACAGGAGTTGGACGAGCACATCGAGGCTTTCCGTCACCGGCCGCTGGGCGAGGCCGGCCCGTTCGTGTTCCTCGCCGCCGACGCCCTGACCATGAAGGTGCGTGAGGGCGGGCGTGTGGTCAACGCGGTGGCCATGGTCGCCACCGGGGTCAACGCGGACGGGCGCCGCGAGGTCCTCGGGCTGAGGGTGGCCACCACGGAGTCCGGGGCGGGGTGGAACGAGTTCTTCGCGGACCTGGTGGCCCGGGGGCTGGCCGGGGTGGCACTGGTGACCTCGGACTCCCATCGCGGCCTCGTGGAAGCCGTGGCGGCGAACCTGCCCGGGGCCGTGTGGCAACGCTGCCGCACCCATTACGCGGCGAATCTGATGGCCGTGACCCCGAAGAGCATGTGGCCGGCGGTGAAGGCCATGCTGCACAGCGTGTACGACCAGCCCGACGGGCCGGCCGTGCAGGCCCAGTTCGAGCGCCTGTTGGACTACGTGCAGGACAGGTTGCCCGCGGTGGCTGGGCACCTCGATGCAGCACGAGAGGACATCCTCGCGTTCACCTCGTTCCCGAGGGACGTGTGGTCCCAGATCTGGTCGAACAACCCTGCCGAGCGGCTGAACCGGGAGATCCGGCGCCGCACGGACTCGGTGGGGATCTTCCCGAACCGGGATGCCGTGGTGCGTCTGGTCGGGGCTGTGTTGGCCGAGCAGACCGATGAGTGGGCCGAAGGCCGCCGGTATCTCGGCCTGGAACTGCTCGCCCGGTGCCGTGAGCCCCTGACCACGGAGCAAGAGACCGTGATGAGCACGGAGGTGATGCCGACCCTGCAGACCTGACAGGTACAAGCCCCCTACAACCTCGAAGACGGCTACACCACTTCCAGGGACTTGACCCGTGAAGGTCTTGCCGGTGGGGAACCCGGCGGCCTTGCGCCGGGCGGCGAGCATGGATCGGGCCCGACCGGTGGTCTCCTCGACCAGCAGGGCCTTAAGGACCTCGGCCGGCTCCCAGCGTTGGGCCCGGGCGGTGGCCAGTACCTCGGCGGCGATACCGCGGGCGTGGGGCATCTTCAGCTGCCGCAACAGCGCCTCCAAATCGGCCGGCAGCGCCGGTGCGGCGGTGTTCGGGGTGTGGATGCTCACCGGGCTGCCCCCTCGGTGTTGGAGGTACCGAGGCCGGCCCAGCCGGCGGTGCCCTGGGTCAGGGACCGTTCCTCGGTGGCGGTGTGCATCCCGGTGCGGTGGCCGGCGGCGGTGAGCAGGGAGGCCAGGTCGCCGTGGGCGAAGCGCTGGTGCACCGCGGCCACCCCGAGGGCGCGGTCGACCTGGTCGGTGCCGGCGAGCTTGGCCAGGGTGACGGCCTCGGCCATCTTCTGACCGATCCGGCTGGTGCCGGCCGCGGCGGCCTCCACCAGCCAGGTCCTCGCTCCGGCCCCGATGGCCAGGAACTCGGCCTCCGCCGCCGAACGGGGCACCGGGGTGTAGTCCCCGGGCACCTTGTCCGTCTCGTGGCCGGGGAAGTGCGCGTCGTCGATGGCCGGGGACCCGGGCCGGGCCACCCGGTGCCGGGCGACCTCCACCGGCCCCTGCGCACCGGCGTGCATGATCACCACCATCGAGTCCGGTCCGGTGCCGTGATGGCGCACGAACACCTCGGCCCCGAGCAGGTGCGCGGGCACCGAGTACTGGGCGTTTTCGAAGGAGACCATCGGCGTGTTCTCCGGCACCTTCCGTCCCACCCCGTAGGCCACGGTGTGCGCCGTGGCGGGGATCCGATGCAACGCGCTGGTCTCCTCGGCGAGCATGTGGTCCGGGCGGCGCCGGGTCACCCGGTGCTCCCGGGAGTTCACCATGGCCATGAACCCCGCGCAGGCGGCCTCGAGCTCAGCGAACGAGGCGTACTGGTCCCGCAGGTTGGTGTCCTTCGGGACCAGGTCGGCCTTGGCCAGCTTCACCGCGTTCTCCACCCCGCCCTTGGCGGCCGGATCCGCTGGCTGGCAGGTCAGCACCTCCACGCCGTAATGCCGAGCGAACGCCACGGTGGCCTGGTTACGCACCGGCACCCCGGCCACATGAGAGACCGTCACTGTCTTCTCGTTATCCGTCAGCACATAGGTCGGCGCGCCCCCGATCAGCCGGAAGCACCGGTCCAGGGCGGCGAACACACTCGGAGCCGTCCTATCACGCAGGGCGATGACGATCCGGTAGCGGGACCAGGCCAGCCAGGCCACGAACAGCACCGTCTTGGCCCCGTCGATCGCCGGCCCATCGCCGAAGTCGTACTGCAGCCATGCGCCCGGCTCGGTGATCCAGGGCCGGTGCACCCGGCGCTTCCCGGCCCGCCAGGCGGCCTTCACCTCGGCCACCGCCCGCCGGGTGGAGCGCTCAGAGCCGGTGTAGCCCATTGCGGTGAGCTTGGCGTGCACGACATCGGCGCGGATCCTGCCCGTGGAGGCCTCGACCCATTCCTCGATCTTGGGCAGCCAGACATCGGTGACCTTCGGGCGGCTGGCTCCGGATCCAGGGGTCTGGCCGGCGTCGCGGGCCCGCACCAGCCGGGCCACGGTGTGATGGGAGCAACCGGCCAGCTCGGCGGCGCCCCGCAATGACTTGGTCAGGTCATAGGCACTGAGTATTTTCATGGTTTCTGCGGCATCCTTCATTCAGGGCCTCTTCCTCGCTGGATTCGATTCGACACCGATATCCAACCCGGGGAGGAGGCCCCCGCCGGCTCACGACGCGGCGGGCAACGAGCAACGCGGGCAAACCAGATGGCCAGCACCGGGCAGTTCCCGTGGCCATCACTGGGCAGTCCTCATGGCCGTCAGCGGGTCATTCCCTGGCCACCTATGGGCAGCTTTTCATGGCCGCTTACACTCGGTGCGGGACGAGGAGCTGATCCCGCAGCTGGTCGAGCTCTGGGAGACGAACTACCGCGTCTACGGGGTCAGAAAGCTCTGGAAGACCGCGCGTCGCGCCGGGATCGACATCGGCCGAGATCAGACGGGCCGGCTCATGCGCGCCGCAGGGATTAAGGGCGCGACCAGGTCGAAGCGGGTGAAGACGACCCGGCCAGATCCGACCGCGGCGCGGCACCCGGACCTCGTGAAGCGGGAGTTCACCGCGCCTGCCCCGAACCGGCTCTGGGTCACCGACCTGGCGTTCGTGACGACGTGGGCCGGCGTCGCGTACGTCTGCTTCATCGTCGACGCGTTCTCCCGGATGATCGTCGGGTGGCGGTGCGCGTCACACATGCGCACCGAGATGGTCCTCGACGCGATCGAGATGGCCCGCTGGTCCCGCGGCGCTCGCCATGAGGACCTGCGCTGTCACAGCGACGCGGGGTCTCAATTCACCTCCATTCGCTACGGCGAACGCCTCGCCGAGATCGGAGCGACACCGTCGATCGGGACCGTCGGGGACAGCTACGACAACGCCCTGGCCGAGACCGTGAACGGCTATTACAAGGCCGAGCTCGTCCGCGGACCCGCACGGCCAGGTCCCTGGCGGACGGTCGAGGACCTCGAGCTCGCGACCCTCGGGTGGGTGTCCTGGCACAACACGCAACGCCTCCACGGCTACCTCGGCGACGTCCCACCCGCCGAGTTCGAGGACACGTTCTATGCTGTCGAGGCCGGCCGCGAACAGTTGTCGGAATCAAATAGCGCGAGTCTCCATCAGACCCAGGGGGCTTCAGGGCCAACGCTCTGGTCACCGACGAGATCGATTTTGGATCGAGCCGCTCGGCCACTGAGGAAGTTCTGAATTCCCGGGGATATAAGTCGAGCCGAACGCCGAACCGTAGGGTCTGTCTCGATCAGTTTGTGCTAAGGAATATGTCAGGCACGGAAAGAGGCCCAGGCGCTCCCCTCGAGGGAGTACCTGGGCCTCATTCCATTTTCCCTCGTCAGATGCGGACTCTGACCCGTGGGAACGTGGTCGGGCTAGCGGGATTTGAACCCACGACCTCTTGACCCCCAGTCAAGCGCGCTACCAAGCTGCGCCATAGCCCGTGGCGAATCGCGGTCATCCGCGCTTCGGCACCCGACGAGCATACCCCACCCGCACCGCCGGACGCGAATCGGGAGCGGGCCCGCCGGGTCGTCGTGGTCAGGGACAAACGGCATGACGCTCCCGGAACGTGAACAAGGGGCCCACGTCCTCTTCACAGACGTGAACCCCTCATCCCTTGACCGAGGGCCACCCGACCGAGAGTCCCCCAGCGACCGCGGCCCCGGCGTACCGGTGGGCCTGGCGGTCTGCACGAACCCTCTCATGACTGAGGGTGCAGTCGTGCACGTGAGAAGCGTAACACGCCGAGCCGCTCCGATCCGCCGTTCCGGGCGCGTCGCAGGGGCGTGTCGGGGGCCGCACGGAGCCCCGTCGCAGGATCAGTACGTGAAGGTCCGGTCTCCCACGCGGAATTCGACGTCCTCCAGGTCCGGGATGGCGTCGCGCGCCCGGTCCGCCGCCTCCCGCATCGTGTCCTCGAGAACCTGGGGATCGGCCTCGAGCAGGGACTGGCCGTACTCGATGACCACCTTCCCGTCCTCCCGAAGGGCCTCGACGTCGACGATGTCCGAACCGGAGGGCAGGGATCGCGTCAGGTCCTCGACGACCTCGGCGGCGCGCTGGTCCGCCTCCTCGAGGGCGTCCTCGGCCTCCTGGCGCAGCTGCCCCAGGTCCACGCGGTCCGACGCGTCCGCCTCCAGCTCGCTGATCCGGTCCTCGGCCTGGGCGAGCCGGTCCTCCGCGCTCTGCAGCGCGGCCCGGGTCTCGCCGTCGTCGACCGCGCAGCCGGATGCGGCCAGCGCGAGCGCGGCCAGGGTGGCCAAGGACAGGGCGGCGGGGCGACGTCGGATCAGGCTCATGCCCTCAGGCTACGGGGCGAAGGTGGACGAACGGTGGGAGCCGGCCGGGACGACGACGTCCCCCGGCACGGCAGGCCGAGGGACGTCGTCGGGGCAGAGCCGGATCAGCGGCGGCGACCGCGCTTCTCGCGCACGCGCATCCCGATCTCGAGGGGCGTGCCCTCGAACCCGAACGTCTCGCGCAGGCGGCGCACGATGAACCGGCGGTAGCCGGGGTCCAGGAACCCGGTGGTGAACAGCACGAACTTGGGCGGCCGGCTCGAGACCTGGGTCGCGAACAGGATGCGGGGCTGCTTGCCGCCGCGCAGCGGGTGCGGGTGGGCCGCCACGAGCTCGCCGAGGAACGCGTTGAGCTTGCCCGTGGGGATGCGGGTGTCCCACGAGTCCAGGGCGAGGTCCAGCGCGGGGACGAGACGGTCCTTGTGCCAGCCGGTCTTCGCGGAGATGTTCACGCGCGGCGCCCAGGCGACGTGCGCCAGGTCCCGCTCGATCTCCTTGGCCAGCTGGAGCCGGCGGTCTTCACCCACCTGGTCCCACTTGTTGAACGCGATCACGAGCGCACGCCCGGAGTCCAGCACCATCTGGAGGATGCGCACGTCCTGCTCCGAGATCACCTGCGGCGCCTCGAGCAGCACCACGGCCACCTCGGCGCGGTCCAGGGCGGAGGCCGTGCGCAGCGACGCGTAGTAGTCGGCGCCGTGGGCCATGTGCTGCCGTCGACGGATGCCGGCGGTGTCCACGAAGCGCCACAGCCGTCCGCCGAGCTCCACGAGCTCGTCCACGGGGTCGCGCGTGGTGCCGGCCAGGTCGTCCACCACCACGCGGTCCGAGCCGGCCAGCTTGTTCAGCAGCGAGGACTTGCCCACGTTCGGCCGGCCCACGAGGGCGATCCGGCGCGGGCCGCCGCGCGGCACGAGACCGCCGTGGGCGGACTCCTCCGGCAGCGCCTCGAGGGCGGCGTCCAACAGGTCCGCGACGCCGCGGCCGTGCACCGCGGACACCGGGTACGGGTAGCCGAAGCCGAGCGACCACAGGGTGGCGGCGTCGGCCTCCTGGACCATGTCGTCCACCTTGTTGGCGGCCACGATCACCGGGCGGTCCTTGCGGCGCAGCATCGAGACCACGGCCTCGTCCGTGGCCGTCATGCCGACGGTGGCGTCCACCACGAACACGACGGCGTCCGCCACGTCCACGGCCAGCTCGGCCTGTTCGGCCACGCGGCGGTGGATGCCCTTGGCGTCGTGCTCCCAGCCGCCGGTGTCCACCACGGTGAACTCGCGGCCGTTCCACTCGGCGTCGTAGGAGACGCGGTCGCGCGTCACGCCGGGCACGTCCTCCACGACGGCCTCGCGGCGGCCGATGATGCGGTTGACGAGCGTGGACTTGCCGACGTTCGGCCGGCCCACGATGGCCAGCACGGGCGGCACGGGCGCGTCGACGTCCTCGTCGGGCCCGAGCTGCCACGCGTCGAGGAGGGCGGCGTCGTCCTCCTCGAGCTCGTAGTCGGCCAGGCCGGCGCGCAACGATGCGGCACGCGCCTCGGCCTCCTCCTCGGTCATGGCGGCGAGCCGCTCGGCCACCTGATCGTCGCCGGCGGGGACGAACTCGTCCTCACCGGAGCGGTGCTGGGGGTTCTCGGTCATCGTCGGCCTCCCTTCACGGCCGGGATGCCGGCCTGGTCCTCGACGGCGGCCAGGACGGCCGCCACGGTCTGCTCGAAGTCGAGCTCGGTGGAGTCCACGAGCGCCACCCCGTCGGCGGGGCGGTCGAACGTGGACACGGTGGCGTCGCGGGCGTCGCGCCCGGCCACCTGACGGTGCAGCGTGCCGGCGTCGACGCCGGTCTCCCCCGCCGCGGCCAGCTGGCCCGAGCGGCGGGCGGTGCGCACGGCCTCGGACGCCGTGAGCAGCACGCGCGCGTGGGCGTCCGGGGCCACCACCGTGGTGATGTCGCGGCCCTCGGCGACCATCCGGCCCGCGGCGGCGATCGCCGCCCGCTGGCGACGGTGCAGCTCCTCGCGCACCGGGATCACCACGGCGACGGTGGAGACCGTGTCCGTGACCTCGGGGCCGCGGATCGCCTCGGTGACGTCCGTGCCGCCGACCCGCACGGCCTCGACGTCCGGGTCGGTGGACTGGTCCAGGTCCATGGCGACGGCGGCCGCCGCCACGGCCTCCGCATCGGCCAGGTCGACGCCCTCGTTCAGGCAGTGCCACGCCACGGCGCGGTACATGGCGCCGGTGTCCAGGTACGCGGCGCCGAGACGCCGGGCCACGGCCTTGGACACGGACGACTTGCCCGAGCCCGAGGGGCCGTCCACCGCCACCACGAGCGGCGCGGGTGCGACGTCGTCGCGGGTGTGCTCGGTCATCTCAGACCACCTTCCATCCGGCGGCGGTCAGCGCCGCCACGAGTTCGTCCCTGCGGCCGGGCAGCACGGAGATCTCCACCATGCCGACCCGGTGGCCCGAGGCGTGCTCGAGCCGCAGGTCCTCCACGTTCACGTCCGTGCGGCCGACCTCGTCGAGGAGGGCCGCGATCTGCCCGGGGGCGTCGTCCACGATCACCGTGACCACCGCGAACGCCTGCGGCGGCGCCCCGTGCTTGCCGGGCACCCGTGCCCGACCGGCGTTGCCCTCGGCGATCAGCTGCGCCATGTCCAGCCGCGCCCCGGGGGCGGAGGGGTCCTCCAGGGTGCGGATCAGCCGGTCCAGGTCCGCCCGCAGCCCGTGCAGCGCCGGCACGATCCGCCCGGCGTTGCCGGAGAGGATCTGCACCCACAGCTGCGGGTCCGACGCTGCGATCCGGGTGGTGTCCCGCAGCCCGTTGCCGGCCAGGGCGAGCGCCTGGTCCGGGGTGTCCTGCAGGCGGGAGGCCACGAGCGAGGCGGCGATCTGCGGCAGGTGCGAGATCAGCGCGACCGATTCGTCGTGGGCGCGGGCCGCCATCCGGTACGGGGTGGCCTGCAGCGTCCGCGCGAGCGCCCGACCGGCCGCGAGGGCGCCCGGGTGCGTCGTGTCCGTCGGGCACAGCACCCACGGCGCCTGCGTGAACAGGGTGCCGCGGGCCGCCACGGGACCGGACCGCTCGGAGCCGGCCATCGGGTGCGTCCCGAGGTACCGGTCGGCGTCCTGCGGGGCCAGGCGGCCGTCGTCGACGGCAGCGCGCACGCCCGCGGCGACCGCCTCCTTCACCGAGGCGATGTCCACCACCACGGCCGCGGGCCAGCGGCGCAGCGAGTCGACCACGACGTCGGCGGTCACGTCCGGCGGCGCGGCCACGACGACGAGTCCCGGGGCGACGTCGAGGTCGTCGCCCTCGGCGTCCAGGCGGGCGGGGCGTCCGGCGCGGATGTCCGCGGCCACGGCCAGGGCGGCGGGCGAGGGGTCGTGCAGGCGCACGTCCACACCGGCCGCGCTCAGCCCGATGCCGATCGAGGCGCCCAGCAGACCGGTCCCCCGGACGAGCACGGGCTGCGGGATCCCGGCCGGGCCGTCACCGAGCTTGGCGGCGGACTCGGCGGGCGCGCTCACAGGCCGACCAGGGCCTTGAGGTGGCCCAGCTCCTGCGCGTTGAGTGCGCGGACGGTGCCCTGCTTCTGGTCGCCCAGCAGGATGGGGCCCACCTTGACGCGGACGAGCCGCTCGACCGGGTGGCCGATCTCCTGGAACATGCGACGCACGATGCGGTTCTTGCCCGAGTGCAGCACGACCTCGACGAGCACGTGGCCCGGCGTCGAGTCGACGAGCTTGAACGAGTCGACCTGCGCCACGCCGTCCTCCAGTTCCACGCCCTCGCGCAGCCGGTTCGAGACGCCCTTGGCCAGCGGGCCGCGGGTCTGCACCACGTAGGTCTTGGGGACCTCGTAGCTGGGGTGGGTGAGGCGGTTGGCCAGCTCGCCGTCGTTGGTGAGGATGAGCAGGCCCTCGGTCTCGTTGTCCAGACGGCCCACGTGGAACAGGTGCTCCTGCCCGGGCTTGAGGTAGGTGGCGATCGAGGGCCGGCCCTCCGGGTCCACCATCGTGGAGATCACGCCGCGGGGCTTGTTGAAGACGAAGTACTGCTTGGTCACGTCCGTCTGCACGGAGATGCCGTCCACCCGGATCACGGCCGTGGCCGGGTCCACGCGCACGCCGGGCTCGGTGACGACGACGCCGTCCACCTCCACGCGGCCCTCGGCGATGAGGTCCTCGCTCACGCGCCGGGACGCCACACCCGCCGCGGCCAGCACCTTCTGCAGGCGCTCGCCCGACTCGTCGTGGATGCGGTCGAGGTGGGCGGCCTTGGCCCGGGCGGCGCCGGCGCCGCGGCCGCGGCGACCGCGGGTGCGCGGCACGGCGTCCTCGTCGAAGGGGGCCTCCTCACGGGGGGCGGCGGCGCCGCGGCGGGCACCGATCTGTCGCTGGAAGTCGCGCTCCTGGAACGGGCCGCCCCGTCGACCGACGGCGGGGGTGCGTCCGGAGCCTCGCGGCTTGCGGGAGTTCATGGGGAGGGCGTCCTTTCGGGTGCGCGTCAACGGCGCCGGTCGGGCCGGCGGCGGACGGGTCAGGGGGTGAGGGACGGTCCGGAGACGGACACGCCCGGCTTCATTCTCGCAGATCGGCGGCGTCGCGTCTCCCGGCCACCGCTCCCCCGGCCGCGAGCGCGGAGAAAACCGGCCCGGTCCCGCGACGGGACCGGGCCGGCGTCGTCGGCGCTCAGCGGACGGTCACGGCGCGCCGCCGCGGCTGATCAGCTCACGGGCGAGCTGCCGGTAGGCCTTGGCGCCGTCGTGGTTCTCGGCGAACAGGGTGATGGGCGTGGCCGCCACCGTGGCGTCGGCGAACTTGATGGAGCGCTTGATGACGGTCTCGAACACGCGGTCTCCGAAGCCGGCCACCAGCGAGCCCACGACCTCCTTGGAGTGCAGGGTCCGCTGGTCGAACATGGTGGCCAGCACGCCGTCGATCTCCAGGTCCGGGTTGAGCCGGTCCTGCACCTTCTCGATCGTCTCGACGAGCAGGGCGACCGCGCGCAGCGCGAAGAACTCGGCGGTCAGCGGGATGATCACGCCGTGCGAGGCGGTCAGCGCGTTGACGGTCAGCAGGCCCAGCGAGGGCTGGCAGTCGATGAGGACCACGTCGTAGTCGTCGCGGACCTGGCGCAGCGCGCGCTCGAGGACCTGCTCGCGGGCCACCTCGTTGACGAGCTGCACCTCGGCCGCGGACAGGTCGATGTTGGCCGGCAGCAGGTCCATGTTCTCGAAGTCCGTGGACAGGATCGCGTCCTTCGCGGTCACCGACCGCTCCATGAGCACGTTGTACACCGTGGTGTCGAGCTCGTGCGGGTTCGCACCCAGGCCGGCCGAGAGGGCGCCCTGCGGGTCGAAGTCCACCATGAGCACCCTGCGGCCATAGCCCGCGAGCGCGGCGCCCAGGTTGATGGTGGAGGTCGTCTTCCCGACGCCGCCCTTCTGGTTCACCATCGAGATGATCCGCGCCGGGCCGTGCGAGGTCAGGGGCGCGGGCTCGGGGAAGTCGTGCTTGGGCCGGCCGGTGGGCCCGAGCACGGGCTCGCCGTGGATGGTCATCACGGGGATCGGTTCTCTCGAGGTCACGGCGGCGCCGGCTCCTTCCACGGTGGTCTGCACGCCCGGCCGCGGGCCGCGGCGCGCCGCGGCCGCCGTCGTCGGCGTGTCCGGATCTTCCCCCACCCTAGTGCCTGGCGTTCCCGGGACGACGGCGGCGCCGGGGACGGGCCGGTGTCCAGGCTCGTCCCCGGCGTCGCCGGTGGTCGACGGTGCGGCGTGCCGCGCGGGCCCGCCGCCTCCGTCAGCGGGCGGGGTTCCGGTCGCCGTCGGCGGCCATGGCGAAGTTCAGGCTGGAGTCGGGGTGACCCTCGTAGGCCTGCTCGGCGATCGTCGGGGACTGCTGCGGGTCGTGCGCGGCGCCGTCGTGGCCGGCCACGGTCGCCTCGTCGAACTGCAGCTCGCCGCTGAGGACGCGCCGGGCACGCTCGCCGTCGAGCTCGCCCACCCAGCGGCCGACGAGGAGCGTGGCCACGGCGTTGCCGGTGAAGTTGGTCAGGGCGCGGGCCTCGGACATGAACTTGTCGATGCCCACGATCACGCCCATGCCGCCGAGCAGCTCGGGTCGGTGCGCCTGCAGGCCGGCGGCGAGCGTGGCCATGCCCGCGCCGGTGACGCCGGCCGCGCCCTTCGAGGCGATGATCATGAAGACCAGCAGGCCGATCTGCTCGCCGAGGTTCATCTCCGCGCCCATCGCGTTGGAGACGAAGAGCGCGGCCATGGTCAGGTAGATGGCGGTGCCGTCCAGGTTGAAGGAGTAGCCGGTGGGCACGGTCACGCCCACGACGGACTTGTCCACGCCGGCGTGCTCCATCTTGGCGATCAGGCGGGGCAGGGCGGTCTCGGAGGAGCTGGTGGCGAAGATGAGCAGGTACTCCCGGCCCAGGTACTTCATGAGGGACAGGATGCTCAGGCCGGTCACGACCTTCAGGACGGTGCCGAGCACCACCACGATGAAGGCGATGCAGGTCAGGTAGAAGGCGCCCATGAGCAGCGCCATGGCGCCGATCGCGGACCAGCCCGTGGAGCCGACGACGGCGGCGATCGCACCGAAGGCGCCGATCGGGGCGACCCACATCACCATCATGAGGATGCGGAACACGACGCCCTGGATCAGCGTGAGACCACGCAGCAGCGGGGCGTCGGCCGGGCCCATCTGCTGCAGGGCGAAGCCCACGAGCAGGGCGATGAACAGGGTGGGCAGCATCGGCAGGGAGCCGGGGATGATGTCCAGCAGGAACTGGACGGTGCCGTCCGCCGCGGCCGTGGGCTTGTTCGGGTCGTAGGGCGTCAGCTTGAGGCCCTCGCCGGGGTGGATGAGGTTGCCGACGACGAGGCCGACGGCCAGCGCGAACGTGGACATCGCCATGAAGTAGACCAGGGCGATGCCGCCCACGCGGCCGACGGTCGCGGCCTTGGCGATCGAGCCGACGCCGAGGACGATCGTGCAGAAGATGACCGGGCCGATCATCATCTTGATGAGGGAGACGAAGCCGTCGCCCAGCGGCTTGAGGGACTTGCCGAACTCGGGGAAGAGCAGGCCGACGGCGGCGCCCAGCACCACCGAGGCGATCACGGCGATGTACAGCCAGTGGGTGCGGTCCTTCTTCGTCGCCGGGGCCGGCGGGGCCGAGGTCTCGGCCGGTGGGGTGTGCGCCATCGGGCGTTCCGTTCTGTGCGGTGGTGGGGCGCCGCCGAGCGGTCCGCAACGGCGCGGGAGGGATGTGACCACTCTCGCGGCCCCGGGTGGTGTCGGTCACGATTGCGGTCATAGTGGTCACGGCGGCCGACGGACTGCAGGATCGTGGGGGTGGACCGGCGCGTCGCCGGCCCGAGGGAGGAGAGGCATGCGCCACCCGTGGTCGATCGCCCGGCGGATCGCCGTGGTCCACGTGGCGCTCGTGGCGGCCATCGCCCTGTTCAGCGTGTGGAGCGCCTACCTCCAGGCCCGCGAGGTGGCCCAGCGCGTCGAGGAGCGCCACGTCCAGGGCGTCACCACCCTCGTGGCGCGCGACCCCGCGCTCGTCTCGGCCCTGCGGGCCGGCGACGCCCCCGCCTTGCAGGCCGGGATCGACGGCTGGATCGCCGAGGCACAGGTCTCGTGGCTGACCGTGATGGACCCGGACGGGATGCGGTTGGCGAGCTGGCGCCCCGAGCAGGTCGGTGTCCGCTACCCGAGGCCGGTGGACGCCGTCGTGGCCGGGGACACCGTCGTGGAGCTCTCGAGCACCGGTGCCGCGGGCCGGTCGGTGCGTGCGCTCGCGCCGGTCGTGGACCCGGAGGACGGCACCGTCCTGGGCGTGGTCACGATGGGCGTGCAGATCTCCGACGTCACCATCATGGCCCAGGCCCAGATCCCCGGCATCCTGCTGGGCTCGGCCGCCGTGGCCGCCGTCGGCCTGCTCGTCGCCTGGCTCGTGGGCCGGTATCTGAACCGGGTGACGCTCGGACGCGGCCCCGAGCAGATCGCCGAGCAGTTCCTGCTGGCGGAGACGGCCATGGACTCGCTCGAGGCCGGCGTCGTGGTCCTCGCCCCGGACGGGCGGGTCCGCCTGCACAACGACGCCGCCGCGCGCCTGCTCGGCTGGGAGGGCGCGGGCGAGCCTCGCCGTCGGCGGGCGGGTCCTCGTGGTGCAGCAGCGTGTCGTGCGGGCGCCCGGCCGTTCCGACCCCGGCGGGTCGGTCCCGCCGACGGCCCTCGCCGCGGCCGCCCGCGAGGGCGTGACCACCGCCCCGGCGGGATCGCGCGTGCTCGTCCTGCACGACCGCACCGACCTGCAGCGGCTCGGCGACGAGCTCACCGTGGCGCATACCCTGACCACGGCGCTGCGCGCGCAGACGCACGAGCACGCCAACCAGCTGCACACCGCCCTCGCCCTCGTGGAGTCGGGCCGGCTGGAGGCGGCCCGGGCCGTGCTGTCCCGCCGCGCCGCGGACGAGGAGGCCTCCGACGACGTCCTCGCCGCCCTGCTCGACGCGAAGGCCGCCCAGGCGCGTGAGCGGGGGGTGGCGCTGACCTGGTCCGCCGAGCTGACCGCGCCCGCCCCGCTGCGCCCGCTCGACCTGCTGACCGTGCTGGGCAACCTGGTGGACAACGACCTCGACGCGGCCGCCGCACCGGACCTGTCCGCGGTAGACCGGTGGGTCGACGTCGAGGTGGTCTCGGACGCCACGGGCCTGGTGGTGCAGGTGGCCGACGGCGGCCCCGGACCCTCCGACGCGGACCGCCGCCGGCTCTTCGACCGGGGCTGGTCGACGAAGCCCGTCGGCGCCGCCGGACGCGGCATGGGGCTGTGGCTGACGCGGCGGATCGCGGAGGAGGCCGGCGGGGTCGTGGACGTCGCGACCGACTCCGGCACCGTGTTCACCGTCGAGGTGCCCCGCGAGCCCACACCCCAGGAGGAGACATGACCGCCCGCCCGTACCGGGTGCTCGTCGTCGAGGACGAGCAGCTGACGGCCGAGACCTACGTGGCGCACCTGGACCGGCTGCCGGGCTTCGAGGTGGCCGCGGTGGCCGGTTCCCTGCTGGCCGCGCGGCAGGTCGCCGCGGCGGGCCTGCACGCCAACGGGCGCTTCCCGTTCGACGTCGTCCTGCTGGACATGAACCTGCCCGACGGGCACGGCCTGGACTTCCTGCGCCAACTGCGCGCGGCCGGCTTCCACGGCGGGGTGCTGGCGCTCACCGCGGCCACCGACCTGCCGGTGGTGCGCCGCGCCGTCGCGTACGGGGTGACGCAGTACCTCGTGAAGCCGTTCGGCTTCGACGAGTTCGCGGATCGGCTGGGCGGGTTCCGCGCCGCCTCGGCGATGCTGGCCGGCGACGGCGCCCTCGACGGCCAGGAGCAGGTGGACGCCGTCTTCCGCGTCTCCCGCGAGCGGCGCGCCGAGGCCCTGCCCAAGGGGCTGACCGAGAGCACCCTGCGCGAGGTGGTGGAGCTGCTGGGGGCGGACCCGGAGACCGCCCTGAGCGCGGCCGAGGTGGGCGAGCGCCTGGGCATCTCCCGCGTGACGGCCCGGCGCTACCTCGAGCACCTCGAGCGGATCCGCCGGGTGCGGCGCTCGGCCCGGCACGGCGGCCGTGGCCGGCCCGAGCAGGAGTACCGCTGGGCCGGCCGCACGTGAGCGGCGCTCAGCGGGCCGGGCGCAGCACCCCGGCCAGGGCCTCCAGCACGGCGGGGTCCTCGATGGTCGAGGGCACCGCGTACTCCTCGCCGTCGGCCATCTGCCGCATGGTCTTGCGCAGGATCTTGCCCGAGCGGGTCTTGGGCAGCGCGTCCACCACGACGACGTCGCGGAAGTCCGCCACCGGGCCCACCTCGCGGCGCACCGCCTGACGCAGCTCGTCCAGGAGCGCGGCCTCGGCCTCGGAGCCGGGCTCGGGCGTCTCGACGCCGGACTTGAGGACCACGTAGCCCGAGGGCCGCTGGCCCTTGAGCGGGTCCGCGACGCCGATCACGGCGCATTCGGCCACCGCCGGGTGGGAGCCCAGGGCGGCCTCGAGGACGCCCGTGGACAGCCGGTGCCCGGAGACGTTGATGACGTCATCGGTGCGGCCGAGCACGAACACGTAGCCGTCCTCGTCCACGACGCCGGAGTCACCGGTCGCGTAATGGCCGGGGAACGCGCTGAGGTAGGAGTCGATGTAGCGCTGGTCGTCGCGCCACAGGGTGGGCAGGCTGCCCGGGGGCAGCGGCAGCCGCAGGGCGATGTTGCCCTCGGTCCCGGCGGGCACGGGCTCCCCCAGGCCGTCCAGGACCACGAGATCGACGCCCGGCGAGGGCACCGAGGACGAGCCGATCTTCACCGGCAGCTGCTCCAGGCCCACCGGATTCGCCGCGATGGCCCAGCCGGTCTCGGTCTGCCACCAGTGGTCGATCACCGGCATGCCCAGCAGGCCCTCGATCCACCGCTGCGTCTCCGGGTCCAGGCGCTCGCCCGCGGCGAAGAAGTGCCGCAGGGAGGACAGGTCGTGGGCCTTGAGCAGCTCGCCCTCGGGGTCGGCGCGGCGGATCGCGCGCAGCGCCGTGGGGGCCGTGAAGAAGGAGCGCACACCGTGGTCCTCGATGAGCCGCCAGAACGCGCCGGCGTCGGGCGTGCCCACGGGCTTGCCCTCGTACATCACCGTGGTGGCCCCGGCCAGCAGCGGGCCGTAGACGATGTAGGAGTGCCCCACGACCCAGCCCACGTCCGAGGCCGTGCACATCGCCTGTCCCGGGCCGACGTCGTAAATGTGCTCCATGGTCCAGCGCAGGGCGACGGCGTGGCCCCCGTTGTCCCGGACGACGCCCTTCGGCTTGCCAGTGGTGCCCGAGGTGTAGAGCACGTACAGCGGGTCGGTGGCCCGCACCGGGACGCAGTCGGCCGGCTCGGCGGCCGCCACGGCCTCGCCCCAGTCCTCCCAGCTCGCGCCCCCGCGTCCGTCGGCGTCCGCGAGCGCGGTCTCGAAGCCCTCGCGGTGGTGGACCAGCACCGTGCGCACGGGGTGCGCGGCGGTCTCGAGCGCCTCGGCCACGGCGGGCAGGTATTCGACCCGGCGCTTGGGCTCGATGCCGCCGGAGCAGGTGAGCACGACGTCGGGGGCGGCGTCGTCGATGCGGGAGGCGAGCTCGCGCGGGGCGAAGCCGCCGAAGACCACGGAGTGCACCGCGCCGAGCCGCGCGCACGCCAGCATCGCGATGGGGGCCTGCGGGATCATCGGCAGGTACACGAGGACGCGGTCGCCCTTGCCGACGCCGCGCGCGGCCAGGGCGCCGGCCAGGCGGGCCACCGCGTCCGTGAGCTCGGCGTACGTGTAGCGGGTGACCTCACCGGTCATCGCGGAGTCGTGGATCAGCGCGACGGCGTCCCCGCGGCCCGCCTCGACGTGCCGGTCCAGGCAGTTGAAGGCGGTGTTCAGCTCGCCGTCCGGGAACCAGCGGTACAGAGGCGCGGCGGAGTCGTCGAGGGCGCGCGTGGGCGCGACGGTCCAGTCGATGGCGCGCGCCGCGTCGAGCCAGAACCCCTCGGGGTCGCGGAGGGAGCGGGCGTGGGCGTCGGCGTACGCGCCGGAGGGGCGGTCTTCGGCGGGGGCATCGTGGGTCGCCATGCGCCCAGGGTAGTGCTGTGGATCACACGGGGCAAGCGATCTGTATACATTTCTCGCGCTGCGACTGAGGCGTGCCGGCGCACGGGCGTCCCCCGCCAGGGGCACGGCACCCGGCCCGCTCACGCCGGACGACACTCCCCTCCGACGGCGCCGTCCGACGCGCGCACCGGACACGTCTCTGCCCTCGGCGGGACTGTTGTGTATACACTGGCGGCATGCGAGCGAGTGAGCGGGCGTACCAGGCCCTGAGGGCGGAGATCCTCGACTGGTCCCTCCCTCCGGGCGCGGGCCTGGGCGAGGTGGAGCAGGCCGAACGCCTGGGCATCTCGCGCACCCCTCTGCGCGAGGCGCTCTCCCGCCTGGTGGCCGACGGCCTGGCCGAGCAGGCACCGGGCCGGGGCATCGTCGTCGCCGACCTGTCCCTCGAGCAGGCGGACCAGCTGTTCGACCTGCGCATCGCCCTCGAGTCCCTCCTGGCGCGCCGGGCCGCGCAGCGGGCCACCCCGGAGGCGGCCGAGCGGTTCACGGTCCTCGCGGGCCGTTTCCAGGAGGCCGAGGCGGCCCTGCGCGGCGGGACCGACCCCGCGGACTACTACGCGATGACGGCCGAGCTGGACAGCCGGCTGGACGAGGCCGCCGCGAACCCCTACCTCGTCTCCACCCTGCGCACCCTGCGCCTGCACCTGGCGCGCCTGCGCCGACTGGCCGCCGACGACCCGGCCCGCCTCGCGGCCTCCGCCGCGGAGCACGCGGACATCGCCGACGCCGTCGGCTCGGGCGCCGCGGACCTCGCGGAGGCGACCACGCGGGTCCACCTGCACCACGCCTTCCACCATCTGACCCGGCGCGGCCGCGCCGAGGAGACCCCGACCCTGCTGACCCCCACCGAAGGAGACCGACCATGAAGAACCATCACGTGCGCGTCCACCGCTCCGAGGAGAACCTCGAGCGCAAGGACCAGCTGGCCTGGAAGCTGGCCGAGGTGGCCGTCGACGACGTCGAGGTGCTGCCCGAGGTCGAGGAGATGATCATCAACCGGATCATCGACAACGCCTCCGTCGCCGTCGCCTCGCTCCGGCGCGGCCCGATCGTCGCCGCCCGCGCCCAGGCCCTGTCCCACCCGGTCTCCACCGGCGGCGAGGGCGCCTCCGTGTTCGGTGTGGAGCAGAAGGTCTCCCCCGAGTGGGCCGCGTGGGCCAACGGCGTGGCCGTCCGCGAGCTGGACTACCACGACACGTTCCTGGCCGCCGAGTACTCCCACCCGGGCGACAACATCCCGCCGATCCTCGCCGTCGCCCAGCATGCCGGCCGCTCCGGCAAGGACCTGATCCGCGGCATCGCCACCGGCTACGAGATTCAGGTGGACCTCGTGAAGTCCATCAACCTGTACGGCCACAAGATCGACCACGTGGCCCACATCGGCCCCTCCGCCTCCGCCGGCATCGGCACCCTGCTCGGCCTGGACACCGAGACCATCTTCCAGGCCATCGGCCAGGGCCTGCACACCACCACCGCCACCCGACAGTCCCGCAAGGGCGAGATCTCCACGTGGAAGGCCCACGCCCCGGCGTTCGCGGGCAAGATGGCCGTCGAGGCCGTGGACCGCGCCATGCGCGGCCAGACCTCGCCCGTCCCGATCTACGAGGGCGAGGACGGCGTGATCGCCTGGCTGCTGGACGGCCCGGATGCCTCCTACGAGGTGCCGCTGCCCGAGCAGGGCGAGCCCAAGCGCGGCATCCTGGACACGTACACCAAGGAGCACTCGGCCGAGTACCAGGCCCAGGCCTGGATCGACCTGGCCCGCAAGCTCCACAGGGAGCACCCGGAGGCCACCGACCCGGCGAACGTCGAGTCGGTGCTGATCAAGACCTCGCACCACACCCACTACGTGATCGGCTCGGGCGCCAACGACCCGCAGAAGTACGATCCGACGGCCTCGCGCGAGACCCTCGACCACTCGATCCCCTACATCTTCACCGTGGCCCTGCAGGACGGATCCTGGCACCACGTGGACTCCTACGCCCCCGAGCGCGCCCAGCGCGAGGACACCGTGGCCCTGTGGCACAAGGTGACCACCGTGGAGGACCCGGAGTGGACCCGCCGCTACCACTCGCTGGACCTCGCGGAGAAGGCGTTCGGCGGAGCGGTGGAGATCACCCTCAAGGACGGCACCGTCATCACCGACGAGATCGCCGTGGCCGACGCCCACCCGCTCGGCGCCCGGCCGTTCGCCCGCGAGCAGTACATCCAGAAGTTCCGCACCCTGGCCGAGGGCATCGTCTCGAAGGAGGAGCAGGACCGCTTCCTGGCCGCCGCCGAGCGCGTGGCGGAGCTGCAGCCCGGCGAGCTGGACCAGCTGAACATCCTGGCAGACCCGGCGTTCCTGTCCGAGGCCGACCTCGCCGCCGCCCCGAAGGGCCTGTTCTGATGCTGTACTCGACGAAGACGGCCGAACAGAAGCGGATCGACCTGCGGGAGACCCTCAAGCAGGGCGGCGCCCAGCAGTTCCCGGGCGCGTTCACGCCGCTGTCCGCCAAGCTGATCCAGGAGAAGGGCTTCCCCGGTGTCTACATCTCCGGCGGCGTGCTCGCGAACGAGCTGGGCCTGCCCGACGTCGGGCTGACCACGCTCACCGAGGTGGCCGTGCGCGGCGGGCAGATCGCCCGCCTCACGGACCTGCCGTGCCTCATCGACGCGGACACCGGCTTCGGCGAGCCGATGAACGTGGCCCGCACGGTGCAGGAGTTCGAGAACGCCGGCCTGGCCGGCTGCCACATCGAGGACCAGTTCAACCCCAAGCGGTGCGGCCACCTCGACGGCAAGAACATGGTGGAGCTCGACACCGCGGTCAAGCGCATCGCCGCCGCCGTCCACGCCCGCCGGGACCCGAACTTCCTCATCATGGCGCGCACCGACCTGCGTGCCGTGGAGGGCCTGGACGCCGCGATCGCCCGCATGAAGGCGCTCGTGGAGGCCGGTGCGGACGCGATCTTCCCGGAGGCCCTGAAGGACATCGGCGAGTTCGAGACCGTGTGTCGCGAGCTGGAGCCCCTCGGGGTCCCGGTCCTGGCGAACATGACCGAGTTCGGCAAGTCCGAGCTGTTCACCCGCCGGCAGCTGGCCGACGCCGGCGTCGCGATGGTGATCTACCCGGTCACCCTGCTGCGCTCCGCGATGGGCGCCGCCGAGCGCGTGCTCAACGCCATCAAGGAGGAGGGCACCCAGCAGTCGCAGGTGGAGCAGATGCTCACCCGCGCCCGCCTCTACGAGCTGGTGGACTACGAGGGCTACAACGCCTTCGACACGGGCATCTTCAACTTCGACGTGCCCACGCTCGACATCGGCGCCAACCACGCCGACCTCTGACCCGTCACCGGGCCCGCCCGTGCGCGGGCGGGCCCCACTCCCCGAGGAGGGACACCATGACCGAGACCGAGATCAAGAAGGGCCTGGCCGGCGTCGTCGTGGACACCACGGCGATCTCCAAGGTCAACCCGGAGACGAACTCCCTGCTGTATCGCGGCTATCCCGTGCAGGACCTGGCCGCGCAGCTTTCGTTCGAGGCCGTCGCGCTGCTGCTCTGGACGGGCGAGCTGCCCACGGACGAGGAGCTGGCCGCGTTCGAGCACTTCGAGCGCGCGCACCGTGCCCTCGACCCGAAGGTGAAGCAGGCCATCGACCTGCTGCCCACCGACTGCCACCCCATGGACGTCGGACGCACCGCCGTGTCCGTGCTCGGCGCGAACCACCCGAAGGCGGAGGACTCCTCCCCCGAGGCCGAGCTGGAGAAGGCCCAGGCCCTGTTCGCGGCGTTCCCGGCCGTCGTCGCCTACGACCAGCGCCGCCGGCGCGGCCAGGACGTGGTGGAGCCGCGCGAGGACCTGGACTACTCGCAGAACTTCCTCTGGATGACGTTCGGCGAGGAGGCCGCCCCGGAGGTCGTGGACGCGTTCCGCGTCTCGATGGTGCTGTACGCAGAGCACTCGTTCAACGCCTCGACTTTCACCGCGCGCGTGATCACCTCGACGCTCTCCGACCTGCACTCGGCCGTGACCGGTGCGATCGGCGCGCTCAAGGGCCCCCTGCACGGCGGCGCCAACGAGGCCGTGATGCACACCTTCGACGAGATCGGCATCCGGAAGGAGGAGTCCCGCCAGGACGCCGCCGCCCGAGCGAAGGCGTGGATGGAGGACGCCCTGGCCCAGAAGAAGAAGGTCATGGGCTTCGGCCACCGCGTCTACAAGAACGGCGACTCCCGCGTGCCCACCATGAAGGCCGCGCTGGACCGGATGATCGAGCACTACGGCCGCGAGGAGATGCTCGGGCTGTACGACGGCCTGCAGTCCGCGATGGACGAGGCCAAGCAGATCAAGCCGAACCTCGACTACCCGGCCGGCCCGACCTACCACCTGATGGGCTTCGACACGGAGATGTTCACCCCGCTGTTCATCGCCTCGCGCATCACGGGCTGGACCGCCCACATCATGGAGCAGCGCGCCGCGAACGCGCTGATCCGCCCGCTCTCGGCCTACGACGGCCCCGAGCAGCGGGAGCTGCCGGCGGGCTGAGCCTCGTGAGGGGCGGTCGGGGCGACTTGTCGGAGGTGTAGACGCAGATCACCTCCGACACGTCGCCCCATTCGCTCGCGGCGCGGTGCCGCGTGCACGACGACGGCGGGTCGCCCCGGGTGGGGCGGCCCGCCGTCGTCGTGTCGTCATCGGTGCGACGCCCTCGCAGAGTGGTCACGACACGCCGCGTGCCGGGCGCGGCGACGGCGTGTCGTGACCACTGTGTCGGGCCGGTCGTCGGCCCCTCAGCGCCGGGCCGCCGCGTCGGCGCGGCGGGCCAGGCCGGCGGCGACGAGGCCGGCGAACAGCGGGTGCGGGCGGGTCGGCCGGGAGGAGAACTCCGGGTGGGCCTGCGTGGACACGTAGTACGGGTGCACGTCCCGGGGCAGCTCCACGAACTCCACGAGGGCGCCGTCCGGGGAGGTGCCGCAGATCGCGAGACCGGCCTCCTCGAGGCGGTCGCGGTAGGCGTTGTTCACCTCGTAGCGGTGGCGGTGGCGCTCGGTCACCTCGGTGGTGCCGTAGGCCTCGGCCACCACGGAGCCCGGGCGCAGGGTCGCGGGGAAGGCGCCCAGGCGCATGGTGCCGCCGAGGTCCCCCTCGCCGGCCACGATCTGCTCCTGCTCGGCCATGGTGGCGATCACGGGCGAGGCGGTCTCCGGGTCGAACTCGGTGGAGTCCGCGTCCTCCAGGCCGAGGACGTTGCGGGCGTACTCGATGACCATGGACTGCAGGCCCAGGCACAGACCCAGCGTCGGGATCCGCTGCTCGCGGGCGTGCCGCAGCGCGCCGAGCTTGCCCTCGAGACCGCGCACGCCGAAGCCGCCGGGCACACACACGGCGTCGACGTCCGCGAGCGCCACCGCCGCGCCCTCGGGGGTGGCGCACTCGTCCGCGGCCACCCAGCGGATGCCCACCTTGGCCCGGTGGGCGAAGCCACCGGCGCGCAGCGCCTCGGTGACGGACAGGTAGGCGTCCGGCAGGTCCACGTACTTGCCCACGAGCGCCACGGTGAGCTCATGCTCCGGGTGGTGCACGGCGTCCATGAGCGCGTCCCAGGCGGTCCAGTCCACGTCCTTGAACTTCAGGTCCAGGGACTGCACCACGTGGGCGTCGAGGCCCTGGTCGTGGATGACGCGGGGGATGTCGTAGATGGAGGGGGCGTCGGCGCAGTTGACGACGGCGTCCTGCGGGACGTCGCACATGCGGGCAATCTTGCCGCGGACGTCGTCGGGGACGGCCCGGTCCGAGCGCAGCACGATCGCGTCCGGCTGGATGCCGATCGAGCGCAGGGCGGCCACGGAGTGCTGGGTGGGCTTGGTCTTGAGCTCCTGCGAGGGGCCGATGTACGGCACGAGGGAGACGTGCAGGAAGAAGACGTCGTCGCGGCCGACGTCCTGGCGGACCTGGCGGGCGGCCTCGAGGAAGGGCTGCGACTCGATGTCGCCGACGGTGCCGCCGATCTCCGTGATGATCACGTCCGGGGCGGGGCGGTCGCCGCGGGGCTCCGCGGGCAGGCGCATCCGGCGGCAGATCTCGTCGGTGATGTGCGGGATGACCTGGACGGTGTCCCCGAGGTACTCGCCGCGGCGCTCGCGGGCGATCACGGTGGAGTACACCTGGCCGGTGGTCACGTTGTCCAGGCCGTCGAGGTCCTCGTCGAGGAAGCGCTCGTAGTGGCCGATGTCCAGGTCCGTCTCGGCGCCGTCCTCGGTGACGAACACCTCGCCGTGCTGGAACGGGTTCATGGTGCCCGGGTCCACGTTGAGGTAGGGGTCGAGCTTCTGCATCACCACCCTGAGCCCGCGCGCCTTGAGCAGGTGGCCGAGCGAGGAGGCCGTGAGCCCCTTGCCGAGGGAGGAGGCGACACCGCCGGTCACGAACACGTGACGGGTGACGCGCGTGGACGTCTGAGTACGAGAAGTTCGTTTCACCACGGATCTTGAGCGTATCAGGTGCGGGGCTCAGCGCGCGCGCGGATGCGCGGCGGAGTAGACCTCGCGCAGGGAGTCCACGGTGACGAGGGTGTACACCTGCGTGGTGGTCACGGACGCGTGCCCGAGCAGCTCCTGGACCACGCGGACGTCCGCGCCGCCGGCCAGCAGGTGCGTGGCGAAGCAGTGGCGCAGGGTGTGGGGCGAGACGTCCGCCTCGAGGCCGGCGCGCTCGGCCGCCCGCTTCAGCACGGCCCACGCGGACTGCCGGGAGAGCCGGCCGCCGCAGGCGTTGACGAACAGGGCGGGCGTGGAGCGTGCGGCTCCCGCCATGATCGTGGGCCGTCCCCGCACCAGCCACGCGTCGAGCGCGGCGGCCGCGTAGGAGCCGATCGGCACCACGCGCTCCTTGGACCCCTTGCCGAACAGGCGGACCACAGGCTGGCCGCCGTCGTCCCCGGTCTGCGCGAGCCCCACCACGTCGTCGACGTCGAGGCCGACCACCTCGGAGATGCGGGCGCCGGTGCCGTAGAGGAACTCGAGCAGCGCGCGGTCCCGCAGGCCGGCCGGGGTGTCGACGGGCACGGCCTCCAGCAGCGCCGTCACCTGCTCCACGGGGAGCGCCTTCGGCAGGCGGGCGCCCGGCTTCGGCGGGTGGACGTCGAGGGCGGGGTCGGCGGGCGTGAGGCCCTCGAGGGCCCAGAACCGGTGCAGGCCGCGCACGGCCGCGAGCACGCGGGCCGCCGAGCGGACCGCGAGGGGCCGCCCGCCGTCCTCGCCGGTGCCCAGCGCCCGCAGGAAGCCCGAGACGTGGCCCGGGTCGACGTCGGCGGGGGCGCGCACCCCCTGGGCCTCGAGCCAGCGGCGGTAGCGCTCAAGGTCGCGGCGGTAGGCGGCCAGCGTGTTCGCGGCGAGGCCCCGCTCGACGGCCAGGTGCTCCAGGTGGCGGCGGAACGGGGCCGCGAGGGCGGACTCCGCGCCCCGGCCCCCACGGCTCCCCCGGGGTGCCGGGTCGGCGCTCACGCGGGCCAGTCCGCCCCCGGGGCCTGCCGGTCGGGGACGAACGGCGCGTCCACGGGACGCAGGCGTCGCCAGCCCTGGGCGCGGTGGGCGCCCAGGGCCAGCACGGCGACGACGGTGGACGGGTTGTGCACCCGGCCGTCCAGGACGGCGTCGGTCACCTCGTCGAGGCCGACCCACACGAGCGGCATGGCGGCCTCCTCGTCCTGCCGGGTGTGCCGCTCGCCGTCGGGGATCTCTTCGATCTGTCGGGCCAGGAACACGCGGATCGCCTCGCTGGAGCCGCCCGGGGTCGTGTAGTAGTCGACGAGGGTGTGCCACTCGCGGGCGCGCAGGTCGGCCTCCTCGGCCAGCTCGCGGACGGCGACCTGGTGGAGGTCCTCCCCGTCCACGTCCCGCAGGCCCGCCGGGATCTCCCACAGCTCCATGCCCACGGGGTGGCGGTACTGGCGGACGAGGGCCACCTGCTCGCGGGGGCCGGTGGTGGTGAGCTTGGTGCGGACCGCGAGGATCGCCACGGCGCCCGGGTGCACCATCAGCTCCCGGGTCAGCGGTTCCCGGGACTTGTCCGCCGGGTCCAGGCGGAACGACTCCCGGGCGATGTCCCACACTCGGCCCTCGTAGACGGTCTTCGACTTCTTCACCGGGCGGGGGACGTGCAGGTCGCGCAGGGGCGAGCGTCCCGCGGACGCGGAAATCTCAGGCATGGGGCGATCCTCTCATGTCGGGGCGGCGTCCGCGGACCGGGTCAGCCGCGTTCGCGGGCGGAGGACTCGAGCAGCTCCCGGGCGTGCTCGCGGGCCGCCGCGGAGTCCCCGTGCCCGGCGAGCATGCGGGCGAGCTCCTCGACCCGTTCGTCGGCCGTCAGCGTCACGACGTCGGAGGTGGTCACACCCGCGGCCGGGTCCGAGTTCTTCTCCACCCGCACGTGCCGGTCCGCGTAGGCGGCGACCTGGGGCAGGTGGGTCACGGCGATGACCTGCACGTGGCGGGCGAGCCGGGCCAGGCGGGCCCCGATCCGCACGGCGGCCTCACCGCCCACGCCGGCGTCGACCTCGTCGAACACGAAGGTGGGCACCGGGTCCGTGGCGGCCAGGACCACCTCGAGGGCGAGCATCACGCGGGAGAGCTCGCCGCCGGAGGCGCCGCGGCCCAGGGGCCGGGGCTCGACGCCCGCGTGGGGGCGCAGGGCGAGCGTGACGTCCTCAGCGCCGTACGGGCCGAGACCGTCCCCGGCGACCGGCGTCAGTCCCACGTGGAACGAGGCGTCCGGCATGAACAGGGCGTGCAGCTCCTCGGTCACCGCGGTCTCGAGCCGCTCGGCGGCCGCGGTGCGCAGGGCGGTCAGGGTCGCGGCCCGCTCGCGCAGCGCGGCGTCGAGCCGGTCGACCTCCGCCTCGAGCTCCTCGAGGCGGCCGGAGTCGCCCTGCAGCTCGTCCAGGCGCGGACGCTGGGTCCGGGCCCAGTCGATCACGTCGGCGAGCTCCGGCCCGTAGAGCCGCTGCAGTCGCGTGAGCTCGGCCAGCCGCGACTGGGCCGCGTCGAGGTCGGAGGCCGCGTCGGCGTCCAGGTCGGCGGTGTAGCGGGCCAGGTCGCCGGCGATGTCCGTGAGCACGACGGCGGCCTCGGCCAGGCGTGCGGCCGCGGCGGCGAGGTCGGGGTCGTCGCCGGGGGCGGCGAGCACGGCCTGCCGCGCCGCCTCCACAAGGCTGACGGCGCCGGGGGTCTCGTCCATCGCGTCCACGTCGGGGCCGGCCAGTCGGGCGTGCGCCTCCCCCGAGGCGGCGCGCAGCTCCTCGACGTCCTCGAGCCGACGGATGAGAGCCCGCAGCTCCTCGTCCTCCCCCTCCCGCGGCTCGGCGAGGTCGATCTCCTCGAGCGAGCGCTGCAGTGCCTCGGCCTCGCGGGCCCGCTCCTGGCGGTGGGCGGTGAGCTCCTCGCGCTCCCGACGCGCGGCGGTCCAGGCGGCGTGGTCCGCGCGGTAGGCGCGCAGGGCCGCGGCGAGCTCGGCGCCGCCGAACGCATCGAGGGCGTGCCGCTGGGCGTCGGCGCCCTGGAGGCGGACCTGGTCGTTCTGCCCGTGCACGGCCACGAGCGTGGCCCCGATCTCGGAGAGCAGGCCCACGGGCACGGAACGGCCGCCGGCCGTGGCACGGGAGCGTGTGCCGTCCCCCGACGCCGTGACGCTGCGGCTGAGGACCAGGTCGTGGGTGCCGTTGTCGCCCTCGTCCACGACCGCGCCGGCCTCCTGAGCCAGGCGGAGGGCCGCGTGGTCCGCGGTCACGCGCACGCCGGCGTCCACGACGGCTCGGGACGAGCCCCGGCGGACCGCGCCCGCGTCGGCGCGAGCACCGAGCAGCAGGCCCAGGGCGGTGACCACCATGGTCTTGCCGGCGCCGGTCTCACCGGTGACGACGGTGAAGCCGGGGTCCAGGTCCACGGTGGCCTCGCCGATCACGCCGAGCCCCGAGATCCTCAGATGGTCGATCATGCGTCCTCCCCGGGGTGACGCGCCCCGCGGTCGCGGTGGCGTTGGATGTCCGCGGGCGAGGGCACCGACAGCGGCATGGTGGCCGGTTCGACGACGTCGGGACGCGGCCCCGCGTGCCGCGGCTCGACGGTCTCCACCTCGTGGAGCACGCCCGCCCGCTCCTGGGCGGTGACGGGGCCGCGCCAGCCGTCCGTGGGCAGCCGGAACTTGCGCACCAGCCGTTCCGCGAAGGGAGTCGGGTTAAGACGGGCCAGGCGCACCGGCTCTGCCGACCGGGACACCTCGACCCGGGCCTGCGGTGGCAGTTCGACGGTGCGCCGGCCGTCACACCACAGCACACCGGTCTCGCGGGTGCGGGTGAGCACGTCCACACCGATCGTGGAGCGCGGACCCACCACGAGGGGGCGGGTGAACAGTGCGTGGGCGCTGATGGGCACGCACAGCAGGGCCTCCACGGAGGGCCACACCACGGGGCCCCCGGCGGAGAAGGCGTAGGCCGTGGAGCCGGTGGGGGTGGCCAGCACGACGCCGTCGCAGCCGAAGGACGTCAGCGGCGAGTTGTCCACGGAGACGACCACCTCGAGCATCCGCTCCCGGTGGGACTTCTCCACGGAGGCCTCGTTGAGGGCCCACGTGCGGGCCACCTCGCGGCCCTCCACGTGCACGACGACGTCCAGGGCCATGCGCTCGATCACCACGTAGGACTCCGAGGCGATCGCCTGGACGGTGCGGTGCAGGTCGGTGCGCTCGGACTCGGCGAGGAAGCCGACGTGGCCCAGGTTCACCGCCAGCAGCGGCACGTTGTAGCCGCGGACGAAGTCGGCCGCCCGCAGCACCGAGCCGTCGCCGCCGAGGACGAGGCCGAGGGTGATGTCCTCGAGCTCGCAGTCGACCCCGAGGGTCTCCGGCGCGAACTCCGGGGGGTCCCCCGCGGCCGCGCGGATGGCGGCCACGTCCTGTTCGAGCATGACGGTGACCAGGCCCTCCTCCGCGAACATGCGGGTGGCCTGCAGCGCCGCGCTGATGGCGTCCTCGCGGCCCGTGTGGGTCAGGACGAGGATGCGACGTCCGGGGGTGTAGGGCATGGTTCCTTCCGCGAGCCGGGGTGCCGGGCACTGCGCTCCAGGATAGCCACGAGACCGGACACGCGAACCGGTGGCCCCGCGCCCGTGGACGGGCGGTGTCCCCCGGTCGGGGGTCAGGACCAGTCGATGTGGGCGCCCCGGACCCACCCGGCGGCGCGCTCGCCGGCGGGCGGGGCCGGGCTCGTCCCGCCTGCCGGGTTGTCGGCCGCGGTGGCGTCGGGACGGCGGAGCCGCAGGAAGAACTCGGCGTTCCCGTCCTGTCCGGCCAGGCCGGATCGGGCGAGGCCGCGCGGTGCGAGGCCGGCGCCCAGCGCGGCCGCGGTCACACCCACGACGGCGTGGCGGCGGGCGTCGGGATCGGTCACGACACCGGAGCGCGGCAGGGCGCGCCGCCCGACCTCGAACTGGGGCTTGACCATGAGCAGCAGCTCCGCGCCGGGTCGGCACACGCTCGCGAGCGGGGCGAGGACGAGGCGCAGCGAGATGAAGGACAGGTCGGAGACCACCAGGTCCACCGGACCGTCGATGTCCTCGGCCGTGAGGTCGCGGATGTTGAGCCCCTCGCGCACGAGGACGCGGGGGTCGGCCCGGACGGGCGGGGCCAGCTGGTTGTGGCCCACGTCGACGGCGGCCACCCGTTCGGCGCCCCGCTCGAGGAGGACCTGGGTGAATCCGCCGGTGGAGGCCCCGGCGTCGAGCGCTCGGCGGCCGGCCACGCCCACGTCCGGGAATGCCTCGAGTGCGCTGACGAGCTTGTGGGCCGCACGGGAGACGTACCGCGGGCCCGGGTCGCGCAGGCGCAGGGTGGCGTCGGCGGCCACGCGGTCGGCGGGCCGGCGCACCGGGCGGCCGTCGAGGAGCACCTGTCCCGCGCGGATGAGCGCCGCGCCCTCCGTGCGGGAGCGTGCCAGGCCCCGAGCGGCCAGGGCGACGTCGGCGCGTGCGGTCTCAGCCACGCCGTGGGTCCGCGGAGGCCTCGGCCCCGCCGGCGAGCAGAGCGGGCAGGTGCGCACGGACCCACGTCGGCCGGTCCGGCCCGGGGGCGGCGGCCGCGGTCTCGCGCGTGTCGATGCCGGTCAGGACGAGCACCGTGTCGAACCCCGCCGCGTTGCCGCCGCGGATGTCCGTGTCCAGGCGGTCGCCGACCACGAGGGGACGGGCCAGGCCGAGGGCGTCGGCCGCCGTCCGGAACAGTCGTGGCTCGGGCTTGCCCGCCGCGACGGGCGCGGTGCCGGTGGCCCGGCCCACCGCCTCGACGAGGGCCCCGTTGCCGGGGGCGATCCCCTCCGCGCGCGGGATCGAGGTGTCCAGGTTGGTGGCGACCCAGGTGGCCCCGGCGCGCACGGCGTACGCGGCCTCCGCCAGATCGGCCCAGCCGAGACCGGGGTCGAAGCCCTGGATCACCGCGTCGGGACACTGCGCCGCGGACGCGACCACCTCGTAGCCCCGCTCCTCGACCACGGCGCGCAGGTACGCCGAGCCGACCACAAGCACCCGGCCGGTCCGGCGGCCGAGCGTCTCCTCGAGCAGGTCGACGCCCGCCGGTGCGGAGCCGAAGACCTGCCCCGCCTCCGCGGGCACCCCGAGCGTGCGGAGATGCTCGGCCACGGACTCCGGCGCGCGAGAGGCGTTGTTCGTCACGAACCCGACCGGCACGCCGCGTTCC
The DNA here is from genome assembly GCF_002008305.4 of Micrococcus sp. KBS0714. Taxonomy (GTDB): domain Bacteria; phylum Actinomycetota; class Actinomycetes; order Actinomycetales; family Micrococcaceae; genus Micrococcus; species Micrococcus luteus. Next base: position 1,560,824 of record NZ_CP042169.1, read on the forward strand.
TGCAGCGTCGACAGCGTCTCGACCGCCCCGGCGATCGCACCGTCTCCGGCGTACACGACGCCGTCCAGGTCGCACAGCAGCCCGTCGTGACCGTCGAAGAACGTGGTGCTCACCGCTCGTCCGCCTCCGGGGCCTCGAGGGCGTCGAACAGCGACAGCTGGTTCGGGTCGACCTCGTCCGGCGTGTCGACGGCGGCCGGCGGCTGCGCGACGGCCTCTTGTCGGGGCACCAAGGTCGGCTCCGCGGCGGCCTCCGGCTCCTCGGCCGGGGATCCGTCCGCCGTCGGCTCCGCACCGGCCTCGGCCGCATACCGCTCGTGGCGCCGTTCGCGGGGGGACGGGCGGCGGTTCCGGGGGTCCTCGACCGGCTCGGTGTCCACGTCGATGATCTCCGGGTCCGCGAACCCGCCCACGCCGAGGGCCTTCTCCGCGACGCGCACGGCACGCGCCCACAGCCGAGCCTCGTCGCGGCGCCCCAGGGCGAGCAGCACGTCGGCCTGGCGCTGGAACAGCCGGGGAGAGAAGGGGTAGCCGCGCCGACGGTCCAGTTCCGGGATCTGCAGGGCCTCATGGGCACCCTGGAGGTCGCCGGCGTCCTCGCGGATGCCGGAGACGACCATGGCCAGCTCGGCCCGCGCCGCGCGGTCCAGACGCGAGGCATCCACCTCGGCGGCCAGCTGCAGGGCCTTCTCCGTGCGGCCGAGGGCACGCTCGCTGTCCACCTGCGCGGCGATGTGGGTGTCGTCGCCCGTCATGCGCCGGTAGGTGCGGAACTCGCGCAACGCGTCGGCGTACTCCCCCGCCGCGTAGGCGGTGAGCGCGACGGCCTCGCGCACGCGTGACAGGCGGCCGCCCTTGCGGGACGCGGCGAGGGCGTGCTGGAACGCCAGCGTCGGGTCGACGTCCAGGTAGCGACCGGCCATCACCAGGTGCTTGGCGACCCAGCTGGCAGCACGCTCGTCAAGGCCGTTGATCTCCTTGAGCGTGCCGCGGTCGAGCTCCTTGCCCGTCACGTCCGGGTCGATGTCCGGGGAGCGCTCCTGGTCCGCACGATTCGCCGCTCGGAGGTCACCGGGATTGTGCGCGGGTCGTTCGGCGCGGTCCTCGCGACGAGGGCCCGTCGGCGCACCGCGGCGCTCGGGCCGCCCGCCATCCTGGCCCGGGCCGCGCCGGCGGTCCTCGGAGGTGGGGCGGAAGCGACGCCGCGCGCCGTCGCGACCGAACTCCTCGCGACGCGGGCCACGGTCACCGGCCCCGTCCTGACGACGCGGACCGTCTGCGGAGCCACGACGACGGTCCTCGTGAGGCCCGCCGGAGCGGCGCCGGTCACCGGCACCGCTGCGAGGACGTCCGTCGCGGTCTCCACCACGACGCCGGCCATCACCACCACGGGGCCCGCGGCCCTCGGAACCACGGTCCTCGCGGCGCTCTCGGGGGGTGTCCTCAGCCATGGTGTCCTTCCTGGGCGTCACGCCGCGATGATCCGCGGGAACGCAGTCTCTGTTCCTCATGCGCCGGCCTCACGGCCGGGTCCTCAGGAGACCAGGCTAGTGCCCGGAGCCTGTGGCGGACCGTCCTCTCGGAGAAACAGTCCAGAAATGCGGGAAGGGCCTCGCACCAACAGTGCGAGGCCCTCCCTCAAAAAATGTCCGGCGGCGACCTACTCTCCCACAACCTCCCGGTTGCAGTACCATCGGCGCTGTGGGCCTTAGCTTCCGGGTTCGGAATGGAACCGGGCGTTTCCCCCACGCTATGACCGCCGTAACCCTAACCCCACACCACCACCCTCAACACGGGCAACAGCAGGGAAACCTACGGGTCACACAACAGTGACACTATTCAACTGAAACACCCCAACCATCCACCAACACATGGACAGCCGGTTGCAATCAGACAACCGCACAGTGGACGCGAACACCAACCCATCACCTTGAAGCAAGCAATGGAATAAGAGTGTGTGTAAGTCATCGGCCTATTAGTACTGGTCAGCTTCACGAGTCTTCAGTCCTCGCTTCCACATCCAGCCTATCAACCCAGTGTTCTAGCTGGGGGCCTCACACCCTCAAAGGGGCAAGGAAATCTCATCTCGAAGCCGGCTTCCCGCTTAGATGCTTTCAGCGGTTATCCATCCCGAACGTAGCTAATCAGCCATGCACCTGGCGGTACAACTGACATACCAGAGGTTCGTCCGTCCCGGTCCTCTCGTACTAAGGACAGACCTTCTCAAATTTCCAACGCGCGCAGAGGATAGGGACCGAACTGTCTCACGACGTTCTGAACCCAGCTCGCGTACCGCTTTAATGGGCGAACAGCCCAACCCTTGGGACCTACTCCAGCCCCAGGATGCGACGAGCCGACATCGAGGTGCCAAACCATGCCGTCGATATGGACTCTTGGGCAAGATCAGCCTGTTATCCCCGAGGTACCTTTTATCCGTTGAGCGACGGCCGTTCCACAACGAGCCGCCGGATCACTAGTCCCGACTTTCGTCCCTGCTCGAGCTGCCACTCTCACAGTCAAGCTCCCTTGTGCACTTGCACTCGACACCTGATTGCCAACCAGGCTGAGGGAACCTTTGGGCGCCTCCGTTACATTTTAGGAGGCAACCGCCCCAGTTAAACTACCCATCAGGCACTGTCCCTGACCCGGATCACGGGCCGAAGTTAGATATCCAGAGTGACCAGAGTGGTATTTCAACGGCGACTCCACGAACACTGGCGTGCCCGCTTCACAGTCTCCCACCTATCCTACACAAGTCACACCGAATACCAATACCAAACTATAGTAAAGGTCACGGGGTCTTTCCGTCCTTCTGCGCGTAACGAGCATCTTTACTCGTAATGCAATTTCGCCGAGTTCATGGTTGAGACAGCGGGGAAGTCGTTACTCCATTCGTGCAGGTCGGAACTTACCCGACAAGGAATTTCGCTACCTTAGGATGGTTATAGTTACCACCGCCGTTTACTGGGGCTTAAGTTCTCCGCTTCGCCGAAGCTAACGGGTCCCCTTAACCTTCCAGCACCGGGCAGGAGTCAGTCCATATACATCGTCTTACGACTTCGCATGGACCTGTGTTTTTGATAAACAGTCGCTTCCCCCTGGTCTCTGCGGCCCCGATCCCCTCACACCAGCACGTGGTGCTCAAGGTTGGGGCCCCCCTTCTCCCGAAGTTACGGGGGCATTTTGCCGAGTTCCTTAACCATGATTCTCTCGATCGCCTTAGTATTCTCTACCTGACCACCTGTGTCGGTTTAGGGTACGGGCAGTTTGAACCTCGCGCCGATGCTTTTCTAGGCAGCATAGGATCACCGGATCACCCACCATGTGGGCGCCCATCAGGTCTCAGGCATACAGCCGGCGGATTTACCTACCGGCAGCCCTACACCCTTAGACCAGGTCATTTCCATTGCCCGGCCCGGCTACCTTCCTGCGTCACACCTGTTAATGCGCTTGCCTCCCCGGTTCAGGTCCCGCGCTCCCCATCACCGACCCCGTCAAAGACGGGGTTCGGGATGGTTCGGGCGGTTAGTATCACCGGCTCAACATGGACGGTTCTTCACTGGTACGGGAATATCAACCCGTTGTCCATCGACTACGCCTGTCGGCCTCGCCTTAGGTCCCGACTTACCCAGGGCAGATTAGCTTGACCCTGGAACCCTTAGTCATCCGGCGGACGGGTTTCTCACCCGTCTTTCGCTACTCATGCCTGCATTCTCACTCGTCCACAATCCACCAGAAGTTACCCGCTGGCTTCACCTCGTGAACGACGCTCCCCTACCCATCCAGCAAAACTGAATGCCACGGTTTCGGCGGTGTACTTGAGCCCCGCTACATTGTCGGCGCGGAATCACTTGACCAGTGAGCTATTACGCACTCTTTCAAGGGTGGCTGCTTCTAAGCCAACCTCCTGGTTGTCTCAGCAACTCCACATCCTTTCCCACTTAGCACACGCTTAGGGGCCTTAACCGGTGGTCTGGGCTGTTTCCCTCTCGACTATGAAGCTTATCCCCCACAGTCTCACTGCCACGCTCTCACTTCCCGGCATTCGGAGTTTGGCTGAAGTCAGTAACCTTGTAGGGCCCATCGTCCATCCAGTAGCTCTACCTCCGGGAAGAAACACGTGACGCTGCACCTAAATGCATTTCGGGGAGAACCAGCTATCACGGAGTTTGATTGGCCTTTCACCCCTACCCACAGCTCATCCCCTCCATTTTCAACTGAAGTGGGTTCGGTCCTCCACGCGCTCTTACACGCGCTTCAACCTGGCCATGGGTAGATCACTCCGCTTCGGGTCTAGGACACGCGACTCAATCGCCCTATTCAGACTCGCTTTCGCTACGGCTTCCCCACACGGGTTAACCTCGCCACGTATCACTAACTCGCAGGCTCATTCTTCAAAAGGCACGCTGTCACCCCACAAGAAGGCTCCAACGGTTTGTAGGCACATGGTTTCAGGTACTATTTCACTCCCCTCCCGGGGTACTTTTCACCATTCCCTCACGGTACTGATCCGCTATCGGTCAACAGGTAGTATTCAGGCTTACCAGGTGGTCCTGGCAGATTCACACGGGATTCCTCGGGCCCCGTGCTACTCGGGCAACCCTCCAACAGCGGCGGAACACATTTCGACTACGGGACTCTCACCCTCTACGGTCCAGCATCCACACTGGTTCGTCTATATGCCCGCACCTCACTGCGCCATGCCGGCAGACATGACAAGGAGGGGCCCACAACACCGCACATGCAACCCCTGCCGGGTATCACACACATACGGTTTAGCCCCATCCGCGTTCGCTCGCCACTACTAACGGAATCACTTTTGTTTTCTCTTCCTGTGGGTACTGAGATGTTTCACTTCCCCACGTTCCCTCCACCCGGTCTATGTGTTCAACCGGGGGTCACACGACACGTCGTGCGGGGTTTCCCCATTCGGAAATCCTGGTCTCAACGTCCGGTTATCGACTCCACCAGGCTTATCGCAGATTCCCACGTCCTTCTTCGGCTCCTGTTGCCAAGGCATCCACCATGCGCCCTTGGAAACTTTCACACACAATGAAAGTCCTCAAATGAGCAATATCTAACTAAGATGTCATTCTCGGCATCACCACACCTCACACACCACCCCAGGGGGAACAGTGCGATCAACGATGCAGCAACAAAAAAAATAAGATGCTCGCGTCCACTATGCAGTTCTCAAACAACAACCCACACCCCATCCACCAACCCACAAGGCCAGCTTCACAAGATACGGAGACCAGAAACAACAACCCCAACCCTCACAGATCAGGGTGCCTGCTGTTCCAGGACCCAACAGTGTGCCAACACCAGCTCGCAGCCACCAACACCACCCATTCCAACCACACCCGCAAAGGCATGACGTACTCGAGCACTGCCGGCACCACCACTGGCACCATTCATTGATGTTCCACCCATGAGCAACCCGCCATCACACACGCGGTGATGCAACGGGCACTAATGCTCCTTAGAAAGGAGGTGATCCAGCCGCACCTTCCGGTACGGCTACCTTGTTACGACTTAGTCCCAATCGCTGGTCCCACCTTCGACGGCTCCCCCCACAAGGGTTAGGCCACCGGCTTCGGGTGTTACCAACTTTCGTGACTTGACGGGCGGTGTGTACAAGGCCCGGGAACGTATTCACCGCAGCGTTGCTGATCTGCGATTACTAGCGACTCCGACTTCATGGGGTCGAGTTGCAGACCCCAATCCGAACTGAGACCGGCTTTTTGGGATTAGCTCCACCTCACAGTATCGCAACCCATTGTACCGGCCATTGTAGCATGCGTGAAGCCCAAGACATAAGGGGCATGATGATTTGACGTCGTCCTCACCTTCCTCCGAGTTGACCCCGGCAGTCTCCCATGAGTCCCCACCATTACGTGCTGGCAACATGGAACGAGGGTTGCGCTCGTTGCGGGACTTAACCCAACATCTCACGACACGAGCTGACGACAACCATGCACCACCTGTGAACCCGCCCCAAAGGGGAAACCGTATCTCTACGGCGATCGAGAACATGTCAAGCCTTGGTAAGGTTCTTCGCGTTGCATCGAATTAATCCGCATGCTCCGCCGCTTGTGCGGGCCCCCGTCAATTCCTTTGAGTTTTAGCCTTGCGGCCGTACTCCCCAGGCGGGGCACTTAATGCGTTAGCTGCGGCGCGGAAACCGTGGAATGGTCCCCACACCTAGTGCCCAACGTTTACGGCATGGACTACCAGGGTATCTAATCCTGTTCGCTCCCCATGCTTTCGCTCCTCAGCGTCAGTTACAGCCCAGAGACCTGCCTTCGCCATCGGTGTTCCTCCTGATATCTGCGCATTCCACCGCTACACCAGGAATTCCAGTCTCCCCTACTGCACTCTAGTCTGCCCGTACCCACCGCAGATCCGGGGTTAAGCCCCGGACTTTCACGACAGACGCGACAAACCGCCTACGAGCTCTTTACGCCCAATAATTCCGGATAACGCTCGCACCCTACGTATTACCGCGGCTGCTGGCACGTAGTTAGCCGGTGCTTCTTCTGCAGGTACCGTCACTTTCGCTTCTTCCCTACTGAAAGAGGTTTACAACCCGAAGGCCGTCATCCCTCACGCGGCGTCGCTGCATCAGGCTTGCGCCCATTGTGCAATATTCCCCACTGCTGCCTCCCGTAGGAGTCTGGGCCGTGTCTCAGTCCCAGTGTGGCCGGTCACCCTCTCAGGCCGGCTACCCGTCGTCGCCTTGGTGAGCCATTACCTCACCAACAAGCTGATAGGCCGCGAGTCCATCCAAAACCGATAAATCTTTCCAACACCCACCATGCGGTCGGCGCTCCTATCCGGTATTAGACCCAGTTTCCCAGGCTTATCCCAGAGTTAAGGGCAGGTTACTCACGTGTTACTCACCCGTTCGCCACTAATCCACCCAGCAAGCTGGGCTTCATCGTTCGACTTGCATGTGTTAAGCACGCCGCCAGCGTTCATCCTGAGCCAGGATCAAACTCTCCGTAAAAAAATTACAGAACAACACCGTGGCAGCCGGAAATAACCACCACGACATCCATTCAATACCTAGCAGACCATCACCACACCACGGGGGTGGCAGGCGATGATCAACCAATATGTGTTAAAACAATTGGCATCAACAAACTTGGCACACTATTGAGTTCTCAAACAACAGGCGCTTCCAGCTTCAGCGACCCGCTCCGCGGGCCGTTTCGCTCTGGAGCAACTTCTCCATCCTAGACCATCCGTTTCGACCGTGTCAACTCCGTGTCCGAAGCATTCACCGTCCGTTCACATGGTCGGGCTAGAAAACCTTACCACATGATCCGACCATGTCAACTCCGCTCAACGCGGTGTCAGACACTCACCGGACCATCCACGTGGAAGGCCTTGAAAAGCTTACCACATGATTCCCGGCTGTCAAACCAGATCATCTTCTTCAGGAATCCCGACCCGCATCACTGCCGGCCGCGCACCCGGTGAGCACCACCCGCCCTGGACCTGCCATTCTCGGCATGAATCCGCGGATTCTGTGTTCTTCACCCCGCCTCCCGGTCACCCGGTCGGCGTCTTGAGCACGAGATGGAACTCTACACACGAATCCCACCGAACACAAAATCAGGGGTGACACCCGGCGTCCGGGCACGAAGGAGGGCCCCGTTCTCCGCAGAATCCTGCGGAGAACGGGGCCCGGTGCTCCTCCCGTGGGCGGTTCCTCCGCCGTCGCCGCCCGTCGTGTCCTCGGTCACTTCTGGCGACCCGGTGGACACCGGTGGTCTGCGGCCGTGGTCAGGCCTCCCCCAGGTCCGCACCCGCCATGTTCTTCTTGCCCCGGCGCACCAGCAGGTGCCGGCCGGCGAGGGCGTCGTCTCGGGTGAACACCTGGTCGGCATCCGTCACCCGCACGTTGTTCACCGACGCGCCGCCGTCGCGCACCGTCCGACGCGCCTCGGAGCGCGAGGCGACCAGCCCGGTGGAGACCAGCAGCTCGACCGCGGTCACGGTGCCCGGCTCCCCCTCCCACTGGGTCCGGTCGGCCTGCGGCAGCTCGGCCAGCACGGCGGTCAGCGTGTCCGGGTCCACCGTGGTGAGGTCGCCGCCTCCGAACACCGCCTGGGAGGCCTCGATGACCTTCGTCGTCGTCTCCTCTCCGTGGGCCAGCGCCGTGACCTCCCACGCCAGGCGCCTCTGGGCTTCCCGGCGGAACGGCTCGTCGGCCACCTTCTGCGCGTACTCCTCGATCTCCGCGCGGGTCAGGAACGTGAAGACCTTGAGCCGGTCGACGACGTCCGCGTCCGCCGTGTTGAGCCAGAACTGGTAGAAGGCGTACGGGGAGCACATCTCCGCGTCGAGCCAGACGGCGTTGCCCTCGGACTTGCCGAACTTGGTGCCGTCCGCGTTCGTGATCAGCGGCGTGCCCAGCGCATGGGCGTGGGTCCCCTCCACCTTGCGGATCAGCTCGGTGCCGGCGGTGAGGTTGCCCCACTGGTCGGAGCCGCCGGTCTGGAGGGTCACGCCGTGCCGGCGGTGCAGCTCGAGGAAGTCGTTGCCCTGCAGCACCTGGTAGGAGAACTCCGTGTAGGAGATGCCCTCATCAGAGTTCAGGCGCTTGGCCACGATCTCCTTCTTCACCATCGTGCCGACGCGGAAGTTCTTGCCGACGTCCCGCAGGAAGTCCAGCGCGCTCATGCCCGCGGTCCAGTCCAGGTTGTTGACCATGGTCGCCGCGTTCTCCCCCTCGAAGGAGAGGTACGGCTCGATCTGCGCGCGCAGCGACTCCACCCACGCCGCCACGGTCTCCTGCGAGTTCAGGACGCGCTCCGAGGTCTGCCGCGGGTCGCCGATGAGGCCGGTGGCGCCGCCCACGAGGGCATACGGGCGGTGGCCGGCGAGCTGCAGGCGGCGCAGTGTGAGCAGCTGGACCAGGTGTCCCAGGTGGAGAGACGGAGCGGTCGGGTCGAAGCCGCAGTAATACGAGACGGGCTCCCCGGCCAGCGCCTGTTCCAGCGCGGCCTCGTCCGTCGAGACGTGCACGAGCCCGCGCCAGCGCAGCTCCTGCCAGACGTTCTCGAAGCTCGGGTCGTTCGCCTGTGCGCGCAGTCGGGCCGCGCGCTCCTCGTTCTGGGGTGCCATAGCCCCCAGCCTAGCGACGCGCCCGCGCGCCTCCGCGACGCCGTGCACGTGCGACGTCGCCCGCGGGGCTCACTCCGGGACGTCCGCCAGCCCGGCCGGCAGCGCGGCCGCGTCCGTCCCGGCGACGACGGACAGCGACTGGGTGGCGCGGGTCATCGCCACGTACAGATCGCCCACCACGCCGCGCGCGTCGGCCACGATCCGCTCGGGCAAGACGAGCACGACGGTGTCGAACTCCAGCCCCTTGGTCTCCCACGGGGTGGCGACGACGATCTCGACGCCGGGCAGCGGCGCGGTGTCCACGGCCGCCTCCCCCCACCGCTCCCGGAGGGCCGTGAGCAGCTCCCCCGTCCGCTCGGCGGGGGCGATCACGGCGGTCAGGGCCTCGGGCACGCGGTCCCGCTCGGCCTCGACCGCGTCGAGGGCCAGGGCCGCGACGTCACCGCCCGGCTCCGTCACCAGGCGCGGGCGGTGGTCGCCCTCGCGCACGGCGCGCGGATGGGAGACCTCGAGCCCGGCCGCCCGTGCGACCTGCGCGGCCCAGCGCATCACGCGCGCCGGCGAGCGGTAGTTCACGGTCAGCTCTTCCAGGCGCCAGCGGTCCCCGAACTCCGGGGCGAGGACGGACGCCCACGAGCCGGCCGCGTCGCGACGGGAGGACTGCGCGATGTCGCCCACGATGGTGAACGACTTCATCGGGCAGCGGCGCGCCAGCAGGCGCCACTGCATCGGAGAGAGCTCCTGGGCCTCGTCCACCACCACGTGCCCGTACGTCCAGGTGCGGTCGTGGGCCGCGGTCTCGGCGGTGGTCCGTCGCACGCCGCGCGCCTCATTGGCCGCGGCCAGCTGCTCGGCGTCCACGACGCCGTCGACGCCCAGGTCCGCGAGCGTCTGGTGCATGTTCTCCAGGGACGCCCGGGCGTTCTCGAGGTTGCGCTCGTGCTGGGCCGCGGACTCGCCGCCCCGGCCCGGGGTGTCGAGGCGTCCGAGCAGCTCGGCCGCCTCGTCCAGCAGGGGCACGTCGGCCTCGGTCCAGGGGGCGTCGGCCGGGCGCAGGAGCGCGCCGACCTCGGCGTCGGAGAGCCACGGGGCGGCCGCCCGGAGCAGGTCCTCCCGGGTGAGGAGGTCGCCGATGAGCTTCTCCGGCGTCAGCGGCATCCAGCAGAGGTTGAGCGCGATGCGCACGTCGCGCGAGGTGCGCACGTCCTCGAGCAGGAGGTCACGCTGCACCGGGGTGCCCGAGGACTTCTCCAGCTTCTTGCGCAGCTTCTCCGCGAGCTCGCGGACGAGGATCTTCACGAACGTCACCCGGGCCTCGTTGTGGGGCTTGCGGGTGGCCCGTGCCTTGTCCCGGGCGCGCCGGACCATGGCCGGCTTGAGCTTGACGGCCGTGCCGTCGATCATCAGGCGCCGCGGCTCGACGAGCAGGCGCTGGCGCTGCGCGACCGCGTGGGCGACGGCGTCCACCATGTCCAGCCGGCCCTTCACCGCCGCCGCGTCGAGGTCCCGCTCCGGGACGGCCCGCACGCCCGGCATCAGCGTCCCCAGCGAGGACATCACGACACCCGTCTCGCCCAGCGAGGGCAGCACCCGCTCGATGTACCGCATGAACGCGGTCGAGGGGCCGACGATCAGCACGCCCGAGCGGGCGAGGCGCTCCCGGTGGGTGTACAGCAGGTAGGCGGCGCGGTGCAGGGCGACGGCGGTCTTCCCCGTGCCGGGCCCGCCCTGCACCACGACCGCCCCGGGCAGGGGCGCGCGGATCACCTCGTCCTGCTCCGCCTGGATCGTGGCGACGATGTCCCCCATCCGTCCCGTGCGTCGGGCGGTGACGGCGGCCAGCAGCGCACCCTGGGCATCGGCGCGCACGCCGTCCTCGCCCAGCAGCGTCGGGTCCAGGATGTCGTCCTCGAGGTCGCGCACCTCGCGCCCCCGCAGCATCAGGTGACGACGACGGCGCACGCGGCCCCGGTGGGCCGCCGTCGCCTGGTAGAAGGCGCCGGCCTCGGCCGCGCGCCAGTCGACGAGGAGGCGCTCGTGGTCCTCGGTGGTGAGGCCGATGCGCCCGATGTACCGCTGCTCGTCGGCCCCACCCTCCCGCTCGGCGTCGAGGTCGAGCCGGCCGAAGACGAGGCGGTCGTCCACGGCGTAGAGCTGGGCGAGTCGGTCCTCGTAGAGGCTGGCGAAGGCGTCGCGCTCGGAGTGGTTCTGCAGCGACCCCTGCGGGCCGGTCCGGCGCACGGCCGCGAGCTGGCGCTCCTTCTCCTCACGCAGGGCGTCGAGGCGGGCGTACCGCTCGGCGACCCGACCCCGCTCGAGGTCGAGCTCGGACTGGCGGACGGACACGGTATCGGTCATCGGGGGCCCTCGCGGTGCGGTGAGAGGCGGACCACGCTGCGGCCCGCCCGGCGGAAAAGTGACCACCCATGCTACGCCGACCGCGGTGAACGGCGGGTGACGCGGCGGTGCCCTGCCGGGCACCGCCGCGTCCGGCCCGGCCGACGCCGACTCGACCGGGCGACCGCGTCAGCGGGCGTCGACGACGGAGCCCGGCGTGTCGGCCCAGCGGCGCAGCGGTTCCAGGGCGTCCTCGAGCGCCCCGATCTGCGCCGCGACGGCCGTCGGCGCGGTCCCGCCCTGGGCGTCGCGAGAGGCGAGCGAGCCCTCCGTGCTGAGCACCTCGCGGACCTGCGGGGTCAGCGCCGGCGAGATGGCCGCGTACTCATCGTCCGTGAGGTCCCACAGCTCCACGCCCCGGGCCTCGGCCGCCTTCACGGCCTCGCCGGACAGCTCGTGGGCCTCGCGGAACGGGACCCCCTGGCGGACGAGCCACTCGGCGACGTCGGTGGCCAGCGCGAAGCCCTGCGGGGCCAGCTCCGCCATGCGCTCCGTCTGGAACTCGAGGGTGGCGATCATCCCGGAGACGGCGGGCAGCAGCAGCTCGAGGGTGTCCGCGGCGTCGAAGACGGGCTCCTTGTCCTCCTGCAGGTCGCGGTTGTAGGCCAGCGGCATGCCCTTGAGCGTGGCCAGCAGCCCCGTGAGGTCGCCGATGAGGCGGCCGGACTTGCCGCGGGCCAGCTCGGCGACGTCCGGGTTCTTCTTCTGCGGCATGATCGAGGACCCTGTGGAGTACGCGTCGTGCAGCGTCACGAAGCCCGCCTCCTTGGTGGCCCAGAAGATGACCTCCTCCGAGATGCGGGACAGGTCGACGCCGACCATCGCGGCGACCCACGCGAACTCCGCGTACACGTCGCGGGCGGCGGTGCCGTCGATCGAGTTCCACACGGCCGACTCGAAGCCGAGCTCGGTGGCCACGGCGTTCGGGTCCAGACCCAGGGAGGAGCCTGCCAGGGCCCCGGAGCCGTACGGCGAGACGGCCGCGCGCGCGTCCCAGTCCACGAGCCGCTGCAGGTCCCGCGCGAACGCCCAGGCGTGCGCGAGCAGGTGGTGCGAGAGCAGGACGGGCTGCGCGTGCTGCAGGTGGGTGCGGCCCGGCATCGGCGCGTGCGGGTGCGCCCGCGCCTGATCGAGCAGCGCGTCCACCGTGGCGATCACGCCCCGCGCGATGATGCGGGCGTGGTCGCGCAGGAACATCCGGCCGAGGGTGGCGACCTGGTCGTTGCGGGATCGGCCGGCCCGCAGGCGGCCGCCGAGCTCGGGACCGGCCCGCTCGATGAGGCCGCGCTCGAGCGAGCCGTGCACGTCCTCATCGGACGCCGCCGGGGTGTAGGCACCGGAACGCACGTCCGCCTCGAGACGGTCGAGGGCCGCGATCATCCCGTCCAGGTCGTCCGCACTGAGCAGACCGGCGGTGTGCAGCACCCGGGCGTGGGCACGGGAACCCGCGATGTCATAGGGCGCCAGGCGCCAGTCGAAGTGCGTTGACTTGCTGAGCGCGGCGAGCGCCTCGGAAGGGCCGCCGGCGAAGCGGCCGCCCCACAGGGCGCCCTCGTTGGTCCCGTGGCGGGCATCGGTGTTCTCGGTCATCGAAGGTCTCCTCGAGGTCGGTGACAGGCCGACGGCGGCCGGCCCGGTCGCGGGCGGGCCGCCGTCGTGCACGGGGCGTGCGGGGTCAGTCGTTGGACAGGCGGGCGACGTCCTGGAGGTCGTCGCTGCCGCGCAGGCGCTGCTCGCGCTCGGAGGCCGTCTTCGCGGACAGGCCGAAGATGTCGATGAACCCGCGGGCCGAGGACTGGTCGAACGAGTCGCCCTCGTCGTACGTGGCGAGGTTGAAGTCGTACAGGCCGGTCTCGGACCGGCGACCCTGCACCGTGGCGCGGCCGCCGTGGAGCTCCAGGCGGATCTCACCGTTGACGTGCTCCTGGGTCGCGTCGATGAACGTGTCCAGGTTCCGCTTCAGCGGGGAGTACCACTGGCCGTCGTAGACCAGCTCGGTCCACCGCTGGTCCACATGCTTCTTGAAGCGCGCCTGTTCACGCTCCAGGGTGACGTTCTCGAGCTCACGGTGGGCCGCGATCAGCGCCATGGCCCCCGGTGCCTCGTAGATCTCGCGGGACTTGATGCCCACGAGGCGGTCCTCGACGATGTCGATCCGGCCCACGCCCTGGGCACCGGCCCGGCGGTTGAGCTCCTCGATGATCTCCAGCGGGCTCAGCGCGCGGCCGTCGAGGGCCGTGGGGACGCCGCGCTCGAAGGCGATCGTGACCACGTCCGGCGCCGGCGGGAAGGCGGGGTCGTCCGTGTAGTCGTAGACGTCCTTCGTGGGGCCGTTCCAGATGTCCTCGAGGAAGCCGGTCTCGACGGCGCGGCCCCACACGTTCTGGTCGATCGAGAACGGGTTCTTCTTGGTGGTGACGATCGGCAGGTCGTTGCGCTGGGCGTACTCGATGGCCTTCTCACGGGTCAGGGCGAGGTCGCGCACCGGGGCGATGCACTTCAGGTCGGGCCCGAGGGTCTGAATGGAGACCTCGAAGCGGACCTGGTCGTTGCCCTTGCCGGTGCAGCCGTGCGCCACCGTCGAGGCGCCGAACTGGCGGGCCGCCGCGACCAGGTGGCGGGAGATCACCGGGCGCGAGATCGCGGAGACCAGCGGGTAGGCGTCCATGTAGAGGGCGTTGGCCTTGAGCGTGGGCATGCAGTACTGCTCGGCGAACTCGTCACGCGCGTCGGCGACGTAGGCCTCGACGGCGCCGCAGTCCAGGGCGCGCTGGCGGATCGTCTCGAGGGACTCGCCCCCCTGGCCCACGTCGACCGCGACGGCGACGACCTCGGCGCCCGTGGCCTCGGCGATCCAGCCGATGGCCACCGAGGTGTCCAGGCCGCCCGAGTAGGCAAGGATGATGCGTTCCTTCACGTTTTCTCCTCTTTATATAGGGGGGGTCTCCCAGCGCGGCACGTGGCCGTCGGAGGCGTGCTCGGTGGCGATCCTACCCGGATCTTGAATAAATATGCAACTGACGGAATATCAGCTCCCGATGGCCCCTGTGCAGCCCCTCTGCGCCGACAGCGACGGCCACGGGCGACCATCGCTCCGCCCTCGAATCCCGGGTCGAACGCGACTCAGGTCACGGCCTCGGCCGTCGATCGTGACCTTCGCCCATGCCCCTGTGACGGAGGTTGTCCACACCGGCGGATCAGACACCATGACAGCAAATCCGACCAGTAGCGTGCATTTCATCCACGCGCCCACGACTCTAGGGATCGATTCGTCACCCGTTCTCAAATTTCAGACAGACGGGCAAGAATCCGTCGACCCATGATTTGACGCGAGGGGGGCTCCCGTCGTTGACTCTTCCGTAGCCGATTCGTGATCTGACCGAGAGGTCGGGGACGGGGAGGCCACGACATCGAACCCCCTCCGACGGTCGCCCGCTGCTGGGTCGTCTCGAACCGACGGAGGGCATGACCCGACCAAGGAGAAGGACGACCCCGGTGCGCCTCGGCCGCCGATCAGCGAGGACTCGCCATGGACACCATGACTCTCTTCACCACTTCCGCCACCCGCTCCCGCCGTGCCACCGCCTCGATCGTCGCGGGCATGACCCTCGCCGGCGCCGCCGCCGTGGGCTTCTCCGCCCCGGCCCAGGCCGCCACCGTGGACACCTGGGACCGCCTCGCCGAGTGCGAGTCCAGCGGCACCTGGGACATCAACACCGGCAACGGCTTCTACGGCGGCGTGCAGTTCACCCTGTCCTCCTGGCAGGCCGTCGGCGGCGAGGGCTACCCGCATCAGGCCTCGAAGGCCGAGCAGATCAAGCGCGCCGAGATCCTCCAGGACCTGCAGGGCTGGGGCGCCTGGCCGCTGTGCTCGCAGAAGCTGGGCCTGACCCAGGCTGACGCGGACGCCGGCGACGTGGACGCCGCCCCGGTCGCCGTGGAGCGCACCGCCACCGTGCAGCGCCAGTCCGCCGCGGACGAGACTGCTGCCGACCAGGCTGCGGCTGAGCAGGCTGCTGCCGACCAGGCCGCGGCTGAGCAGGCTGCTGCCGACCAGGCCGCGGCCGAGCGCTGGGCCGCCAAGCAGGCTGCTGCCGACCAGGCCGCCGCCGAGCGCTGGGCCGCCAAGCAGGCTGCTGCCGAGCAGGCCGCCGCCGACAAGGCTGCCGCCCAGCGTGCCGCCGCCGCGGAGAAGGCTGCCGCTCAGAAGGCCGCTGCCGCTGAGAAGGCCGCCGCTCAGAAGGCTGCCGCCGCGGAGAAGGCCGCCGCTCAGAAGGCTGCCGCCGCGGAGCAGGCCGCTGCCGCGGAGCAGGCCGTCGTCGCCGAGGCCGAGACCATCGTCGTCAAGTCCGGTGACTCCCTCTGGAAGCTCGCCAACGAGTACGAGGTGGAGGGTGGCTGGACCGCCCTCTACGAGGCCAACAAGGGCGCCGTCTCCGACGCCGCCGTGATCTACGTCGGCCAGGAGCTCGTCCTGCCGCAGGCCTGAGACGCCTGACCGGTCCCCCGGACCGGTACCACACGAGGAAGGCCCCCGCCGTCGGCGGGGGCCTTCCTCGTGCCTGGTGCCCGTCACCCGCGCGGGCGGGGCCGGACGGGTCGGTTAGCCCGCCAGACCCAGCAGGTGGGCCGCGACGGCCGGGGCGGACGTGGTCCCCGTGGTGATGAGGAGGATGGTGTCGTCGCCGGCGATCGTGCCCATCACGTGCTCCACGCGCGCCTGGTCGATCACGCTGGCCAGGAACTGCGCCGCACCCGGGGGCGTGCGCAGGACCACGAGGTTCGCCGTGGGCTCGGCGGAGACGAGCAGCTCGCGGGCCATGCTCGCCAGCCGGTTCAGCTGCGCGTCCGAACCGCGGCCCGGCACGGCGCCGTCGTCGCCCTCCGCCGGCAGGGCGTAGACCATGCCGGCCGGCCCGCGCGTCCGCACCGCGCCGAGGTCCACCAGGTCCCGCGAGAGCGTGCCCTGGGTGACGGACAGCCCGCGATCGCCCAGGGCGTCCGAGAGTTCGGCCTGGGAGCGGATGCCCCGGGTGGCCAGGATCTCCCGGATCGCGGCCTGACGGGCGATCTTCGTCGTGGGGGCGGCCATCAGCGCGGCTCCTCGGCCAGGCCGGAGCGGTACAGCAGCCAGGCGATGAGCGCCTTCTGCGCGTGCAGCCGGTTCTCGGCCTCGTCGAACACCACGGACCGCGGCCCGTCGATCACCTCGGCCGTGACCTCGTAGCCCCGGTACGCGGGCAGGCAGTGCAGGAAGATCGCGTCGTCGGCCGCCCGCGCCATCGCGGCGGCGTCCACCTGGTAGTCCCGGAACAGCGCCAGGCGGGCCTCCTTCTCCTCCTCCTGGCCCATGGACACCCACGTGTCGGTCACGACGACGTCCGCGCCCGCCAGGGCCTCGGCCGCGTCCGTCGTGACGAGGACGGAACCGCCCGTCTCCGCCGCCCGCTGTCGAGCGGCGGCCACGACGTCCTCGGCAGGCAGGTGCCCCTCGGGGCCGGCGACCCGCACGTGCATGCCGGCCGTCGCGCAGCCGAGCAGATACGAGTGGGCCATGTTGTTCGCCGCGTCCCCCAGATACGTCAGAGTGCGGCCCGCCGTGCCGCCGAGGTGCTCGCGCACCGTCAGCAGGTCGGCGAGGATCTGACAGGGGTGGTAGTCGTCGCTGAGCGCATTGACCACGGGCACCGAGGAATGGGCGGCCATCTCCTCGAGACCGGCCTGCGCGAACGTGCGCCAGACGATGACGCCGACCATCCGCTCCAGCACGCGGGCCGTGTCCGCCACGGACTCCTTGTGGCCCAGCTGCGACTCCCCCGGGTTCACGATCAGCGGCGTCCCGCCGAGCTCGGCGATGCCGGCCGCGAACGAGACGCGGGTGCGCGTGGAGGTCTTGTCGAAGAACACGATGCCGGTCCGGGGCCCGGCCAGCGGGCGGTGCCGGAACCGGTCGGCCTTCATCTGCGCGGCGAGGTCGAGCACCTCGGCCTGCTCGGCCGGGGTGAGGTCCGTGTCCACCAGGAAGTGGCGGACGGCGGCAGCGGGGGTCATGGGCGGTCTCCTTCGGCGGGGGTCAGGGCGGCGGCCACGAGCCCGGGCAGGGCCGCGGCGAAGCGCTCGAGCTCGGCCACGGGCACGGTCAGCGGCGGGGCCAGGCGCAGGGTGGAGGGGCCGGTGGCGTTGAGGATCCAGCCCGCCTCGAGGCCGGCGGCGACGACGGCGGGGGCCAGCCCGCCGGCCGGGGCCGGTCCCGCGGGGTCGGCCAGGTCGACGCCGATCCACAGGCCGTGACCGCGGACCGCGGCCACCTCGGGCAGGTCCTCCAGCAGGGCGGCCACGGCCTCGCCCGCGGCGCGGACGTGGCCGAGCAGGCCCTCGTCCTCGACGGTCTGGAGCACGGCCAGGCCCGCGGCGGTGGCCAGGGGGTTGCCGCCGAACGTGGTGCCGTGCTGGCCGGCGGTGAGCAGCCCGGAGACGGCGGGGCCGACGCACACGAGCGCCCCGATCGGCACGCCGCCGCCCAGTCCCTTCGCCAGGGTGAAGGCGTCGGGCACCACCGGCTCGGCCGCCCCGGTGACGGCCGGGTTCTGGAAGCCGAACCACGTGCCGGTGCGTCCCACGCCGGACTGCACCTCGTCGAGGATCATCAGGGCGCCGGCCTCGCGGGTCGCGGCCCGCACCTCGGCCAGGTAGCCGGCCGGCCAGCCGTGCACGCCGGCCTCGCCCTGGACCGGCTCGAGGATGACGGCGGCGACGGTGGCGCCGTCGTCGTCCGGGGCCAGGGCCGCCCGCAGGGCCGCGGCGTCCCCGCCCGGCACGTGCTTCACGCCGCCGGGCAGCGGCTCGAAGGGCGCCCGGTAGGCCTCCTTGTGCGTGAGCGCGAGGGCGCCCATCGTGCGGCCGTGGAAGGCCCGCTCGAGCGCGATCACCCGCGTCCGGCGGCCGGACGGGTCGTCCGCACCGTGGCGGCGGGCGAGCTTGAACGCGGCCTCGTTGGCCTCCGTGCCGGAGTTCGCGAAGAACACGGTGGAGCCCGCGGGCGCGCCGGCCAGCTCCAGCAGGCGCTCGGCCAGGCGGATCTGCGGCTCGGAGGTGAAGAGGTTGGACACGTGGCCGAGCGTGGCGACCTGCTCGGACACCGCCCGCACCAGCGCCGGGTGGCCGTGGCCGAGCGCGTTCACGGCGATGCCGGCCAGCAGGTCCGTGTAGCGCCGGCCGTCGGCGTCCCACACGTGGACCCCCTCGCCGCGCACGAGCACGCGGGTGGGGCGGCCGAAGACTCCGGTCAGGGCGGCGTGGTAGCGCTCCAGCAGCGCGGACTGGTCGGTGCTCATGCGTCCTCCTCGGGGGTGGTCGGGGCGGTGGGCTCGGCGTCGGGCACCACCTGGGTGCCGACGCCCGCAGAGGTGAAGACCTCGAGCAGCATCGAGTGGGGGCGGCGGCCGTCCACGACGTGGGCGCGCTGCACGCCGGCGTCCACGGCCGCCAGGCACGCGGCCATCTTCGGGATCATCCCGGAGGCCAGGGAGGGCAGCAGCGCGCGCAGCTGGGCGGCGGTGAGCGAGCTGATGAGGGAGTCGCGGTCCGGCCAGTCGGCGTAGAGGCCTTCGACGTCGGTGAGCAGCACGAGCTTCGCGGCGCCGAGGGCGGCGGCCAGGGCCGCGGCGGCGGTGTCCGCATTGACGTTGAGGACCTGCCCGGTGGGCTCGCCGTCGTCGTTGATCTCGGGGGCGACCGACGAGACCACGGGGATCCGCCCGGACTCGATCACGTCGAGGATCGCGGTCGGGTCGACTCCGGTGACCTCTCCCACGAGGCCGAGGTCCACCTCCTGGCCGTCGACGACGGCGCCCGTGCGGCGGGCGCGCAGCAGCCCCGCGTCCTCGCCGGAGAAGCCGACGGCGTACGGGCCGTGGGAGTTCACGAGGCCGACCAGCTCGCGGCCCACCTGTCCCGTGAGCACCATGCGGACCACGTCCATGGCCTCCTCGGTGGTCACGCGCAGGCCGCCGCGGAACTCCGAGGCGATGCCGAGGCGGTCGAGCATCGCGTTGATCTGCGGGCCGCCGCCGTGCACCACCACGGGGTGGACCCCCACGTGGTGCAGGAACACGATGTCCTCGGCGAACGCCCGGCGCAGCTCCTCCGACACCATGGCGTTGCCGCCGTACTTGACGACCATGACGGTGCCGGCGAACCGCCGGATCCAGGGCAGGGCCTCGACGAGGACCTCCGCCTTGGACTCGGCGCGGTCGAGCCGGTCCGCGGTGGACAGGACGGGCGCGGCCGCCGTGGCCGGATCGGTGTGCGGGGTCATGCTGGGGGTCCTCACGTGGAGTAGGCGGAGTTCTCGTGGACGTAGTCGTGCGTCAGGTCGTTGGTCCAGACCGTGGCCTCGGCGTCGCCGGCGTGCAGGTCGACCTCGACGAGCACCTCGCGGGCCGTCAGGTCCACGCGGGAGCGGTCCTCTCCCACGCCGGAGGCGCGGCACACCTGGACGCCGTTGAAGCGCACGTCGAGGGCGTACGGGTCGAAGGCGGCGACCGACTCCGGGACCGTGCCGACGGCGGCGATCACGCGTCCCCAGTTCGGGTCCTGGCCGAAGATCGCGGTCTTGAACAGGTTGGAGCGGCCGACAGCGCGCGCGACGGCCTCGGCCGCCTCCTCGGTCTCGGCGTGGACCACGCGCACGGCGATGTCGTGCCGGGCACCCTCGGCGTCGGCGACGAGCTGGCGGGACAGGTCCGCGCAGACCTCGTGGAGGGCCGCGGCGAACGCCGCGGGCTCGGGCGCCGTCCCGGACGCGCCCGAGGCCAGCAGGATCACGGTGTCATTGGTGGACATGCACCCGTCCGAGTCGACCCGGTTGAAGGTGGCGCGCACGGCCTCGCGCAGGGCCGCGTCGAGGGCGGGGGCGGGGACGTCGGCGTCCGTGGTGATGACGCTGAGCATCGTGGCCATGCCGGGTGCCAGCATGCCCGCCCCTTTGGCCATGCCGCCCACGGTGAAGCCCGCGCCGCGGGCCACGGCGGTCTTGGCCACGGTGTCCGTGGTCTTGATCGCGACGGCGGCGTCCTCGCCGCCGTCCGGACTGAGGGCGGCGACCGCCTCGGCCACGCCCGCGGTGAGCGTGTCCATCGGCAGGCGCTCGCCGATGAGGCCGGTCGAGCAGACGAGCACGTCGTCGGCGGCGGTTCCGAGGGCGGCGGCCGCGTGCTCGGCGGTGCGACGGGCGTCCTCGAGGCCCTCGGCGCCGGTGGCCGCGTTGGCCCCGCCGGAGTTCAGGACGACCGCGGTCGCGCGGCCGTCCCGCACGGCGCGGCGGGTCCAGACCACGGGGGCGGCCGCCACCCGGTTCTCGGTGAGGACGGCGGCCGCCGCGTCGCGCGGGCCCTGGTTGACGACGACGGCGACGTCGGGCGTGCCCGAGGCCTTCAGCCCCGCGGTGACGCCGGCCGCCCGGAACCCCTGTGCTGCGGTGACGCTCACGGCGCGACCCCCTGCTGCTCGAGCCCCGCCTGCTCCGGCAGGCCCAGGGCGATGTTCATGGACTGCACGGCGCCGCCGGCCGTGCCCTTGGTGAGGTTGTCGAGCACCGCGCAGACGATCACGCGGCCGGCACGCTCATCCACGGCGAGCTGCAGCTGCACGTGGTTGGAGCCGAGGACCGCCTTCGTCGTCGGCCACTGCCCCTCGGGCAGCAGGTGCACGAAGCGTTCGCCGCCGTAGGCCGCGGCCCATGCCGCGCGCACGTCCGCGGCGGCCACGCCGGGGCGCAGCCGCGCCGTGGCCGTCGCGAGGATGCCGCGCGGCATCGGCGCGAGCGTGGGCGTGAAGGAGACGCGGACCGGCTCGCCGGCCGCCTGGGCCAGGCCCTGCTCGATCTCCGGGGTGTGCCGGTGCCCGCCACCGACGCCGTACGGGCTCATCCCGCCCATGACCTCGGCGCCGAGCAGGTGCGGCTTGAGCGCCTTGCCCGCCCCGGAGGTGCCCGAGGCGGCGACGATCACCACGTCCTGCGGCTCGAGCAGCCCCGCGGCGAAGCCGGGCGCGAGGGCGAGGATCGAGGTGGTCGGGTAGCACCCGGGGACGGCGATGCGGCGGGTGCCGGCGAGTCGCTCACGCTGACCGGGCAGCTCGGGCAGGCCGTAGGGCCAGGTCCCGGCGTGTGCGGTGCCGTAGAAGGCCTCCCAGTCTGCGGCTGACTCGAGGCGGTGGTCGGCGCCCGCGTCGATCACCAGGGTGTCCGGGGATCGCTCTGCGATCTCGGCCGCCAGCGCCCCGGAGGCCCCGTGGGGCAGCGCGAGGATCACGACGTCGTGGCCGGCGAGGACCTCCGCGGTGGTCTCGGCGAGGACGCGGTCCGCCAGGGCGTGCAGGTGCGGCTGGAGAGCGCCGAGGCGCTCCCCCGCGTTCGAGTGGGCCGTGATGGCTCCGACGGTGACGGACGGGTGGCCGGCGAGCAGGCGCAGGGCCTCTCCCCCGGCGTAGCCGCTGGCTCCGGAGACGGCGACGGTGTGGGTCATGGCTTCATCCTAGCGCAGATATGCGTTGCACCGAATATCTATGCGGCGCCTCGGGTCCCCCGGGCCGGGCCGGATGGCCCGGCCCGCTCCTAGAGTGGGGCCATGACCACTGCGAACACCCCCGCCGTCCCCCGCACCCACCACGCCGTCGTCGTGTCCGCCACGGGCGGCCCCGAGGTCCTGCAGTGGACCGAGACGGAGGTGCCCTCCCCCGCGCCGGGGCACGTGCTGGTGCGGACCGCCGCGGCGGGCCTGAACTTCATCGAGACGTACCAGCGCTCCGGGGTCTACACGATGGACCTGCCCTTCACCCCCGGTACGGAGGGCTCCGGCGAGGTCGTCGCGCTCGGCGAGGGCGTGGACGCCGGGCTCCTGGGGGCCCGTGTCGCCACCGCGACGGCCACCGGTGCGTACGCCGAGCACTTCACCGCCCCCGCGGATCGTCTCCTCACCGTCCCGGAGGGCATCGACCTGGCCGAGGCCGCCGCCCTTCCGCTGCAGGGCATGACGGCCCACTACCTCTGCCGGTCCACCTTCCCGGTGGAGGAGGGCCACACGGTGGTCGTGACGGCCGGTGCCGGCGGGGTGGGGCTCCTGCTCACCCAGCTCGCGACGGCCCGCGGCGCCCGCGTGGTCACCACGGCGTCCACGGAGGAGAAGCGGGAGCTGTCCCGGGGCGCGGGCGCCGTTGCCGCGGTGGACTATCCGGACCTCGCCGCCACGGTGGCGGAGCTGACGGACGGCGAGGGCGCGCACGTCGTGTACGACGGCGTGGGGAAGGACACCTTCGACACCTCGCTCGAGGTGCTGCGCGTGCGCGGCACACTCGTGCTCTTCGGCGGGGCCTCCGGGCAGGTGCCCCCCTTCGACCTGCAGCGGCTCAACGCGGCCGGCTCGCTGTACGTCACCCGGCCCTCGCTGGTGCACTACACGCGCACGGGCGAGGAGACCCGCTGGCGTGGTGGAGAGGTGTTCGGGGCGTGGGCCTCCGGCGAGCTCGACGTACGGATCGGCGAGCGCTTCCCGCTGGCGGACGCGGCCGCCGCGCACGCCGCCCTCGAGTCCCGGTCGACGACGGGCAAGGTGCTGCTCACCCTGTCCTGAGCCGGACCCGCCCGGTGCCTTCCAGGCGCCCCGCGCGGCCGCGGGCGGGGCATAGAATGTCCCGCTGCGGCCTGGTCCGCGTCCGACCCTCGGTTTGCCGCTCACACCCCCGGAGGCCCCTGTGTCCCTTTCGTCCGCCGCGCCCACCCCGCCCTCCGTCCCCCTCGACCCCGCGGGCGCGCCGCATCGGCCGCAGCTGCCCGGCTCCGAGCGCACCCCGCCCGCCCGGACGCTCGTGGAGCTCTTCGACGCCACGGCGCGCGAGCACCCGGACGCGACCGCCCTGGACGACGGCGTCGAGCCGCTGACGTACGCGGAGCTGCGGGAGCGCGTCGACGAGACCGCCCGCCACCTGTGGGCCGCCGGCGTGCGGGCGGGAGACCGGGTCGGCGTGCGGATCGCCTCGGGCACGGCCGCGCTGTACGTCTCGATCCTCGGCGTGCTCGCCGCCGGCGCGGCCTACGTCCCCGTGGACGCGGACGATCCGGAGGAGCGCGCCCGCCTCGTGTTCGGCGAGGCGAAGGTGGCCGGCGTCCTCACCGACGAGCGGGTCTACGCCCCGCACCCCGAGCACACCGCGGACCCGGCCGCGGAGGCCCGCGCCCCCGGGCTCGAGGACGACGCGTGGATCATCTTCACCTCTGGCTCGACGGGCACCCCCAAGGGCGTGGCGGTGAGCCACCGCTCGGCCGCGGCCTTCGTGGACGCCGAGGCGCGGATCTTCCTGGCGGACGATCCGCTCGCCCCGGGCGACCGCGTGCTGGCGGGACTGTCCGTCGCGTTCGACGCCTCGTGCGAGGAGATGTGGCTCGCCTGGCGTCACGGTGCGTGCCTGGTCCCGGCCCCCCGCTCGCTCGTGCGCTCCGGCATGGACCTCGGCCCGTGGCTCGCCGAGCGGCGCATCACCGCCGTGTCCACCGTGCCGACCCTCGCCGCGATGTGGCCCACCGAGGCCATGGACAACGTCCGGCTGCTGATCTTCGGCGGCGAGGCCTGCCCGCCCGAGCTCGCCGCGCGCCTGGCGGAGGACGGCCGCGAGGTCTGGAACACCTACGGCCCCACGGAGGCCACCGTCGTCGCGTGCGCGGCCCCGCTCACGGGTCTCGGCCCGGTCCGCATCGGCCTGCCCCTGGACGGCTGGGACCTGGCCGTCGTCGACCCGCAGACCACGCTGCCCGTGGCCGAGGGCGAGACGGGCGAGCTGATCATCGGCGGCGTCGGCCTGGCCCGCTACCTCGACCCGGCCAAGGACGCCGAGAAGTACGCCCCCATGCCCTCCCTCGGCTGGGAGCGTGCCTACCGCTCCGGTGACCTCGTGGTCTTCGAGCCGGAGGGCCTGCTGTTCGTCGGCCGCGCCGACGACCAGGTGAAGCTCGGCGGCCGCCGCATCGAGCTCGGCGAGGTGGACGCGGCCCTCCAGGCCCTGCCCGGCGTCCACGGCGGCGCCGCGGCCGTGCAGACCACCCCGGCGGGCCACCAGATCCTCGTCGGCTACCTCGTCCCCGCGGACCCCGAGGCCGAGCTCGACCTGCACATGGCCCGCGAGCACCTCGCGGCGGAGCTGCCGGCCGCACTCGTGCCCCGGCTGGCCGTCGTGGACTCCCTGCCCACGAAGACCTCCGGCAAGGTGGACCGCCACGCGCTGCCGTGGCCCCTGCCCGGCGCCGAGGTGGACGAGGACGCGCCCCCGCCGGACGAGGACACCGCCGACGGCTGGGTGCTGCGCCAGTGGGCGGACGTGCTCGGCGCGCCCCCCAAGGACGCCGACACCGACTTCTTCGAGGCCGGCGGCGGCTCGCTCGCCGCTGCCCAGCTCGTGGCCCGCCTGCGCCTGCGCCACCCGGCCGTGACCGTCCAGGACGTCTACCGCAACCCCACCGCCGGGGCCCTCGTGGCCGCCGTCGTGGGCGACGACGGCCCCCGCGGCATCGAGGTGCACGACCGGCACGTCGACCGCACCCGCCACCGCACCCAGTGGGTCCAGACCCTCGTGGGACTGCCCGTGTTCGTCCTGCCCGCCCTGCGCCTGGGCGTGTGGACCGGCCTGGCCCTGAACCTGCTGACGCTCTCCGGGCTCGCGCCCGGGCTGCCCACCGTGCCGTGGTGGGTGCTGATCGTGGCCGGCCTGCTGGTGGTGACCGTGCCCGGCCGCATGCTGCTCACCGCCGCGACGGCCCGGCTGCTGCTGCGCGGCGTGAGCCCCGGGTCCTACCCACGCGGCGGCCGCGTCCACCTGCGCCTGTGGCTCGCCCAGCAGATCAGCGACCTCGTGGACCCCTATTCGCTGGCCGGCGCCACGTGGGTGCCCGCCTACGCGCGGCTGCTGGGCAACCGGATCGGCAAGGACGTGGACATGCACACCGTGCCACCGGTCACCGGCATGCTCACGGTCGAGGAGGGCGCCGCGATCGAGCCCGAGGTGGACCTGTCCGGCTACTGGGTCGACGGCGACGTCGTCCGGCTCGGCGAGGTGCGCATCGGCGCGGACGCCGTCGTGGGCGCCCGCTCCACGCTCCTGCCGGGCGCCCAGGTCGGCGCCGGGGCGCACGTCGAGGCCGGGTCCACCGTCGCCGGGCGGGTGCGCGGCGGCCAGCGCCACGCCGGCTCCCCCGCCGTCAAGGTGGGCAAGGTGAAGTCCCGCGGCCCCGCCGAGGCGCCGCGGGAGACCCCGGGCTGGCGCCTGATGGCGACCGTCCTCTCGACCCTCATCTCCCTCCTTCCGCTCGTCTCCGCCGCCGCGGCGGCCGCGGTGGCCGCGTGGTCGCTGACCTGGTGGCCGCCGGCCCCGGAGGCGGGGCCGCTGGCCGCCGTCGGGACCACCGCGGCGCGCCTGCTGGCCGCAAGCCCCCTGGTGGCCGGCGTCTGGTTCCTGACCCAGATGCTGCTCGTGCTCGTCACCGTGCGCCTGCTCGCGCTCGGCATCACGGAGGGGCACCACCCCGTGCGCTCCCGGGTCGGCTGGCAGGTGTGGGCCACCGAGCGCGTCCTCGACGCCGCCCGCGACCAGCTGTTCCCGATCTACGCCTCCCGCTTCACGCCGACGTGGCTGCGCCTGCTGGGCGCCGAGGTGGGCCGCGGCGTCGAGGCCTCCACCGTGGTGCTCCTGCCCTGCATGACCCGCGTGGGCGACGGCGCGTTCCTCGCCGACGACACGATGGTCTCCTCCTACTCCCTCGACGGCGGGTGGATGCACGTGGCCCCCGCGAAGGTCGGCAAGCGCTCGTTCGTGGGCAACTCCGGCATGGTGCCCGGCGGCCGCACCCTGCGCCGCGACTCGCTCGTGGCGGTGCTGTCCACCACCCCGGCCAAGACCAAGGCGGGCACGTCCTGGATGGGCTCCCCGCCCGTGCGCCTGCGCCGCAACGAGGTCACCGCAGACGCCGCCCTCACCTACGACCCGCCGGCCCGACTCAAGGCCGCCCGCACCGCCTGGGAGCTGCTGCGCGCGATCCCGGTGTGGCTGCACGTGGCCCTGTCCCTCGCCGTCGGCGCGACGCTGGCCGCCCTCATCGCGGTCGGCACGTGGGCGCTGGCCTTCGTCCTGGGCGGCGTCGTCCTGCTCGCGGCCGGCGCGGTCGCGGCGAGCCTGACCGTGCTCGCCAAGCGGGTCTTCGTCGGCCGGATCCGCGCGGGCGAGCACCCGCTGTGGTCCTCGTTCATCTGGCGCAACGAGGTCGCGGACACCTTCACCGAGTTCCTCGCCGCCCCGTGGTTCAGCCGGGCCGCGGCCGGCACCCCCGCCCTGGTCTGGTTCCTGCGCGCGATGGGCGCCCGCATCGGCCACGGCGCCTGGGTCGAGTCCTACTGGCTGCCCGAGGCCGACCTCGTGGAGCTCGGCGACGGCGCCACCGTGAACCGCGGCTGCGTCGTCCAGACCCACCTGTTCCACGACCGCGTGATGTCCCTGGACGCCGTCGTCCTGGAGGACGGCGCCACCCTCGGCCCCCACTCCGTGGTGCTGCCCGCCGCCCGCCTGGGCCGCGGCACCACCGTCGGTGCCGGGTCCCTCGTGATGCGCGGCGAGGAGCTGCCCGCCGGCACGTGGTGGCTCGGCAACCCGGTCTCCCCGTGGCGTCGTCCCGACGGCGACCCCGCCGCCGCGGCCACCCCCTCCCGAGAGGAAGCATGAGCACCGATCCCTACGTCCCGGGCGTCGGCACCGACGCCGCCACCGTCGAGCACATCGCACTGGACCTCGACGTGCGCCTGGCCGCGAACCGGGTCTCCGGCACCGCCGTCCTGCGCGTGCGCCTGACGAAGCAGAGCCGCCGCATCGAGCTGGACCTGTACCGGCTGCGCGTGTCCCGGGTGGACGCCGTCGTCGACGGCCGCGCCGTCGCCTCCTCGTTCACCCAGCCGGGCCGCGCCCCGAGCCGCCTCGTCGTCGACCTGGACGAGAGCCGGCCGGAGGGCACGCTCGTGGAGCTGACCGTGGTCTACGCGGGCACGCCCACGCTGCGGCGCAGCCCGTGGGGCACGATCGGCTGGGAGGAGCTCACGGACGGCGTGCTCGTGGCCGGGCAGCCCCACGGCGCCTCCACGTGGCTGCCGTGCGTGGACTCCCCCACCTCCCGCTCGACGGCGGAGATCACCCTCACCTGCGACGCGGGCTACCTGCCCGTCGCCAACGGCGTGGGCGCGCCCGTGCGCACGCGCGGCTCGCGGGTCACGTGGCGGTGGCGGCTCCACCAGCGCGTGCCCGCCTACCTGCTCAGCGTGCAGATCGGCCGCTACCGGCTCGTGGACGCCGCCCCTCCCGCCGAGGGCCTGCCGCCGCTGCGCCTCGTGGTCTCCCCGCGGACCGAGCAGCGGGCCCTCCGGGCCCTTGCCCCCCAGCCGGCCATGATGGCCACGTTCATCGACGCCTACGGGCCATACCCATTCGAGGACTACACCGCGGTCGTGGCCGACGAGGAGCTCGAGATCCCGCTCGAGGCCGCGAGCATGTCGCTGTTCGGCACCAACCACCTGGACGGCTCGTGGGAGTCCGAGCGGCTGATCGCCCACGAGATGTCCCACCAGTGGTTCGGCAACGCCGTGACCCTGGGCCGCTGGTCCGACCTGTGGCTGCACGAGGGCTTCGCCTGCTGGTCCGAGTGGCTGTGGGCCGAGGCCTCGGGGCGGTCCAGCATCACCTCGATGGCGCGGCGGGCCTGGCAGAAGCTGGCCGCGCACCCGGTGGAGCAGGCGCTGGCCGAGCCCGGGCCGGAGGAGATGTTCGAGGACTGGGTGTACAAGCGCGGCGCGCTCACCGTGGAGGCGCTGCGGCACCTGCTGGGCACGGACCTCTTCGGCTCCATGCTGCGCGCCTGGGTGCGGGAGCACCGGTTCGGCACCGTCGACTCCCTGGGGCTGCGCACGCACGTGCACGCGTGGGCCCCGCACGCCGGGGTGAGCCGAGCGCAGGTGGACGAGCTCTTCGACGCGTGGACGCTGCGGCCCGAGCTGCCGCCGTTCCCGGGCTGAGGCGCCCGCGCGGTCGACTCAGCGGCCCCGCAGCGCCAGCGCCCCGAGGAGACCGCCCGGCAGCCGGTCGGTGAGGTCCACCAGCACGACGTCGGCCGGCACGGTCAGTGCGTCGACGGCGGCGGGGTCGCCCGTGAAGCCGGTGCCGGCGGCCTTCACGAGCGCCTCCTTCCGCGTCCACAGCCGGGCCCGCGCGGCGGGCCTCTCGGGGGCGGGAAGCTCCCGCACCCGGGCGCGCTCCGCCGTCGAGAAGCCCACCCCGCCCAGGCCGTCCTCGTCCGCGAAGGCCGCGGCGTCCGCCCGCTCGACGTCCACCCCGAGGCCGAGCCCGTCGGCGGGCCGTGCCGGCGCCCACCACGCCCCGATCCGAGCCCGGTCCTCAGTGCCGGGCATCCGGACGCGCGTGAACGAGACGAGGGCGACCCGGCCGGGGGGCAGGCCGGTCAGCGCGGGGACGCCGTGCGCGGCCGAGCCGCAGCGCGGGCAGGCGTGCCGGAGCCCGAGCGGCCCCACCGGCACGCCCCAGGCCGCCGTCAGGGCGGTGCGCACCTGACCGAGCAGCGCGGAGACGGCGTCCGCCGCCCCCGCCGAGGCGGGGACGGCCGAGGTCAGGCCCCACGGGCCGGTCGCGACGGACACGGTCAGCGCTGGACCGCCCCGTGCCGCTGCGCCGCGAGCGCGGTGGCCGCGGCGCGGGCCTCGGAGACCTCCTCCGCGGTGAGCGTGCGGTCAGGGGCGCGGAAGCGCAGGGAGAACGCGAGGGACTTCCGCCCCTCCGGCACGCCCGCGCCCCGGTAGACGTCGAACAGCTCGACGGCCTCGAGCAGCTCCCCGGCACCCTCGGCGAGGGTCGCGCGCACGTCCCCGGCCACGACGGCCTCGTCCACCACGAGCGCCACGTCCTGCGTGCTCACGGGGAACGTGGACAGCGGTGCGGCGACCACGATCTCGGGGGCCGCGGCGCACAGCGCGTCCAGGTCCAGCTCCCACACGCTCGTGCGGGCGGGCAGGTCCTCGGCCTCGAGCCACTGCGGGTGCAGCTCGCCGGCGACGCCCACCACCCGGTCCCCGTGCTCGGTCACGACGACGAGCTCGGCCACCCGGCCCGGGTGGAACGCGTGGTGCCGGCCCTGCCGGACGGTCAGCTCGACGCCGAGGACGTCGGCCACGTCGAGGGCCCCGGCGATCGCGTCCTGCCAGTCCACCGGGCGGGGGTCGTGGTCCGGCCCGGGCGCCGAGTCGTGCCCGGCGTACAGACCGGCCACGTGCCACGGCTGGGCGGGGATGCCGGCCTCGAGGTCGGCGAGGACCTCGGCGGAGGGGTGGACCGCGCGCGGGGGGATCGTCGCCGAGCCCAGCTGCGCGCCGGGCAGGAAGACCAGCCCCATCTCGTACAGCGCCAGATCGCGGAAGCCGCGTCCGAGGTTGCGGCGCGCGGTCTCGACGAGGCCCGGCAGCAGCGACAGGCGCAGGTACCGGTACTGGGAGGCGATCGGATTGGCCAGGGCCACCATCGCCAGGGCCTGGCCCTGCGCGTCCGAGTCCGCCCCGAAACGCCGGTTCTGCTCCTCGGAGACGAACGGGTAGGCCAGCACCTCGGTGAGTCCCGCGGCCGCGAGCGCGGCCGACACGCGGCGACGCTGGGCCTGGCGGCGGGTGAAGCCGCGGCCCGGCGGGGCCACGGGCACCACGGAGGGGATCGCGTCGTAGCCGCGCAGGCGCGCGACCTCCTCGGCGAGGTCCTCGGGGATGCGCAGGTCCGTGCGCCACGACGGGGCGGTCACGGTCAGCCGCGGGGCGACGTCGGCGGCGGCCTCGGCGACGGCCACCTCGGCGCCCAGGGCGCGCAGCGTCTCCACGACCTCGTCGGTCGTGTACGCCACGCCCACCAGGGCGGAGGGGAAGTCGGCGGCCATCTCGACGACGGCCGGCTGCGGCCGCGTCCCGACGTCGGTGACCCCGGGCTCGGCGGTGCCGCCGGCGAGCTCGACGAGCAGCTGCACGGCCCGCTCGGCCGCCTCGTCGGCGATCTCCCAGTCGACGCCGCGCTCGTTGCGCTTCGACGCCTCCGAGGGCAGGCGGTGCCGGCGCCGCGTACGGGCGATCGACACGGGGTCGAAGTTCGCGGACTCGACCACGATCGTGGTGGTGGCGTCCGTGACCTCGGTGGCGGCCCCGCCCATGACGCCCGCCAGGCCGATGGGGCCGGAGTCGTCCGTGATGAGCAGGTCCTCGGGGTCGAGCTCGCGCTCCTTGCCGTCGAGGGTGGTCAGGGTCTCTCCGGCCCGCGCGCGGCGCACCACGATCTCGCCGGAGAGCGTGTCCGCGTCGTAGAAGTGCAGGGGCTGGCCCAGCTCCCACATGACGTAGTTGGAGATGTCCACCGGCAGGGAGATGGTGCGGATGCCGGCCAGGCGCAGGCGCGCGGCCAGCCACGGCGGGGTCGGGCGGGTCGCGTCCACGCCGGAGACCGTGCGGGCCACGAA
This sequence comes from Micrococcus sp. KBS0714, assembly GCF_002008305.4. GTDB lineage: Bacteria > Actinomycetota > Actinomycetes > Actinomycetales > Micrococcaceae > Micrococcus > Micrococcus luteus. The sequence continues at coordinate 1,591,937 of NZ_CP042169.1, forward strand.
GCGGGTGGCCCCGGGCTCGCCGTGGATCGGCGCGTCGTCGTCGATGCGGACGGCCGGGCCGGCGTCGTCGGCCGCGGGCGGGTGGACGGCGGCGGCCGGGTCCGTGAAGGGCACGCCGGTGGCGTGCGCGTACTCGCGCGCGACGCCGCGCATCGAGAACGCGTAGCCGCGGTCGGGCGTCACGTTGATCTCGGCGGCCTCGCCGTGCAGGTCCAGGACGTCCCGGGCGTCGGTGCCCGGCTCGGGGTCGAGCCCGAGGTCGCCGAGCACGATGATCCCGTCCGTGCCGTCGTCGCCCATGCCCAGCTCCGTGCTGGAGGCGATCATGCCGGCCGAGACGTGGCCGTAGGTCTTGCGGGGGCTGATGCGGAAGTCGCCGGGCAGCACCGCGCCGGGCAGGGCCACGACGACCTTGTCCCCGACCTCGAAGTTGTGGGCGCCGCACACGATGCCCTGCACGCCGGAGGGCTCGATCCCCTCGCCGGTGAGCGGCTGTGCGGCGCCCTCGGGCACCACGCGCACGGAGCACCAGTTGATGGTCTTGCCGTTCTTCTGCGGCTCGGGCTCCTTGGAGAGCACCTGCCCGACGACGATCGGGCCCTGCAGCTCGGCAGCCGGACGGTGGACGTCCTCCTCCTCGAGGCCGACGCGGACGAGGTCGGCCATCACGTCCTCGGCACGGTGCTCCGCGGGCACGGGGACGAACTCCCGCAGCCAGTCCAGGGGGATGCGCATGGATCAGACCTCCATTCCGAAGTGCTGGGAGAAGCGGACGTCGCCCTCGATCATGTCGTGCATGTCCGGGACCTCGTTGCGGAACATGAGCGTGCGCTCCACGCCCATGCCGAACGCGAACCCGGAGTACTCCTCCGGGTCCAGGCCCGCGGCGCGCAGCACGTTCGGGTGCACCATGCCGCAGCCGCCCCACTCGATCCAGCGGGGCCCGCCCTTGGCGCCGGGGTGCCAGATGTCCAGCTCGGCGCTGGGCTCGGTGAACGGGAAGAAGTTCGGGCGCAGGCGGATGGCCGCCTCCGCCCCGAACATCTGGCGGGCGAAGTACTCGAGGGTGCCGCGCAGGTGGGCCATGGTCAGGCCCTTGTCCACGGCCAGGCCCTCGAACTGGTGGAACACCGGGGTGTGCGTGGCGTCCAGCTCGTCCGTGCGGAACGTGCGGCCCGGGCACAGCACGTAGGTGGGGGCTCCCCGCTCGAGCAGGGAGCGCATCTGCACCGGAGAGGTGTGGGTGCGCAGCAGCAGGTGGGCCTCGGCCGGGTCCACGAAGAAGGTGTCCTGCATCTCGCGGGCCGGATGATCCGGCGCGAAGTTGAGGGAGTCGAAGTTGAACCACTCGGACTCGAGCTCGGGGCCTTCCGCGATCTCCCAGCCCATGCCGACGAAGATCTCCGAGACACGGTCCATCGTCAGCGAGAGCGGGTGACGGGCGCCGACGCGGCGGCGACGGACCGCGGTGGTCACGTCCACCGTCTCCTCGCGCAGGATCCGCGCGGCCTGCTCCGCCTCGAGCACCTCGGTGCGGGCGGCCAGGGCCTTGCCCAGGCGGCCGCGTGCGGCGCCCATGAGCTTGCCGGCCTCCGCCTTGCGCTCCTTGGGCAGAGCGCCGATCGCCTTGTTCGCGAGAGTCAAGGGGGCCCGGTCGCCGGTGTGGGCCAGGCGGGCGGCCTTGAGTTCATCGAGGTCGGCCGCGGCCTCATATGCGGCGAGCGCGGCCTGCACAGCGGCCTCCACCGCCTCCGCGTCCACGGGGGAGATCTCCGCCACGGGCGCGGTGGGCTCCGCGCCGGTCTCGGGGCTGGGTGTCATCAGGGCAACGACCTTCGCATGGGGGACGGTGGGACGCCCGTCAGTCTAGTGTCCGCCCCGGGCCCGCTCGGCCTAGGCTGAGGCGCATGACCGCCCCGGACTCCCTCGACGGCACCGACCCGCTGCTGCGGGGCGTGGGCCTGGACGCGCAGACCCGCTGCGCCCATTACGCCACGGCGCGGGACGTCGTCGCCCTGCGCTTCGCCTGCTGCCCCGCGTACTGGTCCTGCCACCGCTGCCACGCGGAGCTCGCCGACCACCCGGCCGTGCCGGTGCCTGCCGGCGAGTTCGACCGGCCGCATGTGCTGTGCGGGGTGTGCCGCACCGAGCTGAGCGTGACCGCCTACCTCGCCCTCGAGGCCACCGCTGATCCTGCGTGCCCGGCCTGCGGGGCGCCGTTCAACCCGGGCTGCGCCGACCATGCCCCGCTCTACTTCGACGTCCCCGCGTCCGGGTCCCCCGCCGGGGACGCCGATCCTGCGGCACAGCCATGACCGCGGCCCCCTCCCGGCCGTCGCCTCCGGCGCACGTGCGGGCGCGCGGGCTGTGGAACCTGCTGAACCTGGCGACGCCGCTGGGGCTGGTGGGCGCCGTCGTCGCCGGCTGCGCGCTGCGGCCCGGACCGCACGGGCTGATCGAGGCCCACGGCTGGACGCACCGGTTCCCGGGCGGGGCCGCGTTCACGGTCGGCGACGTCGTGTTCACCCGCCCCGGCCTGCGCATGACGCCCGCGCTGTGGCGGCACGAGGCCGGCCATGCGGACCAGTACGCCCTCCTGCTGGGTCTGCCCTTCCTGCCGGCGTACGCGCTGGCGGCGGCGTGGTCGATGTGGCGGACCGGGGATCCGGCCTCGCGCAACGTCTTCGAACGACGCGCGAGCCTGGCCCTGGGCGGCTACATCGAGCGGCCCGTGGTCCGCGGCCTGCGGCGCCGCCGCTGACGGGCACGGGCGATCGCGCCGACACGGACCCGGGGTCCGGGGAGGTCAGTGCAGGGTGCCGCCGGGGACGTCGAGGTCGGGGCCGCCGGCCAGCGCCGTCAGGGCGGCCTCGGCCACCGCGCGCGCCAGGTCGGCCGCGGGCAGGGCCGGGGTGTCCGGCGTCGGGCGGTGCTCGGTGTCCCACGGCACGTGGATGAAGCCGGCGGCCCGGGCGGTGCCGGGGCCGTCGAGGAGCGAGTACATGACGTGGTTGCACACGAACGCGCCCGCGGACAGGGACGGCTCCGCGGCGACGCCGGCCTCCCGGATCGCGGCGACGGCACGCTTGGCGGGCAGGGTGGCGAACAGGGCCGCGGGACCGTCGGCGCGCACGGGCCGGTCCACGGGCTGCTCCCCCGCGTTGTCCGGGATCCGGGCGTCCTGCAGGTTCACGGCCACCCGTTCGACCCGGACCGTCGCCGTGCCGCCAGCCAGCCCGACGGCGATCGCCACCTCCGGCCGGACCCGGTCGAGGGCCGCGGTCAGGGCCGGCCCGGCCGCGCCGAACGCGCACGGCAGCTCGACCGCCTCGGCCGTCACACCCCGGTCCGCCAGGATGCCCACGGCGTCCCGCGCGGCGGCGATCGACGGGTTGTGGACATCGCCGCCGAAGGGCTCGAAGCCCGTGAGCAGGACGCGGGCGGCCGGGGCGGGTGCACGGGAGGTCATGGCGACCACGGTAGGCGCGTCTCGGCGCCCGCGCCACGCCCGGACTCGAACACGCTTGCGGGTCGATTCGAACATGTGTTCTACTTCTGGCCATGCGATGGGAAGCGCAGACCCTGCGGTCCGAGGGCGGAGCCCAGCGGGCGACGGCCGGCACACCGGCCGGCTCCGCCGCCCTGCTGCCGCTCTCGGACCTGCAGCGGAGTGTCACCACCCCGGAGTTCGCGGGCGTCACCTTCCATGAGGTGCTCGCCAAGACCGCACTGAACTCGGTGCCGTCCGCCTCGGCCATGCCGTTCCGCTGGACCGTGAACCCGTACCGCGGCTGCACCCACGCCTGCCGGTACTGCTACGCCCGCAGCACCCACACCTTCCTCGAGCTCGACGCCGGGGCCGACTTCGACCGGCAGATCGTCGTGAAGGTCAACGTCGCCGAGGTGCTGCGCGCCGAACTCGCCCGCCCCACGTGGGGCCGCGAGGCGGTGGCGTTGGGGACGAACACGGACCCGTATCAGCGGGCCGAGGGCCGCTACGCGCTGATGCCCGGGATCATCCGGGCCCTGGCCGATTCCGGCACCCCGTTCTCCGTGCTGACCAAGGGGACCCTGCTCGCGCGGGATGTGCCCCTGCTGCAGGCGGCCTCGCGCCAGGTGCCGGTGCAGGTCTCGCTGTCCCTGGCGATGCTCGACCCCGCCATCGCCGCCGCGGTCGAGCCGGGCACGCCGTCGCCGACCGCACGCCTGCGCCTGATCGAGCGGCTCGCCGCCGCGGGTGCGGACGTCACCGTCATGGCCATGCCCCTGCTGCCGTGGCTCACGGACGGGGACCGCGAGATCGACGCCCTCATGCGCGCGCTGGCGGACGCCGGAGCCGCGCGCGTCATGCCGGGCGCCCTGCACCTGCGGCCGGGCGCGAAGGAGTGGTACCTGGACTGGATCCGCCGCGAGCACCCGGATCTGCTGGCCGGCTACGAGCAGATGTACGCCCGGTCCGCCTACGCGCCCGAGTCGTACCGCCGCATGCTCACCCGGATGGCCGGGGAGGCCGCCGCACGGCACGGCCTGGCCCGCGGCGGCGCCCACGGCATCCGGCGCGAGGACGGTCCCCCGGCCCGGCGCCGGCCGGCGTCCCGGCCCTCCGCTCCGGCGGCGCAGCCCGCGCTGTTCTGACCGGTCCGCGGGGCGCGGCCGGCCGCGTGTCGACTCAGCGCCCCGCGGAGAACGCCGTGGCGGCGCCACGGAGCACCTCGGCCACGATCGGCCGGTCCGCCGGGATCCAGTCCAGGTGCCGCACGCCCGGCCCGGCGAGCGGCAGCCACGCCAGCAGGTCGTGGTCCTGGAGGGCTCGGGGTGTCGTCCCCTCCTCCGCCAGGACGCCCCAGAACACCCGCATCCGGGCGCCGTTGGCCAGCTCCCACCCGTCCGGCTCCGGCGCCGCCACCTCGGGGCCGAGCCGCACGGCGACCCCGAGCTCCTCCCGGCACTCCCGCAGCAGCGCCTCCTGGACGCCCTCCCCCGGCTCGACCTTGCCCCCGGGGAACTCCCAGAGCCCCCGCAGCGGGGCAGGCGCGCTGCGACGGGCCGCCAGCAGGCGGGTCGGCGCGGCCACATCGTCGAGCAGCGCGAGCCCCACGACCAGCCGCGGTCGCGCACCGTCCCGGGGCGACGTCGTCGGGCTGGCAGCGGGCGCGGGGCGAGCGGGTGTGGCGGAGGTCATGAGCCCAGGCTAGCGAGGCCCCCGCCCCCGCAGACCGGAGTCCGTAGGCTGGGTCGGTGCCCATCCCCACTCCCGCCGCCGACGGCGCCCACGACCGTTCCCCCCGTGCTCCGCGTCCGACGCGCCCAGACCCGTCCGTTCCGCCGACCGTGCCGCCGGGCCCGGGCGCGTTGCTGGGCGGCCGCCGTGTGCGTCTGCTGCCGGCCATCCTCGCGCTGGCCCTGGGCAGCTTCGCGATCGGCACCACGGAGTTCGCGATGATGGGCCTGCTGCCGCAGGCGGTGGCCGACCTCGGCGTCGGTCTCGAGGCCGGCGGCGTGCTCATCTCCATGTACGCCCTGGGCGTCGTGATCGGCGCTCCCCTGCTGGCCGCGTCGTTCGCTCGCGTCGACCGGCGGGTCACGAGCATCGTGCTGATGCTGCTGTTCGTCGTGGGACACGTGGCCGCGTTCCTCGCCCCGGACATGGGGAGCATGATGGCGGCCCGGTTCGTGTCGGGCCTGCCCCACGGCGCCTACTTCTCCGCGGCCGCCCTGGCCGCGGCGGACCTCGCCGGGCCCGCCCGCCGCGGCCAGGCCGTGGCGTGGGTGATGGCCGGGCTGTCCGTGGCCAACGTGCTGGGCGTGCCGGGCGCGACGGCGCTCGGGCAGGCCGTCGGCTGGCGCTGGATGTTCGTCATCGTGGCGGTCTGCGCGGCCCTGTGCGTCGGGGCGACCGCGTGGCTCGTCCCGTCCGTGCCGGCCCCCGCGGGCGCCTCGGTCGGCCGCGAGCTGCGCGGTCTGGCCTCCGGCCGCCTGTGGGCGACGGTGGCCGTGGGCGTGATCGGCTTCGCCGGCATGTTCGCGCTCTACACCTACATCGCGCCGCTGCTCACGGAGGTCGCGGGCCTCGAGGAACGGTGGGTCCCCGCCGTGCTGGCCCTCTACGGCGTCGGCATGGTGATCGGCACGCTCGTCAGCGGCGCGCTCACGGACCGCGACCCGGTCGGCACCCTGCGCCTGAGCTTCGGGCTCAGCGCGGTCTCGCTGGCCGCCGTCGCACTGACGGCCCCGTGGGCGCCGGTGATGATCGTGTTCCTCTTCTGCGTGGCCGTCAGCGGCTCCGGGATCGCCCCGTCCCTGCAGGTGCTGCTCGTGGACTCCGCGCCCACCGCACCCCAGCTGGCCGGTTCGCTCAACCACTCCGCGCTGAACATGGCCAACGCGATGGGCGCGTGGGTCGGGGCGGCCGCGATCGGGGCCGGGGCGTCGCTGCGGACCCCGCCGCTGGTCGGTGCGGGCATCGCCCTGGCGGGCCTGGTGCTGGCGTTCCTCCTCGTGCGCCGCGACGTCGCGGCCTCACCCGGCGTCCGGGCTGACGACGGCGGCTCGCCCCGCTGAATCTCCCACACGAGGCCGGGGCGAACCTCGTCACGTCGGAGAATCTCGAAAAAGTCGGGGCGCCAGAGGTGGCCCCCCGTGAAAATCCCTTGCTACGTTCCTTCTCGTACGTCAGATTCGAAACCCGAAAGGAACCATCATCATGGGCATCATTGGCTGGATCGTTCTCGGCCTCATCGCCGGTGCCATCGCTCGCGCCATCCTCCCCGGACGTCAGGGCGGCGGCTGGCTCGGCGCCCTCCTCACCGGCATTGTCGGTGCTCTCCTCGGCGGCTGGATCGCCTCCCTGGTGTTCAACATCAACGTGAACGAGAAGTTCTTCAGTCTGGGCACCTGGATCTTCGCGATCATCGGTGGTGTCATCGTCGCGGCCGTGTGGCAGGCCATCACCCGCCGCACCGGCACCCGTGCCTGAGTGAGCTGAGCGGCCCGGTTCGACCCGGACACGCAGAAGGGGCGGGGATCCACGCGGATCCCCGCCCCTTCTGCGTGTCCGGACGGCTGGCGCCGCCTCGTGCGCCACGTCAGCCGGCGCGCCGCGCCCCCGCCATCGCGGACGAGTACAGGCACACCGTGGCGGCGGTCCCCACGTTCAGGGACTCCGCGGCCCCATACAGCGGCACCGCCACCCGGCGGTCCGCCAGTGCGAGCTCACCGTCGTCCAGGCCCTGAGCTTCGTTGCCGAACAGCCACGCGGTCGGCGCGGCAACCACGCCGGGGGCGAGGGCGTCGAGCCGGTCCGAGGCGTAGCCGTCGGCGGCCCACACCTGGAGGCCTGCGGCCCGGGCTGCGGCCGCCGCCGCCTCTGCGGGGACGGCGGTGGCCACGGGCAGGTGGAACAGCGACCCGGCGGTGGACCGGACCACCTTGGGGTTGAACGGGTCGACGGAGCCCGGGGTGAGGACCACCGCGTCCGCCCCGGCCGCGTCCGCGGCCCGGATGACCGTGCCGGCGTTCCCCGGGTCCTGCACGCGGCACAGCACGGCGGCCAGGCGCGCCTCCTCGAGGACCGCTTCGACGGCCTGCGGCTCCGGCATCCGCGCCACGGCGACGATGTCCTGCCCCGTCACGGCGTCGGCCATGGCGGTGAGCACCTCGTCGCTGGCCTCGCGCACCAGGACGCGCTCACCACCCGGCGTCGGGCGGTCCCGGACGCGCGCCACGAGCTCGGCCAGCGCGGGGTCCCGGTCCACGAGTCCGCCGGACACGTACACCTGGGTCAGCACCCGCCCGGCGCGCCACTGCCCCGCGGCGGCCGTCGGCCCCTCCCCCAGGTGGGCGCGCAAGGCCTCGCGGCAGGCCTGCGGCCCCTCGACGAGGAACGTGCCCGTCCGGCGTCGGGCGGAGCGGCCCGCGAGGGCTGCCACCGCGCGCACGCGCTCGGCGCGGGGATGGGTCATCGGCTCGGCGTGCGGGGTCATGGGGTCTTCCTGGTCGGGGCTCGGCTGCGGGTGCGCAGACGCCGACGGGGCGGGCCTCGGTGGAGGACCCGCCCCGTCGGCGGTGGTGCTCACGCCTGGGGCGTGGTGGTGGGGCTCTCAGGGCCCCGGAGCCGGCTCAGCGGGAGACGGCGGGGGCGTTCACGTCCGCGGGCAGCGCCTCGCGGGCGGTCTTCACCAGCACAGCGAAGGTCGCGGCGTCGGAGACGGCGATCTCGGCCAGCATGCGGCGGTCCACCTCGACGCCGGCCAGCTTGAGGCCCTGCATGAAGCGGTTGTAGGTCATGCCGTTGGCGCGGGCGGCCGCGTTGATGCGGGTGATCCACAGGCGACGGAAGTCACCCTTGCGCTTGTGGCGGTGCTGGTAGTTGTAGGTGAACGAGTGGAGCATCTGCTCCTTCGCCTTGCGGTACAGGCGAGACCGCTGGCCGCGGTAGCCGGAGGCGCGCTCCAGCATGGTCCGACGCTTCTTGTGGGCGTTCACTGCCCGCTTCACACGTGCCACGTGCGTACTCCAATCTGTGTGGTCCCCGGGGCGCGCACTGGCGCGTCACGGCCGAGGAGGAAGGGGTTCCGGCGAGGCCGGGGGGGTGTCAGATGCCGAGCATCCGCTTGATCTGCTTGATGCTGCCCTTGGAGACGAGCTGGTCGCCCTTGAGACGGCGGGTCAGGCGCGAGGACTTGTGCTCCAGGTAGTGGCGGCGGTTCGCCTGCTGGCGCATGATCTTGCCGGAGCCGGTCACGCGGAAGCGCTTCTTGGCACCGCTGTGGGTCTTCATCTTCGGCATGGCTGCCGTTCTCCTTCACTCATCGCTGCCGTGCGCGGCGCGCGCGGCAGTGCTGGTCACCCCGGTCCGTCCGGACCGGGCTGGTCTGTGGCGACCCCGGGGGGTCAGGCCCGAGGACCGGGCTTGGGGGCACCGCCGCGGGGGGCGGCGGGCTTGGGCGGGGCCGGCATCGGCTTGGCCGCCGGCTTCGGAGCCGACGACGGCGCGGCCGGCTTGGCGGCGGACCGCGGCTTCGGCGTGGCAGCCGGCGCAGCCGAGGACTGCGGCTTCGGCGTCGCGGCCGGCTTCGGGGCCGATGCGGGCGTGGCGCTGGAGGCCGGCTTCGCAGCCGGGGCGGCCGCGGCCGGGCGGGGAGCCGCCGGGGCCGGGGTCTTCGGCGCCTGCGTCGTCTCGGCCGGGGCCGCGGAGGCGTTCTCCTGCGTCCGGGCGGCCATGGCCTTCAGCTGCTCGGGGAACGCATCCCCGACCGAATTCCGCACCGGGGCGGAGTCGGACGCCGCCTTCTGCGCGGCGCGCTCCTTGGCCTCGCGGGCGGCCTGGTCGCGACGCGAACCGCCGCCCTGACGCTCGCGGTGGCTCTCGGCCGAGTTCTTGCGCTGGTCCGCCCGCGCATCGGCCTTGGTGCGCAGCGGGCCGACCACCATCACCATGTTGCGGCCGTCCTGGCGCGGCTGCGATTCGACGGTGCCCAGCTCGGCGACGTCCTCGGCGAACTGCTGCAGCAGCTTGATGCCGAGTTCGGGACGCTGCTGCTCACGGCCGCGGAACTGGATGATGGCCTTGACCTTGTCGCCCTGGCTCAGGAACTTCTTGGCGTGGCCGGTCTTGGTCTCGTAGTCGTGCTTGTCGATCTTCAGGCGGAAGCGGACCTCCTTGAGGACCGTGTTCACCTGGTTCTTGCGCGACTCACGGGCCTTCACCGCGGCCTCGTACTTGTACTTGCCGAAATCCATCAGCTTGCACACCGGAGGCTTGGCCGTGGGGGCCACCTCCACGAGATCCAGGTCCGCCTCGGCGGCGAGCCGGAGGGCGTCCTCGACGCGGACGATGCCGACCTGTTCGCCGTTCGGGCCGACCAGGCGGACTTCCGGAACGCGGATACGCTCGTTGATGCGGGGATCGCTGATGGTGGTACTCCTCTGTGTGAGACGACGGGTGACCCCGCGCCCACCGGAGGGGCCCTCGGAAACGAGGAAGGCCTCCCCTGCGCGGACGCAGACGGAGGCCTCGACACGATCCCGTCGGACGGGACCCTCGGTGCGGGCTGCGCGCCACGACGCGGCGGTCCCGACCGGCGACCCGGCAACTCGGCCCGGGGCGAACCGGACATCCTGCTGACGCGGGTGGGAGAGAGGCCTCCACTTTGCTGCTCCTGGCCCGTGCATGCCCGCCCCGGGGTCACCGGATGACGAGGTCTTGCGCGGACCACGAGTGGTCTATGGGAAGCTTACCACCATGACAGACGAACGTCAGGCCCAGGACGCCACCCCCATGGACGCCCCCGCCGAGATCCGCGACATCCACGAGGTCCCCGCCGTCGAGGTCATCACGACCACCGCCGTGCACCTGATGACCGCCGCCGCCGTCAAGTGCGGCCTGGCCGACTCCCCCGACGCCCGCGAGCTCATCGATCTCGACGAGGCCCGCAAGCTCATCACGGCCCTCGCCGGGCTGGTCACGGCCGCGGCCCCCGAGATCGGCAGCCAGCACGCCGGACCGCTGCGCGACGGGCTGCGCTCGCTGCAGCTGGCGTTCCGTGAGGCCTCCCCGTTCCCGGACGCCCCGGGCAAGGGCCCCGGCGAGAAGTTCACCGGCCCGGTGAACTGACCACGGCCCCGATGACGACGACGGCGCGCCCCTGGCCGGGGGCGCGCCGTCGTCGTCGGGGCGGGGCTCAGGCGTCCGTCGAGGCCTCCGGGGCGGGGGTGAGATGCCGGGTGACCGGCGTCGTGAAGAGGGTGAGCAGCGCGACGCCGGAGACCGCGAGCAGCGGCCCACCCAGAGCGGCGGCGTCCACGCTGAAGAGCCACGAGGACAGGAGCACACCGAAGAGCTGGATCGCGACGGCGGCGCCGCGGCTCCACGCCCGACCGCGCAGCAGGGCGACGGCGGTCGCAAGGATCCACAGGGTGAGCAGCGCGTAGATGACGACCAGCATCACGCGGGCGCCGGCCGGGAGCACCCCGTCCGCCGCATGCACCACCGCGTCCACGGCGAGCCAGAGGAGCGCGCCCGCCTCGAGCACGAGCGCCGCGGCGACCACGAGGACGGCCACCGGCAGGCCCCGGCCGGGGCGGGGCGGGACCGTCGTCGCGTCGGCGCCCGACGACTCGGACGGGGCGACGGGGTCGGGGCGGCGGGACTGTGCCATGGGGCCTCTCCTGCGGGACGGCTGCGGGGACGGACGTGTCCCCCACCGTACGCCGGGCGGTGCGCGGGCCAGGTCCGCGGCGACGCGCCGCCCCGGGCACAGGTGTGACCAAGGACTCACTGGGAGGTGCGGTGATGCACCTCATTCACCTCTTGTTCACTCGTGAGGGCCGTGCGAGGATGGCACGCGAAAGATTCCCGGGGGCCGCGTTCGTACGAAAGCGGTCCCCGTTGCAATGACCAGGGTCGCCCTCCGTATCGGTCGTGCCGCGCGTCGTCCGCGCAGGCCCCCGCGCCCGCCGCCGGCGGAGGCCGTGACCACCGGCGCCCGCGGGCTCCGGCTCTTCCGACAGAAAGTGAGCGGACCGATGGATTGGCGCAGTAAAGCAGCGTGCCTGGACAAGGACCCGGAGCTGTTCTTCCCCGTGGGCAACACCGGCCCCGCCCTCCTGCAGATCGAGGAGGCCAAGGCGGTGTGCCGCTCGTGTGAGGTCGTGGACACGTGCCTGAAGTGGGCCATGGAGTCCGGCCAGGACTCGGGCGTCTGGGGCGGCATGAGCGAGGACGAGCGGCGCGCCATGAAGCGCCGTGCGGCACGCGCCCGCCGCGCCTCCTGACCCACCCGGACCACCGGCCCCGTCGACCTCGTCGACGGGGCCGTCGTCATGCCCGGCCGGGTTCACGTCAGGGGCAGTCGCAGCACGACGCGCGTGCCGCCGTCGTCGGACCGCTCCCAGCGCAGGGTGCCGCGCAGGTCCCCCTCCACGAGCGAGTGCACGATGCGCAGGCCGAGCCCCGATCCCTCGCCCGCGCGGGGAGACTCCCCCGGCACCCATCCGTCGGGGGCGGCGGGGCCGCCGTCCGTCACGGACACGACCAGCACCGTTCCTGCGGGGGTCGACTCGCGGTCGGCGTGCAGGCCCACGCAGCCACCGCCCGGCGCCGTGCCGTGCTCGACGGCGTTGGCCGCCAGCTCATTGAGCACCAGCGCCAGCGGCGTGGTCACGTGGGAGGGCAGTTCACCGAACTCGCCCGTGACCGCGACCTGCAGCGGCCGCCCGTCCCCGGCCACCTCGACGGCCAGGCGGAACTGCCGCTGCAGCAGACCGTCCACGGGGACCTGGTCCTCGATCTCCTCGCTCAGCGTCTGGTGGACGAGGGCGATCGTGTCCACCCGCTGCATCGCCTGACGCAGCGCACGCTCCGCCTCGGGCGAGGACGTGCGCCGCGCCTGCATGCGCAGCAGCGATCCCACGGTCTGCAGGTTGTTCTTGACGCGGTGGTGGATCTCGCGGATGGTCGCGTCCTTGGTGAGCAGACGCTGCTCCTGGCGGCGCAGCTCGGTCACGTCGCGCAGCAGCAGCAGCGCCCCCTGCCAGCCGTCCGGACCGAGCAGGGGGACGGAGCGCACCGTGAGGGACGCCCCGCCGGACTGCACCTCCCGCCGTCCGGCACGCAGGCCGGTGAGCACCGCCCACGTCCCCTCGTCGGTGGGAACGCGGGCGGCCTCGGTGCTGGCCAGCACGTCGGTGAGCCGGTGCCCCTCGAGGGTCGAGGCGATGCCCAGCCGGCGCAGGGCGGAGACCGCGTTGGGACTGGTGAACTCGGCGACCGAGTCCGGCCCGAGCACGACGAGGCCGTCCCCCACCCGCGGCGTGCCGCCCGCCCAGAGGCCGGAGGGCTCCTCGGGCGCCGGCCAGCGGCCGTGCTGCATCATGTCCAGCAGGGTGCTGGCCGTCCGGCTGTAGTTCTCCTCGATCACCGAGCGCGCCGGCCGGCCGTTCGGGTCCGCGTGCGCGGAGACGACCGCGATGACCCTCCCGGCGCGGACCACCGGCCACAGACGCACCTGCAGCGTGCCTCCCGGGGCCTCGACGGGGCCGGCCCCCTCGGCCCGCTCCCCGCCATGCCACGTCTGCCCGACGACGGCCCGCAGGTCCGCGCGGGCGCGCGAGCCCACGATGTCGCGGTGGAAGAGGGTGGGAGCGGTGAAGGGCCGGACCTGGGCGAGCGCGACGAACCCTCCGGCCTCGTCGCGGCGGGGCACGGGGCACCAGAGCACGAGGTCCGCGAGCGCCAGGTCTGCCACGAGCTGCCAGTCCCCCACGAGCCGCTGCAGCCAGGCGCGGTCCTCGTCTCCGATGTCCGGGTGCGACGTCAGGGGGTCCTGCGCGAGCGAACTGACCATGGGATCAGGGTACGGCGACGTGCCGGGCGGCCCGTGTCCGTGGCGTCGCGGGCGGCGTCGGACGACACGGCGGCGATGGTCTGCGAGGGCCGTGCGCGGTGCCGTCCGCGGCGGGCGGGGCGGGCAGGGACACCGGCCAGCGTGGCGAGGGCGCGACGCAGCGGGCTGTTCGGAGCGGCCTCGGCGAGCACCTGGCCGGCGAGCAGCGCGGGGTCCGCGGCGGCCGGGTCCCACGGCAGGAACGCCTCCAGGGGCGTGGCCGGCGAGGCGTAGCGGTTCCAGACGGCCTCGACCTGCCCGCGCGGGGCGACGCCGGCGGCCGCGGGCCGGAGCCGGTTGACCACGACGCGCAGCCGTGCGGCCGGGGCCACCTCCGCCAGCTCCTCGACCCCGCGGACCAGGCGGGGCAGCGCGACGGCGTCCGGCCCGCCGACCGCGATGACCTCGTCGGCCGCGGCGAGCGCCGCCAGGGTCGCACCGTTGCGCTGTGGGGCGGGCACGTCGAAGGACAACTCCTCGTCCTGCTCGAGACCGAACCCGACGTCGACGACCACGCGGTCCCACCGTTCCCTGGCGGCCGCGATCAGCGCGGAGACGGCGGCGGGGCGCAGCTCGGGCCACCGGTCCACGCGGGTGAGCCCCGTCAGAACCGTCAGGTCCGCGCCGGCGACGCGGACGCGGACGCCCGCGGCCGCCAGGTCGGCGGCGCCCAGCCGGCCGTGGTCGGCCCGCCGCACGGCCCGCGCCACGCCGGCCGACTCCTCCGTCAGCCCCAGGTGCACACCGACGGCGGGGCCGTACGTGTCCAGGTCGATCAACAGCGTGTTCCGGCCGGCCACGGCGTGCTCGGCGGCGAGGTTCACGGCGACGGTGGTGCGTCCCGGAGCGCCGGTGGGGCCCCACACCACGGTCACCAGGGACTCCCGCGCGGGTCCGGCCGGTTCGCCCTCCTCCGGAGAGGGTGCGGGGTCGGCTCCCTCGTCCGCCGTGGCGGGGCCGCCGTCGGGCGTGGCCGCGGCGGGGGCGGCACCCGGCCCGGCGTCGTCGGGCTCGTCGGCGCCGCGCCAGGGGTCCGTGAGGCCGGGCACCTCGTCCGCGCCGAGCGTCTCCAGGGTGATCGGCAGGTCGTCGAGGTCCTCGGCGTGATCCCGGGCGTGGTCGGCGTCCTCCCCGTGCGAGGTCTCCGGCCGGCGGCCCTCCGCGGCGGCGCTCGCGGACTCCACGACGACGGCCGCGATCTGCTCGGGGTCGGCGTCGGCGCGCACGCAGGGCACCCCCATGCTGCGGAGGCGACGGCGCTCGGTGCGAACCTCGCTGAGCGCCGCCACGCCCACGGGTCGGGGCAGCCGGGCCGTCTCCTCCAGGAAGGCGGCGGTGAGGGACTCGGTGTCCCCGGCCACGAGGACCGCGTCCACGAGACCGGAGCGGGCGATCGCGAGCAGCTCGGCGAGGTCCTCGGCCCGGCGGAGCACGGTGATGTCCGTCTGGTGCCGCTCGAGCGGGCCGATGTGGTCCAGGCCCGGCTGGACGGTGGTGGCCAGGGCGATGCGCACGGTCAGCGCACCCCGTGGGCCGGCACGAGGGTGACCCGCGCGTCCTTTACCTTCGCGTCCACGATGCGCGGCAGGGTCTCCTCCGGTGCCAGCAGCTGCACCCGGGTGGTGCCCGAGCCGCCGAAGCCGTTCTGCTCCGCCGCGACCTCGGAGATCTCGAGCGCCTCGGCCAGCCGGGCCGGGTCCGCATGGCCGCGGCCTCCCTCCGCCGGCATGGCCACCCAGACGTCCACGCGGTCTCCCACGCCCACGCCGGACGGGAGCGGCTCGTCCAGGGCCACCCCGACGGGACGACGGCCGTCCGGGTCCGCGTCCACCAGTGCCGCCGCCGGCAGCAGCTCACCGGCCCGGACCGTCCCGGAGACCATCCGCCCCTCGGGAGCCGGAGCATCGGCGCTGAGGTACCGCTCGCCGGCCTCGCTGAGGTTCACCTCCACGGGGCGCAGGTCCCCGGACGCGATGGGTGTGCCCGGGGGCAGGTCCTCCGCAGCTGTCCAGTACGCGGCGGTCTGCTGGGCGGAGGCGACCAGCGCCACGACGCCGGCGATCGAGGCGAGGACGAGCACGAGACCGACGAGGAGCCGGGGATCCCGCCAGCGGGGCCGGCGCAGACGGCCGCCCTCGGCGGACGCGGACATGGTCGTGGACACCGGATGTTCCCCCCTTCGGACCGGCCCCTCGGGCCGCCGCGGCCCCGGCACCCCGTCGGTGTCGGCCCCTCCGCGCTGCGCCCAGAGTAACCACTGGGGCCGTGGATCGCCGGATCCGCCGCGTACGCTGTGGAAAAGTGTCGCCTCCGGGTGTTCCCGGGGTTGAATGGGTCGACGTCGTGGGCCGCCCGCGACCGTCCTGGACGCCTCGACCGAAGGAGCACCGTGCAGCGCTTTCTCACCCTGACCGACGTCGCGGAGACCCTGAACATCTCCGGTCAGGCCGCCCGTGCCCTGGTCCGCTCGGGTGAGCTGCAGGCCATCCAGGTCGGGGGCCGCGGTCAGTGGCGCATCGAGGTGTCCTGGCTCGAGGACTACGTGGAACGTCAGAAGGAAGTGACGCGCGCCCGCGTCCGGGAGTGGACCGAGGCGGACGCGAAGGCCCGCTGAGCCCACACGGTCTGCTCAGGCGGGGCGCAGCGCGGTCCGGACCGTCCCCAGCGCCCCGAACGGGATGACGAGCCGCCCGCGGACGGCCGCGGCCCGCCGGGCCTCGTCCCGCGGGTGGCGGGCGATGTCGAGGTGGTCGCCGCCGACCCGGTCCACGGTGCCCTCCGCCAGCGCCGCGCCGAGGCGTCCCGTCACCGCCACCGGCTGGCGCGTCCGCGCGATGCCGCGCAGCACCGTCCCCCAGCCGGCCGCGGCGAGCTCGGGCGCGGCCACGGCCCGGGTCAGGTCGGCCTCCACGGCCGCCACGCAGTCCACCGCGACGATCGCCGATCCCGAGCCGTCGACGTGCACGCCGACCCAGCCCTGGCCCACCGTGTGCACCACGCCGTCCACGACCTCGCCCCAGGCCAGGTGGAGCCGGACCTGCCGCCCTCGGGCTCCGCGCAGGCGGTCGGCCAGGGACAGCGCCATCCACTCCGCTCGGGTCAGCTCCGCGGCCTCGGCCACCGTCTCCTGCCAGCCGAGGTCGGCCCAGTGCGCCTCCAGGTCGTCGAAGAGTCCGTTCCACCGCATGCGCTCAGTATAGGAGGCTCAGCGCCGGACATCGGTCGTCATCAAACATCATCAAACATCACTCTTGACACCTATCGGCCCGTGCAGTTCACTGTGATCATCATCACCGGCCTGATCGCGGGATCCCGGCCGGACGGACGCACAGGAGGGGAATCCATGGAGCGCTCGACATCACCGGCCGGCCCGGCCCCGACCCGTCCGGTCGACGCGGCGGACGCCGTCGGCCTCACCGTCCTGCTTCTGGCCGGTCCCGGTCTGCTCGCCTGTGCCGCGGCGCTGCTGCAGACGGGCACCAGCGCGCCCGGGGCGGAACTGACCCGCGTGCTGGGCCTCGGTGCCGGTCTCGCCGGGCTCGGACTGCTCGCATGGTGGGCGGTGGGCCTGATCGGGCTGGCGCTCGTCGCGCTGGGGCGCCGCGCGGGTCGGCCGGCCTGGGCCCGCCTGGGCCGGAGCCTCACTCCCGCCCTGCTCGGACGCGTGGCAGGCGCCGTCGTCGGTGCCCAGCTGCTCGCGGCACCGGCCGCGTGGGCGGACGCGGCTCATCCCGTGCCGGACGCCTCCTGGACCGTGGCTGCGGTGCCTGCGCACGCCACCGGCGTCGAGGCCCCGGCGCCGGACGCCGCGTGGACGCCCCGGCCCCCGGCGCCGGCCCCACCGGGCGCCGGCACCGGCCGTGCGGATCCGGACCACCCGACCGTCACCGTCCGGCGCGGCGACTGCCTGTGGCACCTCGCCGCCGCCGAGCTCGGCCCGGACGCGACCCCCCGAGAGATCGACGCCCGCTGGCGCCGCTGGTACGAGGCCAACCGACGGGTGATCGGCGACGACCCGCACCTGCTGCTGCCCGGCACCGTGCTGACCTCCCCCGTGTTCACCCCGCACGCCGGCGTGGACGGACCACGGCCATGACATCCACGACCCTGCACTCCCCCGCTTCGCCTCGTCCTCAGGAGACCGCCATGACCACCCTCGCCACCCGCCCCCGCGCCGCTTCCGACCGGCGCACCGCCGACACCCTCCTCCACGGGCCCGCCCACAGCCCCGCAGTCCTGCCCCGCGGTGAGGAGATCGCCCGGCGGGCCCGCACCGAACAGGGGCGCGAGGAGCTGCGCCGCGTCCGCTCGCTCGCCGCCGTGATCGCCGTCGCCTGCGTCGAGGTCGAGACGGGCCGCCGTGCCCTGCGGGACCTCTCCGCCTGGCTCTCGCCCGAGGTCCTGGACAAGTTGACCCGTCGCATGGAGCTGCTGGGCGCCGTCGCGCCGACCGGGCCCGGTCGACGGCCCTCCGCGGCCGTCCCGCCCCGGACGCCCAAGTCCGCACCCCGCCCGGTGGGTGCCCGCGTGTGCGAGGTCGCGCCCGGCCGGGTGGAGGCCAGCGCGACGGTGCTGTGGGAGGGCCGGGCCCGGGCCTTCGCGCTCCGACTCGAGCGGCGGCTCAGCCGGTGGAAGGTGACGTCGGTCGAGATCGGCTGAGCCGGATCGTCCCGTCGGACTGACGAGCGAGGGCCCGGAGACCTGGAGGTCTGCGGGCCCTCGTCCTGCGTCGTGGCAGGATGCCGGTCAGCCGCGGCGGCCGCGGCGCTCCGCCTGACGGCGGGAGCGGCGGTTCGTGCCCGCCGCGACCGTGGCGCCGGAGTCCGTGCCGCTGCGGGTGACCGCGCTCTGCCCGTCCTCGGACGGACCGGTGAAACGCAGCTGCGCCGGCTGCTGCGGGGCGTCGATGCCCTCCACGGAGATCTGCGGGGCCATCGTCACGGCGCGGGCGTCCTGGACGCCGGGCAGCGACGTCGACGCGGGGGCCGCACTGATCTGCGCCTGGAACAGCGTGCGCACGGCGTCCTCGCGGATGGCGGCGAGCATGTTCTGGAACATCGTGTAGCCCTCGCGCTGGTACTCCACGAGGGGCTCGCGCTGGGCCATCGCGCGCAGCCCGATGCCCTCCTTGAGGTAGTCCATCTCGTAGAGATGCTCCTGCCAGCGGCGCCCGATGGTGGCGAGCACCACGCGACGCTCCGCCTCCCGCAGCGCCTCGGACCCCACCTGCGCCTCCCGGTCCTCGTACGCCAGGAGCGCATCGGAGACGAGTTCGCGCTTGAGGACCTCGGCCTTGAGCCGGCCCCGGCCGCCGACCTCGTCGAGGACGTCCTCCTGCGAGATGCCCACGGGGTAGAGCTCTGCCAGGTCCCGCCACAGCTGGTCGAGGTCCCAGTCGGTGGCGTGGCCCTCCTCGGTGGCCGCGTCCACGATGTTCCCGACGGCGTCCTCCACGAAGCGGCGCACCCGGTCCTGCAGGTCCTCCCCCTCGAGGATGGAACGGCGGTCCGTGTAGATGGCCTCGCGCTGGCGGTTCATCACGTCGTCGTACTTGAGCACGTTCTTGCGCTGCTCGGCGTTGCGCCCCTCGACCTGCGCCTGCGCGTTCTGGATCGCCTTCGAGACGAAGCCGAACTCGAGCGCCATGTCGTCCGGGATCGACGGGCTGTTCATGATCCGCTGGGCCACGCCCGGGTTGAAGTTGCGCATGAGCTCGTCCGTGAGGGAGAGGTAGAACCGGGACTCGCCCGGGTCGCCCTGACGGCCGGAACGACCGCGCAGCTGGTTGTCGATGCGGCGCGAGTCGTGGCGCTCGGTGCCCACCACGTACAGGCCGCCGGCCTCGATGACCGCGCGGTGCGCGTCCTCCACGGCGGCCTCGGCCTGCGCCAGCACCTCGGGCCAGCGGGCCTCGTACGCCTCCGGGTCCTCGGCGGCGTCGAGGCCCAGCTCCTGCATGCGGGCCACCGCCGTGAACTCGGCGTTGCCGCCGAGCATGATGTCGGTGCCGCGGCCGGCCATGTTGGTGGCCACGGTGACGGCGCCCGGGCGGCCGGCCTGCGCCACGATGGCGGCCTCGCGGGCGTGGTTCTTCGCGTTCAGGACCTCGTGGCGGACGCCGCGCTTGGCCAGCAGCGTGGAGAGGTACTCGGACTTCTCCACCGAGGTGGTGCCCACCAGGACCGGTTGGCCCTTCGCGTGCCGCTCGGCGATGTCGTCGACGACGGCGTCGAACTTGACCTTCTCGTTCTTGTACACCACGTCGTTGCGGTCCACGCGCTGTCGCTCCCGGTTCGGCGGGATCACGACGACGCCGAGGCCGTAGGTCGACGTGAACTCGGCGGCCTCCGTCTCGGCGGTGCCCGTCATGCCGGCGAGCTTCTCGTAGCCGCGGAAGTAGTTCTGCAGGGTCACCGTGGCCAGCGTCTGGTTCTCGGGCTTGACCTCGACGCCCTCCTTGGCCTCGATGGCCTGGTGGAGCCCCTCGTTGTAGCGGCGTCCCTTGAGCACGCGGCCCGTGTGCTCGTCGACGATCTGCACCTCGCCGTCGAGGACCACGTAGTCCTTGTCCCGCTTGAACAGCTCCTTGGCCTTGACCGCGTTGTTCAGGAACTGGATGAGCGTGGTGTTCTGCGTCTCGTACAGGTTCGTGATGCCGAGGTGGTCCTCGACCTTCTCGATGCCGGGGCCGAGGATGCCGACGGTGCGCTTCTTGTGGTCCACCTCGTAGTCCGTGTCCGCCTCGAGGCGGCGCACCAGCCGGGCGAACTCGCCGTACCACCGGTTGGCCTCTCCCTGGGCGGGGCCGGAGATGATCAGCGGGGTGCGGGCCTCGTCGATGAGGATCGAGTCCACCTCGTCGACGATCGCGTAGTGGTGCTCACGCTGCACGAGCTCGTCGAGGGACCAGGCCATGTTGTCCCGGAGGAAGTCGAAGCCGAACTCGTTGTTCGTGCCGTAGGTGATGTCCGCGGCGTACTGCTCGCGGCGTACGGCCGGGGTCTGGCCCGCCACGATGACGCCCGTCTGCATGCCGAGGAAGCGGAACACGCGGCCCATGAGGTCGGCCTGGTAGGAGGCGAGGAAGTCGTTGACCGTCACCACGTGCACGCCCCTGCCGGACAGCGCGTTGAGGTAGGCCGGGGCGGTGGCCACGAGGGTCTTGCCCTCGCCGGTCTTCATCTCCGCGATGTTGCCCTGGTGCAGCGCGATGCCGCCGAGCAGCTGGACGTCGTAGTGCCGCTGGCCGAGCGTGCGTCCCGCGGCCTCCCGGACCGCGGCGAACGCCTCCGGCAGGAGCAGGTCCAACGACTCGCCGTCCGCATGCCGGGCCCGGAGCGTGTCCGTCTCGGCACGCAGCTCCGCATCGCTGAGCGCCCGGAAGTCGTCCTCGAGGAGGTTCACGGCGTCCACCGTGGCCTGCATGCGCTTGAGGACGCGGTTGTCCGAGATCTTCAGGACGCGGTCGATGATCGAAGGCACTGGTTCTCTGCTCCCTTGCGGTGTGGCCGGGGCGGGACGGGATGCCCCTCGCGCTCGGCCGTGGCGCGGTCTCCGGGACAGTGTACGGGCCGAGTCCGGACGGGCCGCGGCGCCCGTCCCGGAGGGGACGGGCGCCGCGGCGTCAGCAGGTCGTGGTCGACGTCGGCGGGGCGGTCAGTCCTCGCGCGCCTGGTAGGCCCGCTCCCCCTCGGAGGCGGAGACGTGATCCTGCGGGAGGGACTCGTCCAGGCGGATCACGCCGTAGCTCCAGCCCCGGCGGCGGTAGACCACGGAGGGCACGCCGGTCTCGGCGTTCTGGAAGAGGAAGAAGTCATGGCCCACCAGCTCCATCGCGTCGACGGCCTCGTCCACGCTCATGGGGGTCGCGGGGAACGCCTTCTGGCGGATGCGCACCGGGGTGCCCACCTCGGGGGCGTCCTGCTCGGCGGCCTCCTCCGCGGCCAGCGCGGCACCCGACGGCGGCAGCGGCGGCACGAATCCGACCTCGCCCGCGCCGCGGGAGGCGCCGAGCTTGCCGTGACGGCGGTCCTTGCGGCGGTCGCGCAGGCGCCGCAGGCGCTCGGCCAGTCGGGTGGCGGCCTGGTCGAAGGCGACCAGCTTGTCGTCCGCGTCGGCCTCGGCCCGCACGACGTCCCGCGGGCCACGGACCGTCAGTTCCACGCGGACCGTCTCGTCCGAGTGCTTGTGGTGGGAGGACTTCGTCACGCGGACCTCGAGCGTGTCGGCGCCCTCGGCGAGCGGCTGGAGGCGCTCGGTGCGCTCGACGACGTGGTCGCGGAAGCTCTCCGGGAGCCTGAGGTTGCGGGCGATGTAGCTGACATCCATGGTCATGGCGTCCTCCTGGTCCGACTCTCACGGGTCCGGCCTCGGGAGGGGAGGTGCGCCTCGGTGTCGCGTCCGCAGGGCGGCGGCGGGTCCGAGGGTGCGACCTCCTTCCAGCCGTCGGCAGGACGGGAACCGTAGGGGCGATTCCGTGCCGTTCACCCTACCCGGGGGCCTGGCCGGGGGCCAGGCTCGGCGGGGTCCCGCGGCGGGGCCACGGCCGCGAGCACGACGGCCCCGACGGGGTGCCCGCCGGCGCGGCGCACCGCCTCCGCGAGCGCGGCGAGGGTGGCGCCGGTGGTGAGGACGTCGTCCACGAGCAGGACGGGCGCGCCGGCCGGCAGCCGCCCGGCGGCGACGCGCCAGTCCCGGGCCCGCCGGCGGCGCTGGCCCGCCCCGGCGCCCGCGTGGGACGGGCCGCCGCCCCGGAGCGTGCTCGCGCGGGGCAGCAGGCGCGCACGGACGGCGTCGGAGACCAGCCACGGCGCCGGCAGCGCCCGGGTGAGCTCGGCGAGCGGGTCGTAGCCGCGCCGTCGGAATCCGACCGCGCCGCCCGGGACCGGGACGAGCAGGGCGTGCCGCGCCCCGGGCAGGTCCGGCTCGAGGCGCGCCGCGGCGACGGCCCGGCAGAGGGCCTCGCCCAGCACGCCGCGCAGGTGCAGCGCGTGATGGTCCTTGAACGCGAGCACGGCGGCCGCCAGCGGGTCTGCGTAGCGCCCGGCCGCCATCACCGGCAGGGGAGCGCCGCCGGGGCCCAAGGGTAAGGCCGGGGCGTCCTGCTCCGCCCGGAAGGGCCGGGACAGGACGGCGGTCAGTCCCTCCGCGCAGGCCGGGCAGAGCCGGTGGCCCGGCGCCGCGCACACCGCGCACTCGGCGGGCAGGACCAGGTCGGCCAGGGCCCGACCGAGGGTGCCGAACACCGACGGCGGGGACGGGGAGGACGGCGGGGAACGCATGCAACGAGTCCACCGCACGCCGCCGCCGTCCGGGCGCCGGGGCGAGCCGCTGTGCGGGCCGGGGCGGCTGTGCAGGAGTGGACGACGGGGCGGCGGGCGCGGGCTCGGCTCAGTCGGGGAACGAGAGGTCGCGCACCCCGCGGTCGAGCTCCTGCGCCCGCCACGAGGAGCCCACCAGCAGGAACACGAGCTCCTCCGTCTCCGCGTAGTAGGCGCCGTCGTCACCGGCGGAGATCCCCCGCAGACCGCCCAGCGGGTTGAGCTCCCGGACGGTGCCGTCGATCGAGACGATCCGCGGCACCACGCGCTCGTCGGGCTTCTCGGCGTACGCCGAGACGAGCAGGTTCGTGTCTCCGGCCCACTCCACCGAGTCCTCGGAGCCGGAGGAGGGCAGCAGGATCGGCTCGGTCAGGGCGTTCGGCACCCCGTCCGAGCCGCGCACGACGCCGGACACGCGCAGGGTGGTCCGCTGGCCGTCGTCGACGAGCATCGCGGCCCGGGCCCCGCTCCGGGCCAACCGCAGGTCGACGATCCGCTCGCCGGGGCGCAGCCAGGTGGCCGTCACGATGCGCTCCTGCCCGCCGGGCTGGGCCGAGACGGCGCGGATCCGCGAGGTCGTGCCCCGGTCGGCCGCCCACACCCAGCCCAGGAGGTCCAGCGACGGGACGGTAAGCCCGGTGCCGCGCAGCACCTCCCGCAGGGAGCCGTCCGTGCCGGCGACGTGGACCGCCGTCCGGTCACCGGTGACGAACGCGAATCGGCTGCGGTCGCCGGACATCGTCGGGCGGACCGGATCGAGCGCGGTGACGTCCGGAGCGCCGCCCACCGGCGTGACGCTGCTCCCCTGCACGTACACGAGTCCGCCCGTCGCCGCGTCGATGCCCACCTGGACCGATCTGACGGCGGGGTCGGTCTGGACCGGGGCGGGGCCGTCGTCTCCCGACGTGGACAGCTGGGCACCGGCGACGGTCACCTCGACCTCCTTGACCGACTGGAGGCCCCTCAGGGTCAGCTCCAGCTGCTCCCGCATGCGGTGCCGCCGCTCGGCGTCGGCCCCCTCGGCGGCCGCCTGGGTGAGGTCGACGTGGGCCACGCCGTCGTCGTCGACGGGCACCGTGGGCGCGGCCAGGTCGGTGCCGGTGCGCAGCGGGAAGGCCGTCTCCACCGCCCCGGCCAGATACGGTGCCGGCCCGCGCAGCAGCGCTCGCGTCACCGCGGTCACGGTGGTGCCCCGATTGACGAACCACCGCACGTCCGGCACGATATAGCGCTTCGCGGTGTCGTAGAAGGCGAGCTCGTGCGGCGCGAACAGCTGTCCGAACTGCGCCTGGGAGAGCAGCGTGCCGTTCTCCGTGGACGTGATCCGCATGCCCTGGGGCCGTTCCTGCACGGTGACCGCCCAGGCCCGTGTGGTCCCCGGCGGCGCGACGGTCCGCAGGCCGTACTCGTCGATCTCCGAGTCGACCTCGACCTGGATCTGGTAGTCCCCGTCGCCGTCGCCCCGGGTGATGCGCGGCTCCGCCGAGTACACGAGGGTGCGCTGCCCGGGCGTCCACTGGGTGGCCGCGGGGCCGTCGAGGAACTCGCGCGCCACCGCGTAGTCGTCCTGCGGGCTCGTGCCCGCGAGCAGGAAGCCCCGGATGGCCTCCTCCGCCGTGTCCGACTCGGCGGGTCCCGGCGGATGGAACTGCGGCGCGTCGGCGGCCGCGCTGGCCCCGTCGACCGGGTCGGCGCTGCGCACTTCGGAGCTCTGGGGGATCTGGGTGCAGCCGCTGAGGGCGAGCACCAGGGCGACGATCACCGCGACGACGGCGACACGCGGCGGGCGGGGCGGCTGCGGATCCACGGTGGTCATCGGGCCTCCTCTGCCGCATCCTCGCCGGTCCGGTCCCCGGCGGCCGGCCCGTCGGCGGGATCCCCCGGAGGGACCCTGCGCACCGGCCGGGTCGGTGCGGTCAGGGCCTGCTCGTCCTGGCGCGCGCACGGCGGGGCGTCCGCGGCCGTGGCGGCGACGTCCGCGACCCTGCCGACGGCGTCGGCGTCGGCGTCCGCCTCCTGCGGGACGGGTCGGGACAGGTCATCGGCGTACCGGCGGTCCGCCGTGCTGTAGCGGGGCGGGATGGGCAGCACGGAGCGGCCGATCGGTTCCGGGGCCTCCGCGCCCTGCGCGGCCGGGCGCGGCGCCCGCGGCAGGGTCACCATGAACGTGGACCCCTCCCCCAGCTCGCCCCACGCCTCGAGCCGGCCGCCGTGCAGCCGGGTGTCCTCGGTGGCGATCGCCAGACCCAGTCCGGACCCGCCGGTGGTGCGCTTGCGTGAGGGGTCGGCCCGCCAGAACCGGTCGAACACGCGCTGCACCTGCTCGGGGCTCATGCCGATGCCGTGGTCCACGACGGCGAACGTGACGGCCTCCTCGTCGGCCGCCACGAGCACGTCCACCGGCCGGCCCTCGGCGTGCTCGATCGCGTTGTTCACCAGGTTGCGCAGGATCCGTTCGATCCGCCGCGGGTCGACCCAGGCGACGTGGCCGTCGGCGCGGTCCCGGTCCATGGGCACCACGTACACGGGCACGCCGCTCTGATCGGCCAACGGCTGAGAGGTGAGCACGACGTCGCGGGCCAGCTCGAGCATGTCCGTGGCCTCGAGGGCTGGGGTGGCGGCGCCGGCGTCGAACCGGGTGATCTCCAGCAGGTCCGCGAGCATGGCCTGGAAGCGATCGACCTGGTGGTAGAGCAGCTCGGTCGAGCGTCGGTTGACCGGGTCGAAGTCCTCGCGCGAGCCGTACAGCACGTCGGCCGCCATCCGCACGGTCGTCAGCGGCGTGCGCAGCTCATGGGAGACGTCCGAGACGAACCGCTGCTGCATCTGGGACAGCTGGGCGAGCTGGCCGATCTGGTCCTGGATGCTGTCCGCCATCCGGTTGAAGGACATGCCCAGGCGGGCCATCTCGTCCTCACCGTCGACCGGCATCCGCACGGCCAGGTTGCCGCTCGAGAGGGACTCGGCCGCCCGGGCCGCCTGCTGCACGGGCAGGGTCACACGCCGCGAGACCCACCACGAGACCAGCACGTTGATCACCAGGAATCCGACGCCGAACACCAGCAGCACCCCGAGCACCGAGTCCAGCGAGCTCTGGACGTCCGCGAGGTCGTAGACGAGGTAGAGCCCGTAGGTGGCACCCGGGGGCAGCACCACCTGGGCGCCGAACACGAGGCCGGGCCGGGTGCCGCCGCCGGGGTCCGGCAGCGCCACGCTCGCGTCGTACACGCCCGGCCCGGAGGCGACCGCGTCCTGCAGCTCCTGGGGGATCACCGCGGGATCGAGACCGGCGGAGGAGATCGTCCCCACGTACGCGGACTCGGAGCCCGGCAGCGGGGCGAGGTGGTAGCGGCGGCGGATCGTCGTGCCCGAGTCCCCCTCGAGGGCACGCAGGGTCTGGGTCACCAGCACGTCCGTGCTCTGCGCGTCCGTGGCGGTGGTCTGCGCGAACGTCTCGCGCACCTGACTCAGGCCACGGCGGGCCTCGGCCTGGACCTGCTCGTAGCGGGCCTCGAAGAGGGCCTGGGTGATCTGCTGCGTCAGGAACGCGGCGACCACGAGGCCCGCGAGGATCGAGAGCAGGGCCGCGAGCACCGCCGTGCGCAGCCGCAGGGACCGACGCCACCGGCGGCGCAGCGCACGCCACGCGGGGCCGGGGACCCACGACCGTGGGCGGCCGGCGGCGGGCTCGACCGGCTCGGCGCCGGGCTCGGCCGCCGGGGCCGCGCTCAGACCCGGGCCGGACACCGTCATGCCCTCAGCCCTGGCCGGCCTTGTACCCGACGCCGCGGACGGTCAGCACGACGCACGGGTTCTCGGGATCCGGCTCGACCTTCGAGCGCAGGCGCTGGACGTGGACGTTCACGAGCCGGGTGTCGGCCTGGTGCCGGTACCCCCAGACCTCCTCCAGCAGCATCTCGCGGGTGAAGACGTGGCGCGGCCGCCGGGCGAGGGCCACGAGGAGGTCGAACTCCAGCGGGGTGAGGGCGATGCCGACGCCGCCGCGGGTGACCTCGTGGCCCGCCACGTCGATCTCGAGGTCCCCGATGTGCAGGACCTCCGCCGGCTTGGCCTCCCCCTCACGCAGGCGGGCCCGGACGCGGGCCACGAGCTCGGCCGGCTTGAACGGCTTGGGCACGTAGTCGTCCGCACCCGACTCGAGGCCGCGCACGACGTCCGCCGTGTCCGACTTGGCCGTGAGCATCACGATCGGCACGTCCGACTCGTCTCGGATGAGCCTGCAGACCTCGATGCCGTCGATGCCGGGGAGCATGAGGTCCAGCAGCACGAGATCGGGACGCTCGCGGTGGAACGCGGGCAGTGCGGAGGTGCCGTCCGCGGCGAACGCCGGCTCGAAGCCGTCGTTGCGCAGGACGATGCCGATCATCTCGGCCAGCGCCTCGTCGTCGTCCACCACCAGGATCTTGGCCTTGCCCATCCTGACCTCCTCGTCAGCGCTCCCCCCGGCGCCGCAGGCGGGACCGGCCCCGGGCACAGGAAATTTTCAGGATCAGCCCGATGATACCCGCCGGGCGGGCCCGTCCACGGCCGACGACGCCGGAGGTCGTCCCGGTCCGTCGGGGCGCCGGCTCAGCCGCGCAGCTCGGCGAGCCGTGCGGTCAGCTCCTCCGCGTCCCGCCGCAGAGTGTGGAGCACGACCGGGTCGTGCAGCCCCGCCGCCGTGAGGCCGACGTCGCCCACGCGTCCGGGGTCCACCCCCAGCCGTTCCCACGTGCGGACGACCTCGACCGGGCGCACGCCCGGTTCGGGGGCCAGGGTCAGCCCGCGCCCGATGTCGGCCCAGCCGGCCGCCGCCTCCCACGCCTCGCGGGTGCCGGGCGTGCCGTCCGCGCCGTCGTCGAGGGCGCCCACGCCCACCACGAGGGAGACCGGGGCCGGGGCGGGCGCGTCCGCGGCTGCGTCGGGCCTGGGCAGGGACTCTCCCGTCAGCGTTGACAGCGCGGCGGGCCCGGGCAGCTCGGCCCCTGGGGAGGCGGCGCGGCGGCCCGGTGCGAGCCACACCCGGGCGACGTCGGGCAGGGCGGTGAGCCCGTCGAGGGCGGCGCGCCACAGCCCGCGGGCCTCCTCGCGCGGCAGCGACCGGACGGTGCGGTACCCGCTCGCGGTGGGCAGGGTCCCGGCGAGGACGGCCGCCGCCCACGGCTCGTCGACGACGACGCCGAGGCGTCCCGCGCCGGTGGCCCTCCGGAGGCGGGGCAGGGCGTCCTGCAGTCCCTCGAGATAGGACTCGGCGACGTCGCGGCGCGCGCCGTGGTCGCCGAGCACGCGCTCTCCCCCGGGCAGCCAGAGGCAGGCGAGCAGGCTGAGCGGGCCGCGCACCCGCACGGCCAGACGTTCGACGACGGCGCCCTCGGCCCCCGCGGTGTCCGCCCAGCGGTGCGCGTCCTCGCGCCAGAGGGAGACGGCCCGGCGTCGGTCTCGGCCGGAGCCGGCGGCCCCGGGCGGGCTGACCCGCCAGCCGTGCGGCTGCAGGTCGACGGCCAGCTGCTGCAGGAGGGCGGCCGAGCGGCCGGTGGCGTCGGCGCCGGGTCCGCGATCGGGCAGCTCGGGGAGTACCGGCCAGTGGTCCGCGCCGAGTTCGCCGAGCGTGACGCGCTGCGCCTCGGCGACGTCGGTGCCGCGCCACGGCGTGCCGCCGAGGGCGACGGGGCCGGTGGCGCCGTCGTCGTGGGCGGCCTCAGTCATCCGCGTCCCCGGGGCTCTCCCCCGGCTCCGCCTCGGCGTCCGGCCGGCCCTCGGCCGCCAGCGCGCGGTGGTGGCGGATGACCTCGGCGATGATGAAGTTCAGGAACTTCTCGGCGAACGCGGGCTCGAGGTCCGCCTCGAGCGCGAGTCGGTGCAGCCGCGCGATCTGGGCGGCCTCACGCCCGGGGTCCGAGGGCGGCAGGTCGTGCCGGGCCTTGAGCGCGCCGACCCGCTGCGTGAACTTGAACCGCTCGGCCAGCAGGTAGACGAGCGAGGCGTCGATGTTGTCGATGCTGCCGCGGATCGCGAAGAGCTCGTCGAGGACCGCCGGGTCCGCGGTGCCGGGCAGCGAGCTGGCGTGGGGGTCGTAGTCCGGGCTCATGGCCGAAGCCTACGCATCCGCGGGGGCGGACAGCCGGGCATTGCGGGCGGTGTCGATGGTGGCCTGGCCGAGCACGCGGGTGCCCCGGTACAGGACGGCCGTCTGACCGGGAGCCACGCCGCGCAGGGGGCGCCCCGGCTCGATCTCCCACCCCGGATGCCCCGCCGCGTCCGCGCGCTGGCGGGCGCGGGCCTCGACGATCTCGCCGTGGGCCCGGAACTGCAGCGCACAGTCGAACCAGGCGCCCGTGCGGGCTTCGGGCACCGGGGCGCCGGCCCAGGACGGGCGGATGCCGGTGATGCGGTCGACGTCGAGCAGCTCGCGCCCGCCGACGACCACGGTGTTCTCCTTCGGCCGCACCTCGAGCACGAACCGGGGCTTGCCGTCGGGCGCGGGACGGCCGATGGCCAGGCCCTTGCGCTGGCCGACCGTGAACGCCTGGGCGCCCGCGTGGGTGCCGAGCTCCTGCCCCTCCGGGTCGACGATGGGGCCGGGGGCCAGGTCGATGCGCTCGGCGAGCCAGCCGCGGGTGTCGCCGTCGGGGATGAAGCAGATGTCGTGGGAGTCCGGCTTCGCCGCCACGGACAGGCCGCGCTCGGCCGCCTCGGCGCGCACGAGCTCCTTGGACGGCGTGTCCGCGAGCGGGAAGAGGCAGTGCGCGAGCTGATCCGCGGTCAGCACACCGAGCACGTAGGACTGGTCCTTCGCGTCGTCCGCGGCGCGGTGCAGCTCCAGCGAGCCGTCCGGACCGGGCCGCACGGCGGCGTAGTGGCCGGTGCAGACGGCGTCGAAGCCCAGCTCGAGGGCGCGCTCGAGCAGCGCCGCGAACTTGATGCGCTCGTTGCAGCGCATGCACGGGTTGGGCGTGCGGCCGGCCTCGTACTCGGCCACGAAGTCGTCCACGACGTCCTCCGCGAACCGCTCGGAGAAGTCCCACGTGTAGAAGGGGATGCCGAGCCGCTCGCACGCGCGCCACGCGTCCGAGGCGTCCTCGATGGTGCAGCAGCCGCGCGAGCCGGTGCGCAGGGTGCCGGGCATGCGGGACAGGGCCAGGTGGACGCCGACGACGTCGTGCCCGGCGTCCACGGCACGCGCCGCGGCGACGGCGGAGTCGACTCCCCCGGACATGGCGGCCAGGACCTTCACGGGCGGGCTCCTCTCTCGACGACGGACGGGCGGTCCAGTCTAGACGCCCGGCCCCAGCAGTGTCCGCAGCGCGTCGATGAGCGCGGCCGCCTCGGCCGGTGTCGTCGTCCGGCCGAGGGTGAACCGCTGGGTGGCCCGCGCGTCGGCCTCCGTCCGCCCCGGCAGGGCCGCGACCACGTGCGACGGCTCGGCCACCCCGGCGGTGCACGCCGACCCGGACGAGGTGTCCAGCCCGGCCATGTCGAAGGAGAACAGCAGCGCGTCCGCCGTCCGGCCCGGCACGGTGATGTGGACGTTGCCGGGCAGTCGGCGCGTCCCCGGCGACAGCGCCTGCCCCGTCGCCGGGTCGAGGTCTCGCGGCCCGGTCAGGCGCACCCCGTCCAGGGCGTCGACGGCGGCGATCACCTCGTCCCGCAGCCCGCCCAGGCGGGCGGCCTCGGCGGGCTGCTCCGCGACGGCCTCCGCCACGGCGGCCGCCAGCGCGGCGGCCAGGGCCACCGAGACCGTGCCCGAGCGCAGGCGGCGTTCCTGGCCGCCGCCGTGCACCACGGCCTCCAGCGTGACGTCCCGGCGCACGAGCAGGGCGCCGACACCCACGGGGGCGCCGACCTTGTGCCCCGAGACGGCCAGGGTCGCGGCCCCGGACGCGGCGAAGTCCACGGGCACCGCCCCGAGGGCCTGGACGGCGTCGGTGTGCAACGGGACCCCGTGGTCGGCCGCAAGCCGGGCGGCCTCGGCCACGGGCTGGACCGTGCCGATCTCGTTGTTGGCCCACATCAGCGTGGCCAGGGCGGTCCGCTCGGGCGCGGTCGCCAGCGCGGCCCCCCATGCGGCGAGGTCGACCCGCCCGTCGTCGTCGACCGGGACGAGCACCGGCTCGGCGCCCTCGTGCGCGGCGAGCCAGTCCACCACGTCGAGGACCGCGTGGTGCTCGATGCCGGTCAGCACGATCCGGGTGCGCTCCGGAGCGGCCGCGCGGCGGGCCCGGTACAGCCCCTGGATGGCGAGGTTGTCCGCCTCGGTGCCCCCGGACGTGAGGATCACCTCGGTGGGGTGCGCCCCGAGCGCCGCGGCGATGCGCTCCCGCGCCTCCTCGAGGCGCAGCTTGGCCCGGCGGCCGGAGGCGTGGAGGGAGGCCGGGTTGCCGGGCAGCGCGGCCGCCTCGGCCAGGGCCGCGAGCGCGGTGGGGCGCACCGTCGTGGTGGCGGCGTGGTCCAGGTGCACGCGGTCCGGGGTGGTCACCCGGCCAGTCTAGGAGCCGCGCCGGATGTGCCCCGGCTCAGTCCCGGGCGAGGAACCGCTCGACGTCGCGGGTCGGGCCCACCAGGAGGATCGTGTCCTCGGGCTCGAGCACGTAGTGACTCGGCGGGTAGAGCCACGTGCCGCGGCTGCGGACGGCGACCACGCGCATGCCCCGCTCCCCCGCGAGCCCGGTGGCTCGCAGGTCCCTGCCCAGCAGGCGCGACGGCGGCGTGGCCCGGACCATGGCCAGGCCCGGCTCGACCTCGACGAAGTCCTGGAAGGACGTGCTGACCAGGTGCGCCACGCGGCGGCCCATGTCCCGCTCCGGGTGGACCACGTGCTCCACGCCGAGCTGACGCAGGATCTCGCCGTGGCGGTCGTCATTGGCCTTGGCCCAGAGCTGGTGCGTCCCGAACCGCCGCATCAGCGAGACGGTGAGGATCGAGTCCGCGAGGTCGCCGCCGATGGCGACGACGACGTGGTCCATCTCGTGGACCGAGAGCTGGCGCATCGCCTCCTCGTCCGTGCTGTCCGCGCGGACGACGTGGGTCAGCCGGCCGTTGAGCGCCTGGACGGCCTCGGCATCGGCGTCGACCCCCAGCACGTGGCAGTCGGACTCCATGAGCTCGCGGGCGACCCCGGAGCCGAACCGGCCGAGCCCGAGGACGGCCACGGTGGGGCGGTCGCCCCGGCGGGGGGCGAACAGGGAACGGGTGAGATCAGCCAATGAGGGGTCTCTCCTTCGGGTACTCGAAGTGGCGGGTGCGGTCGGTCAGGGCCAGGCTGCCGGCGACGGTGGCGGGGCCGATGCGGCCGACGAACATGAGGAGCATCAGGATGCCCTGCGCGGCCGGCGGCAGCTGGG
Source organism: Micrococcus sp. KBS0714 (assembly GCF_002008305.4). Lineage (GTDB taxonomy): Bacteria > Actinomycetota > Actinomycetes > Actinomycetales > Micrococcaceae > Micrococcus > Micrococcus luteus. Next base: position 1,623,983 of record NZ_CP042169.1, read on the forward strand.
CGGTGATGCCGGTGGACAGGCCCACCGTGCTGAACGCGGACACGCACTCGAACAGGATCTGGTCGGTCGTGAACGAGGACAGGCCCATGAGCGCCATCGTGGCGACGGCGATCGCGGTCGCGGAGAGCATGATCACGGTGATCGCCTCGCGGTGCGTGGTCCGGGAGAGCCGGCGGCCGAACGCATGGACGGCGCCCTCCCCCCGGATCTCCGCGAGCACGATGAACAGCAGGACGCTCGCCGTCGTGATCTTCACGCCCGAGGCGGTGCCGGCGGGGCCGCCGCCGATGAACATGAGCACGTCGGTGGCGAAGAGCGTCACGGGGTGCATCTGCCCGTAGTCCAGGGTGTTGAAGCCGGCGGTGCGGGTCGTGACGGACTGGAAGAACGCCGCGAGCACGCGCGAGGCCGGGTCCAGACCGCCCAGGGTCCGCGGGTTGGACCACTCGAGGACGAGGTACATGAGCGTGCCGCCCACCAGCAGCACCGCGGTGCCCACGAGCACGAGCCGGACCGTGAGGTTCCACCGCTCGGGTCGGCGCAGGTCTCGCCGCAGGGTCAGCACGACCGGCAGGCCCAGGCCGCCCAAGATGATCGCCGCCGCGATCGGCAGGCAGATGAACGGGTCCGAGACGAAGCCCATGAGGTTGTCGCTGAACAGCGCGAACCCGGCGTTGTTGAATGCGGAGACCGCGTGGAAGACCCCCTGCCACAGTGCCTGGCCCGGGGACATTCCCGCGCCCAGCCAGAAGCGCAGGCTCAGCAGCAGCGCCACCGAGGCCTCGACGGCCGTGGAGTACAGGATCAGGGCCCGCAGCACCCGGGGCAGGTCCCCGATCCCCTCGGCCCGGGTGGAGGCCGCGGCGTCGAGGCGCTGGGTGAGGCCGAGCCGCCGGAGGATCACCAGCCCCAGCAGCGACGTGAACGTCATGACGCCCAGGCCACCGAGCTTGATGAGCGTGAGGATCACGAGCTGACCCAGGGGTGTCCAGAACGTCTGGGTGTCCACGACGCCGAGGCCCGTCACCGTGGTGGCGCTGGTCGCCGTGAACGCGGCCTCCAGCGGGGTGGGCGCGCGGCCCTGATACGAGGCGGGCAGCAGCAGTGCGCCGGTGCCCGTCACGATGGCGACGAGGAAGGACCCGACCACGAGCTGGGTCGGACGGATGCGGGGCCGACGCGGGCCGACCCGCGGCGACGAGGTAAATGTCACGGGAGGGAAACATAGTCCTTCCGGGGCGCACTGTCACCGTGCGGCGCCGGTGGTTGAATGGCCGGGTGCCGACCCCCTCCGTCCCGCTCGTCCACCCGGTGCACCGGTTCGCCCACCACGAGATCGACTTCCGCCGCCGGATCGTCACGATGGCCGTGGTCAACCGCACCCCGGACTCCTTCTACGACGACGGCGCCGGCGCCGTCCTGGAGGACGCCCTCGCCCAGGCCCACGCCGCGGCGGACGCCGGAGCCGAGTGGGTCGACGTCGGCGGCGTGCCGTTCGCGCCCGGGGCGGAGCTCGACCCGACCGAGGAGGCGGCGCGGGTGGTCCCCCTGATCGCGGCCCTGCGGAGCGGGGACGGGGCCGGGTCGTCCGAGGCATCGCGCCGGCTGATCCTCTCGGCGGACACGTTCCAGCCGGCCGTGGCCGAGGCGGCCCTGGCGGCGGGGGCGGACGTCGTCAACGACACCACGGGACTGTTCCACGCGGACCTGGGCCGGGTGGTGGCCGCCGCGGGCGCGCACCTCGTGGTCACCCACTCCCTCGCCCACGTGCGCGGACCCCGGGCCGTGGTCCCCCGGCCGACCTACGGCGACGTCGTCAGGGAGGTCCGCGACCACCTGCGGCGCACCGTCGACCGGGCCGTGGCGCTCGGCGTCCCCGAGGAGAGGATCATCGTGGACCCCGGCCACGATCTGAACAAGAACACCCGGCACACCCTCGAGATCACGCGGCGGCTGGACGAGATCGCCACCCTGGGGCTGCCCGTGCTGGCCGCGGTCTCGAACAAGGACTTCATCGGCGAGAGCCTGGACCGGCACCGGCACGAGCGCCTGCCCGGCTCGCTGGCCGCGGCCGCGGCCTGCGTGTACGGCGGCGCCCGGATCCTGCGCATGCACGACGCCGACGCCTCCGTCTCGGCGGCCCGCATGCTCGAGTGCGTGTTCGGGTGGCGTCAGCCGGCGCGCCTGGTCCACAACATGGGCGCGGAGAACCCGCCGCCGGACCGCAGCACCCTGGCCGGACACCGCGCCCACCGCGGGGGGCGGGCATGAGACGGCTGACCGAGACCGGCCCCGGCCTGGACGACGACGCCCTCCGCACCGCCCTCGCGGCCCCGGCGGCTGAGGACACCGGCCCCGGACCCTGGGTCCGCGTCGTGTTCATCGCCTCCGCCGACGGCGCGGCCACCCTGGACGGCCGTGCGGGCGGGCTCGGTTCCCCCGCGGACCAGCGGCTGCTCTCGCTGTCCCGGCACGACGCCGACGTCGTGCTCGTGGGGGCCGGGACCATCCGGGCCGAGGGCTACGAGGGTGCGCTGCTGTCCGAGGAGGACCGGCGTCGACGCGCGGAGGCCGGCGGGCCCGCGGACCCGCCCGTGGCCGTGGTCAGCGGCAGCCTGGACCTGGACCCGGCGTCCGCGTTCTTCACGGCCGCCCCGGTGCGCCCCTGGATCCTGACGTCCCGGGCCGCCCTCGCGGCCGAGCCGGAGCGGGCGGCGGCGCTGGCCGCGCGCGCGGACGTGCTGGCGGTCGGCGAGGAGCACGTGGACCCCCAGACCGTGGTGGCGACCCTGCACGCGCGCGGCGCCCGCGTCGTCCACTGCGAGGGCGGACCGCGCCTGTTCGGCAGCCTCGCGGCGGCCGGCCTCGTGGACGAGGTGCACCTCACCGTGGCGCCGCTGCTGGCCGGACCCGCCGCCGGCCGCGTCCTGACCGGCGAGGACGGCCCCGGCCTCCCCGCCCGGCTGCAGCTGGTCCAGGTGCTCCACGACGACGGCATGCTGTTCCTGCGCCTGCACCACGAGCGGCACGCCTCCCCCGGCCCGGACCCCACGCCGTGAGCGCGGCCGAGGAGCACCGCACCGCCTACGAGGTCCTGGGCGTGCCCCGCGACGCGACCGCCGAGGAGGTCCGGCGGGCCTACCGCCGCGCGGCCCGGGCCGCGCACCCCGACGTCGGCGGCGACCCCGCCGCCTTCCGGGCCGTGACGCGGGCGTGGGACCTCCTCGGCGACGCCGAGGCCCGGCGCCGATACGACCTCTCGCTGCCCGGCCCGGACGTCGGTCCCCGCGGCCCCCGCGCGACGGCCGGATCAGGGCGGGCGAGACCGTCGGGACGGTCCGGACCCGGCGGACGTGCCGCCCGCCCCGTGCGCTACGAGCCCCCGCCCGGCGAGGCGGAGGCGGACCCGACCGTGCTGGACCTGCCGCGATCGAGCCAACGCGTCCACGGGGCGCCGCGGCCGCGCGGGATCCTGCCGGACGAGCACCGGGTGCTGCGGCAGGCCCGCACCCTCGACGTGCTGCTGCGCCACGTGGCGGACGCGCTCCCGGCCGCCCGGGTCCTGACCGGGCTGCGGCTGGGCGGGCGCTGGGGACGGCACCTCGACGTGGACCACGCGGTGCTGTGCGGCCACCGCCTGGCGCTGATCGGCTCCGTCATGGTCCCGGAGGGGACCTACACCTGGGACGGGGCGGACCTGCGCTCCCGGGGCCGCCCCGTGGCCCCGCCGCTGCTCGGCCCCGCGATGATGGCGTGGCAGCAGGCCCTGCCCCAGGTCACCGTCGGCGGATTCGTGCACGTGATGACGGACCGCGACGCGCGGCACGCCCCCGTGATCCGCCACACGCGCGGCGCCGACGCGCCGGAGGCGCAGGCCGACCTGCTCACCGCCCCGCCCGCGCCCGGGATCGCGTTCGCGCGCGAGGTCGCGCTCTTCCTGGGCACCGGCACGGACCCGGATCTCGTGGACCGGCGCGCGCTCGGCGCGCTGGTCGGCCGGCTCCACTGAGGCACGTCCCCGCCCGGCGGCGCCCCACTAGGCTGGGCGCGTGCCCGACTCCCCCACCCCACCCCGACCGAACCCGCACGAGGGCGCCGACCGCGCCCCGGCGCCCGGCACCCCCGGCTTCCGGATCCTGCTGCTCACCCCGGAGATCCCCGGCAACACCGGCAACGCGATCCGGCTCGCCGCCCTCACGGGGGCCGAGCTGCACCTCGTGGAGCCGCTGGGCTTCGGGTTCGAGGACGCCCACCTGCGCCGCGCCGGCCTGGACTACCACGACCTCGCGGTGGTGACGGTGCACCCGGACCTCGACGCTGCGCTCGCGGCCCTCGCCCCCGCCCGTGTGCTGGCCTTCACCGCGCGCGGGTCCGTGCGGCACGACCGGGTCGCCTACCGGCCCGGCGACGTGCTGCTCTTCGGCCGCGAGTCCACCGGCCTGCCCGAGGAGGTGCTGACCGATCCGCGGGTCACCGAGACCGTCTGCCTGCCCATGCAGCCGGCCCGTCGGTCCCTGAACCTGGCGAACGCCGTCTCCATCGCCGTGTACGAGGCCTGGCGCCAGCACGACTTCGCCGGGTCCGCTGCCCGCCCCGATTCCCTAGACTGAGGCCACCATGCAGACTCCTGACGCGTCCGAGCCCCACGCCGACCGCCCCGATGACGCCGGCCAGCCCGCCCTGGACACCCTCCTGCGCCGCAGCGCCGAGGGTGACCGGGCCGCGTTCTCCGCGTTCTACGACGCCACGGTCCCGTGGGTGCACGGCCTGGCCGAAGCGATGTTCGGCCCCGGCGACGACGCCGCCGCGGCCACGGTCCGCACCTACCTGACGGCATGGGAGGAGGCGTCCGAGGCCGGCCTCGACCTGAGCGAGCAGGACGACGCGACCCACCGCGAACGCCAGGTGTTCACGTGGCTCGAGGTCCTCGCCCACCGCGTGATGACCTCGCTGCGCCGCGCCGGCGGCTCCGCGGCGGAACGTGGGCGTCGTCCCGGCCCGGCCGGCCCCGCCGCGCTGCCGGAGGACCTCATGGACCGGGTGGACCCGGACGCGTTCGAGGCCGTGCGGCTGGCCTGGCTGGGCGGCTGCACGGACCGGGAGGTCGCCGATCGGCTGGATCTGCCGGCCGACCGGGCCCGCACCCTCCTGCGCGACGGCGTCCGGCAGGTCGTCGCGGCCCGCCGCGACATCACCCAGGACGCCGCCCGGCCGTCCGCGCCGGCCCCGGCGACCGGCCCGGCCCTCGGCGCGGACGTGCGCGAGGACGTGGACGCCGGCCGCGCACTCGAGCTGGCCGACCTCTCGGCTGTGCACGCCCTCGACACGGCCGGGCACACCGCGGCCTTCTCCGCCGTGCAGCGGCGGGGCGGCGAGCTGGCCCGGTGGCGCTCCCGGGTGGACGGGGCGCGCCAGGCGGTGGCCTGGGCGTTCCGGTCCGTGACGGCCGAGCCGCCGTCGGCCCTGCTCGACGAGGTCCTGCGTCGCCTGCCCGCCCAGGACGTGGGCATGGACCTGATCGGCGACGAGTCCACCCCCGCCGGCCCGCCGCGGGACCGCCTGCGCTGGCTCAAGGTGACCGCCCTCCTGCTGCTCGCGGCCCTCGTGCTCGGCATCGGCGGGTGGACGGTGTGGAGCCAGTTCACGCGACCGGGCATCGTGCACCGCATCGACCAGTCGAAGGACCTGTTCACGACCTCGGAGTACCCGGCCCAGGACGGCGGCACGGTCCAGGCGTTCCTGTCCCGGGAGCAGAACAGCGGCTACCTGACGATCAGCGGGATGCCCCAGCTGCCGGAGGGTCAGTCCTACCAGCTGTGGCTCTACCCCTCGGACGGCACGGCCCCGGCCTCCCTCGGCACGTACGACGCCAACGGCTTCGGCGAGCCCGTCACCTTCCGGGGGCTGGACCGCTTCGCGGCGATGGGCATCTCCGTGGAGCCCAGCTCGGGATCGGAGGTGCCGACGTCGGAGCCCATCGTCGGCGTGGACCTCGACCCCACCGCGCAGACCGGCCCGCGCTACGGCGGGCGACCGAGCACCAACTGAGAGGTCCCGCAGGGGGAGGGCCGACGACGCGTCCCGTCGTCGGCCCTCCCCTGCGGGCACGGTTCAGAACCCGGCGATGGTGCCCGGGCCGTTGACCGTGACCAGGTGGAACGCCTCGGCGTGGCCCGGCCCGGCGGCCGGGCCGGCGGCGTGCCGGTGGTGCTCGGCCATCTGGGCGAGCACGTGCCGCCGCATCGCGTCGACGTCCGGGTGCTGGGAGAGGTGGGCGTCGAGGGCGCGCAGCTTCTGCTCCGCCAGGCCCGTGACGTCCACGACCGTGTTCCGGCGTGCGGCGGGGGCGGCGTACAGCAGCAGGTTCCGGATCTTGAACGCCTCCAGCCCCTCCGCCGCGAGCTCCGGGTACGCGTACGGGTTCTCGACCGCCGGGTACGCGGCGCGCACCACGGCCTCGCCGCAGGCGAGGTGGTCCGGGTGTGCGGCCTGCATCCGCTCCCAGTCCCGCTCGGGGTGAGTGCTGAGGACGACGTCCGGGCGGACGCGGCGCATCAGGGCCACGAGCTTGCGGCGCACGCCGTGGTCCGGCTCGAGGTGTCCGTCGCGCTCGCCGAGGAAGTGGACCTCGGCGGCACCGACGACGGCGGCGGCCGCGCGCTGTTCGGCGTGCCGGCGGGCGGTCATCGCCTCGGCACCCTCCGAGTCGAAGCCGCCGGCGTCCCCGTCCGTCACGATGCACAGCTCGATGTGCAGCCCGGCCGCGCTGAATCCGGCCAGGGTGGCGGCGGCCCCGAAGTCGAGGTCGTCCGGATGGGCGCCGACGGCCAAGACCCGGCGCCAGCCGTGGTGGGCGGCGAGCTCAGCGGGGGTGGTGAGTGTGGTGGTCAGGATTGGGTGTCCTCCGTGAACGTCACCTCGGTCTTCTGCTCCGCGCCGTCGCGGAGGTAGGTGACGTCCACCGAGTCTCCCACGCGGTACTCGCGGACGACGGCGGTGAGGGACTCGGAGTCGATCACCGCGCGGTCGCCGACGGCGGTGATCACGTCGCCCTCCTTCAGCCCGGCCGCGTCGGCCGCCGACCCTCCCACGACCTGCTGGACGCGGGCGCCGTCGCTGAACACGGTCTGAGCGTTCTCGCCGCCGCCCTGCACCTCGGCGGGCTCCGGGGTGACGCTCACGCCGAGCATGGCATGCGTGGCCTTGCCGTGGTCGATCAGGTCCTGCGCGACCCGCTGGGCGTAGTCCACGGGGATGGCGAAGCCGACCCCGATGTTGCCCGCCTCGCTCGGGTCCTGGCCGGCCGAGGCGATCGCGACGTTCACGCCCACCAGGCGACCCTCGGCGTCGACGAGCGCGCCTCCGGAGTTGCCGGGGTTGATGGCCGCGTCGGTCTGCAGCACGTTGATGTACACCTCGCCCCGGGTGCCCTGCGGGGTGCCCGGCAGCTGGAAACGGTACTGGTCGGAGCCGGAGGACGAGCCGGAGCTCTCGCCCTGCGGCTCGGGCGCCTCGGAGGACGCCACCGCGATGGTCCGGTCCAGGGTGGAGATGATCCCGTCGGTCACGGTGTTCGGCAGGCCCAGGGGGGCGCCGATGGCGACGGCCTCGTCCCCGACCTTCAAATCCCCGGACCGGCCGATCTGGATGGGGGTGAGGTCCGGGGCGTCGATCTTGATGACGGCCAGGTCGGACAGCGGGTCGGTGCCCACGACGGTGGCAGCGTAGACCTCCCCGTCCGAGGTGCGCACCGTCAGCTCGGCGTCGTTGGCCTGGCCGCCGAGGGTGACCACGTGGGTGTTCGTGAGGATGTGCCCCTCCGTGTCCAGGATCGACCCGGACCCGGAACCGGAGGCGGAGCTCGACGTCGCGGAGATGGTCACCACGGAGGGCAGCGCGGTCCTCGCGGCGTCCCCCACGGCGGTGTCCGCCACGGGCTGTCCCCCGGCCTCGGCCGAGGTGTCCGTCGCCTGCGAGGACGAGGAGCTCGCGGCCTCGGACGCGGCCTCGCCGCCGTCCTCCGCGACCGCGCAACCGGAGAGCCCCACCATGAGCACGGCCGCGGCGAGCAGGCCCGCCCCGGCACGGGCGCGGGACTGGGGCCGGGGACGCGCGACGGTGCGGGCCGTCGGCACGGGGGGCTGGGTGGGGGCGGCGGTCTGGTCCACGGGGTCCTCGCTTCGGGTCGGGCCCCGGGCGGTCGACACGGACGCCCGTCGTCTTGCGGACGCGCGCCCCGGGGCACGTCCACGCTAGCGTGCATGACTGAACGCCGCCTAGAGGTCGGCCGAACGTCCGCTCCTCCCACGGTTCCGGCCGCGCCGGATCCCTGGTGCCCGATTCCCACGCCGCCCTACACTCAACCCCAGGATCCGGCGGGTCCGCCCGGTGCGGCGGCTCGCCTCCGCCGTCGAAGGAGACCCCACATGACCGTGCTCACCCGCCCCGCCGATGTCGGCCGTCTGGCGCGTGCCGTGACCGCCGCGGGCCTGGGAGGTCTGGGCCTCCTGGTGGCGGCACCCACCGCGCAGGCCGTGGCGGTGCCGCCGGGCGTGTACGTGGTGGACGAGGCCGGTGTGCTCTCGACCTCGGATGAGCAGCGCCTGACCCAGGAGATCCAGGACCTACGCCGGGACACCGGGCAGGGGCTGTACGTCGTCTACGTGGATGAGTTCAGCACGGACGCCCAGACGCTGGCCCAGGACGTGGCGCGCCAGCGCGGGCTCGGGACGAACGACTCGGTCCTGGCGATCGCGGTCGAGGAGCGCGCCTATGGGCTGGACAGCGGCGGGGACGCGAACCTGCAGAACCAGGTGACGCGCACCTACGTGGGCCCGCAGCTGTCCAAGATCGGCACGGACCCCGGCTCGGCGGAATGGCTCGCGGTGGGCATCGCCGCGGTGCAGGGGCTCGACGACGCCGCCGACGGCACGCTCGACGGCACGGGGGCCAGCGGGGCCGAGTACGATCCGGCCGGCGCCCTGCCGGCCGGCACCACGGGCGGCGGGAGCACGGCCCAGGGCGCCTCCGACGGCGGTGGGGCCCTGACGGCGGTCCTCGGCGCAGGTGCGGTGGCCGCGGCCGTGGGCGGCGGCGTGCTCGTGGCCCGCAGCCGGAGGCGCACGCAGGGTGGCGCCGTCGAACGGGGCCGCACCGAGGAGGCCCGCCGCGACCCCCTCGACGAGCTCAGCGTGGAGCAGCTGCGCACCCAGGCCGGCTCGAAGCTCGTGGCCGCGGACGACGCCATCCGCTCCTCGGAACAGGAGCTGGGCTTCGCCGAGGCGTCCTACGGGGAGAAGTCCGTGGCGACGTTCCGCCAGGACATCGACCAGGCCAAGGAGCACATGCGGGCCTCGTTCCAGCTCCAGCACCAGCTCGACGACGAGATCCCGGACACCGAGGCCGAGCAGCGCGCCTGGCTCAAGGAGATCATCCAGCGCAGCGAGGCCGTGGGTGCGTCCCTGGCGGCGCACAAGAAGGAGTTCGACTCCCTGCGCGACCTCGAGAACCAGGTGCCCGAGGCCCTCGAGCGTCTCGAAGCCCGCCTGCCCGAGGCCCGGTCCCGGGTGCAGGACTCCGAGTCGGCGATCACCGCGCTGCACGGCCAGTACGCGGAGTCCGCCCTCGCCGAGGTCGCGGACAACGCGGCGCAGGCCCGGGAGAGGCTCGAGTTCGTGGAGACCGCCCTCGCGAAGTCGCGGAGCGCGTGGGAAGCCCAGGACCGCTCCACGGCGGCGCTGGCCGTGCGTGCCGCCGAGGAGGCGCTCAGCCAGGTGGACACGCTCACCGAGGCGGTCGGCAAGGCCGAAGGGTCCCTGCGGGCCATGCTGGGCAACCTGCAGACGGGCCTCGCCCAGTCCGAGCAGGACGTGGCCGAGGCCGAAGCGCTCGTGGCCAACGGATCGCACCCCGAGCTGGCCGGCCCGGTGGCGGGGATGAAGACCGCCGTGAACGCTGTGCGCCAGGCCCTCGCGGCCGGCCGCCCGGATCCCCTGGAGCTGCTCCACCAGCTCGAGGCCGCGCACCGCCAGCTCAACACCCCCCTTGCCGGCGTCCGCGACGCTCGCGAGCAGGCCCGCCAGGCCTCCCAGGTGCTCACCTCCACGATCGCCCAGGCACAGGCGCAGATCGACGGCACGGCCGACTTCATCGGCGCCCGACGCGGTGCCGTGGGCTCGGAGGCCCGGACCCGGCTCGCGGAGGCCGACCACACGCTGCGTTCGGCGATCAGCCTCGGCCGCACCGACCCCGTGGCCGCCCTCCAGCAGGCGCAGCGCGCCTCCCAGCTGGCCGAGCGCGCGAGCGAGCTGGCCCGCGCGGACGTCGAGGGCTTCGGCTACGGCCCAGGCATGGGCAGCAGGTACGGCACGCGCCCGCGCGCCGGAGTGGGCGGCAGCTTCGGCGGTGGCCTCGGCGGCGCGCTGCTCGGCGGCATCCTGATGAACTCGATCCTGAACAGCGGCCACGGTGACAGCTGGGGCGGCGGCGGCTTCGGCGGGTTCGACGGCGGCGGCCTCGGCGGCGGCGACTTCGGCGACATCTCCGGCGGCGGCTTCTGACCGCCGCCCCATGAACTCCGGCGCCTCGGGCGCCGGCCCGGCCCGCAGGAGCGGGACGGGGTGGACGCAGGCCGACGGTCTGCGCTGACGTGAAAGACCGACGAAAGGCAGACACCATGGTCAAGCAGTCCATCTTCGGCCGCATCAGCACGCTGGCGAAGGCCAACATCAACGCGATGCTGGACAAGGCCGAGGACCCCCAGAAGATGCTGGACCAGATGGTCCGCGACTACACGAACAACATCGCCGAGGCCGAGGCCGCCGTCGCCCAGACGATCGGCAACCTGCGGATGATCGAGGACGACTACCGCGAGGACCAGGACGCGTCCCGCAGCTGGGGCCAGAAGGCGCTGGCCGCCTCCCAGAAGGCCGACGACTTCCGCGCCAAGGGCGACACCGCCTCGGCGGACAAGTTCGACAACCTCGCCAAGGTGGCCATCGAGCGCCAGATGGACTTCGAGCGCCAGGCGAAGTCCGCGGAGCCGACCATCGCCTCGCAGCGCGAGATCGTCGAGCGCCTGAAGACCGGTCTGGACCAGATGAAGGTCAAGCGTCAGCAGCTGGTCGCCAAGCGCGACGAGCTGACCGCCCGCGCCAAGTCCGCCCACGCCCAGTCCGCGGTGGCCGACGCCGTGAAGTCGATCGACCTGCTGGACCCGACCTCCGAGGTCTCCCGCTTCGAAGAGAAGGTCCGTCGCGAGGAGGCCCGCGTGCGCGGCCAGCAGGAGATCGCCGCCTCCTCCCTCGACGCCCAGTTCGAGTCCCTCGAGGACCTCGGCGAGAAGACCGAGGTGGAGGCCCGCCTCGCCGCCCTCAAGGCCGGCGGCGCCGGCCAGGCCGCCCTCACCTCGGGCGACGTCGACGCCGATGAGACCCTGACCCTCGACTACGCGGCCGAGGGGACCGCCGAGGAGACCGGCACCGCGCGCGGCTGACCCCGCCCCTCCCCACGGCCCGTCGCCCGGCCCACGCCGGCGCGGCGGGCCGTCCTCGTGCGCCCCGGCCCGGTGCTCCTCCCGGACGCGCCCCGGCCCCCGCGCTCCTTTGGTACTGTCCCGGGGTCCCTCGGCACGCTCCGCGGGACGCCCCCGTCCCCGCACAGAGGAAGAACCCCATGCAAGAGCAGTTCACGGCCTGGTCCGTGCTGGTCGACGCCGGCCTCATCGGCGCGCTCCTGGCCGTGGGCACGCTGGCCCGTGCCGTCATCACGCCCCTCCAGACCCTGATGATCCCGGCCTCCGTCATCGCCGGCATCCTGGGCCTGGTCCTCGGCCCGAACGGCCTGGGCTGGCTGCCGTTCAGCTCCCAGCTGGGCACGTACGGCTCGATCCTGATCGTCATCGTGTTCGTGTGCATCGCGCTCACCGACGACTTCGACGTCCGCAAGATCGGCCGCCCCGTGGGTGCGTTCGCGTCCTACGGCGTGCTGATCTACGCCTCCCAGGTGGCCATCGGCGCCCTCGTCACGCTGGTCCTCCTGCAGCCGCTGTTCGACGCGCCCGACTCGTTCGCCGCCCTGCTGTTCGCCGGCTGGGCGGGCGGCTTCGGCTCCGCGGCCGCCGTGGGCCAGGCATACGCGGCCAACGGTGATGCGACCGTCACCTCGCTGGCCTACACCTCGGCCACCGTCGGCATGATCGTCGGCGTGGTGGGTGGCATCATCCAGGCCAAGATCGGCGCGCAGCGCGGCCACGCGCGGGAGTTCGCGGGCCTGACCTCCATCCCGGAGGAGCTGCGCACCGGGGTGCTGAACCAGGTGGAGGAACGCCCGGTCATCGGCCGGCACACCTTCTCGGCGGCCTCGGTGGAGTCACTGGCCTTCCAGGTCGGCGTCGTCGCGATGATCGCGGCGGCCGCGCACGGCGTGGTCTCCTGGATCACGTCCGTGTGGCCGAGCGTCGTGGGCGAGGACGGACCCCAGCTGATCATCCCCGCGTTCGCGATCGCGTTCCTCCTCGGCCTGATCGCCCGCGTCCTGTTCCAGGCCACGAAGACGGCGAAGTTCCTCGACCCGGGCTCGCTGAACTCGGTGTCCGGCACCGCCACGGACATCCTCATCGTCTGCGGCATCGCCGCGATCGCCCCGACCGTGGTCGTGGACTACTGGCAGCCGCTGCTGCTCCTGTTCGTGATCGGCCTCGCGCTGGCCCTGTTCCTGGGGATCGTCGTGGCGCCGCGCGTCATGACCGACGCGTGGTTCGAGAAGCAGCTGTTCACGTGGGGCTGGGCCACCGGCGCCGTCGCCACGGGCGTGGCCATGCTGCGCATCGTGGACCCGAAGCTGAAGTCCGGGACCATGGAGCAGTTCGGCGTGGCCTACATCCCGGTGGTGCCCGTGGAGATCGCGGCCGTGTCCTTCGTGCCGCTGCTGCTCCTCGCGGGCCTGTCCTGGGCCGTCGTCGGCATCTGGGGCGCCATCGCGGTCATCGCGATCATCGCTGCCGTCTGGCTGCGCCGCACCGACCCGGGCCGCCGCACCCCGGCCCAGCAGGCGGTCCGGGCCTCGAGCCGCTGACGCTCCCGCTCCCCCGCGTTGATCGCCCGAGGGCGGTCGGCTCGCCCGCCGGCACCGTGCCGGCGGGCCGGGGCGACCGGGTCCGGACATGCGAGAAGGCCCCCAGCAGATGCTGGGGGCCTTCTCCTTCTCGTTGCGGGGGCAGGATTTGAACCTGCGACCTCCGGGTTATAGGAGTGGTTTCAAGCTTCCCTCGCGATCCCGTGGAGTCCCCCGTGATCCCTCGGGGTTTCCGGCAGTCATACCTCCCTGGTGATCCCTGACGATCCCCGACGATCCCGCTATTTGAGAGTAGCTCTGAGGGTAGATCAGCGCAGCGCCTTGGCCGCCTCCACCATGGGCGCCGGGTCGGTCACGTCGGTGTAGTACCGGCGGTTGGTGTCCTCGTCGTGGCCCAGGAACGCCGCCCGGACCTCGACGGGCACCGCGACCAGCAGCGAGTTCAGGGTGCCGCGCCACAGGTGCGTGCGCCCGTGCTCGAACACCTCGCAGTCGATGGCCGCGCCGATCTCCGGGTAGAACGTGGCGCAGGCCTTGCGGCAGGCGTCCCGGTCCCACTGCTTGTCCGGGTCGGTGGGTGCCCCGATGACGTAGGCCCCGCCCAGGGACCTCCGCTCGGCCAGGTGGTCGACGACGTCGGGGAACAGCAGGGGCACGCGCCGGCCCTTGCCGGTCTTCGTCCGCCGCACGTCGGCCGACCGGTCGAACACGTTCCAGGTGAGCGCGTTGGCCTCCTGGACCCGCAGGCCCGATGCCGCCTGGAGCAGGGCCAGGTCGATGACGTTCCGGCGCTTGGCCACCGCGTCCTCGCGGGACCACCTCCCCCGGGCCGGCTTCTCCACGCCCGCGGCCGGGTCCAGGCTCAGCAGCCAGTCGATGGCCGCCCCGAGCTCCTCCCGGGTCAGGGTGCGCTCGGCCCTCGGCCGGGCCGGCTTCGAGGAGCTGAGGTCCACGGACATGCCCGCCAGGGGGTTGCCGCTGAGAACCTCGTCGCGCACCAGCTGCTGGGCGATGTACTTGCCCCACACCGTCTTGCAGTGCCGCGCGGACTCGGACCCGTGCTCCTCGGCGATCCGCTTGAGCGCCGCCTCCAAGGTGCGCACCCGGGCCGTCTGCGCGATGGTCTTGGACCCCAGCACGGTCTTCCACTGGTTCAGGGCCACCCTATACCGGCGGCGGGAGGCCTCTGCGAGCCGGGCCGCGTCCACGGCGGGGATCGAGACCTTGTCGATGTAGTCCACGATCGAGCTGCTGGGCTTCCACGACCCGTCCGCACTGGTGGCCAGCAGGTCCCCGACCTTCTCCCGGGCGCGCCGCCGGACCTCGGCCACGGTGGGCCCCTGGGACCTGCCCGGCTTCACGGTGCCGTCGGGCAGGCACACCCGCCAGCGCAGCACGTACGTGCCGTCCGCCTGCTTGGTGGGCTTGACGCGGTCGATGGAGTGCTCGCCGGGCGCGAGCTTGGAGTTGGGTGCTCTGGTGTTGGCCATGCCGAGAGAGTAGATATTACACAGGCTCAAGTCAACCGGATCAGCAAGGATCGCCCGGGCTTGTACGGGATTGACAGGGCGGATAGGATCAGTCGCGGACAACCGAATACTTCCGCGCCTGAGCGAAGGCGCCCCGGACGTGCAAGTCCTGTGCCCCCACGGAGAGGGGGACGCGGACCGGGCCCCCGACCTTCGCCGAAGCACTTTCAGAGTTCGATAACCGGCCGCAGACGGATGCGTAAGTCCTACCCAGAGGCGAGAACTCACTCCTGAGAAAGGGGTGAGTTGTCATGCCCGCGCATGGCCTCCCGAACACGACCGAGCCGGTCGACCTCACCAGCACCGTCCCGCCCGGCGCGCTTCCCCCCGAGGAGGCCGCCAAGTACATCGGCCGCCCCGGTGCGCTCAAGACGCTGACCAACTACCGCTCCATGGGCAAGGGCCCCAAGGCCATCTCCGTGCTCGGCAAGCCCGTCTACCGCATCGAGGACCTGGACGCGTACCTCGCTGCTGGCGGTGATGCCGCGTGACGGCCCCCGCGGTCCACGAAGCGTCCCAGAAACGTCTTCTCGGGACGCAACACGCCGCCAAAACCCCTAGTCAGACGCCACTGGCGGCAGCCGCGTATGGGGGAACCCCCGTTGCCGCCGCCGCCGATGGCTGGACCATCGAGTACGTCACCGACAGCGCCACGTCGCAGAAGTACCCGGCCCGGTTCGCCGTGCTGACCAAGACGGTGGGCCGCGCCGGCTGTACTGGCTCGACGACGAGCTTCGGTGCGTACCCCTCCGTCGCCGCGATGGGCACCGGGCGCGACGCCATCGTCGTTGGCTTCGATACCGAGTTCGTCAGCGCCGAGGAGGTCGACGAGCAGCGCGGGTGGGTGGGTGAAGACGTCCACGTGGTCCGTCGGATCGTGTCCTACCAGTTCGCGGCCATCGACCCCACCGACCCTTCTCGCCTCCGCCTGGCCGTGGTGCTGCCGCAGGAGTACCACGGCCCGCGTGGACCGCGCACCGCGCGGCTGTCCTTCGAGAAGGCCTTGGAGATCGCCGTCACCGCCCTCGGGCTGCACGAGCACCCGTTGGCCTCCGGGTGGTCGTCCCAGGGCGTCCCACGGGCGGAGGTCGTGGACAAGAAGGGTGAGACCCGGCCCGGGTGGTGGTTCAACGGGCGCGCGGGTGTCTCCCGTGCCCTGCCCATCGCTCTGGTCGCCCACTGGCAGCAGGCGGACCTGACGACGTTCGTGGACCGCCGCAAGGCCCACAACACCTGGAACGCCGCCTACCCGGAGCGCGCCCGTAAGGTCTCCACCCGCGCGGGCCTGGACAGCCGGCGGGGGCGGTGGCTGGACTCGAGCACCTCGGACATCTTGCGGGCGGTCATCTCGGCCAGTGCCGGGATGGTGAGTCCCACCCCAGTGCGCATGGTGCTGGCAGGGGCGAACAAGCGCTGGGCGCGGCCTGTGGAGGTCTCGATCCGGGACACCATGGCGCAGTCGGGCGCTCAGCCTCTGCGAGCCCTCGGCGAGGCTGTGGGCGTGGCCAAGCTCGACGTGCCTGGCGACTGGATCGCCCGGATGGACGACTACCTGCTCAAGGACCCGGTCGCGTTCATGGACTACGCCGCCAACGACGCGATCATCGCCCTGGAGTACGTCTCGCAGGTCTACGGAGACCACCAGGAGGTGCCTCTCACCCTCCCCACTGCCGCGGCCCGGGCCGTCAAGGGGCTCATGTCCGGCGAGATCGAGGCCCGTCCCGACACCTTCGACGACTTCAACGCGGTCTTCGGTGGACTCGTGAAGGTCGCGAAGAACGTCGAGGCGACCACGGGCGTGGAGAACCAGCTCGACTTCTACAAGAAGCGCGAGCTTCAGCCCATCGACGGCGCCGCGGCAACGTGGATCCACGCCAGCGCCATGGCCTTCCGCGGGGGCTACAACATGTCTGCGGAGCTGGGGCTGTTCGAGCAGGTGACCCACGACTTGGACCTGCAGTCGTGCTACCCCACCTCCAGCGCCACGATCTGGGACGTCGACTACCTGCACCCGGACGGGGTCATCCTGCGCACGGTGAACAACGTCGAGCTGGGCCTGGATGACTTCGCCGAGGGCGGTCCGCTGACGCCGTTCGTCGGGTTCGTCTCCTTCGAGTTCCCCGAGTCCGTGGCCTTCCCCTGCCTGCCCGTGCCCGCGGAGGGCTCGATGATCTACCCGCGCACCTCGGGCGGCGCCCGCGGCGTGTGGGCGGTGGGCCCCGAGGTCTGGCTGGCCCTGACGCTCGGCGCCAAGGTCACCTGCCAGATCGGCCACTTCGGCAGGACGCTGCGCACCAGCGACGGTGAGCCCTCGCGCCTGCTGCGCGGGGCCTACAAGACCCTGCTCGACGACCGCGCCCGCGCCAAGCGCGAGTTCGGCAAGTCCTCCTTCCAGCAGGGCGTGCTCAAGCTGATGGCCAACTCCCCCTACGGCAAGCTCGCCCAGGGGGTCATGGGCCAGCGCGGGTGGGACGCCTGGGCCCAGGAGCGCGACGCCGTGGGCGGCTCGGCGATCACCTCGCCGTGGCACGCGAGCATGACCACGGGGCTCGTGCGCGCCGTGCTGCTGGCCGTGCTCAACCAGCTGCACGACCGTGGGTACGCCACGCCGTCGTGCACCACGGACGGGTTCATCACGGATGCCGAGCTGTCCGTCGTGGACGGGCTGGACCTGTTCGGTCTGGGGCAGCTGTGGCGCGACTCCCGCGAGGCCCTGACGGGCTCCCGGGAGATGTGGGAGCGCAAGCACTTCCAGACGGACCTGCTCAACGTCACGACCCGGGCGAACTTCTCCCGCCAGCCCGGCGGTGTGCTCGCCCACGGAGGGTACAAGCTGCCCGAGGGCATCGTGCCGGACTCCCAGGAGGACCGGGACCACATGTACGACCTCATGGTCAGCCGCGACGGGGCCCTGCCTGTGACCATGAAGGTCTTCCCCTCGATGGAGGAGCTCACCCGGATCGAGAACCGCCTGGACTTCGCGCCCAAGGTGGTCCACAAGCAGCAGACCATCGAGTTCGACCGCAAGCGCCGGCCCGTGCCCGAGGGGATGACTGCCCACATGGTCATGGTCGGTGAGCAGGTGTTCGAGGTCGCCCACGTGCGGACGGTGCCGTGGGAGAGCCCCGAGGACGCCCTGCGTGGGCGCTCCGTGGACCAGGGGCTCAAGCGGTGGGACGAGGAGCTCGGTGAGCCCGTGTGGACTCGCTCCCCTGTGCGGCGCACCCGCGCGCAGTGGCAGGACTACTTCAAGCGGCTGGAGCGTCTTCTGGACGAGGACGGCCGGGTCGCTGAGGCCGAGCGTCTGGACCGGATCGCCAAGGGCATTGTGATCGCCCATCGCCAGGAGGTCGTGCACATTCCCTGGCTGGGGTCGGACCGCCCGCTGGCCGAGCGGCTGGACGCCTTCGAGGACTTCGGTCTGCCCCGCCCCCGGGAGCGGTTCTGGTCCCACGCGCGGTCCAAGACCGAGCGCCAGATCGAGATCGACCTGGAGGCGATCGCGCCGTACGTCGCCGAGATGAAGGCGGTGGACCCGTTCGAGTCCGAGACCTTCCTCCAGGAGGTGGCGTGACCGTGGCCTACACGCTCGGTGACCAGACGTTCGCCACCAAGAAGGCTGTCCTCGCCCATGCCAGCGAGGTCCTCAACCGGGCGTCGCTGGGCGAGGTGTTGCGCGGGCATGACGAGGCGTTCGCCCTGGACCTGCTGGCCCAGCACCCGGAGGTAGGAAGGAAGCACGGCGCCGGTATCGCCGGCGTGGCCGTGGTCGTCATGCCCGAGTGGGGCACCCGCAACTTTGTCGTCCTCCGGGAGGACGGCTCGATCGACAACTGGTCGGTCAAGAAGTGCGTGGCGAACCTGCGACCCGACGGTACCAGGAGGTCGCCGTGACCACCTGAGCCTTTCGCGCCCGCAACCCCGTAGCCCAGACCCCGAAGGAGACCCCCATGACCACGACCACCCCCAAGACGGCCCGTCAGCTCCGCGCCGAGTGGCAGGCCGAGATCGCCCGCCGCGAGGCCGAGATCGTCGCCGCCGAGCGCGCGGAGGCCCGCCGCATCGACGAGGCCCTGCGCCGCGCCGGCCGCGCCCGCGTCGCCGCCGTCGAGACCCTCTACGAGATGCTCGGCATCGACGAGCAGACCAAGACCCGGACCCGCCGGGATGGCTCCGTCCAGACGGTCCGCGCCGACCTCGACGAGGCCGAGCGTGCCGAGCGTCTCGTGGCCGCCGTGGCGGCCCTGCTGGAGGGCGCCGCAGGCACGCGCTCCGCTCCCGCCGGCGGCGCGGAGGCGGTGCCGGACGAGGCGGCGCAGATGGTGCCGGAGGAGCCCTCCGGGGCACTCGCTCCGCTCCCGCCCGCGGCGGGTGGGGAGAGCGCAGAGCCGGACCCGGAGGAGGACGAGGCGCACGCCTCCGACGACGCCGAGGAGCCGGTCTCCGACGAGGGGGACGAGGCCGCCCGCGAGGAGGACGCCTACGCCGAGGAGCCGGCCTACGGCACGGTCAGCGACGACCTCCACGAGGCGGGCTGGCAGGCCTGACCAGGCCGGCGCCGGACCCGTAGCGGCGAAGCCCGTCGATCCCCGGTGGGGGTCGGCGGGCTTCGTTGCGTTAGGGGCCGTGCGGGAGGGGTCCCACCGCAGCGCCAGCGCAGGTGGGGAGGGGCGCAGCCCCTCTCCCCCGGACCGAGCGGAGCGAGGGCCGGGGCGAGCATCAACCTGAACGGACAGGAGCGGAGCGAGTGTACGGAAGGTTGAACTGCTCGCCGTTCTGTGTAGAGTGGGGCACCCGGGAGTAGGCATCCTCAGCAAAGCGGGATAGCTGCCTACCCCGGGCGTGAGGGACCCGCGCTACACAGAACCGAGAGGAGACCGGGCGATGACGGCATCTACGACGAAGTCGGAGAGGGCACGTCGTCAGCGCACGGTCTACTCGAAGCGCCTGGAGCTCAGGCTGACGGAACGGCAGCTCCAGCTCGCATC
Source organism: Micrococcus sp. KBS0714 (assembly GCF_002008305.4). Classification (GTDB taxonomy): domain Bacteria; phylum Actinomycetota; class Actinomycetes; order Actinomycetales; family Micrococcaceae; genus Micrococcus; species Micrococcus luteus. The sequence goes on from NZ_CP042169.1 coordinate 1,643,574, forward strand.
GGAGACCGCGCAGCGGCTCTCCGCGATCCGGGGCAAGCGGGTCACCGTCTCGGACTACGTCCGCCTCCTGATCGACGACGGCGGACGGGGCCTGGTCCAGCGCCTGGAACGGATCAGCCAGTCCCCCGCCGGGACCCTCACGCAGGCCGACGCAGACCGTGTCGTCGCTGCCCTCCAGGAGGTCCGCGACGAGGTGCGGCGCGTGGGGCACAACGTGAACCAGATGACGGTCCGTGCGCACCAGGCGAAGCAGGTTGTGGACGACCTCGACGAGGTGAAGGCGAGCCTGTCCCAGATCGACGCGCACGTACTCGACGCCGCCAAGACGTTCCTTGGCTACGAGGGCACCGACGAGGACGAGGGCTGAGCAAGTGGCCGCCCCGATCGCTGCCATCGTCGTCGCTTCCCCGACCCGTAACGCGAGCCGGCTCCTGGCGTACGCACTGAACAAGAAGAAGGGTCAGACCACCGACCGGTTCGTCGTTGCGTCGGGCCTCAACGGCGCGATCCCTGAGGTCGCTGCGGCGCAGTACAGGGACAACCGGAAGCGCCATGGAAAGAACGGTGAGCGGCAGGTTCGGGTGCCCGACGACAAGGGCGGGATGCGGACCATCACCGAGGGTGCATACGTCCAGGGCTATCACGTCATCCAGTCCTTCGCGAGGGACGGCGAGGGTGCTCTCGACCCGAACGATCCGGAGGCGTGGGAGGAAGCCCACCGGCTGGGTAGGAAGTTCGCCCTTCGGCTCGCTGGAGACGGGCGGATGGGTGTCGTGGTCACGCAGATCGACGGTCGCACGGGCTGCATCCACAACCACCTCGTGCTCGACAGCATTGACCGGCAGACGGGCAAGTCGTTCGCGTCGTCGAACGTGAAGCACAAGGTGCTGGCGCAGACCCATGACGAGGTACTGCGGGAGGCCGGCTACGCCCAGCAGAACGAGCTCCAGTCCACCGCCGCCGAGCGCCGTGAGCCCTCCGAGGAGCGCGCGCGGCTGCGCCACGAGCAGTGGGGTGCCAACGGTCGCCAGGGTCCGGAGCCGTTCTCCGTCGCCGTGATGAAGCAGCGAGTCCGCGAGGGCATGTCGGACCCGCGTTCGGTCTCCTTCGAGACGTACGCCGAGGTCCTCGCCGAGCGGGGCGTGCGCGTCGAACGGCGCGGCCAGGACCACCCCGGCCTCACCTACGAGATGGTCCTCTCCGACGGCAAGGGTGGCACCGTCGATCCCCAGCCCGCGTACCGTCGACGAGCATCGAAGCTGGGCCGCGACTTCATGCTTGCCACCGTGGAACAGGCCCTGGAGCGCAACCGCACCAAGCAGGCCGTCCAGCCCACCGGTCATCGTCCGTTGCTCGATCCGAGCAAGTACGTGGCGCTCGTCGGCCGGGCCGACCAGGTCCCTGCCCCCGCCGTCACCGCGACCCCGAACGCCGATGAGACCGAACGCCCGCTTCTCTGGCGGACCTACGAGCGTATGGGCCTGGACTGGCGCGAGGCTCGCAAGGTAGCCCCGGAGACGGAGGTCGAGCCCGCACCCACGCCGGACGTGGCTGAGCCGCTCCCTGCGCCCTCAGCACCGGCCGCGGAGCCCATAGCGGCCCCCACCGAGCCTGAGGACGAGGCGGAGGCCCAGGACGAGGCCCAGAGGGCCACAGCGCCCGCCTACCGCTCCCCCGTGCGTGATCGGACGGTCAAGCGCGAGCGGAGCCGCGAGTTCCGCGAGCGCCTGGCTGCCGCCGACGAGCATGTAGTGGCGCGTCTGGAGGCGGGCGAGCCGGTGGACGACACGGTCCTTAAGGGCCTCGGACCGGACAAGATCAGGTCCTACCGGACGAGCCTCCACCCGCAGACCCAACGAGCACTCCGGCGACGCCAGAGCATGCAGGGCGCGGCTGCCAGGGCGTACGCAGCCGGCCAGAGGGAGCTGGCCCAGCGCATCCGGGCGGAGGTCGCGGCGGGCGAGTACCGGTGGATCGAGCCTGCGCCCGACGCAGTCGCTCAGCACGAGCAGGACGAGCCTGAGCTGGGCGGGTGAGAAACGAAGACCCCGTGAGCCGTCAGGCTCACGGGGTCTTCGTTTCTCAGAGGTCGCGGAAGACGTACACGCCTGGACCGTGGGGCATGTCGCAGACGGTGTAGTCGTACCGAAGGTCCCGTGCCCAGCGGGACCAGTCGAAGTAGGTGCGGGCAGTCTCGAGCCAGCCGTCCATCAGGTTGGTCTCGTCGGCCAGCTCCTGGGCGTACTCGTCAAAGCTCCCCCAGATGCCCGCGTAGCTCTCGGCGAAGGCGGCGGCATCCGGCAGGCCGTCGCCGTCCTCGACGTGCGTCCCGGAGCCGACCCAGGCGAGCAGTGCGGGCCACTGCTCGGCTCCCACGACCTCGTAGAGGTCCTGCCATGCCTCGAGCTGCTCGGCTGTCAGCGGGCCATCCATGGGCAGGTTGCGGGTTTCCAGAACCGTCGTGGGCGCATCCGCATGCAAGGCAACGCCACGCTCCAGCCGCACGACGCGGCCGCGGTGGACCTGGTCGGCGCAGACGTCGTCGACCTCATCGAGCGGAACCCAGGCGCCATAGCGGGTGCCCTGATCCTCACAGCGCAGGCAGCAGACCCGGACCTCCGGGACGGTCAAGACGCGGAAGGTGGTCGTGGTGCTCATCGGCCGGTCACCGCCTCGGTGAGAACCAGCACACGGTAGGCGCGCGAGTCGAACGGACCGATCTGGAGGGTCTCCACCCGCATGACGATGCCGGCGTCCACGAGGGCGGCCGTGAAACCGCTGTGCTCGCTCCAGTCCTTGATGAGGGCCTCGCCAGGGGCGGCGACGTAGCCCTCGAGCGTGAGGTCGATGGACAGCACCTCGGTCTCGCCGTCGGCGTAGGTGATGGCGAGCTGGCTGGTGCGGGCGTCGTAGGTGAGGTCGCCGGTCATGACGCCGTCGGGCAGGAACAGGGTGACGCCGGGGAATGTGACGGCGGTGGCGGGTGCGGACATGGGAGAGCCCTCCTGGTAAACGTACTGCTTCCAGGAGGGCTCCCGGCGACGGCTCCGCCGGCGCTTCTTGGTGTCTCGGCCGTCTATGGCCGGGCGGTGTGGTCAGGCGAAAAGTGCCTCGGCCTGCTTGGTTTTACGACCACGGGGGCGCATCTGAGTGTTGGCCTTCTTGAGCAGACCACGCACGCGGGTGGTCGTGTAGCCAGTGGACTCCACCAACTCCTGCACGCTCGCACCCGCCTCGTACTTGGTCTTGAGGTCCTCGGCCAGCGCGTCGGCTACGGCCTCGTCCAGGCGGACGTGCGGCTCCACGAACGGAGCCTCGATCGCCCCGCCCGCATAGCCCTTGTGCACCTGACCCCGCGGGGCGGAGTCAGCACCGGACTCATCACCCCACGCCGTCCATCCCGGCTGCGCCTTGCGCGCGAACATCTCCAGGTACGGCCCGGGCGAGCACGCCTCGATCAGGCCGTACTGCTCGTCGGGCTTGCGGGAGTGCTCGCGCTTGCGCGTCTCGATCATGTTCACCTGCGACCGAGCCGGAGGCAGGGTGCGCATGCGTCCCCGGACACCGAAGAGGATCAGCTCCGTGACGTTGCGGAAGTAGAAGCCCACGCCGCGTCCGTCGGGCCCGCCATCCTTGCGGCGCTTGGCCCATACGATGTTGCTGACGTAGCGGAAGCCCCACTCCTGCATGACGCGCATCCCGTCGGGGAGCAGGGCGTTGGGCACCCACAGGTACAGGTGCGCGTCATCGGCCACGACGTCCTGCACGGGCAGGGCGCAGATGTCGTCCAGGCTGAGGGTCGAGTACCGGTCGAGGCGACGGTGCTCGGGGGCAACCTTGCCGGTACGATTCTGGAACCGCCACGGCGGGTCGGCCATGACCGTCTTGAAGCCGCCCTCCACGGTTGGCAGGGGCGCGATGGCGTCGTTGGGACGCAGGGGTTCGGCGGTCATCGGTGTCTCCCTAAAAAGATCTTATTTCAAGAGTAGATCTTTCCAGGTTCGAGGCTGGGACGCAACCCGGATGCACAGCCTACGCGGTCTTGGTGCGACCTGTGCGGCAGACTTGGACTATGAGCCCGTTTCCGAGCCCCGGCCGTATCTCCTTCACGAAGTTCACCTCTCCCGAGGGCATCACCGATGTCCTCGCTGGCGTGGTGCCCGGCGTGACCACAGCCGCCGAGGTTCTGCAGGACCTTGCGGCGGCCAAGCTGGCGGACCCGCTGTGGGACGACCTGCTGTCCTACGACCCGCCATTCGAGCCGGGTAAGAGTCGGGCTGCGGGATCGCAGGTAGCGGTCGACAACGAGCTGCTGCGGGCGTGCCGTGAAGGTCGCGAAGACCGGTTTCTCCTGCTGTGGGCGCAGCTCATCCTGGCGGACCCCCGACTGGACGCGATCGTCCGGGAGGTGTTCACGGACAGCACCGGCAAGCTCGTGCCCGAGATGGTCAACGCTTCGAAGCTCGGGGCAGCCCTCACGGCACGCCATGCTGCTGACCCCGACGAGCCGCACGACACCAAGGCCGTCTCGAACTTGCTGAGCCTGCTGGAGCGGTGCCGTCTCGTCGAGCCCGTCAAGCACGGCAAGACGATCGTCGGCGTGGAGCGAGTGTTGCCGACCGCGCACGCTGTGCCGGCGGTCGTGCGCCTCATCGGCGAGCGACTGGCTGAGCGGGGCTTCGGAGCTCAGCCTGGCCGCGAGCTGGACCTTGCGCTGGCTCTTGGGGCCAACGCCTGGCTGAACCTCACCGCCTCCGAGTTCCGCGACGCGTTCGACGGCAAGACGCCGCCGGCCGCCCAGCCGCAGAGCGTCCCCGGGGCGTTGCCCGAGGACTTGAAGGTCATCGCCACACTCCTCCGGCGCAAGGGCCAGGTGCTCCTCCAGGGGCCGCCCGGCGCCGGCAAGACCTACGTGGCGCGCCGGTACGTGGACTGGGTCTCTGCGGGCCGCAGGGCTGACAGCCGCCTCCAGTCGATCGTCGAGGCTCTGCCGGATGACCGGCGCACCGTTCCCGCGATTGCCGATGAGATCGTCTCGCGGGGGCTGTCCGCGGTGTGGGACATCGTCCAGTTCCATCCTGGGTATGAGTACACGGACTTCGTTCGAGCCTTGGTCGCCCAGCCTCATGGGCAGGGCGTCACGTTCGTGGCTCAGCACCGCATCTTCAGCCTGGTCTGTGCGGTGGGTGCGGAGCTCGCCCGCCGCGGGTACGAGCTCGAGATGGTGCTGATCCTCGATGAGCTCAACCGCGGCGACATCCCCAGCATCTTCGGTGAGCTGCTCTACGCCTTGGAGTACCGGGAGGAGCCCGTGGCCAGCCCGTACACCGTGGACGGCACGCCCTCACTGACCGTCCCTCACAACGTACGCGTGATCGGCACAATGAACACCGCTGACCGCAGCATCGCGGTGATCGACTACGCCCTTCGTCGGCGCTTTACACCCATCGACCTGGAGGCCTCGGACTCCCCGATCCGGGGGTACACGGGATTCGACGACGAGACGGCCCGCGAGGCCGCCTTGTACCTGTACGAGCGGACCCGGGATGCGCTCTCGGAGGCGTCGCAGGGCCTGCAGGTCGGTCCGTCGTACTTCCTGGCCGAGCCCGACGGCGAGGACGGGAGCATCGCGGTCCTCGCCACCCGGTTTGTGTACGAGGTGCTCCCGTTGTTGGACGAGTACACCCTCGAGGGCGAGGTGGACGCATCGCGCGTCGAGTCGCTCCGACAGGAGCTCGGCCTCGGCCAGCGGGCTAAGCAGTGGGACCAGGGCGCGGCGTTGGCGGCCCACCTGGTCGCTGGACAGCCCTGGAAGCCCGCCGCGGCTGACCCCGAGGTGGGCGAACCGGAGGAGGCCCTCTCGGTCGACCTTGGCGGCCCGCTCGCTGACGGCGGGGATGCGCCGGCGAGTGGTGAGGACACTCGGGACCAGTGACGGCGCCGATCCATGTTCGCGAGCGAGGCCGGGTCGAGGTAGGCGACCACCTCGAGGCCGCGGTGCCGGCCGAGTTCTGGAAGGCGGCGGGGTGCCGGCTGACGAAGTCCGCCGGCGAGTCGAGCTGGATGCTGGAAGCTGGCGACCTCGTGGGCGTGTCCCGCGTCTCCACGGCCCTCGGAGACGTGACCTTGCAGGTGCTGCCGAAGCTGGCCACGGCCGATGTCTTCTTCCTCGCCGACTACGCCTACGACCAGCGTCACGAGCCGCTGCGATTGCTCCCGTTCGAGCAGGTCGAACTCGACGCTCTGCGACGGGACCCTGCGGCGTGCCTGCTCGTCTGGCATGCGCGGGCCATCCACAGGTTCGCCACTCGATGGCTGCGGCGGGACTACCGGCGAGTGGATCAGGTGCTGAACGGCAAGATCAAGGGAAAGCCTCTGATTAGCCGCTACGTCAGCCAGCATCTAGCCGTGGGCGACCCAGCGCGCATCCCGTGCCGGGTCAAGGAGCGCACGCAGGACACACCGAACAACCGCCTCCTCAAGGCCGGCCTACACTACATCTTGAGTCGGAGCCATGAGCTGGAGCTCCCGGCTGCACGCCGTGTCGCGGTACGCGAGGCCAAGGCTGCCCTGCCGTTGTTCTCGCAGGTCAGCGACATCCGGACCGAGCCGGTGTCCCAGCGTGACCTGACTGCCACGACGCACCGCGGCGCCATGAGTCACTACCGGTCGATCCTGCTCTCCACCGAAGCGCTTCTTCGGGGCGAGATCATGGGCCCCGAGGTCGGCGCGGGGGTGAGCACGGCTTCGTTCATGTGGGACATGCCGACGTTGTTCCAGGAGGCCCTGCGCGGTGTGATCGACTCCGCACCCGGCCTCGCGCTCTCAGTCGAGGGCATCGGTCGTGCACGCGTGCACGCTCACGACGGCAAGCAGGTGCGGTCGTCCAAGGTCGACCCTGACCTTGTGCTTGAGACCGCCGCCGGCGGCCAGCTCGTGATCGACACTAAGTACAAGGACGTCCTGCCGAGCGACCACGGAGTGGACGACGAGGACGTGACACTGGTCGCCGACCGGCGACGGATCAAGGTCACTCGAGCGGACATCTACCAGGTCGTGGCCTACACCGCTCACGACAAGTGGCGGGGTGCAACCGGCGCACTGCTGTACCCCGTCGTGCTCGCCGAGGGCGACACGTTGCCCCGGCCCATGCAGATCCGCGGCTTCGGCCCCCCAGTGTGGATGCTCTTCGTGGACGTCGGCCAGCAGGCGAAGGGCAACCTGCCGGCCTTCCTGGACTCGGTGCGCGAGCTGGCCGACCGATCCGCGGCGGGGGCCGTCGTAGCGTAACTCGTCCACTCAGGTATACCTCAGTGGACACTCCGACGCCTGCCGTGAACCACGTCCAGCGACATAGATTTGGTACAGATTGGACGGATACGACGGAGGGTCAAGCAAGTGAGTGGACAGAAGGGGCAACTCGTCGGCTACGAGCGCGTCAGCTCGGTGGACCAGAACCTCGCCTGGCAGCTGGAGGCCCTGGCCGGGGCGGACCGGATCTTCGAGGAGAAGGCCTCGGCCAAGGACCGTGAGCGCCCCGTGCTGGGTTAGATGCTCGCCTACGTCCGCGAGGGCGACACGGTCGTGATTAAGAGCCCAGACCGCCTGGCCCGTTCCACGCGGGACCTGCTGGACCTGCTCTCGGAGCTCAAGGCCAAGGGCGTGGCAGTACGGTTCACGGACTCCCCCGCGCTCGACACCGCCTCGGCGGAGGGCGCCTTCATGCTGACGGTACTGGGGGCCGTCGCCGAGCTGGAGCGGGAGCTGACCGCCGAACGTCGGCGCGAGGGCATCGCGGCGGCGAAGAAGGCGGGCAAGTACGAGCGGACCCCCGAAGCTGACGGCCGAGCAGGTCGCCCAGGCCCGCCAGCGGGTCGCCGACGGCGTGCGGAAGTCCGTGGTGGCCGAGGACCTCGGTGTGTCCCGCCAGACGCTCTCTACCGCGCTGGCGGGCCGGGGACGGTACGCCGAGACCGCTTGAGGCGAGCGGGGGCCCGCACCGACGGTGGTGCGGGCCGGAACGCGTCTCGATCCCCGAGTGTCAAGGGCCATTGAGTTCTGCCCATAGGCGGCCAGTGTTTCTTCCCGCTGGTGGCCATCAGAACTGCCCACTGGTGGCCAGCTGGTTTGCCCGTTTGGGTGGTGGTGCTGGCCACCGTGATGGGATCAGTTCAGTGGCATGACTCCCTTCCCGGCCATTGCCTGGGTCATCCGTACGGAGTCTCCGGTGGTCTGGCACACGTGGGCGTGGTGCAGGAGCCGGTCCACGGTGGCGGTGGCCAGGGTCTTGGGCATCAGCTCGTCGAAGCCGGCCGGGTGCAGGTTCGAGCTGATCGCTACGGAGCGTTTCTCGTAGGCGGCGTCCACGATGCGGTAGAGGCCCTCGGCGGCATCGTCGGCGACCGGCAGCAGGCCGATGTCGTCGATGACGATCAGGTCGGCGCGCAGGATTCGGGCGACGGCTTTGGTGATGGTGTCATCGGGCCGGTGGGCCCGGATCATCGCCCCGAGGTCCTCCAGGGTGAACCAGGCCACCCGCTTGCCCTCCTCCACGGCCTGCTGGCCCAGGGCCTCGAGGAAGAAGGTCTTGCCGGTGCCGGAGGGCCCCAGACCACGAGGTTCTCTCTGCGCGAGAGCCATTCCAGGGTGCGCAGGGACTGCTGGGTCGGGGCCGGGATCGAGGAGGCGCCCGGATCCCAGGTCGTGAAGGTCTTGCCGGTGGGGAACCCGGCGGCCTTGCGCCGGGCGGCGAGCATGGATCGGGCCCGACCGGTGGTCTCCTCGACCAGCAGGGCCTTGAGGACCTCGGCCGGCTCCCAGCGTTGGGCCCGGGCGGTGGCCAGTACCTCGGCGGCGATACCGCGGGCGTGGGGCATCTTCAGCTGCCGCAACAGCGCCTCCAAATCGGCCGGCAGCGCCGGTGCGGCGGTGTTCGGGGTGTGGATGCTCACCGGGCTGCCCCCTCGGTGTTGGAGGTACCGAGGCCGGCCCAGCCGGCGGTGCCCTGGGTCAGGGACCGTTCCTCGGTGGCGGTGTGCATCCCGGTGCGGTGGCCGGCGGCGGTGAGCAGGGAGGCCAGGTCGCCGTGGGCGAAGCGCTGGTGCACCGCGGCCACCCCGAGGGCGCGGGCCGACCTGGTCGGTGCCGGCGAGCTTGGCCAGGGTGACGGCCTCGGCCATCTTCTGACCGATCCGGCTGGTGCCGGCCGCGGCGGCCTCCACCAGCCAGGTCCTCGCTCCGGCCCCGATGGCCAGGAACTCGGCCTCCGCCGCCGAACGGGGCACCGGGGTGTAGTCCCCGGGCACCTTGTCCGTCTCGTGGCCGGGGAAGTGCGCGTCGTCGATGGCCGGGGACCCGGGCCGGGCCACCCGGTGCCGGGCGACCTCCACCGGCCCCTGCGCACCGGCGTGCATGATCACCACCATCGAGTCCGGTCCGGTGCCGTGATGGCGCACGAACACCTCGGCCCCGAGCAGGTGCGCGGGCACCGAGTACTGGGCGTTTTCGAAGGAGACCATCGGCGTGTTCTCCGGCACCTTCCGTCCCACCCCGTAGGCCACGGTGTGCGCCGTGGCGGGGATCCGATGCAACGCGCTGGTCTCCTCGGCGAGCATGTGGTCCGGGCGGCGCCGGGTCACCCGGTGCTCCCGGGAGTTCACCATGGCCATGAACCCCGCGCAGGCGGCCTCGAGCTCAGCGAACGAGGCGTACTGGTCCCGCAGGTTGGTGTCCTTCGGGACCAGGTCGGCCTTGGCCAGCTTCACCGCGTTCTCCACCCCGCCCTTGGCGGCCGGATCCGCTGGCTGGCAGGTCAGCACCTCCACGCCGTAATGCCGAGCGAACGCCACGGTGGCCTGGTTACGCACCGGCACCCCGGCCACATGAGAGACCGTCACTGTCTTCTCGTTATCCGTCAGCACATAGGTCGGCGCGCCCCCGATCAGCCGGAAGCACCGGTCCAGGGCGGCGAACACACTCGGAGCCGTCCTATCACGCAGGGCGATGACGATCCGGTAGCGGGACCAGGCCAGCCAGGCCACGAACAGCACCGTCTTGGCCCCGTCGATCGCCGGCCCATCGCCGAAGTCGTACTGCAGCCATGCGCCCGGCTCGGTGATCCAGGGCCGGTGCACCCGGCGCTTCCCGGCCCGCCAGGCGGCCTTCACCTCGGCCACCGCCCGCCGGGTGGAGCGCTCAGAGCCGGTGTAGCCCATTGCGGTGAGCTTGGCGTGCACGACATCGGCGCGGATCCTGCCCGTGGAGGCCTCGACCCATTCCTCGATCTTGGGCAGCCAGACATCGGTGACCTTCGGGCGGCTGGCTCCGGATCCAGGGGTCTGGCCGGCGTCGCGGGCCCGCACCAGCCGGGCCACGGTGTGATGGGAGCAACCGGCCAGCTCGGCGGCGCCCCGCAATGACTTGGTCAGGTCATAGGCACTGAGTATTTTCATGGTTTCTGCGGCATCCTTCATTCAGGGCCTCTTCCTCGCTGGATTCGATTCGACACCGATATCCAACCCGGGGAGGAGGCCCCCGCCGGCTCACGACGCGGCGGGCAACGAGCAACGCGGGCAAACCAGATGGCCAGCACCGGGCAGTTCCCGTGGCCATCACTGGGCAGTCCTCATGGCCGTCAGCGGGTCATTCCCTGGCCACCTATGGGCAGCTTTTCATGGCCGCTTACACCCGAGCGCTGGGGGCTACTAGGGCGTGTTGCTAAAGGAGGGTAGTCAGCCAGTGCAGTGTCGCTGCGAGGCTGAGCCCGGCGTGATAGTTCCGGGCGTACTTGTCCGAACGCATCGCGATCCCTCGCCACTGCTTGAGTTGAGTCCCGCATAGTGGTGTAGCGCCCGGTGGTCGGGCACGTCGTTCCAGACGTGGACGCGGCCACCGTGTGATCCTTCGAGTCAACCTCTCACAGAATCCTCGAATGGAGTCATCACGATGACCGCTCCTCATATTGTCGACCCTGCCGGCCTGCTGGGCGAAGCCCTGTCCGAGGCCTCCCCGGACATGATGCGCCACCTGCTGCAGACGATGATCAACACCCTGCTCTGCGCTGACGCCGATGCGGTGGTCGGCGCCGAATGGGGCAAACCCTCCCGTGACCGCACGGCCCAGCGCAATGGGTACCGGCACCGGGACCTGGACACCCGGGTCGGCACCGTGGACGTGGCCATCCCGAAGCTGCGCTCGGGCACCTACTTCCCGGAATGGCTGCTCGAGCGGCGCAAGCGGGCCGAATCGGCGCTGATCACCGTGGTCGCAGACTGCTACCTGGCCGGTGTCTCTACCCGGCGGATGGACAAGCTGGTCAAGACCTTGGGCATCAATGCCCTGTCGAAGTCCCAGGTGTCCCGGATGGCCGCGGACCTCGATGAGCAGGTGGAGGCCTTCCGCCACCGGCCGCTCGGGGAGGCGGGACCGTTCACGTTCGTTGCCGCGGACGCGTTGACGATGAAGGTGCGTGAGGGCGGGCGTGTGGTCAACGCGGTGGTGCTCATCGCCACCGGGGTCAACGGCGACGGCCACCGCGAAGTGTTGGGCCTGCGGGTGGCCACCAGCGAGACCGGGGCGGCGTGGAACGAGTTCTTCGCCGACTTGGTCGCCGGGGCCTGGCCGGGGTCCGGCTGGTCACCTCTGATGCCCACCCCGGGCTCAAGGACGCCATCGCCGCGAACCTGCCCGGTGCGGTGTGGCAACGCTGCCGCACCCACTACGCGGCGAACCTGATGGGCATCACCCCGAAGAGCATGTGGCCGGCGGTGAAGGCCATGCTCCACTCGGGCTACGACCAGCCCGATGCCGCCAGCGTCAACGCCCAGTTCGACCGGCTGCTGGACTACGTGAGCGAGAAACTGCCGGTGGTGGCCGAGCACCTCGATGCTGCCCGGGCCGACATCCTGGCGTTCACCACATTCCCCAAGGACGTCTGGACCCAGATCTGGTCGAACAACCCGGCCGAGCGGCTCAACCGCGAGATCCGCCGCCGCACCGACGCGGCGGGCATCTTCCCCAACCGGGCGGCCATCGTACGACTGGTGGGCGCGGTGCTGGCCGAGCAGACAGACGAGGGGCCGAGGGCCGTCGCTACCCGAGCGCTGGGGGCTACTAGGGCGTGTTGCTAAAGGAGGGTAGTCAGCCAGTGCAGTGTCGCTGCGAGGCTGAGCCCGGCGTGATAGTTCCGGGCGTACTTGTCCGAACGCATCGCGATCCCTCGCCACTGCTTGAGCCGGTTGAAGCACCGCTCCACGACATTGCGTCCCCGGTAGCGCTGGCGCTGGTCTTCACCGAAGTCGATCGGCCGGCCCGGGCGTCTGCGCCGGTGCGTGATCTGATCGGCCCGCTCGGGGATCGTGGCCGCGATGCCATGCCGGCGCAGCCAGGCCCGGTTCGCCTTCGAGGGGTAGCCCTTGTCTGCAATCAGGCGGTCAGGCCGTATCCGGGGCCGCCCACGGGCCCCGGCAACGCTGATCTGCTCCAGCGTGGTGGCCAGCATCGAGGTGTGAAGCCACCTGCCCGCCGGTCACCACGAACGCCAGCACCCTGCCCTTGCCATCACAGACCAGATGATTCTTCCTCGTCAGGCCACCACGGGAGCGTCCGATGGCATGGTCAGCCGGCTCGTCCGCTGATTTCTTGTAGTTCATCCAGGCCCCCTGTGGGGCGGGGCAGGGTCGCCCCGTGCTGGTGGACGCGCACGATCGTGGAATCGATCGAGGCCACCCAATCCAGCTCGCCAGCCTGCTGTGCCATGGACTGGGTCTTCTCCAGCACCCGCTCCCACACGCCCTGGGCGGCCCACCGGTTGACGTTCTTGTAGATCGTGTTCCAGTTCCCGAACCGCTCGGGCAGATCCCGCCACGGCGCCCCCGTGCGGAAGCGCCACGCGGTGGCCTCGACCACCGCGCGCCGATCCACCGGCGGCCGACCCGTGGACTTCGGCGCGGGGAACAGTGGGCCGATCACGGCCCAGACCTCGTCCGAGATGACATCACGCGACATGACCCCAGACTCGCGCATCCACGTCCCCGAACCCTTTAGCAACACGCCCTAGAGCACGTGCCATAACCAGCGAGCGTCTTCGGCTTCACTCCCGGTAGGGCATGATCTGCCCATGAGCACGATCTACAGGACCCAGGAGTGGTCTGGGCACGGCAAGCAGAACTACTTCTGGAACGAGTACCGCCTCGAGGGTGACACGGTCGTCAAGTACCGTTGCAACCGCTTCAAGTTCTTTGACGGCGACGAGAACGTATGGGAGCACACTGAGGACGCCCAGGAGTCGTGGGCCAAGGGCGACCCCAACATGCCCGACTGGCTCCTGCAGTATCTGTGACCGCAACACGAAGAAGTATCTCTAACGTGTGATGGGTGGCTCGGGCATCGGCATTCTCCCGTGGATCGAGCTAATCCGGGGCTACGAGGCGAGCTCCATGGACCTGCGCAAGCTTTGGTCCGTGGGTCGGGGGATCACGGCCAGGACGTCGTCGGCGCCCTGTCCGCCGGGGCCTGACCCCGAACGAGAACGCCCCCACCTCCGCGGAGGTGGGGGCGTTCTCGCGTCCTCAGCCCAGCTCGACCTGCTGGACCGTCCACCCGGCCTGCTGGAGGTCGTAGAGGCCGTCCAGGCGCGGCACGATGCGGTCCTCGTAGTCATCTACCTCGAGCACGGTCACGTCGCCCTCCCAGCGGTGCGACAGCTCGAGCGCGGTCAGGATGTCAGCGAGGACCTCCCGGCGGACCACGGGGGTGTCCCAGCCGTTCCAGGTCTCGCCGTAGGCCTCGGCGAGGAACGGGTGCTCCGGGAACGCGTCGAAGGTGAAGCCGGGCACGAGGTCGTGCTCCGGGTCGCAGAGCTGCCACTGACCGTCATGGAAGAGGACCTCGGCCTCGCGCTGACCGCTCCGGGATGACAGCTCGCGGACCTCCAGGACAGCCTCGCCGTCGCGCTGGGTGCTGGCGGCGTCCTTGGTCGAGATGGCCCGGTAGGTGGCCACGGGGCGGCGCGTGCGGTCGACGGAGAACTGGGGGGTGGTCATGGTCGTCATCCTCTCAGGCGGGCGCAGGGCCGGGCCGGCTCCGTGACCGTTCCCGGCGGGTCTTCAGCTGTCCCGCACAGATATCGGTAGCCAGCGGTTCGGGTTCTCGGCCCCGTTCGGCACGAGCGTCTCCTTTGCGGCCCGTCCATCCAGAATGCTCTCGATGATCGGGTGTGCAGGCTTGTGCATTCCATCGACACCGGCCTCGTAGACCGTTCCGTAGCCCTCCTCGCCGACGGCGTTGAAGCGACCGGTGATCTCCTCGATCACGCACGCTGCATCCGGGGTGGCGAAGTCTCCGAAGAACTTGTTGCTGCTCCACAGGGCCGGGACGCCGTGCACCGTCGGGTCGAACAGAGCCTGGGCGCTCGCACTGCAGATGTGCATCCAATAGGGCCAGATGACAATCTCCATGCCCGCGGACGGCTCGAGCTCAGTCTTGCGAGCCAAGGGGTGCGGAATCTCGGCGCGGTATTGGCGGATGAAGTGGGACGGCCCGTCGTACTCGATGAGGATGGGCTCCTGTCCCGGCACATCCAGGCGGAGGTCAACGGTGTTGGCCCGACCAGTCCGGGGGTTCTTGACCTTCACCTGGCGCTGGATCTCGCAGTCGGGGAACGTACGGCGGAGCACCGCGGTCAGCACAAGCTCATTGAGGCTGATCTTCCGAGATCCGGGGGGCAGAGCTCCGGGGATCCTTCCCTCGCCCAAGGCCCTGTGGACCTTGTTCTCGTCCACGACCTCGCCCTCCTCGGTCTTGACGAAGGGGAGGTCGGCAAGCGCGTCGTCGCCGACGCCCAAGATCTCTGGCAGGTCTTGCCGCCGCAGGTACGAGCCGATCCAATGGTCCGGGTCGTCCAGCCGAAAAGTGCCATGTGGATTGCCCAGGGTGCCCATAGTGTGAATGATGGCACACCGGGCCTGGTTCGGTCCCGAAGGCCTGCGATTGGCCGGATCCTGGAGCCACCGCCGATCCCACCCCGTGAGGGTAGTTCTGAGAGTAGTTAACGAAAAGGCCAGGGCCCCCGACCTGGCACAATGCCTGGTCAGGGGCCCTTTCTCGTTGCGGGGGCAGGATTTGAACCTGCGACCTCCGGGTTATGAGCCCGGCGAGCTACCGAACTGCTCCACCCCGCGGCGACTTCTAGAACTATACACACCTGTTCCGTCGAGTTCAAATCGGCGTCAGCACCCCGCCACCCGGCGGCCATGCGGCGGCCACCTGCCCCGAGACGACAGCGGCCCCGACCACGCGCGGTGCGTGGCCGGGGCCGTCGTCGACGGTCCGGCGGGCCCGGCCCGCCGGCGCCGACTCAGCCGCTCGGCGTCGGGCTGGGGCTCGACGACGGCGCGGGGCTCGCCTCGGCCGGGGCCTGCTCCTGGGCAGGCGCGTCGCCGCCCAGGGCGTCGTCGGCGGCGGTGGCACGCTTCAGGGCCTCGTTGAGACGCTTCTGCTGCTCGCCGTAGCCGGCCCAGTCGCCCTCGGCCAGACGCTCCTGGCCCTGGGTCAGGGCGTCCTGAGCCTCCTCGAGGGCCGCCGAGAGCTCCTCCTCGACGGTGCCCGGAGCCGTCGGCTCCTCGCCCGGCGCGGGCGCCTCCGCCTGCTTCTCCTCCGGGGTGACCGCGCCCGAGTCCCCGTCGAACACCTGGTCCAGGGCCTCCTGGAGGGTGTCCGCGAAGCCGACCTTGTCGCCGAAGGAGACGAGCACCTTGCGCAGCGTCGGGTAGGTGGTGCCGCCCGAGGAGCGGACGTACACCGGCTGGACGTAGAGGATGCCGCCGGCCACCGGCAGGGTGATCATGTTGCCGTTGAGCACCTCGGACGCGCCCTGGCGCAGCAGGTTCAGCTCCCGCGAGACGTCCGCGTTCGAGTCGAAGTTGGCCTGCGCCTGGCCCGGGCCGGGCACCGTGGTGGACCGCGGCAGCTCGAGCAGTCGGAGCTGCCCGTAGCCCTCGGCCTTCACGCCGTCCTCCCCCGTGCCGGCGTCGCCGGCGGCGGAGAGGAACCCGTAGAGCACGTTGCGCTGCTGGGCACCGTCCGTGATCTGCGGTATGTAGCTGCTGGTGAGGGAGAACGCCGGCTCGTCCTGGCCGGGCATCTGCAGCGTCATGTAGTACGGCGGCTGCTTGACGTCCTCCTCGCGCGTGGGGTCCGACGGCACGGACCACGCGTCGTTGTTCTCGTAGAAGTCGTCCGCGTCGGTCACGTGGTAGCGGCCGAGCAGCTCGCGCTGGACCTTGAACATGTCCTCCGGGTAGCGGACGTGGTCCAGGAGTCCGGCGCTCATCTCCGAGTACGGGCGCAGCGAGGACGGGTAGACGTTCTGCCAGGCCTGCAGCAGCGGATCCTGGTCGTCCCACGCGTAGAGAGACACCGAGCCGTCGTACGCGTCCACCGTCGCCTTCACCGAGTTGCGGATGTAGTTCACCCGGCCCTGGAGCGCCGGGTTCTGGCCCTGGCTCAGGGAGTCCACCGTGACCTCGCCCAGCTGCTGCGCGGTGGAGTACGGGAACTGGTCCGAGGTCGTGTAGGCGTCCACGATCCACTGCACGCGGCCGTCGACGATCGCCGGGTAGGGGGCGGTGTCCACCGTCAGGTAGGGCGCGACCTTGCGGACGCGCTCGGCCGGGTCGCGGTCGTAGAGGATCTGCGAGGCCTCGTTCACGTCCGAGGACAGCACCAGCTCGGGCGAGCCGAACTTCACCGCGTACGCGAGCCGGTTGAACAGGTTGCCCACCGAGGGGCCGCCGTCGCCGGAGAAGGTGTACGCCGTGTCCTCCTGGGAGTCGGCCGTCTGCGGCCGGTCGCGTTCGACGGCCGGCGCGCCCTCGGGCGCACCCACCACCGAGTACGAGGGCGAGTTGAGCCCGAAGTAGATGCGCGGCTCGTAGTCCTGGTCGGAGGCCAGCGGCCCGCGCGTCGGGATCTCGGAGAGCAGCCACTGGGGCCGGCCGCCGGCCGCGACCTCGGAGGCGTCGGCCACGACCATGCCGTAGCCGTGCGTGTAGATGGTGTGGCGGTTCACCCACGACTGCATGTCGTCCACGTTGACGTCACGGGCCGCCAGGATGGTGTCCCGCGTCTGGCCGTCCACCTCGTAGCGGTCCACGTGCAGCGTGGTGGGGAACGAGTAGTACGGACGGAACTGCTGGAGCTGCCCGAAGGTCTGGGAGATCAGGTTCGGGTCCATGAGACGGACGTTGGCCGTGTTGGCCTCCTCGCCCGCCAGGGCCCCGGCCTCGGGGTCCGTGGCGCCCTCATAGTTCGTCACCTCGACGTCGTCCAGGCCGTACGCCTCGCGCGTCATGGCGATGTTCCGCTCGATGTACTGGGATTCGAGCGTGCGCTCGGACGGCTTCACCTGGTACTCCTGCACGATGAAGGGGTACGCCGTGCCCACCACGAGCGCCGTGATGACCAGGACCGCGGTGCCGATCAGCGACAGCCGCCACCGGCCCGAGACCACCGTCCACACGAACAGGCCGGCCACGATCACGGCCGTGACCGCCAGGATCGCCGACGTCGGGATGACCGCGTTCACGTCCGTGTAGAGCGCGCCGGCCCAGTTGCCGGTCTGCGACTGCGTGGTGCGGTAGCGGTTGAGCCAGAAGTTGACGCCCTGCAGCAGCAGGAACACGGCCAGGGTGATGCCGATGTGGGCGCGCGCCGCCGGGGTGATCCGCACGCTGCCGCCCTCCTCCACGCGCACCGCGCCGTACAGGTAGTGCACGAGCAGACCGGTGATGCCGGAGACCAGGACCACCGAGATCAGGTACCCGACCATGAGCGTCAGGAACGGCAGGGTGGCCATGAAGAACATGAGGTCCAGGCCGAACTCCGGGTCCGCCTGGCCGTAGGGCACCTGGTTCAGGAACAGCAGGACCGTGTTCCAGCCGTTCATCGCGGTGGAGCCGGCGAACACGCCGAGCACGAGCGGGACACCCAGGAACACCAGGCGGCGGATGGGCTCGAGCTGGCGCTGGGCCTGGCTGAGCGAGTCCCGCGCGGCCGCGGACGCGTCCGCGGGACGGTGGCGCCAGGCCGTGCGGATCGCCAGCCACACGGCGAGGGCCATCCCGAGCCCGGCGATCAGGAACAGCGCGGCCTTGGCGAGGACCTCGGTCCAGAAGACCTCGGTGAAGCCCAGCTGCGAGAACCACAGCACGTCCGTGTAGACGTTCGTGAACACCACGAACAGCCCCACGAGCACGGCCACCGCGATGATGGTCAGCACGAGCGCGCTCGGCCGGCCCGGCCGGCCCCTGCCGCGCGCGGCGGAGGACCCGCCCCCGCCGAACGGGCCACCAGGACCGCGGTCGCCGTCGTCGCCCGGGCCGCGCGGGGCGCCGCCGAAGGGGCCGAACGCCCCGAACGGGCCGGACTGGCCCCCGGCGGTCCCGCCGCCGTCACGGGGCGGGCCGCCGAACGGTCCGCCGCCTCCCTGTCCGAAGCTCACTGCTCTGTCCTCTTCCCTCCCGCGTCCGCGGGGCTCTGCTCCGGTCCGGGGCGCTGCGCCCCGGACATGTCGTCCGGTCTGGTGGTCTGGTGGTCTGGTGGTCTGGTGGTCCTGGTGTGCGTCGGCTCAGCCGCACGTCCGGGCGGCGGCCGGGCTCTCCCCCCGGGCCACCGCCTCGACGATGTCGCGGGCCTGGCCCAGCGTGTCCACGGGGTACACCGTCAGACCCTCGGGCACACGGCCGGCCAGCTCCTCGCAGTTCGCCGTGGGGGCGAGGAACGTCGTGGCCCCCGCCTCGGCGGCGCCGCGCACCTTCTGCGGGATCCCGCCGATGGGACCCACGACGCCGTCCCCCGTGATCGTGCCCGTTCCGGCGATCGAGGCGCCCCCCGTCATCGCCCCCGGGGTCAGCCGCTCGATCACGGTGAGCGCGAACATCAGACCCGCCGAAGGTCCGCCGATGTCCGGCACGGTCAGCTCGACGTCCACCGGGACGTCGTAGGCGGTCTCGATCAGGGCCCCCATCTGCCACGGCTGGGGCGCGCCCTCGGGGGCGGCCGCCACCGGCACCTCGAGGTCCTGCTCCACGCCGTCGCGGCGGACCGTCAGCGTGACCGGGTCGGGCCCCGCGGCCCCGACGGCGGCGCGCACGGCCTCCAGGTCGGCCACGGGCCGTCCCTCGGCGGCGATCACCTCGTCCCCGGCCCGCAGGACGCCCTCGGCGGGCCCGCCGGGCACGAGCTGCTGCACGACGAGCCGCTGGGGCACCTCGCGTCCGAGCTCGTGCAGGGCCGCGGCGGTCGCGGTCTGCTGGGAGTCCGACATGGCCGCCGAATTGGCCTCGCCGACCTCGTCGGAGGTGACGCCGGTGGGATACATCAGCTCGCGCGGGGCCACGTCCACGGCGGGGTCCGTCAGGCCGCGGCCGAGGTCGAGCAGGGAGGTGGTGCCGATGGGAGGACCCCCGACCATCACGGTGGTCATGTGCAGGGTCCCCTCACCCGGGTCCGCCTCGCCGCCCTCGACGCGCAGCACGGGTCGACCCTCGCGTTCGCCCAGCAGGTCCACGGCGGGGCCGGGGCCCTCGAGGATGTAGGGGGTGGGGGCCAGCAGTGCCAGCCCGGCGCTGCCCAGGGCGAGCCATCCGGAGAAGGGCACGCGGGCGGCGCGGGTGGTCCTCGAGGGCACTGCGCGCACGCGACACCGTCTTTCCTGGGGGTCCTGATCGGGCCGTCCTCGCCGCCGGGCACGGGCCGCGCGGCGACGGTCACACCAGTCTACGCGGGGCCGCGACCCCCGCCTGCCCCGCGCGACGCCGTGCGCCATGGGCGAACCGCGCCGCCGCGACGTCGGGAGGGCGGGCGCGCCGCGCCGACGCGGATACGCTGGAGACATGAGCAACGACGCGCGCACGCCCGGATCCGACGACGGCCGCGACCCCCTGGAGGAGATGCTGCGGCAGCTCTTCGGCGGCCAGGGCCCCGACCCGGACGAAGTCCGACGCGCCATGGAGGGCCTGGGCGGCCCCGGCGGGGTGCCCTTCGACCCGTCCCAGCTGAATCCGGCCATGATGCAGCAGGCCATGGCCCAGTTCCAGGCGATGATGAGCTCCGGCTCCGGCTCGGACGGCCCCGTGAACTGGGCTCTGGCGAAGCAGGCCGCCCGCCAGGCCGTGGCCGGCGAGGACCCGGCCGTCGGCTCGTTCGCGCGACGCGAGGTGGACGAGGCGCTGCGGCTGGCCGAGCTGTGGCTCGACGGCGTCACGCAGACCGAGCCCGTCGGCAGCGTCGGCGTGGCCTGGTCCCGTGCCGAGTGGGTCGAGGCGACCATGGACCAGTGGCGCCGGCTCACCGAGCCCGTGGCCGTCTCGATGTCCCGCGCGATGTCCGCGGCCATCGAGCAGCAGCTGCCGGGCCAGCTCCCCGAGGGCATGGACGCCTCCCTGCTCGGCGGGCTGCAGCCCATGCTGAAGAACATGGGCGGCACGATGTTCGGCCTGCAGCTCGGCGGCGCCGTGGGCGCCCTGGGCAAGGAGGTGCTCTCGGGCACGGACATCGGCCTGCCCGTCGCCGGCCACCGTCTCGCCCTCGTCCCCGTGAACATCGAGGAGTTCGGCGACGGGCTCTCGGTGCCGGACGACCAGATCCGCATCTACCTGGCCCTGCGCGAGGCCGCACGCATGCGCCTGTTCCTGCACTCGCCGTGGCTCGAGCGGGACCTGTACGCCGCCGTCGAGCAGTACGCCGCGGGCATCCGCCTGGACACCGAGGGCATCGAGCGGGCCGCGCAGTCGGTGGACCCGATGGACCCCGGCTCCCTGCAGGCCGTGTTCGACGGGGCGTCCTTCATCGCCGCCCCGGACGCCACCCAGCAGGCCGCGCTGGACCAGCTGGAGCTGCTCGTCGCCCTCGTGGAGGGCTGGGTGGACGTGGTGGTCGCCGAGGCCGCGCGCCCCCTCGAGTCGGCGGCCGCCCTGCGCGAGACCATGAACCGCCGCCGCGCCTCGGGTGGCCCGGCCGAACAGGCCTTCGCCGCCCTCGTGGGCCTCGAGCTGCGCCCGCGCCGCCTGCGCGAGGCCGCCGCGTTCTGGGAGCACGTCACGGCCGAGCACGGCACGGAGTACCGCGAGGAGATCTGGCGCCATCCCGAGCGTCAGCCCACGGCGGAGGACCTCGAGGACCCCGCCGGGTACGCCGGGCGCCGCTCCGCCGCGGACGCCAGCGCCGAGTCCCTCGACGACGAGCTGCGCAAGCTCCTCGAGGGCGGCTTCGGCGACGCGCCGCGCGAGGGCTGAGCCCCTCCCGGCACGACGGCGGCGGGCGGTCCGGCACCTCGGGTGCGGGCCGCCCGCCGTCGTGTCAGCCCGCGTCCTCGTCCTCCGCCCACCGGTCCGGCGCCGTGCGACCGCGGCCCTCGGCGAAGGTGACCCCCTCGAGGAAGGCCATCGCCTCGGCGTAGCGCGGGTACCGGTCCACGAGGCGTCGGAAGGCCGGGCCGTGTCCGGACTCCAGCAGATGGGCCAGCTCGTGGACGAGCACCGCCGCCACCACCCAGTCCGGCATGCCGCGCAGCTGCGTCGAGAGCCGGATGGTGCCGCGGGCCGGCGTGCACGAGCCCCAGCGGCGGCGCTGCCGGGCCGACCACGTGACCGCGACCGGACGGGCCCGCCCGCCCAGGTGCGCCGCCGAGAGCCGTCCCGCCCAGGCCAGGAGCGCGTCGTCGGAGCGGGCGTCGGCGGGGCGGCCGTCCGGGTCGGCCGCGGGCTGCCCCGTCCCGCCGCGTGCGCCCACCTTCGCAACCATCCGGCCGATCCACTCGCGCTCCTGCGCGGCCGAGAGCCGGGCCGGGACATTGACCTGCAGGCGGCCGTCGCGCCACGCCGCCGAGACGGTGCGGGTGCGGGCCGTGGAGCGCACGAGCCGCACGGGCGTGCCCTCCCAGTCCAGATCGATGCTCTCGCGGGCGGGACCGCGGTGGGCGGCCGGGACAGCACGGGGAGGGCGGCCGGGGGTGGGCGGGACAGGGCGCATCCGGCCATTGTCCGGCATGGGCAGCAGGCTGTGGACAATCCGGCGCGGTCCGGGAGTGCCCTGGCAGGGTGGGAGGCACCGAGCTGAGAGGAGAGCCGTGCGCACCGTCGCCGAGACCGTCACCACCGTCCCTCATGACGCCGCCGCGTCAGCGCTGGAGCCGGGGGCGTGGGCCCCGCCGACCGACGTCCATGTGGCGGGCCTCGACGCGGTGGGCGCGGCGATCGCCCACGCACTCGCGGGGGCCGGGGCGCTGCGCCTGGCCCTGTGGGATCCGCGGCCCGTCGACGCCGCGGACCTGGGGACCGGCCTGCTGCCCGGGGACCTCGGTCGGCCCCGGGCGGGTGCGCTCGCGCGCCGGCTGGGCGATGTGGCCCCCGGGCTGCGCCTCTACGCGCACCACGGCCCGGTGCCGGTGCTCGTGGGGCAGGCGACGGTGGCGGTGGGGTCCGTGCTCGACGCGGACCTGGCCGCGCACGCCCTCGCCGCCGACCACCCGCTGCTGCCGGTCACGGTGGGGCCGAGAGCGGTCACGGTCGGACCGTGGTGCGCCCCCGTGGTGCGCGGGTGCCCGCTGTGCCGATGGCCCGCGGACCCGGCGGGCGTCCCCGGTGCCCCGACGGCGCCCGGCCCGTCGGCGCACCGGGGACAGGTGGACGGGCTCGCGGCGCTGCGGGCCGCCGTGCTGACCGTGGACGCGCTGCGGACCGGACCGGCCCCCGGCGTGCTGCGGGCCGATCGGGTGACGGGACGCACGCGCCGAGTGAAGGTCCGCCCCCGGCCCGGCTGCGCCTGCGACCCGGACGCGCTCGGCTGGGCGTTCTGACGGGGGCGGCGCCGCCGGCGGAACGGGGTGCGGGCCCGCGGCTCAGGCCGTCGGGGTGCCGTGCAGCAGCTCGAGCAGCTCCGGTCCGTGCTTCTCCAGCTTGGCCTTGCCGAGGCCGGGCACCTTCAGGAGCTCTGCCGGGGTCCTCGGCATGGCCTCGGCGATGGCCACGAGGGTGGCGTCCGTGAACACCACGAACGCGGGCATCCGCATCTCGGCGGCCGTGCGGGTGCGCCAGTCGCGCAGCTCCTCGAGCACCGCCTCGTCGTAGGTGGCGGGGCAGTCCAGGCAGCGGCCGACCTTGCGCTCGGCTCCCGTCTCGAGGGGCTTGCCGCACGTGCGGCACACGGCGACCTTCGCACCCCGGCGCCGCGGCGCCGTCGGGCCGGCCGCGGATCCGCGGGCCGGGGCGTGCTCGCGGGTGCCGCCGAGGGTCGGGTCGATGGCCCACAGGAACCGGGAGGGCCGCCGGGTGGAGCGCCCGCCCGTGCCCCGCGAGAGCGTCCACGTCAGCGACAGGTGCTGGCGGGCACGCGTGATCCCCACGTAGAGCAGGCGCCGTTCCTCGTCCACCTCGGCCTGGGTCTCCGCGAAGGAGATCGGCATGAGCCCCTCGGACAGGCCCACGAGGAACACCGCATCCCACTCGAGGCCCTTGGCCGAGTGCAGCGAGGCCAGGGTGATGCCCTGCACCGTCGGCGCGTGCTGGTGCTGGGCCCGCTCGTCGAGCTCGGCCACGAGCTCGGTCAGCGTGAACTCGGCCCCGCGCGTCGTGGCGAGCTGGTCGGCGAGGTTGACGAGGGCGTGCAGGGACTCCCACCGTTCACGGGCCGCGCCGGTGGCCGACGGCGGTTCGGCGGAGTAGCCGAGCGAGGAGAGCACGTCCCGCACCCGGTCCGTGACGTCGTCGCCCGTCAGGTCCTGGGCCGCGCGGGCGGCCGCCCGCAGCTGCAGGATCCCGTCGCGCACCTCGCGCCGGGAGAAGAACCGCTCGCCGCCGCGCAGCTGGTAGCCGATCCCCGCCGAGGACAGCGCCGTCTCGAAGGCCTGGGACTGGCCGTTGGTGCGGAACAGGACGGCGATCTCGGAGGCGGGCACGCCGTCGTCGATCAGCGCCGCGATCCGGTCGGCGACCCAGCCGGCCTCGGCCTCGTCGTCGGTGCACTCCGCGAACACGAGGTCGGGGCCGGCCGGCCGCTGGGAGACGAGCTCGAGGGGGTCGGGCCAGCGCGGCATCGTGCGGTCCCGCTCCCCCGCCTTGGTGCGGTCCGCCAGCAGGCGGTTGGCCGCCTCCACGATCTGCGGGCTGGACCGGTAGTCGCGCACGAGCCGGACCACCGTGGCCGCGGGGTACCGCTCACGGAAGTCGGTGAGGAAGCGGGAGGTCGCGCCCGTGAACGAGTAGATCGTCTGGGAGGCGTCGCCGACGACGCACAGGTCGCCGCGGTCGCCGAGCCAGAGGTCGAGCAGGCGGTGCTGCAGCGGCGAGACGTCCTGGTACTCGTCCACCACGAACACGCGGTACTGGTCCCGGATCGTGGCCGCGATCTGCGGCTCGGTGGACAGGATCCCCACGAGGATCAGCAGCACGTCCTCGAAGTCGATCATGTTCCGGGCTGTCTTGGCCTCCTCGTAGCCGGTGTAGAGACGGGCGACGGTGGTGGCGGTCCAGCCGGCGGGCATCTCCCGCTCCTTCGCGGCCTCGGCGTAGCCCTCGGGGGCGTGCAGGGAGACCTTGGCCCATTCGATCTCGCCGGCGAGGTCGCGCAGTCCGGCCCGGTCCACGGTCATCCGCATGCGCTGGGCGACCTCGGTGAGCAGGCGCACCTTGTTCTCGATCAGCGAGGGCATGGGGCCGCCCACGGCCTGGGGCCAGAAGTACTGCAGCTGGCGCAGGGCAGCGGAGTGGAAGGTGCGGGCCTGGACGCCGGCCACGCCGAGGTCGCGCAGGCGGGTGCGCATCTCCGCGGCCGCACGCGCCGTGAAGGTCAGGGCGAGGGTGCGGTGCGGGTCGAAGACGCCGGAGGCGACGCCGTAGGCGATGCGGTGCGTGATGGCGCGGGTCTTGCCGGTGCCGGCGCCGGCCAGGATGCAGACGGGCCCGTGCAGGGCCGTGGCGGCCCGGCGCTGCTCCGGGTCGAGGCCGCGGAGGATCTCGTCGGGAGTGCTCATGCGGGACGAGTCCTCCTAGGTGATCAGGGTCTGCGCATCGGGCAGCGTCCCACCGTACCAATCCTCGATGAGCGCCCGCGCGATGGACACGGCCCCGGGCAGGGTGACGTCGCCCTCGCGGGCCAGACGCGCGAGCTCCTCCCGCTCGAACCAGCGCACGGAGAGGATCTCCTCGCCGTCCGGAACCGGCTCGGCGCCGGCCGGTGCCAGCGCGGTGAACCCGAGCATGAGCGAGCGCGGGAACGGCCACGGCTGGGAGCCGCGGTAGCGCGGCTGCGTCACCGTGACCCCGGACTCCTCCGCGATCTCCCGGACCACCGCGTGCTCGAGGGACTCCCCCGGCTCCACGAACCCGGCCAGGCAGGAGTACAGCCCCTCGGGCCACGCCGCGTTGCGGCCCAGCAGGATCCGCCCGGCCGGGTCGATGACGGCCACGATCACCGCCGGGTCCGTGCGCGGGAACTGCTCCCGGGAGCAGTCGCGGCAGCGACGCACCCAGCCGGCCGCCTCGACGTCCGTGACGCCGCCGCAGAACGCGCAGAAGCGGTGGGTGGCGTGCCAGTTGGCGTTCGCGACGGCGGCCACGAACAGCCCGGTGTCCGCGTCGCTGAGGGCGGCGGCCGCGTCGCGGAGGCCGACCCACACGGCGTCCGCGAGCGCGGTGGCCGCGTCCTCGGGCAGGGCCGCCGGCGGCTCGACGGCGACGGAGACCACCTCGCGCTCCCGCCCGTGCGGGCCCCGGTCCGCCGCGGTGCCGCGGCCCAGATACGCGGCCTCGGCCGGCACGGGACCGGAGGGCGCGGTGAAGACGAGCCGGCCGTCCGCGACCGGTGCGCGGCCGCCCTGCAGCCACAGGACCTCCGTCCCCTCGCGCGCCCAGGACGCCGCCAGGTGGCCCGGGTCGAGGCGGGCCACGGCACCGCGGTCCAGCTCCTCGCGGGCCAGCGGCAGGGCCAGGGGTGGTGCGACGGTGGGGTCGGACGAAGACGGGGGGCAGGAAGCCATGCGTCCAGGCTAGCGACCCGTCTCCGGTGCGCCCGGCGACGGGGGAGGGCGTTCCGCGCCTAGGCTGGAGGGGTGGATCGTCAGCCCCTTCGTCTCGCAGCCCTGGCCGCCGCGGCCGTCCCTGGCCTCGCCCCCGTCTCCGTGGAGGCGAGCCCGGACGACCCCGCGGACTTCTCGACCGCCGTCGTCGTGGACGGTGAGGGCCAGCGGTGGCGTGTCCGCTCGCCCCGCACCCCGGAGGCGGGCATCCGTCTCGAGACGGAGCTGCAGGTGCTGGCGGGCCTGACCCCGGCGGTGCGCGCCGGCCTGCCGTTCCGCACGCCCTCCGTGGCGGGCGCGGTGCGGCTCGAGGGGCTGCGCACCTTCGTCTACCAGGACATGCCCGGGCGTCCCGTCACCCTGGACGAGCTGGCCCGGCTCGGCGAGCCCGCGGTGCAGGACGTGGGCCGTGTGCTGGCCGCGATCCACACGCTGCCCTCGGACGTCGTGGACCACGCGGACCTGCCCTCCTACACGGCGGAGCAGATCCGGCAGCGCCACCTCCACGCCCTCGACCAGGCGGCCACCTCCGGCCGCGTGCCACCCCTGCTGCTGCGCCGCTGGGAGGAGGCCATGGAGGAGGAGGCCCTGTGGCGGTTCACCCCGGTGCCCGTGCACGGTGACCTGCACGAGGACAACCTGCTCCTCGAGCGCGGCCGCGTGGTGGGCGTGACGGGCTGGACGGACCTGCACGTGGGCGACCCCGCCGGCGACGTCGCCTGGCTGGCCGCCGCCACGGACCCGGACCTGGCCGACCGCGTCCTCGACGCCTACGCGGCCCGGCGGGCCGACGCGGGGGCCGCCGACGACGGCGACGCCCACCTGATGCGCCGTGCGGCGCTGCTCGCCGAGTTCGCCCTCTCCCAGTGGCTCACGCGGGGCCTGGACCGGCACGACGAGGGGATGGTCGCCGAGGCGGAGGCCATGCTGGCCGAGCTCGAGGGCGACGTGCGCGCCGCGCAGGAGGCGGCCGCGCGCCAGGCGGAGGCCGACGCGGCCGCCGACGCCGCCGAGGACGCCCGGGATGCGGCGGAGGACGCCCGGGAGGCCGCGGCCGTGAGGAGCGCGGACCCGGAGACGGGGTCGCTGCCCGCCGTCGAGGTGGTGCGGCCGATCAACGGCGGGCCAGGGCGTCCGTGATGTGACGCTCGAGCTCCTCCTCCCCCGGCAGGTCCGGGAAGGAGCGCTCCTGCCCGTGGGCCACGTACACGAAGCTGGCCCCGATCCGTTCCAGCGGGATCCCGTGCAGCCGTGACCAGGCGAGCCGGTAGACGGCCAGCTGCAGCGACTTGAGCTCGAGGTCGCGGCCCCGCGGCACGGCGCCGGTCTTCCAGTCGACGAGCTCCCAGTCGGCCTCGGGGTCGAAGGGCAGGCGGGGGTCCCCGCCGGAGCGGTAGATCGCGTCGACCCGGCCCCGCAGCGTGATCCCGCCGACCGTCGTCTCGACCGGGGCCTCGACGAAGGCCGGGGTGCGCTCCGCCCAGCGCGAGGAGCGGAACCACTCCTGCATCGGGCCGAGGTCGAGGGCCTCGTCGACCCACAGGTCCGCGGCGTCCTCGGCCGAGCCGATGTCCAGCATGCCGGTGGCCCCGAAGCGCTCCTCGAGCCACGCGTGGAACGCCGTGCCGCGTCGCGCCGCGTGCGCGGGCGGCCGGGGCAGGGGCCGGCGCAGCTGCTCGGCCACGGCCTGCGGGTCGGCGGCGAGCTCGCCGTAGAGGGACACGGAGACGTGCTCGGGCAGGGCGGTCTCCCCGCCCGTCCCGGCGACGTCCCGGCGGCGCAGCAGCACCCAGTCCACCTGGCGGGCCAGCTCCGGGTCGTCCCCGAGCGCCGCCGGGTCCGCGGCGTGCACGGCCGCGGCGGCCGCCTCCACCCCGTGCCGGCGGGCCCGGGAGCGGTGCGGCAGCGGCTGCCAGCGTTCCTCGTCCTCGGGGTCCTCCGGGTCGGCGACGAAGGCCTCCGGGCCGTCGAGCGGGTCGAAGGGCCAGCGGGCGACCAGCGTCCGGGCCGCGGCGGGGTTGGCCTCGGGCAGGTCGTCCTCGGCGGGGGCGGGGCCGAGCGCGACGCCGGGCACCTCCCCCGCCAGACCGGCCACCTCCTCGAGGAAGGCCGAGGCCGGCAGGGGCTCCTTGTTGACTCCCTTGAACAGGGAGGTGCTCAGCCACAGGGCGGATCGCGCGCGCGTGTACGCGACGTAGGCCAGGCGCCGCTCCTCGCGCTCGGCGTGGGCGGCCACGGCCACGGCATAGGGGTCCGGGTTGCCCTCCTGGGCCGCCTTGGAGCTGTACTTGGTGCCGGCCGACTGGACCCAGTCCCGCTGGTCCTGGGCCCACGAGCCGTCCCACTGCGGCAGCGACGCGCGGTCCCCGCGCAGGGGCCACGGCAGCGCGCCGGCCCCGGGGCTGGTCCAGCGGTCCGCCCGCGTGGACGGGAACGTGCCCTCCTGCAGGCCGGGGACCGCGACGACGTCCCACTCGAGCCCCTTCGAGGCGTGCGCGGTGAGCACCTGGACCAGGCCGGGGGTGGGTTCGGCGTTCTCGACGCCGAGGCCGTCCTCGTGCTCGAGGACGGACTCCGTCCAGGCCAGGAACGCCGTCAGGTCCGTCGCCGTGGTGCCGGCGCCGAAGTCGCGGGCCGCGTCCTGGAACGCGTTCAAGTGCCGCCGGGCCGCGGCCGCGGAGACGCCGGGCCGCAGGGCCACCTCGACGTCCAACCCCGTCTCACGGATCACCTCCGCGATGAGGTCGGCCGGGTCCTCCCCGGTGCGCGTGGAGAGCCGGCGCAGCTCGGCGTTGACGGCCCTCAGCCGGGCCAGGCCCTCGGGTGAGAAGCCGCGGCCGCGGGAGCCGACCCAGTCCGTCCCCTCCCCGGGCAGGGAGTCGAGGGCCTCCAGCAGGGCGGCGGCGTCGGCGTCCTCCTCGGGGCTCACGTCCCGGTCCGGGGCCGCGTCCGGGGCAGCCCCGGCGGGGTCCTCCCGCCCACCGGCGGCCCGCTGGGCCCGCAGCCGCGAGACGAACCGGGCGCGCTCCTGGAGCACCTCGAGGTCGGCCACACCGATGCGCCAGCGCGGGCCGGTGAGCAGGCGGACGAGCTGGTCGCTGCGCGTGGGGTCGGCCAGCACGTGGAGGACGGCGAGCACCTCGGCGACCTCCGGCAGCGCCAGCAGCCCGGAGAGCCCGAGCACCTCGTAGGGCAGGCCGGCGGCGTCGAGCGCGTCCAGCACGGGGCCGAACTGGGCGCGGGTGCGGCACAGGACGGCGCGGCTCGGGGTGGTCCCCCCAGGCCCGGACCCGGTGAGGGCGCCGAGGCGGGCGACGACGTCGGCGGCCTCCTCCTCCGCGGTGACGAACCGGTCCACCCGGACGACGCCCTCCCCCGCGCCCGGTCGGGGTCGCAGGGTGCGCACCTCCACCGGCGCGCCGCCCGCCGCGGCGGCGTGGGCGTTCAGCGGCGCGGCGACGGCGTTGGCGACCGCCAGGATCGACTCCTCGTTGCGCCACGCGATCGTCAGGTGCGAGACGTCCGCGTTCACACGCCGCGGGGCGCCGCCGGGACCGGTCTCCAGCCGGGGGAAGGCGTGCGGGAAGGCGAAGAGCTGTCCGGCGGAGGCGCCGCGGAAGCCGTAGATCGACTGGTGGGGGTCGCCCACCGCGGTGACGCAGTGCCCCAGCCCGGGCGCGTCGTCCTCGGGGCCGCGCGGGCCGAACAGCCCGGCGAAGATCCGCATCTGGGCGTGGGAGGTGTCCTGGAACTCGTCCAGCAGCACCACGGGGAACCGCGCGCGCTCCTGCTCGCCGGCCGCCGGCACCTCGACGGCGATGCGCGCCGCGTGGCGCAGCAGGTCGCCGAAGTCCATGACGTCCTGCTCGCGCTTGACCTCGTCGTAGCGGGCCACGAGGTCCGCCATGAGGGCGCGGTCCGCCAGGCCGGTCAGGAACTCCTGGATCTCCTTCGAGGGGGTCTTGGCGCGCGGGGGCAGCGGCAGGGCGCTCCCCTGCTCGGCCAGCCGGGCCAGGAACCCGCGCACCTCGTCCGCGGTCACCAGGTGCTCGGCCATGTCCCCGGCCAGCCGCAGGGCCTGTGTGATGAGCCGGGACGGGGCCACGCCGAGGGTGTCCGCGACCACCGGATGCGAACGCACGACGGCGCCCATGAGCCGGTGGGCGTCCGCGCCCCCCAGCAGCCGCGCCTCCGGTTCCACGCCGATCCGCAGGCCGTGGTCCCTGACGAGCGCGCCCGCGTAGGAGTGGTACGTGGACACCGAGGCGCGGCCCAGGTCCTCGGGCTCGCCGTCGAAGCCGGGGATCTCGAGGCCGGAGCGCAGCAGGGCGTCCACGCGCCCGTTGATCCGCTCGGCGAGCTCACCGGCCGCCTTCCGGGTGAACGTGACGCCGAGGACCTCGTCCGGGCGCACGAGACCGTTGGCCACGAGCCAGACCACCCGGTCGGCCATGGTGGAGGTCTTGCCGGAGCCCGCGCCGGCCAGCACCAGGCGCGGAGTGAGCGGGGCGGTGACCACCTCGGCCTGCTCCTCCGTGGGCGGGGGCAGCCGCAGCCGCGCCGCGATGTCCTCCGGCGAGTGGACCGCGTC
Organism: Micrococcus sp. KBS0714; assembly: GCF_002008305.4. Lineage (GTDB taxonomy): Bacteria > Actinomycetota > Actinomycetes > Actinomycetales > Micrococcaceae > Micrococcus > Micrococcus luteus. Next base: position 1,674,236 of record NZ_CP042169.1, read on the forward strand.
CTCGACGCGCGGACGATCGGTCGGGGCGGCGGGATCGCCGGTCAGCGGGGCCATTCGGTGACCTGCCTTCCTTCGGAGCAGAGCGGACAGACGGAGGGCAGCGCGCACCGACGGGCGCCGGCCTCGTGGAGGGCGAGGAAGCGCGGCCCCGTGGTGCGGCGGGCCGCCGTGAACACCTGCTCGAGCGCCCAGGTGTCCTCGTCCTCGAGGGCCGGCTGGTCCTGCACCTTGGTCTTCTGGGTGCCGGCGCCGAGCTGGACGAGGGCCGCGCCGGCCGGCGTCGTGGGCCGCTCCAGCCCGGCGAGCGCGGCGCGCAGGGCGGGGTCGGTGGCGGGGTCGTCCCGGACCTGCTCCAGACCACCGGCGCGGACGGCCACCTGGTAGGCGGCCAGCTGGGGCTGGCGCGCCATCTCCGCACCGGTGGGCGCGCTGCGGCCGGTCTTGAGGTCGGCGATGAAGGGTCGGCCCTGCGCGTCCGCCTCGAGCCGGTCCACGACGCCGGTGATCCGGACGGTGGTCCCGCCCCACGTCAGGTCCGCGAGGAGCCGCACCTCCTGGGCCACGGGCCGACGCCCGGCCGCCCGGGCGATGCTCCAGTAGCCGATGTAGGCGTCCACCAGGCCACGGGCCCGGTCGTGCTCGATCTCCGTGATCCAGCCCTCCGGCAGGCCGAGTTCGGGCAGGCGGCGTTCCAGCTCGGCACGCACGTCCTCGGGCACGCCCTCGGGATGGTGCTCGGCCACCGAGTGCACGAGCGTGCCCACGGACTGGGCGAGGGTCCCGCCCGCGTTCGCGCCGACGTGGTACAGCACCCAGTCCAACGGATTGCGCAGGGCCGTCTCCACGCGGGAGGGCGAGAGCGCGACGACCTCGCGCTCCGGGTCGACGAGCGCGGCCTCGGTGGACAGCGGCAGCAGGCCCCACCAGCGTCGGGGGTCCGCGACGCCCACGCCGTCCGCGGCGAGGACCGCCAGGCCGGCGGCCGCCGCCGCCCGGGGTGTCGCCCCGTCGGCCGCGTCCGCCTCGTCCCCGGCCTCCAGGACGCGGCGCAGCCGGCCGACGAGCGCGGGCGCCGTGATCGGGTCGGGGACCGCGGTGAGCCGCCGGACGCCGGCGGCGTCGCGCGCCTCGGCGGGCAGCCGTTCGGGCGGGTCCACCAGGTCGAGGAAGTCGGAGGGGCCCTCATCCGGCGAGCGGACGGCCGTGACGACCACCTGACGCCGTGCCCGGGAGACCGCGGCCGCGAGCATGCGCAGCTCGTCCTGACGCACCTCGCGCAGCCGGGTGCGGTGATCCGTGGGCCACGGGGCGTCCGCGGGCAGGGTCACGAGGTCCACGAGGTCGGTGGCGCCGAGCAGCTGGCCGCGCAGCCGGGTGTTCGGCCACACGCCCTCCTGCAGGCCCACGACGATCACCGTGTCCCACTCCTGGCCGGCCGCCGCGGCGGGGGTGCGCACGTGCACGGCGTCACCGGACTCGGCACGGCGGGCCAGGGTGTCCACGGGCAGGTCCTGGGACTCCATGTAGACGGCGAACGACTCGGGCGACGCGCCCGGGAACTGGTCCACGAAGCGCTCGGCCACCTTGAACAGGGCGACGACGGCGTCGAGGTCCGCGTCCGCCCGGCGGGACTCGCGGCGGTCGTTCGCGTGCTCGGCGGGCCGCAGCGCGAGCGAACGCCACCGCTCGGCCCGACCGGAGGCGGACCACAGCGCCCACAGCACGGTCTCGGGCGAGGCCGAGGGGGCGCGGGCGGCCTCCAGGCCGTCCCGGAGCATCCAGTGGACGCGGCGCAGGGCGCGGTGCCGCTCGTGCTCGGGGCCGGCCAGGCTCGGGTCCAGCAGGGCCGCGGCGAGCAGCGCGTCCGAGGTGCGCCGGCCGCCCCGGCCCCGCTCGGCGGCCAGCAGGTCCTGGCGCAGCCGCCGCACGTGCAGCGCGCTGGCCATCCCGTACCGGCCGGTGAGCAGTCCCACGACCTCGTCCGGGTCGAGCACGTCCTCGACCCGGGCCTCCGGATCCTCCGCGAGCGCCCCCGCCGCGTCCACCAGCGTGAGCAGGGGCGCGACGGCGGGCTCCTCCTTCAGCACGAGCCCGGCGGCGTCGCGCAGCACGGGGACGCCCTCGGCCTCCAGGTGGCGGGCGAGCGCGGCCACACGGGAGCCGGAGCGGGCGACCACGAGGATCCGGTCCAGGGGCACCCCGTCCTCGTGGTGGACCCGCAGCACCCGTTCGAGGACGAGCTGGTCCTCGTGGGCGCGGGTGGGCACGACGTGCGCGCGGACGGCGCCGTCACCGTCCGCCGGGACGGTCTCGGTCCGGGTCCGTTCGACGCCGGCGGTGCGCTGGCGGACCCGGCGGGCCACGCGCAGGTAGGCGTCCTGGACCTCGGCGCGCATGCGGTGCCCGCGCGTCAGCACCCGGACGCGCCCGTCCGGGGACGCGGGCGGGGCGGCCCCCGGCACGGGATCGGGGTCGAGGACCCCGGGGTACCGGGCGAGGAGGTCGGGCCGGGCGCCGCGGAAGCCCTCCACGGTGGTGTCCGGCGACGCGGTGAGCAGCACGTCCCGCCCGCGTCCGAGCACGGTGAGCAGGTCGTGCACGGCGGGGGTGGCCTCGTGGAGGTCCTCGACCACGAGCACGGCCAGGCGGTCCCGCTCCGCCGCCACGAACGCCTGCGCCGCGGCGTCGCGCTCCGGGTCCTCGGGATGCCGCTCGGTGAGCACGCGGACGGCGGCGGACAGCAGCCCGGCGGCGTCGAACGCCTCGGCCATGCCCAGGTCGATCCGGTCCCGGTAGTCCTGCAGCAGCACGGCCGCGGCCTCCCACTCGGGGCGCCCGTGGGCGGTGCCGAGCTCCTGCAGGCGGCCCGGCTCGAGGCCGAGCTCGCTCATGCGGTCCACGAGCTCGCGGACCTCGCGGCGGAATCCCCGCGCCTCCACGGCGGGGGCGACGTCGGCCGGCCAGTCCGGCGCGGCGGCGAGGCCGGCGGCGTAGCCCTCGAGCAGCTCGGCGATGACCGTGTCCTGCTCGGCACCGGTGAGCAGCCGGGGGGCGACCTCCAGATGCCTCAGCGGTCCCGTGACGCGGGCACGGCGCAGCAGGTCGAACGCGTAGGAGGACCAGGTCCGCACGGGGGTGACGGCGCGGGTGCCCCGACCGGCGGCGGCGAGCCGGCGGGTCAGCGCGTCGCGCAGCCGCGCCGCCGCATCCCGGCTCGGGGCCAGCAGCAGGAGGGACTCGGGGTCCAGCCCCGCCTCGATCCGGCGGGCCGCGTACTCGACCGCCACGGTGGTGCGCCCCGTGCCGGGGGCGCCCAGCACGAGCACGGCGTTGTGCCCGGGGGCGAGCGAGGCGATCGCCTCCTGCTCGTCCGTCAGCGTGATCCGGTCCTCGGGCGCGGCGGCCGTGCGCACCAGCCGAGCGGCCCGTTCCGGCGCCGCCGCGTCGTCGTCGAAGGGGTCCACCCCGTGTTCCCTGGTCATGGCCTCATCCTCGCACCGGGCCCGGACACGATACGGTCGGCGATCGCACGGATCGCCCGCGCGGCGCCGTCGTCGGGCTCCCAGCGGGCCCGGGGCAGGTCCACGCGCCCGGCCGGGGTGCGGGGCATGGCCTCGCGTTCGTGCTCGACGGCGGCCCGCGCGGCCAGCTCCGGAGGCAGCGAGCCGTCGGCCCGGACCACCCGCCACCACGGCGTGCCGGGGCTCGATTCGGCCATCGCCCGGCCGGCCTGCCGCGGACCGCCGACCCCCAGCAGGCCGGCCAGCCCCCCGTAGCTGACGGCGCGTCCGGGCGGGACCAGACGGGCGAGCGCCTCGAGCCCCTCGCCGAGGGTGAGCGGTCCGTCGTCGCGGTGGCGGGCGCCGGGGAGCACAGGGTGATCGGTCACGACCCCATCCTGTCGTGTCCGCCGCTCCGGGTAGCGTGAGGCGCGTGACTTGGCATGAGAGCATCCGCGCCGGCTTCGACCTCGAGACCACCGGACGTGATCCGCGCACCGCGCTGATCGTGACCGCCACCCTGGTGATGGTGGACGAGCAGGGCCGCGCCGCGTCGTCGGCCGAGTGGCTCGTGGACCCGGGCGTGCCCATCCCGGCCGAGGCGGCCGAGGTCCACGGCGTCACCACGGAGCGGGCGCAGGCGGAGGGCATGCCCGCCGCGCAGGGTGTCACGGAGATCACCGAGACCCTGCGGGACCTGTTCGCCGCGGGCATCCCCGTGGTGGCGTTCAACGGCGTGTACGACTTCACGGTGATGGACCGGGAGGCGCGCCACCACGGGCTGACGCCGCTCGAGGCCCGCCCCGTGATCGACCCGTTCGTGCTGGACAAGCAGGTGGACCGGTTCCGCAAGGGCAAGCGCACGCTCTCCGCGGTGTCCGAGCACTACGGGGTGACCCTGGAGAACGCGCACACCTCCGCGGCGGACGCCCTCGCCGCCGTCCAGGTGGCCGACGCCCTGGCCGCCCGGTACGAGCAGCTGCGCGTCGCGCCGGTGGACCTGCACGAGCGGCAGGTCCGCTGGAAGGCCGAGCAGGCGGAGAGCTTCGAGCAGTACCTGCGACGCAAGGACCCGCAGGCCACCGTCTCGCGCCACTGGCCGGTCGAGGCCGAGCGCTGAGCGCCCGGCCCCGACCCGCACCCGGGTCTCAGCCCTGGGGCGTCGCCGCCGCGGCCGCCTTCGCCGCGGCCGGCAGCGCGTCGAGCACCCGGGTGACCGCCGCGTCGTCGTGGGCGGCGGAGACGAACCAGGCCTCGAACACGGACGGCGGCAGGTACACGCCGGAGGCCAGCAGCGACTGGAAGAACGGGGCGTAGCGGAAGACCTCCTGGCCCTGGGCGTCCCGGTAGTCCCGCACGCCGGTGCCGGAGGTGCCGAACGCCAGGGAGAACAGGGTGCCGGCCCGCTGGATCGAGTGGTCCAAGCCCTCGGCGTCGAGCGCGGCCACGAGGCCCTCGCGCACGGCGTCCGAGGCGCGCGTCACGGCCGCGTAGACGGCCTCGTCGGCGCGGGAGAGCGTGGCGTGGCCGGCGGCCATGGCCACCGGATTCCCGGAGAGGGTGCCGGCCTGGTACACGGGGCCGAGCGGGGCCAGGTGGTCCATGATCTCGGCGGAGCCGCCCAGGGCGGCCGCGGGCATGCCGCCGCCGATCACCTTGCCGAAGCACCAGACGTCCGGGGTCCAGCCCTCGGGCTGTCCGGACAGGCCCCAGCCGCCCGTGGCGGTGGCGCGGAAGCCGGTGAGCACCTCGTCCCAGATCAGCAGCGCGCCGTGGCGGCGGGTGATCTCGCGCAGGAACGCGTTGAAGCCCTCGGCGGGCTCCACGACGCCCATGTTGCAGGGCACGGCCTCCGTGATGAGCGCGGCGATGCGCTCGCCGTGCTCGGCGAACACGGCCTCGACGGCGGCGCGGTCGTTGTAGTCCACCACGAGGGTCTCGGAGGCGGCGGCCTCGGTGACGCCCGCGGAGCCGGGCAGGGCGGCGGTCGCCACGCCCGAGCCGGCCGCGGCCAGCAGGCCGTCCGAGTGGCCGTGGTAGCAGCCGGCGAACTTCACGATCAGGTTGCGGCCGGTCACGCCGCGGGCCAGGCGCAGGGCCGTCATGGTGGCCTCGGTGCCGGTGGACACGAAGCGCACGCGCTCGACCGGGACCTTGGAGGCGATCAGCTCGGCCAGCGCGGTCTCCTCCAGCGTGGAGGTGCCGAAGCCGAGGCCGCGGTCCACGGCGGCGTGCACGGCCTCGACGACCTCGGGGTGCTGGTGGCCCAGCAGCATGGGGCCCCACGAGCAGACCAGGTCCACGTACTCGTTGCCCTCGACGTCGGTCAGGTACGGGCCGCGTGCGCCGGCCATGAACCGGGGCGTGCCGCCCACCGAGCCGAAGGCGCGCACGGGTGAGTCGACGCCGCCGGGGATGACGGCCTGGGCCGCGGCGAAGGCGGCGGCGTTGGTGGTCGGCTGGGACGCGGTCACAGGGACCCCTCCTTCATCCAGCGGCCGAGCTCGGCCGCCCAGTAGGTGAGCACGGAGTCGGCGCCGGCGCGCCGGATGGAGAGCACGGACTCGACGATCGAGGCCTTCCGGTCGATCCAGCCGTGCGCGGCGGCGGCCTCGATCATCGCGTACTCCCCCGAGATCTGGTACGCGGAGACGGGCACGTCCGCCATGTCCGCCACGTCGCGCACGATGTCCAGGTAGCTCATCGCGGGCTTGACCATCACCATGTCCGCGCCCTCCTCGAGGTCGAGGGCGACCTCGAGCAGGGCCTCGCTCCGGTTGGCGGCGTCCATCTGGTAGGTCTTGCGGTCGCCCGTGAGCTGGGAGTCGACGGCGTCGCGGAACGGCCCGTAGAACGCCGAGGAGTACTTCGCGGCGTAGGCGAGGATCGCGGTCTCGTGGTGGCCGGCGCCCTCGAGGGCCTCCCGGATCACGCGGACCTGGCCGTCCATCATCCCGGAGGGGCCGAGCACGTCCGCACCGGCCTCGGCCTGCGCGACGCCCATCCGGGCGTAGATCTCCAGCGTCGCGTCGTTGTCCACGGCGCCCTCGGCGGTGAGCACGCCGCAGTGGCCGTGGTCGGTGAACTCGTCCAGGCACAGGTCGGACATCACGACGAGCCCGTCCCCCACCTCCGCCTTCACGTCCCGGATGGCCCGGTTCAGGACGCCGTCCGGGTCCAGGGCGGCGCTGCCGACGGCGTCGCGCGTGGTCGGCACGCCGAACAGCATGATGCCGCCCAGGCCCAGCTCGGCGGCCTCGGCCGCGGCGGCCTTGAGCGAGTCCGCGGTGTGCTGCACGACGCCCGGCATCGAGGCGATCGGCACGGGCTCGGCGGCGCCCTCCTTGATGAAGGCCGGCAGGATCAGCTCGGCGGGGTGCAGGCGCGTCTCGGCGGCGAGGCGGCGCATCGCGGCGGACCGGCGCAGACGCCGGGGACGGTGCAGCGGGAAGGACATGACGGGGTCACACGCTCCTGGTTCGGGGACCCGTCCAGTCTAGGCGCGGAGGCTGACCGCGCGCCGGGTACAGTCATGGCGCCCCGTTCGCCGTCGAGAGGCCCGTGATGCCCCCGCGCCTGCGCCCCGGTCAGACCCTGCTGCTGGCCTCGCTCGTCTTCGGCCTGTTCTTCGGCGCCGGCAACCTGATCTTCCCCGCCGGCCTGGGCCGGGATGCGGGCGCCGCGGTCACGCCGGCCACGCTCGGCTTCCTCGTCACGGCGGTGGGGCTGCCGGTCCTGGGCATCGTCGCCTCGGCGGTGACGGGGGCGCGCTCGGTCCGTGAGATGACGGCGCCCGTCTCCCGGCGCTTCGCCGTGGCGTTCACGTGCCTGCTGTACCTGACGATCGGCCCCCTCTTCGCCATCCCCCGCACCGCCACGGTGTCCTATGAGATCGGTGTCGCGCCCCTGGCGGGCGACGGCGGCCTGCGGCTGCTCGGCTTCACGGCGGCGTTCTTCGCGGTCGCCGCGGTGGCGGCGTTCCGTCCGGGCCGGCTCATGGAGTGGGTGGGGCGCTACCTGACCCCGGCGTTCCTGGTCCTGCTCGGCGCCCTGATGGCGGCCGCCGTCGTGGCCCCGATGAGCACGGGCGCCCTGCCCTCGCCGACCCCCGCCTACGCCGACGGGGCGCTCGTGCGGGGCCTGCTGGACGGCTACAACACCATGGACGCGCTCGCCTCGCTCGCCTTCGCGGTCGTGATCGTCGACGCCGCCCGGCGCCTGGGCGTGACGGGCCCGCGCCGCATGGCGGTGGAGCTGGGCAAGGCGGGGCTGCTCGGCGGTGCGGCGATGGCGGTGGTCTACGCCTCCCTGGCGTACGTCGGCGCCACGAGCCACGGCGCGTTCGCGCAGGCCGCGAACGGCGGCGACGTCCTCGCCCGCAGCGCGAGCCACTTCTTCGGCGCGGCGGGCGTGTACCTCATCGCGGCCATCGTCGTCGTCGCGTGCCTGAAGACCTGCATCGGACTGATCGTGGCGTGCACCGAGATGTTCGCGGAGATGTTCCCCGGGTCCTACCGGCTGTGGGCGAGCCTCTTCCTCGTCGTGTCCTTCGCGCTCGCCAACCTGGGCCTGGAGGCGATCATCGCCTGGTCCGTCCCGGTGCTGATGTTCCTCTACCCGATCGCCGTCGTCGTCATCCTGCTCGGTCTCGCCTGGGCCTGGGTGCGGGACCACCCGGCGGTGGCCCGCTGGGTGGTCGCCTGCACGGGGCTCGCCGCCTTCTTCGACCTGCTGGGCGCCCTGCCGGAGGCGCTCGCGACGACGCCGCCCGTCACCGCCCTGACGGGCCTGGCCGGCCGGGTGCTGCCCGGCTACGCGGTCGGCTTCGGCTGGGTGGTCCCGGCGCTCGTCGGGCTGGTCGTCGGCACAGTGGCCGCCGCCTCGCGGCCCCGCCCCCGCCGGGGCGAGCGGGAGGCGATCCCGGTCACCGCCGGCCACGGGCGCACCGCCGCCGACTAGGGTGGGACACATGCCCGAACCCACCCCCGCATCCCTGCGCATCGCCGTCCTGATGGACAGCGACAACGTCTCCCCCAAGTTCGCCCCCCTGATCCTCGAGGAGCTCGCCACCTACGGCACCCCCACGATCAAGCGCGCGTACGGCGACTGGACCACGACCAACCTCAACGGCTGGAAGAAGGCGCTGAACCACCACGCGATCCAGCCGGTCCAGCAGTTCGCCTACACCGTGGGCAAGAACTCCTCGGACTCCGCGCTCATCATCGACGCGATGGACCTGCTCTGGATGGGCAACGTGGACGCGTTCGCCCTCGTCTCCTCCGACTCCGACTTCACGCGCCTGGCCACCCGCCTGCGCGAGGGCGGCAAGCGCGTGATCGGCCTGGGCGCCCGCAAGACCCCCGCCTCCCTGCGCAACGCCGTGGACCAGTTCATCTACCTCGAGCTGCTCGGCACCGCCACGGACCACGACGTCGACGACGACGAGACCGGCGAGGACGCCCCCGCCAAGGAGGAGAACGCCAAGGCGTCCGAGGGCTCCGGCCGCTCGGGGTCCCGCCGCGGTGGTCGAGGCCGCGGTCGCGGGGCCAAGACCACCGACGCCACCGACACCCCCGAGGCCACCGACGCGGACGCCGAGGCCCCCATTGCCGACGAGGCCCCTGCTGCCGACGAGGCCCCCGCTGCCGACGAGGCGCCCGCCGGGGACGCCGCCGCCGGCAAGGACGGGAAGGCCGCGGAGGCGAAGTCCGGGGCCGGTCGGCGGGGCCGCCGTGCGTCGTCGTCGGACGTCACCGAGGACCCGACCCCGCCCGAGGTGCCGGTCGAGGCCGAGCCCGAGCACGACGAGGCCGACGCCGCCCCGCGCATCGACCTGCAGGCCGCGCTCACCAAGGCCGTCAACGCCACGAGCACCGACGACGGCTGGGCCACGCTGTCCCTGATCGGCCAACACCTGAGCCGCACCCACGTGGACTTCGACCCGCGCGACTTCGGACACTCCAAGCTCTCCACCCTCGTGGAGGACCAGCCGTACCTGCGCACCCGCACCGAGGGCCGGACCATGGAGGTCTCGCTGGTCCGCCGCCGCAGCCGCCGCGCCGAGGGCTGAGCGGCACGGCCCGTCGTCCCCCGCGGCCGGCGGGCCGGTCCACCGGCCGTTCACCCGCCGGCCACCCGCCCACCACGCCCGTTCGGTAGGCTCCCCGGCATGGGGAACACTCTGGACTTCCTGCGCGGCGTCGACCGCCTGCACGCCTTCTACACGGAGAACGTGCGCATGCTCGCGCACGCGTACGACCTGACGGATGAGGAAGCCTCGGAGCTGCTCGCCAACACGGGCTTCACCAACGTCTCGGTCGCCATCCTGCGCGGCCCGCGGGTGGACATCATGGCCGCCGCCACCGGCGTGCCGCAGGACGAGAGGCACGACGCCGGCCCGGCGCCGACGGAGGACGACGCGCCCGACCCGGACGGCGGCCGCCCCGACTGAGCCTCGCCTCGAGTGCGGACGGGCGGCTCAGGCCGCAGCGCGCAGCACGGCCAGCACTCCGGCCGCATCCGGCGTGGGGGCCGTCCCGAGCAGGGGCAGACCCCGCCGCGCGCATGTGTCCCGGGTCGGCGCGCCGATCGCCACGAGCCGCACCCGCTCCCCCACCAGCGGCGTCAGACCCGCGGCCACGAACTCCTCCGCCGCGGACGAGCTGGTGAGCACCACGGCGGTCCCCGCCGCGACCGCGGCCAGCCGCGCGGGCGTCACGACGTCCCCCCGGCCCTCGTCCGCCGCCCCGTCGAGCAGCCGCCTGCCGGCCTGCGCCGGATACGGCACCGTCCGGTAGGCGAGCCCGGTCCGCACGTCCCAGCCCGCCGCGCGCAGGCCGTCGGCGAGGCGGGACCGGGCCCGATCGGACTGGGGCAGCCACGCGCGGGCGCCGCGGGGATGCAGGGCGGCGAGTCCGGCGATCAGGCCCTCGGCGGAGCGGTCCTCGGGCGGCAGCCACGGCGCCGCGTCGCAGCCCGCCTCGGTCAGCACCCGTGCCGTGCCCGGTCCGGTGACCGCGATCCGCGCGCCCGCCGGGACATGGCCGTCCCAGCCGACGGCCCTGAGCGCGCGCACGGTGTTGGGGCTCGTCACCACGAGCCAGCGGGACCCGTCCGAGCGCACCGGCCCGGCCGCATCACCGTCGGCCCCCGCCCAGTCCGCGAGCAGCGCGCGCAGGGGGCCGTCGTCGTCGGGCAGTGCGAAGTCGGTCAGCGGCAGGAAGCCGACCCGCAGCCGCCGCCCCGCCACCTCGGTGCCGGCGAGACCGGCCTCGAGGTCGCCGGCCTGGGCCGGCTGGCGGGTGAGCAGGACGCGCATCTCAGGCCGGGTCGTCGGGGCGCGGGGCGCCGTCGCCCCGGTCCACCCCGCGCACCGTGCCGGGCAGCAGGTCGGCGCCCTCGGCCACGAACTGCTCGGCCACGTGCACGCCGAGTGCCTCCGCGGCCACGAACAGGGTGTCCTCGAGCCACTCGTCGCCGGCCGCCGGGTCGCCGGCCACGTCGGTCGGCACCGGGTCGAGCTGCACGGACGAGGTCCGGCGCAGCACGCGCGAGCCGTCGAGGGCGGCCACCATCGCGGTCATCTCGATGCGCGGCGCGCCGGCCTCGCCGTCGGTCACGCGGGCCACGGCCCCGATCGGCGCGGCGCAGCCGGCCTCGAGGCGGCGCAGCAGGGCCCGCTCGGCGGTGACCGCCACGTGGGTGTCCCGATCGTCGACCAGCTCGAGGGCGGCGTGCAGCCTCCCGACCGGCGCCTCGGGGTCCAGGAGCGCCCGACCGAGGAAGGACTCGTCCTCGGCCCGGATCTCCACGGCCAGGGCGCCCTGCCCGGGGGCGGGCACCATGACCTCCGGGTCGATCCGCTCGGTGATCACGTGGTCCAGGCCGAGCCGGTTGAGCCCGGCACAGGCCAGGATCACGGCGTCGAGGTCACCGCGGGGCGAACCCGCGGCGGCCGGGGCGTGATCGTCGTGCTGCTCCAGCCCGGGCACGCGGGCCAGGCGGGTCTGCACGTTGCCGCGGATGTCCACCAGCTCCAGATCCGGGCGCAGCGCCTTGAGCTGGGCCACGCGGCGCGGCGAGCCCGTGCCCACCCGGGCGCCCTCGGGCAGGGTCGCCAGGGTGAGGCCGTCGCGGGCGCACAGGGCGTCCCGCAGGTCGGCCCGGGCCGGCACCGCGGCGATCTCGAGGGTCTCCGGCTGGGCGGCCGGCAGGTCCTTGAGCGAGTGCACCGCCGCGTCCACGACGCCGTCGAGCACGGCGGCCCGCAGCGCCGAGGCGAACACGCCGGTGCCGCCCAGCGAGGCCAGCGAGCCGGTGGTGACGTCGCCCTCGGTGCGGATCACCACCAGCTCGTGGGCCAGGCCGGAGCGCTCCGTGAGCGTCTCGGCCACGTGGCTGGTCTGCGTGGTCGCCAGGGCGGAGCCCCGGGTGCCAATGCGCAGGGGGGTCACGGTCTCAGGCCTCCTCGGCGGGGGCCGCGGCGCCCGCCTCGTGCTCGGCCAGCCCGCGCACGGCGGCGTCGACAGCGGACGTCGTCGGCCGCGTCGAGCCGTCCCGCATCACCTTGACGCAGCAGTCCGGCCGGCACACGTCGTACCACGCCGGGAAGCAGCCGACCGCGGCGCGACCCTCGCGCCGGCCCAGCCGCTCCTCCACGATGTCCACGAGCCCGGCCACGAACCGCGGGTCGGTGCCCGGGGTGGGGCTGCGCCGGAACCCCACGCCCAGCCCCTCGGCGGTCTCCTTGGCCTCGGTGTCGAGGTCCCAGACCACCTCCATGTGGTCCGAGACGAACCCCAGCGGCACGACGACGAAGCCCGCCACGGCGCGCCCCTGCGCGTCCGTCTCGGCGCCCTCGCCCGCGAGGTGCTCCATCGCGTCGTTGATGTCCGGCTCGAGCCACGGCACCGAGGGCGGGCCGGAGCGCGACTGGTACACGAGCGACCACGGCACGTCCGCGGCCTCGGGCACGCCGGCGAGGATCTCGCGGGCCACATCGAGGTGCTGCGCCGAGTACACGTCCGCACCCTCATCGCCCGGCTCCGCCCCCGCCTGCGCGCGCAGGTCGGCGGCGAGGCCGCGCGGGCCGGCGGCGGCGGCGTCGGAGGTGGGGATCGAGTGGGTCGCGAAGAGCACGTGGATCCGCGCGTCGTCCCCCAGCTCCGCGCGCAGCGAGGCCAGGTCCGCGCGCAGGCCGTCCCGGAACGGCTCGATGAAGCCGGGGTGGTTGAAGTACTGGCGCGTCTTGTCCAGGTCCACCTTCCCGGTCAGGCCGGTCTGCTCCATGGCCATGCCCATGTCCTCGCGGTACTGGCGGCACGAGGAGTAGCAGGAGTACGCGGAGGTGGTGACCGTCAGGATGCGGCGGTGCCCGTCGGCGTGCATCCGCGCGAGGGTGTCCGGGAAGTAGGGCTCCCAGTTGCGGTTGCCCCAGTACACGGGCAGGTCCAGGCCGCGGGCGGCCAGCTCGGCCTCGATGGCCGCCTTCAGCGCGCGGTTCTGCGCGTTGATGGGGCTGACGCCGCCGTTGGCGCGGTAGTGGGTGGCGACCTCCTCGAGGCGCTCGTCCGGGATGCCGCGCCCGCGCGTGACGTTGCGCAGGAACGGGATCACGTCGTCCTGGCCCTCGGGCCCGCCGAAGGAGGCGAGCAGCAGGGCGTCGTAGTCCTTGGGGGCCATCACGCCGCACACGTCGTAGTCGACGCCGGCGGCGGCCTTCTCGGGCGTCCGGAGGGCCGGGGCGACGCCGGCGTCCGGGCCGGTGTGGACGGGCGCGTCGGCGCGGGGCTCGGGGGCGGTAGTCATCAGGCCAGCACCTCCGCGATCTCGGCGGTCTCCAGACGGCGTCCGGTGTAGAACGGCACCTCGCTGCGCACGTGCAGGCGGGTCTCGTTGTTGCGCAGGTGGCGCATCATGTCCACCAGGTCCGTCAGCTCGTCCGCCTCGAGGCCCAGCAGCCACTCCCAGTCGTTCAGGCCGAACGCGCTGGTGGTATTCGCCCACACCTGCGGGAAGTCCTGGCCGAGCTGGCCGTGCTCGCGGAGCATGCGGGCCCGCTCCTTCGGGTCCAGCAGGTACCAGTCGTACGAGCGCACGAACGGGTAGAAGCACAGCCACTTCAGGGCCTTGCGGCCCATGGCGAAGGCGGGGACGTGGTCCTTGTTGAACTCGGCCATGCGATCTGCGCCCATGGCCGAGAGCACCATCGTGGTGCCCTCGAGCAGACGGGTGCGGCGCAGCTCGCGGATGGCGGCCTGCAGGTCCTCGGGCACCTGGCCGTACATCCACACCATGACGTCGCCGGCCTCGCGCATGCCCGAGACGTCGTAGACGCCGCGCACGGTCACGCCGGTCTGGGCCACCCGCGCGACGGCCTCGTCGAACTCCTTGGCGGCCTTCTTCGCGTCGCGGCCCTCCAGTCCCAGCCAGCCTGGCTCGCCCTGCGGGCGGGCGAACACGGTGTAGGTGGTGAACCAGTCCTTGCCGGCCTCGGCAGGGGTGGTGGTGCTGTCCTTGGTCATGGTCCTCTTCCTTGGGATCCGATTGCGTCAGGGGTGGTCTGGGGGCGAGGTCAGCCGGCGGGCGGTGCGTCGGCGCCGAGGGTGCGGTCCACGCCGGCGACGACGGCGGCCAGCCCGGTGCCGTGCACCCAGCTGCCCACGAGGTCGAGGCCGGGCACGTCCCGTGCCCAGTCGATCAGCGTGTCCGCCTTCGCGCGGTCGGGGCCGGCCTGCGGCGGGATGGAGCGGCGCCAGCGGGTGACGGTGCGGGCGACGACGTCCTCCTCCGCCAGCGGCACCCCGGTGAGAGTCGCCGTGTCCACGAGCGCCTGCGCGAGCAGCTCCTCGTCCGCGCTGCGATGGCCCAGGGCCTCGGGCCCGCCGCCCTGGCGGCCGTAGGACAGGCGCAGCACGTGGCGGTGGGGATGGCGGGCGACACCGTCCTCCTGCGGACGCGCGACGACCTCGCGCAGCCACGCCCACTTGGCGGTGACGTGGGTCAGGGCCTTGGCGGCCACGTCCGTCCCGGCGCCGACCAGCACTCCGGTGCCGCGTGGCGCGTCGTCCAGGCCCGCGGCCTCGACGACGAGCGTGGCCAGCGCGATGCCCTCGCCGAGGGCGGGGCCGGCGTCGGGGTCCAGGGCCTCGGCCGAGAGCGGGGCCAGCAGGTCCCAGGCGGTGACGCCGTCCACGGCCAGCACGACGCGGTCCACGTCGAGCCCGCGGACGACCTCGTCGTCCCGGTCCGAGATCTGGGCCCACCAGCCGCCGGTGGCGGGCACGCGGGACAGGGCGGCCACCCGGACACCGCGCAGGACGGTGGCCCCGTCCTCGCGCAGCGCCTCGACGAGCCGGCCGGTGAGGCGGACCATGCCGCCGTCCAGACCGGCCACGAGCGAGCCGGGGGTCCCGGTGGACCGCAGCGCGGCGACGCCCGCGGCCAGCCCGCCGTGCTCCACGGCGGCGGCGAGCAGGCCGGGGGCCACGCGCTCCAGCTCGACGACCGCGGGGTCGGCCGAGTGGACTCCGGCGACGACGGGGGCCACGAGGCGGTCGAGCACCTCGTCGCCGAGGCGGTCGGCCACGACCTGCGCGACGGTCACCGGCTCGCCGGCCGCGAGCGCGGCGGCCCAGCGATCCATGGGGGCCTCGGCGTCCTGCCGGGCGCGCTCCAGGCCGGCCGGCGTGAGGGCGGCGGCGAGGTCCTCGGCGTCGAGGTCGCCGGGGATGCCGACGATGCCGAGACGCGGGGCGCGCACGGGGCCGGCGGGACCGTGCAGCCACGAGCCGAGGGGCTCGGGCGCGACGATCTTCTCGCCCAGCCCGAGCTCCTCCACGAGCGCGCGCACGGCGGCGCCGCGGACGGCGAACGACTCGGCGCCGCCGTCGAGTTCGAGGGTCTGGGTCTCGGGGGCCCCGGTCTCGCCGTGCGAGGGGACGTCGAGGAAGCGCGGGGAGACCGCGCCCCCGAGCACGGAGGTGGCCTCGGCGAGGGTCACGTCCCAGCCCGCCGCGGACAGTCGGTGGGCCGCGACGAGGCCGGCGATGCCGCCGCCGACCACGAGCGCCGTGCCGCTCATGCGCGCTCCTCCCGCTCGGCGGTCTCGGCCCCCGGTGCCGGGTCCTGGCCCTCCCGCTCCGGCACGGGCAGGGAGTGGATCAGCTCGACCACGCGGGTCAGCACGGCCGCGTCCGTCTCCGGCGGCACGCCGTGGGCGAGGTTGACGACGTGACCGGGCGCGACGGCGCCGGAGGCGACGACGTCGCGCACGTGGGCCTCGAGGACCTCCCACGGGGCGGCGAGCAGGGCCGGGTCGATGTTGCCCTGCAGGGGCACGGCGCCGCGCCCGTCGGGGCCGGGGTTCGCGCTGAGCCGGCGGTGCGCCTCGGCGAGCGTGAGGCGGTGGTCCACGCCGACGGCGGTCGCGCCCGCGTCACGCATGTGGTGCAGGAACTCTCCGGTGCCCGTGCCGAAGTGCAGGAGCGGGGCGCCGTCGGGGACGCCGGGCCCGGCGAGGTCGGCGACATGGGCGAGGGCCGCCGTCGAGTGCGGCTGCACGTGCTCGAGGTAGTCGTCCGCCGAGAGCGAACCGGCCCACGAGTCGAACAGCTGCGCGGCGGAGGCGCCGGACTCGAGCTGGGCGCGCAGGAACTGGCCGGACACGGTGGCCGCCCAGCCGGCCAGGGCGGCCCAGGTCTCGGGGTCGGCGTGCATCATGCGCCGCGGGCCGAAGTGGTCGCGGGAGGGACGGCCCTCCACCATGTACGCCGCCAGCGTGAAGGGGGCGCCGGCGAAGCCGATCAGGGGGCGCGGGCCCAGCTCGGCGACGGTGGCCGCGACGGCCTCGCGGATGACGTCCAGGGCGGCGTCCTCGAGGACGGGCAGCGCGGCGACGTCGTCGGCGGTGCGGACGGCCTGGCCGAGCACGGGGCCCACGCCGGGCTGGATCTCCACGTCCACGCCCGCCAGGCGCAGGGGGACTACGATGTCCGAGAAGAAGATCGCCGCGTCGACGTCGTGGCGGCGCACCGGCTGCATCGTGATCTCCCGGACCAGGTCCGGCATGAGGCAGGAGTCGAGCATCCCGATCCCCTCGCGCACCCGGCGGTACTCGGGCAGCGAACGGCCGGCCTGCCGCATGAACCACACGGGGTGGCGGTCGGGGCGCTGGCCGCGCAGCGCGCGAAGGAGCGGGCTGGCCACGGTCGAGCGTGACGGATCCTCGGTGCGCAGCGGGTGCTCGGCGGGCAGTGCCGGGACGGCCGCGGGGGTCTCGGGGGTCTGGGACAGGGCGGACATGCCCCCAGTGTCCCACCGGTCGTGTCGCGGTGGCACATCTGCGTCCTCCGTGAGCGTCGTCACACTGGCCGACGGCACCCGGGTCAGGTCCGCCTTCCCGGACGGGCGGGGCGGTCGGGGCTAGACTTGGCCCGCTGTGACTGTCTTCTCTCTCGTCGCCTCCCACCATGACCTGGACCTGGACACGGTCGCCCGCCTCAGCGCCGGCGCGACCGGGGTCGGGCCCGCCCTGCCCGGCAGCGGCGCGGCGGGCGCCGTCGTGCTGGCCACGTGCAACCGCGTGGAGATCTACGCCGAGGCCGACGCGGCCGGCGTCGAGGCCGCCCGCGCGGGGCTGCTGTCCGCCGTCGCCGCCTCCACCTCCCTGCCCGACGAGGACGTGCACGCCGCGTTCCGCACACTCGACGCCGACGCCACGGCCCGTCACCTCTTCGAGGTCGGCGCCGGACTGGACTCCGCCGTGGTGGGCGAGCGCGAGATCGCCGGTCAGGTCCGACGCGCCCTGACGGCGGCCCAGGAGGCCGGCACCGCCTCGGGTCCGCTCGTCCGCCTCTTCGAGTCCGCCACGCGCACGGCCAAGGACGTCGGCTCCCGCACGGCGCTCGGCGCGGCCGGCCGCTCGGTCGTCTCCGTCGCCCTGGACCTCGCGGAGGAGCTGCGCGGTCTCACCGACGCCGCGGCCCAGCGCGACTTCTGGGCCGGGGCCACCATCCTGCTGATCGGCACGGGCGCCTACGCCGGCACCACGCTCGCGCAGCTGGCGGACCGGGGCGCGACCACCGTCGGCGTGCACTCGGCCTCGGGCCGCGCGGAGCAGTTCGTCGCGGACCGCGGCGGCTGGGCCCTCGCGCTCGGCGGCGAGGCCGTGGCCGGCGCCGTCGCCGAGGCGGACGTGATCATCGGCTCCTCCGGCGGCGAACGCCAGATCAGCCCCGAGCGCCTCCAGGAGCTGCGCAAGGGCGGACGGCGTCCGCTCACGGTGGTCGACCTGGCCCTCTCGCGCGACTTCGACCCGGCGGTCGCGGACCTGCCGGACGTCGATCTCATCACCCTCGAGTCGGTGCGGCTGGCCGCACCCGAGCAGGCCCAGGTCGCCGTCGCGGAGGCCCGCGCGCTCGTGGACGACGCCGTCGAGGAGTACCGCGCCGCGCAGCGTGGCCGCAGTGCCGACGCGGCGATCAAGGCCCTGCGCCGCCACACCCTCGGTGTGCTCGACCGGGAGCTCGAGCGCGTGCGCGCCCGCCACGGCTGCACGGCGGCCGCCGAGGAGGTGGAGTTCGCCCTGCGCCGCATGGTGAACCAGCTCCTGCACGAGCCCAGCGTGCGCGCCAAGCGGCTCGCCGCCGAGGGCCGGCTCGACCGCTATGAGGACGCCCTCGAGGCGGTCTTCGGGATCGAGGCCCCCGGCCGCCCCGCCCCCGCCGTGGGCACGGTCGAGGCGGTCTGTCCCGCGCACGAGGACGAGGGCGGCGCCGCGCGCATCGCGTGAGCCCGCCCCGCGCCAGGAGGACCCCGTGACCGACCACCCCGCCGCCACCGCGCCCGACGAGCCCGGGCGAGGCCGCCGTCTGCCCCGGCAGGAGCGTCGCCGCCAGCTGCTGGACTGCGCCCGAGCGGTCTTCGCCGCGGAGCGGTACGCGGGGGCCTCCATGGAGCAGATCGCCGAGCGGGCCGAGGTCTCCAAGCCGGTCCTCTACCAGCACTTCCCCAGCAAGCACGAGCTCTTCCTCGAGCTGTTGGACGCCGAGGTCGCGAGCCTGCGCGCGCTCCTCGAGGCGGCGATGGACACCCGCCGGGACAATCGCGAACGGGTGCGGGCCACCGTCGCCGCCGTGTTCGAGTACATGGCCTCTCCCGAGCGGACCCACCGCCTGATCTTCGACTCCGGCATCGACGGGGACCCGGAGGTGCGCACGCGCAGCGAGGCCGTGCACCGGCTGCTCTCCTCCGAGGTCGCGCGCACCATCCGCGCTGACACCACCGTGGCCGAGGCCGAGGCCGAGGTGCTCTCCCGCGGACTCGTCGGCTACCTCCTGGGCGCCGCCCGCCACTGGGCGGACCGGCTCGACGCCGACGCCCGCCCCGCCGCCGCCGAGATGGCCCGCACGGTGGACGCGCTCGTCTGGCGCGGCCTCGCCTCGCTGCCCTCCGCGGACGACGCGCCGCGCTGACCCGGCCGTCCGGCCCGTTTCGCCCGCGGGTGAACCTCGTGGGCGCCCGTCCACCCCGCCGAGCGGTCCCGTAGGCTGACGGCGGACCGCACAGGACGCGACGAAGAGAAGAGGTTCCCCATGGAGATCCGCATCGGTGTGCAGCACGTCGGCCGCGAGGTCGTCATCGACAGCGAGCAGTCGGCGGACGAGGTCCGCTCCCTCGTGGACGCCGCCGTCTCCGACGGCACCCCGCTGGTCCTGGCGGACGCCAAGGGCCGCCAGGTGGTCGTCCCCGGCGACCGCATCGGCTTCGTGGAGATCGGCGCGAAGAAGTCGGGCCCGCTCGGGTTCGCCGCCTCCTGACCCGCCCGCACGCCCCGGTGATCCGCCGGGGCGTGCGTCGTCTCGGCCCCCTGCCCAGGAGCACCGCCATGACCCCTCACGCCCTCGGCCTCCGCGGCCCCGCCGACCCGACCCTGCTCGAGCGCCTCGCCGCCCTGCGGACGGAGCTCGAGTTGCCGCCGGCCTTCCCCGCCCCCGTCCTGGCCGAGGCGGAGGCGGCCGCGCGTGAGGTGCACGCGGGCCTGACCGGGAGCCCGGACCACGCGGACCGCACGGCCCTGCCGTTCGTCACCGTGGACCCCGCCGGCTCCACGGACCTGGACCAGGCCCTGCTCCTGACCCCCGCCGACGACGACGGCATCCTGGTCCGCTACGCGATCGCGGACGTGCCCGCCTTCGTGACCCCGGGCGGCGCCGTGGACGGCGAGGCCCGCCGCCGCGGCCAGACCGTCTACCTGCCCGACGGCCGGGTCCCCCTGCACCCGGAGGTGCTGAGCGAGGACGCCGCCTCGCTGCTGCCCGACCGCGAGCACCCGGCGTTCGTGTGGACGTTCCTGCTGGACGCCGCGGGCGCCGTCGTCGAGACCGGCCTCGAACGCGCCCGCATCCGCTCCCGGGCGCAGCTGACGTACGGGCAGGTGCAGGCCTTCCTCGACGCACAGCCGGGGGCGCAGGCGCCGACGACGCCGCGCCCCGGGGTCACCGACGCGGACCGGGCCGCCGCCGAGGGGTGGCCGGCCGAGGTGCGCGACTCGCTGGCGCTGCTGCCGGAGGTGGGCCGACGGCGGGCCGCGCAGGAGGCCGCCCGCGGCGGCGCCTCCCTGAACCTGCCGGACCAGGAGGTCCGTGTCACCGAGGACGGGGCGCACGAGCTCGTGCACCGGGCGCCGTTGCCGGCGGAGGAGCACAACGCCCAGCTCTCCCTGCTGACCGGCATGGCCGCGGCCGAGCTGATGCTGGCCGCCGGAGTCGGGATCCTGCGTACGATGCCGGCGCCGGACACCGACGCCGTCGCCGCCTTCCGAGAGCGCACGCGCGCCCTGGGCGCCCCGTGGGACGAGGGCCAGGACTACGGCGCCTACCTGCGTTCCCTCGACCCCGCCGACGCGCGGCACCTGGCGGTGCTGCACGCGGCCACCGGGCTGTTCCGCGGCGCCGGGTACACGGCCTTCGACGCGCAGGCCGAGGACCCGGCCCTGCGCACCCCGCCGGACGAACCGGCCCAGGCCGCGCTCGCCGCCCCCTACGCCCACGCCACCGCTCCGCTGCGCCGGCTCGTGGACCGCTTCGTCCTGGCCCTGTGCCACGCCCATGCCATCGGCGCCCCCGCCCCCGCATGGGTCCGCAGCGCCCTGCCCGCGCTGCCCGCCCTCATGGCGGACTCGTCGCGCCGGGCCTCGGCCGCGAGCCGGACGGCGGCGGACCTCGTGGAGGCGGCGGCACTCGAGTCCCGCGTCGGCGCGGAGCTCGAGGGGATCGCGGTGCGCGAGGCGAAGGACGGCACGGAGGTGTGGCTGCTCGACCCGGCCGTGAGCCTGCGGGTGCCGGGCAGCGTCCCGGCGGGCACCCGGGTGCGCGTGCGGATCGAGGGCGTGGACCGCGCCTCGGGTGCGATCACGGCCGCGGGGGTAGACTGGCCGCACAGCTCACGCTGACCCAGGATGACCGGTCGCTCTCTGATCACCCTGACCCGCCGCCCGCGCCCCTGACGCCCGGGACGGCACCATGACCTGCCGGATCCGGCACGGCCCGCCGCGTACGGCGCGCCCGCCCGGTTCCACGGGGCGCCGCCCGTCGGCCGCTCCGCGTGCTTGCCTCGCGATCGGCTTCCGCTTGAACCGCGCGCACGGCGGAGCCGGGCCTTCCGCCCGCCGTGACGACGCCTGACCAGGAACGCGAGTCGCCATGACCCAGAACTCCGAGCACACCCCCGCCTCCGCCGACCTCGACCCGACGGTCGCCGCGATCGCGGAGGACATCGTCACCGAGGACGCCGCCCCCGTGGCCCCCGAGCAGACCTTCGCCGACTTCGGGGTGCACCCCGCGATCGTCGAGGCCCTGGAGGCCAAGGGCATCGTCCACCCCTTCCCCATCCAGGCCATGACCCTGCCGGTCGCCCTCGGCGGCCACGACATCATCGGCCAGGCCAAGACCGGCACCGGCAAGACCCTCGGCTTCGGCATCCCCGCGCTACAGCGCGCCATCGGCCCGGGCGAGCCCGGCTGGGACGGCCTCGAGGCCAAGGGCACCGCGGGCGCCCCGCAGGCCCTGATCGTCGCCCCGACGCGCGAGCTCGCCGTCCAGGTGGCCGGCGACCTCACGGCCGCCGCGGCCCGGCGCCCCCTGCGCATCGCCACCATCTACGGCGGCCGCGCCTACGAGCCGCAGATCGAGGAGCTGCAGCGCGGCGTCGAGATCGTCGTCGGCACCCCCGGCCGCCTCATCGACCTGATGCGCCAGCGCCACCTGCGCCTGGACCTGGTGAACACGGTGGTGCTGGACGAGGCCGACGAGATGCTGGACCTCGGCTTCCTCCCCGACGTCGAGACCCTGCTCGCCGCCGTCCCGGCCGTGCGTCAGACCATGCTGTTCTCGGCCACCATGCCGGGTCCCGTGGTCGCGATGGCGCGCCGCTACATGACGCAGCCGACCCACATCCGCGCGGCGGACCCGGAGGACGAGGGCCTGACGAAGAAGGACATCCGTCAGCTCGTCTACCGCGCCCACCACATGGACAAGGACGAGCTCGTGGCCCGCGCCCTGCAGGCCGAGGGCCGCGGCCGGACCATCATCTTCACGCGCACCAAGCGCACGGCCGCTCGCGTGGCGGACGAGCTGACGGCGCGCGGCTTCGCGGCCGGCGCGCTGCACGGCGACCTCGGCCAGGGCGCCCGCGAGCAGGCGCTGCGCGCGTTCCGCAACGGCAAGGTGGACATCCTCGTGGCCACCGACGTCGCGGCGCGCGGCATCGACGTCGACGACGTCACCCACGTGTTCAACTTCCAGGCGCCGGAGGACGAGAAGACCTACGTGCACCGCGTGGGCCGCACGGGCCGCGCCGGCAACAAGGGCGTGGCGGTGACCCTCGTGGACTGGGAGGACATGCCGCGCTGGTCCCTGATCGACAAGGCGCTCGGCCTCGGCCAGCCCGAGCCGGTGGAGACCTACTCCTCCTCCCCGCACCTGTTCTCCGACCTCGGCATCCCGAAGGGCACGAAGGGCCGTCTGCCGCAGGCCAAGCGCGTGCTCGAGGGCCTCGAGGGCGAGACGCTCGAGGACCTCGGCGGCCCCGAGGCGAAGCAGCGCGACGGCGGCCGCGGACGGGGTCGCGAGGGCGGCCGGTCCCGCGACGGCGAGCGCGGTGGCCGTGAGGGCGGCCGCGGCGGACGCGGCGGTCGGGGCCGGGGCGGCCGCTCCGGCGAGGGCCGAGACGCGGCGCGGGGCGGGAGCCGCGGCGAGCGCTCCGAGCGCTCGGGCCGCGGGCGTGGTGAGGCACCCGCCGAGCAGCGCGCCGAGGGCCGGGGCCGTGGTCGCGGCGAGGGCCGCAAGCGCACCGCCTCGCGCTCCGAGACCCCCGCGGCCCGGACGTCGGAGCCGGTGGCCGGCGTCGAGCTCACGGAGGCCCGCCGGGCCGAGCGCGCCGAGGCCCGGGCCGAGGCCCGTCGTCGCCGGGGCGGCCGCTCCCGCACGCGGCGCCGCAACGGCGAGGTCGTGGACGGCTGACCCTCCCTTCCGGGGCCCCGGGAGTCTTCTGCGCGAATGACCCTTCTGACCGCCGTGCAGGCGGCCGGAAGGGTCATTCGCGCAACGGATCCTCCGCCGTCGCCCGGGCCGTCCGGGTTCAGCCGCGGATGATCGCCGTGCCGGTACCCTGCCGCTCGATCTCGGCGAGCACCTCCGCGCCCGTGGTGTGCTCGCCGATCGGATTCGGCTTGCCGGTGCCGTGGTAATCGGACGAGCCGGTGACGAACAGCCCGTGCCGGTCCGCGAACGCGCGCAGCCAGGTGCGTTCCTCCGCCGGGTTGTCCCGGTGCTCGACCTCGACCCCCGCCAGTCCGGCCTCGGCCATCTGCTCGAACACCTCGTCGCCCACCACGCGGCCCCGCATGCGCGCCCGGGGATGCGCGAACACCGGCACCCCGCCGGCGGCCCGGATGAGCGCGACCGCCTCGGCCGGGTCCGGGGCGAAGTGCGGCACGTAGTACTTGGACCGGCCGGCGAGGATCTCCCGGAACGCCGCGGAGCGGTCCGGGACGGCCCCGATCGTCACGAGGGCGTCGGCCAGGTGGGGCCGGCCGATCGTCGCGTTCTCCGCCGCGTGCTCCTGGACCAGCTCCCACGTGATCGAGAAGTCCGCGCCCAGGCGCCGCACCATCTCCTGCGCCCGGGTCAGCCGCGCGTCGCGAGCCCGGCCGACTTCCCGCAGCAGGGCGGGGTCCTCGGGGTCGTGCAGGTAGCTGAGCACGTGCACGCTCACGCCGTCCGCGGAGGTGCAGGACATCTCCATGCCGGGCACGAGCGTCAGTCCGGTCTCCCGCGCGGCCTGGGCGGCCTCGGCCCAGCCGGCGGTGGTGTCGTGGTCGGTGAGCGCGAGGCCGTCCAGCCCGGCCCGCGCCGCCGCACGCACCACGTCGGCCGGCGGCTCGGTGCCATCGGACTCGGTCGAGTGCGTGTGCAGGTCGTAGCGGGCCATGGCGGCCATGGTACCGAGACCCGCGCGCGGCGGCCCCGACCTGCCCGCGCCCACCGGTGCCATGATGGAGGGTATGACCGATGCCGCACAGCACCCCGCCCAGACCACCCCCGACCAGCCCGCCGCCACCCCCGAGGCGGGCGCCGACGGCACCGGCGCGGTGAACCCCCAGCCGCTGGCCGAGCGCGTCGACAACCGCTCGCAGCGCCCCGCCTCGAACGCCTTCCGCGACTTCATGGCCTCCGACTGGGCGCCCTCGTCGCAGGCCCTGCCCGACCCCGACGCCTCGGCCCCGTACGCCGCCCGGCGGCGGGCCGCCGTCTCCGCGCGCTTCCCGGGCGAGCGGATCGTGGTGCCGGCCGGCCGCCTCAAGGTCCGTTCGAACGACACCGACTACCGCTTCCGCGCGCACTCCGCGTTCGCCCACCTGACGGGCCTCGGCGTGGACCACGAGCCGGACGCCGTGCTCGTGCTCGAGCCCACGGACCCGGGCGCCGGCGACGACGGCACGGACCACACCGCCACCCTGTACTTCCGTCCCCTGGCCGGCCGGGACACCGAGCAGTTCTACGCGGACTCGCGCTCGGGCGAGTTCTGGATCGGCCCCCGTCCGACCCTGGCCGGCCTGGCCGCCCGCACGGGTCTGCGCACGGCGGGGCTCGAGGAGCTCGAGTCCGCCGTCACCAAGAACGTGGCCGCGGACGGCACCGCGGTCCGGTTGCTGGCCGAGACCGACCAGGACGTGGATGCGCTGCTGGCCGCCGTCCGGACCGAGGCCGGCGTGGACCTGGCCGCCGCGGCCGAGGCCGACGCCCAGACCGCCGAGTTCCTCTCCGAGCTGCGCCTGGTCAAGGACGCGTGGGAGGTCGATCGGATGCGCGCCTCGGTGGCCGCGACCATCGCGGGCTTCGAGGACGTCGTGCGGGCCCTGCCGCGCGCCGTCGGCCACGACCGCGGCGAGCGCGTGGTCGAGGGCGCCTTCTTCGCCCGCGCCCGCCTCGAGGGCAACGACCTGGGCTACGACACGATCGCGGCCTCCGGCAACAACGCCACGATCCTGCACTGGATCCGCAACACGGGCGCCGTGCGCCCGGGTGAGCTGCTCCTGCTCGACGCCGGCGTCGAGGACGACTCCCTCTACACCGCGGACATCACCCGCACCCTGCCCGTGTCCGGCACGTTCACGGACGTGCAGCGCCGCATCTACCAGGCGGTCCTCGACGCCGCGGACGCCGCCTTCGCGATCGTGCGCCCCGGCATCCGGTTCCGCGAGCTCCACGCCGAGGCCATGCGGGTGCTCGTCGACCGCCTCGACGGCTGGGGCCTGCTGCCGGTCTCGGCCGAGGTCGCGCTCTCGGACGAGGGCCAGCACCACCGGCGCTGGATGCCCCACGGCACCTCGCACCACCTCGGCCTCGACGTGCACGACTGCGCGCAGGCCAAGCGCGAGCTCTACCTGGACGGCGTGCTCGAGCCGGGCATGGTCTTCACGATCGAGCCGGGTCTGTACTTCAAGGAGGAGGACCTGGCCGTGCCGGAGGAGTACCGCGGCATCGGCGTGCGCATCGAGGACGACATCCTCGTGACCGAGGACGGGGCCGAGAACCTCTCCGCGGCCCTCCCCCGCACCCCGGACGAGATCGAGGCCTGGATGGCGCGGCTCCAGGCGTGATCCGGCGCGGAGGGCGCGCCTAGGGTTCGGACCATGGGTATCGACCTGACCACCGAGCTCACCGCCCTCCGCGACCGCCTCCTCTCCGCCGAGGCGGAGCACGCCGACCTCATCTCCCGCGTCCGGGACCGCCACCGGGCCTCGGCCCGGAACCTCGTGCACTACGTCGCCCTGCGCGGCACCGACCTGCGGCCGCTGCAGGAGGCACTGAGCGACGCCGGCCTGTCCTCGCTGGGCCGCATGGAGGCCGGCGTGCTCGGCCACGTGGACGCGGTGCTGGCCGCCGCCCGCGCGCTCGACGGCGACCTCGCCACCGCACCCGAGGATGACGCCCTGACCTCCGCCGAGGGCCGCGCCATCCTCGCCCGCAACGCAGCGAGCCTGCTCGGTCCGGCCCGCGGCGACCGGGACGCGCGCATCATGGTGACGATGCCCTCCGAGGCCGCCACGGACCCAGAGCTCGTGGCCCGGATCGCCGAAGCCGGCATGGACCTGGCGCGCGTGAACTGCGCCCACGACGACGAGCAGGCGTGGGCCGCCATGATCGCGGCGGTCCGCCGGTGTGCCGGTGCGGGCCGGCCCGCACCCCTGGTCGCGATGGACCTGGCCGGGCCGAAGGTGCGCACCGGCCCCATCGAGCCGGGACCGCGCGTCGTGAAGGTGAAGCCCGCCCGGGACCCCTCCGGGATCGTCACCGAGCCCTCCCGCGTGTGGCTCGCCGCCGGGCCCCACGACGCCGTGGCCGTGGCGGACCGGCCGGACGGCGCCGTCGTCGTGCCGCTGGCGGCCCCGGACGGGAAGACCCTGGCGGGCCTGCAGCGCGGCGACGAGATCGAGCTGACCGACGCGCGGGGTGCACACCGCAGGCTGGAGGTCGAGCGGGTGAGCGGCGAGGGCGTGCTCGTGCGGGCGGACAAGACGGTCTACTGGGCGACGGGCACGGCACTGACGACGCCGCACGGTCCGCTCGAGGTGGGACCGCTGCCCCCGCTCGAGCAGTCGATGCGCGTGCACGAGGGCGAGCAGATCGTGCTGACCCGCTCGCTCGAGCCGGTTCCCGCGGTCGACACGCCGCCCTACCGGATCGGCCTCACCCTGGCGCAGGCGTTCGCGGACGCGACGGTCGGCGACCGGGTCTCCCTCGACGACGGACGGATCGGCACGCGGATCACGGGGGTGTCCGACGATGAGATCACCCTCGAGGTGACCCAGGCCGGCCCGCGCGGGGCGAAGCTCAAGGCGGAGAAGGGCGTGAACTTCCCGGACACGCACCTGGACATCCCGGCCCTCACGGACGAGGACCTCGCCCACATCCCGTTCGCGGCTCGCCACGCGGACATGGTGAACATGTCCTTCGTCCGCTCGGCCGAGGACGTGGCCCAGCTGATCGACGCGCTCGAGGCCGAGGACGCGCCGGACGTGGACATCACGCTGAAGATCGAGACGGTGGAGGCCTTCCGGCAGCTGCCGCGGATGCTGCTCGAGGCGATGCGCTGGCGGGACGTCGGGGTGATGATCGCCCGCGGCGACCTGGCGGTGGAGGCCGGCTTCGCACGCATGGCCGAGCTGCAGGAGGAGATCCTGTGGCTGTGCGAGGCCGCGCACGTGCCCGCGATCTGGGCCACCCAGGTCCTCGAGTCCCTCGCCAAGACCGGCCTGCCCTCACGGGCGGAGATCACGGACGCCGCGATGGCGCAGCGGGCCGAAGCCGCGATGCTGAACAAGGGCCCGTACATCGACCGCGCCGTCACCGTCCTCGGCGACATCCTGGGCCGGATGCACGGTCATGCGAGCAAGAAGCGCGACATGCTCCGGCGGCTCGAGTCCTGGTCCCTCTGACGGGGCTCAGCCGCGCGGCTCGTCCTGGGGCCGTGGCGGGTGGCCGCCGCGCGCCTCGATGAGCTTGGCGACCTCCTCCGGCGGCAGGGTCACGCCGTAGGAGCGGTCCAGGCCGGTGGGCGCGGGGTCCGCCTCCGGGGCGGGCCGGGCCGGCGCCTCGGGCCCGCCGGGGGCCGGCGCCGCGTGGGACCCGCCCGACGACGGCGCGGGGGCCGGGGTGGCCTGCACGGACCCGTCCTCGGCCTCCGCGGCGGGGGCGGGCGCCGGTTGCGACGCCGCGGGCGGCGTCGGGGCCGCGGCACCGCCCAGGCCCAGCTCCTGGCGGGCGCGGGCGGCGTGGTCGAACGCGACCACGAGGTCGAAGGCCGTGGGCACGACGGCCTGCGAGGACGCGAAGCCGTGCTGCCCCCGACGCATCGCGAAGCCGATCACGCCGAAGATCAGCCACACCGCCAGGCCCAGCAGCATGGAGGTGAGGATCTGCCCCGGGCCGGCCTCGGGGGCCAGCAGGTAGAGGAACACGCCGATCAGTCCGCCGAAGAACACGCCGCGCACACCCGCGGACAACGCCACCTGGGCGTAGTTCAGCCGGCCGCGCACCCGCTCCACGACCCGCAGGTCCTTGCCCACGATCGACACGGCGCTCACGGGGAAGTCCGTGGCGGCGAGGCGGTCCACCTGCTCGCGCGCCTGCGCGTAGGTGGCGTAGGTGGCCAGCAGCTCGCCGCGGGGCAGGCCCTGCTCGGCTCCGGGCTGAGGGTTGGGCATCATGATCGACATGGACCCATTGTGCCCGGCCCGGTACCCGGGCGGGCGGGGGTCCGCCGTCCGCGGACACGGAGCCGCGGCCCGGTACGCCGTAGGCTGGGTCGGTGAGCTCCCCCAAGATCTTCGTGGCCCGCCTGCTGGGCCTGGACGTCTTCGACCCCCTCGGCGACCGCCTGGGCCGGCTGCGCGACGTCGTCGTGCTGGACCGCGGCCCCGCCGCAGCCCCGTTCGCCACCGGCCTCGTGATCGAGGTCCCCGGCAAGAAGCGCGTCTTCGTCCCGATGACGCGAGTGACGTCCATGGACTCGGGCCGGATCATCACGACCGGGCTGATCAACCTGCGCCGGTTCTCCCGCCGTGGCGCCGAGCAGATGGTGGCCGCCGACCTCTTCGACCGGAAGGTGCGCCTCTCCGACGGGTCGGGCGAGGCCTTCCTGGAGGACATCGGGCTGGAGCAGCAGCGCAACGGCGACTGGCTGGTCTCGGACCTGTACGTGCGCCGCATCGTCGGCCGCGGCCCCTTCGGCCGCGCCCAGCGGGGCGAGCACCTCCTGCTGAACTGGGACGAGGCCCGCTGGACGGCGCAGGCCGACCCGCAGGGGGCCACGAGCTTCCTCGCCGCGCACGAGGACCTCAAGCCCGCCGACCTGGCGGACATGCTCCACGACATGTCGGAGAAGCGCCGCGTCGAGGTCGCCAGCGAGCTGCAGGACGAACGCCTCGCGGACGTGCTCCAGGAGCTGCCCGACGACGACCAGGTGCAGATCCTCTCCCAGCTGGACATCGACCGCGCCGCCGACGTCCTGGAGGAGATGGACCCGGACGACGCGGCGGACCTGCTCCACGAGCTGCCCGACTCCCAGCAGGAGCTGCTGCTCGAACGCATGGAGCCGGAGGACGCCGAGGACGTCCGGCGCCTGCTCGAGTACGAGGAGGGCACCGCGGGCTCGCTCATGACCCCCGTGCCGGTCATCCTCCCCCCGGAGGCCACCGTGGCCGAGGCCATGGCGACCATCCGACAGCAGGAGATCTCCCCCGCGCTGGCCTCGCTCGTGATCGTGGCCCGGCCGCCCCTGGAGACGCCGACGGGCCGGTTCCTCGGCGTCGTCCACTTCCAGCGCCTGCTGCGGTACCCGCCGCCGGAGGCGATCGGCAACATCATGGACAAGGACCTCGAGCCCGTCTCGGACCTCGCCCCCATCGCCCATGTGACCCGCGAGCTCGCGACCTACAACCTCACGTGCATCCCCGTGGTGAACGAGCAGGACCGCGTCGTCGGGGCCGTGAGCGTGGACGACCTGCTCGACCACATCCTGCCCGACGACTGGCGGGCCATGGACCTCGACGACGCCGAGACCCGCCCCGCAACCTGACCCCCGCGGCCCGCCGCCGCACGACACCGGAGGTGTGAGCATGACCCAGACCGCGCGAGACCTGCGCCCGGGCCGCGGCACCGGCCTGGACACCCCGCTGAGCGCCAGCGGGCGCCGCGTGCCCCGGCTGGCCCCGAACCCGGACGCCTTCGGCGAGGCCACCGAGGGCATCGCCCGCTTCATGGGCACCCCGCAGTTCCTCGTCTGGATGACGCTGTTCTGCGCCGCCTGGCTGGGCTGGAACACGTTCGGCCCGATGGAGTGGCGGTTCGACTCCGCCGAGCTCGGCTTCACCGCGCTCACGCTCATGCTCTCCCTCCAGGCGTCCTACGCCGCACCCCTGCTCCTGCTGGCGCAGAACCGCCAGGACGACCGGGACAGGGTCGCGCTGCGCGAGGACCGTGACCGCGCCGAGCGCAACCTCGCCGACACCGAGTTCCTCACCCGCGAGATCGCCGGTCTGCGGCTGGCCGTCCAGGAGGTCGCCACGCGCGACTTCGTGCGCGGCGAGCTGCGCGGCGTCCAGGACGACCTCAGGGACGACCTCCGCGAGGCGCTGCGCGCCGAGCTGCGGGAGGAGATCCGGGAGGAGATCCGGGAGGAGCTGCGCGCCGGCCTCCCGGGCGCCGAGGCCCAGCCCCGCAAGAACAAGAAGACCAAGGGCCGCGGCCGGGATGCGCGGCGCGGCGACGCCGGCGCCGAGCCCACGACCACCACGCTCGCCACCCTCGCGGCCCAGGAGGCCCGCGAGGCCGGGGGGTCCGGTCCGGCGGCCGGTCCCGCCGACGGTGCGGGCCCGGTGGACGGGGGCGGCCGATGAGCGCCCTGGGCCTGCCCGTGCCCGAGGTCCGCACCGACCTCGAGCGCCGGGTGCTGGAACGGCTCGCCACGGTCCAGGACCCCGAGATCCGCCGCCCGATCACCGACCTCGGCATGGTGGAGTCGGTCGTGGAGACCGCCCCGGGCGTCGTCGAGGTCGCGGTCCTGCTCACGATCGCCGCGTGCCCCCTGCGCGGGACGATCCAGACGGACGTGGCCGCCGCCGTCGCCGTCGTGCCCGGCTGTGAATCCGTGGACGTTCGCGTCGGGGTCATGGAGCCCGAGCGCCGCCTGGCGCTGCAGGACGCCCTGCGCGCGACTCGGCCGACGAACCCGTTCGGGGAGGGGACGCTCACGCGCGTCCTCGCGGTGGCCTCGGGCAAGGGCGGCGTGGGCAAGTCCTCGGTCACGGCCAACCTCGCGGTCGCGCTCGCCGCGCGCGGACTCGCCGTCGGCCTGATCGACGCGGACGTGCACGGCTACTCCATCCCCGGGCTCCTGGGCGTGACCGGCACCCCGACGAAGCTGGACCGGATGATCCTGCCCCCCGTGGTGCGGGACGTGAAGGTCATCTCGATCGGCATGTTCCTCGACGCGGACCGGCCGGTGGCCTGGCGCGGGCCGATGCTGCACCGCGCGCTCGAGCAGTTCGTCACGGATGTGCACTGGGGCGACCTGGACGTCCTGCTCGTGGACCTGCCCCCGGGCACCGGGGACATCGCGATCTCGACGGCGCAGCTGCTGCCCGCCTCGGAGCTGCTCGTGGTGACCACGCCGCAGCACGCCGCCGCGCAGGTGGCCGCGCGCGCCGGTCAGCTGGCGGAGCAGACGGGCCAGACCGTGGCCGGCGTCGTGGAGAACATGGGGCCGATGACCCTGCCAGACGGCACCGTCCTGGATGTGTTCGGGACCGGCGGCGGCGCCGAGGTGGCGGAGCGGCTGTCCGGGGTGCTGGACACGCAGGTGCCGCTGCTGGGCACCGTTCCCCTGGACCCGGCGCTGCGCGCGGGCGGCGACGCCGGCGAACCCGTGGTGGTGTCCGCGCCGGAGAGCCCCGCGGGCCGGGCGCTGACGCAGATCGCGCAGCGGGTGGCCGTGCGACCGCGCGGGCTGGCCGGGCGGCGCCTTCCGGTCACCCCGCGCTGACCTCGGGTGCCGGCGCCCCGGCCGGCGCGCGCGACGGCGTCAGGTCGCGTCGACGTCGAAGGGGGCGGGTGCCAGCCCGAGCAGCTCGAGGGGGTCCGGTTCGGTCTCGACGGCGGCAGGGCGCTCCTCGGTGAGGGCCTCGGCGCGGCCGGAGGCCATCAGGGCTGCGGCGGCACCGCCCACGGCTGCCGCCCCCGCGGCGGGCTCGGTCGACCGGGTCTGTGCGGCGGCGGCGCCGGACTCCGCGGCGGCGGTGCTGCCGGCCCCGGCGGGGCGGCGGAAGAGCGTGCGCGGATCCATGTCCGTCAGGTCTTGGCGGGTGAGGCCGCCGTGCACGTCCTCGGCGCTGATGCCCGTCGCCTGCGCCGCGCGGGACGCGGGCGTGGACGAGCCGCCGGCGGGCTCGCGGAGCGCGTCGCGGATGATGCGGCGCGGGTCGTACTGGCGGGGGTCGTACTTGCGCCAGTCCACCTCGTCGAAGTCCGTGCCGGTCTCCTCCTTGAACTGCGCCTTGGCACCCTCGGCCTTGTCGCGCATGACGCGCAGCCAGTCGGTGAAGGCGCGCGTGTACTCGGGGAGCTTCTCCGGCCCGAGGATGACGATCGCGAGCACCGCCAAGATGATGAACTCGCTGCCGTTGATACCAAACACCCTCCGAACTCTACTAGAGCGGCACCGCCCCACAGCCCGGAGCCGCGGGGGCGGGGCGGCTCAGCCGCGGGGGCGCGGCACGGCGTCCGCGATGCGTTCGAGGCCTCGCTCCAGGCGCTCCTCGACGGCGTCTCCGCCGCCCAGCTCGAGCACCCGTGCCCGCTCGGAGACCAGCAGGTGGGTGAGGACCGCGTCGGCGCGCTCGTCCGGCAGGCTGGCCTCCACGCGGTAGGCGGCCTGCGGCGTGGTCAGCTCGGCCGTCCAGCCGTCCTGCTCCCCCGCCGGGACGATCCGGTAGACGCCGCCGCCGGCCAGCCGACGCTCCTGCACCCCCGTGCTCAAGGGCGCGGTCGAGGCACAGCCCTTCGGGGTGGCTCCCACGATCCGGGGTCGGCACTCACGGACGGTCACGGTCGGCTCGTCCCGGCCCCAGCCGACGACGACCTCCACGTCCTCGGCCGTCTGGGCGGTGTCGACGGTGAGCGGCTCCAGGCCGGCCCCCACGAGGGAGGGCACCGTCCAGCCCTGACCCCGCAGCTCCGCGACGGTGCCGCGCCGGTCCGTCGACGCGGTCCCGGCTGCCGGCAGGGCGACGGTGTCCGTCGGGGTCGGGGCCGTGCGCACGGCCGCGGTGCGGGGCGCGCCGGCCACCCAGACCGCGGTGAACAGCCCGCCGAGCAGGACGACGAAGGTGAGCAGCCCCACCACAAGGCGGCCGGAGACGCCGCGGGCGCGCAGCACCGGGGCGACGACGGCGCCGGCCGGACGCTGGTGCACCGTGCGGGCGGCGTCGAGCACGCGGGCCCGGGCCTGGACGGTGGCGCGGCACTCGGGGCAGCGGTCCAGGTGGCGGGCGATGCGCGCCCGGGACGCGGCGGGGAGGGAGCCCTCGAGGTAGGCGTCCATGTGGCGCTGGGTGTGTCGACGTCCCATGCGGCCACCTCCTCGGTCCTCGCGTCCTCGGTCCGGCGAACGGCCTCCCGCACGGCGGGAGCCGGTTCGTGCCATGTCCCATCATCGGCCCGCCTCCTGGGAGAACACTGGGTCGCGGCCGCGTGCCGGCCCGTACACTGGCCCGCGTCGCCCGTGCCGCGGGCGAGGTCCCGCCGTCGTCGTCCCGGAGTCACCCATGAGCGCCCTGCAGCCCCAGCCCACCGACAAGCACGCGTCCTGGGCCTGGTCGGAGAGCCGGGCCACCGAAGACGACGTCGTCCTGCGCGCCCGCGAGCGCGCCGCCGAGCTGGAGGTGCCGCCGGTGAGTGAGGGGACGGCGGCCCTGTTGACGGTGCTGGCGGCCACGCGTGCCCCCGCGGCGGTCGTGGAGGTGGGCACGGGCGCCGGCGTCTCGGGTCTCGCCCTGATGCGCGGTCTGCCCGAGCGCACGGTCCTCACCACCGTGGACCCGGACGCGGAGGCACAGCGCGCGGCCCGCGAGGCGTTCTCGGAGGCCCGCCTGCCCACGAGCCGCACCCGCATGATCACGGGGCGCTCCCGGCTCGTCCTCCCCCGGCTCACGAGCGGCGCCTATGAGATGGTCCTGGTGGACGGGGACCCGGCCGCACGTCAGTTCGACGTCGAGCAGGCCGCGCGCATGCTCGCCCCCGGCGGCGTGCTCGTCGTGGTGGACGCCCTCGACGGCGACCGCGTTCCCCGGCCCGCCGTGCGCGACGAGTCCACCGTGTCCGCCCGGGCGGTGGACCGCCTCATCCGGGAGGACGAGCACTGGCTGTCCGCCGTCGTCCCCTCCGGCACGGGCGTGCTGATCGCGGTGCGCCGCTGATCCGCGGCGTCGCCGGGAACGCGGACGCCCCGCGCACCGTGACGGTGCGCGGGGCGTCCGCGTCGAAGGGGTCCGGGCTCAGGCCTGGATGACGCCCTCGAGGCACTCCTTGAGCTCGCGGGCCTCGTCCGCGTTGATCTCCAGCACGAGACGGCCGCCGCCGTCGATCGGCACGCGCATGATCAGGCTGCGCCCCTCCTTGGTCACTTCCATGGGACCGTCCCCGGTGCGGGGCTTCATGGCGGCCATTGCGACTTCCCTTCTGGATGATGTTCCCGTCACGGCGTCCGGCGACCGCGGGAGCGGGCACTGTCCGGACGCCTCCGGCGCCCCCGCACGCGAGCGTGCGCGAGGCCGGTCACATCACTATTATCGCGGATTCCGCGTGCTCGCGCCAAACGATGGCCTGCACCGAGCCCGGCCCGCGACTCAGGCACGCCCCGCCGGATCGCTCCGGGACGGGTCGGCGGCCTCGAGCTCGGCCACCCGGGCCCGCAGGGCGGTCACCTCGTCCTCGCACTGCGCCAGGGCGTCCCGCAGCCGCAGCAGGACGGCGTCCACCTGGTCCCGCTGGTAGCCGGGCACCGCGACGGCCAACCGCAGCAGGTCGACATCCGCCGCGCGCGGCCGCTCCGGCAGCAGCACGGGGTGCCCCGGCGTCCGCCCGGCCGGGTCGTCGGCCCGGAGCGTGAGCCGGCCCGCGAGGGCGGCGGCCAGGGCCGCCAGCACGACGACGAGCACGGCCACCAGGACGATCCACTGCGGCCCGCTCACGCGTCGGCCCTCCCCGCCGAGCGGAGCACGCACGCGACGGCCTCCTCGGCCGTGTCCACGAGGTGGAACAGGTCCGGGTCCTCGGGCGAGATCATGCCGCGCTCCACGAGCGTGCCGCGGATCCAGTCCACAAGCGGGCTCCAGAAGCCGCGGTCCACGAGGACCACGGGAAAGCGGGTGACGGTGCCGGTCTGCACGAGGGTGAGGGCCTCGAAGAGCTCGTCCAGGGTGCCGAGGCCGCCGGGCAGCACGATGAACCCCTGCGCGTACTTGAGGAACATGACCTTGCGGACGAAGAAGTAGCGGAAGTCCACGCCCACGTGCACCCAGGGGTTCAGGCCGGTCTCGAACGGCAGATCGATGCCCAGGCCCACGGACTCTCCACCGGCCTCGTGGGCGCCCCGGTTGGCGGCCGCCATGGTGCCGGGCCCCCCGCCGGTGATGACCGTGTACCCGGCCCGGGCCAAGCGGGTCCCGACCTCGTGGGCCAGGGCGTACTCGGCGCTGCCCTCGGGCGTGCGCGCCGAGCCGAACACGGAGACCGCGGGACCCAGCCCCGCGAGGGTGCCGAAGCCCTCGACGAACTCGGCCTGGATGCGCAGGACACGCCAGGCCTCGGACGTCGTCGAGGCGACGTCGGCGGCGGGGCGTGCGGCGTCGCCGGGCCGTCGGCCGTCGAGGAGGAGCTGGTCGAACGTGGGGGTGTGCGCCGCGTCCCCGCGCAGGACCTGCCCGCCGCGGCGGACGCGCTGGGGCTTGGCGGCGACGTCGCCGCCCGAGGGGTGCTCATGTGGGGCCATGGCGTCAGCCTAACGAGCCGGCGGGCCGCCGGGGCCGGCGTCGCACGGCGCACCGCGCCGGGTGTGGCGTGCGCTATATTCCACTGGCATGACGCAGATCACGCCTGAGCAGCCCCACGGCGCCCACCTCCCCGACGAGGCCGGTGTGCGGCGCCGTCGCGGTGCCGCGGGCGATGACCTGATCGTCCTTGAGGGCGTCAACAAGCACTTCGGCGACTTCCACGCCCTCCGACAGATCGACCTGCGGATCCCGCGCGGCCAGGTGGCGATCGTCCTCGGCCCGTCCGGCTCCGGCAAGTCGACGCTGTGCCGCACGATCAACCGGCTCGAGACCATCGACGACGACGGCGGCCGCATCCTGATCGACGGGCGGCCGCTCCCCACCGAGGGCAGACAGCTCGCCCAGCTGCGCGCCGAGATCGGCATGGTCTTCCAGTCCTTCAACCTCTTCGCGCACAAGTCGATCCTGGAGAACGTGACCCTCGGGCCCATCAAGGTGAAGGGCAAGCGCCGGGCGGACGCCGAGCGGCACGCCATGGAGCTGCTCGAGCGCGTGGGCGTGGCCCAGCAGGCGAGGAAGATGCCGGCCCAGCTCTCCGGCGGGCAGCAGCAGCGCGTGGCCATCGCCCGTGCCCTGGCGATGGAGCCGAAGGCCCTGCTCTTCGACGAGCCGACCTCCGCCCTCGACCCCGAGATGGTGCAGGAGGTCCTCGACGTCATGGTCCAGCTCGCCGAGGGCGGCATGACCATGGTCGTGGTCACCCATGAGATGGGCTTCGCCCGCAAGGCCGGGGACCGCGTGGTCTTCATGGCCGACGGCGCCATCCTCGAGGACACCGACCCCGACACCTTCTTCACGAACCCCCGACACGAGCGTGCCCAGGACTTCCTGGGCAAGATCCTCGCGCACTGACCCCGTCCCCCGTCGCACCCCACCGCACCGAACCAGAGGAGAGCACCATGCTCCGCACGAAGCTCCTGACCCTGTCCGCCGTCACCGCCGCGGCCGCGCTGTCCCTCACCGCCTGCGCGCCGTCGTCCTCGCAGGGCGGCGGTGGCGACGCCGCCGGCTCGTCCTCGGCCGGCGAGTCGACGTCGTCCGGCTCCGGCGAGAGCCTGCGCATCGGCATCAAGTTCGACCAGCCGGGCCTGGGCTACCGCGAGGGCTCGGCCCAGCCCACCGGCTTCGACACGGACGTGGCCCGCTACGTGGCGGACAAGCTCGGCGTGGCCGAGCAGGACATCGAGTGGGTCCAGACCCCGTCTGCGAACCGGGAGAACGCCCTGGAGAACGGCGAGGTCGACATGATCTTCGCGACGTACTCCATCACGGACGCCCGCAAGGAGCGCGTCGCCTTCGCGGGCCCGTACTTCGTGGCCGGCCAGGACCTGCTGGTCCGCGCGGACGACACCGCGATCACCGGCCCCGAGTCCCTCGACGGGAAGAACCTCTGCTCCGTCACCGGCTCCACCTCGGCCCAGAAGATCAAGGACCAGTTCGCCTCCGGCGTGAACCTGGTGGAGCAGGGCGGCTACGCCGAATGCGTGACCTACCTCGAGTCCGGCCAGGTGGACGCCGTGACCACGGACGACATCATCCTCGCGGGCTTGGCCGCCGCCGACGCCAACAAGGGCAAGTTCAAGGTCGTCGGCAACACCTTCACCACGGAGCGCTACGGCGTCGGTCTGCCGAAGGACTCGGAGCGGTGCGAGGACATCAACGAAGCCATCAAGGAGATGAAGGACTCCGGCGAGTGGGAGAAGGCCCTCGAGTCCAACACCGAGGGCACGGGCTACACCTACGACGAGACGCTGAACTCCGGCGAGGACGCCGAGTTCGAGCCCTGCGCCTGACGACCTGCGCCGCCGGGTGGGCCTGGGACGTGACCTGAACCGTCACCCTCGGCCCGCCCGGCGGCTCCCCTGCCCGTCAGCCTTGTCCCGACCCTCGGAGAACTCATGGAATCGATCTCCTCGCTCCTCGCGGACTACGGCGCGGACATCCCGCTCGCGTTCTGGATGAACATCAGGCTCGCGTTCCTCGCGACCCTCGGCTCGTTCGTCCTCGGCGTGGTGCTCGCCCTGTTCCGCATCTCGCCCGTCCCCTCGCTGCGCGCCCTCGGCGCCGGCTACGTCAACGTGGTCCGCAACACCCCGCTCACGATCATCATGCTGCTCGGCGTGCTCGCCGTCTGGGGACAGCTGAAGATCAGCTTCTCGTCCGACTTCACGCTGAACTTCTTCATCTACGCCGTGATCGCCCTCTCGCTCTACCACGCGGCGTTCATGTGCGAGGCGATCCGCTCCGGCGTCAACACCGTCCCGCTCGGGCAGGCCGAGGCCGCCCGCTCCATCGGCCTGGGCTTCCTGCCCGCGGCACGCCACGTGATCCTGCCCCAGGCGCTGCGCGGGGCCATCACCCCGCTGGGCAACACCGTGATCGCGCTGACCAAGAACACCACCGTCGCCGCCGCGGCGTCGGTGGCGGAGGCCTCGGGCCTGATGAAGCGCATGATCGAGTTCAGCCCGGACGTGATGGTGGCGATCTTCCTGACCTTCGCGATCGGCTTCTGCCTGATCGTCATCCCCATCGGCCTGCTGACCACGTGGGCCTCGGAGAAGTGGGCGGTGGCCCGATGAGTGCCCAGGCCTCCGTCCTCTTCGACGCCCCGGGTCCGATCGCCCGCCGGCGGATCCTCCTCGCCAACCTCGTCTCCCTCGCCGCGGTGTTGGTC
Organism: Micrococcus sp. KBS0714; assembly: GCF_002008305.4. Lineage (GTDB taxonomy): Bacteria > Actinomycetota > Actinomycetes > Actinomycetales > Micrococcaceae > Micrococcus > Micrococcus luteus. The sequence goes on from NZ_CP042169.1 coordinate 1,712,583, forward strand.
GTGGCGGTGCTCGTGCTGATCCAGATGAACGCCACCGGCCAGCTCTCCGGCCGCCGCTGGCTGGCCGCCGTCGACGGCAACGCGTGGCGGAACTATTACCTGCCGGGCCTGCAGTTCACCCTGCAGTCCGCGGGCATCGCCGTGGTCTCCTCCGTGGTGTTCGGCCTGGTGTTCGGCTTCCTGCGGCTGGCCCCGGTCGGCCCGGTGCGCTGGCTGGCCGCCGTCGTCGTGGAGTTCTTCCGGGCCGTGCCTGTGCTCGTGATGATGGTGTTCTTCTACCAGCTGTTCGCACAGGTCGCGCGCTCCGGGGCGATCCAGCCCCAGGACGGCCCGTACTACGCGGTGATCGCGGCGCTGACCCTGTACAACGGGTCCGTGATCGCGGAGCTGGTGCGCTCCGGGGTGCGCTCGCTGCCGCGCGGCCAGCGCGAGGCGGCCGCGGCGGTGGGCATGACGAGCACCCAGTCCCTGCGGCTCGTGGAGGTGCCCCAGGCCCTCATCGCCATGCTGCCGTCGCTGCTGAGCCAGTTCGTGGTGATCCTCAAGGACTCGGCGCTGGGCTACCTCATCGGCTTCTTCGAACTCCTGCAGTACGCCCGCCAGCTCGGCTCCGGCAACGGCAACATCCTGCAGTCCCTCGTGGTGGCCGCGATGATCTTCATCGTGATCAACTTCCTCCTCACCTGGGCGGCCACCCGGCTCTCGCGGCGGCTGTCGTCGCGGACGGCCGGCGACGCCAGCGCCCCCACGACCCCGCGCGTCGGGGCGCCCACGGACACAGCGGGCTGACCGGGCGGCGGGCGAGGCGGGCCCGCGGGTCGGGCGGCTGGCACCGGCCGACGTCGTCGGGTCAGCCGGCCAGCCAGGCCGTGAGCGCCGCGAGGCACGCGTGGACCGCCTCGCGGGACACGTGCTCGTCGTCCGTGTGGGCCAGCAGGGCGTCTCCGGGGCCGAAGTTGACCGCGGGCACGCCCAGCTGGGAGAACCGGGCCACGTCCGTCCACCCGTACTTGGGCTGGGGCTCTCCCCCGACGGCGGCGACGAACGCGGCGGCGGCCGGTCGGTCCAGACCGGGGCGGGCGGCGGGCGAGGCGTCGTCGATCCGCACCTGGGCGTCCCAGTCCACGCCGGCCCCCTCCAGCACCGCGCGCACGTGCGCGTGAGCCTGCTCGAGGGTCTTGTCCGGAGCGAACCGGTAGTTCAGGTCCACGGACGCCTCGTCCGGGATGACGTTGCCCGCGACGCCGCCGGCCACGCGGATCGCGTGCAGCCCCTCGCGGTACTCCAGGCCCTCCACCGTGACCGTGGCCGGCTCGTACGCCGCCAGGGCGGTGAGCACGGGGGCCAGCTTGTGGATCGCGTTGTCGCCGCGCCAGGCGCGGCCCGAGTGCGCCGCGACACCGGAGAAGGTGACGCGGTACCGGCACGTGCCGTTGCAGCCGCCCTCCACGACGCCGTCGGTCGGCTCGAGCAGCACCGCGAAGTCGCCCTCCAGCAGCTCGGGGGCCTGGCGGGCCACGCGGGCGAGGCCCGAGAGGTCCGAGGAGACCTCCTCGTGGTCGTAGAACACCCACGTGACGTCGTGCACGGGGGTCGGGCCGTCCGCGCGGCCGAAGCGGCCGGCCAGGGCCAGCTGCACGGCGACGCCGGACTTCATGTCCACGGCCCCGCGGCCGTACAGCACGTCCCCGTCCCACGCCGAGGGCACGGTCCCGCGCGAGCCCGGCACGGTGGGCAGGGGCACCGTGTCCAGGTGCCCGGCCAGGATCACGCGGGTCGACCGCCCCAGAGCGGTGCGGGCGACGACGGCGTCCCCGAACCTCCGCACCTCGAGGCCGCCGAGGGCGCGCAGGGCCTGCTCGACGGCGTCGGCCAGCGGCCCCTCCTCCCCCGAGACGGAGCGCACGTCCAGCAGGGTGGCGGTGAGCGCCGCGACGTCGAGGTCCGGATCGGCGAGGTCGGGCAGGGTGTTGGGGGTGAGACTCATGTGTCCAGTCTACGGACGCGCCTCCCGTCGCCCCGCAGCGTGCCACCGCCACTCAGTAGGCTGAGGCGCATGACCCAGACCGCCGCACAGCAGCCCTCCTCCCGTCTCGTCTCCGGCCACGGCCTGGCCACCACGGCCGCCGACGGCGCCGTCCTGGACGTGTGGTTCCCCGCCCCCGTGGCCGGCCCGCTCTCCGCTGCGGACGCCTCGCTGCGCGACACCCTGCGCGCCCTCGCCGCGGACGACGCGGACCGCGGGACCACGCAGGCCGTCGTCGAGCTGGAGGTCGACCTGGACGCCGCCCCGGCCTCCACCGCGGACGCGTGGCTGCGCCTGCACGCCCTCTCGCACCGCCTGACGCGGCCGAACGAGCTCAACCTCGACGGCGTCTTCGGGCTGCTCACCAACGTGGTGTGGACGAACCACGGACCCTGCGCGGTCGCCGACTTCGAGCTGACGCGGGCGAGGCTGCGTGCCCGCGGCGCCGTGCAGGTGTACGGCGTGGACAAGTTCCCGCGCATGACGGACTACGTCGTGCCCTCCGGGGTGCGCATCGGCGACGCGGACCGGGTGCGCCTGGGCGCCCACCTTGCCGAGGGGACGACCGTGATGCACGAGGGCTTCGTGAACTTCAACGCGGGCACCCTGGGGCACTCGATGGTGGAGGGCCGGATCTCGGCCGGCGTCGTGGTGGGCGACGGGTCGGACGTCGGAGGCGGCGCGTCCATCATGGGCACGCTCTCCGGCGGCGGCACCCAGCGGATCGTGATCGGCGAGCACGTGCTGCTCGGCGCGAACTCCGGCGTGGGCATCTCCGTCGGCGACGACTGCGTGGTCGAGGCCGGTCTGTACGTCACCGCGGGCACGCGCGTGAGCGTGCTGCAGGACGGCGAGGCGGCGCACACCGTGAAGGCCGTGGACCTCTCCGGCGTGCCGAACCTGCTGTTCCGCCGCAACTCCACCACGGGCGGGGTCGAGGCCCTCCCCCGCGCCGGCCGGACCGTCGAACTGAACGCGGCGCTGCACGCGAACTGACCCGGCGCACTCGCCCCGCGGCTCTTCCCTCCCCTCCCCGCTCCCCGCCGCGTTGGGGGGCGATTTCCGGTGGTATCCCGCCGGGATAACGCCCAGTATCGCCCCCGGAACTCCCCGGCGGTCCGGGGGCGGGAAGGCGACGACGGCGGCGCGCGGCGCGGGCCGCCGGCTCCTGCACAGCAGCGCCCGCCCCGCGCGTCGTCCCCGTGCCGCGGCCGACCCGCCCCGGGCGCCCCGCCGGCGTCGTCCGATGAGTGCATGCCGCGCGTCGTGACTCCTCTGCCGCCCGACCAGCCCGCCGTCCTGTTGGCCACGGACCTGGCCCGACTGGGGCTGCCGCCCGACCGCGCCCGCCGGTCGGACCTGGAGCGGGTCGGACAGGGCTTCCACCGGCAGCGGGCACGCCCTGGCACGGGCTGGGCCGACCTGGGCCTGCCCGAGCCCGGGCACGGCTTCTCCCCTGATCACCTTGCCGCGCTTCTGCGCCGACGCCCGGATGCCGTCCTCTCCCACGAGACCGCGGCCCACCTGCACGCCCTGCCGATGCCCACGCGAGCCTGGCGGCGGCGCGACCCGGCGACGGGCGAACTCGAGGCCGACCCGCCGGTGCACCTCACCGTGGCCCGGGGGACGCGACGCGTCCGGCGGGCCGGGCTGATGGACCACCGCAGGCCGCTGGCGCCCGAGTTCGTCACGCTCGTGCACGGCCTGCGCGTCACCACCGTCGATCGCACCTGGCTGGACCTGTGCTCCCTGACTCCCCCGTGGACGTTCGAGGACCTCGTGGCCGCCGGCGACCACGCCGTCCGGCACCCGTGGACACCCGCGGGCCGGACGGATCCGGCCACCACGATCGCCGCGCTGCGGTCGGCGCTGCACGCGTCCGGACGCTTCCATGGCCGCCCGGCCGCCCGGGAGGCGCTGGATTCCGTTCGCGTCGGGGCGGACTCGCCGCCCGAGACCCGCCTGCGCCTCGCCCTCGTGGCCGGCGGGCTGCCGGAGCCGGAGCTGCAGGCCGCGCTCGAACCCGGGGACCCCGTGTCCCCCGTGGCCGACCTCGCCTACCGCCACGTGCGCCTGGCCCTGCAGTACGACGGTGCGGGGCACCGCACGCGGGAGCAGCAGGCGCGCGACGCCCGCCGGGACCGCTACGGCCAGGCGCGCGGCTGGACGACGCTCCGCGTCACCTGGGCGGATGGGCGCGAGGACTTCCGTGGCGTCGTCGCGGTGGTCCGACGCCGCCTCGGCCCCTCTGCCTCGACATGAAGACGCTCCGGCGAACGCATTGGGGGCGGTTTCGGGTGGTATTCCGTCGGAATACCACCCGAAACCGCCCCCCAACGCAGGGTCAGCGCCCCCGGGTCAGCGCTGCGGGTACTGGCGCAGCTGCTCGCCCACGTAGATCTGGCGCGGGCGGCCGATCTTGGCGGCCGGGTCCTCCATGAGCTCGCGCCACTGGGCGATCCAGCCGGGCAGGCGGCCCAGGGCGAAGAGGACGGTGAACATCTTCTCCGGGAAGCCCATGGCCTTGTAGATCACGCCGGTGTAGAAGTCGACGTTCGGGTAGAGCTTGCGCTCCACGAAGTAGTCGTCGGCGAGGGCCTTCTCCTCGAGGCGCTGGGCGATCTCCAGCAGCTCGTCGTTGCCGCCCATCTTGCCCAGGATGTCCTCGGCGGTCTTCTTGATGATCTTGGCCCGCGGGTCGTAGTTCTTGTACACGCGGTGGCCGAAGCCCATCAGGCGGACGCCGTCCTCCTTGTTCTTCACCTTCTCCATGAAGTCCTCGGGCGTGATGCCCTCCGACTTGATCTTCCGGAGCATGTTCAGCACGGCCTCGTTGGCGCCGCCGTGCAGCGGGCCATAGAGGGCGTTGATGCCGGCGGACACCGAGGCGAACAGGTTGGCCTGGGTGGAGCCGACCAGGCGCACCGTGGAGGTGGAGGCGTTCTGCTCGTGGTCGGCGTGCAGCATGAGCAGCAGGTCGAGGGCCTTGACCACGTCCGGGTCGATGTCATATTCCTCGGCCGGCACGCCGAAGCACAGGCGGAGGAAGTTCTCCACGTAGTTCAGCGAGTTGTGCGGGTACATGAACGGCTGGCCCAGCGACTTCTTGAACGCGTAGGAGGCCAGCACCGGCAGCTTGCCGAGCAGGCGCACGGTGGAGATGTGGACCTGCTCCTGGTCGTGCGGGTCCAGGGAGTCCGGGTAGAACGTGGACAGCGCGGACACGGAGGAGGACAGCACCGGCATGGGGTGCGCGTCCCGCGGGAAGCCGTTGAAGAACAGCTTGAGGTCCTCGTGCACCATGTTGTGGCGCAGGATGTTGGTCTCCCAGGCCTCCAGGGTCTCCTTGGACTCGGGCAGCTCGCCGTAGATCAGCAGGTAGGCCACCTCCATGAAGGAGGAGTGCTCGGCGAGGTCCTCGATGGCATAGCCGCGGTAGCGCAGGATGCCCTGGTCGCCGTCGATGAACGTGACGGCCGACTTGGCGTTCGCCGTGTTCATGAAGCCCGGGTCGTAGGTGACGTCGCCGGTCTCCTTCAGGAGCGGGGCGATGTTGATGCCGTTGTTGCCCTCTGTGGCGTGCTCGACGCCCAGGTCCAGGCTCTGCTCGCCGACGGTCAGCCGGACGGACTCGTGATGGGTCACGGGTGTGCTCCCTCGTCTTGTCTTCTCGATGGCCCGGGTTCGCACGCCCATGTGGGCGCGCCCACACGGGGACGACTCTGCTCCAAACTATCAAGGACCGGCCCGGGGCGCGCGATCGCTTCCCCCGACGACGGCCCTCGGCCCCGGCTCAGCCGGTCCGCGGCCCGCGGGCGGTGAGTCTCGCCGCGGCCCGGGCGACCGCCTCGTCCGTGGCGGTGATCGCCACGCGGACGTAGCCGTCGCCGCCGGCACCGTAGAACACGCCGGGCCCGGCGATGATGCCCAGGTCCGCCAGTTCGCCCAGCAGGTCCCACGAGTCCTGCGCCGTGGCGTCGGCCGGGTCCAGGTCCGCCCGCCGGGTCCACAGGTACAGCCCCGCCTCGGAGTGGTCCACCGTGTGGCCGGAGGCCTCCAGCGCGGTGCGCAGCGCGTCCCGACGGCGGCGGTAGCGGTCCTTCTGCTCCGCCACGTGTGCGTCGTCGGCCAGGGCCACGGCCATCGCGTGCTGCACCGGGGCGGGCACGATCATGCCCGCGTGCTTGCGGGTGTTGATCAGGGTCGCCACGAGCTGCGGATCCCCCGCGGCGAACGCGGCGCGGTAGCCGGCGAGGTTGGACTGCTTGGACAGCGAGTAGACGCTCAGCAGGCCCGTCAGGTCGCCACCGGAGACCTCGTCGGACAGGATGCAGGGCACGACGGCCCCGTCCCACGCGTCCCAGCCGAGCTCGGCGTAGCACTCGTCCCCGCACACCACGGCGCCCACGTCACGGGCGGCGTCCACCGTGCGGCGCAGCGCCGCCGCGTCCAGCACGGCGCCGGTGGGGTTGGCCGGCGAGTTGGTCCACACGAGGCGCACCCGCTCCCGCACCTCGGGCGCCAGCGCGTCGAGGTCGTCCGCGGCCACGGCCTCCGCCCCGGCCAGCAGCGCGCCCACCGCATAGGTGGGGTAGGCGGCCTCGGGGTGGACGACGACGTCGCCTGCGCCCAGCCCGAGCAGCGTGGGCAGCCACGCGATGAACTCCTTGGACCCGACCGTGGGCACCACGGCCGCCGGGTCCAGCCCGGACACCCCGCGACGCCGGGCGTACCAGTCGACGACCGCGCGGCGCAGGTCGTCCGTGCCGTGCGTCGTCGGGTAGCCGTGCGCGTCGGCGGCCTCGGTCAGGGCCCGGCGGATTAGCGCCGGCGTCGGATCCACGGGCGTGCCGATGGACAGGTCCGCGACGCCGTCCGGGTGGGCGGCGGCACGCTCACGGTAGGGGGTGAGCGTGTCCCACGGGTAGTCCGGCAGCGTCAGCATGGGGCTCAGGCGTCCGCGTTCTGCAGGGGCAGAGCGGAGATGATCGGGTGGTCCTTGGCGATCATGCCCAGCTTGGCGGCGCCGCCCGGGGAGCCCAGGTCGTCGAAGAACTCGACGTTGGCCTTGTAGTACTCGGCCCACTCCTCGGGGGTGTCGTCCTCGTAGTAGATGGCCTCGACGGGGCACACCGGCTCGCACGCACCGCAGTCGACGCATTCGTCCGGGTGGATGTAGAGCATGCGCTCACCCTCGTAGATGCAGTCCACGGGGCATTCGTCGATGCACGCCTTGTCCTTGACGTCCACACACGGCAACGCGATCACGTAGGTCATGGCTGACCGTCCACCTCTCTCTGGGCACGGGGTTGCGGGGCTGCGGTCCAGGGTACTCGCTCCCCCGGACGCGTTTCGCGGGCGGTCACAGTCGCCCGGCGGGGGCGCGTGGCGCCGTCGGCGGCCCCTGCGGGTCGGCGGTCCAGCCGCCGGCCCACGGCCAGCAGGACCAGGCCGAGCGCCGGCTGGCCGACGTTCCAGGCCACGGAGGCGACGACGGCGCCCGGCGCCGCCGCCCACAGGCCGGCCGTCCAGGACACCCCCAGGGCGTCGTCCACCGGCAGGCGCTGCAGGGCCAGGACGGCGGTGAACGCGCCGGCGACGACCGCGGCCCCCGCCGGCAGGGCGCGCCCGCCGCGGTCCGCGCGTCGGACCATCCACCAGCGCTGCGTCGAGCCGACGAGCACGAGCGCCAGCACCGCACCCCAGGGCAGGGTCCAGCCGCCCGGCAGGGAGGCCAGGTTCAGATGGACGGCGGTGCCGAGCGCGCCGGCGACGACGCCGAGCAGCGTCCCGCCCACCACGTCGGCGGGCCGGGCGCGGCGGCGGGGGCGATCAGGCACGGGCGCGGGCGCGCGCGGCCTTCAGGCGCTCGTTGGCGTCCAGGACGACCTTGCGGATGCGGATGTCCTCGGGGGTGATCTCCACGCACTCGTCCTCGCGGGCGAACTCGAGGGACTCCTCCAGGGTGAGCCGGCGCGGGGGCGTCAGGCCCTCGAACGACTCGGAGGAGGCCGCACGCATGTTGGTGAGCTTCTTCTCCTTGGTGATGTTCACGTCCATGTCGTCAGCGCGCGAGTTCTCGCCCACGATCATGCCCTCGTACACCTCGGCGCCCGGCTGCACGAAGAAGGTGCCGCGCTCCTGCAGGTTGATCATGGCGAACGGCGTGGCGGAGCCCGCCCGGTCGGCCACGAGGGAGCCGTTGGTGCGGTACTCGATCTCACCGGTCCACGGCTCGTAGCCGGCCGCGTAGGAGGAGGCGATGCCCGCGCCGCGGGTCTCGGTGAGGAAGCGGGTGCGGAAGCCGATCAGGCCGCGGGCCGGGACCAGGAACTCCATGCGGATCCAGCCCGTGCCGTGGTTGGACATCTCCTGCATGCGGCCCTTGCGGGCGGCCATGAGCTGCGTGACCGCGCCCATGAACTCCTCGGGGATGTCGATGGTCATGCGCTCCATCGGCTCGTGGACCTTGCCGTCCACGGTCCGGGTGACCACCTGCGGCTTGCCCACGGTGAGCTCGAAGCCCTCGCGGCGCATCTGCTCCACGAGGATGGCCAGGGCGAGCTCGCCGCGGCCCTGCACCTCCCACGCATCCGGGCGCTCGGTGGGGAGCACCTTGAGCGAGACGTTGCCGATCAGCTCCTTGTCCAGGCGGTCCTTCACCTGGCGGGCCGTGACCTTGGCGCCCTTGACGCGGCCGGCCAGCGGGGAGGTGTTGATGCCCACGGTCATGGAGATGGCCGGGTCGTCCACCGTGATCAGCGGCAGCGGCTTCGGGTTCTCCGCGTCGGTGAGGGTCTCGCCGATCATGATGTCCTCGATGCCGGCGACGGCGACGATCTCGCCCGGGCCGGCCTCCTCCGCGGGCACGCGCTCGAGGCCCTTGGTGGCCAGCAGCTCGGTGATCTTCACGGTCTTCAGGGCGCCGTCCTGGCGGGCCCACGCGACCTGCTGGCCCTTGCGGAGGGTGCCGTTGAAGATGCGCAGCAGCGCGAGGCGGCCGAGGAACGGGGAGGCGTCCAGGTTGGTGACGTGCGCCTGGAGGACCTCGCCCTCGGTGTAGGACGGGGCCGGGATGTGCTCCATGATCACGTTGAAGAGGGCCTCGAGGTCCTCGGCCTCCGGCAGGGCGCCGTCGGCGGGCTGGGTCAGGGAGGCGCGGCCGGCCTTGCCCGAGGCGTAGACGACGGGGACGTCCAGCACCGAGTCGAGGTCCAGGTCCGGGTCCTCCTCGGCCAGGTCCGAGGCCAGGCCGAGCAGCAGGTCCATGGAGTCGGAGACGACCCCGTCGATGCGCGCGTCCGGGCGGTCCGTCTTGTTGACCACGAGGATCACGGGCAGCTTGGCCGCGAGGGCCTTGCGGAGCACGAAGCGGGTCTGGGGCAGCGGGCCCTCGGAGGAGTCCACGAGGAGCACGACGCCGTCCACCATGGACAGGCCGCGCTCCACCTCGCCGCCGAAGTCGGCGTGGCCGGGGGTGTCGATCACGTTGATGGTGACGGTCTCGCCCTCGGGGGCGGACGGGCCGGAGTAGAACACCGTGGTGTTCTTGGCGAGGATCGTGATCCCCTTCTCCTTCTCCAGGTCCCCGGAGTCCATGACCCGCTCGGCGACGTCGCCGTGCGTGTTGAAGGCACCGGTCTGGCGCAGCATGGCGTCCACCAACGTGGTCTTGCCATGGTCCACGTGGGCCACGATGGCCACGTTGCGCAGATCGGAGCGGCGGGTTTCGGTCGAGGTCATGGGCGTCCTGTCCGGTTCGACATCAAAGGGGTGGAGGCACACGCCGACGGCGGCCCCCGTGCGATTGTACGCGCAGGGGCCGCCGTGGACAGGCGGGCCGGTGGGCCCGAGCGGTCAGTAGACGCCCTCGCCGAGGGAGGCGAGGAATTCCCGGCGCTCCTGGCGACGCTCCGCCTGCTGGTCCGGGTCCGGCACGGGCGCCGCCGCCAGGAGGCGACGGGTGTACTCCTCCTTCGGACGGTGGAGCACCTCCTCCGTGGGGCCCTGCTCCACCTGGCGGCCGTCCTTGAGGACGAGCACCTTGTGGGCCAGCATGTCCACCACCGCGAGGTCGTGAGACACGAACAGGCACGCGAACTCGTAGCGCTGCTGCAGCTCCGCGAACATGTCCAGCACGGCGGCCTGGACGGACACGTCCAGGGCCGAGGTCGGCTCGTCCGCGATGAGCACCTGGGGGTCCAGGGTCAGGGCGCGCGCGATCGAGATGCGCTGGCGCTGACCGCCGGAGAGCTCGTGCGGGTACCGGTTCACCACGGAGCGCGGCAGACGCACCGCATCCAGCAGCTCCTCGGCGCGGGCCAGGCGCGAGCGCCGGTCCCCCACCTTGTGCACGACCATCGGCTCGGTGATGATGTCGCCGATCGGGAACCGCGGGTCCAGTGAGGCCGCCGGGTCCTGGAAGACCACGCCGATGTTCTTGCGTAGGGCGCGCTGCTCGGCCTTGGGCATCGTCGCCAGATCGTGGCCCTGGATGCGCAGAGAGCCCTCCGCGATGGTGAGCAGACCGAGCACCGACTTGGCGATGGTGGACTTGCCCGAGCCGGACTCGCCCACCAGGCCCAGGATCTCGCCCGGGGCCACCTGGAAGCTGACGTCGTGGACCACGCGGTTCTTCTTGCCGCGGTGGTCGTACTCGAGGTGGAGGTTCTCCGCCTCGATCGCGTACCGGGCCTGCGTCTGCGTGGCCGTGACCGGCTCCGGCTCCGCCACCTCGAGGGGCTCGCCGAGGCGCGGCACCGCCGAGAGCAGCTTCTGGGTGTAGGGGTGCCGGGCGTGCTGGAGCACCTGGTGCACCGAGCCCTGCTCCACGAGCTCGCCGTGGAGCATCACGCACACGCGGTCCGCCATGTCCGCCACCACGCCCATGTTGTGCGTGATGAGCAGGATGCCGGTGTTCATCTTGTTCTTCAGGGAACGCAGCAACTCCAGGATCTCGGCCTGGACCGTCACGTCGAGCGCCGTGGTGGGCTCGTCCGCGATGATCACCTTCGGCGAGCAGCTGATCGCCATCGCGATGACGATGCGCTGGCGCTGGCCGCCCGAGAACTGGTGGGGGTACTGCTTGAGGCGGGTGGCGGCGTCGGGGATGCCCACCATGGTGAGCAGCTCGACGGCGCGCTTGTCCGCCTCGGTGCCGTAGGCGATGCCGTGCAGCTCGAGGGCCTCCGTGAGCTGGTCTCCCACGGTGAGGACGGGGTTCAGGGCCGTCATGGGCTCCTGGAACACCATCGCCACCTCGTCGCCGCGGATGCCGCGCAGCTGCCCCGGGGTCATGGTGAGCACCTCGCGGCCGGCCAGCTTCACGGAGCCGGTGACGTCCGCATTGCCCGGGAGCAGGCCCATGGCGGTGGCGCTCGTGACGGACTTGCCGGAGCCGGACTCGCCCACGAGGGCGACGACCTCGCCGGGCTTGACGTCGAACGTCACACCCTTGACCGCGTGCACCTCGCCGAACTCGGTCGCGAACTTCACGTCCACGTCGCGGAAGGCGAGCACCGGCTCGCCGCCCAGGTCGTCGTGGCGGGCCACGACGCCCATCGCGCTCGTCGCGGGGCCCGGAGGCACGCCGCCGGCGCCGGAGGACCCGGGCACGGCGGCGCCGCGCGCCTCGAGGTCGGCCGACGACGCCGCGTGCGAGCCCTGCCCGCCGTCGGTCACGTCGTTCTCCTTCTTCTTGCCGAACATGGATCGGCCTTTCTTGTCGTTCGCGCTCATCGCTGACCGTCCTCGTCCGCGTCGGAGATCCGTGCGGATCCGCCGGCCTCCTCCACGGGGGCCTCGATCCGACCGGCCGTCGGGGCCGCGGCCAGACCGCCCGCCGTCGTCGCACCGGCCTCGGTGGCGGCCGCGCGGCGGCCGAAGAAGCGGAGCCTGCGGTGGGCGCCCCCACCCTGGCGCGGGTCGAAGGCGTCGCGCAGGCCGTCGCCGAGGAAGTTCACGGACAGGGCGATCGCGAGGATGATCATGCCGGGCCACCAGAACAGCCACGGACGGGTGGTGAACGCGTTCTGGTAGTCGGAGATGAGCAGGCCCAGGGACGAGTCCGGCGCCTTCACGCCGAAGCCGAGGAAGGACAGCGAGGTCTCCAGCAGCACCGCGCCCGCGATCGCGAACGTCGCGTTCACGACGATCACGCCGATCGTGTTGGGCAGCAGGTGCTTGAAGATCAGACGGCCCGGCTTGGCGCCCATGGCGACGGCGGCCGCCACGAACTCCTTCTCGCGCAGGGACAGGACCTCTCCGCGCACGAGGCGGGCCAGGGACGTCCAGGACACGAGGCCGAGCACCACCGCGAGCGGGAGGATGCCCATCTTCATGCCGCTGGCCATCTGGCCGAGCACCGCGGCGAGCACGAGCAGCGGGATGACGATGATCAGGTCGGTCAGGCGCATGAGCAGGGAGTCGACCCAGCCGCCGAAGTACCCGGACACGGCGCCGACGATCGCGCCGATCACGGTGGAGAGCAGGCCCACGATGGCCGCGATGATCATGGACTGCTGGGTCCCGCGCATCACGAGGGCGAAGTAGTCCTTGCCCGTGGTGTCCTGGCCGAAGGGGTGCTCGCCCCAGCGGAGGCCCTCGCCCCCGAAGGCCTGCGGCACGACCGACAGCGTCGGGCGACCGCCGTTCACCACGGAGGCCGCGGCCGTGTAGGACTTGTCCCACCAGCCGGGGATGCCGGCGAAGCCGATGGAGGAGAACGCCATCAGCGTGATGAAGACCAGCACGATCAGGGAGATCATCGCCGCCCTGTGGCGGAAGAACCGCTTGCGGACCAGGGCGCCCTGGGAGTAGGACTTCCCGGCCTTGGCGCGGAGCTTGGCGTCCTCCGCCTCCGCAAGGTCGAAGATCTGCTTCTCGTCGAGCTGCGCGCCCGTCATCGAGGAGTTGTTGGTGGTCATCTGGCTCACACTCGAATCCGGGGGTCGAGGACGGCGTAGAGCACGTCCGCCACGAGGTTCATCAGCACGGCGGCGGTGCCCGTCACGAGGAAGAACGCCATCACGGGCATGGGGTCCACGTCGCGCAGGCCGGTGGCGAACAGCTCGCCCATCCCCTTCCAGCCGAACACCTGCTCCGTGATCACGGCGCCGCCGATCAGGCCGGCGAAGTCGAAGGCCATGATCGTGGTGATGGGGATCAGGGAGTTGCGGAACGCATGCTTCAGGATCACCTGGCGCTCCGGCAGGCCCTTGGCGCGCGCGGTGCGGATGTAGTCCTGGCGCGAGACCTCGAGCATGGAAGAGCGCGTGTACCGCGAGTACGTGGCCACCGAGATGATGGTCAGCAGGATGGTGGGCAGCAGAAGCTGCGCACCGCGGTCCAGGAACACCACCCAGAAGTGGGCGTCCAGGTTCGGGGTGCCCGAGCCGATCGTGGAGATCGGGCGCGGCTTGACCTTCAGGAAGGTCGGCCAGTAGTTCATCAGGTGTTCCGCCACGATCGCCACGCCCATGATCAGGGCGGTCACCAGCGAGGCAGACACGGCCGAGCCCTTGGAGAAGCCGCCGAGCAGCCGGCCCACCAGGATGGCCACCAGCACGAGGATGACGCCGAGGCCGGCCAGCAGCAGTGCGGACGGCGTCCGCCACAGCAGGCCGTAGGTGGCGTAGTAGGCGACGAGGCCGATCGCGACCGTGACCAGAGCGGCCTTGAGGACCGACCGGTTGCGCAGACCGGAGATCACCGCGGTGGCGCCGACGGCGGCGGCCAGGCCGATGACCAGCTGCACGACCGGGCCCATCTGCGGATGCCGCCAGAAGTCGACGGCGAACAGCACCCAGCCGGCGAGGAGGATGAACGCGGCGGTGGCGCCGAACGTGAAGGCGCGCCGCCTGAGGTCGCCCGCCATGACGGCCTGCAGGACCAGGCCCGCGAGGACGGCGACCCCGATGAGGAGGGGCCAGTTCAGCTCGGGGCTGCGGATCCAGTCGTTGAACCGGATCCCCATGTACTCCTTCAGGAGCACGGCCGCCCAGAACACGGGCAGCGAGAAGAAGAGGAAGATCAGGAACGTGACCACGTAGTCGAGGCCGGAGTACTGGCGGATCGCGGTGACGATGCCGATCGCGATGCCGATGATGATCGCCAGGACGGTCGCGAGCACCACGAGGCGCAGCGTGGAGGCCGCGGCGTTGCTCAGCAGGTCGGCGACGGACTGGCCGTTTCGGCTGAGGCCGAGGTCGCACTGACCGGTGACGCAGCCGCCGATGCCCTGGAGCCAGTCCCAGTACCGGGCGTACCAGGGCTGGTCCAGCCCCATGAACGCGGTGCGGGCGGCGATGAGGGTCTCGCGGTTGGGGTTCTGTGACTCTCGCAGGTCCTGGAGGGGGTCACCCGAGTGGGCCACGAGGAAGAAGAGCAGGATCGACGCGCCGAACAGCACCAGGAGGGAGCTGCCGAGGCGCTTGAGGATGAATTTCAGCACAACAGGGGGTGACCTTCCGTGCGCGTGCAAGGGAAAGGGAGGGGTGCGGGTTCGCCGCGGTTCACGGCCAGAGCCCGGCCGGTGCCCGGCCGGGCTCTGTCCTCGATCCCGACGCCGGCGGTCCGCGGGAGGCGGACCGCCGGGTCAGAGGTCAGCGGGGTGTCACTCCTGGACGCGGACCCACTGCTCCACGTTCCACAGCGCACCCGACTGGGCGGCGGTGTCGCGCACGTTGGCGACGTCGGCCTTGTGGCCGACCAGACCCGGGTGAGCGTACAGCGGGATGGCCTGGAAGTCCTCCCACAGCAGCTTCTCGATGGTCTTGACCTGCTCCAGCTGCTCGTTCTCGTCCAGCGAGGTGGCGAGCTTGTCCCAGGCCGCGTCCACCTCGGGGTTGTTGTAGCTCTGCTGGTTCTGGGCGCCGTCCGACTGGTAGATGTTCGCGCCGGAGGCCTTCTGGCCCGAGCCGGCCCAGGCGAAGAGGGCGGCGTCGTAGTCACCGGCCGGCATGACCTCCTTGAAGAACACCGGCGAGTTGGCGTCCTGCACGTCGAAGCCGGCCTGGTCGCAGGAGCTCTTGATGAGCGCGACGGTCTCGGTGCGACGCTGGTTGCCGGCCTGGTAGCCGAGGCGGACCGTGGGCTTGGAGACGCCCGACTTCTCGACGAGCTCCTTGGCCTTCTCGATGTTCGGCTGGTCCATCTCCTTCGGGTAGGCCGCGTCCACGACCTCCTGGTACTTGTCCTGGAAGGGGAAGACCTCGCGCAGGTTCATGACCTGGGCGTCCGCGTAGATCGGCTTGATCAGGTTGTCCACGATCTGCTGGCGGGGCAGGCAGAGGGCGAAGGCCTCGCGCAGCTCCGGGGAGTCCGCGAAGACCGAGCCCTCGCCGCGGTTGTAGTCCACGTGCTCCCAGGTCAGCTGGTCACCGGTCTGGACGTTGACGTCCTCGCCGAGGCCCTCGAGCTGCTGGAGGGTGTCCACGGTGGCCTGCGGCTCGATGACGTCGAGGTCGCCGTTCTGCAGGGCCTGCACGTGGGTCTTCGGGTCGGCGAAGCGGAGGACGAGCTCCTTGGTGGCCGCCGGGGTGCCCCAGTACTCGGGGTTGGCCTCAAGGGTGATGGACTGGCCGGCCTGCCAGCCGCCGTCCTTGAACTTGTAGGGGCCCATGGAGGGCACCAGCGAGGCGTCCGGCAGCTCGCCGGGGCTGAAGTCCCAGCCGTCGTTCCAGAACTCGGCCGCCGGGGTGAGCGCCTCGACGTCCTTCTCCTTCGCGGCGGTGACGAGCTCCTCGAAGCTCATGCCCGCCTCCTTGGCGACGATGTGCGCCGGCAGCGCGGTGCTGATGAGGATCTCCCAGTCCGCGTAGGGCTCCGGGTAGGTGACGGTGAACTCCTTGCCGTCGGCCTCGCCCTCGGGCGCCTCCGGGATGTACTTGCCCTGCTCGAAGGAGATCGAGTCGAACAGCGGGGTCTCGGCACCCTCGGCCTTGATCGTGTCGTTGTTCGCGGCCCAGTGGACGATGAAGTCGCCCGCGGTGACGGGGGTGCCGTCGGACCACTTGGCGTCGTCGCTGATGGTGTACTTCACGGTCAGCGGGTCGTCCGAGGTCTTCTCGTACGTGCCGAAGTCCTTGTCCGGGATGATCGAGCCGTCGGTGCCGAAGTACCAGAAGGACGAGAACATGCGGTCCGCGACGGCCGAGTTGTACGTGGTGTACGTGTTCGACTGCAGGCCGTTGTAGGACAGGAAGTCGTCGGCGCCCACCGAGTACGCGATGGAGCCGTCCTGGGTCTTGACGTCGCCCAGGTCGGCCTTCCCCGGCCCGGAGGCCTCGGCGGTGAGCTTCTGACCCTTGTCCCCTTCGATGACGTTGCCGGCGCCCGAGTCGCCGCCCTGGCTGGCGCCGGAGGCGCTGTTGCTGCTGGAGTCGCCTGCATTGCCGCCGCCCGGGGCGCACGCGGAGAGGATGAGGGCCGAGCCGGCGGCCAGGGCCGCGGCAGCGGAGAGCTTCGTGTACTTCATGGAAGGTGCTTCCGTTCATGAGAGGTGCAAGGACGTCGCGCGCCCGCATCCCTGTGGGGACCTGGTGGTGCGAGACGACCCCCGGGCCGTTCCGTCGAGACGGGACGTTCCGTGAGATGGAGCACACTGTAGCGGGAACATTCAGGTTCGCGAAAGTCCGAATCTGGATCCGTCCCGTCCGTGGCGCCGGCGCGGTCAGCGACGACGGTCCGCCAGCAGAGTCCGCACGGCCCACGCCCCGCCCATGCCATGGACGCCGGCGCCCGGCGGGGTGGAGGCGGAGGCCAGATACAGCCCGGTCCGACCCGCCCGGTGCGGCCGGGGCGACGCGGTGGGGCGCAGGAGCGCGCGCGCTCCCGCGAGCGATCCCCCCGCGATGTCACCGCCCACGAGGTTCGGGTTCCACGCCTCCAGATCGGCCGGGCGCATCGCGACCGCGGCCCCGATCCGGTCCCGGAAGCCGGGTGCGTGCCGCTCCACCTCCGCCTCGATCAGCGGACGGACGTCGCCGGGGTGGCCGTGGGGCACATGGGCGTAGGACCAGACGACCGTGTGCCCCCGGGCGGGCCCGGTGGCCCGTGAGGGGTCCGCCGCCTGCTGCTGACAGAGCATGACGAAGGGCCGCGTCGGCATCCGGCCGGCCGCGACGTCGTCCTCGGCCCGCCGGATCTCGGCGGCGGTCCCGCCCAGGTGCACCGTCCCCGCGCCCGCGAGCCGGGCGTCGCGCCACGGGATCGGCCCGTCGAGCAGGAAGTCGACCTTGGACACGGACGGCCCGGGGCGCCACCGGCGCAGGGCCGCGGCGTATCGCGGCGGCAGGCCCGTGCCGGCGACGCGCAGCACCTGGCGCGGGGTCAGGTCCAGCACGACGGCGTCCGCGGCGGGCAGCGCGCGCAGGTCCGTGACCTCGTGGCCCAGGTGCAGCCGACCGCCGTGCGCCCGCAGCACCGCCACGAGCGCGTCGACGATCGCCCCCGACCCGCCGCGCGCCACCGGCCAGCCCGAGCTCATCCCGAGCGCGCCGAAGAGCGCACCGAACGCCGCCGTCAGGGGCCGGCTCGAGGGCAGGATCGCGTGGGCGGCCGAGCCCGTGAACAGGGCGCGGGCGGCCTCCGTGCGGAACATCGCCCGGCCCAGCAGATCGGCCGGCCACGGGGCGCGCAGGCCGAAGCGGGCCATCGCCACCGGATGGGGCGGGGGTCGCAGCACCGGGCCGAGCGCGCCCGCCAGGATCTCGTCGACGTGCGCGACCAGGGCCCCGTGCACGGCCCGCCAGGCCCGCGCGTCGACGCCGAGACCCGCGGCGGTGGCCTCGAGGTCCCGGTGCAGGAGGGCGGCCGGCCCGTCCGGCAGCGGATGTCCCATCGGCATGGCCGGGTGCAGCCAGGCGAGCCCGTGGTCCGTCAGCCCCAGCTCCCGGAACACGGGGCTGGCGACGCCGAACGGATGGCCCGCCGCCCCGAGGTCCACCACGGTCCCCTCCCCCAGCACCGGCGCGGACGCGCACGCGCCGCCGGGCACCGGGGCCCGCTCGAACACGTCCACCTCCCAGCCCTCGCGGGCCAGCAGGGCGGCGGCGGTCAGGCCGTTGGGGCCGGCGCCCACGACGACGGCGCGGCCCGGCTCGACGCCCCGGGGCAGGGCGAATCCGGGGCCGGCGGCGATTTCGGTCATGGTCTCCTCCTGTGGTCCCTAGGATGGTCGCACCCCGCCCGCCGCCCGTCAGGAGGCACTCCCCCGTGGACCCGTTCTGGACCGCGCTCGCTCTCACGACGTTCGCCGGGCTGGCCACGGTGCTGGGCGGCGTCCTGGCGATCGTCGGACGCGAGCCCTCGGGCCGCGGGCTGGGGGCCGCCCTCGGCCTCGCCGCGGGCGTCATGCTCGCGGTCTCCTTCCTGGAGATGCTGCCGGCCGCCGTCGAGGGGCTGGGCGGGGCGGTCGGCCCCGCGGCGACCGCCGTCGCGGTGGCCGCCCTGATCCTCGGCGCAGGCTCCTACGTGCTGCTCGAGCGCGCCGTCCCCGACCCCGTCTCGGAGATGCCGGGCGACGTCGACGACCCGGCCGGCCTGGACCGGCGGCGGATGCTGCGCCTGGGCACGGTGACGGCCCTGGCGATCGGCCTGCACAATCTGCCGGAGGGCTTCGTCACCTTCGCCGGCACCCTGCAGGATCCGTCGGTGGGCCTCGCGCTGGCCGTCGCGATGGCCGTGCACAACGTTCCCGAGGGCGTGGCCGTGGCCGTGCCCGTGCGGCAGGCCACCGGATCGCGGCGCAAGGCCTTCGCGTGGGCCGCGTTCACGGGGATCGCGGAGCCGCTGGGCGCGCTGATCGGCTGGCTGCTGCTGGCCCCGTTCCTCACACCCGCGCTCCTGGCCGCCGTCTTCGCGGCCGTGGCGGGCGTGATGGTGACCGTGAGCCTCGACGCGCTGCTGCCCGCCGCCCGGGCGGCCGGGGGCCGCGCCGCGGCGCTGGGCGGCGTGCTGCTGGGCGTGGCCGCGATGGCCCTCTCACTGGACCTGCTCTCCTGAGCGCCGGGGGGCCGGTCAGTTCACGAGGGCCGGCTGCAGGACCGCCTCGGCCTCGCGCACCTCGCCGTCGGCGGTGCGCCACTGGACGGTGATCCGGTCCCCCACGTTGTGGTCGTTGACCAGGCGGGACATCCGGGAGGCGTCGTCACCGACGGCCCGCCCCTCGATCTCGAGGATCACATCGCCCTCGACCAGGCCGATCTGCTCGGCCGCCGAGCCCGCGTCCACCTGCATGACCACGACGCCGACGTCGGGATCCGCGCCGACCATGATGCCCAGGGCGCCGTCCGCGCCGATGCTCACGGTGTCCGTCTCCTCGCCCGTCAGGACCTGGTCCACCACGTCGAAGGCCACCTCCAGCGGGATCGCGAAGCCGTCCACCTCGTCTGCGGTGGTCCCGTCGCTGGCCGCCACGGTCACGCCGACCACCTGGCCGGCGTCGTCCACCACCGGGCCGCCGGAGTAGCCGGGCACGACGTCCGCGTCCGTCTGGATCAGGCCGGACAGGCGCGCGTACTGATCGGTGCCCTCGGCCGCGGCCATGATCGAGCGGTCCGTGCCGAGCACGGTGCCGCGCACGGCCGTCAGGTGGCCCTGGCCTCCGCCGTTGCCGACGGCGGCCACCTGGTCCCCGCGCCGCACCGGGTCCAGCGAGACGCTGGCCACCGGCAGGTCCGAGACGCCCTCGACGTCGAGCACCGCGATGTCGTGCTCCGCATCGCGCCCGAGCACCGTGGCCGTGTGCCGCGCGCCGGTGTCCGCGACCACCACGTGCACCTCCGAGGAGTCCTCGACCACGTGGTAGTTGGTCACCGCCAGCCCGTCCGGGGAGAGCACCATGCCCGTCCCCGTGCCGGTGCGGGCGCCGAGGGCGGTCTCCACGAGGAGGATGCCCGGGGCGTCCGCGACCGGCTGGCCCGGGTCCAGGGACGATCCGTCGTGGGCCGATGCGGACCAGTCCACCGCCACACCGTCGTGGATGTGGGTCAGGCCCGCCGCGAGCTCGCCCGCCTCCCGGGCGGGGGCCTCGGCGGCGGGCACGGTCGGGGCGGAGTCCGCGGCGACGTCGACCATCCGGCCGGCGAGGAGCGCGGTGAGGCCCCCGGCCAGAACCAGCGCCCCGAGCACGCCGAACAGCGCGATGACGAACGCCAGGGGCGAGCGTCGTGCGCGCGGCGGCCAGCCCGGCGGCGTCACGCTCAGCCCCGGGCGGCCGCCAGGGCGGCCTCGTAGTCCGGCTCCTCGGAGATCTCGGGGACGAGCTGGGCATGACGGACCACGCCGTCGGCATCGACCATGACGACGGCGCGGGCCAGCAGGCCCTCGAGCGGACCGTCGGTCATGCGCACGCCGTAGTCGCCGCCGAACGACGAGCGGAACACAGAGCCGCTGCGGACGTGGTCGATGCCCTCGACCGAGCAGAAGCGCGCGGCGGCGAACGGCAGGTCCGCGGACACGGCCACGACGGTGGTGTCCCCGAGGTCCGCGACGCGGGAGTCGAACTCGCGGACGGAGGCGGCGCACACGCCGGTGTCCAGGGACGGGAAGATGTTCAGGATCACGCGGCGGCCGCGCAGCTCCCGCAGGGTCACCGGGGACAGGTCCGCCCCGGTGAGGGTGAAGTCGGGGGCGGGGGAACCCACCTGGGGCAGCTCACCGACGGTGTGGACGGGGGTGCTCTTCATGTGGGTCGTCGCCATGGGGACAGCCTAGGATGGGCGCGGCCGGACGGGAGCACTCCCCGCCCGGCTCGGCGGACGGCGAACACGGAGGGACCGACCATGACCGAGCCCATGACGTCCAACGTCACCGACACGGCCCTGCTGTTCGAGGGCGGGGGCATGCGCGCCGCGCTCACCTCGGCCGTGGTGGCGGAACTGCTGCGCGAGCGGATCCACGTGGACTTCGTGGCCGGCATCTCGGCGGGCTCGTCCAACGCCGTGAACTACCTGTCCCGCGACCCGGCCCGTGCGCGGCGCTCATTCGTGGACTTCGCCGACGATCCTCGGTTCGGCAACTGGCTGAGCTTCGTGCGCGGCAAGGGCCTGTTCAACGCCGAGTACATCTACGAGCACGCCGGCCTGCCCGAGGCGGACCTGCCCTACGACTTCGCCACGTTCCGCGCGAACCCCGCCCGGCTCGTGCTGGGCGGGTTCGACGCCGCGAGCGGCGAGACCCGCTGGTGGGACCGCTCCGACATGACCACCCTGACCGACCTGATGGTCCGCGTCCGCGCGTCGTCCACGATGCCGGTCCTCATGCCCCCCGTGCACGCCGAGGGCACCGTGTTCGTGGACGGCGCCCTCGGCGTGGACGGTGGGATCCCGCTGACCGCGGCGGAGGACGCGGGGTTCGAGAAGGTCCTCGTGGTCCTGACCCGGGAGCGCGGGTACGTGAAACGGCCCGAACGGTTCCCCTCGTTCTACCAGCGCACCTTCCGGCGCTACCCCGCCGTCGCGGACGCCCTGCTCACGCGCTGGCGCCGGTACAACGCGACCCGCGAGCGCCTGTTCGAGATGGAGCGGCAGGGACGGGCCTATCTGTTCGCGCCCGAGACCATGCCCATCGCCAACGGCGAGCGGTCCGTGGCCAAGCTGGCCGCCGCCCACGAGCTCGGCCTGGACCAGGTGCGCCGCGAGATGCCGGCGATCCGCGCGTTCCTGGGGCTGCCGGCGTCCCGTTGAGCCGCGCCTGATCCGATCGGCGGGTCAGGCCTCGGCGCGGGCGGCCGAGTCCGGCAGGCCGAACACCGAGTCGAACGCGTAGGCGTACACCGCGGCGTAGACGAGGAAGAACACGAGCAGGCCAGCCTCGATGAGGAACGCCTCCCCCAGCCCGACGCCGAGGATCAGCGCCACCGCGGGCACGAGGAACACGATCAGACCGCCCTCGAAGCCGACGGCGTGGGCCACGCGCACCCACCAGGGCCGGCCCGTGATGCCGAGGCGGCGTTCGAGGGTCTCGAACACCGAGTTGAACACGATGTTCCACAGCAGGGCCACGGTCGAGGACACGACCGCCACGGCGAGCGAGGGCCCGCCGCCGTTGCCGAGCGCCGCCAGGATCACGGTGGTGAAGAGGATGGCGAGCAGCTCGAAGACCACCGCGTAGACCACGCGGCGCAGCAGGGGCGTCCGGAACACGCGGCGGCGCACGAGCGCGTCCCGGCCTCCCGGGCCCCGCGGCACGTCGGAGGGCGGCGTCGACGCGGGGTCGACGCCCGGGCGGGCGCGGCGGGTCTCGGACACGGCGCCCAGCCTAGAGCTGGCACCGCAGGGCGCCGAATCCGGCGGAACCGGCCGCCCGCCGTCGTCGCTCCTCGATGAGGGGCGGGCGCGCCTTCACCGCGCCCCGGCCGCCTGCCTAGAGTTCGAGGCATGAAGCTCACCGATGACCTGCTGCAGAAGTTCAACGACCAGATCACCCTCGAGTTCGAGGCGTCCATGGTCTACCGCCAGCTCGCGATCGCCGCCGACGACCTGGACCTGTCCGGGATGGCCGCGTGGCTGCGGCACCAGGCGGACGAGGAGATCGTCCACGCGAACAAGTTCATCGACCACGTCGCCGACCGGGACAGCTTCCCGACGATCGGCGCCATCCCGGCCCCGCCCGTGCAGGCCGGCCTGTCGGCCCTGGAGATCTTCCGGGCCGCGCTCGCGCACGAGCAGAAGGTCTCCGAGGCGATCCGCGAGCTGTACCGGGCCACCGAGTCCGCGGGCGACCTCAACTCGCGCCCGCTGCTGAACTGGTTCCTGGACGAGCAGATCGAGGAGGAGGCCACCGTCTCCGAGATCGTGGGCCAGCTCGAGCTCGTCGGCGATGACGGCTCGGGCCTGCTCCGCATCGACGGCCGCCTGGGCTCCCGTCCCGTGGAGACCACCGAGAACGACGCCTGAGCCCACCGGCGGCCTCGTCGGCCGCGCACGCACCGGCCCGGTCCCCCACGGGACCGGGCCGGTGCGTGTCCGTCCCCGCCGCTATGCTCGACCTGCGTCCTGCCCGCGCACCGGCGCGCCCGTCGGCCCCACCCCAGGAGGAACCATGGTCGGACTCGTAGCCCTGCTCGACGACGTCGCCGCCCTCGCCCGCCTCGCCGCCGCGAGCGTGGACGACGTGGCCGCCGGAGCGGGACGCGCCGCGGCCAAGGCGGCGGGCGTGGTGGTCGACGACGCCGCGGTGACCCCGCAGTACATGGCCGGCGCGGCCGCCGCCCGCGAGCTGCCGATGATCTGGCGGATCACCAAGGGCTCCCTGCGCAACAAGCTCGTGTTCATCCTGCCCGCCCTGCTGCTGCTCGACTGGCTCGCCCCCTGGATCCTGCCGTGGCTGCTGCTGGCCGGCGGCACCTACCTGTCCTATGAGGGCGCGCACAAGGTGTGGGGCAAGCTCACCGGCCACGGGCATGCCGACGACGAGGAGCCCGCCGTCGAGCGGGGTCCGGAGGCCGAGGACACCGTGGTGCGCGGGGCCATCACCACGGACTTCATCCTGTCCCTGGAGATCATGGTCATCTCCATGAACGAGGTGGCCGACCTGGGCTTCTGGATGCAGGCGGCGGTCCTGGCGGTGGTGGCCGTCCTCATCACCGTGGGCGTGTATGGGGCCGTGGGGCTGATCGTGAAGATGGACGACGTCGGCCTGCACCTGCACCAGAACGCCTCGACCTCCGGCGGCCGCTCGTTCGGCGCCGGGCTGGTCAAGGCCATGCCGCACGTGCTGCGCGTGGTGACCGTCATCGGCACCGTGGCGATGCTCTGGGTGGGCGGCCACATCGCCCTCGTGGAGCTGGACGCGCTGGGCGTGCCGTGGCCCTACGCCGTGCAGCACGGGATCGTCGAGCCCGTCACGCACGCCGCCGGCGCGTTCCTCGGCTGGCTCACGGAGACCGCGACGTCGGCCGTGTGGGGCCTGCTCTGGGGCTCGGTCGCGCTCGGGGTGGTCCTGCTCGTCGGACGCCTGCGCGGAAACAAAGCCGCGCCCGCCCACTGATGCGGCGGCCGACCGGTCCACTCCCACCCGCGCCCGACGCCGAGGCCCGCAGACGCGCCGCTACGCACGGAACGTAGCGGCGCGTCTGCGGGCCTCGGCGCTGTCTCCGTCTCCCGACGGGCCCCGTCAGTCGGCGGTGAGGAAGGTGCGCACCGCGGAGACGAAGGCCTCGGGCTGGTCGGCGTGCAGCCAGTGGCCGGCGTCACGGACGGTCACGCGCACGACGCGCGGGAACAGCTCCTTCATCCGCGGCACGTCCTCATCCTGGACGTAGTCCGACTCGGCGCCGGCCAGCCACAGGACCGGATGGTCGAACACGCGCTCCGGATCCTCGGGGACCACCGGGTCCGGGAACGAGCCGATCTCCCGCAGGTGCTCGAAGAGCATGGCCACGTTGGGCTGCCACGCGAAGTGGCCGGCCGTGCGCCGCAGGTTCTGCAGCAGGAAGCCGCGCACCCGCGCGTCGTGGACGTGCTCGGCCATGGCCGCGTCGGCCTCGGCCCGCGAGTCGTACGCGTCCAGGTCCATGCGCAGCATGGTGCCCAGCAGGTGCACGAACTCGTCCGTGGCCTGCGGTGAGAGCCGCGGGGAGATGTCCTCCACGATCAGCCGGTCCACGAGCTCCGGGTGCCGCAGGGCGAGCACCATCGCGACCTTGCCGCCCATCGAGTGGCCCAGCAGGTGGACCGGCCCGTCGGCGGCGAGGCCGGCGCGCAGGTGGGCGGCCACCCGGTCCGCGATCTCGCGGTAGTCCACCCGGTCCGTCCAGGGCGAGGCGCCGTGGTCCGGCAGATCGATCAGCTCCACCGTGAAGTCGTCGCCCAGCTCCTTGGCCGGGCCGGTGAAGTTCCGGCCCCGGCCCATGAGGCCGTGCAGGAACGCGACGCCGCGCGGGCCCTCCCCGATGCGGGTGGAGGCCAGGGGGGCGTCGGACGGGTCGGAGGCGGCGGCGGTCGTGTTCACCCGACTCAGGCTAGCGCGGGACCGCGCCGGCGCCTCCCCCGCCTTACAGTCATCTCGACCCTCTGAGATGGGCGCGAACAGTGTCATACTGACCAGAACAGCCCCGCCAGTCCGCCCCGGGAGGTCCCATGCCGGTCGCTGAGGCCCGCGTCAGCGTGGCCGTGTCCACGGCCGTCTTCGGCGTGCGCCCGGACCCGCACGGCGTGCCCCGCCTCTGTGTCGCCCTCGTCCCGCGGATGCGCGAGCCGTTCCTGGACCGGTGGGCGCTGCCGGGCGCGTGGCTCGGCGCGGACGAGGAGCTGGCCGACGTCGCCGCACGCGTGGCCGCCGAGTGCGTGCCCGGTCCCGTCCGTCGCCTCGAGCAGCTGGCGGCGTTCGGCGCCGTGGACCGTTCCCCCACCGGACGCGTCCTCACGGTGGCCCACTGGGCGCTCAGCCCCGTCCTGGACGACGACGGCGCCGCCCCGGCGTCCCGCCCGGACCCGGACGTGGCCGGGCTGCCCATCGGGGTCCATGTGCGCTGGCACCGGGCCGACGCGCCGCCCGCGCTGGCGTTCGACCACGCCCAGATCCTGGCGGCGGCCGTGGCGCGTCTGCGCGCGGACCTGCCGCGAGCCGGCGTCGGGCACGCGCTGCTGGGGCCCTCCTTCACCCTTGCCGAGCTGCGCGCCGTGCACGAGGCCGTCCTCGGCCGCGGCCTCGACGCCGCCAACTTCCGCCGCGCCACCCTCGCCGCCGGGACCCTCGAGGAGACCGGCGAGGTCCGCGGCGGCACCCCGCACCGCCCGCCCAAGCTCTACCGGTACCGGCCCGCCGGGCCCGGGACCGACCCCGATCCCGCCGGGCCGGATGCCCGCCGCTGACCACCAGCCCCGACCCAGGAGTCACCCATGACCACCCCGACCGGGACCACCGCCTCGGTGGCCCGCACCCTGACCCTGATCGACAAGGACGCCGCGCGCGGCTCCTCGTGCTCCCCCGACCTGACCCGCGGCCCCTGGGCGTTCGACGCCGGCCTGCCCGCCTACGGCCCCGGCGCATCGCAGGACGACGCCGTCCCGGCCGACGCCCCCGTGCAGGGCCGCATCCCCGAGGAGTACCAGCGGGCCTCCGACGAGGAGCTCCACGCCCGGATCAGCGCCGCGCGGCAGACGCTCGGCGAACGCGTCGTCGTGCTGGGCCACTTCTACCAGCGCGACGAGGTCGTCCAGCACGCCGACTTCGTGGGCGACTCCTTCCAGCTCGCGCGGGCCTCCCAGGGCCGGCCCGAGGCGGAGGCGATCGTGTTCTGCGGCGTGCACTTCATGGCGGAGACCGCGGACCTTCTCTCCACCCCGGACCAGGCCGTCATCCTGCCCAACCTCGCCGCCGGCTGCTCCATGGCGGACATGGCCGACCTGGACTCGGTCGAGGACGCGTGGGAGCAGCTCGAGGCGGTCTACGGCACCGAGCCGGACGACGACGGGCGCGTGCCCCTGCTGCCCGTGACCTACATGAACTCCTCCGCGGCCCTCAAGGGCTTCGTCGGCGAGCGCGGCGGCATCGTGTGCACGTCCTCCAACGCCTCGGCCGTGCTGGACTGGGCGTTCGAGCGTGCCCAACGCGTCCTGTTCTTCCCGGACCAGCACCTGGGCCGGAACACGGGCCGCGCCAGGGGGATCCCACTCGAGCAGATGCCGACGTGGAACCCCCGCCTGCCGCTGGGCGGGAACTCCGAGGACGCCCTGCGGGACGCGAAGGTCCTGCTGTGGCACGGCTTCTGCTCGGTGCACCGCCGCTTCACCGTGGCGCAGATCGAACAGGCCCGCGCCGAGCACCCGGACGTCCAGGTGATCGTGCACCCCGAGTGCCCCCTGCCCGTGGTGGAGGCCGCGGACTCCTCCGGGTCCACCGACTTCATCGTCAAGGCGATCCAAGCGGCGCCGGCCGGCTCGACCTTCGCGATCGGCACCGAGATCAACCTCGTGCAGCGCCTGGCCGCCCAGCACCCCGAGCACACGATCTTCTGCCTCGACCCCGTGATCTGCCCGTGCTCCACCATGTACCGCATCCACCCCGGCTACCTCGCGTGGGTGCTCGAGGAGCTCGTGGCCGGCCGCGTGGTCAACCGGATCACCGTGCCTGCGTCCGTCGCCGAGCCGGCCCGCACCGCGCTCGAGCGGATGCTGGCCGTCGCGCCGAAGCAGTCGGCCGCGCAGTCCGCCGGGGCCGGGACGTGACCCCGGCCGACCGCGCCCCGGCGACGCCGGCCCCGCAGCCGGACGTGGAGCGGATCGTGGCCGCCGCGCTCGCCGAGGACGCGCCCTGGGGTGATGTCTCCTCGGAGGCCTTCGTCCCGGAGCAGGCCCGGATCACCGCGCGCGTGGTGGCCCGCGAGCCCGGGGTGCTCTCCGGCACGAACGCCCTCGAGGCCGCCTTCCGGCTCGTCGACCCGGCCGTGTCCGTCACCCTGCACCTGGCCGACGGCGCCGACCTGTCCCCCGGCGCCGTCGTCGCCGAGGTCGCGGGCCCCGCCCGCTCGGTGCTGCGCGCCGAGCGCGTGGCGCTGAACCTCGTCCAGCGCCTGTCCGGGATCGCCACGACGACGGCCGCCCACGTGGCCGCCGTGCGCGCCGGCGGCGGGCACGCGCGGGTGGTGGACACCCGCAAGACCACCCCGGGTCTGCGCGTGCTCGAACGGCAGGCGGTGCGGGACGGAGGCGGGCACAACCACCGCTTCAGCCTCTCGGATGCCGTGATGCTCAAGGACAACCACCTGGCCGCGCTGGGGTTCGGCAGTGCCGGCGACCCGGGCGAGGCCCTCACCGCGGCCCTGCGCGCCGGGATGGCCCGCCTGCCGCACACCACCCACGTGGAGGTGGAGGTCGACCGGCTCGAGCAGATCCCGGCGGTGCTCGCCGCCGGGGTCGACACGATCATGCTGGACAACTTCTCGCCGGCCGAGCTGCGGGCCGGCGTCGAGCGCGTGGCGGGCCGCGCCGTCGTCGAGGCCTCCGGCGGGGTGAGCCTCGAGACGATCGGGGCGATCGCGGCCACGGGCGTGGACGTGATCTCGGTGGGAGCGCTGACCCATACCGTCCAGTCCCTGGACCTGGGCCTGGACGCCGTGGTCGAGGAGGTCTCGCCGCGCCGATGAGCACCACCCTCGACCTGGACCACGCGGCCACCGCGCCCGTCCGGCGCAGCGCGCTGGAGGCGATGTGGCCCGCCCTCACCGGCGTCTACGGCAACCCGTCCTCGGCGCACGAGGCCGGCCGGGCGGCGGCGGCCCTGCTCGAGGACGCCCGCGCGCGGGTGGCCTGCGCGATCGGCGCCCGGGCCGGGCAGGTCGTGTTCACCTCGGGCGGCACGGAGGCCGACGCGCTCGCCGTGCTCGGCACGGTGCGCGCCCGGATCCTCGCCGGACGCCCGGCGGGCCACGTGCTGACCACGGGGATCGAGCACAGCGCGGTGCGGCAGTCCTGTGACCAGCTGGCCCGGCTGCACGGCGTCGAGGTCGAGCACCTCGCGCTGGACCGTGACGGCCTGACCTCGGCGGACGACCTCGCCGCCCGCCTGCGCCCGGACACCGCGCTGGTCAGCGTGCACCTGGCCCACAACGAGGTGGGCACGGTGCAGCCGGTGGCCGAGCTGGCCGCCGTCGCCCGGGAGGCGGGCGTGCCGCTGCACGTGGACGCGGTGCAGGCCGCGGGGCAGATCCCGGTGGACGTGCGCGCCCTCGGGGCGGATCTCGTGGCGCTGTCCGGGCACAAGGTCGGCGGGCCCAAGGGGGTCGGCGCGCTGTGGGTGCGCCCGGGTCACGCCCTGGAACCGCTCGTGCCCGGTGGCGGCCAGGAGCGGGGCCGGCGGTCCGGGACGCAGAACGTGGCCGGTGCCGCCGGGTTCGCGGCGGCCTTCGAGGAGGCCGAGGCGGAGCGCGCCGCGGCCGCGGACGCGTGGTCCGGGCTGCGGGACCGGTTCGCGGCGCGCGTGCTCGACGGCGTCCGGGAGCTCGTGCCCGACGCGCGGCTGACCGGCCATCCCGCGCGGCGGCTGCCGCGTCACGCCTCGTTCGCGCTGCCCGGCGTGAACGGCGAGTCGGTGCTGGAGGAGGCGGCCCGCCGGGGCGTGCTGGCCTCGGCGGGGTCCGCGTGCTCGGCCCACGACGCCGAGCCGTCCCCGGCCCTGCTCGCGCTGGGCCTCAGCGAGGACGAGGCCCGCACGGCCCTGCGCTGCACATTCGGCCCGGACGCCGACGCCCCGCTGCTCGACGCCGCCGCGGACGCGATCGTCGACGCCGTCCGGACGGTCAGCGCCCTGCGCTGAGCGGCCCCGGGCCGGTCGACCCCGATGCCGCCGGGGGCCGGCGTCGGAGGTTCACCCGGCGGTCAGCCCGACGCCACATGTCCCTCGCCTGCGTGCCCCACCCTGGCCCCGTGAAGCAGACCACCGCACCCCTGTCCCACTCCGCCTCCCGCCGTTCGGTGCTCGCCGCAGCGTCCGCCGCCGTGCTCGCCCCCGCCGCCCTCGCCGGCCCCGCCGCCGCCCGTCCGGCCCGCCACACCCCCGGTGGCCTGGTCGCGTCCCGTCTGACGCTGCCGTCCGGCGTCGCCACCGGCGATGTCACCTCGAACTCGGCCGTGCTGTGGGCGCGCTCGTCCGGCCGTTCGCGCCTGCACGCCACGCTGCGCGCGGTCGACGAGGACGGGAAGGTGCTGCGCGGCCGCTTCGCTCGCGGGCTGACCCTGCGCTCCGGCTGGGTCGACGGGGCCACCGACCACACCGCGAAGATCCTCGCGGACACGCTGCCCTCCGACACCCGCTTCGAGGTGACGTACGCGTTCGAGGACGAGGCCGGCCGCCTGGGCGAGTCGGCCGTGGCCCGCTTCACGACGGCGCCCGGCGCGCGGTTCGGCCGGAAGACCTCCGCCGCCCAGTCCTTCGTGTGGACCGCGGACACCGCGGGGCAGGGCTACGGCATCAACCCGGAGATCGGCGGCATGCGCGGCTACGCGGCGATGCACGCCACGAAGCCCGACTTCTTCCTGCACTCAGGCGACACGATCTACGCGGACAACCCCATCCCGGAGACCCTCGAGGTGGCCGGCGAGCCCACCTGGCGCAACCTCGTCACGGAGGAGACGTCCAAGGTCGCCGAGACACTGAACGAGTTCCGCGGCCGCCACCGCTACAACATGATGGACGACAACCTCCGCGCCCTGTACGCGGACGTCCCCGTCATCGCCCAGTGGGACGACCACGAGACGACCAACAACTGGTGGCCGGGCGAGGTCCTCGAAGACCCGCGCTACACCCAGGTCCGTGACGTGGACACGCTGGCCGCCCGCGCCCGCCGCGCGTGGCAGGAGTACATGCCGATCGCCGACTCGACGGCCCTGCGCCGCGGCTCGGGCTTCGAACCCGCCCGCATCTACCGCAGGATCCCCCGCGGCGCGACACTCGACGTGTTCGCCCTGGACATGCGCACCCACAAGGGCGAGAACACCCCGGGGCTCGAGACCCACGAGACCCCGATCCTGGGTGAGGAGCAGCTGCAGTGGCTCATCCGCGGGCTGCGGGCGTCGACCGCCACGTGGAAGGTCATCGCCAACGACCTGCCTCTGGGCCTGGTCGTCCCCGACGGCACGGGGCAGGAGTCCCTGTCCAACGGCGACGACGGCGCCCCGCTGGGCCGCGAGCTGGAGATCGCCCGCCTCCTGAAGGCGATCAAGGACCACGGCGTGAAGAACGTCGTGTTCCTCACCGGCGACGTCCACTACTGCGCGGCGCACCACTACTCCCCCGACCGCGCGGCGTTCACAGACTTCGAGCCGTTCTGGGAGTTCGTGGCCGGCCCCATCAACGCCGGATCGTTCGGCCCGAACACGCTGGACGGCACCTTCGGCCCGCGCCTGGACTTCGAGGCGCACGGCCCGGTCATGGGCTCGCCGCGCTCCGGTGAGCACCAGTACTTCGGCCACGTCGAGATCCCCGAGGACGGCCGCGAGTTCCGGGTGCGTCTGATCAACGCCGCCGGCCGGACGGTCTACTCGCGCACGCTGACGGCGGCCTGATCCGCCGTGCCGCGCGGCGTCGGCGGACCGTCAGTCGGTGATCAGGCCCTCCTCGCGGAGCCAGTCCCACGCGACCTGGGTGGGCTCCTCGCCGTCGACGTCCACCCGGGCGTTCAGGCGCGCGGCCGTCGCGTTGTCCAGGCGTGCGGTCACGGGTGCCAGCAGGTCGGCGATCTCGGGGTGCTGGGCCAGGACCTCCTCGCGCACGATGGGGGCCGCGTTGTACTTGGGGAAGAAGCTCAGCGGGTCCTGCAGGGTCGTCAGGTCCAGCGCGGCGATCCGCCCGTCCGTGGAGTACGCCTCCCCGAAGGTGCACGACCCGTCCGCCACCGCGGCGAACACCGCCCCGATGTCCATCTGGCGCAGCCGGGATCCGGTGGGCCGTTCGATCCCGTAGGCCTCGAGCATGGGCAGGAACCCGTCGTTGCGGGCGGCGAACTCGGCGCTCACGCAGAAGGACTGCTCCTCGGTGGGGAGGTCCTTGATGTCCGCGAGCGTCTCCAGGCCGAGCTCCTCCGCCCGGTCCTGGCGCACGGAGAGGGTGTAGGTGTTGTCGAGTTCGGCAGGCGGCAGCCACACCAGGCCCTGCTGCGCGTCCTCGTCCCGGACCGCGGCCCACTGCGCCTGGGCGTCCGGGATCGGATCGGTGTGGCCCAGGTACGTGATCCAGGCCGTCCCCGTGTAGTCCCACTCGACGTCCACGACGCCTGCGACCTGGGCCTGGCGCGCACTGAGCGAACCCGGCATGTTGGTCAAATCCTCGACGTCGGCCCCCGCGGAGCGCAGCAGGATCGCGGTGATCTTGCCGAGCACGACGCCCTCGTTGAAGTTCTTGGAGCCCACCGCCACGTGGGCGCCCTCGAGGTCGATCCCGGCGACGTCGCCGGCGGGCGTGCCCGAGGGCAGGTAGCCGCCGGCGGTGCTCAGCCCGCACCCGGACAGGACCAGGGAGGCCGCCAGGCCGAGCGCGGCGAGCGCGGCACGAGCGGGGGTCCGGCCGCGGCGGCGGGACGGGAGGGTCGCGCGCGGGGTGGTCATGCGAGCCCCCTCGGCGTGGCCAGCGTCTCGACGAGGCGGCCGATCCACTCGATCATCAGGGCGAGGGCGGCCACGAGGATCGCCCCCGAGACGAGCAGCGGGAAGCGGAACAGGACGATCCCGGTCTGGATGAGCAGGCCGAGGCCGCCGGCGTCGATGAACGTCGCGAACGCCCCGGTGCCCACCAGCAGCACCAGGGCGGTCCGCAGACCCGCCATGATCACGGGCAGGGCCAAGGGCAGCTCCACCCGGAGCAGGGTCTGCAGCGGCGACATGCCCATGCCGCGGGCCGCCTCGACGACGGTGGGGTCGACACCCCGCAGCCCGGCCAGCGTGTTGGCCAGCACGGGCAGGAACGCGTAGAGGGACAGGGCCAGGACGGCGACCCGGAAGCCGAACCCCCACGCCATGGCGAGCAGGACGATCACGCCGATCACGGGAGCGGCCTGGCCGGCGTTGGCCAGCCCCATGGCGACGGGGGTGAACCGCCGGGCGGCGGGGCGGCTCAGCAGCACGCCGAGCGGGACGGCCGTCGCCACGACCAGAACGGTGGACACGCCGACGAGGGCCAGGTGCTCGGCGGTGAGGCGCAGGACGGTGGGCCAGGTCAGCAGCCGGGCCTCGACGTCGTCGAGGGCGGCTCCGCGCACCCAGACGGTCCACCCGATCAGCAGGGCGGCCACGAGCAGCGGCAGGCCGATCAGGAGCAGGCGGTCCTCGGCGGAGGCCGCACGCAGCCGGGCGATCATGGCCGAGCCTGCTCGTCGCTGGCGCGGGCGTGCGCGCGCAGTGTCGGATAGTCGAGCAGACCGATGACCGTGCCATCACGGACCACGGCGATCTCCTCCGTCGGGGCCATGACCAGCGCGGCGAGGGCCTCGCTGATCGGGGTGGCCGCGTCGAGCACGGGCTCGCCCGGCAGCGTGCCCGTCGGGTGCTGTGCGATCGGGCGCAGCGGCAGCGAGTCGACCGACCGCAGCCCCAGCCGCTTGAGCCCCGCCCCCGACCCCACGAAGTCGGCCACGAACTCGGTGGCCGGCCGAGCCAGGACCTCTTCGGGGGTGGCGTACTGGGCCACGTGCGCGCCGGGTTCGAGCACCAGGATCCGGTCGCCCAGGAGCACGGCCTCGTCCACGTCGTGGGTGACCATCACGATGGTCTTGCCCACCCTGGCCTGGATGTCGAGCATCTCCTTCTGCAGGCGCTGGCGGGTGAGGGGGTCCACGGCGCCGAAGGGCTCGTCCATGAGCAGCACGGGTGGATCCGCCGCGAGGCCCCGCGCCACGCCGACGCGCTGCTGCTGTCCGCCGGACAGCTCGCGCGGGAAACGGTCTCGGTAGATCGCCGGGTCCAGGCCGACGAGGTCGAGCAGCTCGTCCACGCGGTCGGCGATGCGCCGGCGGTCCCACTTGAGCAGGCGCGGCACCAGGCCGACGTTCTCGGCGACGGACAGGTGGGGCATCATCCCGCCACCCTGCACGACGTAGCCGATCTGACGGCGCAGCCGGGTGGGGTCGCGGCGTGTGATGTCCTCCCCACCGATCAGGATCCGCCCGGAGGTGGGCTCGATGAGGCGGTTGATCATCTTCAGCGAGGTGGTC
The DNA here is from genome assembly GCF_002008305.4 of Micrococcus sp. KBS0714. Taxonomy (GTDB): domain Bacteria; phylum Actinomycetota; class Actinomycetes; order Actinomycetales; family Micrococcaceae; genus Micrococcus; species Micrococcus luteus. The sequence continues at coordinate 1,746,257 of NZ_CP042169.1, forward strand.
TTGCCGCAGCCGGACGGGCCGACGAACACCACGGTCTCCCCCGCGGGGATGATGAGGTCCAGGGCGTCCACGGCGGGACGGTCCTGCCCCGGATAGAGCTTCGTCAGGGACTCGAGACGGATCTCGGCCCCGGCGTCACGGTCGGTGCTCATGCGCGCAGTCCCTTCGAGATGGTGAGCCGGCCGAGCAGCACGAGCAGCCCGTCCAGGACGAGGGCGACGACGACGATGCCGAGGGTGCCCACGAGGGCGTAGTTCAACGCGTTGGCGCCGCCCAGGGAGACCAGCCCCGTGAAGATGTACGAGCCCAGTCCGGGCCCCAGGACGTAGGCCGCGACCGCGGCCACGCCCATGCCGAGCTGGCCCGCGACCCGGATGCCGGTGAGGATCACGGGCCAGGCCAGCGGGAGACGCACCCGGGTGAACAGCGCCACCGGCCCCATGCCCATCCCCCGGGCGGCCTCCAGCACCTCCGGGTCCACGCCGCGCAGACCCACGAGCGCGTTGCGGAGGATGGGCAGCAGGGCATAGAAGACCACCACCACGACGGCGGGGACGGTCCCGATGCCCACCAGGGGGATCAGGACGCCGATGAGCGCGAAGGAGGGCAGGGTCAGCCCGACGGCCGTGAAGGCGTTCGCGATCGGGGTCAGGGCCTTGATCCGCGTGGCGATCACGGCCAGCGCGATGGCGAGCACGGTGGCGATGGCCAGCGCCTGCAGCACGAGCCACCCGTGCTGCCACGCCCGGAAGAGGATGTCGGGCCAGCGTGAGGCGAGGAACTCGCTCATGCGGCCTCCACGCCGGCAGCGCACCCCTGGGCGGCCCGGGCGTCTGCGGGGCGGGGCAGGACCGTCATCGTCGTCTCCTTCGGTCCGGGTGGGTCGGGCGTGCTCTTGCACGCTCCCCGAGATGGTGGCGCTCCCTGTGTTCTGCGCCACGAAGGGGGTCACCGGCACCGCCAAGGATGGCCTACCGACCGGGCGACGGGCAGGACGGCCTGCGCTAGCGTGTCGGCCATGTCTCGCTCCCACTCCGATGCCCTCGACGCGTCCGGCCCCGACTCCGGGGGCGCCGTCGCCGTGCCCCGCCGCCGCTTCGGCCTGCTGCCCCGCATCCTCGTCGCGATCGTGGCCGGCGTCCTCGTCGGCCTGGTCGCGCCGACCTGGCTCGTGCAGGCCTTCGCCACCTTCAACGGGCTGTTCTCGAACTTCCTGGGTTTCATCGTCCCGGTGCTGATCCTGGCGCTCGTCGCCCCCGCGATCGGCGACATCGGCCGGGGCGCGGGGAAGCTGCTGGCCCTGACCGGCGGCATCGCCTACGGCTCCACCCTGGTCGGCGGCTTCGGCGCCCTGCTGGTCTGCCTGCTCGTCTTCCCGCTGATCCTCACGCCCGGGTCCTTCGAGGGGATGGCCAACCCTGAGGACGCGCTGCTCGGCCCGCTGTTCGAGGTGCAGATGGACCCGCCCTTCGGCGTGATGACGGCCCTGCTGCTCGCGTTCGTGCTCGGCATCGGCCTGACGATGCTGCCGCGCGGCGCCCTGCACGAGAGCTTCGACCAGCTGCGATCGATCATCGAGCGGGTCGTCATGGGCCTGATCGTGCCGCTGCTGCCCGTCTACATCTTCGGCGTGTTCCTGAACATGACCGCCGCCGGCGAGGTCTTCAAGGTCATCACCACGTTCCTCGGCGTGATCCTGCTGGTCTTCGGCCTCACCGTGGTGCTGCTGCTCCTCCAGTACGTCGTCGCGGGCACGATCGCGGGCCGCAACCCGTTCACGGCACTGAAGACGATGCTGCCGGCCTACGCGACGGCCCTGGGCACCTCGTCCTCGGCGGCGACCATCCCGGTGACCCTGCGCCAGACCCTGCTGCTCGGCGTGCGCCGGCCGATCGCCTCGTTCGTCGTGCCGCTGTGCGCGACGATCCACCTGGCCGGCTCCACCGTGAAGATCGTCTCGTTCTCCATCGCGGTGCTGTTCCTCTCGGGCCAGTCGATCGACGTCCCGGTGTTCGTGGGCTTCATCTTCATGCTGGGCGTCACCATGATCGCGGCGCCCGGCGTGCCCGGCGGCGCGATCGTGGCGGCCTCGGGCCTGCTGACCTCGATGCTCGGCTTCACCGAGCCGCAGGTCGCGCTCATGGTCGCCACGTACATCGCCATCGACTCCTTCGGCACCGCCACCAACGTGACCGGCGACGCCGCCATCGCGATGATCGTCGACAAGATCGCCGGAGACCGTCTCATCGAGGACTCCGAGGACGAGGGCCTGGAGCGCCTCGACGACGAGGGGGCCGCGACCGGCGCCGACGCCGGCTGACCCGCCCCGCACACACCACGGCCCCCTCCCTGTCTGCAGCTCAGGGAGGGGGCCGTCGTCGGGACGGGCGGTGTCAGCCGCGCAGATCCCGCTCCGCCTCGGCGCGCACCGCGCGCCGCTGCCCCGGGGAACGCACGACGACGTCGCTCATCTCCTCGAGCGTCTTGCCCTTGGTCTCGGGGACGAAGGCCGCCACGAAGGCCAGGGACAGCGCCGCCATGACCGCGTACAGACCGTAGGCGAGGGTCAGGCCGATGTCCGCCAACCACGGGAACGTGGTGGAGACGGTGAAGTTCGCCGCCCACTGCGCGGCGGCGGCCACGGCGAGCGCGCCGGCGCGGATGCGGTTCGGGAACATCTCGCCCAGCAGCACCCAGACCAGCGGACCCCAGGTGGCGCCGAAGAACACCACGAAGGCGTTCGCGGCCACCAGCGCCACCGTGGACCACGGCTGCGGCAGGGAGACGGACTCGGCGCCGCCGGTCTGCGCGAAGGAGAAGGCCAGTGCCATCAGGCCGAGGCTGACCGTCATGCCGGCGGAGCCGGCGATCAGCATGGGGCGACGGCCGACGCGGTCCACCAGGGCGATCGCGATGAGGGTGACGGCGATGTTCGTGACCGAGGTGATCACGGTGACCGTGAGGGCGTCCGACTCCCCGAAGCCCACCGAACGCCACAGGGTGGTGGAGTAGTAGAAGATCACGTTGATGCCCACGGCCTGCTGGAAGACGGAGAGCAGGATGCCGATCCACACGATCGGCTGCAGGCCCGCCGACGGTCCGCGCAGGTCCGCCAGCGACTCGCGGCGCTCCGAGTCCAGCGAGCGCCGGATGTCCTCGATCATCAGGTTCACCCGGTCCACACCGGTGAACTCGTGCAGGACCTCGGCCGCCTCGTCCGTGCGGCCGCGGGCGACCAGGTAGCGCGGGGACTCCGGCAGCTTCAGGGCGAACAGGCCGTACAGCACCGCCGGGACGGCCTCGGCCAGGAACATCCAGCGCCAGGCGTCGACGCCGAGCCAGAACGGCTGCGCCGCTCCCCCGGCCATCGTCGCGAAGAGCGCGTCCGTGAGGAGCGCGGCGAAGATGCCGAGGACGATCGCCAGCTGCTGGAGCGAGCCGAGGCGACCGCGCACATGGGCCGGGCTGACCTCCGCGATGTACGCCGGAGCGATCACGGACGCGGCGCCCACGCCCAGGCCGCCGACCACGCGCCAGAAGATCAGGTCGACCACGCCGAACGCCAGGCCCGAGCCGATGGCGGAGACCAGGAACAGGATCGCGGCGATCACCATCACGGGCACGCGGCCGCGGCGGTTGGCGATCGGCCCGGCGAACCAGGCGCCGAGCGCGCAGCCGATCAGCGCCGAGGAGACGGCGAAGCCCGTCAGACCGGCGCCGAGGCCGAACTCCCCGGCGAGGGCGTCCACGGCACCGTTGATGACAGAGGTGTCGAAGCCGAACAGGAAACCGCCGAGCGCGGCGGCGACCGAGATGCCGACCACCTTGGCGTTGAGGCGAGACGTCGCGGCGCCGCCGGACCGGGTCGCTGTCATGGTGGGTCCTCTCTGGGTGGCGCCCGACGGCCCGCTGCGCGCCGGTGCGTCCGCACAGTGTGTTCTCCGCTCAGCGAGCGTGCAAGTCGCACAGCCCTTCTCCCCGCCCCCCGAGGAGGCGGCGGGACATCAGGGGGAACCGTGCCCGCTGCGCCCGCCGTGGTCGCCGCCGTGCCGGGAGGTCTGCCGCACAGGGCTGCGGCAGACGGCGCCTCGGGTCACGGGGCAGAATGAGGGCCATGTTCGTCGTCCTGGGCCCCGCCCCCGCCTCCGTCGGCAGCCCCGGCGCCTGGTGGGCCCTGGACGGGGAAGGCGACGGCGCCTCTCCCCTGGGATCCTGCGCCGCCGGGTCCGTGGCCGGGCTCGTGGCCGGTCTGCCCGCCCGCCTGGGCGTGGACCCGAGCACGGTCCGCTGGGTGCTCGCCGACGTCGGGACGGAGTACGCCGCCTGGCTGGTGGCGGGGGTGCGGGTGGATCGGTGCTGGGACCTGGCCCTCGTCCAGCGGATCCTGCGGCACGCGGCAACGGCGCCGGGCAGCGGGGTGCGTTACACGCCCGTGGCGCAGCTCGAGGTCGCCGACCCGACGGAGCCCGTGCGCCCGGCGCGGGTGCCCGCCGGTCAGGAGTCCTTCTTCGACCTGCCGGACGAGGCCGGCCCCGCTCCGGACGTCACCGTGCTCGCGGCGGAGCTGGCCGCGCAGCGGGCGGCCGTCGAGGGCTCGGCCCACCCGCACCGGCTGCGGCTGCTCGCGGCGGCGGAGTCGCAGGGCGCACTCGTGGCCGCAGAGATCCGGGCGGCGGGTCTGCCGTGGGACCGGGGCGTGCACGAGGCGCTCCTCGCCGAGCAGCTCGGCCCCCGGCCTGCACCGGGCGAGCGTCCCGCCCGCCTGCAGACCCTGGCCGAACGCATCGCCGACGTCCTGGGCTCCCCCGGGCTGAGCCCCGACTCGCAGCCGAGCCTGCTGCGGGCGCTGCAGACGGCGGGCGTGGCCGTGGAGTCCACACGGCAGTGGGACCTGAAGCACTGGATCGACGCCGGCGGCGCGGAACGCGAGGCGCGGGCCGCGCTGCTCGCGCCGCTGCTGGAGTACAAGGCCCTGGCCCGGCTGTGGACGGCCAACGGCTGGCACTGGCTGGACCAGTGGATCGGCGACGACGGCCGGTTCCACGCCGCCTACCTGGTCGGCGGCGTGGTGACCGGGCGGTGGGCCGCCCACGGCGGTGGGGCCATGCAGGTCCCGGCCGGGGTGCGCGACGCCGTCCGCGCAGACCCCGGGTGGACGCTGACCGTGGCCGACGCCTCCCAGGTGGAGCCGCGCATCCTCGCCGCGATGGCCGCCGACGAGGCGCTGGCCCGTGCCGGGACCACGCCCGACCTGTACCGGGAGGTGGCGGAGCAGGGCCGGGCGGCCGGCACCGCGCTGGCCGACCGCGGGCGCGCGAAGATCGCCCTGCTGGGTGCGATGTACGGCTCGACGACGGGCGACTCCGCGGCGCTCATGCCGCACCTGCGCCGGCTCTACCCCCGAGCGATCGGCCTGCTCGAGCGGGCGGCCTCCGTCGGCGAGGGAGGCGGCCAGGTGTCCACGTGGCTGGGCCGCTGGTCCCCCGCGCCGGGGCGGAAGTGGCAGGAGTCCGTGTCCGACGTCGGCACCCAGGCCGCCGAGTCCGCGGCCCGGCGACGGCGGCGCTCCCAGGGCCGCTTCACCCGGAACTTCGTGGTGCAGGGCACCGCGGCCGAGTGGGCGCTGTGCTGGATGGGCGAGATCCGCCGTCGACTGCGCTCGGCCGGCATGCGCACGGAACTCGTGTTCTTCGTCCACGACGAGGTCGTCCTGCACGGCCCGGCCACGGAGGTCGAGGCCGTGCGGACGGTCGTGGCGGAGTCCGCGAGCGCCGCCGGCCGCCTGCTGTTCGGTCCCGCCCCCGTGGACTTCCCGCTCACCGTCTCCAGCGTGGGGTCGTACGCGGACGCGAAGTGAGCGACGGGGCGGCAGGGCGACGGTCGCGGTCATGGCCTCCGTGCGCCGCACCGGGCCGAGGACCCTCGGACCTGGCACGATGCGGGACGAGGGCCGATCCTGGAGAGCGCCCGAGACACCCTTGTGAAGGAGACCGCATGCCCGTCGCCCCGCGTCCGTCCGACGGCGCCGCGTCCTCGGTCTTCACCCCGCACCAGCAGCGCATCCTCGCGGTGCTCCTCATCCCGATCTTCATGTCCCTGCTGGCCGTGTCCAGCATCAACGTGGCCCTGCCCGCCCTGCAGCGGGGCCTGGACGCCAGTGACGCGGAGCTGCAGTGGGCCATCTCCGGCTACACCCTCGTGTTCGGCATGGTGCTCGTGCCGGCGGGCCGGGCGGGTGACCTCTTCGGACGACGCCGGCTGTTCATGGTGGGCCTCGGCGTGTTCGCGCTCGGTGCGCTCCTGTCCGGCCTGGCGCCCACGGGCGTCCTGCTCGTGCTCGCGCGCCTGGTCATGGGCGTGGGCGCGGGCCTGCTCAACCCGCAGGTCACCGGCTTCATCCAAAGCGAGTTCTCCGGCACCTCCCGCGCCCGGGCGTTCGGGGCGCTCGGTGCCGTCGTCGGGGTGTCCGTGGCGGTGGGGCCGCTGCTCAGCGGCGGGCTCATCGCGTGGCTCGGCGGCGACCTCGGCTGGCGCGCGACCTTCCTGGTGAACGTGCCGATCGCCCTCGGCGCCCTCGTCGTGGCCCGCCACTGGCTGCCGCGCACCGCCCCCGAGCGGGCGCGGCGCCCGGACCTGGACCCGGTCGGCGTCGTCCTGCTGGCCGGCGCCCTCGTGGCCGTCATGCTCCCGTTCCTGGACCGTGAGCTCGGGCCGTGGCGGTTCGTGCTCGTGCCCGTCGGCATCGGCCTGGCCGCCCTCTGGACACGCTGGGAGGCCCGCTACGCCCGACGGGGCCGCGCCCCGATGGTGGACCTGCGCCTGTTCCAGACCCGCAGCTTCGCGTGCGGCGCCCTGCTGATCGCCATCTACTTCACCGGCTCGACCAGCATGTTCGTGGTGATCGCCATGTTCATGCAGAACGGGCTGGGCTACCCGGCGCTGCACGCCGCACTCATCGGCCTTCCCTCGGCGGTCATGTCGAGCGTGATGTCCACCGTGGCCGGTCGCGTGGTGCTGCGCACGGGCCGGAAGATCGTCGTCCTCGGCATCGCGCTGGCGCTGCTCGCCGTCGTGGGCTCCATCGGGGTGGCGTGGGCCAACCGGGAGTTCGGCCTGAGCCCGTGGTGGCTGCTGCTCACCCTCGCCATCTTGGGTGCCGGGCAGGGGCTGGTGGTCTCCCCCAACCAGACCCTCAGCCTGGCCGAGGTCCCGCCGCGGCACTCCGGCACGGCCGGCGGCGTCCTGCAGACCGGCCAGCGCGTCGGCACGGCCGTCGGCACCGCCGTGATCGTGGGGGTGTTCCTGGGCGTCGCCTCCGGTGCCGACTGGGACGGGGCGTTCATGGCCGCCTTCACCCTGGTGGCGGGGTGCATGGCGCTCGCGCTCCTCGTCGCACTCGCGGACCTGCGCGGACCACGGACGGCGGCGCCCCGTGGCTGAGCCCCGCCCCGGCGACGTGCGCGTCACCCCCGGCCCCGGCGCACCCCGCGGGCTGGTCATCCCCGCGGGCGAACTCGTCGAGCGCTTCTCCCACGCCTCCGGCCCGGGCGGTCAAGGCGTGAACACGGCGGACTCGCGGGTCCAGCTCAGTCTGGACCTGGCGGCCACCTCCGCCCTCGACGACGTCCAGCGCGCCCGCGTCCTCGCACGGCTGGCGCCCCGGCTGGCCGGCACGGTGCTCACCGTCAGCGTGGCGGAGCACCGGGCCCAGCGGCGCAACCGGGTGGCCGCCCGCGAGCGGCTCGCGGCGCTGCTGCGCGAGGCCCTGGCCCCGCCGACGCCGCGGCGGGCTACCAAGCCGACGCGCGGCTCTCGGCGGCGCCGCCTGGAGGCCAAACACCGTCGCTCCGAGGTGAAGCGCACGCGCCGCCGCCCCGGCCTCGACTGAGGCCGCTCGCCCGCCGGCCGCGCGGGCTCAGACGCGGGTGTTCTGCGATTCCGGGGCCAGGGGCGCGTGGGCGGGGTTGGACAGGGAGAGCACGACGGCGGCCACGCGCGGGTGTTCGAGGAGGGCGTCCTCCACGCGCTGGAGCAGGACCGCGGCCTCGCTCTCCCGCTCGTCCCCGGCCAGGTCCACGGCCCCGACGACGAAGAGCTTCTCCGGGCCGACGTACTCGAGGTGCAGGTAGCTCACGGAGAGCACCTCGGGCCGCTCCAGCAGCCAGCGCAGCACCCGGGTCCGGATCACCGGGTCGGCGACCTCGCCGACGAGGAACGCCATGTTCCGCGAGAGCAGGAAGATCGCGACGACCCCGAGCAGCACGCCCACGAGGATCGAGCCGGCGGCGTCCCACCGGGGGTCCCCGGTGAGCTGGTGCAGGGCGAGGGCGGCGGCCGCGATGGCCAGGCCGATCAGGGCCGAGGCGTCCTCCACCCACACGGCGCGCAGGGTGGGGTCCGAGGTCTGGCGCAGGAACGTGGCATCGCTGATGTGCCGCCGCTCCGCGTCGCGGCGGACGCGCCGATGCGCGTTCAGGAACGAGATGCCCTCGAGCACGAACGCGACGGCGAGCACGATGTACGCGATCGTGTACTCCGCCTCCTCCTCGGGGGCGGACCAGGCCGTGATCCCGTGCCAGACCGAGACCGCCGAGCCCACCGCGAACAGGCCGAAGGCCGCGACCATCGACCACACGTAGGCCGCGCGCCCGTAGCCCAGCGGGTGCCGCGCGTCGGGGGCTCGGCCGGCCCGACGCTCCGCCAGCAGCAGGAAGACCTCATTGCCGGCGTCGGCCCAGGAGTGCGCGGCCTCCGCCACCATCGCGGCTGAGCCGGTGACCGCGCCCACGATCGACTTGACGACGGCGATCACCGCGTTCACGCCGAGGGCGATCAGGACGGTCAGCAGGCTCTCGCCGCCGGTCTCGGCGGCGGGCGGGGCGACGGCGGGCGGGGTACGGGTCATCCCCCGAGTCTGCCCCTGCAGGCGGGTGCCGGGCCAGGCTCGCCATGTCCGGGTCCGCCGGTCCGGGAGCGCGAGATGGGGTCCACGCGGATCGGCGTCGCCGAGCCCGTGAGGTCTCCGCGTGCGCGGCCTAGCTGTAGGAGGGCATGACGGATTCTCCCCTGCACCTCGACCGCCCCGACGCCCCCCGCATCATCGTGCTCGGCGCGACGGGCTACGCCGGATCCCTCGTCGTGGACGCCCTCGTGGCCCAGGGCGCACGGCCCGTGCTGGCGGGCCGGAACCGGGACTCGCTCCAGCACGCGGCGAGGCGGCACGACGGGCTGGAGGTCGCCGTCGCCGACGCCGGGGACCCCGCCTCGCTGAGGGCCCTGGTCACGGAGGGCGATGTGCTGGTCTCCACGGTCGGCCCCTTCGAACGCTACGGCCGACCGGTCGCCCGCGCCGCCGCGGAGCGGGGCGCGCACTACGTGGACTCGACCGGTGAGGTCGGCTTCGTGAAGGACCTCAAGGCGGACCTGGACGCCACCGCCCGACGCACGGGCGCCACCCTGCTGCCCGCCCTCGGCTTCGACTACGCGCCGGGCATGCTCGCGGGCGGGCTCGCGCTGGCGCAGGCCGGTGGACGCGCACGGTCCCTGCAGATCGGCTACTTCGCCGACGGCGAGCTGGACCCGCGCGTCGACCTCAGCCACGGGACGCGCCAGACGATGGTGGACGCCCTCACCGAGCGGACGATCACGTGGCGCGGCGGGCGGCTGGCGACGACGGGCCCGGCCAGCCGGTCGGCCGTCTTCCGGGTCGACGGGCAGGACCGCCGCGGCGTGCTGTTCGGCGGCACGGAGTCCCTGTTCCTGCCGCGGATGCAGCCCGGCCTGGATGAGGTCGAGGTCTTCAACGGCTGGTTCCCGGCCCGGCCCACGCAGATCGGCGCCGCCGCCCTCGGCGCGGTGGGGTGGCTCCCCGGCGTCGCCCGCGGCGTGCAGGCCCTGCTGCGGCCCTTGGCCGGGGACCCGGGTGGCCCCGACGCCGCAGACCGGGCCCGCACGGGCTCCCGGGTCGGGGCGATCGCGCGCGACGCCGCCGGCCGCGTCGTCGCGGACGTGCACCTGCGCGGCCCCAACGCCTACACGTTGACCGGGGACCTCATGGCCTGGGGCGCCCGGCAGCTCGCCGCAGGCCGGGCCCTCGAGGCCGGCGTCGTCAGCCCGATCCAGGCGTTCGGCCTCGACGACTTCGAGACGGCCTGCGCCGCGGTCGGCCTGGTGCGGGCATGATCCCGACGACTGACCCCGCCCGTGGCCCTCAGCGGGGGCGACGCCGCGGGCGGCTGATCCAGGCCAGATAGGCGCTGCCGCCGGTCAGGGCGGCGCCGCCGGCGGCCACCACCGGCCCGGCGAAGCGGCCGAGCCGGTCCTTGTACGCCACGAGCACGTTCGTGCCGCCGGTGATCATCGCGGCCACCACCATGGCGGCCACCACCCGGTCGCCCGTCCGCTCGAGGCGCGTCACGAGCGGCTCGAGCTCGCTCGCGCGGACGGTGACGTCGATCCCGCCGTCGTCGATGCGTTCCATCACCTTGCGGGCGTACTCCGGCAGGTCGATGCCGAGCTCGGCCGCCGCGATCGTGGCCCGGCCGATCCGGCCCGCCACCCGCCGGGGGTCGAGGTGCTCCCCCACGAGGCGCAGGGCGAACGGGTCGAGCACGCGGGTGTAGTCGAAGCCGGGGTGCAGGCGGCGGCCGATGCCGTCCACGATGATCAGCATCCGCAGCAGCTGCACGAGCTCGGGCGGCAGGGACAGCCGGTGGCGCCGCACCAGGGCGAAGATCTCCGAGATCAGCTGCGCCACGCGGATGTCCTCGAGCTCGCGCCCCTCGAGGCGGCCGACGATCCGGGCCACCTCCAGCCGGAGCCGACGGCGGTCCACCGGGCCGCGCGGCGGGGCGATGTCCAGCAGGGCCCGCACCAGCCCGTCGGTGTCCTGCCGGGCCAGCGCCATGGCCAGGCCCGCGAACCGGCGTCGAAGGGACGGGGAGATCCGCCCCACGGAGCCGAAGTCGATGAACCCGACGGTCCCGTCCGGCTCGATGAACAGGTTGCCCGGGTGCGGGTCCGCATGGAACACGCCGTGCTCGAACACCATGGCCAGCAGCACGTCGGCGGCCCGGTACGCCAGCTCCTCCCGGTCGATGCCGGCGGCGTCGAGTCCGGCCAGGTCGTCCACGCGCAGCCCGGAGAGCTCCTGCATGGTCAGCACGCGCGAGGTGGTCAGGTCCCACTCGATCCACGGGAACCGCACGCCCGGGGTGTCCCGGAAGCCGGCGGCGATCTCCTCGCAGGCCCGCGCCTCCACCACGTAGTCGAGCTCGGCGCGCAGCGAGCGGTCGAACTCGTCCACCATGGCCGGCACGTCCAGGTCGGCGAAGGTCCGTGAGGCCCGCGACCACGTGGCCGCCAGCGTCCGCAGGATCTCCAGGTCCGCCTGGACCTGCTCCACCACACCGGGCTTGCGGACCTTCACGACGACGGCGCGCCCGTCATGCAGGCGCGCGCGGTGGGCCTGACCGATGGAGGCGGTGGCCAGGGGCGCCCGGTCGAACCAGGCGAACAGGGTGTCGACGTCGGCGCCGAGGTCCTCCTCGACCGTCCGGGCGACGGCCTCGAAGGGCACCGCCGACGTGCTGTCCGTGAGGCGGGCGAACGCCGCGCAGTAGGCCTCGGGGAACACGTCCGGGCGCGCCGAGATCAGCTGCCCGAGCTTCACGAAGGTGACGCCCAGCTCCTCGAACGTGCGCACGAACAGCTCGGGGCGGGCCTCGGCGTCGATGCCCAGGTGCGGCTCCCCCTCCTCGAGGGGCAGCCACCGGGAGAGCCCGGCCTGCACGGCCGTGGCCATGAGGCCGTTGCGGGCCATGACGTGGGCGATCTCGCGGTAGCGCTGCAGGTGGAGGGCCATGACGCCCACGCTACCGACCGCGCGGAGGGACGGGCCCCGCCGCTCAGTCCGCGTACCGGAGCATGCCCGGCCGGACCCGCGCGTCGGCCCCGATCCGCATCCCGTCCGCGAGCGCGCCCGCCGCCCACAGCTCCCGCAGCCTCGCCAGCACCCGGTCCCGCACGTCCCACGGGCTGAGGGTGTTGACGTTGATCTTGGTGGCGCCCTCGAAGCCGGCGAGTGTGGAGACGCGCCACTTGAGCATCACGCGCCACGGCATCGGGTCCGCGACGCCGGGCGGGCGGGTGTGCCACTCCTCGTTGGAGGGGACGTCCGGGCCGGTGGCCGCGTGGGCGGCGTGCAGCAGGTCGGAGACGGCGCGCAGCTCGGCCGCGGTCTGCCGCCACGGCTGCCCCACCGGGCTCGTGGAGTAGACCTCGACCGTCGGATACCGGTGACCGAAGCCGGCGAACATCACGGCGTGCTCGTTCGCGGCGATCATCAGGTCGTGCGCCACGGCCACGTCCAGCGCGGCCTGGTTGAACACCTGCGGGTCCTCGCGCAGCCGGTCCAGGGCGGCGACGTTCTGCGCGCCGACCTCGTCGATGGCCACGAGCTGCTTGTGCAGGTGGTCGAAGGAGGCGCCGGCGGGCTTGAGCCAGTTCTGGAACACGGAGACGTACCGCACGGCGGGCGTGGTCGCGTAGAGGTCCCGCATCGCGTCGGCGGTCAGGGCCATGAACGCGTGGTGCTCATCCGGGGTGAGGGTGCCCGAGGAGGCCAGCTGGTGGTCGTCCACGGCGCCGTCGACGAAGTGCCGCCGAGCGATCACGACGTCGTGCGTGCCGCCGAAGAATGCGGCCGACGCCCCGATCAGCTCCGCCTCGGACATCGCCGCCGCCTCCTCGGCGGAGCGGCCGGAGGCGCGCAGCTTCGCGGTGACGACGGCGCGCACGTGGGCGCGGCCGGCCTCGGTGGCCAGGTACTCGTCACGGCGGCGGCACGCGTCCGGGGGGAGCTCGTAGCCGTGGTTGAGACGCCAGTAGTCGTAGCTGAGGATCTCGAAGAGGTTGGGGACCCGGCGGAAGGCCGGGATCGTCTCCTCGAGCCGCTCCGCGGCCGGATGCCGCAGGATCTGCCAGGCCGGGGCGCCGTCGTCGGCCCTCGTGGAGACGATGCGTGACTTCTCCGGCGGCGTCTCCAGCATCCGGTGCTCGCAGAAGGCGCAGTGCCGGCCGTGCTGGGCGGGGTCGAGCGGCTGCGGGGCGGGCCGGACGAGGCCGAGCGGGCGGTGGCCGCGGCCGGGCACGGTCCAGACCTCGGTACCGGTGAAGGGGTTGCGCTGCTTGACGGTGCCGTCCGGCAGTCGGGTGAGGGGCTCGCTCACAGACGGGTGCACGAGGCCAGGATACGAGGCGGTGCCGGCCCGGGCAGGCCGGCGCCGACGCGCCCGCCGGTCAGAACTCGAGCAGCACCTTGCCCTTGGCATGGTGGGATTCGAGACGCTCGAACGCCTGCTCCCAGTCGGCCAGGGGGTAGCGGCTGTCCACGGTCACGGCCAGCTCGCCGGCGTCCACGAGCCGAACGAGCTCGGCCAGGCCCGCCCCGTCCGGATGCATGAGGAAGAACTCGTAGGTCACCCCGGCCTTCTTCGCGGCCCGGCGCACCTTCGCACTGGCCACCCGGGAGACGACGGCGGCCAGCGGCCGACGCGACGGGCGCGCGGTCTCACGAAGGCTGCCGGGGCTCGGCGGGCCCGCGATGGTCACCAGCCGGCCGCCGGGCTCGATCGAGCCGAGCAGCTCGGCCATCTGATCACCGCCGATGAGGTCGAACACCTTGTCGAAGCGTTCGCCCCCCTCTGCGACGGTGCGGGCGCGATAGTCGATCACCGCGTCGGCGCCGGCCTCGCGGACGTACGGCTCACCCGCCGCGGAGGCGGTCACGGTCACGTGCGCGCCGCGCAGGTGTGCCAAGCGCGTGGCGATCAGCCCGACGCCGCCGGCGGCCCCGGTGATCAGCAACCGCTCCCCGGGCTGCAGGTCCAGGTGCTCCGGGCCGAGTGCCTGCTGGGCGGTCAGGCCGGCGAGCGGCAGGCCGGCCGCGTCCGTCAGGGGCATGCGGGCGGGCGCGGCGGCCACCCAGTCCGCGCGCACCGCGGCCAGCTCGGCGAACGCCCCGTGGCCGGAGGGGTCCACGCGGGTGATCACCGCGTCACCCGGGGCGAACGCGGTCACCCCGGCGCCCACGGTCTCGACGATGCCGCTGAGCTCGTTGCCGGCGACCGTGGGGAAGTCGTCGGGGGCGATGGCCTTGAAGTCGCCTTCGCGATGCATCGCGTCGACGGGGTTGAGGCCGACCGCGCGGGTGCGGATCAGCACCTCGCCGGCGCCGGCCGTGGGGGCGGGGACGTCGGTGAGGGCCATGGCCTCACGGCCACCGTAGGACTGGAGGACGAGTGCTCGCATGCCGCCGAGCCTAGGCGCGCCGACCCGGAGTGCCGAGCCCTGTTCGCCGTCGTCGATCACGCAGGTCGGGCTCGGCGACTTCCGGCGTGATCATCCCCACGGCCACCCGTGACGCGGGTACGCTGATCGCTGTTCCACGTCACAGCGCTCTCGCTCGACTCGTCTCACCCGCACGGAGGCCTCACCCATGTCGTCCCGCATCCACCACCCCGGCCTCCGGTCGAAGGTGATGTCCGCCGCGGAGGCGGCGGCGTTCATCCAGCACGGCACCACCGTGGGCATGAGCGGGTTCACGGGGTCCGGCTACCCGAAGGCCGTGCCGACGGCGCTGGCCGAGCGGGCCAAGGAGCTGCACGCGCGCGGCGAGGAGTTCCGCATCAACCTCCACACGGGGGCGTCCACCTCCGCGGAGATGGACGGTGCGCTGGCCGAGGCGGACGCCGTCGCGCTGCGCACCCCGTTCCAGTCGGACCCGACGATGCGCGCCAAGATCAACGCGGGCGCGATCGAGTACATCGACACACACCTGTCCCACCTGGCGCAGACCGTGTGGAACGGCTTCTACGGGCCCATGACCACCGCGGTGATCGAGGTGTCCGGGATCCGCGAGGACGGCCGTCTCGTCCCCAGCTCCTCCGTGGGCAACAACAAGTCCTGGATCGACCTGGCGGATCAGGTGATCCTCGAGGTCAACTCGTGGCAGAGCGAGGACCTCGAGGGTCTGCATGACGTCTACTACGGCACCGCGCTGCCCCCGCACCGCACGCCGATCATGCTCACCCACCCCGCGGACCGCATCGGTGAGACGTACCTGCGGTGCGATCCGGCCAAGGTGGTGGCCGTCGTCGAGACCCACGCCCCGGACCGCAACTCCCCCTTCAAGCCCGCCGACGCGGACTCGATCGCGATCGCCCAGCACCTCGTGGAGTTCTTCGAGCACGAGGTGGCCCAGGGCCGGTACGACGAGCGACTGCTGCCGCTGCAGTCGGGCGTGGGCAACATCGCGAACGCGGTGATGTCCGAGCTGGTGAAGTCCCGGTTCACGGGCCTGTCCGCGTTCACCGAGGTGGTGCAGGACGGCATGCTCGACGCCCTGGACTCCGGCACCCTGGCGACCGCGTCCGCGACCGCGTTCTCCCTGTCCACCGAGGCCGCCGAACGGTTCAACGACAACGCCGCGAAGTATCGGGACAAGCTGATCCTGCGCACCCAGGAGATCTCCAACCACCCCGAGCTCGTGCGTCGCCTCGGCATCCTCGCCATGAACGGCATGCTCGAGGCCGACCTGTACGGCAACGTGAACTCCACGCACCTGATGGGCACGAAGATGATGAACGGCCTCGGCGGCTCCGGCGACTTCGCCCGCAACGCGTTCACCTCGTTCTTCCTCACCCCCTCCACGGCCAAGGGCGGGGACATCTCCTGCATCGTGCCGATGGTCTCGCACGTGGACCACACCGAGCACGACGTGCACGTGGTGGTCACCGAGCAGGGGCTGGCCGACCTGCGCGGCCTCTCCCCCAAGCAGCGCGCCCGCACGATCATCGACACGTGCGCGCACCCGGACTACAGGGAGCAGCTGCGGGACTACTTCGACCGCGCGATGCGCGGGTCGGACGGCCTGCACACCCCGCACCTGTTGGGCGAGTCCCTGTCCTGGCACCAGCGCTTCCTCGAGACCGGGACGATGCGTCAAGGCTGACGGCCCGCCGGACCGGACACCTGCGGGACACCTGCGACGGGGCACCCTACAGTGGGCCGCGCCTCGCGGCAGGGTGAGATCACGCCGGCTCCGGGCACGTGCCCGGAGCCGGCCCAGGGCCGCAGGACCGGCGACGGCGTCAGCCGCGCCCGCCCTGCTCCCGCTCGGGGATTCCCGCGGCCCACAGGGCGGCCGCGATGAGGGCGGGCTGGCCGAAGAGCCGCGCCAGGCGGCGACCGTCCGTGTCCAGCCCGAAGCCGTCCTTGCGCTCGGCGTACTGCCCGATGTTCCCGGGGTAGATCGCGGTGTAGAAGGCCGCCAGGGCGGTGCCGGTCAGGCGGCGCTGCCCGGGGAGCGCCAGCAGAGCGGCCCCGAGGCCGATCTCGGCCACGCCGGATCCGAGCACCACGAGGTCCGCCGGGAGCGGGACCCACGAGGGCACCTGGGCGCGGAACTCACGGCGTGCCACGGTGAGGTGGGACAGCCCCGCGGCGGTCATGAACCCGCCGAGGCCGAGGCGGGCGGCGGTCTGGGAGAGGGGGACAGGCTGCCGGTGCTTCGTCATCACGCCTCCCCGAGCTCGAGGACGACGTCGATGTTGCCCCGGGTGGCGTTCGAATAGGGGCACACCTGATGCGCCTGCTCCATGAGGGCGCGGGCCTGATCCGCGGGGACATTGGGGAGCACGACCTCGAGGGTGACCTCCAGGCCGAAGCCCTCACCCTGGCGGCCGATGCCCACGCGCGCGCCGACGGAGGAGTCGGTGATGTCGGCACGGGAGGCACGGGCGACCATCTGCAGGGCCGAGTGGAAGCACGCGGCGTAGCCGGCGGCGAACAGCTGCTCGGGGTTGGTGCCCTGGCCGGAGCCGCCCATTTCGGTGGGCACGGCGAGGTCGAGGTCGACCCGCCCGTCGGTGGTGCGGACATGGCCGTCGCGGCCGGCGCCGGTGCTGAGCGCCTCGGCGGTGTAGATGGTCTCCATAGGAGGTCCTTTCATCCGCCCGCCCCGTGCGGGACGAGTCGGCTCCAGCCTGCCACCCTGTTAGGTCGCGCGCAACCAAGTCGCTCCCCAGCGACCACTAGAATCGCTTCCATGGATGCCGCGCCGACCCCCAGCCTCGCCCTCGAGGACCAGCTCTGCTTCGCCCTGCACCGGGCGGCGCGCGCCGTCACGCGCGGCTACGGCCCCCTGCTGTCCCGCCTCGGCCTCACCTACCCTCAGTACCTCGTGATGCTCACCCTGTGGCAGGCGGAGGGTGACGCCTCGGCCGAGACGGAGGCGTCGACACCGGACGCCGGGGCGCTGGGAGTCGGCGCGCTGCGGGACCGGCTCGGCATGGACAACGGGACGATCACACCCCTGGTGCGGCGCCTGGCCGGCATGGGGCTCGTCACGCGGGAGCGCGACGTCCACGACGAGCGACGCGTGCTGGTCCGGCTGACGGACGAGGGGCGAGCGCTGCGGGCGTCCGCCCGGACGGTCCCGGTGGACGCCCTCACCCGGATCCCCCTCGACACCACCGAGCGCCAGGTCCTCATGGACCTGCTGAACCGGATCACCGAGGCCGCCGGGCCGCGCTGAGACGGCGGGAGCGGCCCGCGCGGAGCGCGGGTCAGCGCACCCGGTCCAGGATCGCCCGAGCGACGGCATCCGCCTCACGCTCGGGCAGCCAGTGGTCCGCGTCGAGCTTCACGAACCGGTACTCCCCCGCCACCTGCCCGGCCGTGAGCTCGGCGGCCCGCGGCCCCAGGGCCGCGTCCCGGGTGCCCCACACGTACGTGGTGGGGACCGTCACGGGCGCGCTGCGCGTGGTGGTCACCAGATCCGGGTTCGCCCGATACCAGTTCACCGGGCCGCGCAGGCTCTGCGGGGTGGAGAACCGGCGGGCGTAGTGCTCCGCCCCGGGGACCTGCCCCCGTTGCAGCAGGGAGCCCAGCCGTCGGGCGAGGATTCGTTCGGGGAGGGCCGGCGCCTGGAAGGCGGCGATGTACCAGCTGCGGCGCAGCTGGTCCGGGCCGCGCAGGGCGCGGGCCAGGGCGGCCGGGTGCGGCGTGGACAGGACCGTCAGGGACGCGACGCGCTCGGGGTGGGCGGTGGCCAGCGCCCAGGCGACGGCGCCACCCCAGTCATGGCCGACGACGTGGACGCGCCGCGCCCCCGCCGCGTCCGCCAGCGCGACGGCGTCCCCCACGAGCGCCGGGAGGCGATAGGCCGCCGTCGCCCGCGGAGCGGCCCCCGGGGAGTAGCCGCGCTGATCCGGGGCGAGCGTGCGCAGCCCCGCGGCGTGCAGCAGCGGTTCGACATGCCTCCAGGACGTGGCGTCCTGCGGGAAGCCGTGCAGCAGCAGGACCACCTCCCCCTCGGCCGGCCCGCCGTCGCGGACGTCGAAGGTCAGGCCCTGATGCCGGAAGGTGTCCATGCCGCCCCCGAGTGCGCCGTCGCCCGTCACAGCCGGACGAGCATCTTCCCCGTGTTGGCACCCTCGAGCAGGTCGATGAACGCCTGGGGTGCGTTCTCCAGCCCCTCCCGGACGGTCTCGTCCCACTGGATCTTCCCGGCGGCGACCCACGGGCCCACGCGCTCCAGGAACTCGGGGCGGACCTGCGCTGCGTACTTCTGCAGGACGAAGCCGCGCAGGGTCAGGCACTTGCCGATCGCCAGGGCGAGGTTGCGCGGGGCGGCCGGCGGCTCCGTCGAGTTGTACTGGGCGATCGCGCCGCACATCGCCACGCGGCCGTCGACCCGCATCGCGGCGATGGCGGCCTCGAGGTGGTCGCCGCCCACGTTGTCGAAGTAGACGTCGATGCCCTCCGGCGCCGCCTCGGCCAGCAGATCGGTGGGCGAGCCGTCGTGGTAGTCGAACGCGGCGTCGAAGCCCAGCTCCTTCACCCGCGCCACCTTCTCGGGCGTGCCCGCCGAGCCGACCACGCGCGAGGCGCCCAGCAGGCGGGCGATCTGGCCGGCGACCGAGCCGACGGCCCCCGCGGCGCCCGAGATGAAGACGGCGTCGCCCTCCTGCATCTCGGCCACGTGCACGAGGCCGGTGTAGGCGGTCAGACCCGTCATGCCCAGCACGCCCAGGTAGGTGCTGTCCGAGAACTGGGAGGTGTCCACGACCTGGACGGTGTCGCCGTCGAGGACGGCGTGCTCGCGCCAGCCGCGGCCGTGGAGCACGGACGTGCCCTCCGGCACGTCCGCGTGGCGCGAGGCGATCACGGTGCCCACCGCGCCGCCGTCGAGGGGGGCGTCGAGTTGGAACGGAGGCACGTAGGACTCGACGTCGTTCATGCGGCCGCGCATGTACGGGTCCACGGACATCACGGTGTTGCGCACGAGGACCTGGCCCTCGGCGAGCTCGGGGAGCTCGACCTCCGTGAGGCGGAAGTTCTCCGGCGTCGGGGCGCCGTGGGGGCGGGAGGCGAGGTGGATCTCGCGCGTGCGGGTGGGGGTGCTCATGGTGGTCTCCTCGGGGTCGGGGCGGCGGGCTCGGTGGAGGGTCAGCGCGCGAGCAGGTCCAGGAGGCGGCGGGCGGCGTCGGCGGAGGAGGCCGGGTTCTGGCCGGTCACCAGGGTGCCGTCCGTGACCACGAAGCTCTCCCCGTCCGGGCCCTTGCGGTAGTCCGCGCCGGCGGCGATCAGCGAGTCCTCGACGAGGAACGGGACGACGTCCGTCAGCTGGGCGGCCTCCTCCTCGCCGTTGGTGAACCCGGTGACCTGACGGCCGCGCACGAACGGGGTGCCGTCGGCGGCGGTGATCGGGTGCAGGATCCCGGGCGCGTGGCAGACGAGGCCGAGCGGGCGCCCGGCCGCGTCGCTGTCGAGGATGATCCGCGTGGAGTCGGCGTCGGACACCAGGTCCCACAGCGGGCCGTGACCGCCCGGGTAGAAGACGGCGTCGAACCCGTCCACGTCCACCTGCGCCAGGGGCGTGGTGTGGGCCAGGGCGGCCTTGGCCTCCTCGTCCTGGTCGAACCGGCGGGTGGCCTCGGTCTGCATCTCCGGCTTCGAGCTCGTCGGGTCGATGGGCGGCTGGCCGCCGCGGGGCGAGGCGAGGGTGACCTCGTGGCCGGCGTCCGTGAAGACATAGTAGGGCGAGGCGAACTCCTCGAGCCAGAACCCGGTCTTGCGGCCGGTGTCGCCCAGCTGGTCGTGCGAGGTGAGGATCATCAGGATGCGGGACATGTCTGGGGCCCTTTCGTCGGTGGGGACTGAACTCTCATGGTCGTACACAACCGAATCTCGGGCAAGGGTGACGGTGCCCGGGTCGTCAGCGCTCCGTCACCCGCCCGTCCTGGACCTGCCAGCGACGGTCGGTGCGGACGGTGTCCAGCATGCGGCGGTCGTGGGTGACGAGCAGCAGGGCGCCCTCATAGGTCTCCAGGGCCTGTTCGAGCTGCTCGATGGCCTCCAGGTCCAGGTGGTTGGTGGGCTCGTCGAGCACCAGGACGTTCACCCCGCGGGCCTGGAGCAGGGCCAGGGATGCCCGGGTGCGCTCGCCGGGCGAGAGCTCGTCCACGGGGCGGTTCACGTGGTCGGCCTTGAGGCCGAACTTGGCCAGCAGGGTGCGCACCTCCCCGGAGGCCATCTCGGGCACGAGCGCCTCGACGGCCGCGGCGAGCGGGACGGTCCCGGCCAGCAGCGAGCGCGCCTGGTCGATCTCCCCGATCTGCACGCTGGACCCCAGGGCGGCCGTGCCCTCGTCCGGGGCCTGGCGGCCCAGCAGCGCGCGCAGCAGGGTGGACTTGCCGGCCCCGTTGGGCCCGGTGATGCCGATCCGCTCCCCCGCGTTCACCTGGAGGGACACCGGGCCGAGCGTGAAGCCTCCCTGCCGGAAGACGGCGTCGTTGAGGGTGGCGACCACCGAGCTGGAGCGCGGCGCCGCACCGATGGTGAACTCCAGCCTCCACTCCTTGCGCGGCTCCTCCACCTCCTCCAGGCGCGCGATGCGGCTCTCCATCTGCCGGACCTTCTGGGCCTGCTTCTCGCTCGACTCACTGTTGGCCCTGCGGCGCAGCTTGTCGTTGTCCGGGGACTTCTTCATCGCGTTGCGCACGCCCTGGCTGGACCACTCCCGCTGGATGCGGGCGCGGGAGACGAGGTCCTGCTTCTGCTCGGCGAACTCCTCGTACTTCTCCCGGGCCTGGCGGCGCAGGGTGGCCCGCTCCTCGAGGTAGGCCTCGTAGCCGCCGCCGTAGACGCGGTTGGTGCGCTGGGCGAGGTCGAGCTCCAGGACGCGGGTGACGCAGCGGGCCAGGAACTCGCGGTCGTGGCTCACCAGCACGACGCCGCCGCGCAGCTCCTGCACGAAGGCCTCCAGGCGGGTCAGACCGTCGAGGTCCAGGTCGTTGGTGGGCTCGTCCAGGAGCACGACGTCGAAGCGGGAGAGCAACAGCGCGGCGAGGCCGACGCGGGCGGCCTGCCCACCGGAGAGGGAGGTCATGAGGACCTGTTCCGGGGAGGCGGAGAGGTCGAGGCCGAGGTCGGCCAGGACGGCGGGGATGCGCTCCTCCAGGTCCGCGGCGCCGGAGGCCAGCCAGCGGGTGAGGGCGGTGTTGTAGCGGTCTGCGGCGGCGTCCGTGACGTCCGGGTCCGCCAGGCCCGAAGCGGAGGCGTCCATCTCTCGAGTGGCCTCGGCGCAGCCGGTGCGGCGGGCGATGTACCCGGCGACCGTCTCCCCCGGCACCCGCTCGCGCTCCTGCGGCAGCCAGCCCACGAACGCGTCGGCCGGGGCCAGGCTGACCGTGCCGGCCTGCGGCGCGAGGTCCCCGCCGAGGATGCGCAGCAGGGTGGACTTGCCCGCGCCGTTGGCCCCCACGACGCCGACGACGTCCCCGGGCGCGACCGTGAGGTCCAGATCCTCGAAGAGCGTGCGGTGGCCGTGGCCGCCGGCGAGGCCGGAGGCGACAAGGGTGGCGGTCATGGTGCTCCTGACGGAAGTGCGGCGGGCGTCAGGCCATTCTGCCGCGACTGAGCTCCACGAGCTTCTCGGCCCGGGCGCGCGTCGCCTCCTCTCCCGCCGCGATGGCGACGCCGGAGCTGCGGAAGTCCGCGACCGTCATCCCCTCGATCGGCGGGCTGATGAGCACGTCCGGCCGGTAGAGCGAGAGCCGGACGGTGGTGAGCTGGGCCTGCATGACGTCGATCGCCCGCATGGCCTGGCGCAGCGACGTGGCGGGCGAACGGCGGGTGCGGGTGCGCGCCCCGGGCTCCGGCCGCTCCAGGGGCTCGAGCGTGGTGGCATCGACGGCGATCACCCGCTGCGCGCCCAGGAAGCGCACCCCGTCCACCGGGATCTGGTTGAGGATGCCGCCGTCCACCAGCACGGAGTCCCCCACGGTCACCGGCTCCAGCGCGCCGGGGTAGGCGGTGGTCGCCTGGATCGCGGTGATGAGGTCCCCGGTGTGCAGGTAGCGGGTCTGGCCCTCGACGACGTCGGCCGCGGTGAGCACCAGGGGAATCTGCAGCTCCTCGAAGGTGTCCGGGAGCAGCTCGCGGAGCCAGGCCCGCAGCCTCTCGCTGGAGAGGATGCCGCCGGTCAGGCCCCAGTTGATGAGCCGCGGCCAGTCCACGCTCCGCTCGATCTTCTCGAGCGAGGCGGCGTCATGACCGGCGGCTATGAGCGCGCCGAGGAGGCCGCCCATGCTCGTTCCCGCGAGCACGTCCGGGCGGATGTCGAGCTCCTCGAGCACCCGCCAGACCCCGATGTGGCACAGCCCGCGCGCTCCTCCGCCGCCCAGGGCGAGGCCCAGCCGACCCGTGGGCCGTTCGTCATGCATCATCGGCCCAGTGTGCCACGGACATGACCGTGAAGGGAGCGATGCCGGTCAGTCCGTCTCCGGCAGGCCGGCGGCCCACAGGGCGGCGGCAGACGAGGGCGCGGAACGCCTGCATCGGTCCCTCACCGTCCTGACGACCACCGGGTTCCTGGGCGGCGTCGAGATCACGATCGGCCTGCTCGCGTACCTGCTCACGCTCCACGAGACGGGCAGCCACCTTCTGGCCGGACTCGCGTTCTCCATCGGCCTGGTCAGCCTGTTCCTCGCCCACTCCGAGCTCTTCACGGAGGGGTTCTACTACCCGATCACCGCGATCGCCGCCGGCCGGGGCACGTGGATGGAGCTGCTGCGTCTGTGGGCGGTGACCCTCGTGATGAACCTCCTCGGCGGCACCGTGATGATCGCCCTCGTGGTGGCGGGGTTCCCCGACCTGCACGGCACCCTGGCCGAGAGCGCCCACCACTTCCTGGACATCGGCTTCAGCTGGCAGGGCGCCGCCCTGGCGGTCCTGGCCGGGGTGGCGATCACCCTCGTGACGCGGATGCAGGCCGGGACGGACAGCCCGACGGCGATGATCGTCGCGTCCGTCGCCGGAGCCATCGTCCTCGCCGGCGGTTCGCTCTTCCATTCGGTGATGGACTCGATCCTCATCATCGGAGCCATCCTGTCCGGAGCGCACGGCGTGGGGTGGCTCGAGTGGCTCAGTTGGGTGTGGTGGGTGATCCCCCTGAACATCCTCGGCGGGCTGGCGCTGACGACGGCGCCGCGCCTGCTGCGTTCCAAGGAGGTGCGGGAAGAGACGGGGCGGTGAGGGCAGGGCCCGAATGACAGGGATCAGACGGCGTCCCGCGTCCCGTCGGCGGCGGGCTCGGGCAGCTCCTCGGTCACCCGGGAGGTGTTGGGGAAGACGAAGCGGTAGCTGAGACCGGCGACCGCGGCGCCCAACAACGGGGCCACGAAGAACAGCCAGACCTGGCCGAGGGCGTCCCCGCCCGCGAACAGGGCCACGCCGAAGGAGCGAGCGGGGTTCACGGAGGTGTTCGACACGGGGATGGAGATCAGGTGGATCAGCGTGAGGGTCAGGCCGATGGCCAGCGGCGCGAAGCCGGACGGAGCACGGCGGTCCGTGGCGCCGAGGATGACGTAGAGGAACACGGCGGTCAGCAGCACCTCGGTCAGGAACACCGCGCCCATCGAGTAGCCCGCGGGCGAGAGTTCGCCATAGCCGTTGGTGGCCAGGCCGTTCTCCGCAAGCGAGTAGCCCGGACGACCGGAGGCGATCGCCAGCAGCACGCCGCCGGCCGCCACGCCGCCCACGAGCTGGGCGATCCAGTACGGCACAGTGAGCTTCCACGGCAGACGACCCGCGAGCGCCGCACCCAGCGTGACGGCCGGGTTGAAGTGACCGCCGGAGATGTGGCCTACGGCGTAGGCCATGGCCACCACGGTCAGGCCGAAGGCGAGGGCGACGCCGAGGAAGCCGATGCCCATGTTGACGCCTGTGGCGTCGTCGATCACGGATGCGGAGAACACGGCAGCGGCGTCCGTGGGACCGTCCCGCCGTTGCCTGGGCGCACCGTCTCGTCCCGCGTCCACCCTCCTGACCGCGCCGCCACGATCACGCCCGCAGATCAGGCAGCGGCCCTCATCCGGGACGGGGACGCCGCCGGGCACCGCTCGTCCGGCCGGAGGACGGGCCTCAGCCCGCCGGCTGATCCACCCCCGCGGCGGGACGCCCGTCCTCCAGGTAGACGCAGTGCGCGGCGTCCCAGGCGGCGTCGACGCGGCGGGCGATCGCCGGGCGCAGGAGCTTCCGGGCCTCCTGGCACGTCACGAAGCTATGCTCGGAGGCCTCGTCCTCCTGCAGGCGGATGGCGGCGACGTCCGCAGCAGTGAGCGGGTGGACGGCGCGGAAGAGGAAGCGCAGGCCGATCCGGCCGTCGGCCTTGCTGGGCCGCGTGTCGACGGCGACGAGCCGCCCGGCGGTCACCTCCAGCCCCGTCTCCTCCCGGACCTCGCGGCGGCAGCCGCAGGAGACGGGGACGGAAGGGATCAGGAAGGACATGGCGCCAGCCTAGAGGCCGGCGCCGGCGGGGCGCTGGCCGGCAGACTTATGTCCCGCGCGGCGGGCGCGCACCGTGCGGACGGCCAGGATCAGCCAGGCGAGCACGGCCAGCGCGGCGAACACCGCGGGCAGCACGTGCCCCAGGAGCACGGAGGAGGCGACGGCGGCGAGGAACGCGGCCAGGTTGAGGACGACGTCGTACATCGGCGTGATGAACCGCCGGTTCACCACGTGGAGCCCGGCGATCGCCACGCCGCACGCGAACGTCACCGAGAGCAGGAGGTTGACTACCGGGGGAGGGTATCAGCGGCGGTCGAGTCGGACGGCCTCGAGCATGCGGCGGTCGTGGGTGACCAGCAGCAGGGCGCCGTCCTAGGCCTCGAGGGCCTGCTCCGGGCGTTCGAGGCCTGCAGACGGGCGTCAGCCTTGCCGGGCATAGGCGTGCTCGCGTTGCGTCACTGACCCTTTGCGTCATGGCCGCGAGGCTTTGTCCGCGAGAGGCGGGCATCCCCTCGCTACGCTGAGGCCATGGCGACGGTTCTCCTCGTGCGGCACGGCCGCACCACGGCCAACGCGACCGGACTGCTGGCGGGCCGCACCCCCGGGGTCAGCCTGGACGATCACGGACGGGAGCAGGCGGCACGCACCGGGGGCCGGATCGCGGCCGTGCCCGTGGCCGCGGTGGTGGCCAGTCCCCTGGAGCGGTGCGCGCAGACGGCCCGCGCCCTCCTCGATCGCCAGCCGGGGACGGTGCCCTCGCTGGTCGACGACGACCTCACCGAGTGCGACTACGGCCAGTGGCAGGGACGCGCGCTCAGCGACCTGGCCACCGAGCCCCTGTGGGCGACGGTGCAGACCCAGCCGTCCGCCGTCGTCTTCCCCGGTGGGGAGTCCATGGCGGGCATGCAGGCCCGCGCGGTGGCGGCGATCCGCCGGCACGACGCCGCGGTCGAGGCCGAGCACGGGCCCGGGGCGGTGTGGGTGGCGGTGAGCCACGGGGACGTCATCAAGTCGATCCTGGCCGACGCGCTCGGCACGCACCTGGATCTGTTCCAGCGGATCGAGGTGGGGCCCGCCTCCGTGTCCATCGTGAGCTACGGTCCGGCCCGCCCGCGGGTCTGGGCGATGAACACCGACGCCGGGGACCTGTCCTGGCTGGCGACCCTCGGCCCGTCCGACGACGCCCCGGTGGGCGGCGGCGCAGGCACGGGCGCCGGTGCGGTGGACGAGCGGACGCCTAGGATCGTGGCATGACTGATGCACCTGCCCCCGCCCATGAGTTCGACTGGCCGGATCGCGTCGTGATCGGGACGCTCGGGCGTCCCGGAGCCCGCACGTTCTACCTGCAGGTGCGCACCGGGCCCCGGCTGGTGAGCCTGGCGCTGGAGAAGCAGCAGTCGGCCCTGATGGCGGAGATGATCGACGAGATCCTCGACGATCTCATGGCGCTGGAGGGCAACCCGCACAGCGTCCCGGCCAGCACGCCCGTGGAACTCGTGGACAACGATCCGCTGGACCCGGTGCAGGAGTGGTTCCGGGTGGGGGCTATCGGCCTGGGCTGGGACCCCACCACCGCGCAGGTGCTCGTCGACGCGCACCCCCTGACCGACGACGACGCCGACCCGGCGCTCGAGGCGGACGCCGAGGCCGTGCGCGTGCGGATGCCCGTCGGCGCCGCCCGGGCGTTCGCTCGGCGCACCCGGGAGGTCGTGGACGCCGGGCGTCCGGTCTGCTCGGACTGCGGCCAGCCCATCGACCCCGACGGCCACGACTGCACTTTCCCCGACTCCTGATGAGCGCCGCGGACGTGCCCGCCGGCGAGCTGATGTCCGGGGAGCTGACGCTCACCGGCCGCATCACGACGGCGTCCAACGCCACGTTCCTCGGCGCGATCGGTGACACCCCGGTGGTCTACAAGCCGGTGGCCGGCGAGGCCCCGCTCTGGGACTTCCCCGCCGCAACCCTGGCCCGCCGGGAGGTGGCCGCGTCCCTGGTGTCCGAGGCGCTGGGGTGGGACATTGTGCCGCGCACCTGGCTGCGCGACGGCCCGTTCGGTAAGGGCATGGTGCAGCTCTGGCAGGAGCAGGATCCTGAGCAGGACGCCGTGGACCTGTTCCCGGCGGACGAAGTGCCGGCCTCGGGATGGCTCACGGTCCTGGAGGGTGAGGACGAGGGCGGGAATCGGCTGGTCCTGGCCCACGAGGACTCGGCGGCGCTGCGCCGCATGGCGGTGTTCGACGTGCTCGTCAACAACGCCGACCGCAAGGGCGCCCACATCCTCGCCATGCCCGGCGGCCACCGCCACGGCGTGGACCACGGGCTGACGTTCCATGTGCAGGACAAGCTGCGGACCGTGCTCTGGGGGTGGCTGGGCGAGGCGCTGAGCGAGGAGGAGCGCGACGGCGTCGCCCGGGTTCTCGACGGGCTCGACGGTGAGCTGGGGCAGGGGCTGGCGGAGCTGCTGGGTGCCGAGGAAGTCGAAGCCCTTGCCGCACGCTGTGCCCAGTTGCTCGACGACGGGATCTTCCCTGCCCCGAGCGGGCTGACGCCGGCCGTGCCCTGGCCGCTGTTCTGACGGGCCTGAGGCGTCAGCGCGGCCGGCTGATCGTGAAGTCCAGCGAGTTCTCGCCGACGGCGCGGCACAGCAGCGCGCTGTCGCCGATCAGGAGCGTCTGCCCCGCTCCGCAGGAGTAGGTGCCCCCCTCGGTGCCGCCGGCGGAGAAGGTGGCCGTCCCCTCATCGCTCGCCGTCTCGAGCCGGAATCGCTCGCCGACGCTGCCGAGGATCGGCCCGGAGACGGGGAAGGGCAGGTCCTGGAACGCGTTGCCTGACACGGAGATCCCGCAGCTGCGCACGGTGGTATCTGTGGAGCACGTCGAGGTCCACGTCTACGTCTGGCAGCGCCCGAGGGCCGCGGCGCTCAGGCCGAGGCCCACGAGCGAGATGGTGACTCGTGTGCGCACGGCGCCCACCCGATCGGAGATCCCAGCGGGCGTCCAGCGCGGCCGCAGGGACGGCGGGTGCACTCAGTCCACGAGCCCCGCCGCGGCACCGGCCGCGCGGTAATCCGCGGCGAGCGAGTCCAGGGTGGCGTGAGCGTTGAGCCCGCTGGGGTTCGGCGCCACGAACAGCCGCGTGCCCGGCCACGGCGTCTGCTGCTCCCCCAGCGCCGCCTTCG
The DNA here is from genome assembly GCF_002008305.4 of Micrococcus sp. KBS0714. GTDB lineage: Bacteria > Actinomycetota > Actinomycetes > Actinomycetales > Micrococcaceae > Micrococcus > Micrococcus luteus. Next base: position 1,774,290 of record NZ_CP042169.1, read on the forward strand.
GACGTCCGAAGGCCTGCCGGTAGGCCGTCACCCCCAACACGGCGACGACGGCCGGCGCATGCGCTGCCACGAGCGCGTCCAGGCGGGCGGGGGCGGCGGCGAGATCCTCCGCGGTGAGCTCGTCGGCGCGGGCGGTGGCACGCGGGACGAGGTTGGAGATCCCGATGCCGCGGGCGTGCAGCTCGGCGAGGTCCTCGGCCTTGTAGCCGTCGGAGGCGTCGACCAGGTGTCGGGTGAGCCCGGCGCGGTGCAGGGCCGGGTAGAAGCGGTTGCCGCGGCGGGCGAAGTGCGCACCGGTGGCGGCGCTCCACAGGCCGGGGTTGATGCCGATGAACAGCAGCCGCAGCGGGTCCGGCAGCAGGTCGGGGACGGTGCGGTCGCGGAACTGCTGGAGCTCGGCCTGGGTGAAGCGCATGTCAGTAGTGATACCTCGCCTGGAGGATGATCAGGTCCTCGCCGTCGACGAGGTAGACGAGCCTGTGCTCCTCCGTGATGCGTCGGGACCATGCCCCGGCTGCGCCGTACTTCAGCTGCTCGGGCTTGCCGATCCCCTCGAAGGGATCACGCAGGGCGGCGTCAATGAGGGTGTTGATCCGGTTGAGAACCTTGCGGTCCGTGGTCTGCCAGTGCGTGTAGTCCTCCCAGGCCGAGCGGTCCCACACGAGGCGCACTCAGGCGTCCCCGTCCATGCGGTCCAGAGCGTGCTCCTCGACGCTCCCTGCGCGGGCGCGCTCGTAGGCGTCCAGCAGCCGGCGGGCGTTGGCCGGGGAGCGGAACAGGTAGGCGGTCTCCTGCCAGGCGGCGTACTCGTCCGCGGGCATGAGGACGGCATTCCCCTTGCGGGAGACGATCTCCACGGCGTCGCGGTCCGCATTCACTCGCTCGATGAGCGGGAACAGGGTCTTGCGGGCTTCACTGGCGCTGATGGACATGCTGGCCTCCTCGGGTGCGATGTGGTACTTGCTTATGGTACCAGTCGGTGAGGTGGAACTCAGGAGGCACCCTGCGGGATGCAGAGGGCCATTGAGACGGCCGAACCCTGTTCGTCAGAACATCGCCGCTGAAGTCCCATCGGTCCTACTCTGGCTGGAATCCCCTGCCGCACAAAGGACTTCCGATGACTGGAATACCGTTTCTGCTCGTCTTCATCCTCGCCATCGCCCTGATGATCGTCATGATCTCCCGATGGAAGATCCACCCCTTCCTCTCGATCATGGTCGTCGCCTTCGCCTTGGGGATCATCGGTGGGATCCCGCTGGTGAAGTCGACCGGCGCCGAAGGGGAAGCGCCCGTCAAGGGCATCGCCGACGTGATCGGGGAGGGATTCTCCGGGATCTTCACCTCGATCGGCATCGTCATCATCCTGGGCACGCTCATCGGACTCATCTTGGAGCGCACCGGCGGTGCCTTCAGGATCGCCGATGCGCTGGTGAGGGTCGTCGGCAAGCGCTACCCCGTCCTGGCTATGCAGCTCATGGGCTGGGTGGTCTCCATCCCCGTGTTCTGCGACTCCGGATTCGTCATTCTCAACCCCATCCGCAAGGCCCTGGCCCGTCGCACCGGGGCGTCACCCGTGGCGATGACCGTGGCCCTGGCCGCGGGCCTGTACACCTCGCACGTCTTCATTCCACCGACCCCGGGGCCCATCGCAGCCGCCCAGAACCTCGGCATCGGCGACCACCTTCTGTTGGTGATCGGCCTCGGCGTCCTCGTCTCGATCCCCGCACTCCTCGTCGCGTACCTGTACGCCCTCTACATCGGCAAGCGGGTGACCTCCCCTGAGGAGACCGGCACGGAGGACGCGGACGAGCTCGAGGCGGCCTACGACGCGCTACGCCGGTCCTACGGGCGGATGCCTGGGACTGCTGCCTCCTTCGCGCCCATCATCGCCCCCATCCTGCTCATGGCTCTCGGCTCGCTCGCATCCGTCCTGAAGTGGACCGGCCCCGCGGGTGACTTCGCCCGATTCCTCGGCACGCCGATGATCGCCCTCGCCGTCGGCACCCTCTGCGCAGTCGGCCTGCTGTTCAGCGTGCGCCGTGGCGAGACGTTCTACGACCTGACAGAGGAGACCCTCCGGGTTGTCGGCCCCATCCTGTTCATCACGGCGGCCGGCGGTGTGCTGGGGCGCGTCATCGCCGCCACCGACCTCGTCACCTTCATCGAGAGCAACGCTGCACAGTTGTCGGTCATCGGACTGTTCTTCCCCTTCCTCGTCTCCGCCGTCCTGAAGACCGCGCAGGGCTCCTCCACAGTGGCACTCACGACCACGTCGGCCATGGTCTTCCCGATGATGCCTGCACTGGGCTTCGAGACCCCGGTGGCCAGCGCGCTCGTGGTCATGGCCATTGCGGCCGGCGCCATGACCGTCTCCCACGCCAACGACTCGTACTTCTGGGTGGTCACCAACTTCAGCGGCATGACGCCCTCGCAGGGCTACCGCACCCAGACGATGGTCACGCTTCTGATGGGACTCACCTCCATCGTGTTCATCTGGCTCCTCGGCCTCGTCCTCGTCTGACCCCGTCACCTGACTCAGGAGATCCACGCGTGCAGCGCATCATCGTCATCCCAGACTCGTTCAAGGGGGCCCTGTCGTCGCGGGAGGCGGGCTCCGCGATCGCCGCGGGTCTCGCGTCGGTCACCGACGCCGAAGTTCTCGTGGTGCCCATCGCCTACGGCGGGGAAGGCACCGTCGAGGCCTTCGTGGCCGCCGCAGGGGGCGCCTTGCGATCCGCGACCGTCTGCGGGGTGTTCTACGGCGAACGCGTGCCCGTCCACTACGGACTGATCGACCCGGACGTGGCGGTGGTCGAGACAGCCTCATGTGCCGGGCTCCCTCTCGCCTCCGGACGCGAGGACACGGGACGGGCCACGACGTTCGGTGTCGGTGAGCAGATCCTCGACGCGGTGTCCGCTGGCGCGGGCAGAGTCATCGTCGGGGCAGGCGGGAGCGCCACGACGGACGGCGGCACGGGCGCTGCCGCAGCCCTCGGCGTCCGGTTCCTGGACGCCGCAGGTGAGGAGTTCGTCCCCACCGGCCACACCCTCACCCGGATTGCGCGGATCGACTCCAGCCCGGCACGAGACCGGCTCCGCGACGTCGACGTGGAGGTGATGTGCGACATCAGCAACCCCCTCACGGGATCGCAGGGTGCAGCCCACGTGTTCGGCCCCCAGAAGGGGGCGGATCCTGCATCAGTGGCGAGCCTGGACACCGGACTGGTCCATCTCGCGGGCATCGTCGAACGAGACCTCGGGGTCGCGATCGATGCGCTCCCCGGTTCGGGGGCGGCGGGAGGTCTGGCCGGTGGCCTGCACGCCTTCATCGGGGCCACCTTGAAGCCGGGCATCGACGTCGTCCTCGAGACGGCGGGTTTCCACGACCTCGTGAAGACCGCTGACCTCGTCATCACCGGGGAGGGGCGCATTGACGGTCAGTCCTTGGCCGGGAAAGTGCCGATCGGCGTGGCCCAGGCCGTGCGCGCAGCCGGTCGTGCGATCCCGGTGATCGTCCTCGCCGGCTCCGTGGGACAGGACACGGACACCCTCTACGACGAGGGCATCACCGCGATCGTGCCCATCGGCCGCGGGCCCCAGGACTTGGCGACAGCGATCCGTCGTACGGCAGAGGACCTGACCGCGACCGCCCGCGACGTCGGGCGGCTGGTGATGGCCTGCTCCCCCGCCGGGCTCAGACGTTGAGGAGGGTGAGGGCGGGCATCGGCTGACCCTGGCCCACGAGGACTCGGCGGCGCTACGCCGCATGGCGGTGTTCGACGTGATCCTCAGCAACGCCGACCGCAAGGGCGCCCATATCCTTACCGTGCCCGGCGGGCACCATCACGGGGTGGACCACGGGCTGACCTTCCATATGGAGGACAAGCTGCGCACCGTCCTGTGGGGATGGCTGGGCGAGAAGCTGACCGAGGAGAAGCGCGACGGCGTGGGGCAGGATATCGATGCACTTGAGGGTGGGATGGTTGGCGGCTTGCGGAGCTGCTCAGTGCCGAGGAGATCGGTGCCCTCGCCGAGCGTTCCGCCGGCTTGCTCGACGACGGCCCGTGCTCCGGGTCGCATTAGACCTGGCGCATGCTCATATCCCCTGCCATGACAAGCACGCGCTTGGCGATGCTCGGCACCCCCGACCGTGTAGTCGAACGCCAGGTCACGGGTCCGCATCGACCAGTCGAAGTACCAGGCGACATCGTCCGAGACTGCCGACAATAAGCCCGTGCCGTCGGCCAGCTCCTCCGCGTACTCGCGGAATGACGCACACTCGCCGCAGTAGCGGTCCTCGAAGTCCGGGATGCCCGGCAGGTCGCCCGTGCCCTCAGCCACGTAGTCACCGCTCCTCACCCACGCGCACAACGCCTCGCGCTGGTGCTCCGGGACTGATGCCAGCAAGCTGCCCCACTCGGCGGCTTCGTGCGGGCTCATCTCGCCGCGCACGGGCAGATTCTCGTGGTCGAAGCACCACAACTCCTTGCAACCGGCGCGGTACCGCCCGCGCCCCGGTGCACATGGGTCAGGGTGACCTCTTCGGCATCGACGGCGTCGAACCACTCCCCGACGAGGCCTCCGGAGTTGTAGCAGTGCAGGCAGCCGATCCACACGCGCGGCGTGTTGTCCAGGGTGTCCGTGTCCATGGGTCTCCTCCTCGGATCGAGGAGAGCGGCGAACGCGACAGGCAGTCAGGCTCTGATGGAATGACGCGCTTACGCCGCGTCAACCGCTCTCACGTCGACCCCCGGGCGCCGCTCCGCGGCGCGCCAGCTGCCTGGAGACCCTACGATGCCCGTGGTGCTCGGTATCCTGAGATGGAGCTGAAAATTGCAGACGAAGGCGCGTTTCTCGCGCGAAGGAGTACGAACTATGGCGAGACGGGCCGCGAAAGCGAAGCCGGCGAAAACGCTCGAACAGACACTGTGGGATGCCGCTGACAAGCTCAGGGGCAACCAGGAGCCCAGCGAGTACAAGCACGTCGTGCTGGGCCTGGTGTTCCTCAAATACGTCTCCGACCGGTTCGAGGAGCGCCGCGAGCAGCTCAAGGACGAGCTGGCCGCCGAGGGCATCAAGCCCGAGCGGATCGAGTCGTTCCTGGAGGATCGGGACGAGTACGCGAGTCAGAACGTCTTCTGGGTGCCGTCTCTCGCCCGGTGGGGATACGTGCAGTCGGTGGCCAAGCAGCCGGAGATCGGTCAGCAGATCGACCAAGCGATGGATCTCATCGAGAAGGAGAACCCGTCGCTTCGCGGCGTGCTGCCCCGTAACTATGGCCGTGATGGCCTCGACAAGCGACGCCTCGGTGAGCTGGTCGACCTCATCGGGTCGATCGGCTTTACTGAGACCGACGATCACGGCGCAGACGACGTGCTCGGTCGCGTGTACGAATACTTCCTTGGCCAGTTCGCAGGCAAGGAGACCGGCAAGGATGCGGGAGCCTTCTACACGCCTCGCTCCGTGGTCAAGACACTTGTCGAGATGCTGGAACCGTTCAAGGGTCGCGTGTACGACCCAGCTGTGGGCTCGGGCGGCATGTTCGTACAGTCGGCTGAGTTCGTGAAGGCTCACGGCGGCAAACGCACCGACATCTCGGTATATGGGCAGGAGTTCACCGATACGACATGGAAGCTCGCGAAGATGAACCTGGCTTTGCGTGGCGTCGAGGCGGACATGGGCTCGCATTCTGCGGACTCGTTCACAGAGGACCTTCACCTCGACCTGCGTGCTGACTACGTGATCGCGAACCCGCCTTTCAACGTCTCTGACTGGTGGGATGCGAAGCTCGCCGACGACCCCCGATGGAAGTACGGGACACCACCGAAGGGCAACGCGAACTTCGCATGGGTGCAACACTTCCTTCACCATCTTGCGCCTCACGGCACAGCAGGTTTCGTGCTCGCCAACGGGTCACTGTCCTCCAAGAGCAGTGGCGAGGGCGAGATCCGTCAGCGGCTCGTCGAGGCTGGCCTGGTCGACTGCATCGTCGCAATGCCAGACAAGCTCTTCTTTAACACAGGCATCCCCGTGTCGTTGTGGTTCATCTCCAAGGGGCGTGACGGCAATGGGCACCGCGCGCGCAAAGGTGAGGTGCTGTTTATAGACGCCCGCAAGCTCGGAGCTATGCAGTCGCGACGCCTGCGCGTGCTATCGGACGACGACATTGCGCAGATCGCGGACACCTACCACGAATGGCGCAACCACGACGGCTGCTATGAAGACGTCCCCGGTTTCGCGAAGTCGGCCACGATCGGGGAGATTGAGAAACACGAATTCGTCCTCACACCCGGCCGGTACGTCGGTGCAGCTGAGGCGGAAGTCGACGACGAACCGATCGATGAGAAGATTGAACGCCTCACGAACGAGCTGTTAGCGGAGTTCGAGCGTGGGCGCGAGCTGGAAAATGAGGTTCGACTGCGCATGGGATCGCTCTCGTGACCGCGCAGTGGATGGAAAGCGTGCTCGGGGAACTCTGTACATTCCAGGCAGGAGGAGCTTTTCCGAGACACGAGCAAGGACATTTGACCGGCGACCATCCGTTCATCAAGGTCAGCGATATGACTCTTCCTGCTAACAGCATACGGATCATTGAGGCAAATAACTGGGTGTCGGCTGAAACCGCGGCGCGAATGAAGTTGAAACTAACACCTCCCGGCGCCGTAGCATTCGCAAAAATTGGCGAGGGACTGAAGGCTGAGCGCCTGAGGCGGATCACGGTACCGACCGCGATGGACAACAACATGATGGCTGCCATACCCAAGCCCGCTGTTGTCGATAGCGGCTTCTTGATCTATCTGATCGAAAGTGTCCATATCGCGGAATGGGCTCAAGGGAGCGCGCTTCCATACCTGAGCCAAAAACTTCTCGCAGACATTCCGGTGCACGTCCCGTCCCTCCCGGAGCAACGCGCGATCGCTGCGACACTCGGCGCGTTCGACGACAAGATCGAGTCGAACCGACAAGCAATGGCCACTGGGGAATCTCTTATCCGCGCGGTTGTCGAATCTACGCTCGATGCCTCCGAGGGCGAGGACGGAACACTGGGCGATTATTGCGCACTGGTGAAGGCCCCAGTAGAAATAGACAAGATTGATCCCGATGACAACTATATTGGGCTTGAACACATGCCCAGAGGATCAATTTTCCTGACTGAATGGAAGAAAGCTAAGGGTCTTGGCAGTAATAAGACTGCCTTTAAGCGAGGGGACCTCCTCTTCGGTAAGCTTCGCCCGTACTTCAAGAAGGTGGGTATTGCGCCTATCGATGGCGTGTGCTCGACTGACATCTTGGTAGTCCGGCCGAAGAGTCCTCGCGACATTGCCTTGGTGACAGCCGTCGCAGCATCTGATGCATTGATCGATTCTTTGTCAGCCAGTTCTACTGGGACAAGAATGCCCCGTGCCTCTTGGAAAGACCTCGCGGCATGGCGAGTTCCGGTCCTGACCGCCACCGAACGAATCGAGCTATCAGCCCGTGTAGACCCGCTCGTTGAGCGTCTCACGCAGTTGACGTTCGAGTCTCATCGTCTTGTCGCTCTTCGCGACGCTCTCCTCCCCGAACTACTCTCAGGTGGTCTACGAGTTCCGGTGACGTCATGAAAACACCTGTCTTGAGCGCGACAGATATGCGCATCGTTGAACAAGTCCTCGACATGGGTGACGGTTACGTACTCGACTTCAGTAACCGCACCTTCGCGGATTTCTTTGCTGATCTGGATGTCGAGATCGAGCCAGAAGACTCCGGCCTCTCGAAGGCTAAGCGTTTACGTGCGTTCTTTCGCTCTGCTTCGACGTCAGAGTGCGCTCGTGTTCTACATGCACTTCTCGAATACAGAGGCGAGCAAGACGGAGACGATGAAAGTGCCTCGATCGATAAGTATCGCGCGATCGTCTCGCGACTGGAAGGCGTCGCCGTCCCGTTGAGTGCTGCGCCGGTCGCACCGGAAGTTCTCACGCTGGCGTATGTCCGAGAACTGTCCGACAAGGCGGAGCGTCGTCTCGCAGCCTCAGACCTCGAAGGGGCGATCACAGTGTCGCGCACCTTGGTTGAGGCGGTGTTGGAACAGCTGGAGATTCGTTTAACAGGCCAGAGCGGAAACTACGCCGGTGACCTCCAGCGACAGTACAAGGCAGTTGCGAAGATTCTTCGGATCGACGACAAGGATGACCAGGTCGACGAAGGGTTCAAGCAGATCGCACGCGGCCTGGTCCAGATCGTCAACGGTCTGGCAGCGATCCGGAACATGGCGAGTGACGGACACGCGCGTCACGTGCAGCCACAAGCGCGACATGCCCGGGTGGCTGTGAACTCAGCGAAGACCGTCGCGAGCTTCCTCGTCGAGGTCTATCTGGCGAAGCGCACTGGACCAACGTCGCCTGCCGCAGTGAGGAGTGGCGGATGAGCACCTTCAACGAGAACGTCGTCGAACTGGCCGCTCTAGAGCACTTCGCCGAGCTGGGCTACCGACGTGTGCACGCCCCTGAGATCGCGCCGGGAGAGCCTGACGCAGAGCGGGACTCGTACGAGGACGTCGTGCTGTGGGGGCGTCTGCGTGATGCGCTTCGGCGGATCAACACTAGCGCTGACGCCGCGCTGATCGCCGAGGCTGTGAAGACCGTGCAGCGTGCCGGGTCGCAGAGCGCTGTAGACGAGAACGCTCGCCTGCACAAGCTCATCACGGAGGGTGTACCTGTCGAGCATCGCGGCGACGATGGCCTGCTGCGCACAACACGCTTGTGGCTGGTGGACTTCGACGAGCCGGCGAATAACGACTGGGTGGCTGTCAACCAGTTCACGATCGTCGAGAACGGCAAGAACCGCCGCCCTGACGTGCTCGTGATGGTTAACGGGCTCCCGCTCGCGCTGTTGGAGCTGAAGAATCCGGCCGCTGGGCACGCGACGCTAAAGTCGGCGTGGAACCAGGTGCAGACGTACCGACACGACATCCCGTCGGTATTTGTGCCGAACGCGGTGACAGTGATCTCTGACGGAACGTCGGCGGCGATGAGCAGCTACTCGGGTGCGTTCGAGCACTACGCGCCGTGGAAGACCATCGAGGGTCGTGAGGTCGTCAGCAACCGGCCAGCACTTGAGGTTCTCATCAAGGGCGTGTTCGAGCCGAAGCGGTTCCTGGACCTACTGAAGAACTTCGTGGTGTTCAGTGACGAGACAGTCACCGACAAGTCGACAGGACAGCCCACGCGGGCGCTCTTGAAGCGTGTGGCGAAGTACCATCAGTACTGGGCGGTCAACGCTGCCGTCGAGTCCACGGTGCAAGCGTCAAGCCCTGATGGGGACCGACGCGGCGGCGTGGTGTGGCACACCCAGGGCTCCGGCAAGAGCTTCGAGATGGTGTTCTACGCTGCAAAGATCATGCGCGACCCGCGCATGGCGAACCCGACGCTGGTGTTCATAACCGATCGCAACGATCTCGACGATCAGCTGTTCGGCGAGACTTTCGCCCCCGCGCGCATCCTGCCGGAGACGCCGGTGCAGGCAGCAACGCGCTCGGATCTGCGGGCCAAGCTGAAGCGCGCGTCGGGTGGGATCGTGTTCACCACCTTGCAGAAGTTCGCGCCGGGCGAGGACGGAGACGCCAACCCCGTGCTCACTGACCGTCGGAATGTCATCGTGATCGCCGACGAGGCGCACAGGAGTCAGTACGGATTCAGCGAGACGCTCGACCGCCACGGTCGACTCAAGTCCGGGCTGGCCAAGCACATGCGCGACGCGCTCCCCGGCGCGACGTACCTCGGTTTCACCGGCACTCCGATCGAGTCGAACGACAAATCCACAAGGGCTGTGTTCGGCGATTACGTGGACGTGTACGACCTCACAAGGGCAGTGGAGGATGGTGCGACTGTCCGGATCTTCTACGAGTCCAGGTTGGCAAAAATCGAGCTGTCGGAAGCGGACCTCGCTGCCTTGGACGACCTCGCCGATGAGATCACCGAGTCCGTCGAGAAAGACACCGCAACAGCTGCGAAGTCACGTTGGTCGCGGTTGGAAGCGGTCGTCGGAGCGGAGGCACGACTTGATCTCGTGGCCCGCGACATCGTGGAGCACTGGGAGAAGCGCCGCGAATCCCTGTTCGGCAAGGGCATGATCGTCACCATGAGTCGCCGGATCGCCGTGCGGCTGTACGAGAAGATCATCGCACTGCGACCCGACTGGCATTCGGATGATCCGGCGCAGGGCAAGATCAAGGTCGTCATGACCGGGTCCGCGTCTGATCCTGCTGAGTTCCAGCCGCACATCCACTCGAAGGACGTGCGCAAGGACCTCAAGCTGCGGGCGAAGAACGCGGACGACCCGCTGGAACTGGTCATCGTCCGGGACATGTGGCTGACCGGTTTCGATGCCCCGTCGATGCACACGATGTACGTCGACAAGACCATGCAGGGCGCGGGGCTCATGCAGGCCATCGCTCGGGTGAACAGAACGTTCCGTGACAAGCCCGGCGGGCTGATCGTCGACTACATCGGAGTGTTCGCGAACCTCCAGAACGCGCTGAGCGAATACTCGCCGTCCGACCGCGACCAGGCTGGCGTGCCCATCGACGAGATGGTCCAGGTGATGCTGGAGAAGCACGACATCGTGCGCGGACTCCTCCACGGAGTCCAGTTCGACTCTTCCCCGGAGCTGACAGCTGCCCAGCGGTTGAACGAGTACGCAAAGGTCCTCGACTTCGTCATGGCGGACCCAGACCGGACCTCGCGGTTCAATGACCAGGTGCTGGCTCTGGCGAAGGCGTTCGCGCTGGCGGGCGCGCGCGATGAGGCAGCCGCGATCCGGAACGATGTCCGACTATTCACGGACGTCCGAGCAGCGATCCTGAAGATCCAAAACCCCGACTCTGGCCGAGGCGGTTCGGGCGCAGTAGAGGTCGATACAGCACTCAGTCAGCTTCTCAACGAGGCGGTCACAGCTAATCAGGTAGTGGACGTGTACATGCTCGCTGGGATCGAGACGCCCGAGATCTCAATCCTCAGTGAGGAGTTCCTCGATTCGTTCGCGGAGAAGGACAGGCCGAACCTTCAGATGGGGCTGCTGCGGCGTCTCCTGAACGACCAGATCCGTACGGTGCAGCGAACGAACGTCGTCCAAGGGCGCAAGTACTCGGAGATGCTCGAAGAGACCGTGAACCGCTATACGAACCGGTCGTTGACGACCGCTGAGATCATCGCGGAATTGGTGAAACTTGCGAAGCAGATGCGCGACGCTCAGAAACGGCACGAGGAGCTCGGACTGCGCGAAGATGAGGTCGCTTTCTATGACGCGGTAGTGCAGAACGACTCTGCGGTGATGGAGCTGGGCGACGAGACACTCAAGGCGATCGCTCAAGAGCTCGTGACGTCTGTCAGGCAATCAGCAACGATCGACTGGAACCTGAAGGAGTCTGTGCTGGCTGCGATGCGCTCAAAGGTACGCCGCATCCTCGCCAAGTACGACTACCCGCCTGATGCGGAAGCTAAGGCAATCGAGCTGGTGATCGAGCAGGCGGAATTGTTTGCTCGCGGAGTGTCTGCGTAGGGGTGTGTAGATGTCGACAAAAGTGATGCTCGGCCGTTCACCCCGCAAGGGTACTGGAGGCGCGCCTGGAACTGATGCACGTAAAGGTGACATTCTTGGTCACACCGCGTAAGCGGGCATGGGGTCTAAAATCAGTTCGTCGATTGGCCACTGGTGCGGCTCATGCAGACTGATTTGCAGGGATACCGTGGGACAATCCCCGCATGAAAAGGTGGTGTGCCCCGCGCATGTGAAGGCCGTTGCCGAGGTGCCTCCAGCGCCCCGGGTTTCGTTCCGGGGTCAGGACGCAACGGGCGCTACGTTTAGGTCATGAGTGTAGGCCGATTAGCCCCGGTGGAGTGCGAGCTGATCATGAACCACATGACCGCTCACGCGGCATGACCGAGGGTGCCACATATACGTTACGTGCATACGTCCCACAGACGACGAAGCCCCCACCAGAACCAGCCAGTGAGGGCATCCACCGCTACGACACGACTGCCATAGGCTCGCCATAATTCTGCGTCATGCCACAGACTAACGGCGCCAAAAACCGCATGATTTCAACGAATCACACGTTGAACCGGAACTCCACCACGTCGCCGTCCTTCATGACGTAGTCCTTGCCCTCCATGCGCACCTTGCCGGCGGCTTTGGCATCGGCCATCGACCCGGCGGCGATCAGGTCATCAAAACTCACGATCTCCGCCTTGATGAAGCCACGCTGGAAGTCGGTGTGGATCACGCCGGCGGCCTCCGGAGCGGTCGCGCCGACGGGGATGGTCCACGCGCGCGTCTCCTTCGGCCCGGCCGTCAGGTAGGTCTGCAGGCCGAGGGTGGAGAAGCCCACGCGGGCCAGCTGGTCCAGCCCGGACTCGTCCTGCCCGGCCATCTCCAGCATCTCGGCGGCCTCCTCCTCGGAGAGCTCCACGAGGTCGGACTCGAGCTTGGCGTCCAGGAACACGGCGTCGGCGGGGGCCACCAGATCGCGCAGCTCCTGCTGCTTGGCCTCGTCCCCCAGCACACCCTCGTCCGAGTTGAACACGTAGATGAACGGCTTGGCGGTGAGCAGGCTCAGCTCGCGCAGCCGGTCCATGTCCAGCTTGTCCTTGTCCTTCGCCGCGAAGATCGTCTCGCCCCGCTCCAGCACCGCGAGCGCGGCCTTGAGCGCCTCGAGGTCGGCGGGCTCCTTCTTCTTGCCCTTGACCTCCTTCTCGACGCGCGGGATCGCCTTCTCCACGGTCTGCATGTCCGCGATGATCAGCTCGGTGTTGATGGTCTCCATGTCCGAGGCCGGGTCCACCTTGCCGTCCACGTGGACGACGTCGCCGTCGTCGAACGCGCGCACCACCTGGGCGATCGCGTGGGCCTCACGGATGTTGGCCAGGAACTGATTGCCCAGGCCCTCCCCCTCCGAGGCGCCCTTCACGATGCCGGCGATGTCCACGAAGGACACCGTGGCCGGCAGGATGCGCTCGGAGCCGAAGATCTCGGCCAGCTGGGGCAGCCGCTCGTCCGGCAGGTTCACCACGCCCACGTTCGGCTCGATCGTCGCGAACGGGTAGTTCGCCGCGAGCACGGTCTGGCGCGTCAGCGCGTTGAACAGGGTCGACTTGCCCACGTTGGGCAGTCCCACGAATCCGATAGTCAAAGCCACAGTCCGGCAGTCTACCGGCGGGCCCGCCGCGGCGGAGGCGTCCCGCACCGGCCCCGTTCCGTGGGCAGAACCGGCAGCCCCGCCCGCTCCGTGGGCAGAAAGCGCGCTCTCCCCTGTTCCGGGGGCAGAACCGGCAGGGTTTTCGCTTCCGGGGGCAGAAACCCTTGCTTTTCTGCCCACGGAACCCAGAGGCCCGGCGGCCACGGGGCCCGGCAGCCCCAGCCCCAGCCCGGCGTGCCCACGGAACCCAGAGACCCGCACCGCCCAGCACGCATCCCCGTCCAGATGACCGATCCGTAGGGTGGACGGGCCGCCCAGACCCCGTCGACAGTAAGCACACCCGTGTCTGCCGACCAGAGGACGACAGCCGAGACCGCAGGGCCGCCGGGCCCTCCCGACGCCAAGTCCCGCGGCACCGTGCGCCTGCGCTTCAACGACTACCGGGACAAGCCGGCCGTGGACCCGCGCTACTTCACCGACCCGGAGGGCCATGACATGGCCGTCGCGGTGGCCGGCATCCGACTGGCCCGGGAGATCGTCTCCCAGCCGGCCATGGCGGCGTGGGCGGGGCGCGAGCTGGCCCCGGGCGAGCAGGCGCAGACGGACGAGGAGATCGCCGACTACGTGCGCCGCACCCACAACACCGTGTACCACCCGGTGGGCTCGGTGCGCATGGGCGCCGACGACGACGCCATGAGCCCCCTGGACGCCCGCCTGCGCGTCAAGGGCGTGACGGGTCTGCGCGTGGCCGACGCCTCCGTGATGCCCGAGCACGTGACCGTGAACCCCAACATCACGTGCGTCATGATCGGTGAGAAGGCGGCGCAGCTGATCCTGGCCGATCGCGCCTGACCGCCACGCAGATGCGGCGGGCCCCCGGTGGGGGGCCCGCCGCATCTGCGTTCGGGGGACGGACCGCGCGCCGGTCACGCCGGCCGCGCGCGGCTCCGTCAGAGGCCGGTCACTCGCCGGTGGTCTCGGCGGTCTCGCCCTCCACGGTCTGCCCGGCCACGGGGGCAGCACCGCCGTGGGTGACGGAGATCTTGCGGGGCTTGGCCTGCTCCGCCACCGGGATGGTGAGGGTCAGGACGCCGTCGCTGTAGTCGGCCTGGATGCGGTCGAGGGCGAGGCCCTCGCCCAGGGTGAGCTGGCGGGCGAAGGTGCCGGCGGAACGCTCACGGGTGAGCCAGCGTCGGTCCTCGCGGGCCGGGTCCTCCTTGCGCTCGGCGCGGACGGTGAGGGTGCGCTCCTCCACGTCCACGTCGATGGAGGCCGGGTCGACGCCGGGCAGCTCGACCTCGGCGACGAAGACGTCGCCCTCGCGGTACAGGTTCATGGGCATGGACACGGTGCCGGTCGCGCGGGGCGTCAGACCGTTCACCAGGCGCTCCATCTCACGGAACGGATCGATAGGACGGGCCATGTCGGTTCACTCTCCTCGGGATTCGGGTGGGCGCCGCTGACACCGCGGCGTCTGACCACTACAACAGCACGCCCGGCGAGCCTATTCCAGAAATCTACGTGAAGTTCGATCAACTTCCAGGCGGGCGGTCAGGACCCTCCCGGCCCGGGGTCAGCCCGCCGAGGCGATCTCGCTCTCCACCACCCACTTGTGGTTCCTCATCCGCATGCCGTCGGACTCGTAGTCCACCATGTAGACGGTCTCATCCGTCGAGGAGTGCACCGTGCCCTCCGCACCCTGCATGCCCGGCATGTGGTCAGCCGCGAGGGTGACCGCCGCGCCGTCGGGCAGGCGTTCGGCGCCCGCGTCCTCCAGCTCCTCCTGGACGACCCACTTGTGGTCCGTCACCTCGGGCCCGCCCGTCGTCGGCCGGTAGTCCACGGAGTAGGCGGTGGTCTCGTACGCGCCCACGACGGTGGCGGCGGCCCCCTCCATCCCGGGCATGTGGTCCGCCATGAGGGTGACCTCGGTGCCCACGGGGTGGGCCGGGTCCGCGGCGGGCTCGATGCCCTCGGGGGCGGGGCCGCCGTCCATCGCGTGGCCCGCGTGCCCGCCGTGGGAGGACGACGTCGCCGCCTCTTCCCCTCCCGTCGCGCAGCCGGTGAGCGCGAGCAGACTCGCCGCAGTCACGGCGACGGTCCTGGTCCAGAAACGCATGGTCATCGTCCGGTGTCTCCTTCGTCATCGGTGGTCTGGGGGGCCTCGAGGTGCCCGAGCGCCGCACGGAACGCGGCCTCCGCCGTCTCGCCGTACGGCACGAACAGCACCTCGTCCACGGTGTCGCCCACCTCGTCCGCCATCGCGTGGCAGGTCTCGACGGCAATCCGCGCCGCGTCCTCCATGGGCCAGCCGTAGATCCCCGCGGAGATCGCCGGGAACGCGACCGTCCGGGCGCCGAGCCCGGCCGCCACCTTCAGGGACTCGCGGTAGCACGAGGCGAGGGTGTCGGACTTGTCGATCGTCTTGGCCCACACCGGGCCCACCGTGTGGATGACCCAGCGCGCGGGCAGGCGCCCCGCCGTCGTCGCCACGGCCTGGCCGGCGGGCAGCCCCTCCGGCAGGTCGGTCTCGCGCAGGCGGCGGCACTCGGCCAGGATCTCGGGACCGCCACGCCGGTGGATGGCGCCGTCCACGCCTCCGCCGCCGAGCAGGGTGGAGTTGGCGGCGTTGACGACGGCGTCCGCGTGCGTGGCCGTGATGTCCCCGGGGGCGATGGTGAGCTGCATGGGTTCACGCTAGGCGCGGGTGGGCGCCGTCGGACAGGGCCGGTAGCCTCGGCCCCATGAGCACCCCGACGCCCACCGGACCGACCCCCACGCCTCCCGGCGGCGAGCTGCTGCCGCTGATCAGCCTCGCGGTGGAGCACGTGTTCAACACGCTCGGCCGGCAGCCCGTGTTCGCCCCCACAATCCTCGCCGTCACGGCCGACGGCCAGCGCGGCATGTGGGAGCACCCGGACCTCCAGCCCGAGCAGGCGGCCGCCACGGTCGCGAAGATCAGCCCTCGCCCCACGCGGGCGGTGGCCGTGTTCGACGGCGAGATCGAGACGGCGGACGGACCCCGCCCGGCCGTCGCGGTGGAGGCCTTCGACGCCGCCGCCCTGGCCTCGACCCGCATGGTCTTCCCGTACCTGCCCGGCGTGGCCGCGGCGGGCATCGCCGCCCGCGTCGACGGCGACCCGCAGGTCGTGGCCAACGGCCCCAACCCGCTCTTCGGCTGAGCCGCCCGCCACGACGACGGCGCGCCGCGGCCTACCGTGTCCGTGCAGCCTGCGAGGGTGGGGTCATGGAGATCCTCAGCCTGCTGCTCGCCCTCACCCTCGGACTCGTGCTGGGCGCCCTGCTGGGCGCGTGGCTCATGTGGCGCCGGGCGGCCGACGGCGGTGAGGAGGCCCGCCGGGCCCAGGCCGAGCTGGCCGCGCTGCGCACCGAGCACCAGGGGGCGCGAGAGGCGCTCGCGGCCGCCCGGGCGGAGCAGCGTGCGCTCACGGCCGCGCGCGCCGAGGACGCCGAACGCCAACGCGCGGAGTCCCAGGTGATGTCCACGCTCGCGCCGCTGGGCCAGCGGCTGGCGGCGCTCCAGGAGCAGGTGAGCGTGCTGGAACGGGATCGGGCGTCCCAGTTCGGCCGGCTCGGGGAGCAGCTCCGCGCCGCCGCAGCCACCGACCGGGACCTGCTGAACCAGACCACGTCGCTCATGGCCACGCTCAAGTCCACTTCCGCGCGGGGCCACTGGGGCGAGGCGCAGCTGCGGCGGGTCGTCGAGGCGGCGGGCATGCTCCACCACGTGGACTTCACGGAGCAGGCCACGCTGTCCGGCAGGGACGGCGAGCGCCTCCGCCCGGACCTCGTGGTGTCCCTGCCCGGCGGCAAGGCCATGGCCGTGGACGCCAAGGCCCCCATCGGGGACGCGCTGGCCGCCGAGGCCCTCGCGGACGAGCCCGGCGAGGAGGCGTACGAGCGGCGCCAGGCGCTGGCCGCCCAGCACGCCGCGGCCGTGCGCCGCCACGTGGACCAGCTCTCCGCGAAGTCCTACTGGGACGGCCTCGAGCACTCCCCCGAGCTGGTCCTGTGCTTCCTGCCCGCCGAGTCGCTCCTGGCCGCGGCGCTGGACGCGGACCCCGGGCTGCTGGACCACGCGTTCTCCCGGAACGTCGCGCTCGTCGCCCCCGTCTCCCTCCTGACCGCCCTGAAGTCCGTGGCCTACGCGTGGCGGCAGGACACCCTGGCCGAGAACGCCCACACCGTGGTGGCCAGCGCGAAGGACCTCTACGAGCGTCTCGGCACGCTCGGCACTCACCTGGACCGCATGGGCGGCTCCCTCAAGACCGCCGTGGACCGCTACAACCAGCTCGTCGGCAGCGTCGAGTCGCGCGTGCTCCCCGCCGCCCGGCGCCTCCGCGACGCCGACCCGGGCCTGGCCCCCACGCCGGACATCCGCACGCTCGAGTCCGCGCCCCGGCCCCTGGCCGCCCCGGAACTGGTCGCGGGCGTGGAGGAGGACGAGCTGCGCCGTCGTCGGGCGGAGTCGGCGCGGGAGGCGTGAGCGGGGCCGCACGGGGGCCGGGCGGGTGGGCCGTCGCGGCCCCGACGTCGTCTTTCCGTGTCCCGGGCCACTTGCTACCGTGAAACTCACAGAGAATTGCCAGGCCGCGCCAAGGGCCTGACCTGAAGAGGAGGCCCCATGGAGTCCCGCCCACTCCCCCCGCCGAGCAACGTCAACGAGCACGTCTCCCGCTTCGACCCCCGAGCGGCCGCCCAGGAGTTCGAACACGAGCTCTCCCCGGGCATGCGTGACGAGCCGCTGCCCGGCGGCGAGAACGTCAAGCGCATCATCGGCCTCGTGGTCGGCCCCCTGCTCGCCGTCGCCCTGTTCCTGCTGATGCCGGGCGACCTCGGCGTCTGGCCCCGCCTCGTCGCCGCCACCGCGGTGCTCATGGCCGTGTGGTGGATGACCGAGGCCCTGCCCATCCCCGCCACCGCCCTGCTGCCGCTCGTCGTCTTCCCGCTCGGCGTGCCCGCCGAGGAGTCCGACGGCGGCATCACCTTCGACGCCGTCGGCGCGAGCTACGGCAACAACATCATCTTC
This sequence comes from Micrococcus sp. KBS0714, assembly GCF_002008305.4. Taxonomy (GTDB): domain Bacteria; phylum Actinomycetota; class Actinomycetes; order Actinomycetales; family Micrococcaceae; genus Micrococcus; species Micrococcus luteus. The sequence goes on from NZ_CP042169.1 coordinate 1,792,511, forward strand.
CTGTTCATGGGCGGCTTCATGCTCGCCCTGGCCATGCAGCGCTGGAACCTGCACCGGCGCATCGCGCTCGGCGTCCTGAAGTTCATGGGCGCCAGGACCGTGAATCTCATCCTGGGCTTCATGATCGCCACCGGGTTCATCTCCATGTGGGTGTCCAACACCGCCACCGCCGTGATGATGCTCCCCATCGGCGTGTCCATCCTCGTGCTCGTCCAGCGCTACGGCACGGACGGCGCCCTGACTGCGGACGAGGGAGCGGACCAGGTCGACCGCCCCGCCGCGCCCGCATCCGCGGCCGGCGAGGCCCCCACGCAGGCCGAGATCCGCTCCCTCACGAAGTCGAACTTCGGCACCGCGCTCATGCTCGGCATCGCGTACGCCGCGTCCATCGGCTCGCTCGGCACCATCATCGGCACCCCGCCCAACACCCTGCTCGCGGGCCACATGGCCGCCGAGCACGGCGTGCAGATCGGCTTCGGCCAGTGGATGCTGGTCGGCGTGCCGATCGCCGTCGTGCTGCTCTTCGCGTGCTGGTTCCTGCTCACCCGCGTGCTGTTCCGCCCGGAGATCGACGAGGTCCCCGGCGGCCGCGACCTGATCGCCACCGAGCTGGCCCGCCTCGGCCGCATGAGCGCCCCCGAGGCCAAGGTCCTCGCCGTCTTCGTCCTCGCCGCGCTGGCCTGGATCACCGTGCCGCTGATCTCCGAATACGTCCTGGACCTGGAGTCCCCGCTGCTCTCGGACGCGGCCATCGCCATCGTCGTCGGACTCATCCTGTTCCTCCTGCCGGCCGGTGGCGGGGCCGGGCGCGGCGTGCGCCTCCTCGACTGGGAGGCCGCGAAGGACCTGCCGTGGGGCGTGCTCCTGCTGTTCGGCGGCGGCCTGGCCCTGTCCGGTCAGTTCTCCAAGTCGGGCCTGTCCACGTGGCTCGGTGAGCAGGTCAAGGGCTTCGGTGACATCCCCGTGTGGGTGCTCGTGGTGATCGCCTCCGTCGGCATCCTGCTACTGACCGAGATGACCTCGAACACGGCCACCGCGGCCACGTTCCTGCCGGTCGCCTCCGGCGTGGCCCTGGGCACCGGCGTCGCCCCGCTCATGCTGGCCGCGCCCGTCGCCCTCGCCGCGACCTGCGCGTTCATGCTGCCCGTGGCCACCCCGCCGAACGCCATCGCGTACGGCTCCGGCTATGTGACCATCGGCCAGATGGTGAAGGGCGGCGTGTGGCTGAACATCATCGCCGCCGTGCTCATCTCCATCGCGTCGATGACCCTGCTCGTCTGGGTCTTCGGACTCTGAGTCCTGACCACCCGCCGGCCCGGCACGCTGAGGCCCGGGCACGCCGAGGCCCGCAGACTCGCCGCTTCGCCGGCGTCGTGACGGCGAGTCTGCGGGCCTCAGCGAGGAGACGAGGGGCGCGCTCAGGCCTCGGCGGCGCGGCGGCGTCCGCCGAGGGCGCGCCCGTCGTCGCCCACGCGCTTCATCTCGGCGCGCAGCTCCTTGGGCAGGGAGAAGATGATGTCTTCCTCGGCGGTCACCACCTCGTCCACCTGCCCGTAGCCGTACTCGGCCAGCAGCGCGAGCACCTCCTGGACCAGCACCTCGGGCACGGACGCGCCCGAGGACAGGCCCACGGTGGCCACGCCCTCGAACCAGGACTCGTCCACCTGGTTGGCGAAGTCCACGCGCTCGGCGCGGGAGGCCCCGTACTCCGCGGCCACCTCCTTGAGGCGCACCGAGTTCGAGGAGTTCGCCGAGCCCACGATGATCACCAGGTCGCACTCCGGCGAGATCGACTTGATGGCCGCCTGCCGGTTGGAGGTGGCGTAGCAGATGTCGTCCGAGGGCGGGTCCTGCAGGTTCGGGAACCGCTCGCGCAGCACGGAGACGATCTCGAGGGTCTCGTCCACGGAGAGCGTGGTCTGGGAGAGCCAGATCAGGTTGTCCGGGTCCTCCACCTGGACGGTGCGGGCCTCGGCGACGTCGTTGATCACCGTGGTGTGCTCGGGCGCCTCGCCGAACGTGCCCTCGACCTCCTCGTGGCCGTCGTGGCCGATCAACAGGATCCGCTTGTCCTGCTTGGCGAAGCGCACGGCCTCGCGGTGCACCTTGGTCACGAGCGGGCACGTGGCGTCGATGGTGCGCAGGTTGCGCTGGGCGGCCTCCTCGACGACGGCCGGGGACACGCCGTGCGCGGAGAACACGGTCAGGGCGCCCTCGGGCACCTCGTCCAGCTCGTCAACGAACACCACGCCGCGCTCGGTCAGGGTGTCCACGACGTGCCGGTTGTGGACGATCTCCTTGCGCACGTACACGGGGGCGCCGTGGTGCTCGAGGGCCTTCTCGACGGCGACGACGGCACGGTCCACGCCGGCGCAGTAGCCACGGGGGGCGGCCAGCAGCACGCGCTTCTCACCGGACACGGGCGCGGCCGCCTCCACCTCCTCACGGGAACGACGAACGCGCGGGACCTGCGGCATCCCGAGGCCGACGGCGGACGGACGGGCGGAGACGGAGGGAGCGGACATGCCCTCCATGCTATCGGCCGGGACGCAGACCGGGCCCGGGCTTCGCCGCGGGCTCAGCGCGACGTGACGTCGGCGGCGGTGTGGGAGCGGCCCACCGCGGGGGGACCGTCCGCCCGGGCGGCACGGACCCGGCCACGCCGAGCGACCCACAGCTCGGCCAGGGCCAGCAGCAGGCCCGCGGCCAGCACGATCCAGCCCAGGGTGGTCAGGGTCTGGGGGTAGGGGGCGACGGCGGCCGCGAACGCCGGGCGGGCGGCCTCCTCCATCTGCTGGACGAACGCGGCCACCCCGGGGGAGGCCCCCTCGGGTGCCGTGAGGTGGACCGCGTCCGGACCCAGGCGGGCGCCGCCGATCAGTCCGCCGGCCAGGGCGACCGCACCCGCCACGGCCACGGCGAGGCCCCGCCGCCCTCGGGGGGCGAGCAGCAGGGCGCCCACGAGCGCCAGCACGGAGGCGGCGGCAGCCCAACGCCAGTGCGCGGAGGCGTCCACCCAGCGGTGCACGGTGGCCCGATCCGTGCCGGCCAGGGCGTCGATGCGCGCGTCCATGCGCAGCGCGGTGCTGTCCCGCAGGTCCGCGGCGCGGTCGTACAGGGGTGCCAGCAGCGTGTCCGCGGCCCAGTCGCCGACGTCCGCGCCCGCGATCGTCTCCAGCAGCGCCTGCCCGGGCAGGTCGAACCGGTCCTCGCGCAGGTCACGTTCGATGTCGCCCAGGGCGGCGGTGATCCCGGACTGTGCGACGGGACCGAACGGGATGGTCACGTCCGCGCCCGAGCCGGGCTCGTCCGCGCCCTGCGGGTCCTCGAGCTGGGCGAGCCAGGCGCGCCGGGCCTCGTCAGCGGTGTCGGACCAGCCCTGCACCACCTGCGGGTCGTCCGCCACGCGCTGGGCCAGCGGGCGCAGCAGGTCCTCGGCCGCCTGGGCCAGCGGGTCCGGCACCTGCTCGGGGACGGCGTCGTGCACGACGTCGTCGATCACCCCCGGCACGGCGGCGCGGACCTCGGGGTCCACGGCGACCTGCTCCGTCACCCCGCGCAGCAGCTCCGGGCGGTGCGTCGCCTCGTCGACGAGGGCGCCGGCCGTCGCGAGCACCGCCAGCAGGCCCGCCAGGGCCGCGACGAGGAGGCTGAGGGTGGTGCGCATGGGGTCCTTTCCGTTCCGTTCCGACCCCGTCGAGCGTACCGATCCTGGCCGGAGGTTCCCCGGTCTGAGCGCCCCGACCGGGTCGGCGGCGGCCTCGGGGGACACCGGGGCGCCGTCTTGCGCGTCCGGCGAGGGCGGTACGGTGGGCCCGTGCCCGGGCGGACCGGGCGCGGACAGGAGGGACCGGGATGGACCAGCCCGTGACCGAGGGCGCCTCGGCGGCGTCGGACGTGCCCGTCTCGGCACCCGCCCGCGCGGGCGAGACCTCCGCCGAGCGGCCGTGGCCCCTGCGCCGGCTCTCCGAGAACCTCAAGGCCCACATCGAGCGCGCCCCCGCCACGTGGATCGAGGGCCAGCTGATCGAGTTCAAGAACAACCGCGGCAACGTCTACATGACCATGCGGGACCTCGAGGAGGAGGTCTCCCTGCCGCTCACCGCCTGGCGGAACGTCGCCATGACCCTGGACGGGACCGTCCAGCAGGGCTCCCGCGTGGTGGCGCGCGTGAAGCCGAACTTCTGGCTCAAGGCCGGGCGCCTGTCCATGAACGTGCAGGAGATGCGCCCGGTCGGCCTCGGCGATCTGCTGGCCCGCGTGGAGCTGCTGCGCCGGGCCCTCGCCGAGGAGGGGCTGACCTCCCCCGCGCGCAAACGGCCGCTGCCCCTGCTCCCCCGCCGGATCGGGCTCATCACCGGCCGTGACTCGGACGCGAAGAAGGACGTGCTGCGCAACACCCTGCTGCGCTGGCCCGCCGCCGAGTTCGAGATCCGTGAGGTCGCCGTGCAGGGCGCCGAGGCCCCGCGGCAGGTGGCCGCCGCGCTCGCCGAACTCGACGCCGACCCGGCCGTGGACGTCATCGTCATCGCCCGCGGCGGCGGCGCGCTCGAGGAGGTCGTGCTCCCCTTCTCGGACGAGGCACTGGTGCGCGCCGTGGCGGCGGCGCGCACGCCCGTCGTGTCGGCGATCGGCCACGAGGCGGACCGCCCGGTCCTCGACGACGTCGCCGATCTGCGCGCCTCCACGCCCACGGACGCGGCCAAGCGGATCGTCCCGGACGCGGCCCAGGAGGCCGCGGGACTCGCCGACGCGCGCCTGCGGCTGGCCGCGGCCGTCGAGCGTCGCGTGCGCGCCGAGGCCGAGGGGCTCGCGGCCCTGCGCTCCCGGCCCGTGCTGGCCCGCCCGCACGTGATGGTGGACACGCGGCAGGAGGAGACGGACCGGTGGCGCGAGCGCGGCCGGTCCGCCCTCGGCCATCGGCTCGTCCGGGAGGAGGACGCCCTCACGCAGCTGCGCGCCCGCGTGCGCGCCCTGTCCCCGCAGCGCACCCTGGACCGCGGCTACGCCGTGGTCCAGCACGCCGGACAGGTCGTGCGCGACGCGGACCAGGTCGCCCCGGACGACCGGCTCGACATCCTCGTGGCGGCCGGGCGGATCGCCGCGGACGTCGTCGCGACGCATCGGACCACCCCGACCCCATCCCACGAGAGGACACGACAGGCATGAGTGAACAGGGCATGGAGCAGACGCAGGACGCGGGCCGCCCCAGCGGTGTGGAGGGCTTCACCTCCGCGGACGTCTCGGACGTGGCCCGGATGAGCTACGAGCAGGCGCGCGCCGAGTTGGTGGAGACCGTGGGGAGGCTGGAGGCCGGTGGCGCCGGTCTCGAGGAGTCCCTGGCCCTATGGGAGCGCGGGGAGGCGCTGGCCGACCGCTGCCAGGCCTGGCTCGACGGCGCCCGCGCCCGCCTCGACCAGGTGCGCGGCGAGGCCGCCCCCGACGCCGACTGACCCCGCCCCCCACTTTCGTTCGGGAAACGGCGGCCTCCGCGGTGCTTTCGTTCGGGAAACGGCGGGGGCGGGGGCCATCGGCCCCCGCCCCCACGCGGCTTGCTCCCGACGTCGGTCAGGCGGTCTGGTCCTCGTGCTTGCCCTCGCCCAGCTCCTCCACGAGCTTGGCGTTGAAGGCGTCGAGGTCGTCCGGGGTGCGCGAGGTGGTCAGCCCGTTGTCCACGACGACCTCCTCGTCCACCCACTGGGCGCCCGCGTTCTTCAGGTCAGACTCCAGGGACGCGTAGCTGGTCAGACGGCGACCGTCCACGACGCCGGCCTCGATCAGGGTCCACGGGGCGTGGCAGATGGCCGCCACCGGCTTGTGCTGCTCGAAGAAGGCACGCACGAACGCCTGGACGTCCTTGTCGATGCGCAGGGTGTCCGCGTTCAGGGTGCCACCCGGCATCACGAGGCCGTGGAAGTCCTCGGCCTTGGCGTCCTTCACCGTCGTGTTCACCTCGAAGGACTCGCCGTGCTCCCAGTCGGACTTCATCGCGGTGATGGTGCCGGACTTCGAGGAGACGAGCACGGGGGTCGCACCCGCGGCGATCACGGCCTCCCACGGGGAGGTCAGCTCGACCTGCTCGACGCCGTTGGTCGCGAGGAACGCGACGGTCTTGCCGGTCAGCGGGGCATTCTGGTTGGCGTTCTCAGTCATGGGTCCACCTTTCGGATCGGATCCGGAGCGCCTCTGCGGCGCCCGGTGTCCGTACATCGACTCACCGCGGCCCCGTGCTCGGCAAGGTCCGGCCACCACTGCCCGCCCAGCGCGACGACGGCGGCGCTCAGCCCGCCAGCAGGCGACGGCGGGCGGCCGCGACGTCGAAGTCGGCCTTCGGCCAGTCCAGCCCCATCCCCTGCAGGGTCTCGATGATCAGCTGCTGCACCGCCAGCCGCGCGAACCACTTGCGGTCCGCCGGCACGATGAACCACGGCGCGTCCTCGGTGTCCGTCCGCTCGATCGCGATCCGGTACGCGTCCATGTACTGGTCCCAGTACGCGCGGTCATCGAGATCGCTCTCGCTGAACTTCCAGTGCTTCGTGGGGTCGTCCAGGCGGGCCAGCAGGCGCTTGGCCTGCTCCTCCGGCGAGATCCGCAGCATCACCTTGACGATCCGTGTCCCCGCGGCGCGCACGGCCGCCTCGAACTCGCGGATGGCCCCGTAGCGCTCCTCCACCTCGGCCAGAGGGGAGAGCCCGCGCACGCGGTGCACGAGCACATCCTCGTAGTGCGACCGGTCGAACACGGAGACCAGGCCGGGCCGCGGGAGGTGCGGTCGGATGCGCCACAGGAAGTCGTGGGCGCGCTCCTCCGGGGTCGGCGCCTTGAACGCGTGCACGTGGACGCCCAGCGGATCCATCGCCCCGATCACGTGGCGCATGATCCCGCCCTTGCCGGCGGTGTCCATGCCCTGCAGGACCACCAGCAGGGACGGCACCTCCCCCACGGGCGCGTCGCGCACCGACTGGGCGAACAGCAGCTCCTGCAGGTCGGCGAGCACCGCGCCGCGCGCGGCCAGGTCCTTCTTGCCCTTCGCCTTGTCCCCGCCGTAGCCGGGCGTCGCGGCGGCGTCGACGTCGGCCGGGCCCCGGACCTCGTCCCCGCGGCGGGCGGCGAACAGCTCCCGGGCGGGGGCGCCGAAGACGCCGTCATCAGTGGCACGGGCGGGACGGCCCGCCTCGGTGGCCGGGGTGTCAGCCATGGCGCTCCCTCCAGTCCTCGAGGAAGTCCTCGAGGCGGTCCAGGGCCACGTCCAGGTCCTTCACGCTGGGCAGCGTGACGAGCCGGAAGTGGTCGCTGTGCGGGTAGTTGAACGCCCCGCCGTGCGAGACGAGGATCTTCTTCGCCCGCAGCAGCTCGATGACGAACGCCTCGTCGTCGTCGATCGCGTAGACCTCCGGGTCCAGCCGCGGGAACAGGTAGAGGGCGCCGTGGGCCGGCTGCACGGACACGCCGGGGATGGCGTTCAGGCGGTCCTGGGCGAGGTTGCGCTGCTCGAGCAGCCGGCCGCCGGGCAGGACGAGGTCGTTGATGGACTGGTAGCCGCCCAGTGCCACCTGGATGGCGTGCTGCGCGGGCACGTTGGCGCACATCCGCATGTTGGCCAGCAGGGTCAGGCCCTCGAGGAAGTCGGCGGCCCGGTGCTTCGGCCCGGACACGGCCACCCAGCCGGAGCGGTAGCCCGCCACCCGGTACGCCTTGGACAGGCCTGAGAACGTCAGGGTGAGCACGTCGTCGGACAGGCCGGCGGCGTTGATGTGGCGGGCGCCGTCGTAGGTGATCTTCTCGTAGATCTCGTCCGCCATGAGGACGAGGTTGTGGCGGCGGGCCACGTCCACGATGCCCTGCAGCACGGCGCGGGAGTAGACCGCGCCGGTGGGGTTGTTCGGGTTGATCAGGACGATGCCCTTGGTGCGCTCCGTGACGAGGGACTCGATGTGCTCGAGGTCGGGCTCCCAGCCCTCCTCCTCGACGCAGCGGTAGTGCACCGCCCGGCCCCCGGCCAGGGTGGTGGCGCCGGTCCACAGCGGGTAGTCGGGCGAGGGGACGAGGATCTCGTCGCCGTCGTCGACCAGGGCCTGCAGGACCATCGTGATCATCTCGGAGACGCCGTTGCCGATGAACACGTCGTCCACGCCGATGTCCCGGATGCCCCGGGACTCGTAGTACTGCGAGACGGCGGTGCGCGCCGAGTAGATGCCCTTGGAGTCCGAGTAGCCCTGCGCGTGCGGCAGGTGCTGGTGCATCGCCGCCAGGACGGCGTCCGGCGCCTCGAAGCCGAACGGGGCCGGGTTGCCGATGTTCAGCTTCATGATCCGGTGGCCCGCGGCCTCCATCCGCTGCGCCTCCTCCAGGATGGGGCCGCGCACGTCGTACCGGACGTTCAGCAGCTTGGCGGACTGGCGGATCTGGCGGGGATGCGGGGTGGGCATGCCCCCATCATGGCACCCCCCGGGCGGTGTGCATCACAGTCGAGCTCGTGCGACGCGGGCCGGCACCCCGCCTCCGTGCGGGCTCAGAACCAGGAGCCGCGGGGCACGAACCAGTCCTCAGGCGCGTCCTCCAGGCCATGGTCCACCAGCCAGTACTGCGCGGCCTCGGCGGCCGGAAGCGGGTCGGCGCCCGTGGTGAGCCGTTCGAGCTCCCGCAGACCGTCGCCGTCGAGGGCGGACATCACCTCGGCGATGCGCCGCTCGGCGTCGTCATCCAGCGTCGCGGCGGAGCCGACGGCGGTCAGCCGCCCCTCCGGGAGCACGCGGCCGTCGTCCTCGAGCGGGACGAGCGTGTTCGCGTCGATCTCCGGATCCGTGTCGGTCAGCAGCGCGACCTGGGCCTCGTCCGCGACGAGGGCGGCGCTCGGGTCCTCGGTGTCGGCCAGCCAGGTCTCGGGTCGGCAGCCGGCGAGCCGGTCCAGGCGGGCGCGCAGGGCCGTGGCCGCGTCCGGATCCGCCGCGGCGGTCAGGGGCGGGGGTGCGACGGCGGTGAGCGACTCGCACCAGCCGTTGAGGTCCGTGATCGACTCGAGCTCGAGCCGGGCCGCGGTGGTCTGGGTGACGACCGCGGTCAGGCGCAGCACGCCCGCCGACGAGGACAGCACCGCCGGGGCCTCGTCCTGCGGTGTCCCCGCTGCGGCCGTCTCCTCGGCAAGCAGCGTCTCCAGGACGCGCCCTGCCGCCTGGGCGTCGGCCGCGGGGTCGCCGACGGGCAGCGCGGTGGGGCTCGGGACGGCGGTCGAGGCGGTGGCCGAGGGGGTGGGCACGGCGTCCGCGGACGGGCCGGCCTCCGTCCCGGTCGGCGTCGACGACGGCGTCGACGTCGGCGGCGGCGGGGACGGCAGCGCCACTGCGGGGTCGGCGGCGACGGCCAGGGCCAGGGTGTCCACGACGGCGACCGTGTCCCCGCCGGCGGCGGACCACGCCGGCTGTTCCACGGCGACGCCGTCCTCGTCCGCCACGGCGTGGCCGTGCAGGCGCAGGTGACGGGCCAGGACCGCCGCGACGGCGCCCTCCAGGCCCTCGCCGCCGTGCACGACCGTGATCGGTGTGCCTGACGCGGAGGGCGTCGGCGGGGCGTCCGCCTGCCGCGCGCACGCCCCCAGGGCCAGCGACAGCGCGAGGGCGGAGGCGGCGAGGGCCGTCGGGCGGCGGTGGGCGGGGCGGCTCACGTGTCCACCCCGGCACGGGCGAGCGCCTCGGTGACCCAGGAGGCGGTGCGCAGCTCGCTGAGCTCCGCGAGGTCGAACCAGCGCGCGTCCGTCGAGGATCCGCCGACCTCAGGGCGCAGGACGCCGCCCGTGATGCGGGCGGTGTAGAGGACCTGCACGGTGAGCAGGGGCAGCGGCTCGCCCCGCAGGCGCTTCTCCACCGGGATCGTCCCGGTCGTGACGCCCAGCAGGCCCGTGAGCTCGGCGGTGTGGCCGGTCTCCTCCCAGACCTCGCGCAGGCACGCCTCCTCCGGGCTCTCGCCGAGCTCGATGCCGCCGCCGGGCAGCGTCCACTGCAGGAACTCGGGCCCCTGCCACGAGCTGAGCAGGACGCGGCCGCCGTCCACGATCAGGGCGTAGGCGCCGGCGCGCGTCTGGAACGGGCCGGCGGGGTGTGCTCCGGCGGCGTCCGGGGCGGCGGGGGTGGTGCTCATGGCTGCGGACTCCTGGCGGCAGTGGGACGGCCCGCGGCGGGCGACGCTGCGGGCCCGGCCAGTCTACGAGCACCGCCCACCGCGAACAGCGGCACGGTCCACCGACCCGCGCCCTAGGCTGGAGGACCACCCGTCCCACCCCCCGGAAGGAGCCGCGCCCGTGGACACCCCGCAGGACCCGCCCCACCGGGACGACCCCTCCGGCGGCCCCGTGGAGCCGGCCGTCGACGCCGCCCTGGACCGGGTGCGCGCCCTGCTCCGGCAGGCCCGCGGCACCGCGGCGCCCGACGCCCCGACCGCCCTGGACGCCCGAGGCTGGTGGGAGCTCTCCCTCGAGGCCGCGCTGCGCGACGAGCCCCGGGAGTCCGCCCGCCTCGCCGACTCCGGTCTCGCCGCGCTCGGGCCCGGCCAGGACGACGTCCGCCTCGCCCTGCTGCGGGCGCTCGCCGTCGCCGCGGGCCAGGTCGGGGACGAGGCCGCCCTGACCCGCTGGGTGGAGGCCCGGGCGGCGCTGCTGCGCCACCTCGGCCGGCCCCGGCAGGCCGAGCTCGAGTCCCAGCTCGGCGCCGCCCTCGTGCGCGACCCGGACACGGTCGAGGCGGCGGTGCTGGCCGGCGTCGTGGAGGACGAGCCGGGCGCTCCCGGCGAGGACCCCGGGGACACCGTCCTGCCCGAGGCCGCCCTGGCCCTGGCCGTGCACCGCGTGCACACCGGGGACCTGGACGCCGCGCTCGAGCTGGCCCGCCGCGTCATCGCCGTCCTGGGCGGGCTGCGCGCGGCCGGTGCCCTGCTGCCCACCGGCTCGTGGTCCAGCGCGCACCTGCTGCTCGCCCGCCTGCACCTGTGGCGGGGCGAGCACGCCGAGGCGGACGCGGCGGCCGCCGTCGTCACCGCGCTGCCCGCCGCCCGGGCCGTCCTGGCCTCCGCCACCACGGTGCGGGCGATCGCCGCCCATGAGCTGGACCGTCCGACGGCGGCCCTCGACCTGGCGCTCGAGGCGGCGGAGCGGATGGCCTCGGTCGGTCTGCGGCGCGGCGCGGCCTCCGCGGCGGCCCTGGCCGGGCGCGTGGCCGGCGACCTCGACGGGTACGAGGAGGTCGCCGTGGCCGCGTGGGAGCTGGCCTCCGTGCACGCGGAGAAGGCCGAGGCGCCGGAGGCCTCGAGCCTGAGCTACTGGTGGGCGCACCAGCTCGTGCTCGCCGGCCGCGCCGACGAGGCCGAGCCCCTGCTCGCCCGGTTGGTGCGCCGCGAGGCCACCCACGGCCGGGACGTCGAGCAGGCCCGCGCCCTCGTGGACCTCGGCCACGCGCACCACGACCAGGACCGCGCCGAGAACGCGCTGCCCCTGTGGCGGGAGGCGGCCGGCCTGTTCGAGGCCCACGGCCAGTGGGAGGACGCCGCGCGCACGCTCCTGGCCGCCGGCGCCCTCGTGAACCGCGAGCGCGACGAACGCACCCGGCCCTCGGCCCTCGACCTGTTCGAGCGGGCGGTCGCGGCCGCGCGCCAGGCGGTGGACGAGGACCCGGCGGTGCTGCCGGCCGCGCTGCACGCGCACGGGTACCTGCTGTGCGAGTCCGGCCAGGCGGAGGGCCTCGACCTCCTCGAGGAGGCGCTCGCCCTCGTGCGGGACGCCGGCGCCGACTGGCAGGTGGCCGACTACACGGACACCCGCGCCCGGGCCCTGTGGTCGCTCGAGCGGGGGCCGGAGGCGATCGCCACCGCGCTGCAGGCCGCCGACCTGTTCACGGCCGCCGGGGACCGCGAGGGCGCCGCGCAGGCCGAGCTCTTCGCCGCCTACGTGGTGGCCGAGGACGGCAGCCCCGAGCAGGCCGCGACGCTCTTCCGCCTGGTGTGCGACTCCACCGACTCCACGCTCGTGCGCCTCGGCGCGCTCACGGGCCTGCACCAGTGCCTGTCCGCCCTCGGGGACCACGACGGCGCCGCGCGCGTCCGGGACGAGCTCGACGCGCTCCGGGAGGGGCTCGGCGCGGACTGACCGCCGCTCGAGGGGGTGGCCGCCATCGCGGGTCAGAGGCCGACGCGGGCCAGGGCGGCGTCGGCGGCGGCCCGGCGGGCGGACCGCACGGCGCGGGGCGCGGTCGGCTGCGCCGCGAGGGCGGCGAGCACGGTCGCGACGCGGGCCGCCAGCGCCACCTCGTCGACCTCGCTGCGGGCGTGGCGCCGGAACCGTGCGGCCACGGCGCGCAGCGCGGCGCCGCCGGCACCGAGGTCCACGGCGCCCGCCTCGAGATGGGCGATCAGGACGGCCCAGTCGTCCACGCGGTGCCCCATGCCCAGGTCGTCGGCGTCCAGCACGCCGGTGATCCGCTCCCCCGCCGCGTCCACGTGCAGGTTCCCCGGGTGCAGGTCGCCGTGCACGGGCACACGTGGGCCGGGATCCCCGGCCGCGAGCGCCGCGCGGAGCCGGTCGGCCCGGGCTGCGACCTCGTCCTGGGCCTCGGGGTCCAGCACGACGGCGGCCCACGTGGCGTGCTCGAGCAGGATGGCGGGTCCGCCGTCGTCCGTGTCGGCGCACCCGGCCGCCCCGGCCGTGGGGCCGGCCGGGCCGGGGGGCTCCTCGGGCACCGGCGGCAGCCGGTCCAGCAGCGCGGCGACCCGCGCGGGGTCGAGGCCGGCGGCCTCGGGCCCGGCCAGCAGCGCCCGCCAGGGCAGGCCCGGCACGCTCGCGAGCGGGAGCACCCCGTGCTCCGGCGTCGCGAGGACGGCGGGCACCGGCACCCCGGCCGCCCCCGCGGCGGCCTGCCGCCGGGCGACCCGTGCGGCGCGCGCGGGCGGGAGCACCTTCAGGAACGTGCGGGCCGCGACGCCGTCGTCGCCGGTCGCCTCGACGGCCAGGACCGCGCGGTCCCGCGGCCGGTAGCCGCGCCACGTGAGGCGGGCCCGGCCCGGCGCCGTGCCGAGCAGGGCCGCGAGCGCGTCCGGGTCGGCGGTCAGCGTGAGGCCTGGCAGGACGGGGTCGGCGGGGGCCCACCACCACAGGGTGCCGTCCTCCAGGATCCCGCGCTCGCCCGGGACGGGCGGGCACGCCGCGGCGGGGACGTCGGGGTGCCGGGGGTCGCGGGCGAGGACGAGGGTGCGGGAGCGCACGCGGGCGTCGCCCGCGCGTCCGGTCATCACGTCCAGGTCCAGGACGCGCGCGAGCCGACGCCCCCGCTGCAGGTGCAGGGCGTCGGCTCGGGTGCGCAGCCAGCGCTCGCCCGACGCGCGGACGGCCTGGCGCGCGGCGGCTCGGTCGATGCTCACGGGCGCGGCCGCCCGGCGGGGCTCAGCAGGCCCGGCGCCGCGCCAGGACGTTGTCCAGGTCCAGGGCGGCGATGTCCTGCTCGGCGGCGGCGCTGATCTGATCGTCCGCCGTGCGCGCGGCGTCTGTGAGCCGGGTGTCCGCGCCGGTGGGGGCGGGGGTCTCGAGCGGCGCCGGCAGGGGGCGGGCCATCTCCGGTGCGTCCAGATAGGTGGGGCGCGGCACCGCGGGGATGGTCACGACGCGGTCCGCTGCGGGGGCGGCGGCGGAGGCGGTCACCACCACGGGCTCGACCCGGGGTGCGGCGGGCGCGGCGGCCGGGCGCGGCGCCTCGGTCTCGAAGGCCAGCACGGTCTCCAGCACGCGGCGGTCCCGCTCGGGGTCCGCGGGCGGGGCCTGCCGCTCCTCGGCCGCCGGGGCGGCGGGGCGCTCCGGGACGACGACGGCGGCGGGCCGGGCACGACGGGTGCGGTCGCGGACCGCGAGGGCCCGCAGGCCGGCCAGCCCGGCCACGGCGAACAGGAGCGACCAGCCGGCCAGGGCGAGCGTGCCCGCGCCGAACGCCGCGGCGAGACCGGCCACGAGGAACACGAGCAGGGCCACGAGGGCGGCGAGGAACAGCGCCGTGCGCCCCCACCGGATGTGCAGGCCGGTCCGGCCGCGGGCGGCGCGCGCCGCGTCGGCGGCGGCGCTCAGGCGGCCCGAGAACCGGGCGGTCAGGGCACGGACGGCGGGCGAGCTCTGCAGGCGGTGCATGAAGGACCTCGGCATCGACGGGCGGGCGGGGGCGGACGCGAGACGATGGCGGCGCAGCACGAGCCGCCAGGCCAAGAAGGCCACGAGGGCCACGATGACCAGCGACGCGCTCACCCGGGCGTCGGCCAGCGCGTCGAGCGCGGCCTGCACGGCCCTCGTCGGCGCGGTGGTCTCGTCCATGCGGTCAGCCTAGCGCCGGGGGCGGACCGGTCCGGCCATCGCGGCGTGTCCGCACGCGGCGTGTCCCGCCGGGCCGCTCAGGGGCGCGGCCGGGTGGCCAGCCACCCGGCCAGCAGGCCGTCGGGGACCTCCTCGGCGGTCACCGCGAACGTCCGGTGGTCCCGCCAGGCGCCGTCCACGTGCAGGTACGCGCGCCGCAGGCCCTCGTCGCGCAGGCCGAGCTTCGCCACGACCCGCAGGCTGGCCGCGTTCTCCGGGCGGATGTTGACCTCGACCCGGTGCAGACCGGCGCTGCGGAACGCCCAGTCCGTCGCCATGGCCACGGCCGTCGGCGTCAGCCCCCGACCCGCCTCGCGACGGTCGATCCAGTAGCCGATCGAGCCGGAGAGCACCGAGCCGTACTGGATCCCGCCCAGGGACAGCAGCCCCACCAGGCGGTCCCGGTCCGGGCGGTCGTCGTCGAGGGCCATGCCCCACGTGTAGGCGCTGCCGTCCCGGCCCTGGCGGCCGTGCCAGCGGACCATCTGCCCGAACGACGCCGGACCCGCGCCCGGCACGGGGCTCGTCGCATCCCACGGCGTCAGCCACTCGCGGTTGTGCGCCCGCTGCTCCTCCCACGCCTCCCGGTCCCGCCTCCGCAGCGGCCGCAGGGCGAGGGTGCCGTGCCGCAGGGTCACGGGCCAGGGGGAACGCTGCCAGGACATGGCGTCGATCCTATGCGCGGCCGGGCGCGGCACCGGTGCGGCGGGCATCATGGGGACATGCGCACTCCCCCTCCCGTGCCCGAGCCCGCCGCCACGGGCCCCGTCGCCGGCGTCGACGACGTCGTGGACGCCAAGGCCGCCCTGCGTGCGCGCCTGCGCACCGCCCGCCGCGACCGCTCCCCCGCGCGCCGCGCCGCCGAGTCCGCGGCCGCCGTCGAGCACCTGTGGGCGTGGCTGGGTCCGCGCGTGGCCGCGGCGACCGCGGACGGGACCGCCCCGGTGGTGGCCACCGTGCTGCCGATGGCCACCGAGCCGGACACCGGTGGGCTGCGCACCCGCCTGCTGGCCGCGGGGGCGCGGGTGCTCGTCCCCGTGATCGAGCCGGAACGACGCCTGAGCTGGGCCTCCTGGCACCCGGGCGTCGCGACGGCGCGCGCGGCGAACGCCCCCGTGGACGAGCCCGTGGGCGAACGGCTCGGGACCGACGCGCTGGCGGCGGCGACCGCGGTGGTCATGCCGGCGCTCGCGGTGGCCGAGGACGGGATGCGCCTGGGCCAGGGCGGGGGCTACTACGACCGCTTCCTCGCCGAGCTGCCGCGGAGCGTGCCGACCGTGGCCCTCGTGTTCGAGGACGAGCTGCTGCCGGCGGGCGCCATCCCTGCCGAGCCCACGGACCGGCCCGTGGACGGCGTCGTCACCGCGGCCGGGCTGCGCTGGGTCTGAGCCCGGCCCGCGGCGCGGAGTAGCATCGGGGGTCGGATCCCCCCAGAACCGCGCGCCCCGGCGCGCCCCGAGCGAGCTGGAGCTGAGCATGCCCACCTACGCCTACCGCTGCAAGGACTGCGGCCACGCCTTCGACGTCGTCCAGGCCTTCACCGACGACGCCCTCACCGAGTGCCCCGCGTGCGGCGGCGTCCTGCGCAAGCAGTACGGCTCGGTCGGCGTGAGCTTCAAGGGCTCCGGGTTCTACCGGACCGACTCGCGCTCCGGCACGGGCGGCACCGGCTCGGCCGGCGGATCGACCTCGGACTCGGCCGCCGGGTCCTCGACGTCCTCGACGTCGTCCTCGTCCTCCCCCGCCGCGGACTGACCCGGCCGGCTCAGCCCCAGTGGGGCGGGCGCTGCTCGCGCAGCCAGCGGTCGCGCTCGGCCTCGGCCGGGCCGGACTCGACCCCGGCCACGTCCCCGGTCGGCGCGGTCGCCGGCGACGTCCCGGCCTGCCCGATCAGCCG
Organism: Micrococcus sp. KBS0714; assembly: GCF_002008305.4. Taxonomy (GTDB): domain Bacteria; phylum Actinomycetota; class Actinomycetes; order Actinomycetales; family Micrococcaceae; genus Micrococcus; species Micrococcus luteus. The sequence continues at coordinate 1,808,779 of NZ_CP042169.1, forward strand.
GGGCATCCCGGGCAGGCGCGGCTCGCGGCCGTCGGCGGATGCCGGGCCGGTGCCCGGGGCGTCCGCCCGGCGCGGGCCGCGGCGGCGCGGCGCGCCGTCAGCGGGCATCGTCGTCGGTCTCGTCCGTCTCGTCCGCCGGCTCCACGCCCAGCCGGTCGGCCAGCTCGCGGGCCACGGACTCCGGGTCCGCGAACACGTCGATCGACCACAGGGTCCGGGGCTCCCAGCCGCGGGCCTCGAGCCCCTCGGGCAGGGTCCGCGAGCGCTGCCGCACCGTGAGGGCGCGGTACACCTCGCCGCCGTCGCCGGCCAGGGCCAGCGGACGGGGCGCCTCGTCCTGGTCCGCGCGCGGATCGAGCACGGCCAGGTCCATGACGCCGGCGTAGCGGGGCAGGACGCGGGCGCCGTGCTCCTCGAGCCGGTCGCGCAGATCGGCCAGCAGCGGGTCGCCCACCATGCCCACGGGGTCCGCGGCGTCGTCGCCCAGGTAGGCCTCGAGCAGCCGCAGGAACCAGAGGGCGCCGCCGTCGAGCCGGTCCTCGTCCAGGTCCGCGGCGCGCAGCGCCGAGACGAGGTGCAGGCGCCGGCGGGCGCGGGTGAGCGCAACCGTGACCATGCGCTCGCCGTCCGGGTCGGAGAAGGCGCCGAAGTGGTGCACCACGCGGCCGTGCGGGGTGCGGCCGTAGCCGGGGGTGAGGATCACGGCGTCACGCACCACGGAGGCGGCGCGCACGACCGGCACGATCACGAACGGCTCGGCGTCGGCGGCGTCCTCGCCGCGGCCGCGGGCGAGGAACTCGTGGGCCCACGGCGCCTGCGCGGCCGTGGCCTGCACGGCGGCGGCCACCCTGCGGGCGTGCTGCTCGGACACCGTGACCACGGCCAGGGACTGCTCGGGCCGGTCGCGGATGTGCTCGAACACGCGCTCCACGGTGCGGGCGACCTCGGCGTTCGTGGACTCGACCACGTCGCCGCCGGTCATCGGGATGCCGGTGCCCTCGGGCAGGTACTCGGCCGTGACGGCACGATCCCGGCCGGTGGCCTCGCCCGCGGTGGGCAGCGCGTCCAGGGCGCCGTCATAGGCGAGCGCGGAGAGCAGGCGCACGAGGCGCCGCTCGAGGGGGCGGTGCACGGTGCGCAGCGGCAGGGTGGGCAGCACCTCGTCCAGCGCGTCGTGGGCCGAGCGCAGCGGGCGCAGGGGCCCGGCGGTCGCCGTCGGGTCCACGGACACCTGGAACGACTGCGGGCGCCCGATGACCGGGTCGCCGAGGGCCACCACCTGGGGGGCGCGGGTGAGCGCGCCCATCGCGGTGGCCAGGGCGGTCGCGTCGGCCTCCAGCAGCACGACGACGTCGGCGCGCCACTCCGGGGGGAACTCGGACAGGGCCATGGGCGAGGTGGTGACCACCGGCACGAGCGGCTGCAGGAGCTCGGGGGTGATCGTGGCCAGGGACTCGACCGTGGGGCTGCCCTGCTTGAGCAGGGTGCGCAGCACGGCCGCGTCCGCGCGATAGGTGCGCAGCGCCTCCCGCCAGCGCGCGGCCAGCGCGGCGGAGAGCCGGGCGCCGCCGCGCTCGAGATGGGCGCGGTCCAGGTCGCGGAACCCGCGCTCGACCTCCGCCAGGTCCGTGCCGCTCATCATGGCCAGGAAGTCGTCCCCGGAGATCATCGCCTCGAGCGCGGACTGCCACCACGCCAACTCGAGCTCGGCGGTCAGGGCCTCGGTGGGCACCTCGCGGTCGCGCAGGTCCTCGAGCAGCTCCGCCAGGCCGTGGTCGCGCAGGCTGTCCAGCACGAGGGTGCGCTCGGGCAGCGTGGCCAGGGTGTCGCGGTCCGCCACGAGCCCGTCGACGGCGGCCACGAGGTCGTCCACGTCCCGCTCCTCCAAGGGCGCCTCGGCCACGGCCTCCGGGGCGAGGACGCCCTCGAGCCGGCGCAGGCGCTCGCGCACCTGGCCGACCTGGCCCATCACGTGCTCGCCCTGGTCCGGCACCTGCGGGGGCGTGCCCGGCTCGGCGGCGTGGCGGTTCCAGTCCTCCAGGACGGCGGCGGCGTCCACGAGGGCGCCGTGCAGGTCCGTGGGCTGCACGCCCGGGCGGACCGCGTCCTTCGCCGCGCGGCGCAGGCGGGACCGGGTCACCGAGGACATCTCGACCAGGTGGAGGCGCCGCCACGAGCTGGTGGCGGTCGCCGCGACCAGCTGGGGCACGTCGAGGGAGAACACCTCGGGGGTGAACTCGGTGAGGGTGCGGGCCACACGGCGGTAGAGGTCCGCCTGCTCCGCCCAGCCGGCCACCGTGCGCTCGGGGCGCAGGCCGGCCTGGGCGGCGGCGGTGTCCACGGCGCGCCGGGTGGTGTGCAGGGCGGCCGCCAGCTCGTCGGCCAGCTCCGAGGCGGCCTCGGTCTCCTGCACGTTGCGCACGCGGGCGCCGAACCAGCGGCTCTCGGTGGCGGCGGCCGAGAACGCGCCGAGCTCCCCGGCGCGCACGAGCTGCTCGCCCACGGCCTGCCGGTTCACGGTGGAGTCCAGCACGGAGCGCTTGAGGCGCACGGTGGTGGCCGGCGGCGTCTCGAGCCCGGTCAGGGCGGCCAGGGCCTGCATCGCCTGGAACGGCGAGCAGCCCCAGCGGGGGCGGACGTGGTGCAGTGAGCCGACGTGCTCCTGCAGCCGGCGCCGTCGTTCGGTCAGGGCGGCCTCGTCCCGGGCGGTGTCGGGGTCCACGGCCCGCTCGGAGCGCAGGACGGCCTGCACGAGCTGGCGGCGGAGCAGCTCGGGGTCCGCGTTGGCGGGCACGTCCAGCGCGATCGAGCGCAGGTCCGCCTCCTCGAGGCGGTCGAGCACGTCGGCCAGGGCGGCGGAGCGCTCGGCCACGACCAGCACGCGCCGACCCTCCCAGGCCAGGCGCGCGGCCAGGGCGGCGGCGGTCTGGGTCTGCCCGGTGCCGGGGGCGGCCGCCACCACGAGGGACTCCCCCGCCGCGGCGTGCTCGAGCACGCGTGCCTGGGCGGCGTCGACGTCGACGACGAGGCGCTCGTCCGCCGGGGCGACGTCATCCTCCGCGGGCGCGCCCGTGGGCTGCAGCGCCGCCGGGCGGGGCACCATGCCGGTCCCGGCGTCGTACAGGGCCTGCACGACCGGCAGATCCTCGAGGGAGGCGGGCAGGGAGGCGGTCTCGCCGAGGTCCGCGAACGTGGAGACGAGCAGGCAATCCTGGATGTGCAGGTCCGCGATCGCGGCGGTCTCCTCGCGCAGGCGGGCGAACGCGGGGGCGGGCTCGAGGCGCGCCGTGGCGTAGGCGGCCTGCTGGTACGCCTCGGGGTCCAGGGCGATGCCGTGGTGCCGGCGCAGGTTCCGCACGAGCGCCGGGTTCAGGCGGGCCGGCTCGGTGATCTGGACCTCCAGCTCGTCCCGGCCCCGGGCGCCGCGGCGCACCGTCAGGGCCACGCGGGCCAGCAGCACGGGGGCGGAGCGGCGCTCCCGCCGACCGTCCTCCTCGGCCGTCCACGTGGCCACGCCCACGGCGAGCGCGCCGACGTCGATGCCGCGTTCCTCCGCCAGCTCGCGGACCTTGGCGCGCAGGCCGAGGGAGACCTCGTGCGCCGCGTCCAGCTCCGGGCCGGCCGGCAGCAGGGTGGACAGGCGGGTGCGCCGCCCCAGCAGCAGCTGCGAGACGCCGGAGGAGTTCGCCTCCGTGAGGTCGATGCTGTTGGCCGCCGAGGGCGCGAACCGCAGCATCGTGTCGTTCTCGGCGCCCGAGCCCAGGGAGGACACCCAGGCGGCCGGATCGGGGCGGGTCTGCCCCTCGTCGGGGCGTGCGGCGGCGCGGGCGCGGGCCAGGCGCGGGAACTCCTGCTCGGTCACGTGCGTGCGGTCCTTCCTCCGTCGCCTGGGTCCAGGCGGTCTTCGTGCGGACGGCCGCCCCGGTCAGGGGCGGCCGGATGCGGCGCCGGACGCGCCGCTCACTCCCACTCGATGGTGCCCGGCGGCTTGCTGGTCACGTCGAGCACGACGCGGTTGACACCGTCGACCTCGTTGGTGATGCGGTTCGAGATGCGGGACAGGACGTCGTCCGGGATCCGCGCCCAGTCCGCCGTCATGGCATCCTCGCTGGTGACGGGGCGCAGGACGACCGGGTGGCCGTAGGTGCGGCCGTCACCCTGCACGCCCACGGAGCGCACGTCCGCGAGCAGCACCACCGGGCACTGCCAGATCTGGCGGTCCAACCCGGCCGCGGTGAGCTCGGCGCGCACGATCGCGTCCGCGCGGCGCAGCAGATCCAGGCGCTCCTGGGTGACCTCGCCGATGATGCGGATGCCCAGACCCGGGCCCGGGAACGGCTGGCGGTGCACGATGCCCTCGGGCAGGCCGAGCTCGGCGCCCACGGCGCGGACCTCGTCCTTGAACAGCTCGCGCAGCGGCTCGCACAGCTCGAACTCGATGTCGTCCGGCAGGCCGCCCACGTTGTGGTGGGACTTGATGTTGGCCGCCCCGTCCCCGCCGCCGGACTCGACGACGTCCGGGTAGAGCGTGCCCTGCACGAGGAAGCGGACCTCGGTGGCGTCCGGGTCGTGCTCGGACTCGAGGACGATGTCCGCCTGCGCCTTCTCGAAGGTGCGGATGAACCGCTCGCCGATGATCTTGCGCTTGGCCTCGGGGTCGGTGACGCCGGCCAGCGCGGACAGGAAGTCCTCGCGCGCGTCCACCATCACGAGGCGGGCGCCGCCGTGGGCCTCGCCGAAGGCCTGCTCGATCTCGGCGGACTCGCCCTCGCGCATGAGGCCGTGGTCCACGTAGACGCAGGTGAGGCGGTCGCCGATGGCGCGCTGCACGAGGGCCGCGGCCACGGCGGAGTCCACGCCGCCGGACAGGCCGCAGATGGCCCGCTTGTCCCCGATCTGCTCGCGGATGCGCTCGACCTGCTCCTCGATCACGTTGCTGACCGTCCAGTCCGCGCCCAGGCCCGCACCCACGTGCAGGAACTGTTCGAGCACACGCTGGCCGTGGGAGGAGTGGCCCACCTCGGGATGCCACTGCACGCCGTAGATGCGGCGCTCGCGGTCCTCGAACGCGGCGACGGGGGCGCCCGCGGTGGAGGCCGTCACGGCGAAGCCCTCGGGCGCCTGCGTCACGGCGTCCCCGTGGGACATCCACACGACCTGCTCGAGGTCCTGGCCCGCGAACAGCACGGAGTCGGCATCCACCGAGTCCAGGCGGGTGGAGCCGTACTCCCGGGTGCCGGTCTGGGCCACGGTGCCGCCGAGGGCGTGCGCGATCGACTGGAAGCCGTAGCACAGGCCCAGCACGGGCACCCCGGCCTCGAGCAGCGCCGGGTCCAACTGCGGGGCGCCGGGCTCGTACACCGACGACGGCCCGCCCGAGAGGATCAGCGCCGCGGGCTTGCGCTCCAGGATCTGCGCCGCCGGGGTGGAGGCGGGCACGACCTCGGAGTAGACGTTGGCCTCGCGCACACGACGCGCGATGAGCTGCGCGTACTGGGCGCCGAAGTCCAGCACCAGCACCGTGGGCATCACGTCGCTGAGCGGGGCGGGGGTGTCGGGGTGGGGGGCGTTCTGCGTCACCCGTCCAGGATAGTCGAGGCGATCAGTAGCGCCGCGCGGCGTCCGGGAAGCGGTGCAGCTCGTCCCGGACCACGCGGGTCATGCGCTTCTCCACCACGAAGGACAGGAACGGGACGACGCCGCCGCCGGCCATCGCCAGCAGGCGCAGCGGCTCCCAGCGCATCAGGGACCACAGGCGGAACGAGGCGAGCAGGTACACCACGTACATCCAGCCGTGGGCGATGAGGATGAACAGGGACAGGTTCACTCCCCCGGTGACGCTGTCCGTGGGGTGCAGCCCCAGGCCGTTGGCGTCTCCGTCCAGGGTGGTGCCGCCCGCGTAGAGCTCCACGTGCATGCCGTACTTCAGCACCATCTCCGCCACAAGCAGCAGGAGCATGATGCCGGTGATCCACGCGCACACCACGTAGAGGCGGGTGGCGGAGCGGATCTGCTGCTGGGTGCCGGCGAAACGGCGCTGCTCCCGGCCCGGCCGCGGGGGCGGCTCGGGCAGGTCGGCCTCCGTGATGTCCTCGGGATCCGGCAGGCTCGCGGGGTCCACCGGTTCGGGGCCGGGGTGCTGGGTGCTCATCGGCTCTGCTCCTCTCGGGGCCCACGGGGGCCCGGGTCGCGGGGGTCGGGGCGCGCGGCCCCGTCGTCGTCGTGGTCCTGGCGTGGGTGCGCCGCGGCCTGCGCCGCGACGGCCCGCTCCTTGGCCTCGCGCGCGGCCGCCCGGCGCCGCTCGAGCTCCTCGGCGCGCCACTGCGCGGCCCACTCCTCGTCGAGCCGGCGCTCGTGCTCGTCCCGGACGTGGTCGTCGCGGACGAACCGCCACCACAGGAACAGGGCGAAGCCGGCGAAGAGCATCCACTCCACGGCGTAGAAGACGTTGAGCCAGATGATCTGGGTCTCCTCCGGCTGCGGGGCCACCCACACCGGCTCGAGCCCGCCGGGGCCGGCCGCGCCCGTCTCGGCGCCCGCGGCGTCGACCATCTCGAACGCCGCGACGTACGCCGCGTAGGACGGCTCGTCCCACACGTTCACCAGCTGGGCCGGGGCCAGGCTGCGGTACAGGAGCCGGTCGGCGGTGTCCTCGGCCGTGGCCTCGCGCGGCAGGGGCCCGTCCGGGGGCAGCAGGCGTCCGGTGACGGTGACCTGCCCGGCGGGCGCGGGGTCCACGACGTCGGCGTCGGCCGACCAGCCGCGGACCACCGGGACGACCTCGCCGTCCGGGGCGCCGGCCACCCGCAGGGCCGTGACCGTCCAGTAGCCGTCGCGGCCGTTCAGCAGGCGCGGGCCGACCAGGACGTCCGTGCCGGGCACGAACTCCCCCTCGACCGTGACCACCTGGTCGGCCTGCGAGCCGAGCAGGGCCTCGTAGGGGCGCACGTGCTCCAGGAACGGCACGGCGTGCTCGGTCTGGGTGCGCGGCGGCGGCGCGTTCGTCTCCGCGGACTCGAACTGCCACTTGGACAGCGCCACGAAGACCGCAGCTGCCACGAGGGCCAGCACCAGGGTGGCCAGCCAGACGGGCTTGAGGGCGGTGCGCAGCACGCCGTATCAACTCTTCCGGTCGGGGTGCCGCCACGCGGCGGCGGGGATCAGACGGTCTGGGTGGGGGTCACGAGGACCTCCACCTTCTGGAAGTCCTTGAGCTCGGTGTAGCCGCAGGTGGCCATGGCGCGCTTCAGGCCGCCCATCAGGTTGGACGTGCCGTCCGCGTGGCGGCCGGGCCCCCACAGGACCTCCTCCAGCGGAGCCACCTGGCCCACCTGGGTGCGGTGCCCGCGCGGCAGCTCCGGGTGGGCGGCCTCGAGGCCCCAGTGCCAGCCGCCGCCGGGGGCGTCGGTGGCGCGGGCCAGGGCGGCGCCCAGGACGACCGCGTCCGCGCCCATGGCGATCGCCTTGACGATCTCCCCCGAGGTGGAGACGCCGCCGTCGGCGATCACGTGCACGTAGCGGCCGCCGGACTCGTCCATGTAGTCGCGGCGCGCCTCGGCGATGTCCGAGATGGCCGTGGCCATCGGCACACGGATGCCCATGGCGCGGCGCGTGGTGGTGGACGCGCCGCCGCCGAAGCCGACGAGCACACCGGCCGCGCCGGTGCGCATCAGGTGCAGGGCCGGCGTGTAGCCGGCCGCCCCGCCCACGATCACGGGCACGTCCAGCTCGTAGATGAACTGCTTGAGGTCCAGCGGCTCCTGGGTGGAGGAGACGTGCTCGGCCGAGACGGTGGTGCCGCGGATGACGAACAGGTCCACGCCCGCCGCCACGACGGTGCGGTAGAACTCCTGCGTGTTCTGCGGGGTCAGCGAGCCCGCGACGACGACGCCGGCCTCGCGGATCTGCGCGAGGCGCTCGGTGATCAGATCGGGGCGGATGGGGGCCGCGTAGGCCTCCTGCAGCTTGCGGGTGGCCTCGGTCCCGGCCGGGCCGGCCTGGAGGGCGGCGATCTCCTCGAGCAGCGGGCGCGGGTCCTCGTGGCGGGTCCACAGGCCCTCGAGGTTGAGGACGCCGAGACCGCCCAGCCGCCCCATCGCGATGGCGGCCTCCGGGCTCATCACGGAGTCCATGGGCGCACCGATCACGGGCATGTCGAACGTGTAGGCGTCGATGCGCCACGTGAGGCTGACGTCCTGGGGATCCCGGGTGCGCCGCGCGGGCACCACGGACACGTCGTCGAGGGAGAAGGCCCGGCGGCCGCGCTTGCCGCGGCCGATCTCAATCTGGTTCGTCACCGGGCCAGCCTAGCCCAGGCGCCACGGGGGCGGCGCCGATCGTGTCGTCGGCGCCGCCCCGTCCGGGGGCTCCCCCGGACCCGACGTGCAGGTCAGCGCGAACGGTAGTTCGGGGCCTCGACGGTCATCATGATGTCGTGCGGATGGGACTCCTTCAGGCCCGCCGCGGTGATGCGCACGAAGCGGCCGTTCTCCTTGAGATCGGTCACCGTGGACGCGCCTGTGTAGAACATCGTCTGGCGCAGGCCGCCCACGAGCTGGTGGACCACTGAGGCGACCGGGCCCCGGAAGGGCACCTGGCCCTCGATGCCCTCGGGGATCAGCTTGTCCTCGTCCGGCACGTCCGCCTGGAAGTAGCGGTCCTTGGAGAAGGAGCGCGTGCCGTTGCGGGTCTGCATGGCGCCCAGGGAGCCCATGCCGCGGTAGGTCTTGAACTGCTTGCCCTGGTAGAACACGAGGTCGCCCGGGGACTCGGCGGTGCCGGCCAGCAGGGAGCCGAGCATCACCGAGTCGGCGCCGGCCACGAGGGCCTTGCCGATGTCACCGGAGTGCTGCAGGCCGCCGTCGGCGATCAGCGGGACGCCCGCGGGGCGCGTGGCCTTGGCCGCCTCGTAGATGGCGGTGATCTGGGGGACGCCGACGCCGGCCACCACACGGGTCGTGCAGATCGAGCCCGGGCCCACGCCCACCTTCACGGCGTCCGCGCCGGCGTCGACGATCGCCTTGGCGCCCGCGTAGGTCGCGGCCTGACCGCCGATGACGTCGACGTGCGCGGCCGCCTTCTCCTTCTTCAGGCGCGCGATCATGTCCAGCACGCCGTGCGTGTGGCCGTTCGCGGTGTCCACCACGAGGGCGTCCACGCCCGCCTCGACGAGCGCCATGGCACGCTCCCAGCCGTCGCCGAAGAAGCCGACGGCGCCGCCGACGCGCAGCCGACCCTCGTCGTCCTTCGCGGCGTCCGGGTACTGCTCCGCCTTGTCGAAGTCCTTGATGGTGATCAGGCCGGTCAGGCGGCCCGCATCGTCCACGAGCGGCAGCTTCTCCACGCGATTCTGGGAGAACAGGCGGATCGTCTCGGCGCGCGAGACGCCCTCCTGCGCGGTGACCAGCGGCATGCGGGTCATGGCGGTGTCCACCGTGCGGGTGGCCCACTCCTCGCGCGGGATGAAGCGGGTGTCGCGGTTGGTGATGATGCCCAGCAGCGTCATGTCCTCGGCCACCACCGGCAGGCCCGAGACGCGGTACTGGGCGCACAGCTCGTCCAGGTCGGCGAGCGTGGCGTCGGGGCCGATGGTCACGGGGTCCTTGATCATCCCCGACTCGGAGCGCTTCACGGTGTCCACGTGGCGGGCCTGGTCCTCGATGGACAGGTTGCGGTGGATGATGCCCATGCCGCCCTGGCGGGCCATGGCGATGGCCAGGGGAGCCTCGGTCACGGTGTCCATCGCCGCGGAGACGATGGGGATGTTCAAGCGGATGTTGCGGGTCAGCCGGGTGCCCGGGTCCGCGTCCGCGGGGATCACGTCGGTGGCGTTGGGCAGCAGCAGGACGTCGTCATAGGTGAGGCCGAAGAAGCCGAAGGGATCCGAGGAGGAGTGGACGGGCTCGGGGCTGGGACCGGTGCTGGTGGTGGTCACGAAGACGCCTTTCGGGACGGGTGTTTCCGCGATTCTATGCCCGGGGGTCAAACCGGCGACCCGGGTGCGGGCCACGTCACAGGGCCTTCGCACTGGGCCACGCGGGGACGAGACGGACGTCACCACGACGTCACATGGCGCAATCCGTTTCGGCGTCATGGTATTGGACTGCCTAACCTCCCCGGATGAGCACCGCACAATCCTCCCCCGCACCGGCGCCCCGACGCCGGCTCCCCGCCTGGACGTCGAACTTCGGCTGGCAGATCGCCGCCGCCCTCGTCCTCGGCCTCGTCCTGGGCCTGATCGCCCGCGCGACGGGGCACACCGCCGAGCACCCGACCTGGCTCGGTGAGACGCTGGCCACCGTCGGCAGCATCTACATCAGCCTGCTGAAGGCCGCGGTCGTCCCGCTGGTCTTCTTCGCCGTCGTCGCCTCCATCGCCAACCTGGCCCAGGTGACCAACGCGGCCCGCCTGGCCGCCAAGACCCTGCTCTGGTTCGCCATCACGAGCCTGATCGCGGTGCTCATCGGCCTCGCCGTCGGCGTCGTGCTGCAACCGGGCGTGGGCACCGGCCAGACCGCGCCGGCGTCGTACCAGGCCAAGGACGTCGGCTGGCTCGACTTCCTGACCTCCCTGGTGCCGGCGAACTTCCTCGGCCTGACCGTCAAGACCACGGCGGGCGAGGACGGCGCGCTGGCCTCCTCCCCCACGTTCAACGTGCTGCAGATCCTCGTGATCGCGATCGTCGTGGGCGTGGCCGCGCTCAAGGTCGGCGAGAAGGCCGCCCCGTTCCTCACGTTCTCCCGCTCGGTGCTCGCGATCATCCAGAAGCTGCTGTGGTGGATCATCCGCCTGGCACCGATCGGCACCATCGGCCTGCTGGGCAACGCCGTGGCCTCGTACGGCTGGTCCACGATGGGCACGCTGGCCAAGTTCGTGGTGGCGGTCTACGTGGGCCTGGCCCTCGTGATGCTCGTGGTGTACCCGCTGCTGGCGCGCCTGCACGGGCTCTCCGTCAAGCAGTTCTTCACCGGCGTGTGGCCGGCGTTCCAGCTCGGCTTCGTCTCCCGCTCCTCCCTCGGCACGCTGCCCGTCACCCAGCGGGTGGCCGAGCGCAACTTCGGCGTGCCCACCGGCTACGCCTCCTTCGCCGTTCCGCTGGGCGCCACCACCAAGATGGACGGCTGCGCCGCGATCTACCCGGCCGTGGCCGCCGTGTTCATCGCCCAGTTCTACGGGATCGAGATGAGCCTGAGCCAGTACGCCCTCGTGGCGCTCGTGTCCGTGCTGGGCTCGGCCGCGACCGCCGGCACCACCGGCGCCACCGTGATGCTCACGCTCACGCTGTCCACCGCCGGGCTGCCCCTCGAGGGCATGGCCCTGCTCCTGGCTGTCGACCCGATCGTGGACATGGGCCGCACCGCCCTCAACGTGTCCGGCCAGGCCCTCATCCCCGCGCTCGTGGCCTCCCAGGAGGGCATCCTCGACCGGGACCGCTACGACGCCCCGCGCGGTGACATCTTCGGCGAGGACGAGGAGGAGATCGTCGAGGCCCGCGCCCACGCGACCGCCGACTCCCGCGCCGAGCTCGTCGGCACCCCGGAGCCGCGCGCCTGAGTCAGCGACCGGACGGGCCCGCTCCGGCGGGCCCGTCCGCGTCGTCCCCGTCCCCCTCGTCCAGGTACTCGCCCAGCACGTAGTCGTAGTCCACCGGGTTCCCGTCCTCGTCCGTGCGGCGGTACCAGTCGGTGATCTCCGCGGCGGTGGAGTCGAACCCCTCGCCGGCCGCGTACCAGCTGCCCGGCGGGGTGCGCTCCACCGTGAACGCGAAGTCGTCCCCGTACTCCACCAGGCCCCGCACCGTCGCCTTCTCGACGGCGGCCCGCTGGTACCGGTCACGGATCGCGAAGGGGTCGTTGGCCAGTTCGCGCTGGAGCGCGACCGCCATGAGGACGAGCACCACGGTGAACGGCAGCGCCGTGATGGTGATGAGGTTCTGCAGGCCGGTGAGCGCGGTGTCGCCGCCGGTCAGCAGCATCACGACGGCGATGCCCGCCATGCACAGTGCCCAGAACACCGTGATCATGCGGCGTGGGGCCGGGTCGCCGCGCTGCGAGAGCTGCGAGTTCACGATCGAGGCGGAGTCCGCCGTCGTGATGAAGAAGACCGCCAGCATGATGATCACGACCGGGGCCACCAGCCCGCCGCCGGGCAGCTGGTCCAGGACCACCCAGAAGATCTCCGCCGGCGCAGGCAGCGAGGCGGCCGTGCCGTCCGGCGCCACGGAGCCCCGGGTCCGCTGCAGCCAGATGGTGGTGCCGCCGATGATCGTGAACGCGCCCACGATCACCGCGGCCGGGATGAACAGGGCGCCGAGGACGTACTGGCGGATGGTCCGGCCCTTCGAGATCTTCGCCATGAACACGCCCACGAACGGGGCCCAGCTGACCCACCACGCCCAGTAGAAGATCGTCCAGTTGGAGAGGAACTCCTGCATGTCCTCCCCCTCGGCCATCGAGGCGCCGAGGGCGTCCGGGGCGGAGGAGACGTAGTCCATCAGGACGCCGGGCACGATGTTCAGCAGGAACGCCGTCGGGCCGACGACGAAGAAGAACAGCGCCAGGCCGAGGGCGAGCAGCATGTTGATGTTGGACAGCCACCGGATGCCGCGGGCCACACCGGACACCGCCGAGACGATGGTGCCGATCGTGAGCACCACGATGATCCCCAGCGCCACCGTGTTCCCCGGCGCCGACCACCCCGAGACGATCTCCACGCCGCGGCCGATCTGCAGGGCGCCGATGCCCAGCGAGGCCGCCGTGCCGAACAATGTGGCGATGATCGCGAGCCCGTCGATCAGGCGCGCGCCGACCGAGTCGCTGCGCGGGGAGTCGCCGAACAGCGGCGCGATGATCGAGCTCATCAGCGGCACCCGGCCCCGGCGGTAGGACACGTAGCCGACCGACAGGCCGACGATCGCGTAGATCGCCCACGCGTTCACGCCCCAGTGCAGCGCGGCCTGGGCCAGCGCGCCCGTCACCGCCTCCTCGCTCCCCGCCTCGTACGCCCCCGGGCGCGGGGCCAGGTAGTAGGTCAGCGGCTCGTACGGGCCGAAGAAGATGATGCCGATGCCGATGCCGGCCGCGAAGAGCATGGCCGACCAGCTCGCCGTGGAGTACTCGGGCTTCTCCCCGTCCAGGCCCAGCGGGATCTCGCCGTACCGGGAGAACGCCAGGACCAGCAGGAACACCACCATCCCGATGGCCAGCAGGACGAACAGCCAGCCGGCGTGGACCATCACCCAGTCGAGGGCCGCGCTCGAGACGGCCAGCACGGCGTCCGGCTGCAGCACACCCCACACCACGAAGCCGACCACCAGCAGGCCGACGACGGCGAGGATCACCCGGTCCACGCCGTAGCGCACCCGGCGGTCCTCCACGGACACGCCCGGCACGAGGGCCGGGTGGATGCCGTGCGGATAGGAGAACTCGCGGACGAAGCGGCGCAGCCGTGGCCGGGCCGGGGTCCGGGTCGTGTGGGACCCGGTGGGATGGGGCGGCGTGGGTGTGTCCATGGGCACACCCTAGAGGGCACCCCGGACGGCCGGCGTCTCCCGCCCGGACGACGACGGCCCCTCACCCGGGCGGGTGAGGGGCCGTCGTCGACAGCCGGCCGTGTCAGGGCCGACTCAGGGGTCAGTGCTGGTGGCCGGCCTCGTCCTCGTCGGCGGGCTTGTCCGCCACGAGGGTCTCGGTGGTCAGCACGAGGGCCGCGATGGAGGTGGCGTTGGCCAGCGCGGAGCGCGTCACCTTGACCGGGTCGATCACGCCGTCGGCGATCAGGTCGCCGTAGACGCCGGTCTTCGCGTTGAAGCCGTGGTTCGGCTCCAGCTCGGCGACCTTGGAGACCACCACGTAGCCGTCCTCGCCCGCGTTCTGGGCGATCCAGCGCAGCGGCTGCTTCAGGGCCTTGCGGACGATGTCCACGCCCACGGCGGCGTCACCGGTCAGGGCCTGGACGTCGGCGTCGGTGTCGAGCACGGTCAGCGCGTTGATGAGCGCGGTGCCGCCGCCAGCCACGATGCCCTCCTCGAGGGCGGCGCGGGTCGAGGACACGGCGTCCTCGATGCGGTGCTTGCGCTCCTTGAGCTCCACCTCGGTGGCGGCGCCCACGCGGATCACGCCGATGCCGCCGGAGAGCTTGGCGAGACGCTCCTGGAGCTTCTCGCGGTCCCAGTCGGAGTCGGTCGCGGCGGCCTCGGCCTTGATCTGGGCGATCCGGGCCTCGACGTCCTCGGGCGCACCGCCGCCGTCGACGATGGTGGTCTCGTCCTTGGTGACGGTGATGCGGCGGGCGGAGCCGAGCACGTCCAGGTCGGCCTGCTCGAGCTTCATGCCGAGGTCCGGGGAGACGACCTGGGCGCCGGTGAGGATCGCGATGTCCTGCATCATGGCCTTGCGGCGGTCGCCGAAGCCCGGAGCCTTGACGGCCACGACGTTCAGGGTGCCGCGGATCTTGTTGACCACGAGGGTGGACAGGGCCTCGCCCTCGATGTCCTCGGCGATCACGAACAGCGGCTTGTTGGCCTGCACGACCTTCTCCAGCAGGGGCAGCAGCTCCTGCACGTTGGAGATCTTGCCCGAGTTGATCAGGACGTAGGCGTCCTCGAGCACGGCCTCCTGACGCTCGGCGTCGGTGACCATGTACGGGGACAGGAAGCCCTTGTCGAACTGCATGCCCTCGGTGACGTCCAGCTCGGTGGAGGTCGTGGAGGACTCCTCGATGGTGATGACGCCGTCGGTGCCGACCGTGTCGAACGCGCGGGCCAGCAGCTCGCCGACCTCGTCGTTCTGGGCCGAGATGGCGGCCACGTGGGCCACCTCCTTGCCCTCGACCGGGCGGGCGTTCTCCTGCAGGCGCTGCTCGACGGCGGCCACGGCCACCTCGATGCCCCTCTTGACCTCGCCCGGCGCGGCGCCGGCGGCGACCTGGCGCATGCCCTCGTTCACGAGCGCCTGGGCCAGGACGGTGGCGGTGGTGGTGCCGTCGCCTGCGATGTCGTTGGTCTTGGTGGCGACCTCCTTGGCGAGCTGGGCGCCCATGTTCTCGTACGGGTCCTCCAGCTCCACCTCACGGGCGATCGTGACGCCGTCGTTGGTGATGGTGGGTGCGCCCCACGCCTTGTCGAGCACCACATTGCGGCCCTTGGGGCCGAGGGTGACCTTGACGGTGTCGGCGAGCTTGTCGATGCCGGCCTGGAGGGCGCGGCGTGCGTCGTCGTTGAAAGCCAGCTGCTTGGCCATGACGGACGCTCCTTTCGTTCAGGGAGTCAGGGGGTGCGGGGACGCGAGGGGCCCGGGGCGCGCGCACCGGTGCGGTGCGCGCCGCTCACCGGGCCCATCGCGGCGGGGTCACTTGGCGACGACGGCCAGCACGTCGCGGGCGGAGAGCACCAGGTACTCCTCGCCGCCGACCTTGACCTCGGTGCCGCCGTACTTGGAGTACAGCACCACGTCACCCTCGGCGACGTCGACCGGCACGCGGTTGCCGTTCTCGGCGACCCGGCCCGGGCCCACGGCCACGACCTGGCCCTCCTGCGGCTTCTCCTTGGCGGTGTCCGGGATCACGAGGCCCGACGCGGTGGTCTGCTCGGCCTCCAGGGGGCGGACAACGATGCGATCCTCGAGGGGCTTGATGGAGACAGACATGCTGCACACTCCTTCTTCGTCGACGTGCGGCTCCGGCGGGCTCGCCGGTCCGCTGATGCTGTGGTCTGCGGGTGCGCCACGGGCGTCAGACCCTCCGTCGTCGCGGTGCCGGACGGTCCACCTCGGGCATTGGCACCCGGTACCCCCGAGTGCCAGCCCCGATTCTACTCCGGGTTTTGGCACTCCTTCAACATGAGTGCCAGCCGTGTCCCCGCCGTCCGCCGAGGGCGGAGGCGTGGGGCGCGGTGCGGCGGGGCACCGTGGGGCGGCGTGGGGCGGCGTGGGGCGGCGGCGGGCGGGGCGGGTTCCGGGCCCAGGAGCACACGGAGTGGTCACGACTGCGGCCGGGATCCTGTCCCTCCCCCACTCCCCACCCTGCCCCCCCGCCACCCTCCGTGGGCAGAAACCGCACCCCCGCCACCCTCCGTGGGCAGAAACCGCACCCCCGCCCACCGCGTGGGCAGCATCCGCAGGTTTTCGATCTCCGTGGGCAGAAGCGCCCTCTCTTCTGCCCACGGATGTTGCGTGGGCGGAACTCCTCGCAGTTCTGCCCACCGAGCCATGACGACGTCGTCCCGACGGGACAACCGGCCGTCGCCGAGTCCTGCACAGCCGGCCCACCCCGCGCCGTTGTGCACAGACACGCGGCCCGCCCGGCCGCCGTCGGACCGACCGCGTCAGGGTCGACCCATGCCCTTCGCTCCCGACCTCCCCCTCGTCCCCGTCTTCACCACCCGCGACGTGCTCGAACGCGGTCTACCGCCCAGCCGGGTGCGGCGGTCCGACGTCCTCCGCCTCGCCCGCGGCATCCACCGTCGCCGTGACATGCCGCTGCGCACCTGGGAGTCGGCTGGGCTCCCGCCGCCGCACCACGGGGTCGGCCTCGACCTGCTGACCGCCCTCCTGCGGTCCCGTCCCGACGCCGTCCTCTCCCACGAGACGGCGGCGCACCTCCACGGCCTCCCGCTTCCCCCGGGCGGGGCCACGCGACGCGCCGCCGTCGAGATCACGTTGCACCGCGGCACCGCACGGGCGCGGATCCCCGGCGTCATGGAGCACCGCAGACCCCTGCCCGCCGGCCACGTCACCTCCGTGCTCGGGCTACGGGTGACGACGCCGGAACGGACCTGGCTCGATCTGTGCTCGATCGGCCACCCCTGGGACGAGGCATCCCTCGTGTCGGCGGGTGACCACCTGGTCCGTCACCCCTGGTCTCCGCGCGGCCGGCGGCCTCCCATCACCACGGTCACCGCGCTGCACGAGGCGATGCGGCCGCTCGGGCGGTTCGTCGGAAGACCGCGGGCGACGGCGGCGCTCGAGCGCGTACGGGTGGGTGCCGACTCGCCGCAGGAGACCCGGCTGAGGCTGGCGCTCGTCGAGGCGGGGCTGGGCGAGCCGGCTCTGCAGCACGTGTTCGACCCCGGGCGGCGGGACGCCCCCGAGGCCGATCTGTGGTTCGAGGACTGCCGGCTCGTCCTCCAGTACGACGGCGAGGTGCACCGGAGTGCCGAGCAACACGCCCGGGACGCCCGGCGAGACCAGTACTACGCGGAGCGTGGGCAGATGACCCTGCACGTCACGGGCCGGGACGTCGGCGAGGGATACGCGCGGGTGATCGAGGCCGTCCTCAGACGACGGGCACAGGTCTCGAACGGCTGGGATGCATGACGTCGTCGTCGCGTATGGCCCTGCCGTCCATGCGCAGGGTTCCGTGGGCAGAAGCGAGGGTGCTTCTGCCCACGGAACCTGGAAACACGCGGGTTCTGCCCACGGAACCTGGAAACACGCGGGTCCTGCCCCCGGAAGGCGAGACCCGGCGGGTTCTGCCCACGGAACGCTCGCGTCGGCCGGGCACCCGACCCCCGCCCGGACCGACCCGGGCCGGCCTCACCGTCGCCCGCCTCAGTAGTACACGGCGAGCGGCCCGTGCGGTCCGTCCACCACGCTGCAGGGGGTCTTGAAGATCCGCTCCAGCACCTCGGGGCGCAGGATCTCGGCCGGGGTGCCGGTCTCCACCACCTGGCCGTCGCCCATGGCCACGATCCGGTCGGCGTAGTGGGCGGCGAAGTTGATGTCGTGCAGCACGATCACCACGGTCCGGCCCAGCTCGTCGGCGGCCCGACGCAGCTGCTGCATCATCTGGACCGAGTGCTGCATGTCCAGGTTGTTCAGCGGCTCGTCCAGCAGCACGTACTCGGTGTTCTGCGCCAGCACCATCGCCACGTACGCGCGCTGCCGCTGGCCGCCCGAGAGCTGGTCGAGGTACCGGTTCTCGAACGGGCCGAGGTTGAGGAAGTCGATCGCGTCGGACACGTGCCGCTCGTCCTCCAGGGTCAGCCGCCCGCGCGTGTACGGGTAGCGCCCGAACCCCACGAGCTGTCGCACGGTCAGCCGCGTCACGAAGTGGTTCTCCTGCCGCAGGATGGACAGGGTCTGCGCGATCCTCCGGGACGGCGTCGTGGTGATGTCGTGCCCGCCCACGGCGATCGTCCCGGCGTCGGCGTCCTGCAGCCGGCCGATCATCGTCAGCAGCGTGGACTTGCCCGCCCCGTTGGGCCCCACGAGCGCGGTCACTCCCCCGGCCTGGATGTCCAGGTCCACGGGTCCGATGCACACCTCGTCGCTGTGGCGCTTCACCACGCCGCGCAGCTCGATCACAGACGTCCCTTTCTCATCACGACGACCAGGAAGGTGATGCCGCCGATCAGCTCGATGACCACCGTGACCGCACCCCCCGCGTAGAACACGTGCCGCAGCACGAAGTAGGCGCTCGTGAGCACCGCGTACCCGGCCAGCGCGGCCACCGGGAGGATGAACCGGTGGTCGTGGGTGTCGACGAGGCTGTACGCCAGCGTCGCCACGAGGAAGCCGAGGAACGTCATCGGGCCCACGAGCGCGGTGGTCATGGCCATCAGCACGGAGACCAGCAGCAGCGTCACCATGAGCTCGCGCCGGTGGTGCAGGCCCAGGTTGGTCGCGGCGTCGGCGCCGAGCGCCACCGTGTTCAGGCGGCGGGAGCGCAGCCACAGCAGCGCGCACACGACGACGGCGATGGGCGCGGCGATCGCCACGTACTCGGTCCGGGCGTTGGAGATGTTGCCGAAGAGCCGCGCGCTCAGCAGGTCGAACGAGTTCGGGTCCAGCAGTCGCTGCATGAACGTGCTCAGCGCGGCCAGCCCGCCGCCCAGCACCACGCCCACGAGCAGCATCAGATGGACGCTGCCGTAGGGCCGGGAGAGCAGCCACGAGTACAGGGCCGTCGTCAACGCCACCATGAGCGCGGCCTGGGCGAGGAACGGCCCCACCCCGGTCAGCACCGCGACGCCGGCGGCCCCCAGCACGTACACGGCGACGGTCGACACGGCCGTGTAGAGCGCCTCGAACCCCATGATCGAGGGCGTGATGATGCGGTTGCCCGTCACCGTGTGGAAGGTGACGGTCGCGAAGGAGTGGCACAACGCCACGATCCCGATCACGCCCAGGGACTCCACGCGCATCCGCGCGATCATCCAGAACGCGCGCGAGCCGGGCTCGGCCTCGTTGCCCCACAGCAGGATCCCGGCGGTGGAGAGCACGGCGACGGCGGCCAGCACCGCGACGACGACCGCATACCTCCGGCGCTCGGCGGCGGTGACGAACGCGCCGGACCGGCGCGGGGCGTCGGCGTCGACGGGCCCGGCGGCGGTGGCGCCGCCGAGCGGGGCGGGGAGGCGACCCGGGGCGGTCGCGAGCGGCTCAGCCATGCTTGGCCTGCCTCAGCAGCAGGGCGAGGAACACGATCGCGCCCACGAGGCCCAGGATCAGCGAGATGGGCACCTCGAACGGGGCGATCACGGTGCGCCCGATCAGGTCGCAGACGATCACGATCCACACGCCGACCATGACCACCCAGGGCAGATTCATGCGCAGGTTGTCGCCACGGACCATGGACACGAGGTTGGGGACCACGAGCCCCAGGAACGGGAGGGCCCCGATCACCACGGTGACCACGCCGGTGGCCACGGCCACCATGGCCACGCCGGTGAGGATCACGGCGTCGTAGTTGAGGCCGACGTTCGTGGCGACGTCCTTGCCGAGGCCGGCCACGGTGAAGCGGTCCGCGATGACGAAGACCGCCACGCACACGATCAGCACGAGGAAGAGCAGCTCATACCGGCCGCGGACCACGGAGGTGAACGAGCCGGCGAACCACGCGCCCACCTGCTGCAGCATGTCCGTCTGGAGGGCGAGGAACGTCGAGGCGGCGCCCACGACGGCGCCGAGCATGATGCCCACGATCGGCACGATGAGGGAGGACTGCAGGCGCACACGCCGCAGGAAGAGGAAGAACACGAGGGTGCCGACGAAGGCGAAGAGGATGGCCCCGGCCATCCGGGTCACCAGGCCCGCCCCCGGCACGAGCACCATGGTCACCAATAAGCCGAGACCGGCCCACTCGGTGGTGCCCGTGGTGCTGGGCTCCACGAAGCGGTTCTGCGTCATGAGCTGCATGATCAGCCCGCACATCGCCATCGAGGCGCCGGCCAGCACGAGGGCGACCGTGCGCGGCACGCGCGTGATGGCGAACATCTCGCGTCCGCCCTCCGCGCCGACGTCGTACACGCCCACGAACAGCGAGACCACGATGAGGGCCGCGGTCACCACGACGCCGACCAGCAGCGGCCAGGTGCGCTGCCAGCGGGTGCGCTCGGGCCGCAGGACGGCGGGCGGGACCCAGCACACGCGGTCGCCCCGCCCCGGCTCCTCGAGCCGGGGCGGGGCGTCGGCGACGTGGTGACGCACGTCGAGAGTCACTGCGCGCCTTCGAAGGCCTTCGCGAGGTCCTCCATGACGGTGGTGTGGTTCTGGATGTCCTCGGCGACGTAGAAGTCGGCGGGCAGGTAGACGATGTTGCCCTCCTTCACCGCGGTCACGTCCTGGAGGGCCTCGGAGCGCTCGATCAGCTCGGCGGCGGTGGCGTTCTCCTCGCCGATGGCGGCGTCGCGGTCCATGACGATCAGCCAGTCCGGGTTCGACTTCGCGATGGCCTCGACGGAGATGTCGTCGCCCTGGTGGTTGTCGGTGCCCGACTGCTCGAGGGCCGGGGTCAGCTCCAGCATGTCGAAGAACGGGCCGATGGCGCGACCGGTGCTGGGCGCGACGTACGACAGCTCGCCGCCCGAGGCGATGAGGCCCATGACGGTCTGCTCGGGGTCGTAGGCGTCCTTGGCGCGCTGGGTGGCGGCGTCGAAGTCGGCGATGAGCTTCTCGGCATCGGCCTCGTGGCCGGTGGCCTCGCCCAGCAGGGTGGTCAGCTCCTTCAGGCCCTCGTCCATGGGGGTCTGCGTGACGTCGAAGTCCGTGTCCACGACGGCGGCGTCGCCGGTCAGCTCGTCGATCTCGGCCTTGCGCTCGTTGAACCGCTGGCCGTTGAACACGACGTCCGGCTCGGCGGTGACGAACAGCTCCATGTCCGGCTCCCGGTGGTTGCCGATGTCGGCGACCGAGTCGTCCTGGAGGTAGGAGGGCCCGCCCTCGCCCTTGTACATGATCTGCTTCGGTGCGGCCGACAGCTCGACGCCCCAGTCGTCCAGCGTGCGGAAGGCGCGGTTGTCCGTGGCGATGACGGAGTCGACCTCCTCCGGCAGGGTGACCTCGGCGCCGGACATGTCGGTGACGGTGACCCCGGCCGCGATGCCGCCCGAGGCGGCCGAGGAGCCGCCGGCGGCGCTCGCGGAGGCCGAGGACTCGCCGGAGGCGCTCGCGGAGGACGAGCCCGTGGCCGCGCCGCCGGCGGAGCAGCCGACGAGGGCGAGGGCCGCCACCGAGGTCAGGGCGAGACGGGCGAGGCGGGGGGCGCTGACGGAACGCGGCATGGTTCTCCTTCTGGGCGGCGGGGCTGCCCCGGGATGAGCAGTCGGGGTGGTGGGCGCGCTCCCGTGGAGGTGAGCCTTGCCTCAGTCGAATACCGTACACGAGGGTGCCGTAATCCCCCAACGGGGGTTCGACGGCTCCCGCCGCCCGGGGCCCGCGGCCTCGAGCCCCGTCAGTCCAACGGCGTCACCTCGAGGGCGAACCGCGACCGACCCACGCGCGCCAGCACGAGGGTGGCGTGCCGTCCGGCCCCGCCACGCCGGCCCGGCTTCGCCCCGCCGAGGACGGCGCGACGCACCTCCTCGGGCGTCTCGCGGATGCCCCGCTTCTTCACGTCCAGCCGGCCCACCCCGGTCTCCTTCGCCCAGCGCCGCAGGGAGGCCAGGTGGAAACCGTGCACCGCCTCGATCCGATGGGCGCGGGCCAGGCCGTCGTGCACGGGCTCGGGCGCGACGAGGTAGGCCAGGTGGGGGTCCAGCTGCCGCGTCGGCACGGGCCAGGACACGGCCAGGTCCGTCACGAGTCCGGCCCGGATGACCGCGCCGTCCGGCTCGTGCAGGACCGCGCCGACGAGCCCTGCCATGCCCTCCTCCCCCACGGCCTCGACCTCGGGCGAGTCGCCGAAGTCCGCGCCGGAGACGAGCTGCGCCGTCGTCGTCTTCCCGCCATGGACGGTCATGACGCGCGCCGCCCGCCGCACCCCGGGGCGGGCCGCCGCGTTGAACCACAGGGCGGCCTCCACGACGTCGCCGTCGACGCTCACCCACTCGGCCTCGGCGCCCGCCGGCACGGCCTCGTGCGGGAGCCCCGGGCCGAGCTTGACACCCACGGGGACGCCCGTCGCGGCGATGTCCGTCACGACGCTCAGGGGCGGGGAGAACGCCTCGGGGTCGAACACGCGCGCGGACCCGCCCCCGCCGACCTGACGGCGGGCGGGGTCCAGCCACACCGCGTCCGCCTCGGCGGGCACGTGGGCGCGGGCCCAGGCCACGGCGTCGCCGTGCACCACACGCGCACCGCGGTGGCCGGCGAGGTTCACCTCGGCGGCCGCGGCGACGACGGCGTCCCGCTCCACCGCCACGACGTCCAGGCCCCGGTCGGCGAAGGCGCGCGCGTCCAGGCCGAGACCGCAGCCGAGGTCGGCGACGCGCCGGGCCCCCGCGGCCGCCAGCCGGTCCGCATGCAGGCCCGCGACCAGCGGGCGGGTGGCCTGCTCCAGGCCGTCGCGCGTGAACAGCATCCGGCGCGCCTCCGGCCCGAGGCGGGCCTCCGCCCGGGACCGCAGCGCGGCCTGGGTCAGCGCGGCGGCCACGCGCTCGGGCGGGTGCCCCGCGGCGCGCAGGCGGGAGGAGACCGCGAGCGCGTCGGCCTCCCGGTAGCCGGCGAGGGAGTCGAGCAGTGCGCGGCCCTCCGACTCGAGGACGGGGGCCAGGGCGGTGTCGTCCTCCTCCGAGGCGGCGGCCGAGGGGCGCGACGGGCGGGCGGCGGGGCGGGGACGGGCCATGCCCCACACCCTAGGTCCGGAGCGTGGACACCGGGCACAGACCGGGCCGGGGCTTCTAGGATGGGCGGCATGACTCTGCCCTTCGCCGACTCCGCGCAGTCCACTCTCGGAATCGAGTGGGAGCTCGCGCTCGTGGATGCCGTGTCCGGCGAGCTGCGCTCCGAGGCCCCGGACCTGCTGCGCGCCCTGCATGTGACCGAGGGCCTCGCCGAGGACGACGTGAACCCGCACATGACCAGCGAGCTCCTGCAGAACACGGTGGAGCTCGTCACGGGTGTGCACGAGCGCGTCGACGCCGCGACGGCGGACCTCGGCCGGATCGCAGCGCGTGTGGCGGACGCCGCGGCCGAGCGGGGCATCTCCCTGTTCTGCCAGGGCACGCACCCGTTCGCGGACGCGATCGCGCAGCCCTCGACGCCCAGCGAGCGCTACGACCGCATGCTGGATCTCACCCAGTACTGGGGTCGGCAGCTGCTGATCTTCGGCGTGCACGTGCACGTGGGCCTGGACGACGTCTCCAAGGCCATGCCGGTGGTGAACGGCCTGGTCAACCGCGTGCCGCACCTGCTCGCACTCTCGGCCTCCTCCCCCTTCTGGGCGGGCACGGACACGGGCTACCAGTCCCAGCGCACCCTCCTGTTCCAGCAGCTGCCCACGGCCGGCCTGCCGTTCCAGTTCCAGGAGTGGGAGGGCTTCGAGCGCTGCGTGGCCCAGATGGAGCAGGTGGGCATGATCGCGGACGTCACCGAGTGCCGCTGGGACGTGCGGGCCGTGCCCCGCCTGGGCACGGTGGAGATGCGCGCGTGCGACGGTCTGGCCACGCTCGAGGAGATCGCCGCCGTGACCGCCTACACGCAGTGCCTCGTGGACGACCTGTCCGCGAGCCTGGAGCGCGGTGAGACGGTCGAGGTCCTGCCGCCGTGGCACGTGCAGGAGAACAAGTGGCGCGCCGCCCGGTACGGCATGGACGCCACCGTGATCGTGGACGCCCGGGGCACCCAGGTCCCGCTGGCGGAGCACCTGCCGGCGGAGATCGAGCGGCTGACCCCGGTCGCCGAGCGGCTGGGATGCGCGGCGGAGCTCGCCGGCGTCCAGGCGATGATCGACGACGGCGGCGCCGCGCGTCAGCGTCGCGTGGAGGCACAGGCCCTGGCCGGCCCGCCGGCCGCGGGTGAGGACGCGGATGACGCGGTGGCCCCGTTGCGCGCGGTCGTGCTGGACGCCGCCGCCCGCACCCGCGCGTCGCTGGACGGCCGCGCCGGCTGAGCGGCCGTTCCCCCGGTGAGGTGGCGGCCCCGCCGCGCCTGCACGCTTCCGCCGGCCCGCCCGACGCGGTTACGGTCGCACCATGCGAGCACTCACATGGCAGGGAAAGCGCAACGTCGTCGTCGAGGACGTCCCGGATCCGCGGATCCAGGAGCCGACGGATGCGATCATCGAGGTCACCTCGACCGGCATCTGCGGGTCGGACCTGCATCTGTACGAGGTCCTGGGGCCGTTCATGGACGCGGGCGACGTGATCGGCCACGAGCCGATGGGCATCGTCCGCGAGGTCGGGTCCGAGGTCACCCACATCCGGCCCGGTGACCGGGTGGTCGTGCCCTTCACCATCTCCTGCGGCCGGTGCTGGATGTGTCAGCGCGGGCTGCAGTCCCAGTGCGAGACCACCCAGGTGCGGGAGCAGGGCTGCGGCGCCGCACTCTTCGGCTACTCCCGGCTCTACGGCTCCGTCCCCGGCGGACAGGCCGAGCTGCTGCGCGTGCCCCACGCGGACTACGGCCCCGTGAAGGTGCCGCACACCGGCCCGGATGAGCAGTGGCTGTTCCTCTCGGACGTCGTCCCCACCGCCTGGCAGGGGGTCCAGTACGCGAACGTCCCCGACGGCGGCACGCTCGCGGTGCTCGGCCTCGGCCCCATCGGTCAGCTGGCGGCGCGCATCGGGGTGCACCTGGGGTACCGGGTGATCGGCGTCGACCCGGTCCCCGAGCGCCGCGCGATGGCGGCCCGGCACGGCATCGAGGTCCTGGACGCCGACGGCGGCGAGGCCGAGGTGCTCCGCGAGCGCACCGGCGGCCGCGGCCCGGACGCGGTCCTGGACGCGGTCGGCATGGAGGCGCACGCCTCCCCGGTGGGGCACGCGGCCCACACCGCCGTGGGCCTGCTGCCCGACGCGCTCGGCCGGGCGGCCATGAAGACCGCCGGCGTCGACCGCCTGAGCGCCCTCCACACCGCGATCGACGCGGTCCGGCGCGGCGGCACGGTGTCGATCTCCGGGGTCTACGGCGGCATGAAGGACCCGATGCCGATGCTCACCCTGTTCGACAAGCAGGTCACCCTGACGATGGGCCAGTGCAACGTCCGTCGCTGGGTGGACGACCTGCTGCCCCTGCTCGACGACCCGTCCGACCCCCTCGGCGTGCTCGACCTGACCACGCACACCGCCCCGCTCGAGGATGCCCCCGCCCTCTACGAGACGTTCCAGAAGAAGGAGGACGGCTGCGTCAAGGTGGTCCTGAAGCCGTGAGGATCGTCGTCCTGGGCGCCACCGGCAACGTGGGCACCGCTGTCCTGCACCGCCTCCAGGCCGCGGACGAGGTGAGCTCGATCGTGGGCGTGAGTCGGCGCGGCCCGGACCGGGCCGGAGCGCCCTACGACGGCGTCGAGTGGCACCGCCTGGACGTCGCGGAGCCCACGGCGGCGGGGCGGCTGCACGACATCGTCGCCGGCGCGGACGCCGTCGTCGACCTGGTGTGGGTGATCCGCCCCAACCGCGACCGCGACCACCTGCGCGCCGTCAACGTGGCCGGCAACGAGCGCGTGTTCCGGGCCGTGGCCGAGGCGGGCGTGCCGCACCTGGTCTACGCGTCCTCGGTGGGCGCGTACGGGCCCGGCCCGAAGGGCCGCGCCGTGGCCGAGTCCCATCCCACCACCGGGGTCCCCACCTCGCACTACGCCGCACAGAAGGCCGAGGTCGAGTCGATCCTCGACCGCGTGCAGGCCGAGCACCCCGAGATGCTCGTGACCCGGCTGCGCCCCGGGCTGATCTTCCAGTCCGCCGCCGGGCCCGAGATCAAGGACTACTTCTTGGGCGACCTCGTCCCCGCCCGGCTGGTCGCCCGCCTGCGCGCTCCGGTGCTGCCGTTCCCGCGGGGCCTGCGATTCCAGGCGCTCACGGCCCAGGACGTGGCGGACGCGTACTGGCGCGTGATCGCCCACCGCGCGGGCGGGGCCTTCAATGTGGCCGCCGAACCCGTGCTGGACGCGCACACCATGGGCACCGTCCTCGGGGCGCGCCGCATCCTGGAGCTGCCCGTGGGCCTGTTCCGAGCGGCCGCGGCGCTGACCTACCGGGCACGGCTGCAGCCCACCGACCCGGGGTGGGTGGACATGGCGGCGGCGGTGCCCATCATGGACACCACGGCCCTGCGCGCCGCGACCGGCTGGTCCGAGACCACCGACGCCCGGGAGGCGGTCCGCCTCGTGCTCGACCATCTCGACGGCGCCGAAGGCCTCGGCAACGCCGGGCACCGCTCGCACTCGCCCACGGAATGAGGACGAGGACCCTCACCCGCCGGGCCGCCCTGACGGGCCTGCTCGGGAGCGCCGCCCTCGGGTTCACCGCCTGCACCTCCTCCGGCTATCCCGCCGACCCGGACGGCACCCTGGACCGCGTCACGGGCGGGGTGCTGCGCGTCGGCGTCGTGCACCACCCGCCTCACGTGGACGTCTCGGGCGCCGAGCCCGTCGGCCCCGAGCCCGACCTGATCCGCGGCTTCGCCGCGGCGCACGACGCACGCGTCGAGTGGACCGTGGCCGGGGAGGAGGCGCTCATGACCGCGCTGGAGAAGGGCGACATGGACCTGGTGGCCGGCGGCCTGACCTCGGCGTCCCCGTGGACGTCGCACGCGAGCATCACCCGCGACTACGCCGAGGCGGAGGGCCCGGACGGCGAGCCGGTGAAGCTCGTGATGGCCGTGCCCCTGGGTGAGAATCAGATGCTCACGGCCCTCGAGGCGTACTTCGACCAGCGCGCAGCGGAGGAGGCCCGATGACGCGGCGGGACACCCGGGAGACGGGGCCGAGCGGGCGCCGGTTCGGCGCCACGGAGCTGCCCCCGGAGATCGAGCGCGTGGTCCAGCAGGCCAAGCGGCTCGAATGGGCGACGCTGGGGGTGATCGTGGTCACGATCGTCCTCGTGGCGTTCGTGATGGGCTCCTCGCAGGCCATGCGGGCCGCGTGGATCGAGGACCTGCTCTCCCTGATCCCGCCGATCGCGTTCCTCGTCGCCCTGCGCGTGGCCCGCATGGCCCCGACGCGGGCCCGGCCCTACGGCTCTCACCGGTCCGTCGGGGTGGGGCACCTCGTGGCCGCCGTCGCCCTGTCCGTGATGGGCGTGGTCCTCGTCGGCGACTCCCTCCTGGGCCTGGTGACGGCGGAGCACCCGCCCATCGGCACGTTCGACCTGTTCGGGCACACCGTGTGGCAGGGCTGGTTCATGATGGCCGTGATGGCCCTGTCCGTGCCCGGGCCCATGATCCTCGGCCACAAGAAGCTCAAGCTGGCCGAGCAGCTCCACGACCGCGTGCTGTACGCGGACGCGGACATGAACAAGGCGGACTGGCAGACGGGCGTGGCGACCATCGTCGGCGTGGCCGGCATCGGCCTGGGCTGGTGGTGGGCGGACTCCGCTGCGGCGATCTTGGTGGGCGTGAGCATCGTGCTGGACGGCTGGAAGAACCTGAAGGAGGCCGTCACGAACCTGGCGGATCGCCGCGCCGCCACGATCGACGGCGCCCGGCCGCACCCGCTCATCGACCGTGCCGAGCGGGTCGCCTGGGCGGAGCCGTGGGTGCGCCATGCGGGCGCCCGCGTCCGAGACGAGGGCCACGTGTTCCACGTGGAGATGTTCGTGGTGCCGCACGAGGGGGCGGACGTGACGGTGGCCCGCTGCTGCGCGCTGCGGGACGCGATCGCCGCGCTGGACTGGAAGCTGCAGGACGTCGTCGTCGCGCCGGTGGACGAGCTGCCCGCCGAGGTGCACGGCGGCCGGTCCGGGGAGCATCAGACGGGCGAGGAGTAGCCCGGGCCTCAGCCGGCCAGGAACCGTCCCTCGAGGGTGGCGGAGGTGATGCGCTGGACCTCGCGCTGCTGGTCGGCGGTCCTCTGGCGCAGGGCCTGCATCTCGGCGGCGTCGACCGCCGGCAGGTGCGGCGCGAGCTGTTCGAGGACGTCCCACATCGCGGACTTGGCCTGGAGCATGCCCTGCAGCAGGTCCAGTTCGATCTGCGTCCAGCCGGACCCGCGCGTGCGCAGCGCGTTCACGGGGTTGAGACGTCCACCGACCTCGGCCGCCGCGCCGGCGGCCCGGTCCACCAGCGGGGTGCGGAGGCCCAGCTCGCCGATGAGCGCCTCGAGGCGGTCCTGGTCGTCCTGGACGGCGTCGCCGAGGCGGCGCAGCGCGGCCTCCTGCGGGGTGCCGGCCCAGGTCTGCTCGGCGGCGCGGAACGCCTTCACACCGGAGCGGGAGCCGAGCAGGTGCTGGTTGAGGAAGTCCGCCAGCATCTGCTCGTCCACGGCGGCGGAGATGGACTCGGGGCGGGGGTGATCATGACCGGTCATGGGCCCTGCCTACGGAACGCGTGGGCGTGGCGGCAAGAGGCCGGGCGCGCTCAGACGCTGACGACCTCGACCGGCTGTCCCGGGTCCGCGCCGAACCACGCGTCGGAGGGGGCGACGCCGTCGCGCACCAGGCGTGCGCCGAGTGCGGCGACCATCGCCCCGTTGTCGGTGCACAGGTTCACGGGCGGGACGGTCAGCTCGATGCCGGCGGAGCGGCACCGGTCGGCGAGCAGGGCGCGCAGGCGCGAGTTCGCCGCGACGCCGCCGCCGAGCATCAGGTGGGTGAGCCCGTGCTCGCGGCAGGCGCGGACGGCCTTGGCGGTGATCACGTCCGCGACGGCCTCCTGGAAGGAGGCGGCGATGTCCGCGCGCGGCACCTCGAGGCCGCGGGCCTCGAACTGCTCCACGGCGCGGGAGACGGCGGTCTTCAGCCCGGAGAAGGACCAGTCGTGTCGGTGCGGGCCGGGCTCCTCGGCGCTGCCGACGAACTTGCCCGCGGTGAGCCCGCGCGGGAAGCGGAAGGCCGTCGGGTCGCCCTGGGCGGCGAGCCGGTCGATCACGGGACCCCCGGGGTAGCCCGCCCCGATGAGCCGGGCGACCTTGTCGTACGCCTCGCCGGCCGCGTCGTCGATGGTCGAGCCCAGCAGCTCGACCTCGGCGCTGATCCGGCCCACGCGCAGGATCTCGGTGTGCCCGCCGGAGACCAGCAGCGCGCCCAGGTCCGCGGGCAGGTCGTCCCACTGCGCGGGCCGCACGCCGTCCAGCATGCCGACGCCCACGTGCGCCACGAGGTGGTTGATGCCGTAGAGGGGCGTGCCGAGGGCCGTGGCCAGCGCCTTCGCCCCCGCGACCCCCACCATGAGCGCGCCCGCCAGACCCGGGCCGGAGGTGACGGCGATCGCGTCGAGGTCCGCGAGGGTGACGTCGGCGGTGTCCAGGGCGCGGCGGATCGTGGGCACGAGGGCCTCGAGGTGGGCGCGGGCGGCGATCTCCGGGATCACGCCGCCGAAGCGCACGTGCTCCTCGACGGAGGAGGCGACCTCGTGGGCCAGCAGGGCGGTGCCGCGGACGACGCCGACGCCGGTCTCGTCGCAGGAGGACTCGATGCCGAGCACGAGGGGGGCTGCGGTGGCGGTGGGCATGGGCTCCAGTCTAGTGAGCGGCCCGGTCACAGGACCTTGCGCATGATCACGGCGTCCTCGCCGCCCGGGTAGTAGCGGCGGCGCACGTGCAGCTCCTCGAATCCGTGGCGCGCGTAGAGCCGCCGGGCGGCGGCGTTGGAGGCCCGGACCTCGAGCATGAGCGAGCTCGCACCGCGCGCCGCGGCCTCCGCGGCCATCCAGCGCAGCTGGGCCGCCCCGATCCCCCGCCCCTGCGCCGCCGCGACCGTGCCCACGGTCTGCACGTCGGCGACGTCGCCGACCACCATGATCCCGCCGTAGCCGACGATCTCACCGGGGGCGGGGCCGTCGTCGTCCGCGGAGCCGGGCGCGGCCACGTCGCGGACGACCACGCGGTAGTCCCGGGTGGGCGGGCGGCCGTGCGCGTCCCGCCCGCCGGCGGGGCCGGTCTGGGCGAGCTCCTCCTCGTAGAAGTGCGCGGGCCAGGCGTCGAGCGGGAAGAGCGTGGCCTCGTGGGCGAGCACCTCGGGGATGTCCCACACGGTCATGGGGCGCAGCAGGTATCCGGGCGGCAGCCCGTGCGCGTCCTCAGCGGGGCGCCCGTCGCCGGCCGGGTCCGGCTCGGCCGGGCTCACGCGCCCGCCCGCTTGCGGGGGCCGGGGACCTTGGCGTCGGACTCGCGCAGGTAGAGCGGCTCGGCGGGCACGAGGCCTCGGCCGCGCCGCAGGGCGAGCTCGGCCACCTGCCCCACCCCGACGGCGGACGGCGTGGCCGACTCCCAGTCCGGCACCGCGCGCAGCGCCTCGGGGTAGAGCCCGGCCCCCGCGCCGTAGACGGGCAGCGGGGTGACCTCGTCCGCCGGCGAGACGAAGGGGCCGTGCAGCAGGGTCGGCTGCCCGCCGACCTGCGCGTAGTGGGCCCAGTAGACCTCGCGGCGGCGGGCGTCCGTGGCGACCACGAACTCCTCGATCCCGTGGCGGAAGGCATCGACGCCGGCCTCGTGGGCGAGCGCGTCGAGGCTGCGGACCCCGTGCACGGGCACGTCCCACGCCAGGCCGAGGGCGGCCGCCGTCGCCAGGCCCGCGCGCAGTCCCGTGAAGGGTCCGGGGCCGACGCCGACCGCGAGCGCGTCCAGCGCGGTGCCGGTGACGCCGGCCTCGCCGAGCACGGTCTGCACCGCGGGGGCGAGCACCTCGGCGTGGGCGTGGGTGTCGTCCGTGGCCCAGCGCGCGAGCTCCTCACCGTCCCGCAGGACGGCGACGGAGGCGGCGGCGGAGGAGTCGATCGCGAGGAGCAGGGCCATGGCCGCCAGTCTACGGAAGCACGACGCCGGCCCAGCGCGGGCCGCGGCCGGTTACGACGGCCGAACGCAGCTCCTCGGCCTGGCCTCCGTCCTCGTCGGAGAAGTCGGTGACGATGCCGTCCTCGCCCTCCCCCGCCGAGGCCGCGGGGGCGTCCTCACCCCCGCGGGCCCGGACGATCTCGATGTCCAGCCACGAGGCGTCCGGGTCCTCGGGGAACCCGGCGAGGGACTCGGCCATGCCCCGGCCCCACTCGACGACGGTCACGGAGCGGTCCACGCTCGCGTCCAGGTCGAGGTCCGTGAGCTCCCCCGCCGAGCGCAGCCGGTACGCGTCCACGTGCACGAGGTCCGGGGTGCCCGCCGGGGCGTCGGCCGGGGCGGGGTGGACGCGGGAGAGGACGAACGTCGGCGAGACCACGCCGGAGGCCACGCCGAATCCGCTGGCCAGCCCCTGGGTGAAGGTCGTCTTGCCCGCGCCGAGGTCGCCCGTGAGGATCAGCACGTCGCCGGCGCGGAGCACCCCGGCGAGGGCGCGGCCGAACGCCCGGGTGCCGTCGGCGCCCTCGAGCGGGACCGTCGCCGTCAGCACGGGCTCGGGCAGGGTCGCGCCGGGGGCGGGGATCGCGTGGTCGCTCATGGGCGGGCCTCCTGGGTCGGCGTGGGGTCCACGTGCTGCCGGTCCACGCGGCCTCCGATGCGGGTCACCAGCTCGTAGTTGATCGTCCCGGCGGCCGCGGCCCACTCCTCCACCGGAATGCCGGAGGCCGGTCCGAACAGCTCGACGGCGTCGCCGGGCGCGTCCGCGGCGTCCGGGCCGAGGTCCACCACGAACTGGTCCATCGCGATGCGGCCCACCACGGGGACGGTCCGGCCGCCGACGTGGACGCGCGTGCCCTCGACGACGCGCGGGACGCCGTCGGCGTAGCCGAGGGGCACGAGCCCGAGGGTGGTGGGCTCCGCCGTAACGTGGCGGAACCCGTAGGACACGCCCTGCCCGGCGGGGACGGCCTTGACGTTGGCCAGGACGGTGACGAAGGACATGGCCGGGCGCAGTCCGAACTCGGCCGCGGTGACGTCCGCGAACGGGGAGAGCCCGTACAGGCCCAGGCCGACGCGCACCATGTCCAGGTGCGTGTCCGGCCGGGCGAGGGCGGCGGGCGTGTTGGCCAGGTGGCGCAGCAGCGGGTGGCCGAGCGTCTCGGCGGCCTCGGCGGCCATCCGTTCGAACCGCAGCAGCTGCGCCGTGGTCTCGGCGGCCCGGTCCGGCTCGTCCGCCACGCCGAGGTGGGAGAACACGCCCTCCACCCGCACGAGGCCCGCGGCCTCGAGCTCGGCGGCGCGCGCGACGAGCGCGGGCCACCGCTCGGGCGTGCAGCCGTGGCGGCCCAGGCCGGTGTCCGCCTTCAGATGCAGGTCCGCGCGGGCCTCGGGTCCGGCCCCGCCACGGGCCCGCAGCCCGCGGACGGCGTCGGCGACGGCGTCGAGGTCCCAGCCCGAGACGCCGAGGGTCACCTCCGCCTCCACCGCGGCGGCGAAGTCCGTGGCCCCGGTGTGCAGCCACGCGAGCACGGGCAGGCGCACCCCCGCCGCGCGCAGGGCCAGGGCCTCGCGCACGTGGGCCACGCCGAGCCGGTCCGCGCCGGCGGCCGCGGCGGCGCGGGCGACGGCCACCGCGCCGTGGCCGTAGGCGTCGGCCTTGACGACGGCGGTCAGCAGCGGCCGGCTTCCGTCGGGGCGGCGGATCCGCTCCTGCAGCACGCCCACGTTGTGCCGGACGGCCGCCAGGTCGATGCGTACGGCGCGCTCGGTGTCCGCCGGGGCCACGTCGGCGCGGCTCATCGGACGGCCTCCGGCTCGGCGTCGTCCGGCCACCACAGGCGCGCGACGCGCGCGCCCAGCGCGGCCGGCAGCGTGGCCGTGGTGATCCGCCCGGCGCGGGCCTGCTCGGCCCCGGCCTGGGCGTGCAGCCAGGCGGCGGCGGCCGCGAGCCGGGCCGTGGGCGCCGGGCCCGGATCCTCCCCGGCCCGGCGCGCCCGCGAGCGCCGCGCCACGTCCGCGGCCAGGACGGCGCCGATCGCCCCGGAGAGCACGTCGCCGGTCCCGCCCATCGCGAGGTCGGGGCCGCCGCCGGTCACGGCCCATGCCTCGCCGTCCGGGGCGACCACGAGGGTGCGCGGGCCCTTGAGCAGGACCGTGGCGCCGTGTTCGGCCGTCCACGCGCGGAGGGCGGCGAGCGGGTCGGCGGCGTCGGCGCCGTCCGCGGGGACGCGCTCGCGCAGCCGGGACCACTCCCCGGCGTGCGGCGTCAGGACCACGGGCGTGCCGGCCGCGCGCAGCGACCGCAGCTCGGCGGCGGTGACCAGGTCCAGGGCGGAGGCGTCGGCGAGCAGGGCCGCCTCCGGCCGCTCCTCAAGCGCGGCGAGGACGCCGGCCCAGCGCCGCCGCGCGTCGTGCTCGGTGTCCAGGCCGGGGCCGGCCACCCAGGCGTCCGCGCGCGACGGCTCGGGCCCCTCCGCCGAGACCAGCGCCTCGGGGTGGGCGGCGAGCACCAGGTCCCGGGTGGTCTGCGGGCCGGCGTGGTGCACCATGCCCGCGCCCGTGTGCAGCGCGCCCGCGCTCGCGAGCACGGCGGCCCCCGGGTAGCGCTCCGATCCGGCGACGACGGCCACCACGCCGCGCGTGTACTTGTGGGCCGCGGCCGCGGGGGCCGGGTGGGCGGCCCGTGCGGCGGCCTCGTCCATCACGCCCAGCCGCGCGGCCGGCGACGTCGGCAGGTGCGGTCCCAGCCCGATGTCCGCCACGTGCACGGTGCCCGCGCGGCCTGCCCCCTCCCCGAGGACGAGGCCGGACTTGAGGGCGCCGAACGTCACGGTCGCGGCCGCGCGGAGGGCCTCCCCCCGCACCTCGCCGGTGTCCGCGTCCACACCGGAGGGCACGTCGCACGCCAGCACGAGCGCCTCCGCCGGCAGCGCGCGCGCCGCGGCGGGCAGCTCATACTCGCCGGTGAAGCCTGTGCCGAGCACGCCGTCCACCACGAGCGCGGCCTCGGGCGGCACCGCGTCGGCGCGGCGTCCCCCGGCCGCTCGCAGCGCAGCCCAGCCCTCGGCGTGCCAGCGCGGGGCGCCGTCGTCGTCCCGGCGGACGGGCACGGCGACCGCGGCCACGCCCCGACGGCGCAGGAACGCGAGGGCGAACAGCGCGTCCCCGCCGTTGTTGCCGGGGCCGACGAGGGCGGCCACCGTCGTGCCGGCCACCGGGCCGCGCTCACGCAGCAGGGCCGCGGCGTGCTCGGCCAGGGCCCAGGCGGCGGCGCGCATCAGCTCCGGGCCGCGGCCGGCCGCGAGCAGGGGCTCCTCGGCCGTGCGCACGGCCGAGCCGGTCACGGCGATGCGGGTCAGGTCATCGGCGGTCATGCGGACTCCTCCTCGGCCGCGCGGCGTTCGGCGACCACGTAGGCGGTGGCGACGTCCCCGTCATGGCTGAGGGAGAGGTGCCAGTGGGTGATGCCCAGGGCCTCGGCCTGGGCCTGCACGGTGCCGGTCAGGTGCACGGTGGGGCGGCCGTCGCCGTGGTCCGGGCGCGGGATCCAGCAGTGGTGCCACATCATCCCGGGCGGGGCGCCCATGGCCTTGGCGATCGCCTCCTTGGCGGCGAAGCGCGCGGCCAGCGAGCGCAGCGGCAGGTCCCGCTCATCCTCGGTGAACAGGCGTGCGCGCAGCGCCGGGGTGCGCTCGAGCTGCGCCCGGAACCGCGGGACGTCCACCACGTCCACCCCCACGCCGACGATCACGCCGCCCCCGCCCGCCGGGCGCCCACGACGACGGCGCCGGCCTCGTCCCCGACGGGCTGCCCGCGCAGTCGCTTGGCCAGGTCGAGCGGCCACTGCAGCACGCCGGGCAGCTGCTGGTCGCAGCCCGGCGTGAGCATCGCCTTCCCGTAGGCCAGCACGCCGTAGACGCCGTGCTGCAGGCGGCCGAGCCGGTCGAAGCCGGCGTCGAACGCGTACAGGGACACACGGCCCTCCTCGGGGGTGAAGCACCGCTCCGCCAGCAGCCGCGCGCGCTCCACGTGCTGGTGGAAGGTGAGCACGCCCAGGTGGTGCAGGCCGAGCTCGCGCATGCGTTCGCCCGCGTGGATGACCTCGCCCTGGGTGGTCACCGGATCGGGCGCGAAGCACTCGACGGTGACGCCGGCCAGCCGCGGGTCGCGCTCCTCCGGGCCGCCGCACAGCTTCTCGTGCCCGTCCGGCCCCAGGTACGCGGAGACGAAGAGCCGGTCGGTGAGGCCGGACGCGGCGAGCTCGATCGCGGCGTCGTAGACGCGGGGCTGGCTGTAGAGGACGAGGAGGGCGTCCACACGCGGTGCGTCGTCCGGGTGCGGGTCCGTCACGGCGTGCGTGGCCCACCCCGCGCCGAAGGCCAGTGCCAGCGCCGCCAGGGTGGCCACGGTGGCGCAGAGGGCCCGCGCCCACCGCGGCAGGCCACGGCGGACGCGCCCCCGGTCGACCCGCTCGTTCATGCGCCCTCGGGCACCTGCCGCAGCACGACGGTGGAGCGGGCCGGGAGCTCAAGCACGTCCCCGGCACGCACGCGGGGGCGGGTGCCGTCCGGGGCGACGTGGGACGAGGTGTCCACGACGACCTCCCACTCCGCCGGGAACGTGGGCCCGGGCAGGGTGTACGGCACGGGCTCCCACCACGCGTTCATGAGGACGTAGAAGTCCCGGTAGGGCTCCTCCCCTTCCTCGTCCCCGCGGGTGAGCATGTGCCCGTTGAGGTAGAAGCCGATCGACCGGGCCTCGGCGCCCCAGTCGTCCTCCGTCTTGGCGGTCGCGTCCGGCTCGAGCCACACGATGTCCGGCAGGGGCGCCTCGACGTCGCGGGCCGCGGGGCGACCGTCGAAGTGGTGGCGACGGCGGAACACCGCGTGGTCACGGCGCAGCGCGATCAGGTCGCGGGTGAACGCCACGAGCGAGTCGTCCATGGCGGACCAGTCGATCCACGAGATCTCGTTGTCCTGGCAGTAGACGTTGTTGTTGCCGCCCTGGGTGCGGCCCAGCTCGTCGCCGTGGCTGATCATGGGCACGCCCTGGCTGATCAGCAGGGTGGCCAGGAAGTTGCGGCGCTGGCGGGCGCGGAGCGTCACGACCTCGGGGTCGTCGGTCTCCCCCTCCACGCCGCAGTTCCACGAGCGGTTGTGCGCCTCGCCGTCGTTGTTGTCCTCGCCGTTGGCCTCGTTGTGCTTCTCGTTATAGGAGACGAGGTCGCGCAGCGTGAAGCCGTCGTGGGCCGTGACGAAGTTCACGGACGCACCGGGGCCGCGCCCGTCCCCCTCATAGAGGTCGGCCGAGCCGGTCAGGCGGGTGGCGAACTCGCCGAGGGTGCCGGGCTCGCCGCGCCAGAAGTCGCGTACCGCGTCCCGGTACATGCCGTTCCACTCGGACCAGAGGCCGGGGAAGTTGCCCACCTGGTAGCCGCCCCAGCCCACGTCCCACGGCTCGGCGATGAGCTTGACGGTGCGCAGCACCGGGTCCTGGCGGACCACGTCGAAGAACCCGGAGAACATGTCCGGGCCCTGCTCCCCCTCCACCCGGGTGAGGGTGGTGGCCAGGTCGAACCGGAAGCCGTCCACGTGCATCTCGGTGACCCAGTAGCGCAGGGAGTCCATGACCAGCTGGAGGGCCTTGGGGCTGGAGAGGTCCACCGAGTTCCCGGTGCCCGTGTAGTCCATGTAGTGCCGCTCGTCGCCCTCGACGAGGTGGTAGTAGCCGGCGTTGTCCAGCCCGCGCAGGCTGAGCATGGGGCCCTTGTCGTTGCCCTCGGCCGTGTGGTTGTAGACCACGTCGAGGATCACCTCGAGACCAGCGGCGTGCAGGTCCTTCACCATCTGCTTGAACTCGCGGACCTGGCCGCCCACCTCCGAGGAGGAGGCGTAGGCGGCGTGCGGGGCGAAGAAGCCGAGCGTGTTGTAGCCCCAGTAGTTGCTCAGCCCCTTCTCCTGCAAGGTGGCGTCGTTGACGAACTGGTGCACGGGCATCAGCTCGACGGCGGTCACCCCGAGCTCGGTCAGGTGGCGGACCACCTCCGGGTGGGCCATGCCCGCGTAGGTGCCGCGCAGCTCCTCCGGGACGGCGGGGTGCAGCTTGGTCATGCCCTTGACGTGGGTCTCGTAGATCACCGTGTCCGTGAGCTCGACGGCGGGTGGGGCGTCATCGCCCCAGTCGAAGTCCTCGGCGACGACGACGCCGAGCATGCTCGTGCCCAGGTTGTCCGAGGTGTCGATGCGGTCCGGCTCGTCGAAGTCGTACGAGTGGTGCTGCTGGCCCCACTCGTAGTCGCCGGTGAACGCCCGCGCGTACGGGTCCACGAGGATCTTGGCCGGGTTGTGCCACAGGCCGCGGGCGGGGTCCCAGGGGCCGTGCACGCGGTAGCCGTAGCGCTGCCCGTGCCCGATGCCCGCCACGTGGGCGTGCCACGTGGTGCCGTGCCGCTCCTCGAGAGGGATGCGCGTCTCCGTGCCGTCGTCGGCGACGAGGCACAGCTCGACCGCCTCCACCTCGCGGGAGACCGCGAGGGCGAAGTTGGTGCCGGTCTCGTCCACGGTGGCCCCGAGGGGGTACGGCTGGCCGATCTCCACTGTGTGCATGACTCTCCGGGGTCTCGTCGTGCGGCCCGCCGGGTGCGGCGGGCCTCCTCGGGGAGTCTACTGGCGCGGGAGGACACCGTGCCGGGACGTCGATCCGCTCAGACGAGTCGGGCTCCGCGGGCGGCCATGTCCGCCACGGCACGGCGCGAGGCGGCTGCGCCGCCGCGTACCAGGCGGTCGCGGGAGGCCGGGGCGTCTGCGGCATTGACCACGAACGCGGTGCGCATCAGCGCCAGCTCCTTCGCGAACACCTCGTCCCAGCCCTCCTGCCAGTACGGCCGGCCGATGTAGGTGAACGCGAACGCACGCTCGCCGTCGCGGGAGCACAGGGCCAGGGAGACGGAGCCGAAGCCGGCGCCGTCGTGGCCGACCAGCACCTCGCCGGCGTGCTCCGGCGCCGGGTCCGCGACCAGGAACAGGCCGTAGCCGTAGCCGGCCTGGGTGGCCGGGCCGACGGGGGTGACCATGAGGTCCACGGTCTGCTGCGAGACCAGTTCGCCCCGCATGAGGGCCTGATAGAAGCGGGTGACGTCCGCGGCGGTGGTGTTCACCGCGGCGGCGGAGGCGAAGATCGACTGATCGATGGTCTCGAGGGCCTTGGCCTCGTGCGGACGCACGGCCGCGTCCTGCATCTCCGCGCCGCGGACGAGGGTGCCGTGCTCGAGGCGGGTGCGGTGCATGCCGGCGGGGCGGAAGACGCGGTCCCGGATGAGCTCGGGCATCCGGCGGCCGGTGACGGCCTCGACCATCATCTCCACCACCACATAGCCCGTGTTGGAGTAGCCGTAGTCGGTGCCGGGCTCGAACCACCAGTCGGCCTGCTTCGCCAGCTCGACGAGCTCACGCTGGCCGTAGGAGCGGGAGACGACGTCCGCGAGCTCGTCGAAGTCCAGCTCGAAGAGGGACTGGCCGCGCATGATCACCCAGATGGCGTCCGGCATGCCGGAGGTGTGGTTCAGGAGCATCGAGAGGGTGACCCGGTCCTCGACGTCGGGCCACAGGCCCGGGAGGACGCCACCGATCGTGGAGTCCAGGGACAGGGTGCCGCGCTCGACCTCCTGCAGGGCGACGGTGGCGACCATGCCCTTGGTGACCGAGGCGATCCGGGCCACCGAGTTCGCCCGCGCCGGGGCGTTCGCGTGCAGGCCGCGGGTGCCGGAGGCGGTGTCGAAGCGGCGGGCCGGACCCACCACGGAACAGACGGCGCCGACGGCGGGCCACTGCACGACGGCGTCGAGGGCGGCCTGGATCGCCCGCTCGTCCCGGCCACGGCCGGAGCGCGGGTTCGGACCCTGCGGGGCGGCGACGGCGGAGGAGGCGACGGCGGGGGGCAACACGAGGCCGGCGAGACCGGCGGCCATGCCCTGGGCGAACTGGCGGCGGGTGGGGCGCATCGAGGCGTCCTTTCGAGAAGTGTGACGGCGGTCACCCAGTCGGGTGTGGTCACACTCTAGCCCGCGCCGCCGCTGCGACGGGGACGGTCGCGGGTCGCAGGAGCCCGGACAGCGGACGGCGCCCGTCCCCGGAGAGGGGGCGGGCGCCGTCGTCGCTCAGTCGGAGCGCGTCACTCGACGGTGACGGACTTGGCGAGGTTGCGCGGCTGGTCGACGTCGTAGCCCTTCGCCGTGGCGAGCTCGAGGGCGAAGATCTGCAGCGGGACCGTGGTCAGCAGCGGCATGAGCATGGGCTGGGTCTCGGGGACCTCGAAGACGACCTCGGCCTGGGCGCGCACGGCCGCGTCGCCGCGCTCGGCGACGGCGAAGGTGCGGGCGCCGCGGGCGCGGACCTCCTGGATGTTCGAGACCACCTTGGCGTGCAGCGAGTGACGGTCCAGGGGCGAGGGCATGACCACGAAGACCGGCTGGCCGTCGTCGATCAGGGCGATCGGGCCGTGCTTGAGCTCGCCCGCGGCGAAGCCCTCGGCGTGGATGTACGCGAGCTCCTTGAGCTTGAGCGCGCCCTCCATGGCCACCGGGTAGCCGACGTTGCGGCCGAGGAACAGGACGGAGGTGGCGTCGGCCATCGAGCGGGCGAGCTCCTTGACCTGGTCCTTGCCGGCGAGGATCTCCTCGATCTTGCCGGGGATCGCCCCGAGGTCCGCCAGGATGTCCTTGATCTGGCCGCTGAACAGCTTCTTGTTCAGCTGGGCCAAGTACAGGCCCAGCAGGTAGGCGGCGGTGATCTGCGCCAGGAACGCCTTGGTGGAGGCGACGGCGATCTCGGGGCCGGCGTGCGTGTAGAGCACGGCGTCCGACTCGCGCGGGATCGTGGAGCCGTTGGTGTTGCAGATGGACACGGTGCGGGCGCCCTGCTCCTTGGCGTAACGGACCGCCATGAGGGTGTCCATGGTCTCGCCGGACTGGGAGATGGACACCACGAGGGTGTGCGGGTCGATGATCGGGTCGCGGTAGCGGAACTCGTGGGAAAGCTCCACCTCCACGGGGATCCGGCACCAGTGCTCGATGGCGTACTTGGCCACCGTGCCCGCGTAGGCGGACGTGCCGCACGCCAGGACGATGATCTTGTCGACGGCCTTGAGCTCCTCGGGGTCGATCCGCAGCTCGTCCAGCATCAGGGCGCCGGCGGCGTCCGTGCGGCCCAGCAGGGTGTCCTGCACGGCCTGGGGCTGGTCGTGGATCTCCTTCTCCATGAAGGTCTCGAAGCCGCCCTTCTCCGCGGCCGAGGCGTCCCAGTCCACGGTGAAGCGCTTGCCCTCGGCGGGGCCGCCCCGGAAGTCCGAGATCTCGACGGCGTCGGCCGTGATCGTCACGACCTGGTCCTGCTCGAGCTCGATGGCCTCGCGGGTGAAGTCGATGAAGCCTGAGACGTCCGAGCCGAGGAAGTTCTCCCCCTCGCCCAGGCCGACGACGAGCGGCGAGTTGCGGCGCGAGGCCACCACGCGGTCCGGGTGGTCCACGTGCACGGCCAGCAGGGTGAAGGCGCCCTCGAGGCGCTGGGAGGCCAACTGCATGGCGCGGGTCAGGTCCTGGCCGGCCGCGTTCCGGTAGACGTCCGCGAGGAGGTGGGCGGCCACCTCGGTGTCCGTCTCGGAGAGGAACTCGACGCCCTTGGCGAGCAGCTCCTCGCGCAGCTCGGCGTAGTTCTCGATGATGCCGTTGTGGATGAACGCCAGCCGGCCCTCGTCCGCCACATGCGGGTGGGCGTTGCGGTCGGTGGGGCCGCCGTGGGTGGCCCACCGGGTGTGGCCGATGCCGACGAGGCCGGTGGGGACGGGGTGCTCGGCGAGCTCCTCAGCGAGGTTGGCGAGCTTGCCCGCCTTCTTCCGGTGGTACAGCTGACCGCCGTCCACCACGGCCACACCGGCGGAGTCGTATCCGCGGTATTCGAGACGACGCAGGCCCTCCATCAGGACGTCGAGAGCGCCGTGCTCACGATCCGACTGGGGCTGGCCGATGTATCCGACGATTCCGCACATGCGCACGAGAATACCGGACCGGGCCCGACTTCGGCGCACGGCGGGCCGACTCACTCCGTCCGGGGCGAGAACCCCGCGGGGTTGGCCTCCTGCCAGGCCCAGAGGTCCCGCACCATCGCGGTCACATCGCGTCGGGCGTGCCAGCCCACCTCGGCGCCGATCGCGTCCACGGCGGCGCACGACTCGGCGATGTCCCCGGGCCGGCGCTCGACCACGCGGTAGGGGATGCGGCCGCCCGTGACCGCCTCGAAGGCGCGCACCATCTCGAACACGGTGACGCCCTCGCCCCGGCCGATGTTCCAGACCCGGGTCGTCGTACCGCCCCCGGCCGCCACCCGGGCCGCGAGCCATTCGAGCCCGGCCACGTGCGCCTCCGCGAGGTCCATCACGTGGATGAAGTCGCGCACGGCGCTGCCGTCGCGCGTGTCGAAGTCCGCGCCGAACACCCGCAGCTCGGGGTACGCGCCGGAGGCCACCCGCGCCACGAAGGGCATGAGGTTCGCCGGCACCCCGCTCGGGTCCTCCCCCAGCCGCCCGGAGGGATGCGCGCCGACCGGGTTGAAGTAGCGCAGCATCGCCAGCCCGCCGCCGTCGACCGTGGCGCAGACGTCGCGCAGCACCTGCTCCGCCATGAGCTTGGAGTGCCCGTAGGGCGAGACCGGGTCTGTGGCGGCGTCCTCGGCGACCGGCACCGGCGCGCGGTCGCCGTACACGGTCGCGGAGGAGGAGAACAGGACCGTGCGGGCGCCGGCCGCGAGCGCGGCCTCGGCGACGGCGGCCGTGCCGCCCACGTTCACGTCGTAGTAGGCGGCGGGGCGGGTCATCGACTCGGTGGGCGACTTCAGCCCGGCGAAGTGCACGAGTGCGGCCGGGCCGAAGTCCGCGAGCGCCCCGCGGTAGTCCTCGGGGCGGCGGATGTCGGCCACGTGCAGGCGCAGCCGCGACCCGCCCAGACGCGTTTCGGCGAGCTCGGCGACGCGCTCGAGCGACGTCGT
Organism: Micrococcus sp. KBS0714; assembly: GCF_002008305.4. GTDB lineage: Bacteria > Actinomycetota > Actinomycetes > Actinomycetales > Micrococcaceae > Micrococcus > Micrococcus luteus. The sequence goes on from NZ_CP042169.1 coordinate 1,850,898, forward strand.
CGTCGCCGTGACCAGGCTGTCCAGGACGAGGACGTCGTGGCCCGCCTCGAGCAGCGTGAGCACGGTGTGGGATCCGAGGTATCCGGCACCGCCGGTCACGAGAACGCGCATGGGCCGATCCTATCCGGGCCCTGTGACGTCACGCGGGGGCCCGCTCCGGGCGGGCCGCGGCCATAATGGATCGGGTGACCTACACCCCCCCGACCTCCGAGCTGCCCCTCGTGGGCCCCGAGGAGCCCGCGGACGCCGTGCCCGACGGCCACCAGCGCTCCCCCTTCGTGGAGCTGGACCGCCAGACCTGGGCCCGTCTCGCCTCGGAGATGGCGCAGCCCTTCGACCAGGCGGACGTGGAGCGTCTGCGCGGCCTCGGCGAGCATCTGTCCCTGCGCGAGGTTGCCGAGGTCTACCTTCCGCTCTCGCGCCTGCTGAGCATCAACGTGGAGGCCTCCGCGGCCCTGCGCAGCGCGACCAACGCGTTCCTCGGCGAGCGGACGGGGCGCACCCCGTACGTGATCGGGGTGGCCGGGTCGGTCGCCGTCGGCAAGTCGACGACGGCGCGTGTGCTCCAGGAGATGCTGCGCCGCTGGCCGACGACGCCGCGCGTCGAGCTGGTCACCACGGACGGCTTCCTGCACCCCAACGCGGTGCTGCACGAGCGCGGCATCATGTCCCGCAAGGGCTTCCCCGAGTCCTACGACCGCCGCGCGCTGCTGCGCTTCATGGCGGACGTCAAGTCCGGGGCGCAGGAGGTGCGCGCGCCCGTGTACTCGCACATCACCTACGACATCGTGCCGGGCGAGGAACAGGTGGTGCACCGTCCCGACGTGCTGATCGTGGAGGGACTCAACGTGCTGGCCCCGCCGCGCACCCGGGCCGACGGCACCGCCGGGCTCTCCGTCTCCGACTTCTTCGACTTCTCGGTGTACGTGGACGCGCGCGCGTCCTGGATCCGGTCCTGGTACATCGACCGGTTCATGGGTCTGCGCTCGGGGGCCTTCGCCGACCCGCGCAGCTACTTCCACCGGTACTCCTCCCTGTCGGACGCCGAGGCTCAGGCGACGGCCGAGTCCATCTGGGACTCCATCAACGGCCCGAACCTCGAGCAGAACGTGCGCCCGACCCGCGGGCGCGCCCGGCTGGTGCTCACGAAGAACGCGCAACACGAGGTGACCCGCGTGCTGCTGAGGAAGGTCTGATCCATGCGTCGCACCCTCCCTCTCGCCGCGCTGGCCGCGCTCGCGCTGCTCGTGGCCGGTTGCGGCACGCCCGCCGCGGGCCCGTCCTCGACGCCGACGACGCCGACGTCCGGCTCCGCGAGCGCGGCCGCGTCGTCCGGCGCCGCCTCGAGCACGGCGCCGTCGTCGGGCACGCACGCCGACCCGGCCACCCTCGACGTCGTCGTGAACAAGACCCGCCCCGTGGCCCCGCCCGACTGGGCGCCCTCGGATCTGGTGGCCGTGCCCGGCAGCGAGCTGCCCCTGCGGGCGGAGGCCGCGACGGCGGCCGGCGACCTGCTGGATGCCGCCGCGGCGGCGGGCCACCGCCTCACCACCCTGAGCGCCTACCGCTCGTACGACTACCAGGTCCGGACGTACGGCCACTGGGTCGACGAGCTGGGCCGCGCCGAGGCCGACCGCGTCTCGGCGCGTCCGGGGTACTCCGAGCACCAGACCGGCCTGGCCTGGGACGTGGGCGACGCCGCGACCCCCGCGTGTGACCTGGAAGCGTGCTTCGGCGACACCGCCGCGGGCCGCTGGGTGGCCGCGCACGCCGCCGAGTACGGGTTCGTCATCCGCTATCCCGTCGGGGCCGAGGACGTGACGGGCTTCGCCCACGAGCCCTGGCACCTGCGCTACGTCGGGTCCGCGGAGGCGGCCCGGGTCGAGGCGGCCGGCGGCGTCCTCGAGACCGCGTGGGGTCTGCCTCCGGCACCCGACTACGCGGACTGAGACGCACGACTCGCTCGACCCTGTACCGCGCCGCCTTCGTGACACGTAGGATTCTCCCCATGCTCCAGGGATTCAAAGACTTCATCATGAAGGGCAACGTCCTCGACCTTGCCGTCGCCGTCATCATCGGCGCCGCCTTCGGCAAGATCGTGAACGCGCTCGTCGAGGCGGTCCTCATGCCGCTCATCGCCGCCGCCGTGGGCTCGCCGAACTTCGACTCGTTCGCCGTGCTGACGGTGAACGGCAACGACGTGAAGTTCGGCGTGCTGCTCACCGCCATCGTCAACTTCCTGCTCATCGCCGCGGCCGTGTACTTCGCCATCGTGATGCCGATGAACAAGATGATCGAGGCCCGCAACCGCCGCCTCGGCATCGACCCCGCCGAGGAGGAGGTGCCCGCCGACGTCGCCGTGCTCACCGAGATCCGCGACCTGCTCGCCGAGCGCCGCGGCGGCCCCACCTCCGGGACCACCACCCTCTGATCTCCCCCTGTCCGACGCCGAAGGGCCCGGGACGACTCACGCGAGTCGCCCCGCGCCCTTCCTTCATGCCCTCGGCGGCACCGGGGCCGTGCCCTCAGGGCCGCGACGTCGTCCGGTCCGCGCTGGACCCGGCGTCCGGGGCGACCTCCGAGTCCTGCCGGTCCGGATCCAGGCACGGCAACCACTCCACGGGGGCGCTCTGCCGCGCACACACGGGCGCATCCACGGCGAGGAACGCGGCCGACCACAGGACCGCCAGCCCCGCGAGCAGCCCCGCGAACAGGGTCCAGCGGCGGGGCCGGGGGGCCGCGTCCGACGTCATCGGTCCGGTCAGTCGTGCAGGCGCAGCTCGCGCTGCACGACGTCGGCCAGCACCTGGGCCTCCCGGCCGGCGGTCTCCTCGTCCGGGGCCTCGACCATGACGCGCACGACCGGTTCCGTGCCCGACGGGCGCAGCAGCACGCGGCCGGTCTCGCCGAGGCGGGCCTCCGCCTCGGCCACCGCCGCCTGGACGGCCTCGTCCTCGGCGGCGCGGGACTTGTCCACGCCGCGCACGTTCACGAGGACCTGGGGCAGCCGGTCCATCACCGCGGCCAGCTCGGAGAGCGGGGTGCCGGTCTCGGCGACGCGGGAGGCGAGCTGCAGGCCGGTGAGGACCCCGTCGCCGGTGGTGGCGTGGTCCGAGAAGATCACGTGGCCGGACTGCTCGCCGCCGAGCGAGTAGTCGCCGAGCTTCATGCCGGCCAGGACGTAGCGGTCGCCCACCTGGGTCTCGACGAGCTGGACGCCCTCCCGGCCCATGGCCAGCTTCAGGCCCAGGTTGGACATGACGGTCACGACCAGGGTGTCATCCCGCAGGACGCCGCGGTCCTTGAGGGCCACGGCCATGACGCCCATGATCTGGTCGCCGTCGACGACCTCGCCGCGCTCGTCCACGGCGAGGCACCGGTCAGCGTCGCCGTCGTGCGCGATGCCCAGGTCCGCGCCGTGCTCGCGCACGGCCGCCTGGAGCTTCTCGAGGTGGGTGGAGCCGTAGCCGTCGTTGATGTTGAGCCCGTCCGGGGACGCGCCGATCACCACGACCTCCGCGCCGGCGGCGCGGAACGCCTCGGGCGAGCAGCCGGCGGCCGCGCCGTGTGCGCAGTCCAGGACGACCTTGAGCCCGTCCAGCCGGTGCGGGAGGGTCTGCAGGAGGTGGAGGACGTAGCGGTCCTCGGCATCCGCGAAGACGCGCACGCGGCCCACGTCCGCGCCCTGGGGCCGTCGCGGCGTCACGCCCTCGAGGTGGCGGATGATCTCGTCCTCCTGCGCGTCGGTCAGCTTCTCGCCGCCGCGCGCGAGGAACTTGATGCCGTTGTCCGGGGCCGGGTTGTGGGAGGCGGAGATCATCACGCCGAAGTCGGCGTCCAGGTCCCCCACGAGATAGGCGGCGGCGGGGGTCGGCAGCACGCCAGCGTCCCACACGTCCACGCCCGAGGACGCCAGGCCCGCCTGCACGGCGGCCGTGATGAACTCGCCGCTGATGCGCGGGTCCCGGGCCACGACGGCGACCGGGCGTCGGCCGGCGTCGAAGGCCTCCGCGCCGAGGACGGGCGAGGCGGCCTGGGCCAGCTGGACGGACAACTCCACGGTGAGGGTCTCGTTGGCCAGGCCACGGACGCCATCGGTTCCGAACAATCTCGACATGATCAGTCAGTGTAGGGGCCGCCCCTGCGGCCTGCATCACGGGAGGGTCACGAAACGGGCCGGGGGGCGGTAGCATCGGACCGGTCGAGCCCCCGCGGCCGCGCCCGTCCGCTCACATCCGCCCGGGAGGCCCCGCCCCGAACCCGAAGGACCTCGATCCATGCCCGACGTGACCCCGCCCCCGCCCTCCCGTTCCTGGACGCGCCGCAGCGTGCTGGGCGGCACGGGCCTGGCGATCGCCGCCGGCGTGGCCGGCTGCGGGCGTGATGAGCAGGCCGAGCAGAGCTCGGAGGGCGACGAGCAGGCCACCCGTCTGCCCGCCCCGGACATCATCACCACCGCGCAGTGGGGCGCCATGCAGCCCAACTACTACCTGCAGACCCTGAACGAGCGCCCCTCCTACCTGGTGATCCACCACACCACCACTCCCAACGTCACGGACGGCTCCCGGGAGGCGGCGGAGAGCATCGCGCAGGTGGTCCAGAACGCGCACATGGGCTCCGCGAACGACTGGGGCGACACCGGCCAGCACTTCACCGTCTCCCGCGGCGGCTTCGCGATGGAGGGCCGCCACGGCTCCCGGCACGCGCTCGAGGGCGGACAGACGTTCATGCTCGGCGTCCACGCGCTCGGTTTCAACGCGTATGCGCTCGGCATCGAGTGCGAGGGGCTGTACATGCTGAACCCGCCGCCGCAGAGCCTCTACGCCGGCCTGGTGCCGCTCGTCGCCTACATCTGCCAGCAGTACGAGCTGCCGCCGTCCCGCATCATCGGCCACCGCGACGTCACCGCCACCAGCTGCTGCGGCGACGCGTTCTACGCCAAGCTGCCGATCCTGCGCGAGGACGTCCGCCTCTCCCTGGCCTCGGGCGAGTACCACGTCTCGGAGGGCTTCGGGGCGGACAACCTCTTCGACGACGCACACGTCACCCCGGAGTACGTGGAGGAGGAGCGCGGCTGAACCCGCCCCCGCACACGACGGCGCCCCTCACCGGAAGGTGAGGGGCGCCGTCGTGTGCGGCCCGGTCAGCGCACGCGCGGGAACGATCCGCCCGAGACCTCGCCGTACTCGGCCAGCTCGTTGGCCGGGCCGCAGATCTGCGGGTCGGGGCGGTGGACGATGCGCTCGTCCTTGTCCGGGTAGGGCAGCGTGTGCAGCACGTGGCGGATGGCCTCGAGGCGGGCGCGCTTCTTGTCGTTCGACTTCACGACGGTCCACGGGGCGTCGGCCGTGTGCGTGTAGAAGAACATGGCCTCCTTCGCGTTCGTGTAGTCGTCCCACTTGTCCAGGGAGGCCAGGTCGGTGGGCGAGAGCTTCCAGCGACGCACGGGGTCGGTCTCCCGCGCGGCGAAGCGATTGAGCTGCTCACGCTGGGACACGGAGAACCAGAACTTGATGATGTGCACGCCGGAGTTGAGGAGCATGCGCTCCAGCTCAGGGGTCTCGCGCATGAACTCGAGGTGCTGGATGTAGCGCTGGAAGTACCACTGCGAGGCCTCCTCCTCCGTGGGCTTCTCCAGGGCCACGGTCCGGGCACCGCGGGGGTTGAGGTGCTCGTTGAAGCGCTTGATGGCGCCGCCCTTGCCGGCGGCGTCGCGACCCTCGAAGATGATCAGGACCTTCTGTCCTGTCTCCTTGACCCAGAGCTGCATCTTCAGCAGCTCGATCTGCAGCTCACGCTTGCGTCGCTCGTAGCTCTTGCGGCTGAGCTTGGTCTTGTACGGGTAGCCCTCACGCCAGGCCTGCGGGTCCGGGGTGGGGGTCTTCTTCTCCCCGCCGAGCTTGCGGCCCAGCTCCCGGATCTCGTCCACCTCGGCGGCGTAGTCACGGGTCACGGCGAAGGGGGCCTGCGCGGTGTGCTCCGTGCCGTGCTCGCCACGGGTGCGGGGGTCGGGCGTAGGACTCGTGTTCTCGGCCACGGCGGCTCCTGAGGGTGTCTTCGACCGGACCGCGCACCGGACGGGCGAGCGGCCCGTCATGGCGTCGTCGCCATGCGTCTTCATATTACCTCTGGGTCAGGTGCCGCCGGCCCACGGAGACGGCGGACGCCCCGCCCCGCTCGTGAGGAGCGGGACGGGGCGTCGGCGGGGGCACGGTGGGGACACCGTGCGGCGCAGGATCAGCGCTTCGAGAACTGCGAGGCCTTGCGGGCCTTCTTGAGGCCGGCCTTCTTGCGCTCGATGACGCGCGCGTCGCGGGTCAGGAAGCCGGCCTTCTTGAGCGCCGGGCGGTTGTGCTCGCGGTCGATCTCGTTGAGGGCGCGGGAGATGCCCAGGCGCAGCGCACCGGCCTGGCCGGAGGGGCCGCCGCCGTGGATGCGGGCGATCACGTCGTAGGCGCCGGTCAGCTCCAGCAGCGTGAAGGGGTCGGAGACCTCCTGCTGGTGCAGCTTGTTCGGGAAGTAGTTCTCCAGGGCGCGGCCGTTGATGGTCCACTGGCCGGAGCCGGGGACGAGGCGCACGCGGGCCACGGCCTCCTTGCGGCGGCCGACGGCGGAGCCGGGCACGGTCAGGGCCGGGCGCTCGGAGGCGGCGGGGGCCTCGGCGGTGGCGGTGGACTCAGAGGTGTAGCTCGTCAGCTCCACGTCGTCGTTCTCGTTGATGCTCATGGTTCTCCTCAGGGAAGGTCTGCGTCAGTGGCCCGCCGGGGTCACTGGGCGACCTGGCCGATCTCGAAGGTCTGGGGCTGCTGGGCGGTGTGCGGGTGCTCGGCGCCCTTGTACACCTTCAGCTTGGAGAGCTGCTGGGCGGCCAGCGAGTTCTTCGGGAGCATGCCCTTGACGGCCTTCTCCACGGCGCGGACCGGGTTGGTCTCGAGCAGCTCGGCGTAGGACTGCGACTTCAGGCCGCCCGGGTAGCCCGAGTGGCGGTAGGCGCGCTTCTTCTCGAGCTTGGCGCCGGTGAGGGCGACCTTCTCGGCGTTCACGATGATGACGTAGTCGCCCATGTCCATGTGGGGGGCGAACGTCGGCTTGTGCTTGCCGCGCAGGAGGGTGGCGGTGTGGGAGGCCAGGCGGCCGAGGACGACGTCGGTGGCATCGATGATGTGCCACTGACGGTCGGCGTCGCCAGGCTTGGGAGAGTACGTACGCACGTTGTCTGCCTTCAGGGTCGGTGGTGGTCCACAGCACCTGCCCGCCGGGTCGTGATTCCGGCGCGCTCGCGCTGTCAGTTCTCCGTGCGCGCCGGTCCCCCAGGTGAGGGCTGGAAGGCGTCCGGGCCCGATGCCCCGGGGGTGCGGCGCGAGCTGAAGGCCATGCAACTGAGCCACTCGCGGCACGACGCATCCGGGTGCGGGCATGCGCAACGTCCACCCATCCTACCGAACGCGGGCCCCGGAGCCAAAAGCCGCCACCGCGGGCCGCCCCGGCTCACAGGGTCCGCTTCGCCCGGGTGCCCTCGGCGCGCCGGTGCAGCTCCTCCGCCTCGTCGGGATAGCCGACGGCGAGCAGCGTCAGCCCCCCGGGCGGGGCGAGGCGCACCTCGGAGTCGCGGGCCGGCCTCGCCACCCGGTGCGCGAGCCAGCCGGGCTCGCGTGCCCCCTCCCCCACCTGGAGCAGCGCCCCGACGATCGCCCGGACCATGTTGTGGCAGAACGCGTCGGCCCGGATCCGGACGCGCACGACGCCGTCCTCATCGCGTCGCACCTCCAGGTGCTGGACTTCGCGGATGGTCGTGGCGCCCGCGCGGGGCCGGCAGAAGGACAGGAAGTCGTGCAGTCCGAGGACGGCGTCGGCCTCCAGCGCCATGAGGCGATCGTCCAGGGCGGCGCCGTGCCAGTGGGTGAAGCCCCGCGTGCGCGGATCACGCGCGGCGGGTGCGTCGTCGATCCGGTACTCGTACTCGCGCCACAGCGCGCTGAACCGCGCGTCGAAGCCCGCGGGGGCCCGCCGCGCCCCGTGCACGACGACGGCCCCGCCCCACCCGGAGAGCACCCCGCCGAGGCGTCGGATGAGGGAGGTGGCCGGCTCCAGGCCGGGCCGGCCGCGGGTCAGGCCCGCCCACTCCGTCTCGGTCAGGTCGAGGTGGACGACCTGGCCGCGCGCGTGCACCCCCGCGTCGGTGCGGCCGGCGACCACCGTGCGCACGGGCCGGCGCAGGATCCGCTCGAGCCCGTCCTCCAGCGCACCCTGGACCGAGTCGAGACCGGGCTGGCGGGCCCAGCCGTGGAAGGTGCCGCCGTCGTAGGCCAGGCCCAGGCGGACTCGCACGGACGGGGGTTCCCCGGGCGCCGTCGGGGCGTCCGGGCGGTGCTGCTCGCTCATGCTGCTCCTCTCAGCGGGGCGGGGCCGGGGACGGCGAAGGGCCGCCCACCGAGTGGTGGACGGCCCTTCGCCGATGCGTCGTCACGGGGACGGACGCGGACTCACGCGATGGCGTCAGGCCATCTTCTGGGCGGCCTCGCCACCGGCGGGCTCGAAGCCCGCGGCCTTGGCCTCCTCGACGGTGGAGAACCAGACCTCGGCGGTGGTCTGGTCATACCAGCGCGAGCCGGGGACGTGGTACTTCTTCGAGCTGGCGTTGCCCTTGATGGTGGCCTCGGCCGGAGCCGAGCCGTCCTCGGTGGTGGGCACGGCGCCGTCGATCTCGGCGGCGGTCTCCTGCGACTCGGCCACGGTGACCTCCTCGGTGGCGGCCGGGTCGACGGCCTCCACCGGGGTGGACTCGGCCGGGGCGGCCGGCGCGGACGCGGCGGCCTGCTCGGCCTCACGCACCACGGCCTGCTTGCCGGAGATCGGGTCCATGATCAGCTCGATCACGGCCATGGGCGCGTTGTCGCCATGGCGGTTGCCGATCTTGGTGATGCGGGTGTAGCCGCCGTTGCGCTCGGCCATCGCGGGGCCGATCACGGTGAACAGCTCGTGCACGACCGCCTTGTTGGTGCGGTTCTTGGCGGCGATGAGACCCTGCACCTTGCGGCGGGCCGGCAGATCGCCCTTCTTGGCGAAGGTGATCAGGCGCTCGGCGTAGGGGCGCAGGCGCTTGGCGCGGGTGAGCGTCGTGGTGATCGACTTGTGCTCGAACAGCTGGGCGGACATGTTCGCCAGCATGATGCGCTCGTGGGCCGGGCTGCCGCCCAGACGCGGACCCTTGGTGGGGGTAGGCATGGTGTTTCTCCTCGGGTGGGACCCTTCAGCCGGCTGCGGCGTCGGGTCGAAGATGTCAGGTGGTGCGGGATCGGCTCAGAAGTCCGAGAACGGGTCGTCGTCCATCTGGCGCGCGTGCGCCTGCGGGTCGTAGCCGGCCGGCGAGTCCTTGAGGGACAGGCCCAGCTCCTGGAGCTTCTCCTTGACCTCGTCGATGGACTTCGCGCCGAAGTTGCGGATGTCCATCAGGTCGGCCTCGGAACGGCCCACGAGCTCGCCCACGGTGTGGATGCCCTCGCGCTTGAGGCAGTTGTACGAGCGCACGGTGAGCTCGAGCTCCTCGATCGGCTGAGCCAGGTCGGCGGAGCCCTCGACGACATCGGGCTCATCGCCCAGGTCGATGCCCTCGGCCTCGACGTTGAGCGAGCGGGCCAGGCCGAACAGCTCGACCAGGGTGGAGCCGGCAGAGGCCACCGCGTCACGCGGCAGCATGTTCTCCTTGGTCTCCACGTCCAGGATCAGACGGTCGAAGTCGGTGCGCTGCTCCACACGGGTGGCCTCGACCTTGAAGGTCACCTTGAGGACCGGTGAGTAGATGGAGTCGACCGGGATGCGGCCGATCTCCGCATCCGCGGACTTGTTCTGGGCGGCGGTCACGTAGCCGCGACCGCGCTCGATGGTCAGCTCCATGTCGAACTTGCCCTTCGCGTTCAGGGTCGCGATGTGCAGGTCCGGGTTGTGGACCTCGACGCCGGCCGGCGCGGTGATGTCCGCGGCGGTGACGACGCCGGCCCCCTGCTTGCGCAGGTAGGCCACCACGGGCTCGTCGTTCTCCGAGGAGACGGAGAGCTTCTTGATGTTGAGGATGATCTCGGTGACATCCTCCTTGACTCCGTTGACGGTGCTGAACTCGTGCAGCACGCCGTCCACGCGGATGCTGGTCACGGCAGCACCGGGGATCGACGAGAGCAGAGTGCGGCGCAGGGAGTTGCCGAGGGTGTAGCCGAAGCCGGGCTCCAGGGGCTCGATGACGAACCGGGAACGACGGTCGGAGACGACCTCTTCGGTCAGCGTGGGGCGCTGTGCAATGAGCACGGACATTTCCTTTCGGCGAGCGTCCGCCATATGACGCACGCGGTGGGTGGAAACGAGGACGGGGTGGGGGCAGGTCCGCAGACCTGTCCGCGTCCGCCCCGGGCGGGGGCGGACGCGGACACAGCGCTCAGGTCAGACGCGGCGGCGCTTCGCCGGGCGAGCGCCGTTGTGGGCCATGGGGGTGACGTCCTGGATGGACCCCACCTCGAGGCCGGCGGCCTGCAGGGAGCGGATGGCGGTCTCGCGGCCCGAGCCCGGACCCTTCACGAAGACGTCCACCTTCTTCATGCCGTGCTCCTGCGCACGCTTGGCGGCCTGCTCGGCGGCCATCTGCGCGGCGTACGGGGTCGACTTGCGCGACCCCTTGAAGCCGACCTCGCCGGACGAGGCCCAGGAGATGACGGCACCCGTGGTGTCCGTGATGGACACGATGGTGTTGTTGAACGTGCTCTTGATGTGGGCCTGGCCCACGGTGATGTTCTTGTTGGCCTTGCGACGCGGCTTGCGGGCAGCCGATGCGCGAGTCTTGGGGGGCATGTGATTCTCCTCCGGGAAAGCTGCTGGTGCTGATGCTGCGGGCGGGGCGTCCGGACGTGGACGCGGTCACCGCCGGTGCAGGATCACTTCTTCTTGCCGGCGACCGTCTTCTTGGGGCCCTTGCGGGTACGGGCGTTGGTCTTCGTGCGCTGGCCGCGCACCGGCAGGCCGCGGCGGTGGCGCAGGCCCTCGTAGGAGCCGATCTCCACCTTGCGACGGATGTCGGCGGCCACCTCGCGGCGGAGGTCGCCCTCCACCTTGTAGCTGCCCTCGATGTGGTCGCGCAGCTGCACCAGCTGCTCGTCGGAGAGGTCCTTCACGCGGATGTTCGGGTCGATGCCCGTGGCGGCGAGGGTCTCCTCAGCGCGGGTCTTGCCCACACCGTAGATGTACGTGAGTGCGATGATCACGCGCTTCTCGCGCGGAATGTCAACGCCTGCAAGACGAGCCATGTGGCCGTCCTCCTGTTCTTCTGCAGCAGGGGTCTGCACCAGGGACGTCCCGCACGACGCGGCACTGGGCCTCGCGGACCCGTCGTCGCGGCGCCGGGGAAGATCCGGCGTGCTCCGCGGCGGGCGTCCGCCGTCGTCGGTCTCCGGCCCCTGCGGCCGGAGGTGGGGGCCCTCCCCTCACGGGGTGGACCGCTGTCCCTGCTGTTCGGCCCGATGGCCGGTGGGTGGTGTGGTCAACGCGACGGCGTCGCTCCCCGGGCTCCCGGGGAGGCGATCAGCCCTGGCGCTGCTTGTGGCGCGGGTTCGAGCAGATCACCAGCACGCGGCCCTTACGGCGCACGACCTGGCACTTGTCACAAATCCGCTTCACGCTCGGCTGAACCTTCACGGCTCTTCCTCCTGCGCTCGCTTGGACGGGGGTTCTTACTTGTATCGGTACACGATCCGACCCCGGTTGAGGTCGTACGGGCTAAGCTCCACCACGACGCGATCCTCGGGGAGGATGCGGATGTAGTGCTGACGCATCTTTCCGGAGATCGTGGCGAGCACGACGTGCTCGTTCTGCAGACGGACCCGGAACATCGCGTTCGGCAATGCCTCCGACACCGTGCCCTCGACCTCGATGACACCTTCCTTCTTAGCCATGTCCTCCACAATCGTCATGCCCCGGGCACGGCCGCGGAGGGCCGGGTGACGGGGCGGGAACGGGTCTGCTCGCCGGCGCACACGAGTGCGCGCACACGAACAACGTTCGATGATACCGCATTCTCGGTCTGAGAACCAGCACAGACGACGACGGCCGCCCGGTCCGCCGGACGGGCGGGACGGACGGCCGACAGCTCGGGCCGCTCACTCCCCCGGCGGGACCGGGACCACGCCGAACCGGGCGAGCTCGGAGGCGCCGCCGTCGGGCGCGGTGAGCACCCACACACCGCCGTCGTGCCGGCAGACCGAGTGCTCCCACTGGCTGGCGCGGGCGCCGTCGAGGGTCACCACGGTCCAGTCGTCCGCGAGCACCTTCGTGTCGATGGAGCCACGCACCAGCATCGGCTCGATGGCGAGCGCCAGACCGGGGCGGATCTTGGGGCCCCGGTGGCCGGTGCGGTAGTTGAACACGTCCGGGGGCAGGTGCATGGCCGAGCCGATGCCGTGCCCCACGTACTCCTCGAGGATGCCGAGCTCCTCGCCCGGCTGCGCGGAGACGAAGTCGTCGATGGCGTCCCCGATGTCCCCGACGTGGGTGGCGGAGGCGAAGGCCGCGATGCCGACCCAGAGCGCCTCCCGCGTGATCGCCGAGAGGCGCTCGTCGGCCGGGCCCGCGGTGCCGGCCTCGGAGGAGCCCAGGATCACCGTGCGGGCCGAGTCGGCGTGCCAGCCGTCCACGATCGCGCCCCCGTCGACCTTCAGCACGTCGCCGGTCTGCAGGACCCGGTCCCCGGGGATGCCGTGCACGACCTCGTCGTTGACCGAGGTGCAGATCGAGGCCGGGAAGTCGTAGTAGCCCAGGAAGTTGGAGGTCGCACCGCGCTCGGCCAGCACGCCCGCGAACACGGCGTCCAGCTCCGCGGTGGTGACGCCCGGCGCGGCCGCGGCCAGCGTGGCGTCCAGCGCCTCGGACAGGACCACCCCCGCGCGCTGCATGGCCTGCAGCTGGGGGGCGGTCTTGAGCTCGAGCGAGCGGCGGCCGATCACGGGGTCAGGACTCCGCGCCCGGCTGGATCACGGGCAGGGAGCCCGTGGCGGCGCGCACGGAGTACACGGCCTGCAGCAGGCGCTCGGTGACGTCGTCGATCTGCCCGGTGCCGTCCACGCGGGCGACGATGCCGCGCTCCACGTACTCCTGGATGACGGACTCGGTCTCGCGGTGGTACAGGTCCAGGCGGTGCTCGATGACCTCCTGGGTGTCGTCCGCGCGGCCCTCGATCTCAGCACGCTTGAGCAGGCGCTCCACGAGCTCCTCGTCGGGCACCTCCAGCTCGACGACGGCGGAGAGCGACAGGCCGGCCTCGGCGAGCATGGCGTCCAGCGCCTCGACCTGGCCCTTCGTACGCGGGTAGCCGTCCAGCAGGAAGCCGTGCTCCGCGTCGGCCTGGGCGATGCGGTCCGCGACCATGCGGTTCGTGACCTCATCGGGCACGAAGTCGCCGTTGTCGATGTACTTCTTGGCCTCGACGCCGAGCGGCGTCATCGACTTCACGTTGTGGCGGAAGATGTCACCGGTGGAGATCGGGACGATCCCCAGCTTGTCGGCGATCCGGGTGGCCTGGGTGCCCTTGCCGGAACCGGGAGGGCCCATGAGCAGCATGCGGGTCATCGTGTGTTCCTCACTGTCGATACGGACGGCGTTGCGGGATCGGGTCGGGGCTCAGCGCAGCAGGCCCTCGTAGTGGCGCTGCTCCATCTGTGCGCTGACCTGCTTCACGGTCTGGAGGCCGACGCCCACCATGATGAGGATGGACGTGCCGCCGAGCGGGAAGTTCTGGCTGGTGCCGATCACCGCGAAGGCGATCAGCGGGATCATGGCCACGATACCGAGGTAGAGGGCGCCCACGAGCGTGATGCGGCTGATGACGTACTGCAGGTAACGCTCGGTGGGCCGGCCGGCGCGGACGCCGGGGATGAAGCCGCCGTAGCGCTTCATGTTGTCCGAGATCTCCACCGGGTTGAACGTGATGGACACGTAGAAGTACGTGAAGCCGATGATGAGCAGGAAGTACAGGGCCATGTACACCGGGTGGTCGCCGGGGCCGAAGTACCGGCTCAGCCACGTGATCCACGGGGCCGGCGCACTGCCGTCCTGCGGCGTGTTGAACTGGATGAGGATGCTCGGGAGCATCAGCACGGAGGAGGCGAAGATGACCGGGATGACGTTGGCCATGTTCACCTTGACCGGGATGTAGGTGCTCGACCCGCCCACGGTCCGCGAGCCGATCTGCCGCTTGGCGTACTGGACCGGGATCCGGCGCTGCGACTCCTCCACGAAGACGATGGCCAGCATGGTGAGCAGGCCGATCCCCATGACGATCGCGAACACGCGCCAGCCCTGCGTCTGGACCACCTGGCCGAGGCCGGCCGGGAAGCCCGCCGCGATGGAGGTGAAGATCAGCAGGGACATGCCGTTGCCCACGCCGTTCTCGGTGATCCGCTCGCCGAACCACATGACGATGAGACAGCCGGTGGTCAGGGCGATGACCACGAGCAGCACCGTGAGGATGGAGCCGTCGCGCAGCAGCGGCAGGCTGCATCCGAGCAGAGCCCCGGTGCGGGCCAGCGAGGCCATCGTGGTCGCCTGCAGCAGGGCGAGGGCGAGGGTCAGGTAGCGGGTGTACTGCGTCAGCGTCGCCTGGCCCTGCGGGCCCTCCTGGTGGAGCTGCTCGAAGCGCGGGATCACCACGCGCAGCAGCTGCACGATGATCGACGCCGTGATGTAGGGCATGATGCCGAGCGCGAAGACGGACACCTGCAGGAGCGCCCCGCCCGAGAACATGTTCACGAAGGAGTACAGGCCGCCCTGGGCGTTGCCCGCCGCGAGACACTGCTGCACCGCCGGGTAGTCCACCCCGGGGGCCGGCACGAAGGCGCCCATCCGGTAGACGGCGATGAGCGCGAGCGTGAAGGCGATCTTCCGCAACAGGTCAGGCGTCCGGACGATCCGGGCGATGGCCTTGAGCACGAGTCCTCCTGCGGTGGTCCTGTGGGGCGCGCGCCGGCCGCGGGGCGGGGCACGAGACGGCGGCCACACCGGGGCGGCCGCTGTGCGAGTCTACACGGACGGACCGAGGGCCCTGGTCCGGAGCGGCTGCTCCGGGCCAGGGCCCTCGGTGGATGGGTCGGCGTGTCAGAGGGTCTCGGTGGACCCGCCGGCGGCCTGGATCTTCTCCACGGCGGACGAGGAGAAGGCGTTCGCCTTCACCTGCACGGCCGAGGTGATCTCCCCCGTGCCCAGCACCTTCACGGGCTGACCGCGACGGACGAGGCCCTTGGACACGAGCGCGTCCACGGTGACCTCACCGCCCTCGGGGAAGTGCGCGGAGAGCTTGTCCAGGTTCACGACCTGGTACTCCGTGCGGAACGGGTTCTTGAAGCCGCGGAGCTTCGGCAGACGCATCTGCAGGGGCAGCTGGCCGCCCTCGAAGCCCGCACGGACCTGGTAACGGGCCTTGGTGCCCTTGGTGCCGCGACCGGCGGTCTTGCCCTTCGACGCCTCACCGCGACCCACACGGGTCTTGGCGGTCTTGGCACCGGGGGCCGGACGCAGGTCGTGGACCTTGATGGCGTCGTTGTCAGCCATTGTTGACCTCCTCCACGGACACCAGGTGCGGCACGGTGTTGACCATGCCGACCGTCACCGCGTCGGCCTTGCGGGTGACCTGGTGGCCGATCCGCTTCAGGCCCAGCGAGCGCAGGGTGTCCCGATGGTTCTGCTTGGAGCCCGTGACGCCGCGGGTCTGGGTGATGACCAGGGTGGCGTCCGAGGGCTGGATGTTCTTGCGGGTGGGCTCAAACACGGCTCAAGCACCTGCCTTCGCGCTCTTCTGGGCGCGATCGTTCTCCATGGTGCGCAGCATCGCATGGGGGGCGATCTCGTCCAGGGCCTTGCCGCGGCGGGCGGCGACGGCCTGGGGCTCTTCCAGCTTCTTGAGGGCGTCCACGGTGCCGCGCACGATGTTGATCGCGTTCACGGAGCCCATGGACTTGGACAGCACGTCGTGGATGCCGGCGCACTCGAGCACGGCGCGCACCGGACCGCCGGCGATCACGCCGGTACCCGGGGAGGCCGGGCGGAGCAGCACGACGCCGGCGGCGTCCTCACCCTGCACCAGGTGCGGGATGGTGGAGCCGACGCGGGGGACGCGGAAGAAGGACTTCTTGGCCTCCTCCACGG
Source organism: Micrococcus sp. KBS0714 (assembly GCF_002008305.4). Classification (GTDB taxonomy): domain Bacteria; phylum Actinomycetota; class Actinomycetes; order Actinomycetales; family Micrococcaceae; genus Micrococcus; species Micrococcus luteus. Next base: position 1,867,071 of record NZ_CP042169.1, read on the forward strand.
CCTTCTGGATCGCGGCGGGGACCTCCTTCGCCTTGCCGTAGCCGACGCCGACGGTGCCGTCGCCGTCACCCACCACCACGAGGGCGGTGAAGGAGAAGCGGCGGCCGCCCTTGACGACCTTGGAGACGCGGTTGATGCCCACGACGCGCTCGAGGAACTGGTCCTTCTCGTCGTCCTGGGCGCCACGACGGTTGCGGTCGTCGCGACGGCCGCCACGACGATCGCCGTCACGGCCACCGCGGCCGCCGTCGCGACCGCCGCGGCCACCGGTGGCGCGCTCGGTGGTCTGGCTCGCCGAGCCCGACCCGGTCTCGGAGACGGTGGTCTCGGTGCTCTCGGTCACCTGAGTGTCCTTCTGGTTGATGTTCTCGGTCACAGCTGCAGCCCACCCTCTCGCGCACCGTCGGCCACGGCCGCGACGCGCCCGTGGTACTTGTTGCCGCCGCGGTCGAAGACCACGGCATCGATGCCGGCCGCCTTGGCACGCTCGGCGACGAGCTCGCCCACGCGCTTGGCCTTGGCCGTCTTGTCGCCCTCGAGCGCACGCACGTCGGCCTCCATGGTGGAGGCGTACGCGAGCGTACGGCTCTGCGTGTCGTCCACGACCTGCACGAACATGTGCCGTGCAGAGCGGTTGACGACGAGGCGGGGACGGACGGTGGTGCCGGAGATCCGCTTGCGCACCCGGAGGTGGCGGCGGGTGCGGGCGTTGAACTTGCCCTTGCCCTTCACCTTCAGAGTAGACATCACTTACCTGCCTTTCCGGCCTTGCGGCGGATCTGCTCGCCCGCGTAGCGCACGCCCTTGCCCTTGTACGGGTCGGGGCGGCGCAGCTTGCGGATGTTGGCGGCGGTCTCGCCGACCTGCTGCTTGTCGATACCGGCGACGGTGACCTTGTTGCCCTCCACCGTGAAGGTGATGCCCTGGGGCGCCTTCACCGGGACGGGGTGGGAGTAGCCCAGGGCGAACTCGAGGTCCTGGCCCTTGGCCTGCACGCGGTAGCCGGTGCCGACGACCTCGAGCTGCTTGGAGAAGCCGTTGGTCACGCCCTCGACCATGTTGCTGATGAGGGTGCGGGTCAGACCGTGCAGGGAGCGGGACTCACGCTCGTCGTCGGGGCGGGCCACGGTGACCTGCCCCTCCTCGAGGGTGGCCGTGATGGGCGTGGGCAGCGAGTGCTCGAGCTGGCCCTTGGGGCCCTTCACGGAGACGCGGTCGCCGTCGATGGTCACATCGACGCCGGCGGGGATGGTGATCGGGAGACGTCCGATTCGAGACATGTCAGTTCAGCCTTTCTTCCGTCTTGCCCGTCACCAGACGTAGGCGAGGACTTCTCCGCCCACGCCCTTCTTGGCGGCCTGCTGGTTCGTGAGGAGACCAGAGGAGGTGGACAGGATGGCGATGCCGAGGCCGCCCAGCACGTGGGGCAGGTTCGTGGACTTCGCGTACACGCGCAGGCCCGGCTTGGAGATGCGGCGCAGGCCGGCGATCGCACGCTCACGCTGCGGGCCGAACTTCAGGTCGATGGTCAGCTTCTTGCCGACCTCGGCCTCCTCCTCGCGCCAGTCCTGGATGTAGCCCTCGGCCTTGAGGATCTCGGCGACGCGAGTCTTCAGCTTCGAGGACGGCATGGACACGGTGTCGTGGTAGGCCGAGTTTGCGTTGCGCAGACGGGTCAGCATGTCTGCGACGGGATCGGTCATGGTCATGTGGGCTTCACGCCCTTTCTCGCCGTGGTTTCCGCCACCGGTTCACCGGTGGAGGACCTGTGGCGTGGAGGTCTTACTGGTCGGTCTTGAACGGGAAGCCCAGCGCCTTGAGCAGCGCGCGGCCCTCGTCGTCGTTCTTGGCGGTCGTCACCACGGTGATGTCCATGCCGCGCACGCGGTCGATCTTGTCCTGATCGATCTCGTGGAACACGGTCTGCTCGGACAGGCCGAAGGTGTAGTTGCCGTTGCCGTCGAACTGGCGGTCGGACAGGCCGCGGAAGTCACGGATGCGCGGCAGCGCGAGCGTGACCAGGCGGTCCAGGAACTCCCACATGCGGTCGCCACGGAGCGTGGCGTGCGTGCCGATGGGCATGCCCTCACGCAGCTTGAACTGCGCGATGGACTTGCGGGCCTTGGTGATCATCGGCTTCTGGCCGGTGATGGCGGTGAGGTCGGCGACCGCGCCGTCGATGATCTTGGAGTCCTTGGCGGCCTCGCCGACGCCCATGTTGACGACGACCTTCACGAGACCCGGCACCTGCATGACGTTCCCGTACTGGAACTGCTCCTGCAGGGCGCCGCGGATCTCGTCGCGGTACTTGGTCTTCAGACGCGGGGTGACCTTCTCGGTCTGCTGCACCTCGGTCATCACAGCTCCTTCCCCGAGGCCTTGGCGAAGCGGACCTTCACGGTCTTGCTCACGCCGTCCTTCTCGACGGTCTCGAAGCGGTAGCCCACACGGGTCGGCTTCTTGGTCTCCGGGTCCACCACGGCCACGTTCGAGATGTGGATCGGGGCCTCGACGACCTGCAGGCCGCCCTCGGTGGAACCGTTGTTGTCCTGGCCGGCGCGCAGGTGCTTGGTCACGCGGTTCACGCCCTCGACGAGCACGCGCTCATCCGCCGGGAACACGCGCAGGACCTTGCCCTGCTTGCCCTTGTCCTTGCCACTGATGACCTGGACGAGGTCGTCCTTCTTGATCTTGGCCATGAGGTCAGATCACCTCCGGGGCGAGCGACACGATCTTCATGAACTTCTTGTCACGCAGCTCGCGACCCACGGGGCCGAAGATGCGCGTGCCACGGGGCTCGCCGTCGGTCTTCAGGATGACCGCCGCGTTCTCGTCGAACTTGATGTACGAGCCGTCGGGACGGCGGGACTGCTTGCGGGTGCGGACCACCACGGCCTTGACGACGTCGCCCTTCTTGACGTTGCCGCCGGGGATGGCGTCCTTCACGGTGGCGACGATGGTGTCGCCGATGCCTGCGTAGCGGCGTCCGGAACCGCCGAGAACACGGATGGTCAGGATTTCCTTCGCACCGGTGTTGTCGGCGACCTTGAGCCGCGACTCCTGCTGGATCACTTGTCTCTCCTAGCGTCGCGCCGGTTCTCCCCCACGATGGGCGAGCCTTGCGGAACGGTTGAACGGGCATCCCGGGACGCTTACCCCTCCCCCGAGGCGGGCCGCCCGCCGTCGTCCCCCGGCGACGCGTGTTCAGACAGCGTCGGGGAGGTCGAGAGCGGAGGGGCGCGCAGGGCAGGGCCGAGGCGGATCCGGGATCGGCGTGCGCGGCCCTCGGCACACAGGATGGATGGTCCTGCCAACGAGAGGGCGCACGAATATCAGAGTCTAACGCACAAGGCCGCCCCGTGCCAGTGCACGGGGCGGCCCTCTGCGTCGCCGGCCCTCAGGGGGCCGGGTCGATCACTTGGCGCGCTCGACGATCTCCACCAGACGCCACCGCTTGGAGGCGGACAGCGGGCGGGTCTCGGCGAGGCGGACGCGGTCGCCCACGCCGGCGGTGTTGTCCTCGTCGTGCGCCTTCACGCGCTTCGAGGTCTTCAGCACCTTGCCGTAGAGCGAGTGCTTCTTGCGGTCCTCGACCTCGACGACGATGGTCTTGTCCATCTTGTCGGAGACGACGATGCCACGGAGGGCCTTGCGGTAGCCGCGCTCCTCGGAGACGGCCGGGGTCTGCTCGGTCACTTGGCAGCCTCCTCGTTCTTCTCGGCCTGCGCCTCGGCGGCGACATCGCCGCGGATGCCCAGCTCGCGCTCGCGCAGGATCGTGTAGATGCGCGCGATGTCACGCTTGACGGCCTTCAGCCGGCTGGCGTTGTCCAGCTGACCGGTGGCGGCCTGGAAGCGCAGGTTGAACAGCTCCTCCTTGGAGGACTTCAGGGCCTCCAGCAGGCGGGCGTTGTCCATCCCGTCCAGGGACTCGACGTTCAGATCCTTGGTGCCGATCGCCATGGGATCACTCACCACCCTCTCGACGGATGATACGGGCCTTCAGCGGCAGCTTGTGGATGGCCAGGCGGAGCGCCTCGCGGGCGACGTCCTCCGTGACACCCGACAGCTCGAAGAGCACGCGTCCGGGCTTGACGTTGGCGACCCACCACTCCGGCGAGCCCTTGCCGGAGCCCATGCGGGTCTCGGCGGGCTTCTTGGTGAGCGGACGGTCCGGGTAGATGTTGATCCAGACCTTGCCGCCACGCTTGATGTAGCGGGTCATGGCGATACGGGCGGCCTCGATCTGACGGTTGGTCACATAGGCCGGCGTGAGCGCCTGGATGCCCCACTCGCCGAACGTCACGGTGGTGCCGCCCTTGGCGGCGCCGGAACGCTTGGGGTGGTGCTGCTTGCGGTGCTTGACGCGACGGGGGATCAGCATCAGGCGTTGCCTCCTTCAGCGGGAGCGGCGGCCGGGGTCTCGGCGCCGGCGCCGGCGTTCTCCTGGCGGGGAGCACGCTCGGCGCGATCGTTGCGACGACGACGCTCGCCGCCGCTACGGCGCACGCCGCCACGGCCACGGCCGGAGGGCTGCGCGGCCTCCTTGGCCGCGAGCTCCTTGGCGGTCAGGTCGCCCTTGTAGATCCAGACCTTCACGCCGATGCGGCCGAAGGTGGTCTTGGCCTCGAACTTGCCGAAGTCGATGTTCGCGCGGAGGGTGTGCAGCGGCACGCGACCCTCGCGGTAGAACTCCGAGCGGCTCATCTCGGCGCCGCCGAGGCGGCCGGAGCACTGGATGCGGATGCCCTGCGCGCCGGCGCGCATGGCGGACTGGATCGCCTTCTTCATCGCGCGGCGGAACGCCACGCGCGAGGCGAGCTGCTCGGCCACACCCTGCGCCACCAGCTGGGCATCGGTCTCGGGGTTCTTGACCTCGAGGATGTTCAGCTGGATCTGCTTGCCGGTGAGCTTCTCGAGCTCACCGCGGATGCGGTCAGCCTCGGCGCCGCGGCGGCCGATCACGATGCCCGGACGCGCGGTGTGGATGTCCACGCGCACGCGGTCACGGGTGCGCTCGATCTCCACCTTGGAGATGCCGGCGCGCTCCATGCCGGTGGTCATCAGCTCGCGGATCTTGACGTCCTCCTTGAGGAAGTCAGCGTAGCGCTGGCCCTCCTTGTGGGAGTCCGCGAACCAGTGCGAGACGTGGTCGGTGGTGATGCCGAGGCGGAACCCGTTGGGGTTGATCTTCTGGCCCATTGTCAGTTCCCACCCTTCTCGTCCTTGGACGCGACGACCACGGTCACGTGGCTCGTGCGCTTGTTGATGCGGTACGCGCGGCCCTGAGCACGGGGCTGGAACCGCTTCATGGTCGGGCCCTCGTCCACGAAGGCCTCGGTGATGTAGAGGGCGTCCTCGTCGAAGGCCTGGCCCTCGCGGTCCGCCTTGACGCGGGCGTTCGCCACCGCGGAGGCCACCAGCTTGTACACCGGCTCCGAAGCGCCCTGCTGGGCGAACTTCAGGATGGCCAGTGCTTCGGTGGCCTGCTTGCCACGGACCAGGTCGACGACGCGCCGGGCCTTCATCGGCGTCACGCGCAGGTGGCGCGCAATTGCCTTGGCTTCCATTGCTTCTCTCTTTCGATTCTCGAGAAGGTCAAGCGTGCTGTGCCCTCAGGCTCAGCGGCGCTTGCCCTTCTTGTCGTCCTTCACGTGGCCGCGGTAGGTCCGGGTCGGGGCGAACTCGCCCAGCTTGTGACCCACCATGGACTCGGTGACGAACACCGGGACGTGCTTGCGTCCGTCGTGGACCGCGATGGTGTGACCCAGCATGTCCGGGATGATCATCGACCGGCGGGACCAGGTCTTGATGACGTTCTTGCTGCCCTTCTCGTTCTCGGCCAGAACCTTCAGGTAGAGGTGCTGATCGACGAAGGGGCCCTTCTTCAGGCTGCGAGGCATGTCTTCCCTGCTCCCTTATCGCTTGTTCTTGCCGGTACGACGGCGACGCACGATGAGCTTGTCGCTTTCCTTGTTCGGACGACGCGTGCGGCCCTCGGGCTTGCCGTTCCGGTTGACGGGGTGACGACCGCCGGAGGTCTTGCCCTCGCCACCGCCGTGCGGGTGGTCGACCGGGTTCATGACAACGCCACGGACGGTCGGGCGGACGCCCTTCCAGCGCATGCGGCCGGCCTTGCCCCAGTTGATGTTCGACTGCTCGGCGTTGCCGACCTCGCCGATCGTGGCGCGGCAGCGCACGTCGACGTTGCGGATCTCACCGGAGGGCAGGCGCAGCTGGGCGTACTTGCCCTCGCGGGCGACCAGCTGCACGGACGCGCCGGCGGAGCGGGCCATCTTGGCGCCGCCGCCGGGGCGCAGCTCCACCGCGTGGATGGTGGTGCCCACGGGGATGTTGCGCATCGGCAGGTTGTTGCCGGGCTTGATGTCGGCGTTCGGGCCGGCCTCGACCACGTCGCCCTGCTTCAGCTTGGCCGGGGCCAGGATGTAGCGCTTGGCGCCGTCCGCGTAGTGCAGCAGCGCGATGCGGGCGGTGCGGTTCGGGTCGTACTCGATGTGCGCGACGGTGGCGGGCACGCCGTCCTTGTCGTGGCGACGGAAGTCGACCAGGCGGTACTGGCGCTTGTGGCCGCCGCCCTTGTGACGAGTGGTGATGCGACCGGTGTTGTTGCGGCCGCCGGTCTTGTGCAGCGGACGGAGAAGGGACTTCTCCGGCGTGGACCGGGTGATCTCTGCGAAGTCGGCCACGGACGAGCCACGCAGGCCCGGGGTGGTCGGCTTGTACTTACGGATAGCCATGTGTCAGTTCCTCGATTAAGTGGTCTCCGCACGCCGATCAGGCGAGCGGACCTCCGAAGATGTCGATGGTCCCGTCCTTGAGCGTGACGATGGCACGCTTGGTGGACTTGCGCTGGCCCCACCCGAAGCGGGTGCGACGGCGCTTGCCGGAACGGTTCAGGGTGTTGACCGAGGCCACGTCGACGTTGAAGATGCGCTCCACCGCCTGCTTGATCTCGGACTTGTTGGAGCGCGGGTCGACCAGGAAGGTGTACTTGCCCTCGTCGATCAGACCGTAGCTCTTCTCCGACACGACGGGAGCGATGATCACGTCGCGGGGATCCTTGTTGATGGAGCCGCTCACTGGGCATCCTCCTTCTTGGCGCCGGAAGCCTGGGCCACGTACGCCTCGTAGGCCGCCTGGGTGAACACGACGTCGTCGGAGACGAGCACGTCGTAGGTGTTCAGCTGGTCGGCGTACAGGGTGTGGACCGCGGGCAGGTTGCGGGCGGACAGGGCGGCGACGTCGTCGGCCCGGTCGATCACCAGCAGCACGTTCTTGCGGCCGGTGTTCAGGGACGCGAGGCCCGCCTTGGCGGCCTTGGTTGACGGGGTGGTCCCGGACACGAGGGCCTCGATGACGTGGACGCGGCCGTTGCGGGCGCGGTCCGACAGGGCACCGCGCAGGGCGGCGGCCTTCATCTTCTTGGGGGTGCGCTGCGAGTAGTCACGCGGGGTCGGGCCGTGGACGACGCCACCGCCGGTCATGTGCGGGGCGCGGATGGAGCCCTGACGGGCGCGGCCGGTGCCCTTCTGCTTGAACGGCTTGCGACCGGCACCGGACACCTCGCCGCGGCGCTTCGTCTTGTGCGTGCCCTGACGGGCGGCGGCGAGCTGGGCGACGACGACCTGGTGCATGAGCGGCACGTTGGACTGCACGTCGAAGAGCTCGGCGGGCAGATCGACCTGGACGGTCTTCACGGAGTTCTCAGCCATGGTCTCAGGCTCCCTTCACGGCGCTGCGGACGAGCACGACCTGGCCCTTGGAGCCGGGCACCGCGCCCTTGATCAGCAGGAGGTTGTTCTCCACGTCGATGCCGTGGAGGGTCAGGTTCATGGTGGTCTGGCGCACGGCGCCCATGCGACCGGGCATGCGCTGGCCCTTGAACACGCGGCCGGGGGTGGACGCGCCGCCCACGGAGCCGGGCTTGCGGTGGTTCTTGTGCGCACCGTGCGAGGCGCCCACACCGGCGAAGCCGTGGCGCTTCATGGCGCCGGCGAAGCCCTTGCCCTTGGTGGTGCCCACGACGTCGACCTTCTGGCCGGCCTCGAAGACCTCCACGGTCACGTCCTGGCCGAGCGAGTACTCGGCGGCGTCGGCGGTGCGCAGCTCGACGAGGTGGCGACGCGGGGTCACGCCGGCCTTCTCGAAGTGACCGGCCAGGGGCTTGGTCACGCGGCGGGGATCGATCTGGCCGTAGGCGATCTGCACGGCGGTGTAGCCGTCGGTCTCCTCGGAGCGCAGCTGGGTGACGACGTTCGGGTCTGCCTTGACCACGGTCACGGGGATGAGCTTGTTGTCCTCATCCCAGACCTGGGTCATGCCGAGCTTCGTGCCCAGCAGGCCCTTGATGTTCTGGGTGTTGGTCATAGTCTCTCAGCACCTCCCTCTCAGAGCTTGATCTCGATGTTGACGTCCGCGGGCAGGTCCAGTCGCATGAGCGAGTCGACGGCCTTCGGGGTCGGGTCGATGATGTCGATGAGCCGCTTGTGGGTGCGCATCTCGAAATGCTCGCGGCTGTCCTTGTACTTGTGGGGAGAACGGATAACGCAGTACACGTTCTTCTCCGTCGGCAGCGGCACGGGGCCCACCACCGTCGCGCCTGCGCGCGTGACCGTGTCAACGATCTTGCGGGCCGAGACGTCGATGACCTCGTGGTCGTACGACTTCAGCCGGATGCGGATCTTCTGTCCCGCCATGGCGTCACGCCTCTCTCGTCGGGTGTGCTGTTCCTGTCCCTGTGCGGCGGATCGGGTCCGCCTTCTTGTCCTCCACCCGCGCGGGGCGAATCCGGTCGGACCGGGTTCCTCGCCGCCGCCGGACTCCGGTCCACGCGGTCGGGCGTGTCGCATTCCTGGGAGGGCACACGCCTGCGGTGGGTCGGAGTGGTGACGTCACATCTGGGCCGAGCTGCCGCCGCGAGACACACGACGACAGCGCAATGGCGCTTGAGCAACCGAATCAGTATAGACAGAACCGGGCCCGGTCCGCCAATCGGCGGGCCGGGCCCGACGGCCCCCCGGGCTCAGCGGCCCCACTCGGTGGGCGGGCCGGCGTTGAGCAGCAGGGTGAAGACGACGGCGACCACGGCGACCGCCAGGAGCGCGCTGACCACCGGGTGGCGCAGCACCACGACGAGGAGTCGTTCGAGGGGCCGCCGCTCCCCCGGAGCACGGTCCACGACCTGCCACCGCGACGCCGGCTCGCCGCGCCGCCGCTGGGCCCGCTCGAACGGGACCGTCATGAACGGGACGATCGTCGAACCGAGGCCGAGGAGTCCGCGGGCCACGGGCCACCGCCCGTCGATCCACACGGCGACCGTCACCACGAGATAGCAGAGGAACACGAAGCCGTGGACGCCGCCGGCGATCGGCACCACCCGCTCCGTGACTCCGCCGTACTTGAGGCCCATGGCGATCAGCAGACCGGCCCAGGTGAACATCTCGGCCATCGCCGTGACGGCGAACAGGCGGCGCGGGCTGGGCAGGCTCATCGCTCCAGCTCCCCGCCGCGGTTCGCACGCCGGATGCGCCGGGCACGGTCGATCTCGGGACGGAAGGTCCGCAGCGCCCAGCGCACGGCCACGACGACCACGGCGAGCACCGCGATGAGGAGGATCAGTTCAGGCATGCTCCCCAGCCTAGCGGCCGCCGCCGCGCCGTCGTCGGACACGGCGACGCCCCCGCCTCCGGAAGACCCGGAGACGGGGGCGTCGCACGTCAGCGGCTCAACGGAGCCACGAGACGGGATGCGTCAGATCACTTGGTGATCTTGGTGACGCGGCCGGAGCCCACGGTGCGGCCACCCTCGCGGATGGCGAAGCCGAGGCCCTCCTCCATGGCGATCGGCTGGATGAGCTCGACCGACATCTCGGTGGTGTCGCCGGGCATGACCATCTCGGTGCCCTCGGGCAGCGTGATGACGCCGGTGACGTCGGTGGTGCGGAAGTAGAACTGCGGGCGGTAGTTCGAGTAGAACGGGTTGTGACGGCCACCCTCGTCCTTGGACAGGATGTAGACGTTCGCCTCGAAGTTGGTGTGCGGGGTGATGGAGCCCGGCTCCACCACGACCTGGCCGCGCTCCACGTCGTCGCGCTTCAGGCCGCGCAGCAGCAGACCGCAGTTCTCGCCGGCCCAGGCCTCGTCGAGCTGCTTGTGGAACATCTCGATGCCGGTGACGGTGGTCTTCTGCACGTCGCGGATGCCGACGATCTCGACCTCGGAGTTGATCTTCAGGGTGCCGCGCTCGGCGCGACCGGTCACCACGGTGCCACGACCGGTGATGGTGAAGACGTCCTCGATCGGCATCAGGAACGGCTTGTCCTTGTCGCGGACCGGGTCCGGGATGAACTCGTCCACGGCCTCCATGAGGTCCTCGACGGACTTGACCCACTGGGCGTCGCCCTCGAGGGCCTTCAGACCGGAGGTGCGGATGACCGGGGCCTCGTCGCCGTCGAAGTCCTGGGAGGACAGCAGCTCGCGGACCTCCATCTCGACGAGCTCGAGGAGCTCCTCGTCCTCGACCATGTCCGACTTGTTCAGGGCCACGAGCAGGGCCGGCACGCCGACCTGGCGGGCCAGGAGCACGTGCTCACGGGTCTGGGCCATCGGGCCGTCGGTGGCGGCGACCACGAGGATCGCGCCGTCCATCTGAGCGGCGCCGGTGATCATGTTCTTGATGTAGTCGGCGTGACCGGGGGCGTCCACGTGGGCGTAGTGACGCTTCTCGGTCTGGTACTCCACGTGGGAGATGTTGATGGTGATGCCGCGCTGACGCTCCTCGGGGGCGGAGTCGATCGTCGCGAAGTCACGGGCCTCGTTCAGGTCCGGGTACTTGTCGTACAGGACCTTCGAGATGGCGGCGGTCAGCGTGGTCTTGCCGTGGTCAACGTGGCCGATGGTGCCGATGTTGACGTGCGGCTTCGTCCGCTCGAACTTTGCCTTTGCCACTAGTTCCTCCTAAGAACTGGTTCATCGTCAAGAAGACTGCTCAGCCGCCTGCGACGTGCTGACAACTTGACTGAGTCTACTCGGATGGTGCGGGGTTGGGGAAATCCCGGCCTCACGAGGGCCAGTCCGGTTCCAGGCCGTCGGGACCGCCGGAAGCGGACCGGACCTGACCCGTCCTGATCGCGGACCGCCGCGCCGGGGAGGGCGGTCCGGTCGCCCCGGGCCGGCCGCGGCTGCGGCGGCCGACCCGGGGCAGGTCGTTCAGAGCAGGTGACCTGCGGTCACTCGCCCTGGGACTTCTGGATGATCTCGTCCGCCACGGCCTTGGGGACCTCGGCGTAGGAGTGGAAGGTCATCGAGTACACCGCGCGGCCCTGCGTCTTGGAGCGCAGGTCGCCGATGTAGCCGAACATCTCCGACAGCGGCACGAGGGCGTTGACCACCTTCACGCCGGTGGCGTCCTCCATGGACTGGATCTGGCCGCGGCGGGAGTTCAGGTCGCCGATGACGTCGCCCATGAACTCCTCGGGGGTGCGGACCTCCACGGCCATCAGCGGCTCGAGGATGATCGGGTTGGCCTTGCGGACACCCTCCTTGAAGGCCTGGGAGCCGGCGATCTTGAACGCCATCTCCGAGGAGTCGACGTCGTGGTACGCGCCGTCGAGCAGGGTGGCCTTCACGCCGACCATCGGGTAGCCGGCCAGCACGCCGAACTGCATGGCGTCCTGGATGCCCGCGTCCACCGAGGGGATGTACTCGCGGGGCACGCGACCGCCGGTGACGGCGTTCTCGAACTCGTAGACCTCGCCCTCGGCGGTGTCCAGGGGCTCGAAGGACAGCTGCACCTTGGCGAACTGGCCGGAGCCGCCGGTCTGCTTCTTGTGCGTGTAGTCGACCTTGTCGACCTTGCGCTTGATGGTCTCGCGGTACGCGACCTGGGGCTTGCCCACGTTGGCCTCGACCTTGAACTCGCGCTTCATACGGTCCACGAACACGTCCAGGTGGAGCTCGCCCATGCCGCCGATCTCGGTCTGGCCGGTCTCCTCGTTGAGGTTCACGCGGAACGTGGGGTCCTCGGCGACGAGCTTCTGGATGGCGGTGGAGAGCTTCTCCTGGTCACCCTTGGTCTTCGGCTCGATGGCCACGGAGATCACGGGCTCCGGGAAGGTCATCGACTCGAGGATGATCGGGTTCGCGGGATCGCACAGGGTGTCGCCCGTGGTGGTGTCCTTGAGGCCGATCACGGCGTAGATGTGGCCGGCGACCACCTCGTCCACCGGGTTCTCCTTGTTGGCGTGCATCTGGAACAGCTTGCCGATGCGCTCCTTCTTGCCCTTGGTGGCGTTGAGGATCTGCGCACCGGACTCCAGGCGGCCGGAGTACACGCGGATGAAGGTCAGCGTGCCGAAGAAGGGGTGCGTGGCGATCTTGAAGGCGAGCGCCGAGAACGGGGCCTCCTTCGACGCCTCGCGCTCCAGCACCTCCTCCTCGTCGTTCACGGCGTGGCCCTTGACGGAGCCGGCGTCCAGCGGGTTCGGCAGGTAGGCGACCACGGCGTCCAGCATCGGCTGCACGCCACGGTTCTTGAACGCGGAGCCGCAGAACACCGGGTAGGCCTCGGCGTTCACGGTCAGCTGGCGCACGCCGGCCTGGATCTCCTCGACGGTGAGCTCCTCGCCCTCGAGGTACTTCTCCATGAGCTCCTCGGAGGTCTCGGCGACGGCCTCGACGAGCTCGTTGCGGTACTCCTCGGCCTTCTCCTGGAGCTCGGCGGGGATCTCGCGAGTCTCATAGGAGGCGCCCATGGTGACGTCGCCCTTGGCGTCGCCCGGCCACACGAAGGCCTTCATGGAGAGCAGGTCGACGACGCCCACGAAGTCGTTCTCGGCGCCGATCGGCAGCTGCATCACGAGCGGACGCGCGCCGAGGCGCTTCACGATGGTGTCGACGGTGAAGTAGAAGTCCGCACCCAGCTTGTCCATCTTGTTGACGAAGCAGATGCGCGGGACGTTGTACTTGTCCGCCTGGCGCCACACGGTCTCCGACTGGGGCTCCACGCCCTCCTTGCCGTCGAACACGGCGACGGCGCCGTCGAGCACGCGCAGCGAGCGCTCCACCTCGACCGTGAAGTCCACGTGGCCGGGGGTGTCGATGATGTTGATCTGGTGGTCGTTCCAGAAGCAGGTCACCGCGGCGGAGGTGATGGTGATGCCGCGCTCCTTCTCCTGCTCCATCCAGTCCGTCGTCGCGCCGCCGTCGTGGGTCTCGCCCAGCTTGTGGTTGACACCCGTGTAGAACAGGATGCGCTCGGTGGTGGTGGTCTTGCCGGCATCGATGTGGGCCATGATGCCGATGTTGCGGACCTTGTGCAGGTCGGTCAGCACGTCCTGTGCCACGGTGTCTCCCTTGGTCGGGTGGAATGGGGGGGCTCGTGAGGTGGATGCGGTGGGTGGCCCGTCCGAGAGGACGCACCTGCGGCCCGAGGCGCGGATCGCGCGCCCCGGGCCACACGGATCACCAGCGGTAGTGGGCGAAGGCCTTGTTGGCCTCGGCCATCTTGTGGGTGTCCTCGCGACGCTTCACGGCGCCGCCCAGGCCGTTCGAGGCGTCCAGGATCTCGTTCATCAGGCGCTCGGTCATGGTCTTCTCACGGCGGGCCTTGGAGAAGCCGACCAGCCAGCGCAGGGCCAGGGCCGTGGAGCGGCCCGGCTTGACCTCGACGGGCACCTGGTAGGTGGCGCCGCCGACGCGGCGGGAGCGCACCTCGAGGGCCGGCTTGATGTTGTCCATGGCCTTCTTGAGGGTGGCCACGGGATCGGCGCCGTTCTTGGCGCGGGCGCCCTCGAGCGCGCCGTACACGATGCGCTCGGCGGTGGACTTCTTGCCGTCGACGAGCACCTTGTTGATCAGCTGCGTGACCAGCGGGGAGCCGTAGACGGGATCGACGACGAGGGGGCGCTTCGGCGCAGGACCCTTACGAGGCATTACTTCTTCTCCTTCTTGGCGCCGTAGCGGGAGCGGGCCTGGCCGCGGTTCTTCACGCCCTGGGTGTCGAGGGCGCCGCGCACGATCTTGTAGCGCACGCCGGGCAGGTCCCTCACACGACCGCCGCGGACGAGCACGATCGAGTGCTCCTGCAGGTTGTGGCCCTCGCCGGGGATGTAGGCGGTGACCTCGATGCCGCCGTTCAGGCGCACACGGGCGACCTTGCGCAGCGCCGAGTTCGGCTTCTTGGGCGTGGTGGTGTACACACGGGTGCACACGCCACGACGCATGGGGTTCCCCTGCAGGGCAGGGGCCTTCGTATTGACGACCTTGGGTGAGCGGCCCTTGCGGACCAGCTGCTGAATCGTAGGCACTCTTCAGCCTTCCTGTGTTTCGGTGATCGCTGACGTGATCGACCGGCGCCCGGGGCGCCGGCTGCTCGTTCCTCTGCTCTGCCTCTCCCTGTGGGGGCTCGCAACGAGCAGACGTCCGCAGGCGTGCAAAAGTGTGGCATCTGCCGCGCAATGACCCCGCGACCCGGACAGCGTCCAATTTGCCACACGAAAAACAATCCTTGACAGCATAGCACGCTCCGGCGTCGTCGACGAGCCGGCCCTGCACGGACAAGGGCCCGCCCCTCCCCCGCATGAGCGGTGGAGGGGCGGGCCCCTGAGGGACGCGGGTCAGGCGCGGAAGTCGCCCCCGCGGCCGTAGTCGTCCAGCGAGACGGCGTGGAAGTCGTTCTCGCCGAGCGACTGGTCCAGGCCCGGGTAGTCGAAGTCCGCGAAGCCGGCCGGCGAGGCGAACAGGTTGGCCTTCGCCTCCTCCGTCGGCTCCACGACGGTCTTCGTGTAGCGGTCCAGGCCCGTGCCGGCCGGGATCAGCTTGCCGATGATCACGTTCTCCTTCAGGCCCAGCAGCGGGTCGGACTTGCCCTCCATGGCCGCCTGCGTCAGGACGCGGGTCGTCTCCTGGAAGGACGCGGCCGACAGCCACGAGTCCGTGGCCAGCGAGGCCTTCGTGATGCCCATCAGCTCGTCGCGGCCGGAGGCCGGCTGGCGGCCCTCGGCGACGGCGGCGCGGTTGGCGGCCACGAAGCGCGCCCGGTCCGTGAGCTCACCCGGCAGCAGGTCGGTGTCACCGGACTCGATGACGGTGATGCGACGCAGCATCTGCCGGACGATGACCTCCACGTGCTTGTCGTGGATGCCCACGCCCTGGGACTGGTACACGTTCTGCACCTCGTCCACGAGGAACCGCTGCGCGGCCCGCGGGCCGAGCACGCGCAGGACCTGCTTCGGGTCCACGGCGCCGGCCACGAGCTGCGTGCCCACCGGCACGTGCTCGCCGTCCGCCACGAGGATGCGCGCACGGCGCAGCACCGGGTAGGCGATCTCCTCGGAGCCGTCGTCCGGTGTGAGCAGCAGTCGCACGGACGTCTCGGTGTCCTCGATGGTCACGCGGCCGGCGACCTCGGAGATCGGGGCCACGCCCTTCGGGGTGCGGGCCTCGAAGAGCTCCTGGATGCGGGGCAGACCCTGCGTGATGTCGTCGGCCGAGGCCACACCGCCGGTGTGGAACGTGCGCATGGTGAGCTGGGTGCCCGGCTCACCGATCGACTGGGCCGCGATGATGCCGACGGCCTCGCCGATGTCCACCAGCTGGCCGGTGGCCATGGAGCGGCCGTAGCACTTCGCGCAGGTGCCCACGGCGGACTCGCAGGTCAGGACCGAGCGGACCTTGATCTCCGTGACGCCGGCAGCCACCAGCTCGCCGATCAGCACGTCGCCCACGTCGGCGCCGGCCGAGGCCAGCACCGTGCCGTCCTCGCCCGTGACGTCCTGGGCCAGCGTGCGGGCGAAGGCCGAGTTCTCGACCTGCTCGTGGGCCACCAGCTCGCCGTCGGCGTTCGGGGCGGCGATCGTGACGGACAGGCCGCGCTCGGTGCCGCAGTCGTCCTCGCGGACGATGACGTCCTGGGACACATCGACGAGACGACGGGTCAGGTAGCCCGAGTTCGCGGTCTTCAGCGCGGTGTCCGCGAGGCCCTTGCGGGCGCCGTGGGTGGCGGAGAAGTACTCGAGCACGGACAGGCCCTCGCGGTACGAGGACTTGATCGGACGCGGGATGATCTCACCCTTCGGGTTGGCCACGAGGCCGCGGATGCCCGCGATCTGGCGCACCTGGAGCCAGTTGCCTCGCGCACCGGAGGACACCATGCGGTTGATGGTGTTGAGCTCCGGCAGGCCGTCCTTCATGGCCGCGGCGACCTCGTCGGTGGCCTTGTTCCAGATGTCGATCAGCTCGGAGCGACGCTCGTCGTCCGCGATCAGGCCCTTGTCGTACTGCTGCTGCACGCGCTGGGCCTGCTCCTCGTAGCCCTCCATGATGGCGGCCTTGTCGAAGTCGGAGGTGATGTCCGAGATCGCCACGGTCACACCCGACCAGGTGCCCCAGTGGAAGCCGGCGTCCTTGAGGTTGTCCAGCGTCTGCGCGGTGACGACCATCGGGTAGCGCTCGGCCAGGTCGTTGACCAGCTGACCGAGGGTGCCCTTGGTCGCCTGCTTGTCCAGCCACGGGTAGTCGTCCGGCAGCAGCTCGTTGAACAGCACCTTGCCCAGGGTGGTCTCGATGAGGGCGATCTCGCCCTCGGACCAGCCCTCGGGGGCCGGCACGTCCGCCGACGGCACGAAGCCCTCGACGCCGATCCGTGCGGGCGCGTTCAGGTGCAGGTCGCCGCCGTCGAACGCCATGATGGCCTCGCCGACGGTCGCGTACAGGTTGCCCGCGCCGACCTCGTCCGGACGCACCGTGGTGAGGTGGTTCAGTCCGATGATCATGTCCTGGGCCGGCACGGCGACCGCGCGGCCGTCCGAGGGCTTCAGGATGTTGTGGCTCGAGAGCATGAGCAGGCGCGCCTCGGCCTGGGCCTCCGGCGACAGGGGCAGGTGGACCGCCATCTGGTCGCCGTCGAAGTCCGCGTTGAACGCGGAGCAGACCAGCGGGTGCAGCTGCAGGGCCTTGCCTTCCACGAGCTGCGGCTCGAAGGCCTGGATGCCCAGACGGTGCAGGGTGGGGGCGCGGTTCAGCAGGACCGGGTGCTCGGTGATGACCTCCTCGAGCACGTCCCAGACCTGCGGACGGAAGCGCTCCACCATGCGCTTGGCGGACTTGATGTTCTGCGCGTGGTTCAGGTCCACGAGACGCTTCATCACGAACGGCTTGAACAGCTCCAGCGCCATCTGCTTCGGCAGGCCGCACTGGTGCAGCTTGAGCTGGGGACCCACCACGATGACCGAGCGGCCCGAGTAGTCCACGCGCTTGCCGAGCAGGTTCTGACGGAACCGGCCCTGCTTGCCCTTGAGCATGTCGGAGAGCGACTTGAGCGGGCGGTTGCCCGGGCCGGTCACCGGCCGGCCGCGGCGGCCGTTGTCGAACAGCGAGTCCACGGCCTCCTGCAGCATGCGCTTCTCGTTGTTGACGATGATCTCGGGCGCGCCGAGGTCGAGCAGCCGCTTCAGGCGGTTGTTACGGTTGATCACGCGACGGTACAGGTCGTTGAGGTCGGAGGTCGCGAAGCGGCCGCCGTCCAGCTGCACCATCGGACGCAGCTCCGGCGGGATCACCGGGACGGCGTCCAGGACCATGCCCTCGGGCGAGTTGTCCGTGGTCAGGAACGCGTTGACGACCTTCAGGCGCTTCAAGGCGCGGGTCTTGCGCTGGCCCTTGCCCGTCTTGATGGTCTCACGCAGCATCTCGGACTCGGCCTCGAGGTCGAAGGTCTGCAGGCGACGCTGGATCGCCTCCGCGCCCATCGAGCCCTCGAAGTACTGGCCGTACTTGTCCCGCATGGCGCGGTACAGACCCTCGTCGCCCTCGAGGTCGGCGACCTTGAGGTTCTTGAAGCGGTCCCAGACCTGCTCCTTGCGGTCCAGGTCCGCGTCCGCGCGCTTGCGGATCTGCGCCATGGTCTTGTCCGCGGCGTCGCGGGCCTTCTTCTTCTCGGCGGCCTTGGCGCCCTCGGACTCCAGCTTGGCCAGGTCCTTCTCGAGGTCGGCGGCCACCGCGGCGATGTCGGAGTCACGCTGGTCGGCCAGGACACGGGTCTCCTGGTCGTACTCGGCCTGGAGGTTGGCCAGGTCGCGGTGCCGGGCCTCCTCGTCCACCGAGGTGATCATGTACGCCGCGAAGTAGATGACCTTCTCGAGGTCCTTCGGCGCCAGGTCCAGCAGGTAGCCCAGGCGCGAGGGCACGCCCTTGAAGTACCAGATGTGGGTGACCGGCGCGGCCAGCTCGATGTGGCCCATGCGGTCGCGGCGCACCTTCGAGCGGGTCACCTCGACGCCGCAGCGCTCGCAGATGATGCCCTTGAAGCGCACGCGCTTGTACTTGCCGCACGCGCACTCCCAGTCACGGGTGGGGCCGAAGATCTTCTCGCAGAAGAGTCCGTCCTTCTCCGGCTTCAGGGTGCGGTAGTTGATGGTCTCCGGCTTCTTGACCTCGCCGTAGGACCAGCGGCGGATGTCCTCCGCCGTGGCCAGGCCGATGCGCATCAGGCCGAAAGAGTTGTCAGTGGACATGCTGTTCACGCTCATGCTCCGGTGAACTCCCTTGGTTCAGTGGTTCTCAGGTGACGTCTTGTGGATGCGGGATCGGGCCCGGCTCAGACTTCCTCCACCGAGCTCGGCTCGGCGTGGGAGAGGTCGATGCCCAGCTCCTCGGCGGCGCGGTAGACCTCGTCCTCCGCGTCACGCATCTCGATGGCCTGGCCGTCGGCGGAGAGGACCTCCACGTTCAGGCAGAGGGACTGCATCTCCTTGATGAGCACCTTGAAGGACTCGGGAACACCCGGCTCCGGGATGTTCTCGCCCTTGACGATGGCCTCGTAGACCTTCACGCGGCCGTGGATGTCGTCCGACTTGATGGTCAGCAGCTCCTGGAGGGTGAACGCCGCGCCGTACGCCTCGAGCGCCCACACCTCCATCTCGCCGAAGCGCTGGCCGCCGAACTGGGCCTTACCGCCCAGCGGCTGCTGCGTGATCATCGAGTACGGGCCCGTGGAACGGGCGTGGATCTTGTCGTCCACCAGGTGGTGCAGCTTGAGCATGTACATGTAGCCCACGGACACCGGGTCCGGGAACGGCTCGCCGGTGCGGCCGTCGAACAGCTGCGCCTTGCCGCTGTCGCTCATGAGACGGTCGCCGTCGCGGGTCACGTTCACGTGGCCGAGCAGGCCCGTGATCTCGTACGCCTCGGCGCCGTCGAACACCGGGGTGGCCACGTTGACCGGACCGGACTGCCGCGGGAAGTTCGGCAGGTCCTTGATCCACTCCGGCTCGCCCTGGATGTCCCAGCCGCGCGAGGCGGCCCAGCCCAGGTGCAGCTCCATGACCTGGCCGAGGTTCATGCGGCCGGGGACGCCGAGCGGGTTCAGCACGATGTCCACCGGGGTGCCGTCCGCCAGGAACGGCATGTCCTCGAGCGGCAGGATCTTCGAGATGACGCCCTTGTTGCCGTGGCGGCCGGCCATCTTGTCGCCGTCGGTGATCTTGCGCTTCTGCGCCACGTAGACGCGCACCAGCTGGTTCACGCCCGGGGGCAGGTCGTCGTCCTCGTCGCGGTCGAAGATGCGCACGCCGATGACGGTGCCGGACTCGCCGTGCGGCACCTTCAGGGACGTGTCGCGGACCTCGCGGGACTTCTCGCCGAAGATCGCGCGCAGCAGGCGCTCCTCCGGGGTCAGCTCGGTCTCGCCCTTCGGGGTCACGCGGCCGACCAGGATGTCGCCGGCCTCCACCTCGGCGCCGATGTGGATGATGCCGCGCTCGTCGAGCTGCGAGAGCACCTCCTCGGACACGTTGGGGATGTCGCGCGTGATCTCCTCGGCGCCCAGCTTGGTGTCGCGGGCGTCGACCTCGTGCTCCTCGATGTGGATCGAGGTGAGGACGTCCTCCGAGACCATGCGCTGGGACAGGATGATCGCGTCCTCGTAGTTCAGGCCCTCCCAGGGCATGAACGCGACGAGGAGGTTCTTGCCGAGCGCGAGCTCGCCGTTGTCCGTGGCGGGACCGTCGGCGATGATGCTCAGCGGCTCCACCCGCTCGCCCTCGGAGACGCGCACCCGCTGGTTGTAGGCGTTGCCCTGGTTCGAGCGGGCGAACTTCATGATCGGGTAGTGCGTGGTGGTGCCATCGTCGTTCATGACGGTCACCAGGTCCGCGGCCACCTCGGTCACGACGCCGCCCTGGGTGGCCGTCACGGAGTCGCCCGCGTCCACGGCCACGTACTTCTCCATGCCGGTGCCCACGTAGGGGGCCTCGGAGCGGAGCAGCGGCACGGCCTGACGCTGCATGTTCGCGCCCATGAGCGCGCGGTTGGCGTCGTCGTGCTCGAGGAACGGGATCAGGGCGGTGGCCGCCGACACCATCTGGCGCGGGGACACGTCCATGTAGTCGATCTCGTCCACGGTCGAGAGCACGGGCTCGCCGTCGCCGCCGCGCTGGCGGCAGAGCACGAACTCCTCCTCGAACCGGCCGTCCTCATCCACCGGGGCGTTCGCCTGGGCGATCTGGAAGGCCAGCTCGTCGTCGGCGGTCAGGTAGTCCACGGTGTCCGTGACCCGGCCGTCGACCACGCGGCGGTACGGGGTCTCGATGAAGCCGAAGGAGTTGATCCGGCCGAAGGTCGCCAGCGACCCGATGAGGCCGATGTTCGGGCCTTCCGGGGTCTCGATGGGGCACATGCGGCCGTAGTGCGACGGGTGGACGTCACGGACCTCCATGCCGGCACGGTCGCGGGACAGGCCGCCCGGGCCGAGCGCGGACAGGCGACGCTTGTGCGTCAGGCCGGCCAGCGGGTTGTTCTGGTCCATGAACTGGGACAGCTGCGAGGTGCCGAAGAACTCCTTGATCGCCGCCACCACGGGGCGGATGTTGATCAGGGTCTGCGGGGTGATCGCCTCGACGTCCTGGGTGGTCATGCGCTCGCGCACGACGCGCTCCATGCGGGACAGGCCGGTGCGGATCTGGTTCTCGATCAGCTCGCCCACCGCACGGATGCGACGGTTGCCGAAGTGGTCGATGTCGTCGATCTCCACGCGCACATCCACCGGCTCGCCGTCGCGCGTGCCCTTGATGACGGTCTCGCCGGCGTGCAGCGCGGCGATGAAGTGCACCATCTGGACGATGTCGTCCTCGGTGAGCACAGACGCGTTGGGGTCGCCGAGGTGCACGTCCACGCCGAGCTTGCGGTTGAGCTTGTAGCGGCCCACCTTGGCGAGGTCGTAGCGCTTCGGGGTGAAGTACAGGTTGTTCAGCAGCGTCTGCGCGGCGTCGACGGCGGCCGGCTCGCCCGGGCGCAGCTTGCGGTAGATGTCGAGCAGGGCCTCGTCCTGGTCCGCGGTGCCGTCCTTCTCGAGGGTGGCGCGGATGGAGTCGTAGTGGCCGAACTCCTCCAGGATGCGGGACTCGGTCCAGCCCATGGCCTTGAGCAGCACCGTCACGGGCTGCTTGCGCTTGCGGTCGAGGCGGACGCCGACCTGGTCACGCTTGTCCACCTCGAGCTCGAACCAGGCGCCGCGCGAGGGGATGATCTTCGCGGAGAAGATCTCCTTGTCCGAGGTCTTGTCCGGGGTGCGCTCGAAGTAGGCGCCCGGGGAGCGGACCAGCTGGGAGACGACGACGCGCTCGGTGCCGTTGATGATGAACGTGCCGTTGCGGGTCATCAGCGGGAAGTCGCCCATGAAGACGGTCTGCTGCTTGATCTCGCCGGTCGTGTTGTTCATGAACTCGGCCTTGACGTACAGCGGGGCGGAGAAGGTCGCGTCGCGATCCTTGCACTCCTCCTCCGTCATCTTCGCGTCGGCGAACTCGGGCTCGGCGAAGGACAGGGACATGGTGCCCTGGAAGTCCTCGATCGGGGAGATCTCCTCGAAGATGTCCGTCAGTCCCGAGGTGACGGGCACGGAGTGGTCGTCGGCGGCCAGGGCGGCGTCCACGCGCGCGGCCCACCGCTCATTGCCGATCAGGCGGTCGAACGACTCGGTCTGCAGCGCCAGCAGGTCCGGCACGTCCAGCGGCTCGGAGATCTTGGCGAAGGAGACGCGTCCGGCGGAGGCGCCGGATCGCGGGGAGACGGTAGCGGTTTCGTTGGAGGTGCTCGAGGCGACCACGTAGGATCCTTCCACAGGCCTTCTGGGTTCCGTTCGCTCCCCTGCCGCGAGACGGCGGCGCCGGCCCACCGCTATATGAAGGCCGTGCGGAACCGTGCGGGCCACGGCGGGACGCGAGGTCCTGCGGGCGGCACGGAACAGGGGAGATGCAAAGATCCATCCTATCCGCGCCCGTCGCCCCTGTCCAGCCGGGGGTGCGTGACCCGGGACGCCACGAGGCCCCCGGTCCGCAGCGCGGGTCCGGGGGCCTCGTGAGGAGGCGTGATGCGGCTCAGGCCGCGATCATCACTTGAGGGTGACGGTGGCGCCGGCGCCCTCGAGCTGCTCCTTGGCCTTCTCGGCGGTCTCCTTGTTGACGCCCTCGAGGATGGGCTTGGGAGCGCCGTCCACCAGGTCCTTGGCCTCCTTCAGGCCGAGGGAGGTGATGGCGCGCACCTCCTTGATGACGCCGATCTTCTTGTCGCCGGCGGCCTCGAGGACGACGTCGAACTCGTCCTTCTCCTCGGCGGCGGCGGCCTCGGCACCACCGGCGGCACCGCCGGCGGCGGCCACGGCCACGGGGGCGGCGGCGGTGACGTCGAACTTCTCCTCGAACGCCTTGATGAACTCGGACAGCTCGATGAGGGTCAGCTCCTCGAACGCGGCGAGCAGCTCTTCGGTGGTCAGCTTGGCCATGATGGCTCCTTTACGGGTACGTCTTGACTACGTGTGAAGTGGTGGGCCGTGCAGCCCGGGGCGGACTGCTCAGGCAGCCTCGCCCTGCGCGGCGCGCAGCGCCTCGACCGTGCGGACGGTCTTGGACAGCGGCGCCTGGAACAGGGCGGCAGCCTTGGACATGCTGCCCTTCATCGCGCCGGCGAACTTGGCCAGCAGCACCTCGCGGGACTCGAGGTCCGCGAGCTGCTTGATGCCGGCCTCGTCCAGGGGCTGGCCATCCATGTAGCCGCCCTTGAGTACGAGCTTCTCGTGATCCTTGGCGAAGTCACGCAGGGCCTTCGCGACGTTGACCGGGTCCCCGGTCACGAACGCGATCGCGGTGGGACCGGACAGGTGAGCCTCGAGGCCCTCCAGACCGGCGTCCTTGGCCGCGATCTCGGCCAGCGTGTTCTTCGCCACGGCGTAGGTCGCGTCCTGACGGATGGAGTCGCGCAGCTGCTTGAGCTCCGTCACCGTCAGGCCACGGTATTCCGTCAGAACAGCGGCGCTGGACTCACGGAACAGGTCCGTGAGCTCAGCCACCGCCGACTCCTTCGCGGACGTCGCCATGGCACTCCTCTCGATGATGCGTGGGAACCGCCACCCCGAGACGAGAAAGCGCCCCGTGCAGATGCACGGGGCGCAGCAGGAGCATCGACGCGGCCGGACCCGGAGGGTCGACGTGCGGATGCGAGCGTGGCTCACGTTCACCTGCGCGGGCCGTCTCCGTCAGGGAGATCCTTCGGTGGGCTCTGCCCGGAGGCAGGGCACCACGACCGGCGGTCTTCGGTAGGCACCAGCGTACACGTCCGGGGCGGGCCCGCAAAATCGACCCGGGACGACGCCGGCCGGTCGTCCCCGCTGCGGGGACGACCGGCCGACGTCGTGGGCCCCGATCACCGGGGCCGCGTGGCTCAGAGCTCGGAGGAGTCCACCGAGGTCACGTTCGGGTCCATGGGCACGCCCGGGCCGAAGGTGGTGGCCACGGTGGCCTTGGAGATGTAGCGGCCCTTGGAGGAGGACGGCTTCAGACGCAGGACCTCCTCGAGGGCTGCGGCGTAGTTCTCCACCAGGGCCTTGGCCTCGAAGGAGGTCTTGCCGATGATGAAGTGCAGGTTGGAGTGCTTGTCGACGCGGAAGTCGATCTTGCCGCCCTTGATGTCGGCCACGGCCTTGGCCACGTCCGGGGTCACGGTGCCGGTCTTGGGGTTCGGCATCAGGTTGCGGGGGCCGAGCACCTTGCCCAGACGGCCGACCTTGCCCATGAGCTCCGGGGAGGCCACGGCGGCGTCGAAGTCCACCCAGCCCTCGGAGATCCGGGCGATCAGGTCGTCGTCGCCCACGACGTCCGCGCCGGCGGCGCGGGCGGCCTCGGCGCGGTCACCGGTGGCGAACACGACGACGCGCGCGGTCTTGCCGGTGCCGTGGGGCAGGCTCACGGAGCCGCGGACCATCTGGTCGGCCTTGCGGGGGTCGACCGAGAGGCGGAGGGCCACCTCCACGGTGGCGTCGGTCTTGGAGGGGTTGGTCTCCTTGGCGAGGCGGATCGCCTCCACCGGCGAGTACAGATCCTCGCCGATCGCGGCCTTGGCCGCCTTGTATGCCTTGCTGCGCTGTGCCATCTGCGTTCTTCTCCTTGTGCAGTCGTGGTCTGCGGACCGCGCTCGGCCCTGCCACTGGAAGGGGGTGGGGGTGGGCGTCAGCCCTCGACGGTGATGCCCATCGAGCGGGCGGTGCCCGCGATGATCTTGGCGGCGGCCTGGACGTCGTTGGCGTTCAGGTCCTCCATCTTGGTCTGGGCGATCTCCTCGCACTGGGCCTGGGTCAGCGTGCCGACCTTGGCCGTGTGCGGGGTGGCGGAGCCCTTGGCGACGCCGGCGGCCTTCTTGATGAGCTCGGCGGCCGGCGGGGTCTTGGTCACGAAGGTGAACGAGCGGTCCTCGTACACGGTGATCTCGACCGGGACCACGTTGCCGCGCTGCGACTCGGTGGCGGCGTTGTACGCCTTGCAGAACTCCATGATGTTCACGCCGTGCTGGCCCAGGGCGGGGCCGATGGGCGGGGCCGGGTTGGCGGCGCCGGCCTGGATCTGAAGCTTGATCAGACCGGTGACCTTCTTCTTGGGAGCCATGAGTGGATCCTTCTCTCACTGGGGGACCCTCGGCGCAGGAGCGCACCGGGGGCGGTGGCCGCCGTGGCGCGGCGGCCGGTGCCGCGTCCGGGCCGGCAGGCGGCCGGCCCGGTGCGGAAGCGTCGGGTGTCCTCAGATGGCCTTGGTCACCTGGTTGAAGGACAGCGTCACGGGGGTCTCGCGCTCGAAGATCGAGACGAGCACCACGAGCTGCTGGGCCTCCGGCTTGATCTCGGAGATCGTGGCCGGGAGGGTCTCGAACGGGCCGTCGTTGACGGTGACCGACTCGCCGACCTCGAAGTCCACGTGGATCGCGGGGGCGGCGGGCGCGCCGGACTCGGCCGCGGCGGGGACGGCCAGGCCGGCCTTCTCGGCGGCGCGGGCGGCCTCCTGGATCACGGACGGGGCGAGCATGTCGTACACCTCGTCCAGGCTGAGCGGCTGCGGGTGGTGGGCGTCGTTGCCCACGAAGCCCGTGACGCCCGGGGTGTGCCGTACGACGCCCCACGAGGCGTCGTCGAGGTCCATGCGGACGAGCACGTAGCCCGGGATGCGCACGCGCGAGACGATCTTGCGCGTGGTGTTCTTGATCTCCACGACCTCCTCCATGGGGACCTCGATCTCGTAGATCGAGTCCTCCATGTCCTGGGTCAGGATGCGGGCCTCGAGGTTCGTCTTCACGCGCTTCTCGTAGCCGGCGTAGGTGTGGACGACGTACCAGTCGCCGGGCTGGCGGCGCAGGCGGGTGCGCAGCTCCTCGGCGGGGTCCACGGCGGGCTCGTCGTCGGACTGCTCCTCGACGGGGGTCGGTGCGTCCTCGCCCTCGGCGACGGCCAGGTCGGCCTCCTGCACGGTGGCCTCGGCGGTCTCGTCACCGCTGCCGGCGACCTCGTCCAGGGCGTCCTCGACGGGCGTGCCGGCGTCCTGCGCGGTCTCGGCGGTCTCCTCGGCCACGGCGTCCTCCGACATCGGGACGGACTCCTCGGCGGGCTGACGATCCAGTTCCTGCTCGGACACGGTTCCTGCTTTCTGCTGACGGACGGCGGGCCCTGCCGTCGGGGAGGGCCCTCACGGGCGTGCGGGGGACGCGTCCTGCGACGTCGGGACCGTCCGCGCCGGGCTCAGAGGCCGCCGGCGCCGAACAGGAGACCCGCCACGGTGCCGAACACCCAGTCCAGCCCCATGACCAGCAGGATCATGAACGCCACGAAGGCGAGCACCACTCCGGTCGTGCGCAGCAGCTCCTCGCTCGTGGGGGTGACGACCTTGCGGAGCTCGTCCACCACCTGGCGCAGGAACAGCGCGATCCGCGCGAACAGCCCGCGACGCTGCCTGCTCGGCGTGGGGGCGGGCCCCCCGCCGTTCGCCGCCATCTCAGTCACGTGGCCTCACTCGTCGGATCGCCGAATCGCTTTCTACACGTCCGATGCCGAGCACGAGGCCCGGCATCGAGCAGGGCAGACAGGACTCGAACCTGCAACCTGCGGTTTTGGAGACCGCTGCGCTACCAATTGCGCCACTACCCTTCGGACCGACGGAGCCGGCCGAACCCTCGCGGGATCGACCGTGATCGCGGTACCGGAGATCCAGGATACGCCATCGGGCGGCGGGAGTCGAACGGGCCCCGGGCAGTCAGTACCCTGGCAGGACGGAGCCCCGCTCCGCCCCGCCCTCCCCGTCGAGCTCGAAGAAGGTCCCCATGGCCGCGCCCGCCCGCCGCGTCTCCGCCCGTCTGTCCGCCATCGCGCCCTCCGCCACCCTCGCCGTCGACGCCCGCGCCAAGGAGCTCAAGGCCGCCGGGCGCCCGGTGATCGGCTTCGGCGCCGGCGAGCCCGACTTCCCCACCCCGGACTACATCGTGGAGGCCGCCGTCGCCGCGGCCCGGGACCCGAAGAACCACCGCTACTCCCCCGCCTCCGGCCTGCCCGAGCTGCGCGAGGCGATCGCGGACAAGACGCTGCGCGACTCCGGCGTATCCCTCGAGGCCGCCCAGGTGCTGGTGACCAACGGCGGGAAGCAGGCCGTGTACAACGCCTTCGCCGCGCTGCTGGACCCGCAGGACGAGGTGCTCGTCCCCGCCCCCTACTGGACCACCTACCCCGAGGCGATCCGCCTGGCCGGCGGCGTGCCGGTGGAGGTGTTCGCCGGCCCCGAGCAGGGCTACAAGGTCACCGTGGACCAGCTCGACGAGTCCGTCACGGACCGCACCAAGGTGCTCCTGTTCGTCTCCCCCTCCAACCCCACCGGCGCCGTGTACTCCCCCGAGGAGACGGCGGCGATCGGCCAGTGGGCACGGGAGCGGGGGCTGTGGGTGGTCACCGACGAGATCTACGAGCACCTGACCTACGACGGCATGCCGTTCACCTCGATCGTCCGCGCCGTGCCCGAGCTGGCGGAGCAGTCCGTGATCCTCAACGGCGTCGCCAAGACCTACGCGATGACGGGCTGGCGCGTCGGCTGGATGGCCGGTCCGCTGGACGTGGTCAAGGCCGCCACGAACCTGCAGTCCCACGCCACCTCGAACGTGGCCAACGTGTCGCAGCGGGCCGCGCTGGCCGCCATCGCCGGCCCGTTGGACGCCGTGGCGGAGATGAAGACGGCGTTCGACCGCCGGCGCCGGGCCATGGTCGAAGCCATGGACGCCGTGCCGGGCTTCCACTGTCCCACCCCGCAGGGTGCGTTCTACGCGTACGTGGACGTGCGGGAGGCGCTCGCGAAGACCTACCGCGGCGGCGTCACCCCCGCGACGTCGGCCGAGCTGGCCGCCTTCATCCTCGACGAGGCGGAGGTCGCCGTGGTCCCGGGCGAGGCGTTCGGCCCGTCCGGCTATCTGCGACTGTCCTACGCGCTGGGCGATGCGGACCTCGCCGAGGGCGTCGAGCGCATCCGCGCCCTGCTCAGCGCCTGAGCCGCACACCCCACCCCTGAGCCCCGCGACGCCGCGTGCCGCGGGGCTCAGGCGTATCCGCGGCGCGCGGCCCAGCGGGTCAGCTCGTGGCGGTTGGAGAGCTGGAGCTTGCGCAGCACGGAGGACACATGGGTCTCGACCGTGCGGTCCGAGATGAACAGCTCCGCCCCGGCCTCCCGGTAGGTGTAGCCGCGCGCGATCAGCCGCATGACCTCCCGCTCCCGTGCCGAGAGCCGGTCGAGGTCCTCGTCGGGGGCCGCAGCCCCGCTCGTCGCCGCGGCGGGGACGGGCGGGGACGCGGGCGCCGTGCCGCGGAAGGCGTCGAGGACGAACCCGGCCAGTCGGGGCGAGAACACGGCGTCGCCGTCGGCCACGCGGACCGCCGCGTCCGCCACCTCCGCGCCGGAGGCCGTCTTGGTGATGTAGCCGCGGGCCCCCGCACGGATCACGGCGACGACGTCCTCGGCCGCGTCCGAGACGGACAGGGCCAGGAACCGCTGCGCGGGTCGGCGCGCGAGGACACGCTCGGCCACCTCCGCTCCCCCGCCGCCGGCCCCGCCGGGCAGGTGCACGTCCAGCAGCACCACATCCGGCGCCAGGTCCAGCACGGCGCGGACGGCCTCGTCCACGTCCCCGGCCTCACCGACGATGGCCAGTCGGTCCGGGTCCAGGTCGGCGCGCAGGCCGGAGCGGAAGATCGCGTGGTCGTCCACGTTGACGGCCGTGCGCGGGGCGGGGTCGGTCATGGGTGCTCCTGTCCGGTGCGCGCTCGCGCACCCTCGGGCTCGGCCAACGTCAGGTGGACCTCGGTGCCGCCCGGGCCGGACCGGATGCGGGCGGTCCCGCCGGCACGGCCCATGCGGCCGAGGATCGACTCCCGCACGCCGAGCCGGTCGGCCGGGACCGTGGGCAGGTCGAAGCCGGGACCGCGGTCCCGGACGAACACCTCCGCGACGGTGCGGCCGCGGTCGTCCTCACCGGCCTCCGCGAAGACCTGCGCGTCGCCGGCGTGCCGGGCCGCGTTCTGCATGGCCTCGCGCGCCGCGGCCGCGAGCGGCTCGAGCCACGCCCCCGCGGCCCGCCCCACGGCCACGACCTCCACCCGGGCCCCGTGGGCGTCCTCGACGGCGGCGGCGTGCTGTTCGAGCGCCTCCGCCAGGGAGTGCGGGCCGCCACGGGAGTCCAGGGCGAGGAACTGACGCAGCTCACGCTCCTGGGCGCGGGCCACCCGGGCCACCGCGTCCGCGTCCTGGGCGCGCCGCTGGATGAGGGCGAGGGACTGCAGCACCGAGTCGTGCAGGTGCGCCGCGATCTCGGCGCGCTGGGCCTGCACCGCGAACGCGGTCCGCTCCGCGTCCCGTCGGCGCAGCCAGGCCAGGACGTAGGGCATGGCCACCAGCGCCGCGCCGGCGAGCATCGCGACGGCGGCCAGCAGAGCCCGCCACAGCTCGCCCGAGCTCACGGCGCCCAGGACGATGGCCAGCACCGCCAGCAGCACGAGGGCCGTGCCGAGCACGAGGCGGACCAGTCGTCCGCTCCGCCCGGCCCGGGGCCCGCCCGCCAGGTCGAGCTGCATCCAGGCCAGGCCGAGGCCGATCACGAGGACGGCCACCGGGCCCACGAGCGCCCAGTCGACGGCGAGGCCGAGGCCGTCCGCGACGGTCAGCACGCCCACGCCGAGCACCACGGCGGCCAGCAGCACCGGCCAGCCGCCCTCGCGCACCCGCTCGAGCACCTCGGGGGCGCGACCACGCAGGGTGGGGGCGTCGGCGGCAGGAGCGCCGTCCGGACCCTCCTCCGGCACGAGCAGCCAGAGCCACACGTACAGGGCCAGGCCCGCGCCGCCCAGCAGGCTCAGCAGCGCCAGGGCCGCGCGGACGCGGCCGGCGGGCATCCCGAGGTGCCGGGCGAGCCCCGCGGCGACGCCGGACACCGGACGGTCGGCCCCGTGCCGCATCAACGGCGGACGCGGGGCCGGCGCGGGCGCGGACGGGGTGGGCATGCCCCCATCCTGCCGCGTCGGACGGGGCGGCACATCCGGGGAGGATTCCGGGAGTTCCCGGATGGGCGGGGGCCGCAGGCGGACGAGGATGGAGACATGACGAGCACACACGACCCGTTCACCGGCCCCGGCCCCCACGTCGCCCCCGACGGAGCCGCCGCGGGCGAGACCGGCCCCGACGGACTGGACGCCCTGCCGGGCTGGCTGCGCCGCGCCGTCCTGAGCTGGGGCGTGCGCCGCTCGCCGGCCTCGTGGGTCGGCGGGGTGCTCGGCGGGGTGGCCGAGCGCTACCGCATCGATCCGCTGCTCGCCCGCGGCGTGTTCGTCGCCGTGTGCATGGTCTCCGCGGGCCTGGGCCTGCTGGCCTACGCGGCCGCCTGGGCCGTGCTCCCCGACCCCGACGGACGCGTGCAGTTCGGCCGCCTGCGCCGCGGGGAGTGGCAGGACGCCACCGTGGCCATCGGCGTGATCGGGGCGATCGGCGCCCTCAACCTGCTGCTCGGCGCCGGGTTCACCCTCATCGCCCCGGCCGTGGGCGGCCCCGGCTCCCTCGTGGGCCTGGGCGCGCTGGCCGTGCTCGTCTGGTGGCTCGTGACCCGCTGGGACGGCCGGGCGCAGGCCCGCGTGGCCCCGGGCCGGGTCCCCGACGCCGACCAGCCCGCCCACGCCGTGCCGCGCCCGGCCTGGTACGTCGGCGGAGGTCCGCGCGAGCGGGCGGCCGAGGTCACCGACCCGCACGGCTTCCGCCCCGAATGGATCGACCCCGCGACCGGCACCTGGCGCGACCACGTCCACTCCCGCGAACGGCGGGCCGCGACGCGCCTGGCCGAGGAGGCCCCCCGGGCGGCCACCGCCCCGACCGGCTCGGGGTCCGCAGCCACGGCCGCGAAGCCGCGCCTCGGGCCGATCGCGCAGGCCGCCACCTACGCCGGGGCCGTCCTCGCCGCGCTCGCCGCCCTCGGGATCAGCCTGCTGCTCGGCGTCGGTCCGACCCCCACGCTGCTGGCGGTGCCCATGCTCGTCGCCGCGCTCGCGGTGATCGCCCCCGTCCTGCTGGGCGCTCTGCTCAGCGGCCGCCGTCCCGGCACCCTCGGCCCGGCGAGCGGCATCCTCGTGGGTGCGACGGCCCTCCAGGTCGCCGTCCTCGTGGCCCTCGGCTGACCCGCCGCCCGTCGCCCGTCCCCTGACGCGACGCGGCGGGCACGCCTAGGGTGGTGCCGACCCCCACGAGAACGCCCGAGAGGACCCCCATGCGCGTCGGAATGCTCACCTCCGGAGGCGACTGCCCCGGCCTCAACGCCGTCATCCGCTCCGCCGTCCTGCACGGCATCAAGTCGTACGACATGGAGATGGTGGGCATCCGCAACGGGTGGTCCGGCCTGATCGAGAAGGACGTCGAGGACCTGCCCCGCTCCCGCGTGCGCGGCCTGGCCCGCACCGGCGGCACCATCCTCGGCACCTCCCGCACGCACCCCTACAACGCGGAGGGCGGCGGCCCGGAGAACATGCTCCGCAACCTGCGCGAGCTGGACATCGACGCCGTCATCGCGATCGGCGGCGAGGGCACCCTGGCCGGCGCGAACCGCCTGGCCGCGGACGGGCTGCCGATCGTGGGCGTGCCCAAGACGATCGACAACGACCTGCAGGGCACCGACTACACGTTCGGCTTCGACACGGCCGTGCAGATCGCCACGGACGCCATGGACCGGCTGCGCACCACGGGCGAGTCCCACCACCGCTGCATGGTCGCCGAGGTCATGGGCCGCCACGTCGGCTGGATCGCCCTGCACTCGGGCATGGCCGCCGGCGCCCACGCGATCCTCATCCCCGAGGTCCGCACCCCGATGTCCCAGGTCGCCGAGTGGGTGCAGCAGGTCCACGACCGCGGCCGCTCCCCGCTGGTCGTGGTGGCGGAGGGCTTCATCCCCGAGGGCCACGACGACCCGCTGGCCGAGGCCGGGGTCGAGGCGTCCGGCCGACCGCGTCTGGGCGGCATCGGCGAGTGGGTGACCCGCGAGATCGAGGAGATGACGGGCATCGAGACGCGCAGCACCATCCTGGGCCACATCCAGCGCGGCGGCGCCCCCACCGCCACGGACCGCGTGCTCTCCACGCGCTTCGGCATGGGCGCCGTCGACCTCGTCGCCCAGCGCCGCTGGGGACAGATGGTGGCGGCCAACGGCACGGAGATCATCTCCATCCCCATGAGCGCCGCCCTCAAGGGCCTCAAGAAGGTGCCGGTCTCCCGCTACGACGAGGCGAAGATCCTGTTCGGCCGGTGAGACCCGACCACCCCGCCGTCGGCGTGCTGGCCCTCGGGCTGGCGCGTCGGCTCGGCCTGCCCGACACCGCGCTGCTGCCCGACGACGCCCCGGCGGCGGGCGCCGAGCCGCGCCGCATCGAGGTGGCCCGGCAGGGCGTGGCCGAGGCGGAGGTGCTGGCCCTGCCCTGGGCCACCGTCGTGGCGGGGCCGGCGTGGTTCACGCGTGCCTGCCGCGGCGTGCCCGCCGAGGCGCTGGGCGTGGAGTCGGCCCTGCTGCGGACGGCGGTGCGCGCCGCCGCCGGGGAGGCCGTGCGCTCGCGCGGCGAGTTCACGCTCTACGCCGCCGAGGAACCGCCGCCGGTCGACCCCTCGCGCACCGTCGCCGTGTCCGACGACCCCGCCCACGTCCACGCCGTGGTCGCGCAGGCCCCCGCAGACGACGTGGCCGAGGCGGGTGTCCCCTCCTGGGAGTCCTCGGTCGCGCTCGTTCCCGACGACGGCGCGGGACGGGCGATCGAAGCCGCGGTGGCGGCGGCGGGGCATCGCGTGACGGGCGGCGTGCTGGCCTCGCTGGGCACCCTCACCCCACCGCGGCTGCGCGGTCGTGGGCTCGGCCGCTACGCGGTGGCCGTGGCGATGGACCGGGCGGCGCTGGAGGGGCTGCTGCCGTTCGCCGAGGTGCCGGCGGGCCACACGGCCGCGCACCACGTGGCGATCGCCGTCGGGCTGGAGGCGGCGGGCACGCGGACCGTCCTCGCGCTGGACTGAGCCGGCGAGTCGGTCAGCGCAGGCGGCCCACGCCGCGCGGTCGGCCGACGACCTGCCCGGCGTCCGGGGACACGAGCGGCTCCTGGCTCGCGGCGATCCAGCCGCCCTCGGCGACACCGTCCTCGCCGGGAGCGTCCTCGCGGACCAGCAGCTCGGCGTCCACGGGCACCGTGCGCTTGAGCAGCGCCAGGGCGACGGCGCCCGCCTCATGGTGCTGGGCCGCGGCGGTGACCGTCCCCACCGGACGGGCGGCGGCGCGGGCCTCGGGCGTGTCCTCGGCCGGCCGGAGGATCACGGGGGCACCGTGCTCGGGGAGCGCGTGGCCGGAGCCGTCCAGGAGCAGGCGGGTGAGGCGGCGGGGCGGGCGGCCCAGGTTGTGCACGCGCGCCACGGTCTCCTGACCGCGGTAGCAGCCCTTCTCGAGGTGCACGGCGGTGCGCAGCAGGTCCAGCTCGTGCGGGATCGCGCGGTCGTCCACGTCGAGGGCCCGGCGGGGGCGGCCGGCCTCGATGCGCAGCGCCTCGGCCGCCGTCGTGCCCGCCAGGGACCAGCCCGCGAGCACGCCCGTGCCGAGCGCGCGGACGGTGGCCTCGAGGTCGGCCCGGGTGACGAGGTACTCGCGCCAGGACCAGTCCGCACCCGGGTGGGTCGCCGGATCCGGATCGGCCGTGTAGGCCCAGCCGCCCGCCCCGACGCGCGGCCACGGGTCCAGCCACACGGTGCGGTCCTCCCAGCCGGGCACGGGCGCGGTGGCGCCCACGACGGCGACCGCCCCAGTGTGGTCCCGCAGCGTGACGTCGTGGGAGAAGCGCATCGAGGTGAGCCACGCGGCCAGGCCCGGGCCGTCCTCGCGGTCCGTGACGAGCCAGGCCGCGGTACCGTCCTCGAGCAGGTGGGCGGCGTGCTCGATCCGCCCCTGCACGTCGAGGAAGAGGATCTCGGTGCTCGTGCCGGGGGGCAGCGTCTCGACGTGCTGCGTGCCGAGCGTGTGCAGCCAGCTCAGCCGGTCCGGGCCGGACACGGAGAGCACGGCCCGGTGGGAGAGGTCGACCAGGGCGCGGCCCCGGGCGAGGGCGCGCTGCTCTGGCAGGGGGCGACCGTAGTGCGCGGCGACGCCGGCGTCCGGGCCGCGGCCCTCGACGGCGCCGCCGGCCGGCCCCTGCGGCTCGGCCACGGCCAGGTCCAGCAGCGGGCTGCGGGAGGTCGTCACGACTGCTCCCCGCGAGCCCCGCGAGGACGCTCGGCCCCCGGAGCGAGCCGACCCTCGGCCGCGCTCGGCATGCGGTCCAGGATGGCGGAGGCGTGCGCCTCGAGCTCGGCGCCCGCGGCGTCCGCGACGTCCCAGCGCCAGAACAGCTGCCCGTTCACGAGACCGGCCATGCGGGTGGCCCGGTGGTACGGGCCGGCGGCGGAGCCACGCAGGACCGCGTCCGTGGCCAGCTGCAGCTGCGGGCCCTTGATGCGGCCGTAGTACAGCTCGGACAGCGAGCCCGGATGCGTGATGGTGGCGGTCAGGCCGAAGCCCTCGTCACCGGCGCGCAGCCGCTCGACGTCCTCGGCGGAGCGGAACGCGGGGACGATGTCCGCCGGGCGCATGCCGGGGCCGACGTCGCCGTCGCGCCGCGCCCGGTCCACCTGCCAGAAGCCGGACTCCACGGTCAGCGGACGCAGCAGCGTGCCGTCCGCCTCGCACAGCCACGACTCCGCGCGGTACTCGACGAACGGCAGACCATGCTCGGTGAAGTCCACCCGCTGGTAGAAGATCTCGGTGCCGGCGGAGCCGTCGCCGAGGCGGCCCTGGCCCTCCCAGCTGCCGATGAGCCAGGACAGGGGCGCGAGCTCGGGGGTGAGGTCGTACGGGAGTTCAGTCGCCATGGCAGATCACGGCGCGGCCCGACAGCGGGCCGCGCGTCCTCAGCGCTGGCCCTTGAAGAGGCCGCTGATGACGACCGCAGCGACGGCGGCCATGCCCAGGCCGGCCAGGACCACGAGGGCCAGGAAGAAGATCTCGAGCGCAAGAAGGGTATCCATGCGGGACATCCTACCGAGCGGGCCCGACCTGTCAGGCCAGGAAGCCCACCATGACGTGCGCCACCACGCCGGCCGCGCCCACGGGCGCCAACGCGAGGGCGTAACCCGCCCGGCGCGGGCGCAGGGTGGTGCCCACCGGCCGGTCCTCGGGTCGCGGCCGCGACGACGGCGCCGTGGCGGCGGTCAGGGACACCAGCACGGCCACCGCGAGCGCCGCGGCCGTGACGGCCGGCCGGTCCCGGGCGCCCACGCCGGCCAGCGCCGAGACGGGCCAGGCGAGCACCGTGCCGAGGGGGATGACGACGAGCGCCAGGACTCCCGGCCGGCCCTGCATCCACGGGGTGAGGCCGACGAGGGAGACCGCGGCCACCGTGACCGCCAGCGTGATGACCAGCCCGGCGACCGCAGGGGTGTCGGTCCAGCGTGAGACGGCCACCCAGCACGCCGTCACGACGGCCATGAACGCCCCGCCCATCGTGGCGACGGTGGACTCGAGGCGCAGCGGCCGGCCGGTCCCGCGCACCAGCTGGACGACGAACGAGGCCATGGTGCTCCAGGCGACGACGACGGCGAGCGGCTCGAAGAGCGTCCAGGCCCCGCTGTGGCCGTCCTCGAGCGGCGGCCACAGCAGCATGAGCAGCACCGCGGCGCCCCCGGCGACGGCCAGGGTGACGCTGAGCGAGAGGCGCGCGGGCGCCCCCATCTGCCGCGGCCAGCCCCAGGCGATGACCAGGATCACGACGGCGGCGGCGAGGGCGGCGGGGACCGGGCCCAGCAACGCGGCACCGCCCAGGACGAGGGCGGCGACGGCCGCACTCAGGGCCATGGACAAGCGCATCACCTGCCCCATCCTGCCAGGTGCGCACCGGCTCGGCCCTGGGCGGGCGACGGCGGGGCGCACCTCGCGGGCCACCGTCCTCCTTCCGTAGGGTGGCCGGCATGGCCGAACACCCCACCCCCACGACCTCCGACGCCGACGGCATGCCGCGCGTCGTCACCCCGCGCCCGGAGGAGGCGAGCGCCGTCCTGGACCTGGCCGACCGCGCCGGGGCGGCGGACGGTCATCCCCCGCTGTCGGACCAGACGCGCGTGCTGCTCGCCCGCGGCGGGCAGCTCTGGTGGGGAGCCACCCGGGGCCCGGACGGGGCGATCGACGGGGCGGCCGTGCTCGTGCCCGAGGGCACGGCGGCCGTGCTCGAGCTCGTCGTCGACCCGACCGCACGCCGCACCGGCCGGGGGACG
Source organism: Micrococcus sp. KBS0714 (assembly GCF_002008305.4). Lineage (GTDB taxonomy): Bacteria > Actinomycetota > Actinomycetes > Actinomycetales > Micrococcaceae > Micrococcus > Micrococcus luteus. The sequence continues at coordinate 1,903,233 of NZ_CP042169.1, forward strand.
GTCCTGGCCGACGCCGCGGCCGCCGCGGTCCGGGACCTGGCGCGGGAGGAGACCACGAGCGTCTGGGCCCACGGCATGCTCCCGGGGGCGGTCCGGCTCGCCCGGCGGCACGGCCTCGAGCCCGTCCGCGAGCTGCGCCGGATGCGCCTGTCGCACGCGGCGCTCGCGGCCCTGCCGGAGGTGCGGCTCGCCGACGGGGTGGCCCTGCGCGGCTTCGTCCCCGGCCAGGACGAGCAGGCCTGGCTGGACGTGAACGCCGCCGCCTTCGCGGACCACCCCGAACAGGGCAGCCTGACCCGCGCCGACCTCGACGACCGCATGGCGGAGGACTGGTTCGACGCCGACGGCCTCCTGCTCGCCGCCCGCGAGGCGGACGGGCGGCTGCTCGGCTTCCACTGGACGAAGGTGGAGCCGGATGCCGGAGCCGACGGCCCGCGCGTCGGGGAGGTGTACGCCGTGGGCGTCTCCCCCGACGCCCAGGGCCTCGGCCTCGGTCGGGCCCTGACGCTGGCGGGGCTGCACCGGATGGCGGAACAGGGAGTCGACGTCGTGGACCTGTACGTGGACGCGGACAACACGGCCGCCGTCACGCTCTACGCGTCCCTCGGCTTCGAGCTGTTCGCCGCCGACGCCCAGTACCGCCGCCCCTGAGACCCTCGGGCGGGGGCCGGCCGGGCACATCCCGGCGGCCTCGTATCCTGGTGTGGCCGGCCCCCGCGGGGTCGGCCACGCCCCGTGCCCTGCCCCAGCAGTCGTCGCGGCCGCCGCACCCCGAGAGGAACCCGCCCCATGCCCTCGTCCCACGCCGACCGCGTCGCCCGCTGGTCCACGGAGGACCGTGTCTCGGAAGGCCCCCGCGCCGAGGTGCTGGCCGCCGGCATGCTGCCGTGGCGCCGCGTGCCCGGCGGCCTCGAGGTGATGGTGATCCACCGGCCCCGCTACGACGACTGGTCGTGGCCCAAGGGCAAGCTCGATCCGGGTGAGACCCTGCCGGAGTGCGCGGTGCGCGAGCTGCGCGAGGAGGTCGGCCTCGAGCTGCGGCCGGGCATCCCGCTGTGCGTGACGGCGTACGAGGTGCCCGGCAAGCGGGGCGCACGTCAGAGCAAGGAGGTCTGGTACTGGGCCGCCGAGGTCGACGGCCAGCGCGCCCTCCCCGACGGCGACGAGGTGGACGAGGTCCGCTGGGTCGGGCCGGACGAGGCCCGGCGGCTGCTGACGAACGACTCGGATCACGAACCGCTCGACCTGCTGCTGCGTGCCGCCTCCCGGGGGCGCCTGCGGACCGTGCCGCTGCTGGTGCTGCGCCACGCCAAGGCCAAGCCCCGCTCCTCGTGGTCCCGCGCCGAGCAGGAGCGCCCGCTGGCGGCGACGGGCCGGCGGCAGGCGCTCGCCGTCGAGGGCCTCGTGTCGGCCTGGCGGCCGGAGCGGCTGGTCTCCTCCCCGTGGCGCCGCTGCGTGGAGACGCTGGCCCCGCTCGTGAAGTCCAGCCGGCTGGCGCTGAAGACCAAGGGCGCGTTCACGGAGACCACGGCCCGGGAGAAGCCCCAGAAGACCCGCAAGGTGATGGCCGAGCTCATGGGCCGCTCCCGGCCCCTGGTCGTGTGCACGCACCGGCCGGTGCTGCCGACGCTGTTCGAGGTGGTCGAGGACGCGGCCGCCGGCCGGACGGACCGCGTGCTGCGGGCCCTGCCGACCGAGGATCCGTGGCTGCGGCCCGGCGCTGTGCTGGTGGCGCACCGCGCGCTCGACCTCGACGGCGACGTGGTGGCCGTCGAGGTCTACGACCCCTGGGACGACTGAGCCGCCCGCGCCGGCCTCGGCCCGCAGGACCGGGCCACCGTTGAGCGGGCCCGCCCCCGGCCCTAGGCTCGGGTCATGGAGAACACCGCCGCCCAGAGCCAGCCCGAGAAGATCGTCCACGAGCGCCTCACGGTGACCCGGGACCCGGACCGTCAGCGCTTCGAGCTGCGCCAGGACGGGACCTTCATCGGATTCCTCGGCTACGACCAGGAGACCGTGCGCGGCGCGGACGGTGAGGACACCGTGGTCCTGCGCCTGCAGCACACCATCATCGACGAGCAGTTCGGCCGCCGCGGCTACGCCCGCGCCCTCGTGACCATGGTCCTGGACAGGCTGCGCGCGGAGGGTGACCGGATCGTGCCCGAGTGCTCCTACGTGGAGGACTACCTGCGCCGCTACCCCGAGTACCAGGACATGGTGTTCCACGGCTGACCGGGGGCGGGGCCCTGCCCTGCCGGTACCCGCCTCCCTGCCGTCCGGGCCGCGGGCTGGGACGCGGCCCGCCTGCGCCGGGCCGTCGACGACGCTCAGCGCGTCCGCTCGGATCGCTAGAGTGGGCCGGGTGAGCATCCCCACCCCCTACGAGGACCTCCTCGCCGACGTGATGGCCCACGGGGCCGTCAAGACGGACCGGACCGGCACGGGCACGCGCAGCGTGTTCGGCCGCCAGCTGCGCTTCGACCTGGCCGAGTCCTTCCCGCTGATCACCACCAAGCGCGTGCACTTCAAGTCGGTCGCGCTCGAGCTGCTGTGGTTCCTGCGCGGGGACTCGAACGTGCGGTGGCTCCAGGAGCGCGGCGTGCGGATCTGGAACGAGTGGGCGGACGAGGACGGCGAGCTCGGCCCCGTCTACGGCGTGCAGTGGCGCTCGTGGCCCACCCCGGACGGGGGCCACATCGACCAGATCGCCAAGGTCGTGGAGCAGATCCGGACGAACCCCGACTCGCGCCGGCACATCGTCACCGCGTGGAACCCCGCCGAGGTGGACGAGATGGCGCTGCCGCCGTGCCACGCGCTGTTCCAGTTCTACGTCTCCCCCGGTCAGGACGGCGCCCCCGGGCGGCTCTCATGCCAGCTCTACCAGCGCTCGGCGGACCTGTTCCTCGGCGTGCCGTTCAACATCGCCTCGTACGCGCTGCTCACGGTGATGGTCGCCCAGCAGACCGGGCTGACTCCCGGCGAGTTCGTGTGGACCGGCGGGGACGTGCACATCTACGCGAACCACGAGGAGCAGGTGCGCGAGCAGCTCTCCCGCGAGCCGTACCCGTACCCGCGGCTGCGGCTGCGGCGCACCCCCGCGTCGATCTTCGACTACGACTACGAGGACTTCGAGGTCCTCGACTACCGTCACCACCCCACCATCACGGCGCCGATCGCCGTCTGAGCCGAGGATGCGCAGCGACCCCATGAGCCGGGCCACCCGTCCCACCGAGCCCGTGATCGCCATGATCTGGGCCCAGACCCCCGAGCGCGTCATCGGCCGCGACGGCACCATGCCGTGGCACGTCCCCGAGGACCTCGCGCACTTCCGGGCCCACACGCACGGCCACCCCGTGATCATGGGCCGGCGCACGTGGGAGTCGTTCCCGGCGCGCTTCCGCCCGCTGCCCGGGCGCACGAACATCGTGGTCTCCCGCACCCTGACGGCCACCGAGGAGGCCGGCGCGGAGCTGCGGGCCGCGGGCGCCGTCGTCGTGCCGAACTTCGGGGCGGCCCTGGCCGCCGCGGCCGAGGCCGACGGCTGTGACACCGTGTGGGTGATCGGCGGTGCGACGCTCTACGAGCAGGCCCTCGACGTGGCCTCGCGCGCCGAGGTGACCGTGATCGACGCCGACGTCGACGGCGACACGCACGCCCCGCCGCTCGACGCCCGCTGGCGGCGCACCGCCGTCGACCCCGCCCCCGACGCGTGGCTGGACTCCGCCTCCGGCCCGCGCCACCGCTTCGAACGATGGGAACGCGACTGACATGGCCCCGACCGACTCCGACCAGCGTCTGCTCTCCCCGCAGGCGGTCTCGTTCCTCGCGCTCGTCGCCCTGCCCGTGCTGGCGTTCGTGTGCGCCGTGTTCGGGCTGATCCTCGTGCTGCAGGGCAAGACCATCGCCGGGCTGGTGTTCCTGCTCGTGCTGACCCAGGTGTTCGCCGTGGGCGGTCTCATCGCGTGGAACAGGCGGAAGCGTGCGCAGCAGGGCCGCTAGCCTGGAGGGCATGACTTCCGCTGCCCCCGCATCTGTGAACGCCCCCGACGCGGCCGCCGTGCCCACCGTGGGACTGGTCGGCTGGCGCGGCATGGTGGGGTCCGTCCTCCTGCAGCGCATGGCCGAGGAGGGCGACTTCGCCCGCGTCCACCCCGTCTTCTTCTCCACGTCCAACGCCGGCGGTCCCGCGCCCGTGCTCGAGGGCATGGCCGGCGACCCGGGCGTGCTCCAGGACGCGTACGACGTGGACGCGCTCAAGGCCCTGCCCGTGATCCTCACCGCGCAGGGCGGGGACTACACGCAGGCCGTGTACCCGAAGCTGCGCGCCGCCGGCTGGGACGGCATCTGGATCGACGCCGCCTCCACCCTGCGCATGGCGGACACCTCCGTGATCGCGCTGGACCCCGTGAACCGCGGCGTGATCGACGCCGCCCTGGCGAACGGGACGAAGGACTTCATCGGCGGCAACTGCACCGTGTCCTGCATGCTCATGGGCCTGGGTGGCCTGTTCAAGGCGGGCCTGGTCGAGTGGGGCACCGCCATGACCTACCAGGCGGCCTCCGGCGGCGGCGCCCGGCACATGCGCGAGCTGCTCACCCAGTACGCCGAGCTGGGCGGCGCGGTGCGGGCCGAGCTGGCCGATCCGGCGTCGGCGATCCTCGAGATCGACCGCAAGGTGATCGAGCTGCAGCGCGGCGGCCTGGACTCGACGCAGTTCGGCGTGCCGCTGGGCGGCTCGCTGATCCCCTGGATCGACTCCGACCTGGGCGACGGCGTCTCCCGCGAGGAGCGCAAGGCCTACGACGAGACCAACAAGGTGCTCGGGCTGACCGGGGCGGACCGGATCCCGTTCGACTCGCTGTGCGTGCGGATCGGCGCCATGCGCTCGCACTCGCAGGCCCTCACCCTCAAGCTCACCCAGGACGTGCCGCTGGACGAGGTCGAGCAGATCATCGCCGCGGACAACGAGTGGGTGCAGGTGGTGCCGAACACCAAGGAGGTCACGGTCACCGACCTGACCCCGATCGCCGCGACCGGCACCCTGCAGATCCCTGTCGGCCGGCTGCGCAAGCTCAACATGGGTCCCGAGTACCTCTCGGCGTTCACCGTCGGCGACCAGCTGCTGTGGGGTGCGGCCGAGCCCGTGCGTCGCATGCTGATGATCGCCACCGGCAACCTCTGAGCCGCGACGCCGGCGCCGCGGCGCGCGCGGGGACCCGGCCCCGCACCGGACCCCGGACCCGGCTCCCGTTTTCGTTCGGGAAACGGCGGGTGTTCGGGCGTTGTCGTTCGGGAAACGGCGCCCGCGCCGCCAAGGCGCGCCGTTTCCCGAACGAAAGCACTCCTGGCGGCGCCGTTTCCCGAACGAAAGCACTCCTGGGGGCGCCGTTTCCCGAACGAAAGTGAGGGGTCAGAGGCTGGTGCCGATGATCATCGGCTCGGGGTGCAGCTCGACGCCGAAGCGTTCGCGCACGCCGTCGCGCACGGTGCGCGCGACCGTCAGGACGTCCTCGGTGGTCGCGTCGCCGCGGTTGGTCATGGCGAGGGTGTGCTTCGTGGACACCGACGCGCGGCCCCCGGCCAGGCCGGTGCCGTCGGCTCCGCGGCCGTCCGGCCCGCCCTCGCGGGGGGCGACCTCGGGCAGCCCGAAGCCCTTCGCGAAGCCCGCGCGATCGATCAGCCAGGCCGCCGAGAGCTTCACGAGCGGCGTCCCGTCCTCGGCCTGGCCGGCGGCGAACGCCGGGGCGCCGTCGGGCAGGGAGGCCCGCACGGACGCGGGCACGATCGGGTTTGTGAAGTAGCTGCCCGTGGACCACGTGTCCGGGTCCGCCGGATCGGACACCATCCCCTTGGCGGCGCGCAGGGCCAGCACCTCGCGGCGGACCACCGCGAGCGGGGCATGGGCGCCCTCCTCGACGTCGAGCGCGGCCGCCAGCTGCCCGTAGCGGACCGGCGCCGTCGGCTCGGCGTCGGAGGAGGCGCGACGCAGCCGCAGGTCGATCGAGAGCACGATCCACCGGGGACTCGGCGCGCCGGTCTCCAGCATGGAGCGCTTGATCACGGAGTCGCGGTAGCCGAAGCGCAGGTCCGCGGGCGTCAGCTCGACGACGTCGCCCGCCTCCCGGTCCCACGCGCGCAGGGCGACGAGCACCTGCGAGACGTCCGCGCCGTACGCGCCGACGTTCTGCACGGGCGTCGCGCCGGCCGAGCCCGGGATGCCCGAGAGCGCCTCGATCCCGCCGAGCCCGTGCGCCACGGTCCATGCGACGGCGTCGTCCCACGGGTGGCCCGCCGCGATCCGCACGACGACGGCCTCCCCCTCGTGGTCCGCGGACCGGGCCCCGTCGCCGGCGGGCGGCGTCTCGCCCTCGCCGGGCAGCGGCCCGTCCAGCACGTGGATGCCCTCGAAGGCCAGCCGCACGACGGTGCCGGGGAAGCCGGCGTCCGCCATGAGGGTGTTGGAACCGCCGCCGAGGACGAACAGGGGCTCGCCCGCCGCGTCGGCGGCGCGCACGGCCTCGATCGCCTCGGCCTCGGTGCGCGCGGTGACCCACGCGCGCGCAGGCCCGCCGACGCGGGTGGTGGTGTGGTCCGCCAGCCGCTCGCTCACGCGCTCTCCCCCGCGGGGTCGGCCAGACGGACCACGGCCTGCGCCTTGGTCAGCACGCGCGGCTTCGCCGCGTCCGGGTTGGTGACGTTCAGGTCGATCCGCACGGTCCCGGCGGCCTCGTCCACGGCGCCGACCGTGCCGACGACCTCGAGCGTGGCGCCGGGGACGGGCGCGCCGTCGTCGTCCGTGCGCCCCGTGGTGTCCGCGACGGGCACCATGCCGGTGAAGCGGGTCTGGTAGTCGACGACGGCGCCCGGGTCGCCCGCCCAGTCCGAGACGAGCTGCACGGCCGCGCCCATGGTGAGCATCCCGTGGGCGATGACGCCGGGCAGGCCGACGTGCTCGGCGAACGACGGGGACCAGTGGATCGGGTTGCGGTCGCCGGAGGCACCCGCGTAGGCCACGAGGTCGGCGCGGGTGAACGTGACGGTGCGCGTGCCGACCACCTCGCCCCGGGCGAGGTCGGACAGGCGGGGGGCGGTGCTCATCAGGACTCCTCTCCCCGGACCAGCAGGGTGGACGTGACGGTGGAGACGGCCGCGCCGTCCAGATCTGCGATCTCGGTGACGGTGGTGACCATGCGGTTGCCGCCGAGGGACTTCACGGCCTCGACCCGCACGGTCGCCACGACCTCGTCCCCGGCCACCAGCGGGCGGTGGTGGACGAAGCGCTCGTCCGCGTGGACCACGCGCGAGAAGTCGATGCCCAGCTCGGGATCGGCGACGACGGCGGCCTCGGCGCGCTGGGCGATGACGACGGCGAAGGTCGGGGGGGCGACCAGGTCGGCGTGTCCCAGGGCCCGGGCGGCCGCGACGTCGTGGTGCGCGGGATGCTGGGCCTGCACGGCCTCGGCGAAGCCGCGGACCGCCTCACGACCGACCTGGAAGGGGGGCGCGGGCGGATAGCTCCGCCCGGCGACGTCGGGGTTCACGCTCAACTCGGGCCTCCTGCGGGACGGTTCTCGACTGCCGTCCAGCCTAACGGCCGGGGCGCCGCTCCCCCTGCCGGCGGGCGGCCTGGCGGAAGCGCACGAGCTGAGCGGACAGGTGAACGGCGACGCCCGCGCCGAGCACGCCCAGGGCGGTCCCGGAGACGGCGAGGCGTCCGGTGGTGCCGCCGACGACCGCCAGCACGATGCCCACGAGGAACAGCGCGGAGCCGGTCAGCACGAGGGTCCGGTACAGCCGGGAGCCGTGCTCCCACGGGGAGACGAAGCCGCGGGGCGCGGCGGTGCCGCGGGTGGGCTGGTGGGCGGGGCGACGCGTGGACATGCCCGCCAGGCTACCGGGGCGACGGACGGGCCCCGGAACGCGAAAGGACCCGGCCCCTCCGAGGAGGTGACCGGGTCCGTCCGATTCCGTAGCGGCGGGGGGACTCGATCCCCCGACCTCACGATTATGAGTCGTGCGCTCTAACCAGCTGAGCTACGCCGCCACGACACGAGAACGCCCGCACTCACGGTTTTCACGCCGCGAGGGCGGGCTCTCATGTCAGAGCCCCGACCGGGAATCGATCCCGGGACCTCCATCTTACCAAGATGGCGCTCTACCACTGAGCTATCGGGGCAACGAGGTGAGACTCTACCAGGGCCCCGGGGCCGATGCAAAATCGGCCCCGGTCACGGCCTCCGGCGGGGTCGGCACCCCGGCGGAATCAGCGGCGGGCGCCCCGATCCGAGCGCTCCTGGGCGCCCCAGCGGGGCTTGCGGCCGCCGGGGCGTCCCCTGCGGTCGCCACGGAAGCTGCGGTCGTCCCGGTCCTTGCGGAAGCCGCCACGATCCTCGCGGGAGCCGCGGTCGTCCCGGTCCTTGCGGTACCCGCCGCGCTGGCCGCCGTCGCGGTCCCCGCGGAAGCCGCCGCGCTCGCCGCGCTCGCCGCGGTCCTTGCGGAAGCCGCCGCGGCGCTCACCGCGGTCCTCGCCGTCGCGCTCGGCGCGGGTCGGGCGGCCGGTGTCCTTGCGCAGGCCGAGGCGACGGCCGTTGATCTCGGCGTTGGCCGCGGCCTCGAGCTGGGCCGAGGTCAGGTCTGCCGGCAGCTCGACGAGCGAGTGGTTGCCACGCAGGTCGATCGCGCCGATGGCCGAGGCGGGCAGGCCCACCTCGTTCGCCAGCGCGCCCACGATGTTGCCCGGCCGCACACGGTCCTGGTGGCCGACGGCGATCCAGTACGTCACGTTGCCGGCCGCGGGCTCCCGGGCCGGGCCACGCGAGCCGCGGCCGTCACTCGTGCCGCGCTCACGGCCGCCGTCGCGCCCACCCTCGCGGCCGCCGTCGCGGTCCTTGCGGCCGCGGGCGCCGCCGAACGGGATCTCCTGCTCGCGGGCCAGCAGCGGGCGGCCGCCCTGGGCCATCATGCCCAGTGCGGCGGCCACGCGCGCCGGCTCGGCCTCGTGCTCGTCGACGTACGCGGCGACGATCTCGCCGAACACCGCCAGCTCCTCCTCCGAGGCGCGCTCGAGGGTGCGGGTGATGCCGTCGGCGAAGCGACGCTTGCGGGCCGCGTTGACGTCGGCGACGGAGGGCACGGCCATCTCCTCGACCTGCTGGCGGGTGGTCCGCTCGATCTGCTTGAGCAGGAAGCGCTCACGCGGGGTCATGAAGAGCACGGCGTCGCCCTGTCGGCCGGCGCGGCCGGTGCGGCCGATGCGGTGCACGTAGGACTCGGCGTCCTGCGGGATGTCGTAGTTGACCACGTGCGAGATGCGCTCGACGTCCAGGCCGCGGGCGGCGACGTCGGTGGCCACGAGGATGTCCACGCGGCCGGCCTTCAGGTCCTCCACGGTCTTCTCGCGCTGCTTCTGGGCGATGTCGCCGGAGATGGCCACGGCCTTGAACCCGGCGCGCGTGAGCTTCTGGGCGAGCTCCTCGGTGCCGGCACGGGTGCGCACGAAGGCGATGACGCCGTCGTGCTCCTCGGTCTCGAGGATCCGGCTCAGGGCCTCGAACTTCCACTGGTGGCCCACCTGCAGGTAGCGCTGGCGGATCGTGGCGGACGTCGTCGACTGACGGGCGACGGCCACCTCCTCCGGGGCGTTCAGGTACTGGGCGGAGATGCGACGGATGGCCGGGGGCATGGTGGCGGAGAACAGGGCGGTCTGCTTCGTGTCCGGGGTGGAGGCGAGGATGCGGTCCACCTCCTCCGCGAAGCCCATGCGCAGCATCTCGTCCGCCTCGTCCAGCACGAGGGTCTGCAGGTCGGAGAGGTCCAGCGAGCCGCGCTCGAGGTGGTCGATCACGCGGCCCGGCGTGCCGACGACGACCTGCGCACCCCGACGCAGTCCGGCCAGCTGCGGGCCGTACGGGGAGCCGCCGTAGACGGCGAGCACGGAGACGTCGTCGAGGTGCTTGGCGTAGCTGTCGAAGGCGTCGGCCACTTGGAGGGCGAGCTCGCGGGTCGGGGCGAGGACGAGCACCTGCGGGGTGTCCGCGCGCCCGGTCACGTCCGTGGTCTCGGCGAGGCGGGACAGGGCCGGCAGCGCGAACGCGCCGGTCTTGCCGGTGCCGGTCTGGGCCAGGCCCACGACGTCGCGGCCGTCCAGCAGCAGCGGGATGGTCGCCTCCTGGATCGGCGAGGGGCGGGTGTAGCCCAGGTCTTCGACGGCGGCCAGCACGCGGGCGTCCAGGCCGAGGTCCAGGAAGGTGGGGCCGGCGGGCTCGGCCGGGGCCTCAGGGGCGGCGGGCTCGGCGGGTGCCTCGGGGGCGGCGTCGACCTGCGGGACGGTCCCGGTGGCCTCCTGCTCCGCCTCGGCGAGCTCGGGGGCGACCTCGGCGGTGGTCTGGGGATCGAGGATGTCGGACATGGGTCCTCCTGTGGGGATGCGCGGGCGCACGCCGGAGGACGTCGGTCGCGGGTCGACGTCGTGGGGCGCAGGGGCCAGCTGGGTCAGATGATTCCGTCCACCCGGCAGCCCCCGAGGGCCACGACGTTCGTGACCCGCACACACATCTGCACAGACATCTGCAGTCCGGCGTGGCACACGCGTCCACGCTCATTCATCACAGGGGGAGAGACCGGATCCGGTCCGCCCAGTCTACGCCACCGGATCCCGGGCCGGGCTGTGCCCTCGGACACCCCGGTCGCTCACCGGCCGGGGCGATAGGCTCGGCAGGTGCCCCAGAACAGCGAAGACCGCCCCCTCGCCCGCGGGCTCGGCCGGGCCGCCGGCCGCGCCGCCCAGTCCTTCCGGGAGAATCAGCGGGCCGACGACGCACGGCTGCGCGCCGAGCGCGCCCGCCTCACCGCCGAGGACGAGGAGCGCCTGGAACGGCGCCGCGCGGACCGCGAGCGCGACCTGGTCGCGCGGGACGCGGCCGAGTCCGACGCCGGCCTCGTCCACCCGCTCCTGAAGGTCGCGCGCCTCTACTGGCTCGCGGTCACCGTGGTGCTGATCGGCATCGCGGGCGCGTTCCTCTGGAACGGGGCCCGCGCACAGGACAGCGGCGAGCCCGTCATCGATCCGCTCACCGGCATGGAGTCGGTGGGCGTGCTGGGCGGCGCGACGGGGCAGTTCACGATGGGCACCGCCGTCGCCCTGCTGGCCGCGGCGTCCCTGTGGGGCTGGATCGGTCTGCTGCGCCGCCGTCGTTCGGCGATCGGGACCCTGACGTTCATCGCCGTCCTGCTGGCCGCCCCCGCGTTCCTGCGGGCCAACGGCCTGCTGATCATCCTCGCCGTCGTGATGCTCCTGGGCGCCGCGCTCGTCTGGCTGCCGCCCGTGCGCTCGCGCGTGCGGCGCTGAGCCCGCGCGTCCCGCCCCCGCCGCCGGGCGGCGGCGCCGCTCAGTCCTCCACGGGACGGGCGGAGGCGACGACGGGCCGGGCCGTGGCGAGGTCGTACTCCATGACCTGACGGCCGCCGATCCACACGCGCAGGGCCCGCTGCATGACATCGAGCGGGTCGCCGGACCAGAGCACCAGGTCGGCATCCTTGCCCACCTCGAGGGAGCCGATGCGGTCGTCCAGCCCCAGCACGCGCGCGGGATGCAGGGTGATGGCGCGCAGGGCGGTCTCCCGGTCCAGGCCCTCCTTCACCGACAGCGCCGCCTGGTAGACGAGGAAGTCGATGGGCACCACCGGGTGGTCGGTGATGATGCTGATCTCGACGCCGGCCCGCGCCAGACGCCCCGGGTTGCGCATCGAGCGGCCCCGCAGCTCCGGCTTGGACTTGGTGGTGAACAGCGGGCCGATCAGCACCGGCACGCCGCGGGCCGCGAGCTGGCCGGCCAGCGGGTGCGCCTCGGTGCCGTGGTCCAGGACGAGGTCGTAGCCGAACTCGTCGGCCAGGCGCAGGGCGGTGGCGACGTCGTCCGTGCGGTGGCAGTGCTGGCGCCAGGGGATCGTGCGCTCCAGGACGAGGGCGAGGGCGTCGAGGTGGGGATCGCGAGTGAAGGGCTTGTCCTCGCGCTCGGCCTCCGCGCGGCGGGCCATGTAGCCCTGCGCCCGCAGGAACGCCTCGCGGATCACGAGGGCGGTGCCCAGCCGCGTGGACGGGGTGCGGCCCTTCTCCTTGTAGACGTTCTTGGGGTTCTCGCCGAGGGCGGACTTCACGCCCGAGGGGCTGCGCAGCACCATCTCGTCCACGGTGCGTCCGTGGGTGTGCAACGCGACCGCCTGGCCGCCGATCGGGTTGCCCGAGCCGGGGTTCACGTTCACGGTGGTCACCCCGCCGGCCAGGGCGTCCTTCCAGCCCGGCTCGTTCGGGTCGACGGCGTCGATCGCCCGCACCCCGGCCATCACGGGGTCCGTCATCTCGTTGACGTCCGCGGTCGCACCGACCTCGCCCTCGGCGTGCATGCCCAGGTGGACGTGCGCGTCCACGAAGCCGGGCAGCACCCAGCGTCCCTCGCAGTCCACCACCTCGGCGCCGTCGGGCGCCTCGACGTCGGGGCCGAGCGCGGTGATCCGGCCGTCCTCGACGAGCAGGGCGCCGTCGAACGGCTCGGCGGCGACGGGGACGACATGGGCGTTGACGAAGGCGGTGAGGGTCATGCCCGTCACACTACGCCGCCCCGTGCTCCCCACCCGTGCGCTAGACCTCTGGCGGACGTCGGCGGGTCAGAGGCTGCCCAGAGCCCGCTCCAGGTCCGCCACGAGGTCCTCGGCGTCCTCGATGCCCACCGACAGGCGCAGCAGGTCGTCCGGCACGGCCAGCTCGGTGCCGGCCACGGAGGCGTGGGTCATCTCCGCCGGGTAGTTCATCAGCGACTCGATGCCGCCCAGGGACTCGGCGAGCTGGAACAGGCGGGTCGACTCGGCCACGCGGCGGGCCGCCGCGGCGCCGCCGGACAGGCGCAGCGAGACCATGCCGCCGAAACCGCGCATCTGCCGCTGCGCGAGCTCATGGCCGGGGTGGTCCGGCAGCCCCGGGTAGAGCACCTGGGAGACCTCGGCGCGGCCGGTGAGCCACTCGGCGACCGCCTGGGCGTTGGCCTGGTGACGGTCCATGCGCACCCCGAGCGTCTTGAGGCCGCGCGTGGTCAGGTACGCGTCCATGGGCCCGTTCACGGCCCCCGCCGCGAACTGCTGGAACTTCACCTGCTCGGCGAGTGCGGCGTCCGGGATCACGAGCGCCCCGCCGATCACGTCCGAGTGGCCGCCGATGTACTTCGTGGTGGAGTGCACCACCACGTCCGCGCCGAGGGCGATCGGGGACTGCAGGTACGGCGTCGCGAAGGTGTTGTCCACCACGAGCAGGGCGCCGTGCGCGTGGGCCGCCTCGGCGACCGCGGCGACGTCGGAGATCTTCATCATCGGGTTCGACGGGGTCTCCAGCCACACCATGACCGGCCCCGCGGCGGCGGCGCGCTCGACGGCGGCGGCGACCTGCTCGGCGTCCCCCATGTCCACGACGACGTGCTCCACGCCCCACGGGGCGAGCACGCGGGAGATGAGGCGGTAGGAGCCGCCGTACACGTCGTTGCCGAGCACGATCGTCATGCCCGGCCGGCCCGCGCCCATGATCAGCGCGGTCTCCGCGGCCAGGCCGGAGGCGAACGTGAGGCCGGTGGCCCGGGGGGCGCCGGACTCGTCGACGCCGGCCTCGAGCGCGGCCAGCTGCTCCTGCAGCGCGTCCCGGGTGGGGTTGGTGCCGCGGCCGTAGTCGTAGCCGCGCCGCAGCTCGCCGACGGCCGTGGGCGCGTAGGTGCTCGAGAGGTGGATCGGCGGGACGACGGCGCCGAACACCTCGTCCAGGTGCTGGCCCGCGTGCACGGCGCGCGTGCCGAAGCCTCCCCCCTGGGGGTGGGCGGCGGCGTCTTCGGCGCCGGTGTCGGGGGTGGTGGCGTGCGGGTCCTCGTGGACGTTCTGCTCGGTCATCTCGGGAGCCTCCTCGGAGAGATCGGGTCGGGTGGGGCGGGCGCGGCCGGTGCGGCCGGCCTCAGGCGGTGACGTGGGCGAGGACGTCGTGCAGGGTGACGACGCCCTGGACGCGGCCGGCCTCGAGCACCAGCAGCACGGGGTCCTGGGCGAGGCGCCGGGCCACGGCGCGCAGCGGGGTGCGCGCCCCCAGGCAGGGCAGCACGGGGCCCATGACGTCGGCCACGGGGGTCTGCGCGGTGGCCCGCCCCTCAGCGAGGGCGTCCGCGAGCGCGGCGGAGGAGACGGTGCCGCGGACCTCGCCGATCCGCAGGTCGTGCCGGGGCTCGAGGATCACGGGCAGGGCGTCGACGCCGTACCGGTTCATGGTCGCCACGGCGTCCGCCACCGAGGTGGTCGGGGCCGCGGTGACGAGGGTGGGTACGGAGCCCGGGAACAGGTCGGCCTTCTCGGTCAGCAGCTCCCCCGCCGTCGCGGACCAGCGGTCGGCCTCGGCGGGGGCGCCCGCGCGGGTCGCCGGCTCGGCGTCGGCGTGCTCGAGCGCCTCGACGGGCGTGCCGGCCCCGCCGGCGGCCCCCGTGGCGCCGTCGTCGTCCGTCTGCGGGACCGCCGAGCGGGTGCGCCCGCGCGCCCACGCCGGCAGCACGGTCTCGCGGACGTCGTAGTCGAAGCCGCGCTCGTCCATCCACGGGTCGTTGAAGATCTTGGCGAGGTAGCCGCGGCCCGAGTCGGGCAGCACGATCACCATGACGTCCTCCGGGCCGAGCTCGCGCGCGGCGCGCAGACCGGCGACGACGGCCAGGCCGGAGGAGCCGCCCACGAGCAGGCCCTCCTCGGCGGCGAGGCGCCGGGTCATGGCCAGGGCCTCGGCGTCCTCGACGGCGATGACCTCGTCCGGGACCGCGGGGTCGTAGTTGTCCACCCACATGTCCTCGCCGACGCCCTCGACGAAGTAGGGCCGGCCGGCGCCGCCGGAGTACACCGAGCCGCTGGGGTCCGCGCCGATCACGCGGACGGCACCGGACGGGCGGTCCGCCGAGACCTCCTTGAGGTAGCGGCCGGTGCCCGTGATGGTGCCGCCCGTGCCGGCGCCCATCACGACGTGGGTGACGCGGCCGGCCGTGTCCTCCCAGATCTCGGGGCCGGTGGTCTCGTAGTGGGAGGCCGGGGCGGCGGGGTTGAAGAACTGGTTGGGCTGGTAGGCCCCGGGGATCTCCCGCACGAGGCGGTCGGCGACCCCGTAGTAGGACTCCTCGGACGTCGGGTCCACGGCGGTGGGCGTGACGACGAGCTCGGCGCCGTACGCGCTGAGCACGTCCCGCTTCTCCTGACCCACCTTGTCCGGGGTGACGAACACGGTGCGGTAGCCCTTGAGCTGCGAGACCAGGGCCAGCCCCACGCCCGTGTTGCCCGAGGTGGGCTCCACCACGGTGCCGCCCGGGCCGAGCAGGCCCTCGCGCTCGGCCTCCTCGATCATCTTCAGTGCGATGCGGTCCTTCACGGAGCCGCCGGGGTTCAGGTACTCGACCTTCACCAGCACGGTGGCCTCGATGCCCTCCGTCACGGAGTGCAGCTTCACGAGCGGGGTGTGCCCGATCAGCTCGAGGACGTTCTCGGCGTACTGCATGGGCTGCGCAGGGGTGGGCGCGGGGGTCTGTTCAGTCACGCACCCCACGCTACGCCAGGGGCCGGACGCCGGAGGAGGGCCCCGGACACGCGGGGCAACGCCCGGCGTGCGCGCCGTCACGGCCGACGTCGTCCTGTCCGGGCCCGGGTGTACGGTGCGGGCATGATCGCCCCGGACGCCGAGCGCTGCGTACGCGTGCCCGTCCCCGTGGACGTCGCGCTCACCCTGCGTCCCCTGCAGCGCGGCGCGGCCGACCCCACGGTCCGCGCCACACCGCAGGGCGTCTGGCTCACCCTGCGCTCCCCCGCCCCGGACGCGGCGTCGGGCGGGCCGGGCCGGCCGACGTCGTTGCTGGTCTCCGGCGTCCGGGAGACCGCAGGGGGCGGCACCGCGGTGACGGCCCGCGCGTGGGGCGCGGGCGCGCGCACCGCCGTCGCCGACGTGGAGCGTCTGCTCGGCCTGCACGACGACGGCTGGGCCGCCTTCGACGCCCTGCTGCGGCCGGACTCCGGCGCGCCCGCGCTGCCGCGGCACGTGCGCGAGGCGCGGCGGACGCGGGCCGGGCTGCGGCTGCCGGCGGCGGGCGCGCTGTCCCGGCAGCTGCTCACCGCCGTGCTCGAGCAGAAGATCACCCACGACCAGGCGCGGCACGGCTGGCGCACCCTCGTGCGGCTGGCGGCCCGGATCGACGGCGACGGGCCCGCCCCCGGCCCGGTGCCGCCGGGGATGCTGCCGCCGCCGACCCCGGCCGCCGTCCTGCGGATCCCCTCGTGGGACTGGCATGCGCGGGCCTGGGTGCAGCCCTCCCAGTCGCGGACCGTGCTGGAGGTCGCCCGGCGGGCCGCGAGCATCGACCGGCTCGGCGACGCGGTCGCCCCCGGGGACACGGCCGGGGTGGCTGCGCTGGCCCGGCGCCTGGAATCGGTGCCCGGGATCGGGCCGTGGACCACGGCCGAGGCGTTGCAGCGCAGCCACGGGGCGGCGGACCTCGTCTCCGTGGGCGACTACCACCTGGCGCAGTACGTGGGGCAGGTCCTCACGGGACGCCGGACCGACGACGCCGGGATGCTCCGCCTGCTCGCGCCGTGGGCCGGACACCGGCAGCGGGTGGTGCGGATGATCGGGCTCTCCGGAGAGCGCAAGCAGGCGTTCGGGCCCAAGCTCGCCCCGGCCGACCACCGCGCCCACTGACGCGACGCCGGGCCGGCCGAGGCCGTGCCGGCGCGTTCGGGCGGCCTCTTCGCTCCTGCACAGGCCGCTGCTCCCGGCGTGTCCTCCCCAGCCCCGGCCGGGTCCGGCCGGCCGCCCGCCCCGGGTTCCTAGCGTGGGCGATGCCGCTCCGACCGGCGCGGCGCCGCCGGGACCCTGATGAGTCCCCACCCGGGAGGAGACCGCCATGACCACCGCCTTCGAGCCCCGCCCGCACACCGCCGCCGCCCCGCGCGAACCCGACCCGCACGGCCCCGGCACGCCCGGCTCCCTGCGTCCGGGCGAGCGCGGCTCCGTGCTCATCGTGACCCGCCACCCCGACCCGGACGAGGCCATGCGGCACGCGATGGCCTGGATCACCGCCTTCGAGGAGGACTGCGGCCTCGTGCTGGACACGGACGAGACCGCGCTCTACGCCGTCGGCCGAGCGGGCGACCTGGGTGAAGCCCTGCGTCGCGGCCCCCTGGTCCACGAGGACGGCAGCCCCGCCGACACCTCCGCGTTCGTGGACGCGGTGCTCGCGGACGGCACGTGGCGCCTGCGCGACGCCGACCCGCGGGCGTGGTCGACCACGTACCGTGCCACGATCCTGGGCGCCGCCCCCGAGGCGGTCTGCACCATCTGGGACGTGTTCCCGCTGCCCGCCGCCTGAGGGTGACGGTCGTCGTCAGCCCGCACCCTGGGCGTGGGCCTGGGCCTGGACGACCTTCGCGCCCTCTTCGCGCAGCTCGACCTTGCGGACCTTGCCGGAGACGGTCATGGGGAAGGCGTCGAGCACGCGGACGTAGGCCGGGATCTTGAAGTGCGCGATCCGGCCCGTGGCGAACTCGCGGACGGCGTCCACCGTGAGCGGCTCGACGCCGTCCTTCATGATCACGCAGGCCATGAGCTGCTCGCCGTACTTCTCATCCGGCACGCCCACCACCTGGACGTCCTGGATGTCCGGGTGGGTGTAGAGGAACTCCTCCACCTCGCGCGGGGAGATGTTCTCGCCGCCGCGGATCACGAGGTCCTTGATGCGGCCCTCGATGCGCACGGAGCCGTCCTCGTCCATGGAGGCGAGGTCGCCGGAGTGCATCCAGCCGTCGGCGTCCAGCACCTCGGCGGTCTTCTCGGGGGCGTCCCAGTAGCCGAGCATCACGGAATAGCCGCGAGTGCACAGCTCGCCCGTGGCCCCGCGCGGGACGACGTCACCGGTGGCGGGGTCCACGATCTTCGTCTCCACGTGGGGCATGGTCCGGCCGACGGTCTGGGTGCGCACCTCCAGGGAGTCGTCGCGGCGGGTCATGGTGGACACGGGCGCGGTCTCCGTCATGCCGTAGCAGATGGCGACCTCGGACATGTGGAACCGGTCGATGACCTTCTTCATCACCTCGACGGGGCACGTGGAGCCGGCCATCACGCCGGTGCGCAGCGTGGACAGGTCCAACGCGTCCGCCTCAGGCCGGGCGAGCATGGCGATGAACATCGCCGGCACGCCGTACAGGCTCGTCGCACCGGTGGCGGCCACAGCCCGCAGCGCCGAGACCGGCTCGAAGCTGCGCGCCGGGATGACGGCGAGCGAGCCGTGGGAGACGGTGGCGATCACGCCGATCACCATGCCGAAGCAGTGGAAGAACGGCACTGGGATCACCACGGTGTCCTCCTCCGTGTAGCCCAGAAGCTCGCCGATGTGGAAGCCGTTGTTCAGCACGTTGCGATGCGTCAGCGTGACGCCCTTGGGGAAGCCGGTGGTGCCCGAGGTGTACTGCAGGTTCACGGGGTCCGCCGGCCCGGTGGCGGCCTCGCGCACGGCCAGGTCCTCGTCCGAGACCCGCGCGGCCTCGGCCAGGAAGTCGGCCCACGTGCCCTCGGCCACGGGATCGGCGGCGTGTCGGCCGGCCACGTCGCCGGCCTGCACGTGCGCGTAGGCGTCCTCGCCGCTCCCGGCCGGCAGCATGATCAGCTGCCGCAGGTGCGGCGCCGACTCACGGGCCACGGCGCGTGCGGTGGCGGGCGGGTCCATGCGTGCGTCCGCGCAGGCCACCACCAGCCCGCGCATGTCGCACTGCTCGACCACGTAGGTCAGCTCGTGGGCGCGGTACGCCGGGTTGAGGTTCACGAGGATGACGCCGGCACGCGCCGCGCCGTAGAGCAGCGAGACCCACTCGGCGACGTTGGGGCTCCACATGCCGATCCGGTCCCCCGCCTCGTAGCCCGCGGCCATGAGCGCCTTGGCCACCGTCACGGACTCCTCACGCAGCTGCCCGTAGGTCCAGGTGCGGCCGGTGGCCGGGTCCCCGTCCGGTCCACACTCCAGGAGCGCGGCGCGGTCGGCGAACCGGCGGGCGGTGTCGTCGAGGTTCTGGGCCAGGGTCTGCTCGAGCAGCTCGACGTCGGTCGGTCCCTGGGTGAAGGACTCGGGGGCGGTGGACTCGGTCATCGGGCGCTCCTCGCGGATGGTCGGGCGACGCCGCACGGCGTCACGATGCAGGGCCGTGCCGCCACCGGACCGCACAGGGCATCGGGTGTGACACGGACCACAGGCAGGCTACGTCGCCTGGCGGGAGGCCGCCACCTCCCGGGGCGGGGACACGGGGGGTGCCACGGCCCCGGACGGCAGAAGACCCCGGGACCGTGTGGTCCCGGGGTCTTCGTTCCGGTGGCAGATACTGGATTCGAACCAGTGAAGGCAATGCCAGCTGATTTACAGTCAGCCCCCTTTGGCCGCTCGGGAAATCTGCCGTGCCACCCGGCGGCTGCCGGGCGTCTCGAGGACGACCGCACCGGCCGGGCGAGAGTCGACTGTACAGCATCCCCGCGCCACGCCGCCAATCGGCCCGGGACCGCGTCCGCCGTCCCCGGTAGGCTGGCCCGCAGAGCGCCCGGCGCGGCCCCGCAGTGGCCGTCGTCGACGGGCGCACCCCGTCCGCAGACCCTGAAGGAGAGCACCCGTGGCCAGCGATTCCACGTTCGACGTCGTCAGCAAGGTGGACAGCCAGGAGGTGTCCAACGCCCTGAACCAGGCGCAGAAGGAGATCGCCCAGCGCTACGACTTCAAGGGCGTCGGCGCCGAGATCGACTTCTCCGGCGAGAAGATCCTCATGAGGGCCTCCTCCGAGGAGCGCGTCAAGGCCGTCAAGGACGTGTTCGAGTCCAAGCTCGTCAAGCGCGGCATCTCCCTCAAGTCCCTCGACGCCGGCGCCCCGTTCGCTTCCGGCAAGGAGTACCGCATCGAGGCGACCATGAAGGAGGGCATCGACCAGCCCACCGCGAAGAAGATCACCAAGCTGATCCGCGATGAGGGCCCCAAGTCCGTCAAGGCCCAGATCCAGGGGGACGAGCTGCGCGTGTCCTCCAAGTCCCGCGACGACCTGCAGTCGGTCATCGCGATGCTCAAGGACTTCGAGGACGCGGACCTGCAGTTCGTGAACTTCCGCTGATCCGCACGCCGCCTCCCCTCCGATCCCACCAGGAGTCCCCATGCTGTACCTGATCGACCCTCGCGGGGCCGTGTGGTCCGCCGACACCACGATCGGCCGGGCGCGGGCCCGGGCCCGCGTGGACGGCCGCCCGGTCGACGACCTGAAGTTCGCCAAGGCCGCCATGCTCCTGACCTTCGACGACCATGTGGACCTCGCGCTGCGTCACGGCGTCGCCGCCCCGCGGGGCCTCCTCCTCGACCACGGGTTCGTGGCCCAGGTGCTCGCCCCCGCGAACCTGAAGGCCCAGCGCGCCAACCAGGACGCGATCGCCGAGCAGCTCGCGGTGGTGGAACGTCGCACGGAGGACGTCGGATCGCTGCGCTCCCACCGGCACGCGGCCGCCTACGAGGGCGCGGACCAGAGTCTGGAGCGCCGCATCAAGAAGGCGGAGGAGGCGGCCCGCGAGACGCTCCAGGCGGCCCCGGACGAGGACCTCGTCCGCCACTGGACGCGCCTGGGTGGCGCGGTCCCGGCCACGCTCCAGGCCGGCCGCGACCGCTGACTCGCCGGCCGCCGTCGTCGTGGTGGCTCCCGCGGAGGGCGGCTCAGGCCGCCGCGAGCCAGACGTTTCGGCGGTCTCGCGGCCCGATCTGCAGCAGAATCATCTGGCTCACGGGCAGAAACGTCGGGCTCGGCGCTCCCTGGTGATCCCCGGCGCTCGCTGGCTCGCAGCCTCCCGCCTCGCCACCGCCACGGAACCCCGCGCCTGCTCAGGGCGTGGGGTTCCGGGCGTCGTAGCGCAGGAAGCCGGGCTGCCACCGCATCAGCGCGCTCACGCCGAGCATGCACAGCACACCGCCGGCCAGCAGGGTCGGCCCCTCCCCCAGGACCACGGACGCACCGCCGGTGATCAGCTCGCCCAGGCGCGGCCCGCCCGCCACCACGACGACGAACACGCCCTGCAGCCGGCCGCGCAGGTGGTCCGGGGTCGCGGACTGCAGGATCGAGCCGCGGAAGACGCCGGAGAGCGAGTCCGCGGCCCCGCCCACCGCCATGCACAGCGCGGCGAGGGCGAACGCGAGCGTGAGGCGGGGATCGCCGTCGGGCAGCGACTGTGCCCACCAGACCACGCCGCCGAACGCGGCCACCGCCCCGCCCCACACGAGGATCGAGACGTACACGCCCCAGCCCTGCGCATGCAGGCGGGTGAACGGAGCGGAGAACAGCCCCGCGAGGAACGCGCCCGCCGCCATCGCGGCCAGCAGCACCCCGACGGCGGCCTCACCCCCGCCGAGCACCACGGCGCCGATGGCGGGCAGCAGGGCGCGCGGGAACGCCGTCGTCATGGCCACGATGTCCGCCAGGAAGGTCATCCGCAGGTTCGGTCGCGAGCCGAGGAAGCGCAGGCCCTCGACCACCGAGGCCAGGCCCCCGCGCGTGCCCGAGGCGGCCGCGGCCTCGGCCTGCTGCGGCGGCAGGGACGGCAGCCGCCACACGGCGTACAGGGCGGCCAGGAAGGTGACGACGTCGATCGAGTAGGTCCACGCGTAGCCGACCGCCGCCACGAGCACGCCGCCCAGCACGGGGCCGACCATGAGGGCCACGGAGAACGTCATCATGTTCAGCGCGTTCGCCGCCGGCACGAGCGGCAGGCCCACGAGCGCGGGGATGATCGCGCCGCGGGTGGGCTGGTTGATGCCGGACGCGCCGGAGTGCAGGGCCACGAGGGCGTACAGCACCGGCACCGACTCGAACCCGGCCCAGGCCTGCGCGGCGATGCC
This sequence comes from Micrococcus sp. KBS0714, assembly GCF_002008305.4. GTDB lineage: Bacteria > Actinomycetota > Actinomycetes > Actinomycetales > Micrococcaceae > Micrococcus > Micrococcus luteus. The sequence goes on from NZ_CP042169.1 coordinate 1,925,176, forward strand.
GACCGTGGTCAGCCACATGACGGCCGACGAGGTCAGTGCGACGCGGCGGCGGTCGTGCCGGTCCGCGATCGCGCCGCCGTACAGGCCCGCGACCACGAGGGGCACGAGCGCGGCGAGGCCGAGCAGGCCCACCGCGAACGAGGAGCCGGTCAGGGCGAACACCTCGAGGGACACCGCCACGAGCGTGAGCTGCGTGCCCACGTACGCGAGCGTGTTGCCGAGCCACAGCCGCCGGTAGGCGGGTGAGACCCGCAGCGGGGTGATGTCGACGAGGAGGCGGGCCACCCCGGAAGCCTAGCGCCGGGGCGGCCAGGGCCCGCCCCGGATCAGGCGGTCGGGACGGAGGCCCCGTCGCGGGAGATGCGGGTCATCTCCTCCCGGTCCACGACCTTCACCCGCTCCCGCGCCACCGGACCGGCCTCCGTGGCCTGCGCACCCAGGGACTTCTCATGCTCATCCAGAGCATGCCAACCGGCCCACGTGGTGTACGGGACCTCACGGGACTCGAGCAGCTCGATCACCGACTCCTCGGAGGGCTCCTGGGCCGTCCACAGCCCCGGCTCGTCCTCGATCAGATGCTTGATCGTCTCCAGGGAGTCACCCTTGGTGTGCCCGATCAACCCCACCGGGCCCCGCTTGATCCACCCCGAGGCATACAGACCCGGCACCGGGGCGCCGTCCGCATCCAGCACACGACCCTCCGCGTTCGGGATCACCCCGCGCACCTCATCGAACTCCACCCCCTCCACGGGCGAACCGAAATACCCCACGGCCCGGTAGATCGCCTGCACCGGATAGTCCACGGTCTCCCCCGTCGGACGGACCCCACCGGAACCGTCCAACTCCATCCGGCGCATCCGCAGACCGTCCACCCGGCCGTCCCCGTCCTCGTCCAGGAACTCCTCCGGGGCCTGCAGGAAATGCAGGTGCAGCCGACGCGAGGCGCTCTGCTGACGGTCCTCCTGCTCCATGAGCCAGTTCGTCAACGTCCCCACCATCGTGCGGACCTGGTTGTTCTCCTCGATCGCCTTCTCCGAGGCCTCATCGAAGTCGAAGTCCTCCTCGTACAACACGATGTCCACATCCCGGGAATGCGCCAGCTCCCGCAGCTCCAACGGGGTGAACTTCACCTGCGCCGGCCCACGCCGACCGAACACGTGCACATCCGTGACCGGGGAAGCGGCCAGGTCCCGGTACACGTTGTCCGGGATCTCGGTGGGCAACAGATCCTCGGCATGCTTGGACAGGATCCGGGCCACATCCAGGGCCACGTTCCCGTTGCCGATCACCGCCACCTGCGTGGCCTCCAACGGCCAGTGCCGCGGCACATCCGGGTGCCCGTCATACCAGGACGCGAAATCCGCGCCACCGAACGAGCCGGCCAACTCCACCCCCGGCACGTCCAGGACCGCGTCCCGCACAGCCCCGGTGGAGAACACGATCGCATCGTAATGCCGACGCAGATCCGCCAGGCTCAGGTCCGTGCCGTAGTCCACGTTCCCCAGGAAACGGATGTCCCCGCGGTCCATGACCTTGTGCAGCGCGGTCACGATGCCCTTGATGCGCGGATGGTCCGGAGCCACCCCGTAGCGGATCAGACCGAACGGGGCCGGGTACCGGTCGAACAGGTCGATGCTGACACGGAAGTCCCGTTCCTCCTTGGTCAGGATGTCCGCCGTGTACACCCCGGCGGGTCCGGCACCGATGATGGCGATGCGCAACGGGCGGTCAGGGCGAACGGTCACGGTGGGTGGGTCCTTTTCGACGACGGCGGGGCACGCCGGCGGAGCGCGGGGCAAGGCCCGGCACCGGCGCGCGGGATCGACCCCCCAGTCTACCGCCGTGACCGGGAGGAACCTGGGTGAGAGTGCTCACCCGGACCGTACAGTGGTCCGCGTGAGCCCCTCCTCCCCCGCTGTCCGGCCCGGCGTGACCCCCGACGGCGCCGCCCCCGACACCGGCGCCCTGCCCACCGTCTCCCCCGCCCCGGCCGATGACCCGCGTGGGCTGGCCCTCGGCTTCACCGCCTACTTCGTGTGGGGCCTGCTGCCGCTCTACATGGCGGTGCTCGCGCCCGCCGGGGCCCTGGAGATCGTGGTGGTGCGCATCGGCTTCGCCCTGATCTTCTGCCTGCTGCTGCTGACCGTGATGCGCCGCCTGCGCGAGCTGGGGACGGCGCTGGCCACGCCCGGCCGCTGGGGCACCACGGGTCTGGCCGCCGGGATCATCGCGGTGAACTGGCTGCTGTACGCGGTCTCGGTCACCACGGGCAACGTGCTCCAGGCGTCGCTGGGCTACTTCATGAACCCGCTGGTGAATGTCCTGCTCGGCGTGCTCTTCCTCGGGGAGCGGCTGCGGCGGGGCCAGTGGGTGGCCGTCGGGATCGCGGTGGCCGCCGTCGTCGTGATGTCCGCGGCGATGGGGCAGGTGCCGTGGATCGCGCTCGGGCTGGCCACCTCGTTCGGGCTCTACGGCTTCGTGAAGAAGCGCTTCCCCTCCCCCGTGCACGCGGTGACCGCGATGACCGCCGAGACCGTGGTGCTGATCCCCGTGTTCGTGGTGGGCAGCGTGCTGCTGGCGCAGGCCGGGCTGCTCACCACCGTCACCGAGGGGCCCGGCCACTTCTGGCTCATGGCCGGGCTCGGCGTGCTCACCGCCGTTCCGCTCATCCTGTTCTCGGCGGCGGCCCGCTCCCTGACGCTGACCACGCTCGGGATGCTGCAGTACACGGCGCCCATCCTGCAGTTCCTCGTGGCGGTCACGGTCCTCGGCGAGCAGATGCCCGCGGCCCGCTGGGCGGGCTTCGGGCTCATCTGGCTCTCGCTGGCGGTCTTCACCCTCGACCAGCTGAACGCCTCCCGCCTGCAGCGTCGGGCGGTCCGGGCCGGGCAGGGCGCGCACGCCTAGACTGGCGGCATGCCCGCCAAGCCCCCCGCCCCCGTGTACCTCCCGGCCTTCCAGCGGCTCGTCCCGGACCTGCTGGGCGACGCCTGGGCCGAGGACGACGGCCTCGCCCCCGCCGACGTCGACGCCCGGCTGGCCCAGTCCCCCGCGGCGGAGCAGCTCGGCGCCGGGCTCATGATCCCGGCTGCTCTCCGCGAGTTCTACCTCGCCCTGGGCAACTGCGGCGACCTCATGGAGACGGACCACTACGTGTGGGACCCCGAGGACCTCGAGGTGCGGGACGGCTTCCTCATGTTCCTGGAGGACGCGGACGAGACGGTCGTGTGGGGCCTGCCGGTGGACAACCTGGCGCTGCCGGACCCGCTGGTGTGGCGGCGCTCCGCCGGCGCCGACGCGCCCGAGGGCGAGTGGCAGGACGAGGGCGGCACCTTCAGCGAGTTCCTGACGGACCTGCTCGCGTGGACCTTCGAGGACCCCGAGGACGACGGCGAGGGGCTGGACCGGTGACCGCGCCCGCCCCGGTCTCCCACGCCCCGGACGACTACGTCTGCCCGTTCTGCGGGCTCGTGGCCAGCGACGTCTCCGACCCGGGCAACCGCTGCGAGCTCGGGGACACCGTCTACCAGGACGAGGACCTGCTCGTGCTGATCGCCGTGGACGGGTTCGGCGACCACGAGGGCCACGCCATGGTCTGCCCGGCCGAGCACTACGAGAACCTCTACGACCTGCCCCCGCGCGTACTGCAGCGCATCGCCCTGATGGCCCAGCAGGTGGCGCTGGCCATGAAGCGCGCGTGGGCCCCGGACGGGGTCTCCACGCGCCAGCACAACGAGCCCGCCGGCAACCAGCACGTGTGGCACTACCACCTGCACGTGTTCCCCCGCTTCGAGGGGGACATGCTCTACCGGCAGCTGCGCCACCCGGTGGCCCCGGAGGTCCGCGCCGGCAAGGCGCGGGAGCTCGCGGCCGCGCTGGACCCCGCCCCGACCCGCCTGGACTGAGCGGCCTCCCCGGATCGAGGCGGCGACGCCGCCGACCGCGGCGTCAGGCCGAGCGCCCGACCACGTAGTCGGCGAACGCCTCGAGCGCCGCCTTCACGGCGGAGTCCGGCAACGGGTCGAGCGCCTGCTTGGCCTGCTCCGCCCAGCCGCGGGTGATCGCCCACGCCTCGTCGATGGCGGGGTGGCCCGTGAGCGCGGCGACGGCGGCGGCCAGCTGCTCGTCGGTGTCGAGCGGCCCGTCCACGAGCGCGCGCACCCGGCGGGCGTCCTCGGCCTCCGGCCCCTCGCCCTGCGCGGCGCGGGCCAGCAGCAGCGTGGTCAGGGTGGGCACGCGCTCGCGCAGGTCCGTGCCGGGGACCTTGCCGATCCGCTCGGCGTCGCCGGTGAGGTCGATCAGGTCGTCGGCGAGCTGGAAGGCCAGGCCCACCTTCTCGCCGTATGCGCGCATCACCTGGACGGCGGCCTCGTCGGCTCCGCCCAGCAGCGCGCCGAGCATGCCGGCCGCGGCGATCAGCGAGCCGGTCTTGCCGGAGAGCACCGCGTAGTAGTGCTCGATCGGGTCCGCGCCCTCGGCCGGGCCGCGAGTCTCCCACAGCTGGCCCTGCACGAGGCGTTCGAAGGTGTCCGCCTGGATCTGCACGGGCCGCGGGCCCAGCTCGGCCATGAGCTGGGAGGCGCGGGCGAAGATCAGGTCGCCGGCCAGGATCGCCGCCGAGTTGCCCCACAGCCGGTGGGCGGCGGGAGCGCCGCGGCGCACGGGGGCCTCGTCCATCACGTCGTCGTGGTACAGCGTGGCCAGGTGCGTCAGCTCCATCACGACGGCGGCCTGGCGGGCGGGCGCGTCCACGTCGGCGACCTCGCCGGAGGCCAGGGCGGGGTCGCCCAGGAGGGAGGCGAGCACCGTCAGGACCGGACGGACCCGCTTGCCGCCGGCGGCCAGCAGGTGGTGGGCGGCGGTGTCGGAGAACAGGTCGTCGAAGCCGAGGGCAGTGTCCAGCTGCTCCTCGACCTGCTCGAGCGCGGTCAGCACGACCTCCAGGACACGGCCGTGCTCGGCGAGGGGTTCGAAGCCGGAGGGCAGGGCGAAGCCGGGGTCTGCGGTGGTCACCGGGCAAGCCTACCCAACGGCGCGCCGCCCGCGGTCGTCAGCGCGGGGGTGAGCGCCTCGAGCACGCGGACGGCCCGGTCGACGGCGTCGCCGCCCCGCGCGTCCACCGTGTTGCCCATGACCTTCACCGCGGCCCGCAGCAGCGGGGGTGCGGCCATCCCGGCGCCCAGCGCCGCCTTCATCACCCGCGGATCGCCGATCAGGCGGGCGAACCGGGCGCCGAGGGCGAAGTGGCGGCCCCACAGGTGCTGGGTGATCACCGGGTAACGGGACAGGATCGCGTCCGCGGCGCCGTCGGTCCCGGCCGCGTGCGCCTGCACGGCCAGGTCCGCGGCGAGGCGGGCCGCCTCCATCGCGAACCCGATGCCCTCGCCGTTGAACGGGGAGACCATGCCGGCCGCGTCGCCCACCAGGAGCATGCCCGGCACGTGCTGCGGGGTGCGGTTGAACGCCATCGGCAGGGCCGCGCCGAGGATCCGCGAGGTGCGCGTCTGCTCGGCGATCCCCCAGTCCGCGGTGAGCGCCCCGGTCCAGGACTTCAGCAGCCCGCGGTAGTCCAGCTTCCCGAACTGCGGGGAGGTGTCCAGGATGCCCAGGCCCACGTTCACGGTGCCGTCCGCGAGCGGGAACAGCCAGCCGTAGCCGGGCAGCGGGTTGCCCTCGGCATCCGGCAGGCGCAGCCAGGACTCCATCCACTCCCCCCGGTCGCCGGGCGGGGCGGGGATCGCCCCGTCGACGGCGGCGCCGGCGGTGTAATAGGCCCGCACGGCCACGCCCATGGGCCGGTCCTCGCGGCGGTGCAGGCCCGCGGAGACGGCGGCGCGGGCGGAGACGCCGTCGCACGCGAGCACGATCGGCGCGGTGAAGCGGGCGGTCTCCCCGGTCTTGCGGCCGTTCGGCGCGATCAGCTCCGCGTCCAGCCCGACCACGCGTCCGGCCTCGTCCCGCACGACGCCGGTGACGGCGTGCCGCTCGCGGACCTCGGCGCCGCGGGTGCGCGCCAGGTCCGCCAGGAGGGCGTCGAAATCGCGGCGGGTGCGCGTGAGCGCGTAGTCCGGCCAGGTCTGGGTGGGCGCCCACGGCACGTCCACGCTGCGCTCGCCCGCGCGCAGCCGCAGGCCGCGGATGACGCGCCAGCCGCCGTCGTCGCCGGGCTCGCCCCGGTGGGGCACGCCGAGCAGCTGCAGCTCCCGGACCGCCTGCGGGGTCAGGCCGTCGCCGCAGACCTTCTCACGCGGGTGCGCGGTCTTCTCGAGCACCACCACGTCCAGCCCCGCCGCGGCGAGGTGGGCGGCGGCGGTGGCGCCGGCGGGGCCGCAGCCGGAGATCAGCACGTCGGCGCGGCGCACGACGGCGGAGGTCGAGTCGGGCGCGGGCGACGTCGGCGTGTCGGTCACTGGGGGGCCTCCTCGGCGGCGAGCTCGGCGGTGGGCGGGGCGGGGGCCGGGCCGGCGTCCGGCGCGGGGTCCGGGACGGGGCACGCGGGCGGGAACGTGGCACGCACCGCCGCGGCCAGGGCGGCGGCGACGCGCGGGCGGTCGGCGCGGTCGCAGCGGACCTCGAGCAGACGCCGGCCGCGCACCGGGTCGGACAGGGCCCGGACGAGGTCGACGCGGTCGGTGACCCGCGTGTGCGGGACACCGTACGCGGCGGCCAGGGCGGCCAGGTCCACGCCGTGCGGGGTGCCGAAGAGCCGCTCGACCGGGTCCGCCATGCCGGGTGCCTCGGCCACGGCCCCGTGTTCGAGGCTCGCGAAGATCGCCCCGCCGTTGTCGTTGAGCACCACGAGGTCGAGGTCCGGCTCGGTCTCGGTGGGGCCCACGAGCAGGCCGCCCGCCTCGTGCAGGGCGGTGAGGTCGCCGAGCAGGGCCACGGTCCGCCGTCCGCGCGCCAGTGCGACGCCCGCGGCCGTGGAGACGGTCCCGTCGATCCCGGCGAGCCCGCGGTTGGCGTACACCTCCGCGTCCGGCGCCGAGGGGGGCCGCCAGGTCAGGTCCACGTCCCGGATCACCGAGGACGAGCCCAGCACGAGCGGGCCCCGGACCATGGCGGCGCTCACGTGCGCCACCGTCTGCGGGCTGAGCCGGTCGCCGGCGTCGGTGGTGACGAGCACGTCCTCCACGGCGGCCTGGGCGCGCATCGAGGCGTGCTGCCACGCGGCGAGCCAGCCGGGCTCGCCCTGCCCGGCGAAGGCGGCGAGCTCCTCGAGGGTCTCCACGGGCGTCTCCCGGCGCCGGCCCGGCTCGAACCACGGTGCGGGCTCGGGGGCGTGCAGGGCCGTGGCGACGTCGGGGCGGGCCAGCAGGGCGTTGACCGTCCGGGTGAGCGTGGGCCGGCCGAACAGCACGACCCGTTGGATGCGGGCGGCCAGGGGGTGTGCGTCCGCGTCGCGCCCGCCGGCCGCGCCCAGCAGGAGCGGGTACGCGGCGATGGCGTTGGCGGAGAACCGCGCGTTCGAGGACGGCTCGGCCAGCAGGGGCAGGCCCAGGGACAGCGCGAAGGCCGCAGCCACGGGGCCGGCGCCGTGGCAGGCCAGCACGACGGTGCGCCGCTGGTCCAGGCGGGCGACGTCCAGCTCGGGCAGCCCCGAGAGCACCGCCCCGGGCGCCCGGTAGGCCGACGCGGCGGCGGCCGGGCTCGCGCCGGTCGGGGCGACGGCCGGAGCAGGGGTGTGCGGCGCCGCGGCGGCGGCGCCCATGGCGGCCGCCTCCTCAGGGCTCGGCACGAGCGGGTCGCGGAAGTGCAGGTTCAGGTGGACGGGTCCGGCCGGGGCCTCGGCCATCGTCACCGGACCGGGCGCGCCGTCGTCGGAATCGGTCTCGGCGACGACCCCCTCGGCCGCCAGCAGGGCCCGGCGCACGGTGGCCCGCACATGGCGCAGATGCTGCTCGGTGTCCACGCCGTCGGCCGCGTCGCAGCCGAGGGAGGCGGCATGGCGGACGTGCGTGCCGAACACGTCCCTCTGGTCCGTGGTCTGGTTCGCGCCGGTGCCGTGCAGCTCGGGCGGACGATCCGCGGTCAGCGCGATCACGCGCGTGCCGGCGTGGAAGGACTCCATCAGGGCGGGCACCAGGTTCCCGACGGCGGTGCCCGAGGTGGTCAGCACGCCCACCGGGCGCCCCGAGGCCAGCGAGAGCCCGTGGGCGAGGAAGCCGGCCGAACGCTCGTCCACCCGCACGTGCAGGCGGACCTGGCCGGCGTGCTCGAGGGCCGCGAGCGCGTAGGCCAGCGGGGCGGAGCGGGAGCCGGGGCAGACCACCGCGTCCCGCATGCCGGCGTCGATCAGGGCGGTGGCGACGGCGCGCGCCACGGAGAGGGAGTCGACGGAGGTCATGGTGGCCACCAGTCTAGGCCCGGGCGCGGGCGGGCCCCGGACGCGGCGAGGCCGCCACGGTGACGCGGTGGCGCCGGCCGTGACGGCCTCGTCGAGGGTCCTCGCGGAGGCGGGGGTCAGCCCTTCGGGCCCTTGCCGTTGCCGTTGCCCTTGCCGTTGCCGTTGCCGTTGCCCTTGCCCTTGTTGCCCTTCTCCTTGCCGGCGCCCTTGCCGACGCCGTTGTTCCCGGTGGCGTTGAACACCTGGACGACGCTCGGACGCGGGGCCGCGACCTTGTCGCCCACCTGGACCGGGCCGGTCGGGCTCAGGAAGTCCGGGAAGTAGGAGGTGTGCGCGCCCCAGGTGCCGTCCTCGCCCGGGTGCTGGACGTTGACGAACACGGAGTTGTCGCGGTCGTGGATCACGGGGCCGCAGGTCTCGGCGTCGCGGGGGACGGCGAGGAACTGCTGGACGCGGCCGCGCTCGGCGCCGTCGAGGGTGACCTTGTGCAGCGCGTCGGCGTAGCCGATGGTGCCGGGCTGGCCGTCGGTGGAGATCCAGAGGTTGCCCTCGGAGTCGAACGCCAGGTTGTCCGGGCAGGAGATCGGGGAGACCTTCTCCTTCGGGTAGCCGGCGAAGTAGGCCGAGGAGGAGACCGCCGGGTCGCCGGCGAGCAGCAGGATGACCCAGGTGAAGGTGGTGGAGGTGTGATCCCCGCCCCGCTCGGTGATCTCGATGACGTGGCCGTCGCGGTTGCCGATGACCGGGTTGGCCTCGTCCACGGCGGTGCGCTTGGTGTTGTTGGTCAGGGCCGCGTAGACCTTGCCGGTGACCGGGTTGGTCTCGACGTCCTCCGGACGGTCCATCTTGGTGGCGCCCATCTTGTCTGCCGCGAGGCGGGTGTAGACGAGGACCTCGGCCAGGGACATGCCCGGGACGAAGGACGTCTTCTCGTCGGCCAGGGCGATCCACTCGCCGGAGCCGTCGAAGGCCCCGTCCGAGGGCAGGGTGCCCCTGCCGTCGATCTGGGCGGCCGGGGAGTCGCCGGAGAACTTGGCCACGTAGAGGGTGCCCTTGTCCATCAGGCGCATGTTGTGCTTCTTGTCGCCCTCGCGGACCTTCTCGGCCGAGACGAACTTGTACAGGTAGTCGTGGCGCTCGTCGTCGCCGGAGTAGACCACGGCGTGGCCGGACGGGGAGATCACGGCGGTGCCGGCCTCGTGCTTGAAGCGGCCCAGGAGGGTGTGCTTCACGGGCGTGGAGGTCGGGTCCTCGGGGTCGATCTCGACGACCCAGCCGAAGCGGTTGGCCTCGTTCTCGTAGCCGGGCTTGGTCAGGTCGAAGCGGTCGTGGACCTTCTCCCAGCCACGGCGGGTGGCGGAGGTGGAGATGCCGTAGCGCTTCTCCTCGGCGGTGCCGCGGCCCTTGAAGTACTGGTTGAAGTTCTCCTCGCCGGAGAGCACGGTGCCCCACGGGGTGGTGCCGCCGGCGCAGTTGTTCAGGGTGCCCAGCACGCGGGTGCCGGTCGGGTCCTCGACGGTCGTGAGCAGCGCGTGGCCGGCGGCCGGGCCGCGGACCTCGAACTCGGTGGTGCCGGTGATGCGGCGGTTGCGGCGGCCACCGCGGACGTACTCCCACTGGGCGCCGCGCTTGGCGCACTTGAGCTCCACGATGGACAGGCCGTGGGCCTGGAGGCCGACGTTGACGACGTCCTCGAAGTTCGAGGCGATGTACTCCGGGGAGAACATGATGTTCTCGTTGGTGTACTCGTGGTTGGAGACGAGGTAGCCGGAGCGGTCGTTGCCGCCGTCGGTGATGATGTTCAGGTAGTCGTTGTTGTAGCCGAACTGGGCGGCCTGCGACGCACCGGTCTGGTGCTCGATGTCGAACTCCGGGGAGTCGGCGAACAGCGGGTCGCCCCAGCGGATCACGGTGCCCCAGTCGTAGCCCTCCGGCACGGTCATGGTGTCGACGGTGCGGGTCACCGGCGCGATGGGCTCGAAGGGGAGCTTGCCGCCGCCGGTCGGGCGCCGGCCGTTGTCCGCGAGCGCCTCGGGGGCCTGGGCCACCTGGGAGCCGATGACGACGGCGGCGGCGAGGCCGGTGCCGCCGACCAGGGCGGAGCGGCGCGAGATGGCGGTCTCCGCGATCTGCTGGAAGGTCGGGTTCGCCGAGGTGTTGGGCACCGGGTGGGCGCACGCGTTGCCGCACTTGAGCTCGCACGTGACGGCGGAGCGGTTGCCACGGGTGTGGCCGGCCATGGGGAGGAGGCGCTTCAGCATGACGGGGTCCTTCGCGTCGTGGGGATGGTTCGGGCTCCGGTGCCGGGCCGGAGGCGACCCCGGGGGTGAGACCGGCCGGGGCCGCCATCACCTTGGCCCCTCGCTCCGAGCGGCGAGCCACACCCAGGTGGCCGCGAGTTGAACTCTTCCCGGCCGCCGGATTTCGTCCCGTCGACGTGCTGTAATCCGGCTCACATGCCCCGCGCCGACGGGGACAGGGCGGGCCCGTCAGCCCTGCGCGGCCAGCACCGCGTGGGCCGCGCGCACGCGGTCGGCCCACCACGCCTGCCGCGTCCCGTCCGCCCGGATGCGGTCGAGCAGCTCCGGGTCGGGGGCGGGGGCCCGCTCCCCCGGCGCCGGGAGGGCCCCCGCGCGTGGGCGCCAGGCCGGGGCGACGACGTCGTGCTCGAAGAGGGCCGCGGTGCCGAGCCCGCACGCGTGCGGCAGGGACGGCAGGCAGGCGGCGAGCGCGGCGCCGCCGGCGATGCCCACGGAGGTGTCCAGCGCGGAGGAGACCACCGCGGGCAGCCCCGCGGCCGCCACGATCGCCGCGGCGCGGCGCACGCCCCCGAGCGGCTGGACCTTCACCACGATCAGGTCCGCGGCCCCGGCGGCCGCGACGGCGAGCGGGTCCTCGGCCTTGCGGACCGCCTCGTCCGCGGCGATCGGGGTGGGGACGCCCCGGGCGCGCAGCTCCGCGCGGACCTCCGCGAGGTCGGTGATGCCGGGCACGGGCTGCTCGGCGTACTCGAGGCCGACGTCGGCCAGCTCGGTGAGCACGTCGACGGCTTCGGCGGGCGTCCAGCCGGCATTGGCGTCGACGCGGACCTGCGCGTGGGGCAGCAGCGCGCGCACGCGCCGCACGCGGGCCAGGTCGGCCTCGCGGCCGCCGGGGACGAGACCGCCCTCGGGTCCGTGCTCGGCCACCTTGACCTTGACCGCGGTGATGCCGTCGCCGTAGCGGGCCAGGACGGCCTCGACGTCGTCCGCGTCCACCGCGGGCACGGTGGCGTTGACGGGGATGGTCTCGCGGACCGGGGCGGGCCAGCCCTGCCAGCCGGCCTCGATCGCGGCGGCGAGCCACGCGGCGCTCTCGTGTGGACCGTACTCCGGGAACGGGGAGAACTCGCCCCAGCCCGCCGGGCCGCGCAGCAGCAGGGCGTGGCGGAGGTCCGTGCCGCGGAACCGCACGCGCATCGGCACGGCGACCGCGACGGCGTCGGCCAGCAGCTCCTCGACGCTCGGCAGGGCGGGACCGCCCGGCGCGCCGGGCAGCGGGGGCAGGGCGGGGGCGGTGCTCATGCGGCCAGTGTAGGAAGGGCGCTCGGCTCCCGTTCCGACGGGCGCCGGCGGGGTGGGACTGTCTGTGTCGGCGCCGACGCTCAGACGGCGCCGAGGTAGCCGAGGGCACGGGCCAGGTCCACGGCGCGGTCGTGGGCGCCGAGCACCCCCTCCAGGCCGGCGACGACGGCGGCCGTCACCTCCTCGGTGAGGTGCCAGTCGGCGGTGAACGGGTCGTCGAAGCGCGCCCACGCCGTGCCCACGGCCGCGAGCGCGCGGGTCATCTCGGTGAGGTCGCGGAAGACCGGTCGCGGCTCGTCCAGGCGGTCCTCCCAGCCCTCGTCTCCCGGGGCCATGAGCACCTGGCCGGTGGAGGCCGCGTGGATGAACGGGTCGGCGCCCTGCTTGGCCACCACGGTCCAGTCGTCGTTCCAGTCCACCAGCAGCGCACCGGTTCGGGGGTTCCACCGGTAGCCGGCCTGCTCGTCCCACAGGCGGTCCAGCGGGAAGAACATCACGGGCAGGCCGAGGGTGTCGATCTCCAGCCACTCCGGTCCCACGTAGCGGTAGAAGTCGGCCAGGTCCGGGGCGAGGGGCTCCTCGGCGGCCCACTCGATGGGCTCCTGCCGGCTCAGCCGGCCGAAGGGGGCCAGGGCGTCCCGGGCGGCCAGCAGGTCCTCGGCCGAGAGACGGGGCCGGGCGCCCGGCTCGACGCCCGGGCCGTGAGCCGAGCCGGTGGAGTCGCGGAGGGCCGGGCGATGTCCGTGGGCGGGGGGCACGCGGGTCATGGCCCCAGGCTAGGCAGGCGGCTCAGGGGCGCGGAGGACGGGACGGCGACGGGGGCGTGACCGTCCGATGAAGCCTGCATGACGGCTGCGCGTCCGACACAATGGAACCCATGCCCCCCACCGCCCGCGCCCCCCGCCGCCTCCCCTCGTGGACGTGGTGGCTGGCGCTGGCCGCGTGCGTGGCCGGCGTCGTGCTGGTCTACGCCGCCCTGGTGTGGTCCTCCGCCGGCCAGGTGCTCGAGTACCAGGTGTTCCGCGCCGTCGAGGAGCGCTACGCGGACACCGTGCCGGACGTGACCTCCCAGGTGGTGCGGATCCTGCCGCTCGCGTTGGCGGTCGGCATGGCGCTGGCCTCGCTCGGCGCGCTCGCCGTGGCCCGGTGGCGGCGGCGGGGGCTGCTCGCCCTCCTCGTGCTGGCCGGGTCCAACCTCACCACGCAGCTGCTCAAGGCGGCGCTTCCGCGGCCCGAGCACGCCGACGGGGTCCCGTGGTCCGGCGGCAACTCACTGCCCTCGGGCCACATGACGCTCGCGACGGGCGCCGCGGTGGCCGCGCTGCTGCTCGTGCCCGCCCGGTGGCGACCTCTCACCACCGTCCTCGGCGCCGTGGTGAGCTCCTGCACCGGCGCCGTCGCCTACACGGAGGCCTGGCACCGGCCGTCGGACATGGCCGCCGCGGCGCTCGTGTCCGCCGCCTGGGGCCTGCTCGCCGTGCCGTTCGCCCGGTACGACGGCGCACCGCGGCCCGCACCGCGCGGCGCCCGCGGCGTGGAGGCCACGCTCTGGTCCCTGGGCGTCGCGGGCCTGGCGGCCGGGCTGACGCTGCTGGCCCTCACCCTCGACACCCCCGCGACCAGCGGCGCAGGCCCCCACCCGGCGGCCGAGCCGGCCGGGATCCTGCTCAGCGCCTCCCCCGCGGTCCTGCTGTGGGGCGCGCTCGGCACGGCCTTTCGCCGCGGCCGCGCGGACTGACCCCTCCCCGCACGCTCACCGCACCCCCACCACGCGACGAGCCCTGCGATGTGGCGGCCATCCGCGAGGTATGGCCGCCACATCGCAGGGCTCGTCCGGGGTCGGGGCGGGCGGGGATCGTCCGGATCAGATCCGGGCGAGGGCCGCCGTCGGGTCGTGGAGGCAGTCCGCCACGAACGTGAGGAACGCGCTCGCGGTGGCGCCGTCGGTGACGCGGTGGTCGAAGGTCACGGTCATCTCGGTGACCTTGCGGACCACGATCTCCCCGTCCACGACCCACGGGCGGTCGATGATCCGGCCGATGCCGAGCATCCCGACCTCGGGCACGTTGATGATCGGCGTGGCGCCGTCCGTGCCCAGCGGGCCGTAGTTGTTCAGCGTGAACGTGCCGCGGGTGAGCTCGGCCGGGGCGGCCCGGCCCGCGCGGGCGCGGCTGACGGTGTCGTTGACCGCGGCGGTGAGCTCGTCCGCGGACAGCTTCTCCGCGTGCTCGACGGACGGCACCATGAGGCCGCGGTCGGTCTGCACGGCCAGGCCGAGGTGGACGCCGTCGACCTCCACAATCTCGTCCTTGCCGTCCGCCCCCGCCTCGATGCGCGCGTTCATCACCGGGTACCGGCGCAGGCCGGCCAGGGTGAAGCGGGCGATCAGGCCGAGCAGCGAGGGCGCGTTCTCCGAGTCTTTCGCCTTGAGCGAGGCCCGCAGCTCGAGCAGGGCGGTGACGTCCACGTCCAGCCACGCCGTGACCTCCGGGACCTCGCGGCGCGAGCGGGAGAGCTGGTCCGCGATCACCTTGCGCACCCCCGAGATCGGGGTGCGGGCGACGACGGCCAGGCCGGTCCGCCCGTCCACGGCGCCCGGCTGCGCGGCGGCCTCGGCCGCCGGGACGGCTGCGACCAACGGGGCCTGGGCCGGGGCGGCCTGCGGGGCGGAGCCCTCGGCCGCGGCGAGCACGTCGGCGCGGGTGATCAGGCCGTCCGGGCCCGTGCCGGTCAGCGCGGCCACGTCCACGCCCTTCTCGCGGGCGAGCTTGCGGACGATCGGGGAGGTCACGCGCGGGGCGCCGGCCCCGGCCGTGGGGGCCGGTGTCGGGCGGGCGGCGCCGCGGCCGCGCTTGGACGGACGGCTGCGGGAGGTGGCCCTGTGGCCGGAGGTGCCGTAGCCGATGAGCACGGCGCCGGAGGCCTCGTCGTCGGAGCCGGCGACGTCGCCGTCGCCGCCGCGGGCCTTGTCCGGCTTCGGCTGGACGCCGGCCATCTCCTCCTCGCGGTAGCTCAGCGCGCCGGGGCGGGCGGCCTCGGCAGCGGCCGCACCGGTGGCCGGCGGGACGGCCAGGGCCTCGGTGCCGGCGGCGGGCGCGGAGCCCTCACCGGACTCGCCGGCCGCGCCGATGGTGATCAGCGGGCTGCCGACGTCCATGGTCTCGCCCTCGGCGCCGTGCAGGGTCAGCACGGTGCCGGCGTACGGGCTCGGCACCTCGACGAGGGCCTTGGCGGTCTCGACCTCGACCATGGGCTGGTCGACGGCCACGGTGTCGCCCTCGGCGACGAGCCAGCGGACGATGTCGGCCTCGGTCAGGCCTTCGCCCAGGTCGGGCAGCAGGAAGGTGTTGCTCATGCGCGGGCCTCCTCGGCGTCCAGGTCCCAGTTCAGGTCGTCGATCGCGTCCAGGATGCGGTCGATGTTCGGCAGGTGGTGCTCCTCGAGCTTCGGCGCGGGGAACGGGATGTCGAAGCCGGTCACGCGGCCCACGGGCGCCGCCAGCGAGTGGAAGCAGCGCTGTTGGATCCGGGCCACCAGCTCGGAGGCCACGGACGCGAAGCCCTGCGGCTCGGCGACGACGACGGCGCGGCCGGTCTTGGCGACCGAGGCGGCCATCGTGTCCTCGTCCAGCGGGTTCACGGTGCGCAGGTCCACGACCTCCACCGAGAGCCCCTCCTCCGCGGCCGCGTGGGCGGCGGCGAGGCAGGTGGGCACGGAGGGGCCGTAGGAGACGAGGGTGACGTCCGTGCCCTCGCGGACGACGGCGGCGCGCGCCCAGGCCTCGCCGTGCTCCTTCTTGTCCTCGACGCGGGCCCAGCCCTCCTCGAACTCGGCGCGCAGCTGGTCGAGGTCGAGCTCGGCCTTGGTCCAGTACATCTTCTTGGGCTCCATGAAGACCACCGGGTCGTCCAGGCGGATGGCCGAGCGCAGCATCATGTACGCGTCCTTCACCGAGGCCGGGGTGTACACCTTCAGGCCCGGGGTGTGCGCGTAGTAGGACTCGGAGGAGTCGCAGTGGTGCTCCACGCCGCCGATGCCGCCGCCGTAGGGGATGCGGATGGTGATCGGCATGGGCGTGGCGCCCTTGGTGCGGTTGCGCATCTTGGCCACGTGCGAGGCGATCTGCTCGAAGGCCGGGTACGCGAACGCGTCGAACTGCATCTCGATCACGGGGCGGGCGCCGCCGAGGGCCATGCCCACGGCCATGCCCGCGATGCCGGACTCGGCCAGCGGGGTGTCGAAGCAGCGCTCCTCGCCGAAGCGCGCGGTCAGCCCGTCCGTGATGCGGAAGACGCCGCCGAGGGTGCCGACGTCCTCGCCGAACACCACCACCATGTCGTCGGCGGCCATCTCGTCGGCCAGCGCCGCGTTGAGCGCGGCGGCGAAGGTCAGGGTCGCCATGCTCAGGCCTCCTGGTTCTCGGAACGGGACAGCTCCTCGGCCAGCTGCGCGCGCTGGGCGGCGAGCTGCGGGGTCTGCACGGAGTAGACGTGGTCGAACAGCTCGAGCGGATCGAGCTCCGTCTCGGCGTTCATGGCGTCGCGCAGCTGCTGCGCGACGTCCTCGGCGTCGCGGGCGATCTGGGCCGAGACCTCCTCGGTGAGGGCGCCGGTGGACTCGAGGTAGGCGGTCATGCGGCGCAGCGGGTCGCGCGCCTCCCACTCCTTCACCTCGGCGTCGTCGCGGTAGCGCGAGGGGTCGTCCGTGTTGGTGTGCGCCTGCATGCGGTAGGTGTCCGCCTCCACGAGGAAGGGGCCCTGGCCCTGCCGGCACAGCTCCACGGCGCGGCCCAGCACGGCCAGCAGGGCGCCGAGGTCGTTGCCGTCCACGCGCTCGCCGGCCAGGCCGTAGCCCACGGCCTTGTGGGCCAGGGACGGGGCGGCCGACTGCTTGGCGAACGGCACGGAGATGGCGAACTTGTTGTTCTGCACGAAGAAGATCACCGGCAGCTTGAACACGGCCGCGAAGTTCAGCGCCTCGTGGAAGTCGCCCTCGGAGGTGCCGCCGTCGCCGACCATGGCCAGGCACACGACCTCCTCGCCGCGCAGACGGGCGGCCTTGGCCATCCCGACGGCGTGCAGCATCTGGGTGGTCAGGGGCGTGGACTGGATGGAGACGTGGTGCTTCTGGGGGTCGTAGCCCTGATGCCAGGTGCCCTGGTAGGCCACCATCACCTCGAGCGGCGGGACGCCGCGGGCGATCACGGCCACGGTGTCGCGGTAGGTCGGGAACAGCCAGTCGTCCTCGCCCAGGCAGACGGCGGCGGCGACCTCGGAGGCCTCCTGGCCGTGCGAGGACGGATAGACGGCCATGCGGCCCTGGCGCACCAGGGCGTAGGCCTGGTCGTTGACGCGGCGGCCGATGACGAGGTGGCGGTAGGCGGCCAGCAGCTCCTCGTCGGAGGGCAGGGGATACTCGTGGCCGGGCTCGGTGCCCTGCTCCTCCGGGGCCAGCAGCGTGCCGTCCTCGCCGATCAGCTGGATGCGGCGGGCGGCGGGGAGCAGGTACTCCTCGAGGGAGATGCCGAAGGCGGCGCCGGCGTTCGGGCGGGTCTCGGCCTCGTCGGTCCGGGCGGCCCCGGGCACGGCGGGGGTGGGGTCACTCATGGCGGGTCCTCTCGATCTGTGGCCTTCAGTGTGCCCAAGAGGGTCAATGTGTCGCTCGCCCGCCCGGGATCACGAGACGATCCGGGGCAAACCAGGCACTCCATCAGACGAACTGCTATGGTGACTCGTGCCACGTAGACGGTCCGCCGCCGCGTGGCCGACCCCGTCCGCCCCGCCCCAGGAGGAGCCATGGCCGCCGAGCCGCTGGACCGCGTGGACCGCGCGATCGTCCGCGAACTGACGCAGGACGGGCGGATGTCCGTCGCGGCCCTGGCCGAGCGCGTGCACATCTCCCGCGCGCACTGCTACTCGCGCCTGAACCGCCTGCAGGACGCGGGCGTGATCACAGGCTTCACCGTGCGGGTCGACCCCGTCAAGGTCGGCTTCGGGGCCTCCGCCCACGTGACCATGAAGCTGCGTCAGCACGACTGGCGGGAGCTGCGCGCCACGCTCCTGGCCATCCCCGAGGTCTCCCACGTCTCCCTCGTGGGCGGGAACATGGACGTGATCCTGCTGGTCCGCGCGCGGGACACCGCCGACCTGCGCCGCGTGATCTTCGACGAACTGCAGACCCTGCCGAGCGTCGTCGACACGCAGACGTACATGGTGTTCGACGACCAGGCCTCCGGGCAGACCATCCCCCCGGACGAGACCGCCGACTGAGCCGACGGCCCGGCGCCCCGGTCAGCGGGAGCGCACGACGACGGCCGGCGGGTCCGCCACGGCCCCCGGCCCGCGCGGCAGCACCGCGGCGAACACGACCGCTCCGAGACCGCAGACGACCGCGAGGGAGCCGACGCCGACGGCCAGCCCGGCCGCGGCGGTCACCCCGGAGAGCAGCAGCGGCCCGGCGAGCATCCCCGCGTCGGACATCGAGCGCCACAGGCCGAGGAACTGGGCGCGCGCGTTCGGCGGCGAGTGGTCCGCCCCGAGGGTCATCACGATCCCCGCGCCGAAGCCGTTGCCGATGCCCAGCAGCACCGCCGCCGCCGCGAACGCCGTCGGCTCCCGGGTGAGGCTGACGGTGAGGAACCCCGCCCCCAGCAGGGTCAGGCACGGCACCGCCACGGCGCGCCGGCCGAAGCGGTCCATGAGCCGGCCCGAGGGGTAGAAGAGCAGCAGGTCCGCCGCGCCGGCCAGGCCGAAGACGAGCGACGCCGTCGCCGCGTCCAGGCCCAGGTGTGTGGCCCACAGCGGGATGACGGCGTTGCGCGCCGCGCGGGCGGCGGAGACGGCCACGACACCGAAGCCGGCCGTGAGCAACGCTCCGCGCCGGGCGCGCGCCACGTCCAGCAGGCGGGGTCGGCCGGCCGGGGCGGAGTCCTCCCCCGCCGCCGGACCGGACGCCGGCACCGGCAGATCCCGGATCCGCAGGCACAGCAGGGCGCCGACGGCCATGGCCGCGGCCGCCGCGGCGAACGCGCCGTCCAGCCCGAGCGGGGCCTGCGCGGCGGCGCCCAGGAACGGGCCCAGGAAGGTCCCGATCCGCACGGTCCCGCCGAGCGTGGACATCGCGCGGGCCCGGTGCGTGGCCGGCACCGCCACCGCCAGGTACGCCTGGCGGGCCAGGTTGAACCCGGCCCCGGCCATGCCCACGGCGAGCACCGCGGCCAGGAACAGCGCCAGCCGCCCCGGCTCGGCCACCCCCGCCGCCGACGGCCCGGAGGACACCCCGGCCGTCGTCGCCCAGGCCAGGCCCGCGCCCGCCGTGCCGAGCACCGCGGAGACGACCATGGTGACCCGCTCACCCGCCCGGGCCGCGAGCGCCGAGGCCGGCCCGTTGGCCACGAGCGAGCCGAGCCCCACCAGCAGCACGACGGCGGCCGCCCGCGCCGCGTCCAGGCCGAGGGCCAGCGCCGCCACCGCGAGCGCGGGCGTCATCGCGCCCAGGCCGACGGCGTAGACGGTGGAGGGGGCGTAGATCTGCACGGCGTCGCGCAGCGCCTCCCGGGTGCGGGCGGCGGAGGCGGAGCGGGGACGCATGCCCGCGAGCGTAGCGGGACTGCACGCGCGCCATCGTCGGGGGACCGGGTCACTACGCTGGTGCCATGGCCTCCCGCACCGCCTCTCCGCCGCCCTCGCCCGCCCCGTCCCCCGCCGCTCCCCGCGGCGCCCTGGACCGGTACTTCCGCATCACCGAGCGCGGCTCGTCGGTGGGCCAGGAGTTCCGCGGCGGCCTCGCCACGTTCCTGGCGATGAGCTACATCGTGGTGCTGAACCCGCTGATCCTGTCCGGGCCCGACTCGGCCGGGAACACCCTGGGCATCCCCGCCGTGGCCGCCGTGACCGCGCTCGTGGCGGGCGTCATGACCATCGTCATGGGCGTGTGGGCGCGGCACCCGTTCGCGGTGGCCGCGGGCCTGGGCGTCTCCGCGTTCGTCTCCATCACCATCGCCACGACACCGGGACTCACCTGGCCCCAGCTGATGGGCCTCGTCACCCTCGCCGGTCTCGTGATGCTGCTGCTCGTGGTGACCGGCTTCCGACGCGCCGTGTTCGACGCGGTCCCGGAGTCGCTGAAGTCCGGCATCGTGGTGGGCATCGGCCTGTTCATCGCGCTGATCGGCCTCGTCAACGCCGGGTTCGTGCGGCGGCTGCCGGACGCCGCCGACACCACGGTCCCGGTGGGCCTGGGCACGGGCGGCGAGCTCGAGGGCTGGCCCGTGCTGGTCTTCGTCGTCGGGCTGCTGCTGACCGCGGTCCTCGTGATCCGCAAGGTGCGCGGCGCCATCCTGATCGGCATCGTCGTGGCGACGATCCTCGCCAACGTGCTGGAGGCCGTGTTCCACATCGGCCCCTCCGTGGACGCCGACGGGAACGCCGTGCCCACCGGCTGGTCCCTGATCGCCCCCTCCCTGCCCGAGTGGACCGCCCCGGACCTGCACCTGCTCGGCAGCGTGGACCTGTTCGGCGCCTTCACCTCCGTGGGCGGGCTGATGGCCTCCCTGCTCGTGTTCGCGATCCTGCTCTCCGTGTTCTTCGACGCGATGGGCGTCTCCGTGGGCCTGGCCCGCGAGGCCGGCACCGTGAACCCGGACGGCTCCATCCCCGACCTGAACCGGGTGCTCGCCGCGGACGCGCTCGCGGTCGCCGTGGGCGGCGCCGCCTCCGGCTCGGCGCACCAGATCTTCGTGGAGTCCGGCACCGGCATCGGCGAGGGCGCCCGGACCGGCCTGGCCTCCGTGTTCACCGGCCTGTTCTTCCTCGCGGCCGTGTTCCTCTCCCCGCTCATCCACCTCGTGCCGTTCGAGGCCGTGGCCCCCGCGCTCGTGGTGGTCGGGTTCATGATGTGCCAGCACGTGGTGCAGATCGACTGGTCCGACCCGGGCGCGGCCTTCCCCGCGTTCCTCACGTTCATCCTCATGCCGTTCACCTACTCGATCGTCAACGGCATCGGCGCCGGCGTGGTGGCCTACGCGGTGATCCGCACCGGCCAGGGCCGCGGCCGCGAGGTGCACCCGCTGCTGTGGTTCGTGGCGCTCGCGTTCGTCGCGTACTTCGGGCTCGGCGTGGTCCGGGCGGCCCTCGGCCTGAACTGACCCGCGACCCCCGGCGGCGGCGCACCGGACCGGTGCGCCGCCGTCGTCGTGTGCGGCGCGGGGTGTCGTCAGCGCCGGAAGGCGGCGGACCGCTGCGCGAACTCGGCCGAGCGGATCAGCTCCACCTGGTCCCGCGCCTCACGCTCGAGCGCGCGCCCCACGACCTCCGCGTCGGCCGCGTTGAGGGCGGCCTTGGCCAGCGCGACCGCACGGCGGGGACGCTCGGCCACCGCGTCGGCGAGGGCGTGGGCGACGCCGGCGAGGTCCGGCCCGGGGACCACGCGGGAGAACAGCCCCGCGGCCCGAGCCTCCTCCGCCCCGAGGCGCCGCCCCGTCAGGGCCATCTCCGCGGCCAGCGCCCGGCCGACGGCCCGCGCGATGGTGACGGAGCTGCCGCCGTCCGGCACCAGGCCGATGCCCGTGAACGGCAGCAGGAGGTACGCGTCGTCGGCGGCGACCGCGAGGTCGGCGGCGGCCGCCAGGGCCGCGCCGTAGCCCACGGCCGGACCGTTGACGGCCGCGATGACCGGCACGTCCACCGCCCGGATCGTCTCGACGACACGGTTGGCCGCGCGCATCGTCGCCTCCGGATCGAGGTCGTCCCGGAGATCGGCTCCCGCGCAGAAGGCCCGTCCTCGGCCGGTGAGGATGACGGCGCGGATCGCCGGGTCCCGACCGGCCTCCCCCAGCGCGGTGTGCAGCGCCTCCATGGCGGTCGGCGTGACGGCGTTGAGCCGATCCGGGCCGTCCAGGGTCAGGACGAGGGCGGTGTCGTGACGTTCGGTGGCCACCCTGGTGCCGGTCATGCCCGCCTCCCGGCCGTGGCCTCGGACCGCATCTCGAGGTAGGCCGCCATCTCCATGGTCAGCACCTCCTTGCCCTCCTGGTTGAGGGCGCGCACGTCGAACACCACGAGTCCGCGGCGCCACTCTGGCTCCAGCCGCACGTCGATGACGCGGCTGTGTCCGGAGAGGACGTCCCCCGGGCGCACCGGCCGCCGGAACCGCAGGCGGTCGATGCCCTGCCCGGCGATCACGTTCCAGTGCTCGCGGCGTCCCAGCACCTGGAGGCGCTGGAGGATCGCCAGGGTGTGGAGGCCGCTGGCGATCAGGCCTCCGTAGCGGCCCCCCGTCTCGGCGTGCCCGGGGTCGATGTGGATGTCCTGCGGGTCCCAGTGGGATGCGAACGCGATGACCTCCTGCTCCGTCACCTCGTACGTGCCGAGGTCGCATTCCTCGCCCACGGTGAAGTCCTCTGCGTGCCGCCCGTCTGTCGCCTGGGCCGTCATGCCCGGCCTCCTCTCGCTGTTTCGTCTTCCGCCGCCTGGACACGGACGACCACCGCCGGCCGGGCGGCGTCGCGGTCGACCGCGTCGACGATCCGGTCCACCAGCGGCTCGAAGAAGAGCTCGCCGAGCATGCGCATGATCATCGACACCACCTGCGGCACCTCGTCCCGCCGGCCGCTGATGAGCCCCGCGGCACGCAGCTGGCGCACCTGCTCACGGGCGAGCGCCGTGAGCTTCTCCACGAGCTGGGAGTCGGCGGCCGGCTCGCCCAGCAGCACATGGCGCCGGACGTACTCGAGGACGTCGGGACGGGCCCGGAGCATCTCAGCCACCGCGGCGTCCCGACGGAGGGTCACGTCTCGAGCCGTCCCCTCCGCGGGGACGGACGCGATCGCGGCCGCGAAATCGTCGGCGACCGCGGCGTCCACCTCCCGATGCAGCCCGGCCTTGGAGCCGTAGTGATGCGTGATCAGGCCGACGGTCACGGACGCCTCCTCGGCGATGGCACGCATCGAGGTCCCCTCGACGCCGTGATGCGCGAAGAGCCGGAGGGCGGCGTGTCGGATGCGGGCCTTGCCCGTGAGGTCCGATGCCGGGGCGTCCATCCCCGCCCCTCCGGGACCGTTCCGTGCGTCGATCGTCACCGTTGCTCCTCTCTCGAGCCCCGCGAGGCCGGGGGCTGCCGCCCGTCGGTGATGACGGCGGATCTCATCCTGCCATTGCACATTCGCACAGTCGACTATACATTCGTACAACATCGCCCCGATGCGATGCAGATCACATTCCAGTGGACCGAGAGGAGGGCACCCGTGCAGCCCATCGATCAGACGACGTCCGGCCCCGCCACATCCGTGGGCGAGCGGCCCCTGGCCGGGATCCGCGTCGTCTCCGTGGCCGTGAACCTGCCCGGCCCCCTCGCAGCGGCCCGGCTCGCCGAATTCGGAGCCGAGGTCGTGAAGATCGAACCGCCGACGGGCGATCCGCTCGCCGCCGCTGCCCCGCAGTGGTACGCCGAACTCATCGCCGGCCAGCGCGTCCTGACCCTGGACCTGAAGACCGGTCCCGGGCAGGACCACCTCGCGACCCTCCTGAAGGGCGCTGACCTGCTGCTCAGCTCGCTGCGCCCGTCCGCGGCCGACCGTCTCGGCCTACCTGCCTCGGCGCATGCCGCGGGAGCCGTGTTCCTCGAGGTCGTGGGACACGACGGTGACGACGCCGACCTGCCGGGCCACGACCTGACCTACCAGGCCGCCGCCGGCACCCTCGACGCCCCCCGGATGCCGCTCGTGCCCGTGGCCGACCTGCTCGGCGGGGAGCGGGCCGTCTCCGCCGCGCTCGCCGCGCTGCGGAGCCGAGACCACGGGGGCCCGGTCACCCGCGTCCGCGTGACGCTCGAGGACGCCGCCAGGGCCGCCGCGGCCCCGGTGCGGCGGGGCCTGCTCGGCCCGGGCGGCCCGCTCGGCGGAGACCTGCCCACCTATTCCCTCTACGCCAGCGCCGACGGCCATGTGGCCGTCGCCGCGGTCGAGCCCCATTTCGCCGCCCGCCTGGCGGAGCACATCGGCTCGACCCGGGACGAGATCGCCCGCACGATCCTCACCCGTCCCGGAGCCGAGTGGGAGCGGATCGCTAACGAGCTCGACCTGCCGCTCGCCGTCGTCCGTCCCCCTCGCTGACCCCGCCGTCCGTCCTCAGGAGCACATCATGGCCACCCTCCCCAGCGTCCTCGCCACCACGGCCCGCCGCGTCCCCCAGCACCCCGCCCTGAAATGGGGCGATTCCTCGCTCACCTATGCCGACCTCGATGCGACCGTGGACCGGCTCGCCGGTGAACTCATCTCCCGAGGACTGCGCCCGGGCGACCGCGTCGTCCTCGTGGCCGGCAACACCCCCGAATTCGTGATCGGCCTCTACGGAGCGTTGCGGGCGGGTGCGATCGTCGCCCCCGTCAACCCGCGCTCCGCGCGTCCTGAACTCGAGCACTTCCTCGCCGACACCGAGGCGCGGATGCTCCTCGTCGACCCGACCGTCGGCGAGGGTGTCCAGGCCCTGGCCGCAGCGGACTCGGGGTCGGCCCAGCTCCTCGCGCTCGGCGCTCTCGACGGCTTCGACGACGTCCTCGCCGCGGCCGACGGCCGGCCTGAAGGAGCCGTCGCCCATCCGGACCTGGCCGAGGACGACGACGCCCTCATCATCTACACCTCCGGCACGACGGGACGGCCGAAGGGCGCCCTCTTCGACCACCACCGCGTGCTGTGGGTGGGCCAGAACATGATCATGGGCCTGGGCATGCGGGTCGGCGAGACGATGGTGCACGTGGCGCCGCTGTACCACTCCGCCGCCCTCAACCTCCTGCTGTTCAGCGGCGTAATGCTGGGCGCCACCCACGTCCTGCTCCCGGCCTTCGACCCCGACGAGGTCATCGCGACGCTCGAGCGGGAGAGGGCCACCATCTTCTTCGGCGTCCCCACGATGCTCGCCTACATGCTGCGCAGCCCGAGGTTGGCCGCCAGCGATCTGTCCCACCTGCGCGGCATCCTCTACGGCGCCGCCCCGATGCCGGCGAGCACGGCCGAGGCGCTCGTGGCCGCGCTGCCTCACGTCCACATCATCCAGGCGTGCGGCCAGACCGAGGGCGGTCCGGGCGGGATCTTGCTCACCCATGAGGAGGTCATGGCGAAGCCACACACGAGCGGGCGCATGGCCATGCCCAACACCGAGGTGCGCGTCGTCGACGCGGACGGCCGCGACGTCGGCCCTGGGGAGGTCGGCGAGATGATCATGCGGGGCGAGACCATGATGAAGGGGTATTGGCGGAACCCCGAGGCCACGGCGGTCACGGTCGTCGACGGCTGGGTCCACACGGGCGACCTCACCCGGGTCGACGAGGAGGGCTTCCTCACCGTGGTCGACCGCCTCAAGGACCTCATCATCACGGGCGGGCGCAACGTGTACTCCGCCGAGGTGGAGAACGCGTTGGCCGGCTGCCCGGGCGTCGCCGAACTGGCGATCATCGGACGCCCCCATCCCGACTACGGGGAGAGCATCGTCGCCGTCGTCGCCCCGATGCCCGGCGCGACCGTGTCCCTCGAGGCGCTGCGGGACTACGGCGAAGGCCGCCTCTCGCACTACAAGCTCCCGCACGAGCTGGTGCTGCGCGAGATCCCCCGCAACCTCTCCGGGAAGATCCTCAAGCACCGCCTGCGGGCCGACCTCACCGAGCCCGGCGTCCCCGCCTGAGCCGGGCCCCTCCGTCCCACCAGACCTCACCCGTGAAGGAGAACCCATGAGCACCGCCCCTTCCAGCCGAGACGCCGTGATCGTCGACGCCGTCCGCACCCCCGTGGGCCGCCGCGGCGGCGCCCTGCGCGACTGGCATCCCCTGGACCTGCTCGCGCACACGCTCGACCACCTCGTCCGCCATTCCGGGGCCGACGCCGACGCCCTGGACGACCTGATCGCCGGCTGCGCGCTCCAGCGCGGCGAGCAGGCGGGCAACGTGGCCCGCAACGCGCTACTCGGCGCCGGCCTGCCGATCGGCCTGCCCGGCACCACGATCGACCGCCAGTGCGGCTCCGGCCAACAGGCCGTGCACTTCGCCGCCCAGGGCGTCCGGTCCGGCGAATACGACTGGGCGATCGGCTGCGGCGTGGAGTCCATGTCCCGGGTGGACCTCGGCCCGCTCTTCGCCCCGGGCGGCCCCCGCGGCGAGTGGTACGGCACGCGTTCCCTGGCCCGTTTCGAAGGCAACCTCCCCGCCCAGGGGCCGTCCGCGGAGCTCATCGTGGAGAAGTGGGGCCTCACGCGCGAACGGCTCGACGCCTACAGCGTCCAGAGCCACCGCCGCGCCGCCGAAGCCACCCGGGAAGGCCGCTTCACGGATTCCCTCGTGCCGATCGACGGGCTCGACCGCAATGGCGACACCGTGGCACTCACCGCCGACGAAGGCATCCGTGCGGACGTCGATCCGCAGAAGGTGGCCGCGCTCGCCCCCGTGTTCTCCCCCGACGGCGCCATCACGGCGGGGAACTCCTCCCAGCTCAGCGACGGCGCCGCCGCCCTCCTCGTCGCCGAACGCGGCGCCGCCGAGGCCGCCGGGCTGCGCCCCAAGGCCCGCATCCTCAGCATGGCGGTGGCGGCGGACGACCCGGTGCTCCAGTTCACAGCGATCCTCGCCGCGACCCGCCGCGCCCTGGACCAGGCCGGACTGGACATCACGGACATCGACCTCGTCGAGGTGAACGAGGCGTTCGCCCCCGTCCCCCTGATCTTCATGGACGAGTTCGGCTACCCGGAGGACCAGCTCAACGTGAACGGCGGCTCCATCGCGATCGGCCACCCGCTCGGCTCGACCGGCGCCCGGCTGCTCACTCAGCTCACCGACGAGCTCCACCGCCGTCAGGCCCGGTACGGGCTGCTGACGGTCTGCGAGGGCGGCGGCATGGCCAACGCCACCATCCTCGAGCGCTTCTAAGCGCCCCGACCAACGGAACCCTCCCAGGACCAGAACCAGGAGCATCACATGCAGATCAAGGACCGCACCTTCCTCGTCACCGGCGGCGCGTCCGGCCTCGGCGAGGCCACGACCCGCGCGCTGCTCGACCGCGGCGGGCACGTGGTGGTGGCCGACCGCGCCGGAACCGCGCCCGAGGGCGCCGTCTTCGTCGAGGCAGACGTCACCGACGCCGTCCAGGTCGCGCACGCCGTGGCGGAGGCGACCCGCCAGCCGGGGCCGCTGTCCGGCGTCGTGAACTGCGCCGGCATCGGCTCGGCCGCCAAGGTGATCTCCCGCGACGGCCCCCAGCCGCTGGCGGACTTCGAACGGATCGTCGGGGTGAACCTCATCGGCACCTTCAACGTCATCCGCCTCGCGGCCGCGGCGATGGCCGAGAACGAGCCGGACGACGATGGCGGCCGCGGCGTCATCGTCAACACGGCCTCCGTGGCCGCCTACGAGGGACAGGTGGGCCAGGCCGGGTACTCAGCGTCGAAGGGGGGCGTGGTGGCGATGACGCTGCCGATCGCCCGTGAGCTCGCAGCCTACGGAATCCGCGTGAACACGATCGCGCCCGGACTCTTCCTCACGCCGATGATGCACCAGCTGCCGGAGAAGGCCCGTGCCTCCCTCGGGGAGCAGGTGCCCTATCCCTCCCGCCTCGGCGATCCGGCCGAATACGCGCATCTGGTCACCCACATCGTGGAGAACCAGATGCTCAACGGCGAGACCATCCGCCTCGACGGCGCCATCCGCATGGCGCCCCGCTGATCCTGACCACTTCTGGAGGAACCATGAGCACCGCGCCCCGCCGCCGCGTCACCGGATACCCCTCGACCTCGGGGGACGACGTCCAGCTGAACACCACCACCCTCATCCGACACGCCGCCCGGACCCACGGCGACCAGGAGATCGTCTATCGCACCCCGGACGGGGGGTGGGACCGCTACACGTACGCCGAGGCCTACGAACGGATCCGCCGCGCCGCGAACGCCATGACCGGCCTCGGCGTCAGCCCCGGCGACCGCGTGGGCGTCATCGACTGGAACAGTCGGCGACACTACGAGCTCTACTGGGCGATCCCCGGCATCGGCGCGACGATGGTCCAGGTGAATCTCCGCCTCGCACCCGAAGACCTCGTCCACGTCCTCACGGACAGCGGGTGCACCACGGTGTTCGTGGACGAGTCCCTGCTGCGCCACGCCGAGGTCATCGCCCCGCGCCTGCCGGAGGTGACCACGTGGGTGGTGATGACGGACCGCCCCCTGTCCGAGATCGAGACGACGCTGCCGGGCGTGCGGCACTACGAGGACCTCCTGGCCTCGGCCTCCCCGGACGTCGACTGGCCGGAGGTCGAGGAGACCTCCGCCTACGGCGCGTGCTACACCACCGGCACGACCGGCCGGCCGAAGGGGGTGTTCTACTCGCACCGCGCGATCGTGCTGCACTCGTATGCCCTGGCCGCCTCGATCGGCATGACGCTCCGGGACGCCACCATGATCATCACCCCCATGTTCCACGGCCAGGCCTGGGGCCTCCCGCAGGCCGCCACCCTGATGGCGAACAAGATCGTCCTCCCCGGCCGCTACATGGCGGAGGACACCGCCCCCCTGACCGACGCCCTCATCGCCGAAGAGGTGACGATCACCAGCGGCGCCCCCGCCATCTTCCAGCCGATGCTCGCCTACATCGAGACCCTGGACGAGAAGCCGGACCTGAGCCGGCTGCGCATGATCTCCGGGGCGACCGAGCCGTCGTTGTCGCTCATGCGGGGATTCCGCGACCTCACGGGCGCGGAGGTGGTCCATGCCTACGGCGCCACCGAGACCACTCCCCTGGTCACGGTGAACCGCTACAAGCCGGGTGTGCTCGCCCGCCTCGACGAGCCCGCCCTGATGGACCTCAAACGCAAGCAGGGCCTGCCGTTGACCAACGTGGACCTGCGGATCGTCGGGCCGGGTGATGAAAACCTGCCCTTCGACGGCGTCAGCCAGGGGGAGATCTGCGTGCGCGGGCCGTGGGTCACGACGGGGTACCACGGCATGAGCGAGGCCGACGCCGAGGGCCGGTTCCTCGACGGCTACTGGCGCAGCGGCGACGTCGGCACCGTCGACTCGGACGGCTACCTCAAGGTCACCGATCGCCTCAAGGACGTCATCAAGTCCGGCGGCGAGTGGATCTCGTCGATCGACATGGAGAACCTGCTGACGAGCCATCCGGCCATCACGGAAGCCGCGGTCGTCGGGCTGCCCCACCCCAAGTGGCAGGAGCGCCCATACGTACAGGTGATGCTTCGTCCTGGAGCGACGATCACGCTCGCCGAGGTCCACGAGCACCTGAGCGGGGCGTTCGCCTCGTGGCAGCTCCCGGAGCGCGTGGACGTGGTCACGGAGCTCCCCCGCACCAGTGTCGGGAAGATCGACAAGAAGACGATCCGCGGCCGGCACACGGACCTCTATGCGGACGCGTCGGAGGCCGCCCGCCCCGGCGGCGGGGCCGGCGACGTCGAGGAAGGCGGCCGAGCATGACCCGCGACATCATCCGGACCGAGCGCATCGGCCCCGTCACCGTGATCCACCTGCAGGACGACCGGGCCCTGAACGCGTTGGGGTCGGCGCTCGTGGCCGGCCTCGCCGATGCCCTCGAGCACGCCCAGCAGGACCCGGAGGTGCGCGCCGTCGTGATCACCGGCTCCGACCGCGCGTTCTGTGCCGGTGCACACATCCCGGAGGTGCTCGCCCTCCGCGAGGCCCTCACCGCCGACCCGGACGCCGAGGTCTACCTCGACCGGCTGTTCGACCTGCTCGCCGCGAGCCCCCAGCCGGTGATCGCCGCGGTGCGCGGACTCGCCCTCGGCGGTGGCTGCGAGCTGGCCCTGGCCTGCGACCTCGTCGTCGCCGGGGAGTCCGCGTCCTTCGGACTGCCCGAGGTCCGGCTCGGCGTCATCCCCGGCGCCGGCGGCACACAGCGGCTCGTCCACGCGATCGGCAAGGCCAAGGCCACGCGGATGCTCATGACCGGTGAGTCGGTCGACGCTGCGTGGGCCGAGTCCGCGGGCCTGGTCGCCGAGGTCGCGGCGGACGAGGACGTCGTCGCCCGTGCGGTCGACATCGCCCGGCGCGCCGCGGACAACGCGCCAGGCGCGGTCCGCCTCGCCGTCGGCTGTGCCCGCCGCGCCCAGGACCTGTCGTTGACCGACGGCCTGGCCCACGAGCGCCGGGCCTTCCTGGAGGCGCTGGCCTCCGACGACGCCGCCGAAGGGATGAGCGCATTTGCGCAGAAGCGGCGCCCCGTCTTCGGTTCCCGCTGACCGACACCGACACACTGAGACACCGAGGAGAACACCATGATCCTGGATTCGTACCGATCCCCCTGGCTGACGGAGGACGCGGAGGCCCTGCTGGAGCACTGCCGCGACTTCCTGGCCCGCGAGGTCGTCCCCCACGAGGAGCGTTGGGCCGAGCAGCACGGGGTGGACCGCGACCTGTGGACCAAGGCCGGAGAGGCCGGCCTGCTGTGTCCCTCCCTGCCGGAGGAGTACGGCGGGGCCGGCGGCACCTTCGCGCTCGAGGCCGCGATCCTCACCGAACAGGGTCGCTGCTTCGACGACGCGTGGGGATTCAGCATCCACTCCCCGATCGTCGCGCACTACATCCTGGCGTACGGCACCGAGGAGCAGAAGCAGCGGTGGTTGCCCGGGCTGGCCTCGGGAGAGCTGGTCGGGGCGATCGCCATGACCGAGCCCAACACCGGGTCGGATCTGCAGGCGGTCCGCACGCGCGCCACCCGCGACGGGGACCACTACGTGATCAACGGTTCCAAGACCTTCATCTCGAACGCCACGCACTGCGGCCTGCTGCTCATCGTGGCGCGGACGGGAGACGAGCCCGGTGGCCGCGGTCTGTCCCTGATCGTCGCGGAGACGGACGGCCTCGAGGGCTTCGAGCGCGGCCGGGTCCTGAAGAAGATCGGTCAGCACGGCCAGGACACCCGCGAACTCTCCTTCTCGGACATGCGGGTCCCCGTGTCCCACCTGCTCGGCCCGGACGAGGGCCAGGGCTTCGTGCAGCTCATGGCCCAGCTGCCTCAGGAACGGCTCACCCTGGCGGTGCTGGCCGCGGGCGTGTGCGAGGCCGCCGTGCGCGAGACCATCCGGTACACCAAGGAGCGTCACGCGTTCGGCGAACCGCTGATGTCCTTCCAGAACACGCAGTTCGTCCTGGCGGAGTGCGTCGCGGACACGCTGGCGACCCGGACCCTCGTGGACCAGTGCATCGTCGCCCACGTGGACGGCACGCTGACCGCCGCAGACGCCTCCATGGTGAAGTTCTTCGCCAGCGACATGCAGAACAAGGTGGTCGACCGCTGCCTGCAGCTCTTCGGCGGGTACGGGTACATGGAGGAGTACCCGATCGCCCGGGCGTTCACGGGCGCCCGCGTGCAGAAGATCTACGGCGGCACCAACGAGATCATGAAGATGCTCGTGGCCCGGGCACTCTGAGCCACACCCCCGTCACCCCCGACGGCGGCGCACCGGACCGGTGCGCCGCCGTCGCCGTGTGCGGCGCGGGGTGTCGGCCCCGCCCCGCGCGGCGTGATGGGATGGGCCGCATGCCCCAGACCACTTCGCACGCCCCCGTCCCGCCGTCCGCCTCCGCCGAGCCCGTGACCCGCCGCCACCACGGCCACACGTTCCAGGACGACTTCGAGTGGCTGCGCGGCAAGGCGGAGCCCCGCGTGCTCGAGCACCTGGCCGCCGAGAACGCGTACACCGAGGCCGTGACCGCGGACCAGGCGCCGCTGCGCGAGGCGATCGTCGGCGAGATCAAGGCCCGCACGGTGGAGACGGACCGCTCCGTGCCCGCCCGCCGGGACGGGTGGTGGTACTTCGTGCGCACCCGCGAGGGCGCCGAGTACCCGATCCACTGCCGCGTGCCCGCACGCGACACCGGCGACCTGGAGGCCGACTGGACCCCGCCCGTCATCACCCCGGACGCCGCCCTGCCGGGCGAGCAGGTGATCCTGGACGGCAACGCCGAGGCCGAGGGCCACCCGTTCTTCGCGCTCGGCGGCCTGCACATCAGCCCGGACGCCACCCGGGTGGCCTACGCCGTGGACCACACCGGCGACGAGCGCTTCACCCTGCGCGTGCGCGAGATCGCCACGGGCGAGGACCTGCCGGACGCGGTCGAGAACGTGGCCCACGGCGTCCGCTTCGACCGCTCGGGCACCCGCGTGTTCTACACCGTGTGGGACGACTCGTGGCGGCCGTACCAGGTCAGGGCCCACGTGCTCGGCACCGACCCGGCCGAGGACGTGCTCCTGCACGAGGAGGCCGACCCGGGCATGTGGACCGGCTTCGAGGGCGTCGCCGACCGCACCCAGCTGCTGATCGGCGTCGGCAACTCGGAGGTCTCCGAGACCCTCGTGGTCGATCTGCCGGAGGACCCCGCCGCACCCCTGCCCGCCCCGCGCGTGCTGATCCCCCGCGCGTGGCGGATGCTCGCCGACGTCGAGCCCGTCACCGACGCCGACGGCGTCCGCCGGCTGCTCGTGGTCCACGACCGCGCCCTGGACGACGACGGCGCCCCCGTCGCCGCGCCCAACGGGATGCTCTCGGTGGTCGCCGAGGCGGACGTCGCCGACCGCGGCGCCTGGCGCACGGTCGTCCCGCACCGCGAGGACGTGAAGGTCGACGGCGTCATGGTCACCCTGACCCATGCCGCCCTGGCCGTGCGCCGGGAGACGACCCCGCGCGTCGTCGTCGCCGAACTGGACGCCGTGCTGGCCGGGCAGGCCGCGCACTGGCGCGAGCCCGCGTTCGACGAGGAGCTCTACGCGTGCCATCTGTCCGCGACGGCGGCCGAGTCCCCGTTCCTGCGGCTGGCCTACACGTCCTGGATCACGCCCGCGCGCGTGCTGGACGTCTCGGCGGCGACAGGCGAGGTGCACCTGCGCCGCGAGACGGAGGTGCCCGGCTACGACCCGGCCGACTACGTGGCCGAGCGCGTGTGGGCGCCGGCCTCCGAGCCGTCGTCGGTGACCGGGGAGGACGTGCGGATCCCCGTCACCGTGATCCGGCGCCGCGACGTGAAGCCGGACGGGACGGCCCCGTGCGTGGTGTATGGCTACGGCTCCTACGAGATGTCCATGGACCCCGTGCTGGGTGTGGCCCGGCTGTCCCTGCTGGACCGGGGCGTGGTGTTCGCGGTCGCGCACGTGCGCGGCGGCGGCGAACTGGGCCGGCGCTGGTACGAGGACGGCAAGAAGCTGGCCAAGCGGCACTCCTTCACGGACTTCGTGGACGCCACCCGGCACCTCGTGGGCCTCGGCTGGGCGGACCCGGCGCGCGTGGCCTGCATGGGCGGCTCGGCCGGCGGCCTGCTCATGGGCGCTGTGCTGAACCTCGCGCCGGAGCTGTACCGGGCGTGCCTGGCCGTGGTGCCGTTCGTGGACGCGCTCACCACCATCCTCGACCCGGAGCTGCCGCTGTCCGCGCTCGAGTGGGAGGAGTGGGGCAACCCGATCGAGGACGCGGCCGTGTACGCGGCCATGCGCGCCTACACCCCGTATGAGAACGTGCGGGCGGTGGACTACCCGGCGATCGCGGCCGTGACGAGCCTGAACGACACCCGCGTGCACTACGTCGAGCCGGCCAAGTGGGTGGCCCAGCTGCGGCGGACGGTGACGAGCGACCAGGCCACGCCTCTGGCCGAGGGCGGCGCCCCGATCCTGCTGCGCACCGAGATGGACGGCGGCCACGGCGGCGCGTCCGGCCGGTACCAGGGCTGGGAGGACACCGCCTGGGAGTACGCGTTCCTGCTGACCGCGCTGGGGGCGACGGCGCGGATCGTCTGAGCCGGGGCGGGGCCCCGGCAGCCCGCGCAGCCGTCGATGCGCTGGTGCGCCGCGCGCGTGAACCAGAGAGTACTGCTGTCAGAACGGCCCTGGGACGACCGAATTGTCTGGCTCGCGGAGGAGGCGGGCGGCTCACCCCCGCCTCGCCCGGCGGGCCTAGACTCGGGCCCCATGAGCACCCCGCAGCCCGACGCCGCCCGCCCCGACCGCGACCGCCTGCCCGAGCAGGTCTCCGACCTCTTCGACCCCACGCGCTGGCGCGTGGTCGAGGGCTTCGACTTCGAGGACCTGACCTACCACCGTCAGGTGGAGCGCGACGCCGACGGCCGCTGGGTGCGCGACCTGCCGACGGTGCGCATCGCCTTCGACCGCCCCGAGGTCCGCAACGCGTTCCGCCCCGGCACCGTGGACGAGCTCTACCGCGCCCTCGACCACGCGCGCATGACCCCGGACGTGGGCACGGTGCTGCTCACCGGCAACGGCCCCTCCCCCAAGGACGGCGGCCACGCGTTCTGCTCCGGCGGAGACCAGCGCATCCGCGGCCGCGACGGCTACCGCTACGCCGAGGGGGAGACGGCCGAGACCATCGACCCGGCCCGCGCCGGACGCCTCCACATCCTCGAGGTCCAGCGCCTGATGCGCACCTCCCCCAAGGCGATCATCGCCGTCGTGAACGGCTGGGCGGCCGGCGGCGGCCACTCGCTGCACGTGGTCGCGGACCTCACCCTCGCCTCCCGCGAGCACGGGAAGTTCAAGCAGACGGACGCCACCGTGGGCTCCTTCGACGCCGGCTACGGCTCGGCCCTGCTCGCCCGGCAGGTGGGCCAGAAGCGCGCCCGCGAGATCTTCTTCACCGCCCGCGAGTACTCGGCCGAGGAGATGGTGGCCATGGGCGCGGTGAACGAGGCCGTGGACCACGAGCGCCTCGAGGAGGTCGCCCTCGAGTACGCCGCGGACATCAACCGTCAGTCCCCGCAGGCCCTGCGCATGCTCAAGTTCGCGTTCAACCTTCCCGACGACGGCATGGCCGGCCAGCAGGTCTTCGCCGGCGAGGCCACGCGCATGGCCTACATGACGGACGAGGCCGTGGAGGGCCGGGACGCGTTCCTGCAGAAGCGCGACCCGGACTGGTCCGCCTTCCCGTACCACTTCTGACCGACCACCACGGCAGGACGGAGACCCGCCCATGCTCGCACTGCTCGACGACCAGCCCATCCTCGTCCTCATGGCCACGGTCGCCCTGGGCGCCGCCGTCGGCACCATCCCCCTGGGCAAGATCCGCCTCGGCGCCTCGGGAGCACTGTTCGTGGGCCTGCTCGTCGGGGCGGTGCTGCCCGACGTCGGCGACCGGCTGGCCCTGTTCCAGAGCTTCGGCCTGGCCCTGTTCGCCTACCTGATCGGGCTCGGCGCCGGCAAGGTGTTCTTCCGGGACCTGCGCCGCAACCTGCCCCTGATGCTGGCCGCCGTCGTCGTGGTGATCCTCACCGCCTTCACGGTGCACCCGCTGGCCGCGCTGCTCAACCTGGACCTGCCGACGGCGATCGGCGTGTGGACGGGTTCGCTCACCGCGACGCCGGCGATGGCGCTGGCGAACCAGCTCACCGGCGGGCAGGCCCCGGCCGTGGGCTACGGGCTGTCCTACCTGGTGGGCGTGGTCGGCACCATCATCGCGATCACCGTGCTCGCCGCCCGCCCGTGGAGCAGTTCCCCGCGCGATCCGGCGCCGGTGACCGACGGCAAGCTGCGCTTCACCGCCGCGGTCGCCACCTCCGCGCTCGCCGTGCGGGAGATCCCCGGGATCTCCGAGGGGCTGGTGCGCGTGGTGGCGCTGCGCCACGGCGGCGTGGCCCGGATCGCCGGCTCCGCCGACCGGATCGAACCCGGGGACGAGGTCGTCCTGGACGGCACGGAGAAGAACATCGACGCGGCCGTGCAGGCCTTCGGCCGACGCACCGGCGCCGACCCGGCGCGGGTGATGAACCCGCTGCAGACCTCCATGGTCATCGTCACCGCCCGCGCCCTGGCCGATCGCCGCCTGGGCACGCTGTCCCTGCGCGAGCGCTTCGGCACCGACGTCGCCCGGCTGCGGCGCGACGACGTCGAGTCGCTGGCCACCCCGCAGACCGAGCTCAAGGTCGGCGACCGGGTGCTCATCGTGACCACCGCGCCGCGGATGGAGGCGGTGCGCGACTTCTTCGGCAACTCGACGCGCGGGCTCTCGGACCTGGACTGGATCTCCCTGGGCACGGGCATGGCGCTGGGCTACCTGCTGGGCATGGTGACGATCCCGCTTCCGGGCGGGGCCTCCTTCTCCCTCGGCCCGGCGGCCGGGTGCATCCTCGTCGGCCTCGCCCTCGGTGCGATCGGCCGAACGGGACCCACGGTATGGGAGCCGTCCACGGAGATCGCGCTGACGCTGCGGCAGTTCGGCCTCATGATCTTCCTGGGCGTGGTGGGCCTGGCCGCCGGCCCGGCGTTCATCGAGACGGTGTTCACCCGGGTCGGCGGGCTGGCCATCCTGATGTCCGCCGTGCTCACCGCGCTGACCGCGGCCCTGCTCATCGCCGCGGCACGGCTGCTGGGGCAGTCCGTGGATCGCACCTACGGGGCGCTGGCGGGCATCACGGGCCAGCCGGCGATCCTGGACTACGCGCTCTCCCGGTCCACCGACGCCCGCGTGACCGAGGGGTACGCCCAGCTGTTCGCACTGATCATGGTGGTCAAGATCGCCACCGTGCCGTTCCTGCTCTGACCGGCCGGGCGGATCCGATCCGCGGGGCGGATCCGTCCGACCGCCGGGCCTCCTACACTCGGGGCCATGCCCGCCACCGCCGACGCCCTCGCTCGCGCCACGGACGCCCTCGCCGCGGCCTTCGACGGCGGCGCCCCCGTCGAGCTGACCGCCGACGGCGCCGTCCTCCCCCGGCCCGAGGCCCGCGATTCACGCCGCTGCGGGGACCCGGACGCCGTCGCCGTGGTGCGCACCTCCGGGTCCACGGGCACGCCGAAGCAGATCGTCCTGACCGGCGCGGCCCTGCGCGCCTCGGCCGCGGCCACGGCCCGGCGGCTCGGCGGCGAGGGGGCGTGGCTGCTGGCCCTCGGCGTGCACTACGTGGCCGGGCTCGCCGTGCTCTCCCGCTCGATCGCGGCCGGGACCGCCCCCGTGGCCCTGCCACCGGGCCCCTTCACGCCCGCGGCGTTCGCCACCGGGGCGGCCGCCCTGCCCGACGACGCCGGCCCCCGGCTCATCTCGCTCGTCCCCACCCAGCTCGCGCGCCTCCTCGCGGCCGACGCCGACCCGGCCGGGCGGGCGGCCCTGCGCTCCTTCGACCGCGTGCTCGTCGGCGGCGCCCGGCTCGATCCCGCGCTGCGGGCCGCGGCCGAGGCGGCGGGGGTGCGTCTCACCGCCACCTACGGCATGGCCGAGACGTGCGGCGGCTGCGTCTACGACGGCGTGCCGCTGCCCGGCGTCACCGCCGCGGTGGCCCCGGACGGCCCCGACGCCCCGCCGCGCGTGCGCCTGGCCGGGCCCATGGTGGCCGCCGGCTACCTCGACGACCCCGCCCGCACCGCCGCCCACTTCGTCCCCGCCGCGGACGGCGCCCGCGCCTTCCTGACCGAGGACACGGGCATCCTCTCCCCCACGGACGACGGCGGCGTGCGGCTGGCCGTGACCGGCCGCCTGGACGACGTGGTCATCACGGGCGGGGTGAAGGTGTCCGCGGCCGCGGTGACCGCGGCGCTCGAGGCGCACCCGGGCGTCGCGGCGGCCCACGTGGCCGGCGTGCCGGATCCCGAGTGGGGCGCCCGGCTGTGCGCCGCCGTCGTGCCCGTCCGCCCGGCCGCGGCCCCCGACGAGGCCGTCCTGCGCGCCCACGTGCGCGCGGCGCTGGGTGCGGCCGCGGTGCCCAAGACCTGGCTCCTCCTCGAGGCCCTGCCCCTGCTCTCCACCGGCAAGACCGACCGGCAGGCCCTGGCCGCCCGGTTCACCGCCGGCTGAGCGCCGCCCCGCCCGCGTGGGAGAATGACCCGGGCCCGGCCGACGTCGGGCCCCGGCCGCGCGCCGCCGTCGACCCGGCCCGCTGCGGACCGCTGCCCACCCCGCTCCCCAGGAGGAACCCCCGCCCATGGCCGCCACGCTCTCCCAGTGGGTCGCCGCCGCGCGCCCGCGCACGCTGCCCATGGCGATCGCCCCCGTGATCGTCGGTTCGGCCGCCGCCGCGGAGCTCGGCTCCTTCCACCTCGGCGCGGCGCTGCTGGCCCTCGTGGTGTCGCTCGCGCTGCAGATCGGCGTGAACTACGCCAACGACTACTCGGACGGCATCCGCGGCACCGACGACGAGCGTGTCGGCCCCTTCCGGCTCACCGTCTCCGGGCTCGTGCCCGCGGCCCGGGTGAAGCAGGCGGCCTTCGCGTTCTTCGGCCTCGCCGGGCTGGCCGGCCTGGGACTCATCTTGCTCTCGGGGCACTGGTGGTTCCTGCTGGTCGGCGTCGCCTGCGTGCTGGCCGCGTGGTTCTACACCGGCGGGAAGCGGCCGTACGGGTACCTCGGCCTCGGCGAGGTGTTCGTGTTCGTGTTCTTCGGGCTGGTGGCCGTCCTCGGCACCACGTACACCCAGGCCGACGCCGTCAGCGGCCTGGCCTGGGCCGGCGCGATCGGCTGCGGGCTGATCTCCACGGCCCTGCTCATGGCCAACAACATCCGGGACATCCCCACGGACCGCGAGGTCGGGAAGATGACGCTGGCCGCCCGCCTGGGCGACGGACCCGCGCGGGCGTCCTACGGCGTCATGCTGGCCGTCGCCCTGCTGCTGCCGCTGTTCTGGGTGGCGGTGCACCCGGGGCTGCTGCTCGTGCCGATCGGCGGCCTGCTCGCGATCCGGCCGATCCGCACGGTGCTGCGCGCCGACGACCGCCGGGCGCTGATCCCGGTGCTGCGCGCGACCGGCGTGATCGGGATCGTCTACGCGATCACGTTCACCCTCGGCGCGCTGCTCTGAGCCGCACGGGATGACGGCGGCGCCGGCGGCGGCATCCGCCCCGTCGCCCCGCGGGGCTCACTCGCGGAACCGGCCCTCGGTGTAGGCGTCCTCGGCGTCCGCGTCGGCGGTCTCGGTGCGGCCCCGGCGGCCCGGGCGGCCCTCCCACGCGGCGGACAGGTCCTCGGTGGCCCCCGTGCGCAGGCGGTCGAGGAAGAGGTAGCTGACGGCGAACGCCAGGATCGCCGCTGCGATCACCGCGAAGATCATCCAGAGGTCCATCACGTAGTAGAACAGCGCCCACA
This sequence comes from Micrococcus sp. KBS0714, assembly GCF_002008305.4. Classification (GTDB taxonomy): domain Bacteria; phylum Actinomycetota; class Actinomycetes; order Actinomycetales; family Micrococcaceae; genus Micrococcus; species Micrococcus luteus. The sequence continues at coordinate 1,964,156 of NZ_CP042169.1, forward strand.
GGGCGACGAAGAGGACCACGCGGACCAGACCGTAGAAGAAGATGCGCACCGGTCCATCCTACGAGCAGGGACGCCCGCCCGCCCGCCGACCCCACAGCCCGCGCCTAGACTGGCGGGATGGGCCGTTTCATCATCCCCGCCGCGATCATCCTCGCGGGTCTGACCCTCTACGCGCTGTTCGAGGCGCTGCTGACCCCCGCCCGCGAGGTGCGCAGCCTGCCGAAGGCGGCGTGGGTGGCGGTCATCGTGCTGGTGCCGCTCGTGGGGCCGCTGCTGTGGCTGCTGCTCGGGCGCGCTCGCCCGGCCGGCGCGGGCGGCCGCCCCGCGCCCCGACCCACCGGGGCCCCGGACGACGACGAGGCGTTCCTGCGCAGCCTGCGCGTGCAGCGCCGCCAGGTCGCCCGCGAGCAGGACCTGGACCGCCGCGAGGCCGAGCTGCGCGCCCGCGAGGAGGAGCTGCGCCGTCGTCGGGAGCAGGGCGACGACGACGCCGACCCGGACGGCGACGGGCCGCGTGCCTGAGGGGCCCCGCCGGACTCAGCCGGGCAGACCCGCGTACGAGTGCAGGCCCGGGAAGTACGTGTTGACGATCGTGTAGTTGAACACGATGCACGCGAAGCCGACGATGCTCAGCCACGCGGCGCGGGCACCGGTCCAGCCGCGGGTGGCGCGGGCGTGCAGGTACGCCGCGTAGACCACCCAGATCACGAAGGTCCAGACCTCCTTGGTGTCCCAGTTCCAGTAGCGGCCCCACGCGGCCTCGGCCCAGATGGCGCCGGCGATCAGCGTGAAGGTCCACATGACGAAGCCGACGGCGTTGAGGCGGTAGGACCAGTTCTCCAGCCCCTGCGCGGCCGGCACGAGGCGCAGGAACGCCCACGAGCGCTCGCCCGCCGCAGCGCGCTTCTCCGCGCGGTCCTGCACCAGCTGCAGCACGGACATCGCGGCGGTCAGCGCGAACAGCGAGCTGGCAAGCACGGCGATGGACACGTGGATGACGAGCCACGGCGTCTGCAGCGGCGGCTGGAGGTGGCCCACCGGCGTCGGGAAGCCCATGGTGGCCGCGCACATCATCGCCACGACGATGCCGGTGACGAACGTGCCCACGAAGCGCAGATCCTTGCGCAAGAGGAACAGCAGGTAGACGGTCGTGATCACGAGCGCGCCCGTGGTCATGAACTCGTACAGGTTGCCCCACGGCACGCGGGAGGCGGCGAGGCCGCGGGCGACGACGGCGAACGCGTGCAGCGCCCAGCCGACGGCCAGCACGGCCACCGCCACGTTGGCGACCGGGCGGCGGCCGCCGCCCGTGTAGTCCATGTCCTCGTCCACGAGGGCGCCGTCCGCGTCGACGCCGCGCTCGGCGGCGCCGGTCGGACGGGCCGCGTCGGAGGCGCTCGCGCCGACCGCCGTGGACCCGCCGACGGCGGCCCCCACGGTCTCGCGGGCCGGAGCGGTGCGCACCTGCCCGCGCTGGGCCGCGAGGTCGGCCTCGAGGCGGCGGATGGTGGCCGAGGCGGTGGCCATGTCGATGGTGAACAGGATGAACGCCGCCGCGTACACGAGCGCGGCGATGAGCATGAAGAGGTCGCTGTACAGCGCCAGCTGCTCGTTCACGGGGGCCGTGGGGTTGAACACTGTCAGTCTCCTGATCGGGCGTCGGCGGGGCCGGCGGGGGTCTCGGGGGCGGTGGGGGTGGACTGGGGGGCGGCACCGGCCGCGGCGTCGTCGGCCGTCTCGGTGGCGGCGACGATGGGCCACCACTTCTCCATGGCGGCGCGCAGGGCCACGTGCTCCTCGTGGAGACCGAACTCCTCGCCGCGGGCGAGCAGCGCGTACTCCACGCGGGTGCGGCCGTCGTCGTCGGTGCGGGCACGCACCCACACGCGGCGGCGGCGGACGAACAGACTGATCGCCAGGCCGAGCAGGGCGGTGCCGGCGAACACGCCGACGCCCCACTTGCCCGGGTCGTAGTGGATGTCCAGGCCGACGTAGCGGCGGACGCCGTCGAAGCTGATGGAGCCCTTGCCCTCGGGCAGCTCGTACGTCTGGCCCGGGCTGAGCACGATGCCGCCGTTCTCGTTGGTGCGGCTGTTGAGCTCGGTGAGGGATGCGGTGTCCAGCACGTACACGTTCTGCGGGCGGCCGGTGTCCAGGCCGAGGTCCCCGTAGTACGAGTTCAGCTGCAGCTCCGGGTTGAGCAGCTCGGGGTCCGCGGAGAACGCGGCGCCTTCCTCGTCCTCCACCGCCGAGGGCAGGAAGAAGCCGACGAAGCCCAGCTGGTCCGGCCGCGCGTCGGGGACCTTGATGGTGGCCTGCGAGCCGTAGTTCTGGTCGAACACGCGGGTGACCACGGGGCCCTGGAAGGCCACGTCCCCGGCGCCGTCGCGGATGGTCACCACGGGCGCGTAGCCGTTGCCCACGAGGTAGACGCGCACGCCGTCGATGTCCAGCGGCTGGTTGACCTTGAGGATCTGGCGCTGGAGCTCGCCGCCGGAGCCCTCTCGGACGTCCATGACGGCGGTGTAGTCCAGCGGCTGGCCGTAGTGGGTCTCGGACTCGCGGTCGAACACGGCGTCGAAGGAGTCGAGGGTGAGGGAGAACGGCTGGAGGTCGTCCGCGCTGAAGTAGGTGCCGGGGGTGAAGGAGTCGTAGGCCACGAGGTTGTTGGCGAAGCCCTCGCCCTCCACGATGATCTTCTGCCCGCCGTACTTGGTCATGCCGCCGTAGGCCATGAACACGAGCACGCCGATCAGCGAGACGTGGAACAGGATGTTGCCGATCTCGCGCAGGTATCCGCGCTCGGCGCCCACGGACGCGCCGCCGGCCTCGAGGCGCCGCTCCACGCGGTAGCGGCGCTTGCGCAGCCACGCCTGGGCTCTGGCCACGGCCTCCTCGGGGCTCGGGCCGCCCTCCTCGAGGACGACGACGCCGGAGGCCGGCAGGCGCGTCAGGTTGCGGGGGGTGCGGGCCGGGGGCTGGCGCAGGGCCTTGGCGTGCTGGATGGCGCGCGGCCACACGCAGCCCACGAGGGAGACGAACAGCAGCAGGTAGATGGCCGAGAACCAGACGGAGTTGTAGACGTCGAAGAACTGCAGGGCGTCCAGGACGGGGCCCCACACGGGGTTGTCCTCGATCCACTGGTCCACGATCTCGGGGCCGGCACGGCGCTGGGGCACGAGGGAGCCGGGCACGGCGGCGACGGCGAGCAGGAGCAGCAGCATGAGCGCGGTGCTCATGCTGGTCAGCTGGGTCCAGATCCAGCGCAGGGTGCCCGCCAGGCCGAGGCGCGGCAGGGTGACGGGCTCGGAGCGCGTCCGGGCGGCCTTGGAGCTCACAGGGGCATCTCCCATTCGTTGGCGAACCACAGCTGCAGCTGCGTGGTCCAGGCGGTCCAGACGCCGGTGACCATGAGCAGGCCCAGCGCGATCAGCAGGGCGCCGCCGAGGCGCATGATCAGCACGCGGTGCCGCGTGAAGAACCCGACCGCCCGCATGCCGCGCTCCATGCCGAGGGCCATGAGCACGAACGGCAGGCCCAGGCCGAGGCAGTAGAGGAAGGCGAGCAGGGCGCCGCGGCCCACGGAGCCGGAGCTGGCCGTGGACATGGCCAGGACGGCGGCCATGGTGGGGCCGATGCACGGCGCCCAGCCCAGGCCGAAGGTCATGCCCAGCAGGGGCGCGCCGACCAGGCCGGCGGCGGGCTTGAAGTGGACGCGGCGCTCCTGCTGAAGCCGGCCGCCGCCGCCGAGGAACACGAGGCCCATGAGCATCACGAGCACGCCGAGCACGGGGGTGACCCAGGCGCCGTCGCGCCGCAGCCAGACCATGGCCTGGGTGAACACCACGGTGATGCCCACGAACACCACGGCGAACCCGAGCACGAACAGCACGGAGCCGAGCACGAGGCGCCCGCGGCGGCGGCTGGTGAGCACGTCCCCGCCGAGGCCGGTGACGTACCCGAGGTAGCCGGGCACGAGCGGCAGCACGCACGGGGAGAGGAAGGAGATCAGGCCGGCCAGCACGGCGATCGGCGCGGCCAGCAGCAGGGAGCCGTCGAGGGCGATCTCGGCGAAGGGGTTGCTCTGCATGGACACGGCGGCCGGGTCAGGCCGCGGCCTCGTCCACCACGGTGGTGAGCAGGGCGCGCAGGGTGGACTCCTCCACGGCGCCGAGCACGCGGGCGGCCACGCGGCCCTCGACGTCCAGGACGAGGGTGGAGGGCACGGCCTGCGGGGGCACGTAGTCGGTCATGTTCAGGAGCACCTCCCCGCGGGCGTCCTCGATGGACGGGTAGGGGATCTCGAAGGTGCGCTCGAAGGCCTGCGCGGTGGTGACGGTGTCCCGGACGTTCACACCGAGGAACCGCACCCCCTGCGGGGCGAACTGCTCGTGCAGGGAGACGAGGTGGGGGGCCTCGACGCGGCACGGCGCGCAGGCGGCGTACCAGAAGTTCAGCAGGGCGGGGGTGCCGCGCAGGCTCGCGCCGGTCACGGGGGTGCCGTCGAAGAGCTCGGCGGCGAACTCCACGGGGGCGCCGCGCTCGGCGGGGGCGATCTCCAGGACGGAGCCGTCGCCGGCGATGTAGTTCTTGCCGTCCGCGTTGCCGGCCTGCCGCGTCAGCGAGTCGTCCCCCGAGCACGCCGCGAGGACGGGCGCGAGGCCGAGCAGCGAGAGGCCGGTCAGCACGGTGCGACGGGACGGACGGGGGGTCTGCATGGCGGGCTGCCCTCCAGGGGACGCGCGGGGCTGGATTCCGGGTACCTGGGGAGTCTACTGTCCGCCCCGCATTCTGACTGAACCCTGGACGTCACACCCCCACCCCGTGGGAGGCTGCGGCCGGCGTCGTCGACGCCGGCCGTCTCAGGCGCCCGGCAGGGAGGAGGCGTCCTTGAGCAGGGCCTGGTTCGGCTCGTGGTACTCGACGCGCGGCACCCCGCGCCCCTCCTCGTACACGAGCGAGGTCACGGAGGTCAGCGAGCACTCGCGGCGGCGCGGGTCGTGCCACAGCGGACGGCCCTCGACGGCCAGGCGCGTCACCCAGATCGGCAGCTGGTGCGAGACGAGCACGGACTCGGCGCCGGGCCCGTCGGCGGCCACGGCCTCGCCGCGGAGCCGGTCGACGACGGCCAGCATCCGGGCGGCCTGCGCGCGGTACGGCTCGCCCCAGGACGGGCGCAGGGGATTGCGCAGCCGGGGCCACAGCCGCGGGTTCCGCTTCAGCGACGCCGCCACCTGGGACATGCCCTCGAAGGCGTTCTCCGCCTCGATCAGGTCGGGCTCGGTGACCAGCGGCAGGTCGAACGCGGCCGCGAGGGGCGCGGCGGTCTGCTGCGCGCGGGTCAGCGGGGAGGCGGCGACGACGGCGGGCGCCCGGCCGGTCTGCGCGGCGCGCTCCGCGAACCACGCGGCCACGCCCCGGGCCATCTCGTGGCCGAGCTCCGAGAGCCCGAACTCCGGCAGGCGGCCGTAGAGGACACGGTCGGGGTTGTGGACTTCTCCGTGGCGGACCAGGTGGACGGTGGCGAGCGTCTGCATGGGGCCAGTCTGGCAGAGGCGGGCCGGTGGCTCCGGCGGTAGCGTGGGGCACAGCTCGGCGCGACCGCGCCGCCACCCCCGTCCGCACCGAGACGCCGCGAGCGTCGGCGTCGCTAGGAGGCCCCATGTCCGGCACCTCGCCCACCGATCCCCACGGCAGCCAGAACCCGTACGGCACCGACCCCTACGGCGCCGCCCCGCAGGGGCCGACCCCGGGCTCCCCTGACCCGGCGGGCGCGAGCCCGTACGGCCAGAACCCCTACGGCGCACCGCCGGCGGCTCCGTACGGCGCCCCGGGCCAGGCGGGGATGCCCCAGGCCCCCTCCCCCCACGGCCCCGCCGGCTGGCAGTCTCCCGGCCCGGTCGAGCTGCCCCCGCGGCCGCGCTCCCTGACGGCCGCGTTCTGGCTGATCGTCTCGGGCGGCCTCCTGCTGCTGGCGACGACCCTGCTGGCGGCCTTCGCCATCACCCAGCCGGAGGGCCAGGTCGCGATCCAGCAGGAGCTGGACCGGTCCGTCGAACAGATGAATCTGCCCGCCGACCAGGCGGAGCAGATGCGCACCATGATGGACGGGATGCTCCCGGCCCTCGCCACGACGGCGGCCGTGTTCGGCGTGCTCGCGTTCCTCGTCTACCTGTGGGTGGCGTTCGCGATCCGCGGCGGCTCGCGCGCCGCGCGCATCGTCGGAACGGTGCTGGCGTCCCTGTCCGTGCTGGTGCTGGTCTCCAACGCCGTGATGGGGGCGTTCAGCCCGCTGGACCTCGTGTGGGTGGGCCTCGGCGTCGCCGGCATCGTGCTCGCCTACCGCCCGGACGCCACGGAGTACATGCGGCTGAAGACCTGGCAGCGCTTCGCGCGCCGCTGAGCCCGCTCAGGCCCGCGGGGCGTCCAGGAGCCGGCCCAGGCGGGCCGGGTCCACGCGCCAGAAGTCGCGCTGGACGCCGTCCACGAAGAGCACGGGCACCTCGTCCACGAAGCGCTCGAGCAGGTCCGGGTGCGCGGCCCCGTCCACGGCCTCCCAGGCCTCGCCCCGCGCGTCGCACACCTGCACCACCGTGGCCTCGGCCTCGGCGCACAGGTGACAGCCGGGCTTCACGAGCAGCTGGACGCGGGCGGTGGCGGCGGGCAGGTCGGCGGTCATGGCCCCCACTCTACGGATCGCCGTCCACGACGAAGCCGCCGTCCCCCCGGAAGGGGACGGCGGCTTCGTCTCGTCAGCGCCCGGAGGGCGCGGGCGTCACTTCTTGTTGCGACGCTGGTGACGGGTCTTGCGAAGCAGCTTGCGGTGCTTCTTCTTCGACATGCGCTTGCGGCGCTTCTTGATCACAGATCCCATGGGGACTCCTTGAATCGGGGCGAGGGTCGGCGGTCGTGGGACCGCAGGCATCCGGGGCGCCGGACACGCCGACCCGCATTCCACCGGATGTGGAACGCCTGGAAACGTTCTCGGCCACAATACCGGCCGCACGGGCCCCGGTCGAACCGGGACGGGGACCGGCTCAGTCGAACCAGGGGTCGAGCCCGTGCAGCGGGAACACCTCGCGGCGCGTGGCCATGATCGACTGGTCCACCGGGTCGGCCGGGTCGTAGCCCACCTCCCACGAGCGCCACCACACGTCCGCGTCCTCGCCCATCACGGTGGGGATCCGCTCGGCGTCGTCCCCCTCGTGCACGGACATGTCCCCGGTCAGCTCGTCCGCGGTGAGGGCCCGGACGTGCTCGATCCAGGCGGCGGGGATCTCGCTCCTCACGGGGATCGGGGTCTGCAGGACGGCGGCGGTCAGGTGGGCCCACGCGCGCGGCACCACCCGCAGCGGGTTGTAGCCGCCGCCCCCGGTGGCCAGCCACCGGCCGTACGCGAACCGGTCGGCCCAGTCGCCGACGTCGAATGCGAGCTGGCGCTGGCCGTCCACGCTCAGCCGCAGGTCGGCGAGCGGGTCCGTGAGGTGGCCGTCGCAGCCGTGCTGGCTGACCAGCACGTCCGGGGCGAACGCCTCCAGCAGGGGCGGGACCACGGCGTGGGCGGCGCGCAGGAAGCCGGCGTCACCGGTGCGCGGGGGCAGCGCGACGTTCACCGCCGTGCCCTGGGCGGCCGAGCCGCCGATCTCGTTGGCGAAGCCCGTGCCCGGGAACAGGCTGATGCCCGTCTCGTGCAGGGAGATGGTGAGCACGCGGGGGTCGTCGTAGAAGATCGACTGCGTGCCGTCGCCGTGGTGCGCGTCCACGTCGACGTAGGCCACGCGCTCCGCGCCGAGGTCCAGCAGGCGCTGGATGGCCACGGCGCAGTCGTTGTAGATGCAGAACCCGGACGCCGAGGACCGGGCGGCGTGGTGCATGCCGCCGGCGAAGTTCACGGCGCGGTCCACCTCGCCGGACCAGATCGCCTCCGCGGCGACGAGGGAGCCGCCCGCGATCCGGGCGGCGGACTCGTGCAGGTCCGGGAACACGGGACAGTCCTCGGTGCCCAGGCCGAAGCGGCCGTCCTCGGCCGACGACGTCGCCGCGGCCCGGCGGACGGCGGCGACGTACTCGGGGTCGTGGACGAGGGCGAGCTGCTCGTCCGTGGCCACGGGCGGCTCCACGATCCGCACGTGGGGCGCGTCCAGCAGGCCGAACGCCTCCACGAGCCGGTGCGTGAGATCCAGCCGCAGGGGCGCCATCGGGTGCTCCGCGCTGAACCGGTAGCGGAGCAGGCTGGAGTCCCACACCACAGCAGCGGGGGTGGGAGCGGGAGGGGTGGACGTGGTGCTCATCACGGTCCAGCCTAGGGCTCCGGGCGGCACGGTGGCGACGATCGCCTCGGATGTCTCGCCCGCGTGACGCGCGGGCCACGGCGCGCGCGATACTGGGAGCCGGTCCGTTTCCCGTCCCCCGTGCAGGAGGTGCCCCGTGGCAGGTCCCCGTCCGACTCCGCACGCCCGCCGACACGGCGGGGTGCGCCGGCCCGGCGGCCTCCCCCGGCCCGGCCAGGCCTCCACGCTGGAGTCCTCGACCGACCTGCGCACGGTGCTGCGGCGCTCGGGCCGCGCCGTCAGCTCGGTGGTGGGCGGCTCCCCGGCCCGCGCCGCCCTCTCCGCCTTCGCCCTCATGGCCCTGGTGTTCACCGGGCTCCTCGCCCTGCCGTGGGCCGCGGCGGACGGCCACGCCACCCCCCTGCACGACGCCATGTTCACCGCGGTCTCCGCCTTCTCCGTGACCGGTCTGACCACCGTCAACACGGCCGCGCACTGGTCCCCCGCGGGCCAGGTGATCATCCTCGTGGCCATCCAGATCGGCGGCCTGGGCATCCTCTCGATTGCCTCGCTGCTCACGCTGGCCGTCTCCCGGCATCTGGGCCTGAGGTCGAAGCTGGCGACGCAGCAGGCGGGCATGACCTCCGGCAGTCTCGGCGAGGTCGGCCAGCTGCTGCGCGTCGTCGTCGTGACGGTGCTGACCGCCGAGGCCGCGCTGGCGCTCGTCCTCGTGCCGCGGTTCGCGGCCATCTCCGGCTCGTGGCTCACCGGCCTGTGGCACGGGGTCTTCTACTCGGTCAGCGCCTTCAACAACGCGGGGTTCACCCTGCACGTGGACGGCCTGCCGGAGATCATGCACGACCCGGTGATCATCACGGTGCTCGGCGTCGGTGTGTTCCTCGGCGCGCTCGGCTTCCCCGTGGTCATGGTGCTGCTGGAGAAGGGGTGGCGATTCCGGGAGTGGAACCTGCACACCAAGCTCACGGTCGAGGTGACGCTGGCGCTGCTGGTGCTCGGCGCCGTCGCCCTCTTCTTCTTCGAGGCGGGCAACCCGGCGACCCAGGCCGGGATGGGCTTCTGGCAGCGGGTCGGGCACTCGCTCTTCGGTTCCGTGATGACCCGCTCCGGCGGCTTCGCGATCGACGACACGAACGCGCACCGGCCCGAGTCCCTGCTGCTCATGGACGCGCTGATGTTCGTGGGCGGCGGGTCCGCCTCCACCGCGGGCGGCATCAAGGTGACCACGCTGGCGATCATGTTCCTCGCGATCGTGGCGGAGGCGCGCGGCGACCGCGAGGTGACGGCGCACGGCCGCACGATCGCCCCCGAGTCCCTGCGCGTGGCCATCGCGGTGCTCGCACTCGGGGCCACCCTCGTGCTCGTGGCCACTCTGGCGCTGGTGCACATCACCGACGAGTCCCTCCAGCGACCCCTGTTCGAGGTGATCTCCGCGTTCGGCACGTGCGGGCTCTCCGTGGGCGTCTCCGCGGAGAGCCCACCGGCCGGCAAGTACGTCCTGACGGCCATGATGTTCGCGGGCCGCGTTGGTACGATCACGTTCGCCGCCGCCCTGGCCCTGCGCCAGCGGCGCGTGCTCTACCGCTACCCCGTCGAGAGGCCGGTCATTGGCTGACACCCCGCAGCGCACCGATCCCAACGCCCCCGTGCTCGTCGTGGGGCTGGGCCGCTTCGGCGCCGCCACGGCCGAGGAGCTCGTCGCACAGGGGCGCGAGGTGCTCGCCGTCGAGCGGGACCCCGTCCTCGTGCAGCGCTACGCCCCCTCGCTGACCCACGTGGTGGAGGCGGACGCCACCGACTCCGAGGCCCTGCGCCAGCTCGGTGCGCAGGACTTCTCGACGGCGGTGGTCGGCGTGGGCACCTCCATCGAGGCATCGGTGCTGATCACCGTGAACCTCGTGGACCTGGAGATCCCGCACATCTGGGTGAAGGCGATCAGCGAGGCGCACGGCACGATCCTCAAGCGGATCGGGGCGAACCATGTGATCTTCCCGGAGCACGACGCCGGCGTGCGCGCCGCCCACCTCGTGAACGGGCGCATGCTCGACTTCATCGAGTTCGACGACGACTTCGCGATCGTGAAGATGTACCCGCCGGCCGAGTGCGTGGGCTTCACGCTCGCCGAGTCCCACGTGCGCTCCAAGTACGGCGTGACCGTGGTGGGCGTGAAGACCCCGGGCGAGGACTTCACCTACGCCCAGCCGGACACCCGGGTGGGCCCGCGCGACACCCTCATCGTCTCGGGCCACACCGACCTCATCGACCGGTTCGCCGCCCGGCCCTGAGGCACGCCGGAGCCGTCAGGCCCCGAACTCCTCGGCCATCTCCCTGTCGCGCTGCGCGGCCGCGTCCATGGCACGGTTCACGAGGTCGCCCATGCCGCCGTCCAGGAACGCCTCCACGGCCTTCTCAGTGGTGCCGTTCGGGCTCATCACGGCCTTGCGCAGAGCCCCGGCCCTGGCCCCCTCCTGCTGGAGCATGATGCCGGCGCCCTTGACGGTGGCCGCGGCCATGGCCTCGGCGGAGGCGGCGTCCAGTCCCATCTCCGCACCGTGGGCGGCGATCAGCTCGGCCAGCAGGAACACGTAGGCCGGGGCGGAGCCGGCGGTGGCCACCACGGCGGAGAGCTGCTCCTCGGCCACCGGCACCACCAGGCCGGAGCCCTCGAAGAGAGCGCGCACGGCGGTGGCCTGCTCCTCGGTGACGCCCGGCCCGGGGGCCACGCCCACGACGCCGGAGCCCACCGTCAGGGGCGTGTTCGGCATGGTCCGCACGATCGGCTGCCCCGCCGGCAGCACGGCGGCCATGGTCGCGGCGGTGACGCCGGCTGCCACGGACACCACCACGGTCTCGGGGCGCAGCGACGACGCCAGGTCCGTGAGGGTGGCGACCATGTCCTTCGGCTTCACGCCCACCAGGACGATGTCCGCCTCAGCGACCGCGGCATGGTTGGCGCGTTCGTCCCGCTCCTGGGAGGTCACGGTGACGCCGTGCTGCGCGGCGGCCTTCTCGGCGGAGGCGGCGGAGCGGGTGGTGGCGGTGACGTCCTCGGCGCGCACGGCGCCGGCGTCGAGGGCTCCGGCGAGGATCGCGCCGGTCATGGTGCCCAGGCCCAGGATGGTCAGCTTCATGGTCGGTCCGTCTCCTTCGTGGTCGGGCGCGGAACGCCGTCGTCGTCGTGGTGGTCGGTCCCGCCGGCGGCCAGGTGCTCGCGCGCGAAGGCGAGCGAGGCGGCCAGCTTCTCCTCGCGCTGGCCCGCGTACTCCACGCCGCGGGTGCCCACCTCCACGCACACCGCACCGGCCAGGCCCTCGGCCGCCAGGTGGCGCAGGGTCTCGGCCACGCGCTGCGTGCCCTCGCCGGGGACCAGGTGGTCGTCCTTGCCGGAGTCGTTGCCGTCGGTGAGGTGGACGTGCCGCAGCCGCGGGCCGAGCTCGCGGACGGCCGCCAGGGAGTCCGCCCGCGCGATGGCCGCGTGGGAGAAGTCCCAGCAGATGTGCTCGTACGGCTCGGGCAGCGGGTTCCAGTGCGGCAGGTACATCTTGGCCTCGCGGCCGTAGGCCCGCCACGGGTACATGTTCTCCACCGCGATCACCACGCCGGTCTCCGCCATGAGCTCGTGGATGCCCTCGGCGAAGCGCACCGCGTACGTGCCCTGCCAGCGGAACGGCGGGTGGGCGACCACGGTGGCCGCACCCACGGCCTGCGCCAGCTCCACGGAGCGGCGGATCTTGGACCACGCGGAGCCCCAGACCTGCTGCGTGAACAGCAGGGTGGGGGCGTGGATGGAGTCGATGGGCATCCCGTGACGCTCGGACAGCCGCGTCAGCCGCCGCGCGTCCTGGCTCCACGCGTTGTGCGTGACCATGACCTCCACGCCGTCGTAGCCGAGGTCCTCGGCGGTGGCGAACACGTCCTGGGTGCCCAGGGGGAACACGGACGAGGAGGACAGGGTCACGGGGATGTCCGCGCCGAAGCGCGCCGCGGGGGCCAGGTGCGCGGTGGCGTCCGCCATGCTCAGCGCACCCCCAGGCTCAGTCCCGGCAGGAGGGTGTCCGGGTTGAGGTTCACGTGGCCGACGCCGGGCAGGCCGTCCCGGGTGAGGTGGCCCTCGAGCATGAGCGCGTCGAGGCGGTTGAGGATCAGGCCCTCGCGCAGCGCCCACGGGCAGATCTCGAGCTGGGCGATGCCGAACGTGCGCATGGCCGTCAGCGCGACGATCGCCCCCGCGAACACCTGGTGCGCGCGCACGTCCGAGACGCCGGGCAGCTCCGCCCGCTCCGCGATGGTCATCGCCGCGAGGCGGTTCACCCACAGGTGCAGGTCGTCCGCGCGCAGGTGCCGCTTCACGAAGGGCCCCGCCGCCGACGGCGCCGCCCCGGTGATCCGGGCGAGGGAGCGGAACGTCTTCGAGGTGGCGGTGACCACCACGGGCGACTCGATGCGCGGGAAGACCGTGTACGCCTCCTCGAGTCGCTTCTCCACGTGCTTGCGGAGCTTCTTCACCGCCTTGGGGCTGGGCGGGTCCTCGGGCACCCAGTCGCGGGTGAGGCGGCCGGCGCCCAGCGGCAGGGACAGGGCGTGCGAGGGCAGCTCGTCCTGGCCGTAGGCGATCTCGAAGGAGCCGCCGCCGATGTCGAAGTTCAGGATGGAGCCGGCGTCCCAGCCCTGCCAGCGGCGCACGGCGAAGTACGTCATGGCCGACTCCTGGTCCCCCGTGAGCTCGGAGAGGTGCACACCGGTCTCGGCCTGCACGCGGGCCAGCACGGCGGCGCCGTTCGCGGACTCGCGGATCGCCGAGGTGCAGAACGAGATCATGTCCTCCGCCCGGTGCTCCTCCGCGAACGCGGCGGCCTCACGGACGAAGTCCACGAGCTCCCGCTGACCCTCCTCCGTGATCGCCCCGTCGGCGTCCTGGTAGCGGATCAGCGGGAGGGAGCGCTTGTGCTCCGCGTAGGCGACGGGGCGGGCCCCCGGGTGGGCGTCCACGAGCAGCAGGTGAACGGTGTTGGAGCCGATGTCCAGGACGCCGAGGCGCATGGCGCTCAGGCCTTCTTCCGCGCGGTGGTCTTCTTGGCCGGGGCCTTGCGCGCCGCCGGCTTCTTGGCACCGCCGCGGGTGGCCGGGCCCTTGGCGCGCTTGTCCGCGAGCAGCTGGTAGGCCTCCTCCGCCGTGAGCTCCTCGGGCCGGCGGCCGCGCGGGACGGTGATGTTGGTGACGCCGTCCGTGATGTACGGGCCGAAGCGGCCCTCCTTCACAGTGACCTTCTTGCCGGAGACCGGGTCCTCGCCGAACTCGGCCAGCGGCGGCTTGGCGGCCCCGCGGCCACGCTGCTTCGGCTGGGCGTAGATCTCGAGGGCCTGCTCCTGCGTGATGCTGAAGATCTGGTCCTCGGACTCGAGCGAGCGCGAGTCCGAGCCCTTCTTCAGGTAGGGCCCGAAGCGGCCGTTCTGGGCGGTGATGACCTCGCCCTCGGCGTCCGCGCCCACGACGCGCGGCAGGGACATCAGCTGCAGCGCCTGCTCGAGGGTCACGGTGTCCACGGACATGCTCGTGAAGAGGGAGCCGGTGCGGGGCTTCTCCTTGGCCGGCTTCTTCTTCGGCTTGGGCTTGCCGTTCTTGTAGTACTCGGTGGGCTGGGCGTCGAGCCAGGCCTGCAGCTCCTCCTCGGTCATCTCGGGGATGACCTCGGTGACGTAGGGCCCGTAGCGCCCGTCCTTGGCGACGATGGTCCGGCCCGTCTCCGGGTCCGTGCCGAGCTCGCGCTCGGAGGGCTGGGCGGTGGCGAACAGCTCCTCGGCCTTGGCCGGGGTGAGCTCGTCCGGGGCCAGGTCCTCGGGGACGTTGGCGCGCGGCGGGGTGGCGCCCGCCTCCGCGTCGGCCGGCAGCGACCGCTCCAGGTACGGACCGTACTGGCCCACCCGCAGGGTGATGTCCTCGGTGATCGGCAGCGAGTTCACGGCCCGCGCGTCGATCTCGCCGAGGTTGTCCACCACGTGCTTGAGGCCCTCGACGCCCTTCTCCGTCTCCGCGGCGGGGGCCCCGAAGTAGAAGGTCTGCAGCCAGGCCTCGCGGCCGAGTTCGCCCGCGGCGATCCGGTCGAGGTCGTCCTCCATGCGGGCCGTGAAGTCGTAGTCCACGTACTTCGCGAAGTAGTCCTCGAGCAGGCCGATCACCGCGAACGCGGTCCACGACGGGACGAGCGCGGTGCCGCGCTTGGACACGTAGCCGCGGTCCATGATCGTGGAGATCGTCGGGGCGTACGTGGAGGGACGCCCGATCTCGCGGCGCTCCAGCTCGGCGACGATCGACGCCTCGGTGTAGCGGGCCGGCGGGGAGGTCTCGTGCCCGGTGGCCTCGATCGGGTCACCGGTGAGGCGCTCGCCCTGGGCCACCTGCGGCAGGCGGCGGTCCTTGGCCTCCGCGTTCTCGCCGTCGACCTCGGCGTCCCGACCCTCCTCGTACGCGTCGAGGAAGCCCTTGAACGTGATGACGGTGCCCGAGGCGCTGAACTGCGCGAGGCGGCCGTCCTGCGCGGTGGCCGAGAGCCGCAGCGTGGCGGTGTAGCCCTTGGCATCGGCCATCTGCGAGGCCACGGTGCGCTTCCAGATCAGCTCGTACAGGCGGAACTCGTCCGGGCGCAGCTCGGCCTTGACCTGGGCCGGGGTCCGGAAGGAGTCCCCCGCGGGCCGGATGGCCTCGTGGGCCTCCTGCGCGGTCTCGTTGCGCTTGGCGTAGACGCGCGGCTGGGCCGGCACGGCGTCCGCCCCGTAGAGCTCGGTGGCCTGGCGCCGGGCGGCCTGCACGGCTTCCTGCGAGAGGTTCACCGAGTCCGTGCGCATGTACGTGATGTAGCCGTTCTCGTACAGGCGCTGGGCCACCTGCATGGAGACGCGGGAGCTCATGCGGAGCTTGCGGGCGGCCTCCTGTTGCAGCGTGGAGGTGGTGAAGGGGGCGGCCGGGCGGCGGGTGTACGGCTTGTCCTCCACCGAGTCGACCGTGAAGTCCGCCCCGCGCAGACCCTCGGCCAGCGAGCGGGCGCCGGCCTCGTCCAGGTGGGTCACCTTCTTGCCGGCGGAGGCCTTGAGCCGCCCGGCGTCGTCGAAGTCGCGGCCCGTGGCCACGCGCTCGCCGTCCACCGTGCTGAGGCGGGCCGTGAACGAGCTGCCCACGGCGTCCGCGGCCTGCGCGCCCTCGGCCACCGTGAAGGTGCCCTCCACGCCCCAGTAGTGGGCGGAGACGAAGGCCATGCGCTCCCGCTCGCGCTCGACGACGAGGCGGGTGGCCACCGACTGCACGCGGCCCGCCGAGAGCCCGCGGGAGACCTTGCGCCACAGCACCGGCGAGAGCTCGTAGCCGAACAGGCGGTCGAGGATGCGGCGCGTCTCCTGGGCGTCCACGAGGGCCGTGTCCAGCTCGCGGATGTTCTCCAGGCCTCGGCGCACGCCCTCCTGGGTGATCTCCCCGAAGGTCATCCGGTACACCGGCACCGTGGGCTTGAGGGTGTCCAGCAGGTGCCAGGCGATGGCCTCGCCCTCCCGGTCCGCATCCGTGGCGAGGTAGAGGGCCTCGGCGTCCTTGAGCTCGCGCTTGAGCTCCGCGACCTTCTTCTTCTTGTCCGGGTGCACCACGTAGTACGGGGTGAAGCCGTGCTCCGTGTCCACGGCGAACTTCCCGAACGGGCCCTTCTTCATGTCCGCCGGCAGGTCCGAGGGCTTGGGCAGGTCGCGGATGTGCCCCACGGAGGAGTCCACCACCCAGCCGGAGCCCACCGCGTTGAGGTACTTCGCGATGGACTTGCTCTTGGCCGGGGACTCCACGATGACCAGCTTCTTGCCCTCGGGCACGGGAGCGGTCACGGAAGCGGATGACGTGGACAAGGGGGTCCTCCTCGGACGGGGAAGGCGGTGGTTCCGGGCCGGTGCGCGGTGCACGCCGGCGTCGGGCGGACGTCCCCACATCGTAGGGGGCGCGGTGCCCACGATAACGCCCGGCGTCCCCGCGCCCGCCACCGCCCGATCGTCAGCCCTCCACCAGGAACCCGTCCTCGTACAGCTCCCGCAGCGCGGCCAGCAGGCCGGCCCGCCCGACGTCGTCCAGCTCCAGCAGCGCGGCGACCGCGCCCACCAGCTGCCCCACGGACAGCTCACCGTCGGAGGCGGACAGCACGCCCGCCGTCGCGGTGTCCAGGCGCGCCACGCGCCGGAACCCGGAGCCCTGCCGGGCCAGGATCACCTCGGGGTGCTCCGCCCCGAACCGCTGGTGGCGCTCCTCCGTGACGTCCGCGGCCACGCGCAGGTGCAGGCCGCGCAGCGCGGCCAGGGCCGGGTCCCCGACGGCGTCCCCCGCCCCGGCGCCGGCGGTGAGCCGGTCCCGGCGGGCGACGGCGGCGGCCCACGCGGTGCCGAGGGCCTCGTCCACGGCCTGGGTCAGCTCCTCGGCGACCACCCACCCCCGGCCCTGGGAGCCGTCCGCGGCGGGCCGACGCAGCCACACGTGGCCGAAGCCCACGCCCGCGACCCCGCGCGCGGCGAAGTCGTCCAGGTACCCACGGTAGGCGGCCTCATAGGCGGGCGGGTCGAGCTCGAGTGAGGAGTCCTGCAGCCACGTCTCCGCGTAGCCCGCGGGGTCCTGCCGGTCGCGCTGGATGAACCAGGCCTGCATCCCCGACGCCACCCACGAGCGCGGGCGCGCGTCCCAGGGTGCGGTGTCGGCGTCGGCGGTGTCTCCCGCCGGGATCTCCCAGTTGGCGAGCAGCTGCGCGGTGCCGCCCTCGGCGAGCACGTCCGGCAGGGCCGCGATCAGCTCCGCGACGATCCGGTCGCCCTCGCGGCCGCCGTCGCGGTAGGTCAGCACGGGCGCGTCCGGGTCCGTGCGCGGGGTGATCACGAACGGCGGGTTCGAGACCACGAGGTCGAACCGCTCCCCCGCCACCGGCGCCAGCAGATCGCCGGCCGCCAGCCGGACCCGGTCCTCGAGCCGCTCCCGGTCGAGGCCGAGCACGTCCGCGTTGAGCAGCAGGTTGAACCGGGTGAAGGCCAGGGCGCGCTCGGACAGGTCCGTGGCGGTGACGTGGTCGGCGTGGGCGAGCAGGTGCAGGGTCTGGATCCCGCAGCCCACCCCCACGTCGAGGGCGCGGGCCACGGGACGGCGCTGCGTGGCGCCGGCGAGCGTGAGGGAGGCCCGGCCGACGCCGAGCACGTGCTCGGGAGGCAGCGGGCCGCGCCGCTGCAGGGCCGTCAGGTCCGAGGCGATCCACATCCGGCCCGGCTCGTCCGCCTCGTACGGCGAGAGGTCCACCGCGCCGCGCACGCGCCCGTCCGGCCCCTCGACGACGAGCCCGGCCGCCACGGCCCCGGCCAGGCCGAGGCTGGGCAGCGCGGCGTCGAGGTCGGCGGCGGGGACGGGGTCGCCGAGCAGCCAGGCCCCGACGGCGGCGGCGAGGCCCCGCGTGCCGGGCCGGTCGCCGGGGCCGGCTGCGTCGTCGTGCCGGCCGGGGCCCGCCAGGTGACCGGCGACGACGCGGCGGGCGGCCTCGGCGTGCTCGCGGTCCAGGGCGAGCGTGGCCACGGGTCCGAGCAGCCCCTCGACGGCGGCGGTCGTGAACGGCAGGGCCGCCAGGTCCGCGGCGAGGGCCACGGCCGTGGCCGGGGTCAGCCGCGGGGCGGGGGGCGACGGGGGTGTCGGGACGGGACTCATGCCTCGGTCCTCTCGGCGGGGTGGGGGTGGTGGACGCAGACGGGGCAGCGGCGCTCGGGGTCGTCGACGGCGCAGGCCGCACAGCGGACCTCGAGCGTGGTGCAGGCCGGGTCGGCGCAGTTGCGCAGCGCCGAGGTCGGGGCCTCGCACGTGACGCACCGGCCGATGGTCTCGGCGTCGGCGGTGAAGCGGGTGGACAGGCGTCGGTCGAACACGGCCAGCTCGCCCCGCCACAGTCCGGCGTCGCCGCGGGCCTCGCCGTAGCGGACGATGCCGCCGTCGAGCTGGTAGACCTCAGCGAAGCCGCGGTCCTTGAGCAGGGCGGAGAGGACCTCGCAGCGCACGCCGCCCGTGCAGTAGGTGATCAGTGGCGCGTCCTTGAGGTGGTCCAGGGCCCCGGAGTCGACGGCGGCGAGCAGGTCGCGGGTGGTGTGCGCGTCCGGGACCACGGCCCCGTCGAAGCGGCCGATGGCCGCCTCCACCGTGTTGCGGCCGTCGAGGAAGCGCACGGGGTTGGCGCTGCCGGCGCGCTCGGCGACGAGCGCGTCCACCTGAGCGGGGGTGAGCCGCTCCCCCGTGCCGACGACCCCGTCCGCGTCCACGGTGACGCGCTCGGGGGCCCCGAACGCGACGAGCTCGGGCTTGAGCTTGACGGAGAGGCGGGGGAAGTCCGCCGCCGAGCCGTCCGACCACTTCACCTCGAGGTCCCGGAACGCCGGATGCTCCCGCGTGCCGCGCACGTAGCGCTTGACCGCGTCGACCGGCCCGCCGACGGTCCCGTTGATCCCCTGCGGCGACACGATGATCCGGCCGGTCAGGCCGAGGGACGCGGCGAGCGTGCGCTGCCACAGCCGCACCGCCTCGGGGTCGGCGAGCGGGGTGAACCGGTAGTACAGCGCGATGCGGGAGAGGGCGGCGGTGCTCATCGAGGTCCAGGCTAGTGCGCGACCCCGGACGTGACGGCCGTGAGGGACGGGCGGGGCCTGGCCCGCACCGGCCTCACGCCTTACCCTTCAGACATGACTGAGCATCTGGATCCGGCACTGGTCGACATCTGGTTCGCGGCCTGGTCGCGATCGCGCGGCTACCGCACGAGCCAGGAGGCGGGGCGACGCGCGGCCCTGCGCACCCCCCGCCCCGCCCACATGATCCCCGGCGGCTCCGGTCGCGCCACGGTGGACGTGCCGGCCACGTGGGAGCACGTGGTGGTGAACCCCTCCCGCGCGGAGCTGGAGGACCTGCGCGAGGCGGTGCGGGACCAGGAGCAGATCCTGCTCACCGTGTTCGGCGACGCCGGCGAGGACCCCAAGGCCATGGGTCTGAAGGCCCAGGCCGAGCCGGAGCGCTTCATGACCATGGACATGGACCCCGAGCTGCAGGACGTGGAGCCCCCGCTGCTGCCCGAGGGCTATGAGGCCCGCGTGGACCAGCCGATGGAGGGCAGCCGTCGCCTGCGCATCCTGGCCGTCGGCGCCTCGACCGCGCCCGAGGGCGAGGAGGAGCTCGCCGCCCTCGGCTGGGTCACCGAGGAGGACGGCACCGCCGTCTACGACCGGATCTGGACGTCCCCGAACCACCGTCGCCGCGGCCTCGGCTCCCTCGTGATGCGCTACCTCACCTCCGAGGTCATGAGCGAGGGTGAGATCAGCCGCGGCCTGCTCGTCGCCTCCCCGGACGGCCAGAAGCTGTACCGCCACCTGGCCTGGACCGACCTCGGCCCCGTGTCCATCTGGGGTCGCGGCCTGGCCGAGGACAACCCCACCGCCGAGCACACCGGCACCATGGGGGCGTGACCGGCCACCTGCCGGAGCACGATCCCTGGGCGGATCCCGCGGGCGGCTGGGGGCCGCCCGGCACGGCGGACGCCGCGCCGCCCGTCGACGACGCCGCCCCGGACTCCTCCGGACCGGAGCCGCAGCCCGTCGGTGAGGTGGTGGCCGACGTCGTGGCCGGGCTGTCCGTCACGGCACCCGGGGACCTGTGCCCGGACACCCCGGCGGGGGCCGGACTCCGTGCGGCGCTGGGCCGGACCGGGCTGCCCGAGCAGATCCGCCACGTCACCGAGCTGCCCGCACGGCAGGCCCGGCACACGGACTGGCCCGCAGACGCTCCGGAGGGCCTGGTCAGGGCGTTCGCGGCGCGCGGCGTCGAGCGGCCGTGGCTGCACCAGGTGCGGGCCGCGGCCCTGGCCGGCGCGGGGACGCACACCGTGCTCGCCACGGGCACGGCGTCGGGCAAGTCGTTGGGCTACCAGCTGGCGGTCGGCACCCGGTTGGCCGCCGACCCCCGGGCCACCGCGCTCTACCTCGCCCCCACCAAGGCCCTCGCGGCGGACCAGCTGACCTCCTGGCGCGCCCTCGAGCGGGACGGCGCCCCGGGGCTGCGCTCGGCCCCCTACGACGGCGACACCGCACCGCAGGACCGGATCTGGGCCCGCGAGCACGCCAGCGTGCTCATGACCAACCCGGACATGCTCCACGTGGGGATCCTGCCGCACCACGAGCGGTGGGCCACGTTCTTCCGGAACCTGGCGTTCGTGGTGGTGGACGAGTCGCACACGTACCGGGGCGTCTTCGGCTCGCAGGTGGGCATCCTGCTGCGCCGGCTGCGGCGCATCGCCGCCCACTACCGCGGGGACCGGCCGGAGACCGTGTTCATCGGGGCGTCGGCGACGTCGGCGGATCCGGCCGGGCACTTCGCCCGGCTGATCGGGGCGCCGGCCGCGGCGGTCACGGAGGACGCGTCCCCGCACGGGGCGGTCACCGTGGCGTTCTGGGAGCCCGAGCTGACGGACCGCCGGGGCGAGAACGGCGCGCCCGTCCGGCGCTCGGCGATGGCCGCCGCCGCCGACCTGGTCACGGACCTGGCCCTGCAGCAGGTCCGCACGCTGGCGTTCATCCGCTCGCGGCGCGGGGCCGAGGCCATCGCGAGCGCGGCCAAGCGGCAGCTCGAGGAGGTCGAGCCGGGGCTCGGCACCCGGATCGCGGCCTACCGCTCGGGCTACCTGCCCGAGGAGCGGCGGGAGCTGGAGGCGGACCTGCGCTCGGGTCGGCTGCTGGGCATGGCCTCGACGCCGGCGCTGGAGATGGGCATCGACGTCGCGGGGCTGGACGCGGTGGTGGTGGCCGGCTGGCCGGGCACCCGCGCGTCGTTCTTCCAGCAGATCGGCCGCGCCGGGCGCGGCGGCCAGGACGCGCTCGCGTTCTTCGTGGCCTCGGACGACCCCCTGGACACCTTCGTGGTGGACCACCCGGAGGCCGTGTTCGACCTGGGGGTCGAGGACACCGTGGTGGACCCGGAGAACCCGCACCTGCTCGGCCCGCAGCTGTGCGCGGCCGCCGCGGAGCTGCCGATCACGCCCGAGGCGTTCGGCTGGTTCGGGGAGCCGGAGCGCGTGCGCGCCCTGCTGGACGTGCTGGTCGATCAGGGGCTGCTGCGCCGTCGGCCGGCCGGCTGGTTCTGGACGCACCCCGAGCACGCCGCCGGCATGGTCTCCCTGCGGGACGACGGCGGTGGCCCCATGGACATCATCGACGCCGAGTCCGGCGCCCTGCTGGGCACGATGGACTCGCCCCAGACCCATTACCAGGCGCATCCCGGCGCGGTGTACGTGCACCAGGACCGCACGTACCTCGTGGAGGAGCTGGACGAGGACGCGCACGCGGTGGTGGTCACGCGCGCCTGGCCGGACTTCACCACGCAGGCCCGGGACGTCACGGAGGTCGAGATCGTGGCGGTGCACCGCCGCCTGGACGCGCGGGAGGGCACCCTGCGCTGGTGCCTCGGGGATGTGCAGGTCCGCACCCAGGTGGTGTCCTTCCAGCGCAAGGCCCTGGCCTCCGGGGAGGTGCTCGGCGAGGAGCCCCTCGACCTGCCGGCGCGGGACCTGTTCACCTCGGCGGTGTGGTTCCAGGCGGCCTCGGACGAGCTCATCGCCGCGGGACTGACCACGGATCGCCTTCCCGGCGCCCTGCACGCGGCCGAGCACGCGATGATCGGCATGATGCCGCTCGTCGCCTCGAACGACCGCTGGGACATCGGAGGCGTCTCGATGGTCCTGCACCCGGACACCGGCTCCCCCGCCGTGTTCGTCTACGACGGCCGGCCCGGCGGGGCGGGCTTCGCCGAACGCGGCTTCGAGCAGGCGCGACGCTGGGTCGAGGCGACGGCGGGGGCCATCGCGGCCTGCGAGTGCGCGGAGGGCTGCCCGTCCTGCGTGCAGTCCCCCAAGTGCGGCAACCGCAACAGCCCACTGGACAAGGCCGGCGCGCTGACCGTCCTGCGGTTCCTGATGGACCACGCCGATCACCTCGTCCCGGCGGACGCCTCGACCGACGGCTCGGGCGGCGGCGCCTCCGGCGGGTCCTCCGGCGGGGCCACGGACGCGGCGCCCGGGGCCTGAGACCGCGGCGGACCCGCGACGGCATCGGCCGTGGCCGCCGGCAGCGGGGCGCGGGCGAGCTCGACCGCGACGCGCACGGTCCCGTCCTCGCGCACCTCGCACGCCACGACGGCGGCCCCGTTGCGTTCGGCGGTCCGCCCGGCCAGCACGCACGGCTCGTGGTCGGAGAGCCCGCGCCGGGCGTCGGAGGCGGCGAGCGCCGCCAGATCGGCAGCCCCGGCCGCCCGGGAGCCGGTGGCCGAGGCCTGCCCCAGCGCCGCGACAGCCAGCAGCAGCCCCGCCCCCAGAGCGGCCGTGCCCAGGACGGACACGGTGCCCGAGCCGCGTTCGCCCCGCGCGGGCGCCCTCCCACGGGTCATGACCGGTCCTCCGGCCCGGCGGCGGGCGTTCCGGGCCGCTGGTCGGGGGCGGCGGCGTGCGCGGTGAGGGTGAGCACCTCGGCCCAGGCGAGCGGCCCGGGGCCGGGCTGGACGACCTCGACGGTCACCCACCCGCCCTCGACGGTGTGCGAGAGCGAGGCGTCGTCGCCGGCCATGCGCGCCACGGCGTCCCGGGCCGCCGCCTCGTCGTCGCCCCGGGCGAGGATGCGGGCGGCCGACGCCGCCGCGTCCTGACCCCGCACCTGCTGCACCGCGGCGGCCCCGGCCAGCAGGACGGACACGAGCACGAACGCGATCACGGGCAGCAGCACCGCGTACTCGGCCGTGACGGCCCCGGTCTCGCCGCCCCGGAGCGCGCGGGGCCGCCCCGCCGTCCGGGCGCCCGTGCGGCGCCCGGACGGCGAGGCGGAGGTCGGGTGCTCAGTCACGCTGGAGCGCCCCGGAGACGAGGTCCACGAGCAGCGACTGCACGTCCGGGCTGGTGAGCACGACGGCCAGCACGCCCGCGAAGCCCACGGCGGCGAGCGTGAGGATGCCGTACTCGGCCGTGATCGCGCCGGTCTCCTCGCCCGCGGCGTCGACGACGCGCGCGAGGCGATTGCGGCCGCTCGGGCGGGTGACGGCGGGCTGGGCGGAGTGGGAGCGGTGGGTCATGGTGGTCCTCCTGGAGTGGGCCCCGCGGTGCGGGGCGGTGATGACGGCCCGGCCGGGCCGCTGGTCCCAGGCTGGCCCGCTCCGGGGCTCGCGCGCCGGGGGCGGCGCGGATCCGGGGATGGGCCGGGGCGATCGGGGCCCTGTGCAGGACCGGACGCCCCGGCGTCGCCGCCGCCTCAGCCCGGTCCCGCCCCGAGCAGGGCCATGACGACGGGCACCACGCCCCAGCACACGAAGGCCGGCAGCAGGCACAGCCCCAGCGGCATCACCAGGCGCACGGCGAGCTCCTCGGCCGCCCGTTCATCGGCCCGCCGGGTCTGCTGACGGACGGCGGCGGCGGTCTCGGCCAGCGTGCGGGCGCCGGCCATCCCGGACCGGTGCAGCGGCCGCAGCCGGGCGGCGGTCTCGATCCACACCGGGTCCGTGTCGAGCCCCGCCCACGCCTCGTCCCAGTCCCGGCCCCAGAGCAGCAGCGCCGCCGTGGCGCGCAGGCCGCGGGCGCCCGGCAGGGTTCGGCCGAGGTCGTCCAGCGCGGCGGGCAGGGATCGGCCGGCGCTGAGCAGCGCCGCCAACACGTCCAGCACGACGGCGGCGCCCACCGCCGCCGGTTCGCGCGCGGCAGCACGCAGCAGCAGGCGCGTCCAGGACCGCCCGGCCAGCCAGAACAGCAGCCCCACCGCGGCGACCACGGCACCGAAGGGCGAGCGGGCCAGGTCCCACGGGGAGGTGCCGAGCAGCCACGCGAGGCCGAGGCCGCCCAGGGGCAGCCACTGCAGCAGTCGGGACGTCGCGCCCGGCCCCGCCGCGGCCGAGCGGCGGGCCCGGGCCGCGTCCACGTCCGCCTCGAGACTGTGGGCCAGCCGCCGGGCCACGGCAGCGGGAGCGGCACCCGCCCGGGCCCCGGCCGCGAGCGCCGCGTCGACCAGCGCCCAGCCCGGGTCCCGTGCGGGGGTCCGCCAGGGCAGGGTCCCGCCGCCGCGCGCCGCCTCCCCGGTCGGCGCATGCGACGCCGGCACATCCCAGGCCAGCGCCTCGGCCCGGCGTCGGGCGCGGTGATGGGCACAGCATGCGGCACCCGCCTCGCCCGGGCCCGACCCGCAGGCGGGCAGGGTGCACGCGGTCTCCCGCCAGGCCTGCTCCTCGGTCAGGCCGGCCGCGACGAGGGCGGCCCAGCGGCGCAGCGCGCCGACGAGCACCTCCGTCTCCTCCTCCGGCCTCGCCCGCCCCGCCCACCAGGGCAGCAGCGGCTCGGCACGCCCAGCGCGCGACCGTCGTGCCTGCCCGGCCGCCGTCGTCGCGCTCACCGGCCGCTCCGCCCCGCCAGCCGGGCCGCGAGCGCGGGCATGCCGGGTCCTTCGACGGTCCGCCCGCCCGTCGCCTCCGTCCCGGGCCGCCACGTGAGGGCGGGCAGCAGGGCGAACCCGTCGGCGCGCAGGTCCGGGACGGCGAGCTCCACGGGGTGCCGCCCGTGGCCGTCGCGGGCGATGTGCAGCACGGCGTCCACGCCGGCGCGGGCCTGCGCGGCCACCGTCTCGGGCCGCCAGCCGGCCAGGGAGGCCATGGCCGTCAACCGGGCGGGCACCTCGGCGGCGGCGTTGGCGTGCAGGGTGCCCCACGCGCCCTGGTGGCCGGTGTTCAGGGCGGTGAGGACGTCGGCCACCTCGGCGCCGCGGCACTCGCCGACCACGAGCCGGTCCGGCCGCATCCGCAGGGCGTGGCGGACGAGCTCGGCCAGTCCGACCTCGCCGGCGCCCTCCGCGTTGGCGGCGCGGCACTGCAGGGCGACCACGTGCGGGTGATCGGGCGCGGCCTCGGCCGTGTCCTCCACGACGACGATCCGTTCGTCCCCCGGCACCCGGCCGAGGGCCGCGGAGAGCAGCGTGGTCTTGCCCGCCCCGGTCGCGCCGCTGACCAGGACGGTGGCGCGGTCGCGCACGAGCGCCTCGAGGGCGTCGGCCCAGAGGGCGCCGTCCGGCCAGCCGTCGGCCAGCGCGGCCAGCGACGGCGTCGCCGCGGCCGGGATCCGCAGGCTCAGCAGGGTGCCGCCGCCGCTGACCGGGGGCAGGACCGCGTGGACGCGCACGCCGCCCACGCGGGCGTCGGCCAGCGGCACCGCCGCGTCGAGGCGGCGGCCGGCCCGGTGCAGCAGCCGCACCGCGAGCGCCCGGGCGGTCTCGGGGTCGAGCCGATCGGGGCGGCGGACGAGGCCCCCGTCCCCGTCGGTCCACACCGCGCCCGCGCCGTCCACGAGCACGTCGGTCACGCCCGGGGTGCGCACCCAGGGTGCGAGCGGGCCGAAGCCGTCGAGCTCATCGACCAGCGCCGCCACGCGCGGGTCGTCGATCGGCACGTCGAGGGCCTCGGCGATCAGCGGGGCCAGCGGCGGCTCCGCGCCGTCCGCGGCCGACGCACGGGCCTCGGCCACGCGCCGGCGCACGACGGCGGCGTCCAGCCCGTCGGGGCCCGCTGCGGGTGCGGCGAGCGGCGGCGCGGCGACCTGCGTGCGTTCCGGCTCGGCCGGGCCGGTGCGGGGCCACGGGAACCGCCGGCCGCCCTCGGGCGGGGCGGGGCGGCGTCGTCGGCCCCGGGGCGGGCGGGCCGGGGCGGCGGGGACGAACGGGCGCATGGCGGGCCTCCTGCGGGTCGGGGCGGCCGCCGCGGTCCGCGGCCGCCGGCCCGTCCAGTCCACCGTCCCGCCCGGGTGCCCGCGCCCCCGGTCCCGCCGCTGGGGACACGGGCCCGCCCTCCGGCGCCTGTGCAGGAGCGGACGGCGGAGCGCAGCCGTCAGTCGCGCAGGATCTCGTGGGTCCGCGCGTCGCGCACGCGGGAGTCGTCCCACGGCACGTCCCAGCCCAGCAGCCCCAGCACCCGGTCCAGCAGCGCCGCCGTGAACCCCCACACCAGGCGCTCGCCCACGAGGAAGCCCGGCGTCTCGCCGCGGCGGCCGCCGGGCCGGGCCACGCGGCACCGGTTCGCGGGGTCCACCAGGTCCGCGACCGGCATCCGGAACACGGCCGCGGCCTCGGCCTGGTCGACCACCGCCACGCGGCTGGGGTCCCGCCACCACCCGAGCACCGGGTGCACCACGTGCCCGGAGACCACCACCGGCACCGCCGGCAGCACGCCCAGGACCTCCACGCCGGCCGGGTCCAGGCCGGTCTCCTCCTGCGCCTCGCGCAGGGCCGTGGCCACGACGTCGCCGTCCTCGGGGTCGACGCGACCGCCGGGGAACGCGATCTGCCCGGCGTGCTGGCGCAGGGTGGCGGCGCGCTGGGTCAGCAGCACGTCCACGTGCGGGTGCACGCGCTCGGCGTCGTGACGGGCGGGGACGTCGTCGAGGGCGCCGAACAGGATCAGCACGGCGGAGGGGCGCGGATCGCCGGACCGGGGCCAGTCGAAGCCCCACATCGGCACGGCCTCGGGCGGGACCGTGGTGAGCGAGACCGGGTCGTGGTGACCGGGCGCGTCCGCAGGGGCCGCGCCCCACCGGGCCACGAGGTCCGCCAGCTGGTCCCGCGCACCCGCCAGGGACGCGTCGGACGTCCCGACGGCGTCGCGGGAGGTCGGGCGGGGGCTCGCGGGGGTCTCAGGCATGGCCCCCACGCTAGTCGCCGGTCGTAGCCTCGGGGCATGACGGCTCCCCTGACCTCGCCCCCGGCGGCCACCGCGTCCCCGGATCCGGTGGACGTCGCGGTGATCGGCGCCGGCCAGGCCGGACTGGCGGCCGGCTACTTCCTGGCGCGGGCCGCGCGGGACGTCGACCGCGGACGCCGGGCGGGCCCGGCGCCGTCGTTCGTCCTGCTCGACGCGTCCGCCCAGCCCGGCGGCGCGTGGCCGCACCACTGGGACTCCCTGCGCCTGTTCTCCCCCGCCGAGCACTCCTCCCTGCCGGGCCGACCCATGCCGCCGTCGCCCGGCCCCGGCACCCCGGACGCCGGGCACGTCGTCGCGTACCTGGCCGACTACGAGGACCGCTACGGGCTGCCGGTGCGGCGCGGCGTGCGCGTCACGGCGGTGACGCACGACGCCGCCGCGTCCCCGCCGTTCACCCTGCGGCTCGAGGACGGCACGGCCCTGAGCGCCCGGGCCGTGGTCTCCGCGACCGGCTCGTTCACCCGCCCGTTCGTGCCGGCTCTCCCGGGCGCCGACCGCTTCGGCGGCACGCAGCGGCACTCCGCCGCGTACCGCTCCCCCGACGCGTTCGCCGGGCGGCGCGTCCTCGTGGTGGGCGGCGGCAACTCGGGCGCCCAGATCGCGGCTGACCTGCTGCTGGCGGGTGTCGCCACCACGTGGGCCACCCGGCGTCCGCCCCGGTTCATGCCGGACGACGTGGACGGGCGGGTGCTCTTCGATCGGGCCTCGGCGCGCGTGCTGGGCCGCTCCGAGGCGCGCGTGGGCGACCTCGGGGACATCGTCATGGTGCCCTCGGTGATCCGCGCCCGCGACGAGGCCGGGCTCCACGCGGTCCCCGCGCCCACCGCGCTCACGCCGGACGGCGTCCGCTGGGACCACGACGCCGGCGCGAGCCACGGCTGGCCCGCCGCCAGCCGCGCCGCGGCCCGGGTGCGCGGCACCGAGCACCCGGTGGACGACGTCGTCTGGTGCACGGGCTTCCGGGCGGACCTGCGCCACCTGCGGAGCCTCGAGCTGACCCGCCGCCCCTCCGGGGCGCCGGCGACGGAGCGTGCGCTGCCGACCGCCTCGGTGGACGTGCCGGGGCTGCACCTGCTCGGCTACGACGACTGGTGCGGGGCCGCCTCGGCCACGCTCGCGGGCGTGGGGGTGCACGCGCGCCGGGCCGTCGACGCGATCCTCGCGGGCCTCACCGCGGGCTGAGCGGGTGGACCAGCCGGGCGGTCAGGCCTCCAGTCCGTGGCCGAGCGCGCGCAGCTCGCGGCGCGTCCGCCCCGCGCGCAGGAGCTCGAGCAGCTCCTCCCGGCCGGGCTTGAGCTCGTAGGCGAGCAGGGCGCGCGCCCGCTCGGGGTCGGTCTCCCCCTCGCCGTAGGACGGGCACCAGCGGGCGATCGGGCACGCCCCGCACGCCGGGCGGCGCGCGTGGCACACGCGGCGGCCGTGGAAGATCAGCCGGTGGGAGAGCATCGTCCAGTCCCGGCGGGGGAACAGGGCGCCCACGGCGTGCTCCACCTTCACCGGGTCGGTCTCGTCCGTGAACCCCAGGCGTCGGGCCAGCCGGCCGACGTGCGTGTCCACCGTGATCCCGGGCTGGCCGAAGGCGTTGCCGAGCACCACGAACTCGGTCTTGCGCCCCACCCCGGGCAGCGCCACGAGGTCCTCGAGACGGGCGGGGACCTCGCCGTCGTGCCGGGCCACGAGCTCCTGGGACAGCCGCAGGATCGCGGAGGCCTTGTTCCGGTAGAACCCCGTGGAGCGCACGAGCTCCTGCAGCTCGGGCTCGGTGGCCGCCGCCATCGCGTGGGCGTCCGGGAAGCGGGCGAACAGCGCCGGCGTGGCCGCGTTGACGCGCACGTCGGTGGTCTGGGCGGACAGCACCGTGGCCACGAGCAGCTCGAACGGCGTCTCGAAGTCCAGCTCGGCGACGGCGTACGGGTACGTCTCGGCCAGGATCCGGTCGATCCGCCGCGCCCGGCGCACCAGGGCCAGCCGGGTCTCCCCGGTCGGCGTGTCCGTCGGCTCCGTCTCCATCCGCGCGTCCTCCCGCCCTCGTGCGATCCGCTCAGGTCCGACCATCCTAGGGAGCGGGGCGCGTGCCGACGTCCACACCGGGGTCGGCCCCCGCTTCCGGGCGCGATGCGACACACAGGACCCGAAGATTTGTGGCGACGACGCCGCGCGCGGCATGCTGAGGCGGGAGACTAGTGTGGGACGCGTCACATCCGCGTCTCGCACCGACCGCACCACCCCGAAAGGACCCCGTCGATGGACGAGCAGATCCCCACGTTCCCGCCCCCGGCCGAGTTCGCCGCCCAGGCGGTGGCCGGAGCCGACCTGTACGAGGAGGCCGCCGAGGACCGCCTGGCCTATTGGGCCCGCCGCGCCCGCGAGGTCCTGCACTGGGAGCAGGACTTCACCGACGTCCTGGACTGGTCCGATGCACCCTTCGCGAAGTGGTTCGTCGGCGGCACCACCAACGCCGCGTACAACGCCCTGGACCGCCACGTCGAGGCCGGCCACGGCGACCGCGTGGCCATCCACTTCGAGGGCGAGCCCGGTGACACCCGCACCTACACCTACGCCGACCTGGCCGCCGAGGTCCGGCGCGCCGCCAACGCGTTCGAGTCCCTCGGCGTGACCAAGGGCGACCGCGTGGCCGTCTACCTGCCGATGATCCCCGAGGCCGTCATCACGATGCTCGCGTGCGCGCGCATCGGCGCGGTCCACTCCGTGGTCTTCGGCGGCTTCTCCTCCGACGCCCTGCGCTCCCGCGTGGACGACGCCGAGGCCAAGCTCGTCGTCACGGCCGACGGCTCCTTCCGCCGCGGCAAGCCCTCCATGCTCAAGCCCGCCGTGGACCAGGCCCTCTCCGCGCCCGGCCACACGGCCGAGCACGTGCTCGTGGTCCGCCGCAACGAGGCCGAGGTCGAGATGACCGAGGGCCGCGACCTGTGGTGGCACGACGTCGTGGACGCCCAGTCCGACGAGCACGAGCTCGTGTGGCACGACGCCGAGCACCCGCTCTACATCCTCTACACCTCCGGTACCACCGGGAAGCCGAAGGGCATCCTGCACACCACCGGCGGCTACCTCGTGCAGGCCGCGGCCACCCACCACGACACCTTCGACCTGCACCCGGAGTCGGACGTCTTCTGGTGCACCGCCGACGTCGGCTGGGTCACCGGGCACTCCTACGTCGCCTATGCGCCGCTGGTCAACGGCGCCACCCAGGTGATCTACGAGGGCACCCCGGACTCCCCGCACCAGGGCCGCTGGTGGGAGATCGTGCAGAAGTACGGCGTGAGCATCCTCTACACGGCGCCGACGGCGATCCGCACGTTCATGAAGTGGGGCCGGCACATCCCGGACGAGTACGACCTCTCCAGCCTGCGCGTGCTCGGCTCCGTGGGCGAGGCCATCAACCCGGAGGCCTGGCGCTGGTACCACGAGGTCATCGGCGCCGGCCGCTGCCCCATCGTGGACACCTGGTGGCAGACCGAGACAGGCGCCCACATGCTCACCCCGCTGCCCGGCGTGACCACCCTCAAGCCCGGTTCCGCCCAGAGGCCGGTGCCCGGCGTCGTGCTGGAGGTCGTGGACGAGCTCGGCGAGCCCATGACGGACACGAGCGCGGGCTTCCTCGTGGTGCGCGAGCCGTGGCCGTCCATGCTGCGCGGCATCTGGGGCGACCGGGAGCGCTTCAAGGAGACCTACTGGTCCCGCTTCCCCGGCATGTACTTCGCCGGCGACGGCGCCCGCTACGACGAGGACGGCGACATCTGGCTGCTGGGCCGCGTGGACGACGTCATGAACGTCTCCGGCCACCGCCTGTCCACCACCGAGATCGAGTCCTCCCTCGTGGCGCACCCGTCCGTGGCCGAGTCCGCGGTGGTCGGCGCGAAGGATGAGACCACGGGCGAGGCGGTCGTGGCGTTCGTCCTGCTCACCGCGGTCGCCGTCGCGGCCGACCGCGACGTCGCCGAGGTCGAGGAGGAGCTGCGGCAGCACGTGGGCAAGGACATCGGACCCATCGCCAAGCCCAAGCGCGTGCTCGTGGTCCCCGAGCTGCCCAAGACGCGCTCCGGCAAGATCATGCGCCGTCTGCTCAAGGACGTGGCCGAGGGCCGCGACCCGGGCGACTCCACCACGCTGGCCGACCCCACGGTCATGCAGCGCATCGTGGAGACGCTCGCCCCGAAGGCCTGAGCCGGCACGACGACGCCGCCCCGGACCGCACGCTGCGTGCGGTCCGGGGCGGCGTCGTCGGTGGGCGGGCCCGGCTCAGGCGCGGGCGGCTGCGTCCCGGCGGACCAGCTCCACGGCCTCGTCGGGCGTGTAGCCGAGGCGCTCGAGCAGGGTGTCGAGACAGCGGCGCACCGCCTGGTGCGCGGCGTCCGCGCGGGCGTCGGCCGAGGCGGCCACGAACGTGCCCGCGCGCCCCCGGGTGCGGATGGTGCCGTGCGCCTCGAGCTCCTTGTAGGCCCGGGCCACGGTGCCCGGTGCCACGCCGAGCTCGGCGGCGAGCGCGCGCACGGGCGGCAGTCGGTCCCCGCGGGCGAGGGATCCGGAGGTGACGCCGGCCAGGACCGCGTCCACGATCTGCCGGTAGGGCGGGGTCGGCAGGCTCCCGTCCACCGCCACGACCGGCAGGGAGGTGGAGACCACGCCCGCGGCCCCGCCGGCGACCGGGGCTGCGGACGGGGCCGCCGCGGACGGACCGGTGGCCCTCATCGTCTCACCGGTGCTGCGCGTCGAGAAGGCCATCCTCGCGCTCCCACACGGCGGGGGCCAGGTCGTCCTCGATGGCGAGGTCGCCCGAGGAGTCGTCCGGGTGGCGGAGCAGGTGGATGGCGGAGACCGCGAGGCCGCCCCACACCAGGAGGATGGCCAGGGACATCATGACGATCGCTGCGGTGCTCATCGGTCAGAGCTCCTTCCGGGTGGTGGCCACGGGCACCACCGGCAGGGCGCCGGTGGGGACGGTGCCCTCGGGCACGGCGTTGTGCGGGATGAGGTCGCCGTGGATCTCGCTGTCCAGGTCCTCCGCGTAGAGGTTGGACTTGCGGGACCACGGGATCAGGGAGAGCAGGACGGCCAGGGCGACGGAGCCGAGCGCGATGCCCCAGCCGAAGACGCCGAGGAAGTCGCCCGGGTAGCCCTCATAGCCCTCCGCGATCACCTTCATGATCCAGGAGAGCCAGATGTAGGCGAGCACGATCGGCATGAGCACGCCGATCAGCAGCACGTACCCGCGGCCGACCTTGAAGGAGGAGACGGCGTTGAGGTGCGCCGTGATGCGGCGGGCCGAGCCCAGCGCACCGGTGACCAGGAGCACCGACAGGAGCGCCGCGCCCACGATGCCGAAGTTGTTGGCGAACGCGTCCATGGTGTCGAGCATCTGCAGGCCCGTGGTGGTGGAGAACAGGGCGAGGGAGACCACCCCGGACAGGCCGATCACGACGATCGTGGCCGTCCAGCGGCCCCAGCCGAGCTTGTCCTTCACGGCGGAGATGACGACCTCGAGGATCGAGATCAGCGAGGTGAAGCCGGCGACCACGAGCGAGCCGAAGAACAGCACGCCGATCAGAGCGCCGAGCGGGGCCTGCGAGATCAGGGTGGGGAAGGCGATGAACGCCAGGCCGATGCCGCTGC
This sequence comes from Micrococcus sp. KBS0714, assembly GCF_002008305.4. Classification (GTDB taxonomy): domain Bacteria; phylum Actinomycetota; class Actinomycetes; order Actinomycetales; family Micrococcaceae; genus Micrococcus; species Micrococcus luteus. Next base: position 1,996,864 of record NZ_CP042169.1, read on the forward strand.
CGGCCACCTCGGACACGGACACGCCGGAGGCCTGCGCCATGAAGCCCAGGGCGGAGAACACGCCGATGCCGGCCAGGATCTCGAAGCCCGAGTTGGAGAAGCCGACGACCAGGCCGGAGCCGGTGAGGTTCGTGCGGCGGTTGAGGTAGGAGGCGTAGGTGATCATGATGCCGAAGCCGACGGACAGCGAGAAGAAGATCTGACCGTAGGCGGCGATCCAGACGCCCGGGTCCGCGAGCGCGGCCCAGTTCGGCGTGAACAGCGCGTCCAGGCCCTGGGCGGCGCCCGGCAGGGTGAGGGCGATGCCGACGAGGACCAGGAACATCACGATGAGCAGCGGGATGCCGACCATCGAGGCCAGGGCCACGCCCCGGCGCACGCCGAAGCCCATGATGAGCAGCGTGATCACCCAGACGGCGAGCATGGGCCAGAAGACGCCCGAGACGACGTCGAAGGACGGGGACGGGTCGTCGGCGACCTGCAGGTAGTCGCCCATGAGGAAGGTCTCCGGGTCGTCGCCCCACCGCTGGTCCACGGAGAACCAGGTGTACATGATCGCCCAGCCGATGATCGCAGCGTAGTAGATCCCGATGACGACGCAGATGAGCACCTGCCACCAGCCGACGGTCTCGGTCCACCGGGACAGGCGCCGGAACGCCAGCGGCGCGGAGCCGCGGAAGCGGTGGCCGATCGCGTAGTCGAAGAACAGGAGCGGGATGCCCGCGGTGAGCAGCGCGATCAGGTAGGGGATGACGAACGCGCCGCCGCCGTTCTCATAGGCGACGTAGGGGAAGCGCCAGATGTTGCCGAGGCCCACGGCGGAGCCGATGGCCGCCAGGATGAAGGCCCACCGGCCGGCGAACTCCTCCCGGGTGCGCTTCGGCGCCGTGGCGGGCGCGGAGACGGTGCTGGACATGCAGGACCTCCGAGGGTCGGGGAAACTCGAGTGTGACGGATGCCACAATAGTCGACGCGGGCCGTTGCCGGACAGTCCGGTCCGGAATGCGGGCGTCAGGCGCGTGGCGCGGCGCCGGCTCAGCCGCCCGGGACGCAGTCCCCCGAGGGGACCGTGGCCGTCATCCCCGGGGCCGCGGCGACGACGGGGGCGATGGTGTCCGCCGTCAGGGCGTAGCCGACGGCGTCCGAGCCCGGGGCCCGGGCGAACACCAGACCGGCCAGGTTCCCGGCCGTGTCCACCACCGGGCCGCCCGAGTAGCCGTGGCGGATGTCCGCCGCGAGGGTGTAGACGTCCACCATGCTCGCGGCACCGGTCAGGACGTCGCCGAGCGGCACCTCGCCGACGGCCTGCACGGTCGCGGGGGTGGAGGCGAACGGGCCGCCGTCGGGATAGCCCAGGACGGAGGCCGACGCGCCGCCCGTCAGCTCGGCGCCGACCGGCATGACGGGCAGGTTCGCGTCGTCGACCGCCAGGACGGCGAGGTCGTGCGCCGTGTCCAGGTGGACGATCCGCGCCGCGTGCACGCCGCGGGCGCGGTCCGTCACGGTGGGGGCGTCCACGCCGAGGACCACGTGCGCGTTCGTGAGCACGCGGTCCGGGGCCACGGCCACGCCCGAGCCGCTCTGCACCTGGTTGCACTGCGCGGCCGTGCCGGTCAGCCGGACGACGGCGGCCGACGCCGAGGAGGCGGCGGGAGTCGAGGGGGCGGCCGTCGACGTCGACGAGGCGGGGGCGGTCGTCGTGGCCGACGGCGCGGCGGCCGTGGACGACGACGCCGCGGCGGCGTCGTCGGGCTCCTCGGGGGTCGCCGAGGCGGACGGGGCGGACGTCGCGGTGTCGGACGGGGAGGAGGCGGCCGAGGGCAGACCCGGCGTCGCGGCCGGGGCCGGGGCGGCGCGGACGCCGTCGTCGGACTCCGGGACGGGGGCGGGCAGCTCGAGCTCCGGCAGCACGTCCAGGTCGGCGACGGCGGAGCGCGAGCGGGCGGCCCAGGCCAGGAGCGAGTCGGGCATCACGGTGTCCAGCGCCGTGATCACCTGCGAGCGGTTCACCTCACGGGTGACCGCGGTGGAGCCGGAGGCCGCGATGGAGAACGCCACGAGCCAGAGGACGAGGGCGCCCGCGAGACCGGCGGCGAGCGCGCCGAGCAGGCGGTCGACGAGTCGCAGGGCCGGCAGGTTCACGCGCAGCCGGATCGCCTCGCCGATGGCGGCGCCCACGTACTGGCCCGCCGCCACGAGCAGGACGAGGGTGGCGATCAGCGCGGCCCACCGCCACTGCGGCGCGGTGACGAACTCCGCCACCTCCGGCAGGGCGTAGAACGCGATCGCGGCACCGCCGACCAGGCCGACGAGGTTGCCCAGCACCACCCACAGGCCGCGACGGTGGCCCTGGACCAGGAGCATCGCCAGCGCGACGATGAGCAGGACGTCCAGCCACGTCAGACCCAGCGGCATGGGCGACCTCCTTCGGATGCGACGGCACCGGCCACGCACGGGGACCGCCCGCGCGCCCGGTGGAGGATCCAGGGTATCGGCCCGCACGGGGGTATGGGGCACAATGGACGCCAGTGAACCGGGCGGCTCCTCCGCCGCGGTGTGAGGAACTGCCCACAGAGAGGACACGCACACATGGATCTCGAGGTTCTGCGGAAGGCTCCGCTGTTCACCAACCTGGACGACGAGGTGTTCGCCATCCTCACCTCGGAGCTGACCGAGGTGGAGCTCTCCCGCGGCGCGTCCGCGTTCCACGAGGGCGACCAGGGCGATCAGCTGTACGTGATCATGTCCGGCAAGATCAAGCTCGGCCGCACCGCTTCGGACGGCCGCGAGAACCTCGTGGCCGTGCTCGGCCCCGGCGAGATCTTCGGCGAGATGGCCCTGTTCAACCCCGCCCCGCGCAACGCCACCGCCACCGCGGTGTCCGCCACGCGCCTGGCCGGTCTGCGCCATGAGAACCTGCGCCGCGCCATCGCCTCGTCGCCGGATGTGTCGGTCCAGCTGCTCCAGGCCCTGGCCCAGCGCCTGTCCAAGACCAACGAGTCCCTGGCGGACCTGGTGTTCTCGGACGTGCCGGGCCGCGTGGCCAAGGCGCTCCTGGACCTCGCGGACCGCTTCGGCCGGCCGGCCGCGGACGGCCTGCTGGTGGCGCACGACCTCACGCAGGAGGAGCTCGCCCAGCTGGTGGGCGCGTCCCGCGAGACCGTGAACAAGGCCCTGGCCGAGTTCGTCCAGCGCGGCTGGATCCGCCTGGAGAACCGCGCCGTGGTCATCCTGGACCTGCAGCGTCTGCGTCAGCGTTCGCGCTGACGCCCCCCGCCCTGCCGTGGAGCGGGCCACCCCGGTCAGTCCCGGGTGGCCCGCTTCACGCGCATCCGGGGGGTGCCGTCGTCGCCGGCCTCGGTGACCAGGTGGTATTCCGGCACGGGGCCGCGCCGGGCACAGGGCGTGACGGAGAGCAGGAAGGCGGCGGCCGTCCGGTGTGCCGCGACCCGACGCACGATCACCTGCGTCAGCGGGGTCGCCACCTGGTCGAAGGGTGCCGTGCCCTCCGCCCCGGCGGGTCCGGGCAGCCGCAGCGGGCCGGCGAGCGCGCGACGCGCGGACACCCACGCCTGAAGTTCGGGACCGGGTTCCTCGGATGCCGGCGCGGACTGCAGCGGTGGGGTCATCGTGGCGAACACGGCCGTGTCGAAGCGTCGGTGGACGTGGGGCGCGGATCGCCAGCGCATGACGGGGCGCAGCAGGTCGGCGCGCACCCCGAGGCCACGCGCGGCCAGCAGATGGGGCAGACTCTCCGAGCCCTCCTCGAGGGAGCTGCGGCCCCCGCCCCAGGTCTCGATGCGCGCCGTGGACACGACGTCCGTGTCGGAGCGACCGGCGAGGAGCACTCCGGCCTCGTCGTGGAGCTCACGGACGGCGGCCACCACGTGCTGCCGCGCACGCCGCCGGTCCGTGGTCCCGAACGTGCGGGCCCACTGGGAGGGCTCGGGCCCGTACCACGGGCAGGAGTCGGCGTCGGACTCGATGAGCGCGCCGCCGGGCAGACCCACGCGGCCGAGCGGGGTGCGTCCCGCGCGGTGACGGAGGAAGACCTCCGGGCCGTCGTCGCCGTCCCGCACGAGCACGACGGACGACCCGGGCCGGGCGGGGCGGACCTGGCGGAAGCGCCGGTCCAGCCACTGGCGGGTGAGGTCCTCCTCCTGCCCCGGGACCGGCAGCAGCAGGCCGGCCGGGTCAGCGGACACGGACGGTGATCTCCACCTCGACGGGAGCGTCCATGGGCAGCACGGCCACGCCGACGGCGGAGCGCGCGTGGCGGCCGGCCTCGCCGAAGATCTCGGCCAGCACGTCCGAGGCGCCGTTCACCACGCCGGGCTGACCGGTGAACGCGGGGTCGGAGGCCACGAAGCCGACGACCTTGACGACCTGGGCGACCCGGTCCAGGTCGCCCACCAGCTCGTGCACCGCGGCCACCGCGTTCACGGCGCATGCTCGCGCGAGCTCCTGGGCGCGTTCGGGGGTGACCTCCGCGCCCACCTTGCCGGTGGCGGGCAGGGCGCCGGCCACGAAGGGGAGCTGGCCGGAGGTCAGCACGAGGTCGCCGTCCCGCAGCGCCGGGACGTAGGAGCCGACCGGCGCCGCGACGGCGGGTCGGTCGATGCCGAGCTCCGCGAGGCGGGCCGCGACGGCGCCGTCGCCCCAGGTGGGGGCCGAGGACTGCTCCGTCACGTTCACGCCGCCTTCGGACGCTTGAGGTAGGCCACGGGGTTGTTCCCCTCGGGGCCCGGGATCACCGTGACGAGCTCCCAGCCGTCCTCGCCCCACTGGTCGAGGATCTGCTTGGTCGCGTGGATGAGGAGGGGGATCGTGGCGTACTCCCACTGCGTCTGCTGAGTCATGGGACCCACCCTAGCCACCGGCGCAGACCCCGGAAGAGGTCCCAGGCGCCCGCGCTACACTCGCGCCCATGGCCTCCCGCACGACCCGCTTCCCCGCGCCCTCGAGCGCCCTCGGCCGCCTCCTCGCCTTCGTGGGCCTCTCGGCGGTGGCCGGCCTGCTCGTGGCGGCCCTCCTGCTGCCCGTCGCGGGCCTGGCCGGTGTCGCCGCCGCGTCGGGCCGGGAGATGCTGGACGAGCTGCCGGACGAGCTGCCCACGGAGCCGGTCTCCGTGCCGTCGCGCATCCTCTCGGAGGACGGTGAGGAGATCGCCGTCTTCTACGAGGAGAACCGCACCCCGGTCCCGCTGGACGAGATCTCGGAGCACATGCAGCACGCGATCGTGGCCATCGAGGACGAGCGCTTCTACGATCACGACGGCGTGGACGCGCGCGGCCTCATTCGCGCGACCGTCAACAACGCCACCTCCGACTCCACGCAGGGCGCCTCCACCCTCACCCAGCAGTTCGTGAACAACATGCTGGTGAACGTGCAGCAGATCCGCGGCGACTCCCGCCTCACCCTCTCCGGCTCCAAGAACATCGCGGACAAGGTCAAGGAGATCAAGCTGGCCGTCGCCGTCGAGAAGCAGATGTCGAAGGACGAGATCCTCGAGGGCTACCTCAACATCGTGCTGTTCTCCGGCCGCGCCTACGGGGTCGAGGCTGCCTCGCAGTACGTGTTCGGCAAGTCCGCCGCCGACCTGGAGAGCTGGGAGGCCGCCACGCTGGCCGGCATGGTCCAGTCCCCCACCCGGTTCAACCCGGCCCGCAACCCGGAGGAGGCCACGGAGCGGCGCAACCTCGTGCTGAACGCGATGAAGGACAACGGCTACCTCTCCCAGGAGGAGTACGACCACGCCGTCGCCCAGCCGATGGAGGTGGTCATGGAGTCCCGCCCCTCGGGCTGCCTCTACGCCAAGTTCGGCACCTACTTCTGCGACTACGTGGAGCGGCAGATCCTCGCCGACCCCACGTTCGGCCCGGACGTCCAGTCCCGCCAGGCCCTGCTGGACCGCGGCGGACTCACCATCCGCACAACGATCGACTCGACGCTCCAGAAGGAGACCGAGAAGAACCTGCGCGCCTCGGTGCCCAACAACGAGTCGCTGGGCGCCGGCCACGCGCTCACCTCGGTGGAGGCCGGCACCGGCAACATCCGCACCATGGCCCAGAACACCGAGTACGCCATCCAGGACGAGCTCGGCCACACCTCGCTGAACTTCAACGTGGACAAGCAGTGGGGTGGCGGCCAGGGCTTCCAGGCCGGCTCCACGCTCAAGCCCTTCGTGGCACTGACGTGGCTGCGCAACGGCAACCGCCTGGTCGACTCCGTGGACGCCTCCCGGAACGTCTACCCCACGGGCACGCGGTTCGCTGCCTCGTGCCGCCCGGGCGGCTACACCACGATCGGCGGCACCTGGCAGTTCAAGAACGTGATCCCGGGCATGCTGCGGCAGGTGCGCGTGGACGAGGGCCTCTTCTGGTCCGTGAACACCCCGACCGTCGCCACCGCGTACCAGCTGGACCTGTGCGACATCACGAGCCTCACCACCCAGCTGGGCATCACCCGCGCCCTGGACAGCTCCCCGCTGCAGCCGGACGACCCGTCCTTCCTGCTCGGCAAGGACTCGGTGGCCCCGCTGTCCTTGGCCGGCGCGTACGCCGCCATCGCCGCGAACGGCCTGTACTGCGAGCCGCGCGCCATCCTGGAGGTCACGGACACCGTCGGCAACCAGTACGACGTCGCCGACCCTCAGTGCGACCAGGTCATCGACCCGGACCACGTCCGGGAGCTGATGCCGGTCCTGCGCCACATCGCCGGCTTCAACATCGCCGAGGAGGGCGCCGGCTACGAGTTCGGCGGCAAGACGGGCACGAACGACAACGTGTCCTCCACGTGGTTCGTCGGATTCACCAGCGAGCTGGCCACCGCCGTGTGGACCGGCCGCTACAACAACCTGAAGTCCATGACGGGCGAGACCGTCAACGGCGAGGTCCGCAACCCGTTCTACTCGACCTCCATCAACGGCCCGTCCTGGCTCGAGTACAACCAGTTGGCCAAGGAGAAGTTCCCGCCGGGTGAACTGCCCGAGTGGGACGGCCCGCAGTCGGAGGACCCGGGCGAGGCCGGCGAGCACCCGGACGGACGCCAGTTCCACATCGACGACCTGGACCGAGGCGGGCCGTTGCCCGAGGCGGTCCCGGGCTTCTGACCGCGATGCCCCCCGCCGCCTCCCCCACCCGCCGCATGCTCCGTTCCGCAGCGCCTGCCGCCGTCGGGATGGCCGCGACGGCGGGCCTCGGCCTGGCCTGGGGCCTCGCCGAGGCTGAGGCCCGGACGGTGCGCACGCACCGACTGGCCGTGCTGCCGGCCGGGTCGGCGCCGTTGCGGGTGCTGCACCTCTCGGACATCCACCTGCTGCCCCGGCACCGGGCCAAGCGGGCGTGGCTGCGCGGGCTGGATGCACTCGAGCCTGACCTCGTGGTCAACACGGGAGACAACGTGTCCGCCGCGGCGTCGGTGCCGCTCGTGCTCGACGCGCTCGGGCCGCTGCTGGCGCGGCCCGGCGTGTTCGTGCCCGGCTCCAACGACTACTACGCGCCCAAGGCGGCCAACCCCCTGCGGTACTTCGCGGGCCCCTCGCGCATGGACGAGGACCGGCCCCGGCTTCCCTCCGACGTCCTGTTCGGCGCGTTCCGCGCCGCCGGCTGGGCCGACCTGACGAACCGGGGCGCCGCCCTGGCCGTGCCGACCCGCGCCGGGACCACGCTCGAGGTCCTCGCCGCCGGCACCGACGACCCGCACCTCGGTCTGGACGCCTGGGCCGGCTTCCCCGGCGCCGCACCCGACGAGAACGCCGGGCGGCCCGGTGACGACGGGCGGTTCCGGCTGGGCGTCACCCACGCCCCGTACCGCCGCGTGCTGGACGCCATGACCGCCGACGGCGCCGACCTGCTGCTCGCCGGCCACACCCACGGCGGGCAGGTGTGCGTGCCGTTCCTCGGTGCGCTCGTCACCAACTGCGACCTGCCGCGCCGACAGGCCTCCGGGGTCTCGACGTGGACGGCCGCGGGGCGGACCGTCCCCCTCGAGGTGTCGGCCGGCCTGGGGACCGCGCCGTCCGCGCCCGTGCGGTTCGCGTGCCGGCCCGAGGCCGTGGTGCTGGACCTGGTCCCGCGGGGCTGAGCCGCCTGTCCCGTCCGGGGCCGCGGGTACAGTGGGGCCCCGTGACCCGCGCCACCTCTCCCGACGCCTCGTCCCTGCGTGACGCCCTGGGCGGGATCGCACCGTACCTCGAGGGCGTGCGGGCGCGCTGGGTGCTCGGGCTCGCCTCGGCCACGGCGGCGGGCCTCGTGGCCCTGGCCATCCCGCAGGTCATCCACCTGCTCGTGGACACCGTGTTCACGCAGACTGTGCTCGCCGGGCCCTCCTCCCCCGACTCCCGCGCGGACGTGTGGCGGGCCGCCGGCCTACTCACCGTGCTCGGCCTCGCCGAGGCCGCGTTCATCGGCCTGCGCCGGTACTTCATCCTCCCGCCGGCCGCCGGGGTGGAGAACCGGGCGCGCATCGCCCTGTTCGAACGGCTCCAGCGCCTGCCGGTGGCGTTCCACGACGCGTGGCCCTCGGGGCAGCTGCTCTCCCGGGCCCAGGGCGACCTCTCGCTGCTGCGGCGGTGGATCGCGTTCGGCTCGGTCATGCTCGTGGTGGACGTGGTGACCATCGCCGTCGGCCTCGTCCTGCTGTTCCTGCTGTCCTGGCAGCTGGCCCTGCTCTACCTCGCCGCGGCCGTGCCGATCATGTGGGCGTCGTTCGGGTTCCGCAACGACTTCCGCGCCGCGTCCCGGCTCTCCCAGGACCAGGCCGGGGACCTCGCCACGTCCGTCGAGGAGTCGGTGCACGGCATCCGCGTCCTCAAGGCGTTCGGCCGCGGCGCGCACGCCCTCGACGGCTTCCGCGGGCGCGCCCGCACGCTGCAGGGCACCGAGGTGCACAAGGCCTCGGTGCTGGCCCGGTTCATCGCGCTCATCGTGGCCCTGCCGGAGACGGTGCTGGGCCTGGGCCTCGCCCTGGGCCTGTGGCTCGTGGCGACCGGGGAGCTGACGGTGGGCGCGCTCGCCGCCTACTTCGCCACCGCGGCCGTGCTGGCCGGGCCGGTCGAGTCGGTGGGCCAGCTGATGGGCATGACGCTCTCGGCCCGCACGGCGATCGACCGCCACGTGGACGTCCTCGCCACGCCCGTGGACATCGCCTCGCCCACCGGGGAGGCCGCCGTCGTGCCCCCGGCCACCGGCGCGCTCGCGTTCCGCGGGGTGCGCTTCCGCTGGCCGGACGCGGACCCGGGGCGCGGGGAGCGCGACCTGCTCGACGGCGTCGACCTCGAGCTGGTGCCCGGCGAGACGATGGCCCTGGTCGGCGCGACCGGCGCCGGCAAGTCGACGCTGCTGCAGCTGGTCCCCCGGCTGCTCGACGTCACGGCGGGCTCCGTCTGCGTGGACGGGGTGGACGTGCGCCGGATGCCGCTCGAGGAGCTGCGCCGGCGGGTGTCCGTGGCGTTCGAGGACGCCACGCTGTTCTCCGCGACCATCCGGCAGAACGTGCTGCTCGGCGCCCCGGCGGACGTGCTCGCGGACGGCCTCCACTCCCCCGCGGCGGACGCCCTGCTCGACCTCGCGCTCGAGACCGCGCAGGCGGGCTTCGTGGCGGACCTGGCGGACGGCGTCGAGACCGAGATCGGCGAGGAGGGCCTCAGCCTCTCCGGCGGACAGCGCCAGCGGATCGCCCTCGCCCGCGCGATCGCGGCGCGCCCGGACGTGCTCGTGCTGGACGACCCCCTCTCCGCCCTCGACGTGCGCACCGAGGAGACCGTGACCGCGCGCCTGCGCGAGGTCCTCGACGGGACGACCACCCTGATCGTGGCGCATCGTCCCTCCACCGTGGCCCTGGCGGACCGGGTCGCGGTGCTGGCGGACGGGCGGATCGAGGACGTGGGGACGCACCCCGAACTGCTGGCCCGCAGCGCCGTGTACCGGCACATCATCTCGAGCCGACCGGAGGAGCAGGCATGAGCGCCGCCGACGTGAGCCGCGTGCGCGGCGTGGGGGCCGAAGAGGACCTCGACTACACCCGCGCGGAGCGCCGCCACATCCGGCGCCGGTCCTTCCGGCTGCTCGGCGAGCTCGCGCGGCCGGTCCGGGGGACGCTGCTGGTCACCGTGGTCTTCGTGCTCGTGTCCAACGCGGCGCGGGCGGCCGGGCCGCTGATCATCGCCTGGGCGATCGACGCGGAGCTGCCGCGCGTCGTCGAGGCCGTGCGGGCCGGCGAGTCCGTCTGGCCCATCCTCGTCCCCGTGGGCGGGGCGTACGTGGCGGCGGCCCTCGTCTCCGGGGGCCTGCTGGGGGCGTACACGTGGCTCACCGCGCGGGCCAGCCAGGCCATGCTGCTCAGCCTGCGGCTGCGCGTGTTCCGGCACACGCAGCGGCTGAGCCTCGGGTTCCACGAGCGGTACACGTCCGGGCGGGTGATCTCGCGGCAGACCTCGGACCTGGAGGCGCTGCGGGAGCTGCTGGACCAGGGCGTGTCCTCGCTCGTGTCCGGGCTGATGTTCATGTCGTTCACCGCGGCGTCCATCCTGCTGCTGGACCCGCCGTCGTTCCTCGTGCTGCTGGGCGCGGCCGTGCCGGTGGCGATCGTGACGCGCTGGTACCAGGTGCGGTCCGAGGAGGCGTACCGGCGGTCGCGGGTGTCCTCGGCACGGTCGATCGTGCACTTCGTGGAGACCATGACCGGCATCCGCGCGGTCCAGGCCTTCCGGCGGGAACGGGACAACGACGCGCGGTACCGCGACTTGGCCACGGCCTACCGGGACGACATGGTGGCCACGCTCAACCTGTTCGGCATCCTGCAGCCGGTGCTCGTGGCGACGGGCAACCTCACGGTAGCGGCGCTGCTCGTGACCGGGGGCCTGCGCGTGCTCGACGGCGACCTCGAGGTGGGGGTGCTCGTGGCGCTCCTGCTGGCCGGACGGCGCGTGTTCCAGCCCATGGAGATGGTGGCGATGTTCTACTCGTCGCTGCAGTCCGCGACGGCGGCGCTCGAGAAGGTCTCCGGCCTGCTCGAGGAGGAGCCCACCGTGGTGGAGGCCGCCGAGCCCACGCCGCTGCCCGGGGCCGACGCTCCGGGGACGGGCGTGGCGTCCGGGCGGGTGGAGTTCCGGGACGCGGTGTTCAGCTACGGACCGGACCGGGTGGTGCTGCCGGAGTTCGACCTCGTGATCCCGGCCGGGCAGACCGTGGCCGTGGTGGGCCAGACGGGTGCGGGCAAGTCGACGCTGGCCAAGCTCATCGCCCGGTTCTACGACGTCTCTGCCGGCTCGCTGACGCTGGACGGGGTGGAGCTGCGCGAGCTCAGCCAGGCGGATCTGCGGCGCAACGTGGTGATGGTGACCCAGGAGGCGTTCCTGTTCTCCGGGTCGATCGCGGAGAACATCGCCCTCGGCCGGCCCGACGCCACCGAGGCCGAGATCCAGGCGGCCGCCCGGGCGGTGGGGGCGCACGACTTCATCCTGGGGCTGCCCGAGGGCTACGCGACCGACGTCGCCAAGCGCGGCGGGCGGCTGAGCGCGGGACAGCGGCAGCTCGTGTCGTTCGCGCGGGCGTTCCTCGCGGACCCCGCCGTGCTGATCCTGGACGAGGCGACGTCGTCGCTGGACCTGCCGAGCGAGCGTCTCGTGCAGGCCGGGCTGGAGCGGCTGTTGGGGAACCGGACGGCACTGATCATCGCCCACCGGCTCAGCACCGTCGAGACCGCCGACCGGGTGCTCGTGATGCACGACGGCCGGATCGTCGAGGACGGCAGCCCCGCCGAGCTGGTGGCGGCCGACGGGCGGTTCGCGGCGCTGCACCGGGCCTGGGAGGACTCGCTCGCCTGATGGGCCCCGGGCCGGGCACTTTCGAACGTGAGAGAGGGCCTATCCCACGTTCGAAAGTGCCCATTCGCCCGATTTCACGTTCGAAAGTCCTGCGGCGGGGGCGGGAGCGGAGATGGTGGAGGTCGCCCGCGCGGCCCGGTCGTGGCGGACGACGGCGGCCACCACGGTCCGGAAGTCCTCGGCCAGGTCGGCGCCCATCACCGTGATGGACAGGTGGCCGGCCTCCTGCCAGAGACGGTCCCGCCGTGCGTCGCGTCGCTGCTGCTCCGGCGTGCGATGGTGGCCGCCGTCGTAGTGGAGGGCCACGCGGGACCGTTCGACCACCATGTCCGCGTCGGTCCGCTCCCCCGCCGGTGAGACCAGCTGCGCCTGCAGGCGCGGCTCGGGGAGGCCGGCGTCGAGAAGCGCCAGCCGCAGTCGCGTCTCCGGAGGCGAGTCCGCCCCCACCCGGATCAGCGCCAGCGCGGCCCGAGCCACCCGCACGCCCTTGAACCGGCCCGCCCGCTCCAGCGCCGCGGAGAGCCGCGACGCCGTCGTGCGCGGCGGGAGTCGGGACCCGTCCACCCACGGACGGTTCACGAGCGCGTCCCCCGCGACGACGGCGTCCGCCACCTGATCCGGCCGCAGCAGGGAGCAGAGGTCCACCCACGTCCGCTCGAGCGAGGTGACCGGGACCCCGTGCACCTCCACGCGGTCCTCGGCCGGCACCGTGCGTCCGTGGCAGGCGACGCCCGCGCGCCCCGTCCGACCCGTGCGGTGCGGCCGGCTCACGTGCACCCGCATGTCCTCCTCGGCCCACCACGGCAGGACGAGCCCGTGCAGCCGCGCCGCCGTCAGATGCGAGGCGACCCCACGGGTCAGAGCCACCACGACAGCGGCCTCCTCCGGCGGCAGGGCCGCCACGGGGCGGGGGTATCCGAGCGCGGCCCACGACCCCGGCACGTCGACGACCGCGCGGTGTGCCCCGTGGGTGACCTGGCGCAGGTCGAGGCTGCGCAGCCGGTCGGAGGAGAGGGAGAGGCGGTCCAGGGCTTCGCGCCGGGTGAAGACGCGGCCGGCGAGGGCTGGCGGAAGGGGTGCGGGGCGGCGTGGCATGCGGCCAGGATGCGGGCGCCGTCGTCGTGGGCGGGCGTCCGACCCCCTCCTGTGCGGGGCCGGGCCCCTGTGCAGGAGCCGCCCCGCCCCGCCCCTCCCCGGACTTTCGAACGTGAAATCGGGCGAATGGGGACTTTCGAACGTGAGAGAGGACATATCTCACGTTCGAAAGTGCGGGTCAGGCGTCGAAGGGGCGGCCCGTCAGGCGCTCGTACGCCTCCACGTAGCGGTCGCGGGTCTTGGCCACGACGTCGGCGGGCAGCTCCGGCGGGGCCTCCCCGCTGGTCTTGTCCCAGCCGGAGTCGGGGCCCGTGAGCCAGTCGCGGACGAACTGCTTGTCGAAGCTCGCCTGGGGGCGGCCGGGCTCGTAGTCCTCGGCGTCCCAGAACCGGGAGGAGTCCGGGGTGAGGACCTCGTCGCCCAGCACCACCTGGCCGGTGGCCGGGTCCACACCGAACTCGACCTTCGTGTCCGCCAGGATGATGCCGGCCTCGCGGGCGATCGCCTCGGCGCGGGCGTACAGGTCCAGGGTGAGGAACCGCAGGCGCTCGGCGGCCTCGGTGCCCACGCGCTCGACCATCTGCTCGAACGTGATGTTCTCGTCGTGCTCGCCGACCTCGGCCTTCGCGGACGGCGTGAAGATCGGCGGGTCGACCCGCGAGCCGTCCACGAGCCCGGCGGGCAGCGGCAGGCCGGCCACCGTGCCCGACGCGCGGTACTCGGCCAGGCCGGACCCTGTCAGGTAGCCGCGGGCGATGCACTCCACGGGGAACATGTCCAGGCGCTTGACGACCATCGCCCGCCCGGCCACGGCCGCGGGCACGTCCGTGCCCACCACATGGTGCTCGACCGGCTCGGCGTGGGCCCCGTTGTAGCCCTCGGCCAGCTTCTCGAACCACCACAGGGTCAGCCGGGTGAGGATGGTGCCCTTGTCCGGGATCGGCGGCTCCAGCACGTGGTCGTAGGCGCTGATCCGGTCGGAGGCCACCACGAGCAGCGTCGCGGACCGCCCCGGCTCGGCGTCAGCGGGCTCGTACAGGTCCCGCACCTTGCCCGAGTAGACGTGCCGCCAGCCCGGCAGCCAGAGGGCCTCGGCCCCCGTGAACCCCACGCGCTCCCCGCTCACTTCGCTCCCCCCGTCCCGGGCACGGTGATCTCGCCGCGCTCGGCCTTGAGTCCGATGTCCGTGCGCCACTGGGCCCCGTCGAACCGGATCCGCTCGACGCCCGCGTAGGCGCGCTCACGCGCCTGGGCCAGGTCCGCCCCGCGCCCGACGACGGCCAGCACCCGGCCGCCCGCCGTCACCACGTCCTCACCGGACGCCGCGGTGCCGGCGTGGATCACGTGCACGCCCTCGAGGGCGGCCGCGTCGGCCAGCCCGGTGATCACGTCGCCCGTCGAGGAGGAGGCCGGGTAGCCGGCCGAGGCCATGACCACGTCCACGGCGACGTCGTCGCTCCACTCGAGCCGACGGTCCGCGCCGAGCCGGCCGGCCGCGGCGTCGGCGAGCAGCCCGCCCAGGGGTGTCTCGAGGCGGGCGAGCACGGCCTGGGTCTCGGGGTCGCCGAAGCGCACGTTGAACTCGATGACCTCCACGCCCTTGGCGGTCACGGCCAGGCCACAGAACAACACGCCCGTGAACGGGGTGCCGCGGCGGGCCATCTCGGCGAGCACGGGGCGGGCCACCCGGTCCATGACCTCGTCCGTGAAGCCCTCGGGCAGCCACGGCAGCGGCGTGTACGCGCCCATGCCGCCGGTGTTGGGGCCGGCGTCGCCGTCGTGGATGCGCTTGAAGTCCTGCGCGGGGGTGAGGGCGACGGCGTCCTCGCCGTCGCAGATCACGAAGAGGGAGACCTCGGGGCCGTCCAGGAAGTCCTCGATCACCACGGTGCCGCCGGCGGCGAAGCAGGCCTCGGCGTGGGCGAGGGCCTCGGCGCGGTCGGAGGTGACCACGACGCCCTTGCCCGCGGCCAGGCCGTCGTCCTTGACGACGTGCGGGGCGCCGAACTCATCGAGGGCGGCGGCGGCCTCCGCGGCGGTGGTGCACACGCGGGAGCCGGCGGTGGGCACGCCCGCGGCGGCCATGACCTCCTTGGCGAAGGCCTTGGACGCCTCGAGCTGCGCGGCCGCCTGCGAGGGGCCGAACACGGCGAACCCGGCCTCGCGCAGGGCGTCGGAGACGCCGGCGGCCAGCGGGGCCTCGGGACCGACGACGACGAGGTCGGCCCCCAGCTCGCGCGCGAGCTCCACGACGGCGGCCGGGTCGGTGGCCTCGACGGCGTGGAGGGTGGCCAGGTCGGCCATGCCGGCGTTGCCGGGCGCCGCGTGGAGGGCGCTGACCTGCGGATCACGGGAGAGGGCGGTGAGCAGCGCGTGTTCGCGGCCGCCGTTGCCGAGCACAAGGGTCTTCACGAGCCTCAAGCCTACGCGGTGGCCCTGGCCCGGTCCGGCCCGTGGCCCCTACGGTGGAGCGCATGACGATGCCTCCCCTCCACCACGGTCAGCCCGGCGACGACCGTGATCCCCGTGACCCCCGCCACCGGCCCGGTGCGGGGCTGGGACCCGGGCTGCGAACGGCCTGGACGTTCGTCGGCGTGATGTTCACGTGCGCCCTGATCGTCTTCTGGACGCTGCGGGGGCTGGGCGTCCAGCGCGGCGACCTCAGCCTGCCCGCCGCGCTCGGCGTGCTGGCGCTGGCCGCCGTCGCCGCGGCGGTGATCACCCGGTACGTGCGGCGCCGCTGAGCAGGACCGGGTCCGCGGGGGTCGGCCGCCCCGGCCTGTCGGTCAGCGGATGATGCGCCGTCGCCGGGCCTCGTCGACGGCGCGGGTGCGGTTGTCCACCCCGAGCTTCTGGAAGATGTGCACCAGGTGCGTCTTCACGGTGGCCTCGGAGATGAACAGCTCCTTCGCGGCCACCTTGTTCGTGGCGCCCCGCGCGATCAGCTCGAGCAGCTGGATCTCCCGCTCGGACAGCACCTCGGAGCCGCCGGACATGCGCCCCATCAGCGTGGCCGCGACCTGCGGGGCCAGCGCCTTGCGCCCCGCCGCCGCCTGCCGCACCGCCGAGGCGATCTCCTCGCTCGGGGCGTCCTTGAGCAGGTAGCCGGCAGCGCCCGCGTTCACGGCCGCGAGGATGTCCGCCTCCGTGTCGAAGGTCGTCAGGATCAGCACCTGCACCCCCGGCCACCGCTCCCGCACCGCGCGGGTGGCGGTCACGCCGTCCATCCCCGCGCCCATCTGCAGGTCCATCAGCACGACGTCCACCGCGGGCTCGCCCGCCTCCAGGACGCCGATCGCCTCCGCCCCGTCGGCGGCCTCGGCCACCACGGTCAGGTCCGGGTGCGCCTCGACGACGGCCCGCACCCCCGCCCGGACCACGGGGTGGTCGTCCACCAGCATCACGCGCACGCTCATGCGGTCTCCTCGCTCTCGGTCTGCTCGGGATCAGCGCTCCGGCCGGCCCCGGCGGCGACCAGCGGCACCCGCAGCGCCACCACGGTGCCCTCGCCGGGGGCCGACTCGACGGTGGCCTCGCCGCCCACCGCAGCGAGACGCTCGCGCACGCTCGCCAGCCCCACGCCGGTCCCCGCCCCCGGGTCGGCACCGGCGGCTCCGGCCCGGGGGCGGGCCGCGACGACGGCCGGGTCGAACCCCGCGCCGTCGTCGGCCACGTCCACCGTCAGCTCATCACCGAGGTAGCCCAGCGTGACCCGGGCGCGCCGAGCGCCCGCGTGCGCGCCCACGTTCGCCAGGGAGGCCTGCACGGCTCGCAGCACCGCGGTCTCCACGGCCTCGGCGACCGCGACCGGCTCCCCCACGACCTCGACGTCCGCAGCCACGGGCGTCCCGGCGGCGGCCTGCCGGTCGGCGAACCCGGCGACCGCTCGTTCGAGCGCCTCGATGAGGGACGGTGCCCCGGTGCCGCGCAGGTCGCGGACGAAGCGGCGGGACTCGGCGAGGTTCTCGGCGGCCGTGGCGCGCACGGTCTCCATGCGCTGCCGGGCGAGGGCGGGGTCGGCGGCGTCGAGCGCGTCCTGGGCCGCGCGCGAGACCAGCACGATCGAGGCCAGCCCCTGGGTGAGGGTGTCGTGGATCTCGCGGGCGAGCCGCTCCCTCTCGGCGCTCACCCCCGCCCGGTGCTCGGTGCGCGCGAGCTCGGCCTGCGCGGCGCGCAGCTGCTCGGCCACGGCACGCTGGCGCTCGGACTCGGCGTGCAGGGCGCGGTACGCCCCGGAGAGCACCACGGCCACGGCGGCGCCCACCAGCGGACCGATCACGGCCGGCACCCGCACGCCGCCGGCGCCCGCCGCCATCCCGGCCACCACGACGACGGCCATCGCCACCACCAGCGCGGGCCCGACCACGTGGCGCACCCAGGCCTGCCGGGCCACCCGGTCGACCACGTGCAGGACGACGAAGAAGAGGGGGAAGGCGACCCACGCGAAGTCGCCGTGGTGGGCCACGAGCAGGCCCCACAGCAGCAGCACCAGGGCCAGCCAGGCGACCGCCGGACCGCGGCCGACGTCGTCGCCCCGGGCCCACCGGCGCCGCTCCAGCACGGTCCCGGCCAGGTAGACGCCCGCCAGCGCGGCGGTCAGCAGCACCAGGGTGGTGGCCGGGAACGGACCGGAGGACGCCTCCGGGGACCGGTCCGCGAGCGCGCGCGCCAGCCCCACGGTGAGCAGCGCGGCGAACGTGACGTGCAGGGCCACGCGCAGGCCGGCGAGCACGGCGGTGGTGCCGGTCTCGGTGGGCGCGGGGGGCACGGCGGCGCGGGGTGCGACGGACATGGCTCCACCCTAGGGCGCGCCCCGGACGCGACAACGGCCCGATGCCCCGGGGCCGCGCCGCTGCGCCGCCGGGATCAACCATTCGGTTGACCGGGTCCAGCCGCCGCGGGCGATGTGGCGACCCCTCCCCGCGCGAGACCGTGGAGGCAACCTCAGGACAGACCTCGTCAGGAAAGGACGCGCCCCGTGTTCCTCGCACTCCGCGACCTCCGCTTCGCCACCGGACGGTTCGCCCTCATGGGCTCCGTGGTGGCCCTCATCAGCCTGCTGCTCGTCATGCTCTCCGGCCTCACGGCCGGCCTGGGCGGGCAGAACACGGCCGCGATCGACCGCCTCGGCGAGCAGGGCGTGCAGCGTCTGGTCTTCGGCGGTGCGGCGGGCCAGGAGCCCACCGCGTCGTTCACCCAGTCCGAGTTCACCGTGGCCCAGCGCGACGCGTGGGCGGCCACGGACGGCGTGGCCTCCGTCGAGCCGCTCGGTGTGAGCCAGGGCCGGGCCATTGGCCTCGAGCACCCCGTGGACACGGACCCGCAGGGCCGCGCGGACGTGTCCGGCGAGCCCACCACCGGCGTGGCCACCACCGCGTTCATCGGTCTCACCCCGGGCGGCTCCGACGCGCCGGCCGGCGTCGAGCTCGGGCAGATCGTGCTCAGCCAGGACGTGGCCGACTCCCTCCACGCCCAGGCGGGTGACGCCGTCGCGGTCTCCGGCTTCGTCTACACCGTGGCCGACGTCGTGCCGACCGAGTACTACTCCCACTCCCCCGTGACGTGGCTGGCGCTCGAGGACTGGAACGCCATCTCGCACACCGCCGACGACGCGGTGCTCGGCACCGCCGGCCTCGTGCGCTTCGACGCGGGCGCCGACGTCGACGCCGTGGCCGCCGCCGGCGACGACGCCGCGGGCACCGTCGCGGAGACCGTGAAGGGCTCCTACGCCGCCCTGCCCAGCTACCGGTCCGAGAACGGCTCCCTGATGACCATGCAGGGCTTCCTGTACGGCATCTCGGCGCTCGTGGTGATCGCGTTCCTGTCCATCTGGACGGTGCAGCGCACCCGCGACATCGCGGTGCTCAAGGCCCTCGGCGGCTCGAACGGCTGGGTGCTGAAGGACTCGCTCGCGCAGGCCGCGTTCGTGCTCGTCGGCGGCGTGGCCGTGGGCACCGGGCTGGCCGCCGTGATCGGCGCGTTCGCGGGGCGGGCCGTCCCGTTCGAGCTCTCGTGGGCCACCACCGCGGTGCCCGCCGCCGGGGTCCTCGTGCTCGGCATGCTCGCCGCCGTCATCGCGGTCTACCGCGTCACCCGGATCGACCCGCTGGTCGCCCTCGGCGGCAACTGAGCGCCCCGACGACGGCGCCGCCCGGCGCCGTCGTCCCCCTCGGCTCCGCCTCGCCCCCGCCTGGAGAAAGGACCTCCCCATGACCACCCTCACCGCCCCGCAGGCCGACCTCGACGCCCTCCGCACCCCCGCCGCCGCGGCCGCCCACCGCGTCGCCGGCGAGCGCCCCGCCGCCGCGGCCGACGCCACCCCCGCGCTGTCCGTGCGCGACCTCGTGCTGGAGTACCCGGACGGCGAGCGCGGCGTGCTGCGCGCCCTGGACGAGGTGAGCCTGGACCTGCTCCCCGGCACGTTCACCGCGATGGTCGGCCCGTCCGGCTCGGGCAAGTCCTCCCTGCTGGCGGTGGCCGCGGGCCTGGTGACGCCCACCTCCGGCAGCGTGTCCGTCGCCGGCCGCGAGATGGCCGGGCTGTCCCGGAAGGAGCGCACGGCGCTGCGCGGCCAGGAGATCGGCGTGATCTTCCAGCAGCCGAACCTCATCCCGTCCCTGACCGCCGCCGAGCAGCTCGAGCTGACCGTGCACCTGGACCGCGACGCCACCCGCGCCGACCGCAGGGCCGCCAAGGCCCGGGCCATGGAGCTGCTCGAGCGTGTGGACCTGGCCGACCAGGCCGGCAAGCGCCCGCACCAGCTCTCGGGCGGTCAGCGGCAGCGCGTGAACATCGTGCGCGCGCTGATGGCCTCCCCGACGCTGCTGCTCGTGGACGAGCCCACCTCCGCGCTGGACCGTGAGCGCTCGGCCGCCGTCGTGGACCTGCTGGGCACGCTGACCCGCGAGGAGCAGGTGGCGACGCTCATGGTCACGCACGACCACGAGTTCCTCTCCGTCACGGACCGCACCCTGACCATGGTGGACGGGCGGCTCTCCGCGGAGTGAGCCGCTGACGCCGCCGGACCCGACCCGGCCCACCGGCCCCGGACGCCCGGCGCGTCCGGGGCCCTCGCTACCCTGGACCGCATGACCCACGCCACCGTCGCCCCCGCGGGCGAGACCCTCGCCCTGTCCGACGCCGTCGAGCTCGTGGAGACCGTCCGCAACGGCTTCGTCGAGTCCCGGACGGCGGGCGCCGCCGTCGTGACCGGCCCCGACGGGCGGGTGCTGGCCGGGCTCGGCCCCGCGGACGCGCTGATCTACCCGCGCTCCACGCTGAAGCCGTTCCAGGCCGTCGCGTCGCTGCGCCACGGGGCGGCGCTGGAGGGCGAGGCCCTGTCCATCGCGTGCGGCTCCCACCGGGGCACGCTCCGGCACCAGGCGCTGGCCGAGCGCATGCTCGCGGACGCAGGCCTCGACGCGTCCGCCCTGCAGTGCCCGCCGGCCTGGCCCGCGGACACCTCCGAGGTGGTCGCCCAGGTCCGCCGCGACGGCGAGTCCGCCGCCGCGACCCCGCTGGCCTTCAACTGCTCCGGCAAGCACGCCGGCTTCCTCGCGGCCTGCGCGGCGTCCGGGCACGACGTCGCCACGTACCTCGACCCGGCGCACCCGCTGCAGCGCGAGGTGGACGCGGTGATCGCCGAGTACTGCGGCGAGCCGGTGGCCCACACCGGTGTGGACGGCTGTGGCGCCCCGGCCGCCGTCATCTCGCTGGCGGGCCTGGCCCGCGGCATCGGGCGGGTCGCCGCGGCGCCCGGCCGCGCCGACGCGGATCCGCACGCGGCCGCCGTCGCCACCGCGATGCTCGAGCACCCGTGGGCCGTCCACGGGGAGACGAGCTCCAACACC
The DNA here is from genome assembly GCF_002008305.4 of Micrococcus sp. KBS0714. GTDB lineage: Bacteria > Actinomycetota > Actinomycetes > Actinomycetales > Micrococcaceae > Micrococcus > Micrococcus luteus. The sequence goes on from NZ_CP042169.1 coordinate 2,017,636, forward strand.
GTGGTGATGCGCGAGCTCGGCCTGCTCGCCAAGGCGGGCGCGGACGGCGTGCTCGTCATGGCCGCGCCGGACGGCACGGCCGTGGCCGTCAAGGCGCTCGACGGCGGCACGCGGGCCGGCGACCTGGTCGCGCTCGCGCTGCTGGCCCGGTTCGCCCCGGACCACGTGGACCGGGCGACGCTGCCGGGCGTGCTGGCCGCCGTCGTGCCCCCGGTGCTCGGCCGGGGTGAGCCGGTCGGTGAGATCCGCCTGGCCGCGCCGGTGCGGGACCTCGTGGGGGACGTCCTGCCGGCCTTCGAGGCGCGGGCGTGACCACCGGCTCCGTGCCCCGCCGCCGGGTGCCTGTCGTCGAGGGCCACGCGGCGCTGCTGGCGTGGGCACGCGCCCACGAGGAGGACCCCGCGGCGGCCGCCGCGCTGCCGCGCCCCACGCGGGCGACGGCGGTGCGCTTCGCGCTCGAGGAGCTGGCGACCCGCGTGCCCGGGAACTCGGTGGAGGTGCGCGTGCCGCCCTTCGGCGTCGCCCAGTGCCTCCCCGGGCCCCGGCACACCCGCGGCACCCCGCCCAACGTGGTGGAGATGGACGCCGTGACATGGCTGTCCCTGGCCACGGGGCTGACGACCTGGGAGGACGCGACGGCGGCCGGCGGCGTGCGCGCCTCGGGCGTGCGGGCCGACCTCGGCGCGCACCTGCCGCTCGTGCGGCCGTGAGCGAGGGGTGTCCGGCAGTCCTCTCGGCGGCACCGACCGTTCGAACGTCGGCACCGTTCCTCGTCGCGGGATGCAGCTCTGCCGATCCCGCCCCGGACACCGCGGCGAAGGCACAGCTCGCCCGTGCCTGCGGGCAGGTCGTGCTCCCGCTGGAGGAGTATCAGGCCGCGGTCGACGAGCTCAACGTCACGCAACGCGCCGGCCAGAGCGTGCTCCGGGAGTGCCGCCACCGCCGCGGGCACGCGCGACTGGCCCCAGCGGCCGACTCGATAGACTGGCGCGCATGACCTCCGCCCCCGAGCCGACCCCCGATCAGCGCGCCTACACCGTCCGTCGCGCCCCGCGGCTGACCGCGGTGCTCGCGGTGGCGCTCGCGCTCGGCCTGCTGATCGCACTCGTGATTACCACCGCGGTCCACGCCTCCCCCACCCCGCCCGCGGACCCGTACTCCGGCATCCCGCTCTCCTTCTCGGAGACGTTCGGCTTCGCATCGCTGCTGAGCATGCTCGGCACGAGCGTGCTCGGGCTGCTCGTGTGGCTGCTGCTGGACCGCCGCTCCCGGTCGACCGCGCGCACCGTGGTCCTCGAGCGCACCGACGACCCGGCCGTGGCGGACGTCCGCCTGGACCGTGTGGACGCGGGTGCCCCGCCCGCCCGCACCACCCCCACCGAAAGGACCCCCGAGCAGTGATCGCACCGCGCACCCGACGAGGCGACGGCCGCCTGACCGCCGCCCTCGACCCCCAGGACCAGGGGCCGCAGGACGAATGCGGCGTGTTCGGCGTGTGGGCGCCGGGCGAGGAGGTCGCGAAACTGGCCTACTACGGCCTGTACGCCCTCCAGCACCGCGGCCAGGAGTCCGCGGGCATCGCCGTCTCGGACGGCGGGCGCATCGCCGTCTACAAGGACATCGGCCTGGTCTCCCAGGTGTTCGACGAGGCCACCCTGACCGCACTGAGCGGCCACATCGCCGTCGGCCACTGCCGCTACTCCACCACCGGCGTGAACAAGTGGGCCAACGCCCAGCCCACCCTGGGCGCCACCGCCGACGACGGCACGGTCGCCCTGGCGCACAACGGCAACCTCGTGAACTCCGCCGAGCTGCTGCGCATGGTGCACGCCGCGGACGGCCGCCACACCCACGGTGAGATGAAGCAGGGCAACACCACGGACACCGCCCTGGTCACGGCCCTGCTGCACGGCGCCCCCGGGGACCGCCTCGAGGAGACCGCCCTCGAGCTGCTGCCGAAGATCCGCGGCGCCTACTGCTTCGTGTTCATGGACGAGCACACCCTCTACGCCGCCCGCGACCCGCAGGGCGTGCGCCCGCTCGTGCTCGGCCGCCTCGAGCGGGGCTGGGTGGTGGCCTCCGAGCAGTCGGCCCTCGCCACCGTCGGCGCCTCGTTCATCCGTGAGGTCGAGCCCGGCGAGATGATCGCGATCGACGAGGAGGGCATCCGCTCCACCCGCTTCGCCGAGTCCAAGCCGGCCGGCTGCGTGTTCGAGTACGTCTACCTCGCCCGGCCGGACGCCACGATCGCCGGGCGCTCCGTGTACGAGTCCCGCGTGGAGATGGGCCGCCGCCTCGCGCTCGAGCAGCCGGTCGAGGCCGACGTCGTGATCCCCGTGCCCGAGTCCGGCACGCCCGCCGCCGTGGGCTACGCGGACGCCTCGGGCCTGCCGTTCCGCCAGGGGTTCGTGAAGAACGCGTACGTGGGCCGCACCTTCATCCAGCCGTCCCAGACGCTGCGCCAGCTCGGCATCCGCCTCAAGCTCAACGTCGAGTCCACCGTGGTGGCCGGCAAGCGCGTCGTAGTGGTGGACGACTCGATCGTGCGCGGCAACACCCAGCGCGCCGTCGTGCGGATGCTCAAGGAGGCCGGCGCCGCCGAGGTGCACGTGAAGATCTCCTCCCCGCCCGTGAAGTGGCCCTGCTTCTACGGCATCGACTTCGCCACCCGCGCCGAGCTCATCGCCAACGGCGCCGCGGTGGACCAGATCGCCGCATCCATCGGCGCCGACTCGCTGGCCTACATCAGCGAGGAGGGCATGATCGAGGCCACCGGGCAGCCGCGCGAGCGCCTGTGCACCGCCTGCTTCACCGGCGACTACCCGATCCCGCTGGCCGACGAGGGCGAGCGCGGCAAGGGCCTGCTGGAGCCGGTCGCCGTGTCGCCCGCGTCCACCGTGGTGTTGGACGAGGACGGCGAGACCACCACCGTGACCGCCACGGGCTGCGAGCCCGGCCCGGACGCCGACGACGAGAAGCTGCTCACCGAGACGGACAGGACCCCGCTGTGACCCCGAACCAGACCCCCTCCTCCGCCGCCCCGATCACCTACGCCTCGGCCGGCGTCGACGTGGAGGCCGGCGACCGCGCCGTCGAGCTGATGAAGGACGCCGTGAAGGCCACCCACACCCCCGAGGTCATGGGCGGCATCGGCGGCTTCGCCGGCATGTGGGACGCCTCCGCGCTGCTGCAGTACCGCAAGCCGCTGCTGACCACGTCCACGGACGGCGTCGGCACCAAGGTGGCGATCGCGCAGGCGATGGACAAGCACGACACCATCGGCCAGGACCTCGTGGGCATGGTCGTGGACGACATCGTGGTGGTCGGCGCCCAGCCCCTGTTCATGACCGACTACATCGCGTGCGGCAAGGTCGTGCCCGAGCGCATCGCGGACATCGTGCGCGGCGTGGCCGAGGGCTGCCGCCTGGCCGACACCGCGCTCGTGGGCGGCGAGACCGCCGAGCACCCGGGCCTGCTGGCCGCAGACGAGTACGACGTGGCGGGCGCGGCCACCGGCGTGGTCGAGGCGGACATGGTCCTGGGCGCGGAGCGGGTGCAGTCCGGCGACGTCGTGATCGGCATGGCCTCCTCCGGCATCCACTCGAACGGCTACTCGCTCGTGCGCCGCGTGGTGAACGCCGCGGGCTGGTCCCTGGACCGCGAGGTCACCGAGCTCGGCTGCACCCTCGGCGAGGAGCTGCTCGTGCCGACCCGCATCTACTCCCGCGCCTGCCTCGACCTGGTGCAGCGCCTCAACGGCCACGAGGGCGGCTCGGACCTGCCGGTGCGCGCGTTCAGCCACGTGACCGGCGGCGGCCTGGCCGCGAACCTGGCGCGCGTGCTCCCGCAGGGCCTCATGGCGACCGTCGAGCGCGACACCTGGTCCCTGCCGCCCGTGTTCCGCCTGGTGGGCGAGCTCGGCCGCGTTCCGCAGTCCGACCTCGAGCGCACCCTCAACCTCGGCGTGGGCATGGTGGCCGTGGTGGACCCGGAGGTGGCCGCGACGTCGATCTCCGTGCTCGTGGACGCCGGCATCGACGCGTGGGAGATGGGCACCATCGGCGCCCTCACCGACGACGCGGCGGCCGCAGGCCTGAACTTCGTGCAGGGCGCCAAGGGCGTCGACGGCGGCGCCGTGCTGATGCGCGGCCAGTACGCCGCCTGACCCCACGGGGCGTTTTCGTTCGGGAAACGGCGGCCTCCGGGGTGTTTTCGTTCGGGAAACGGCGGTTCACGACGCGAACACCCGCCCGCCGAGCCGGGCCCGGTGCGTCTGCACCTCGGCGACGACGCGCCGGAAGTCGTCCCGTGCGTCGTCCACCGTGGCCCAGATCTGCGTCCAGCCCGCGCGCGCCCATCCCTCGTCTCGCCACGAGTCCACCGCGAGCTGTGCCGGGTCGAGGTGGTGACCGCCGTCGTAGTGGACCACCAAGCGCCACTGCCGCCACCCCAGATCCGCGTCCGGTGACCGGGCCCGGCCCGGGTGCAGCACCAGCTGGAGCTCCGGCTCGGGCAGGCCGGCGTGGAGCAGGGCCAGTCGCAGGGCTGTCTCCTGCGGGGAATCCGCGCCCACCCGCACCAGCTCGAGTGCGGCACGGGCGGTGCGCACTCCCTTGAACCGTCCGGCACGCAGGAGCGCGGACCGCAGGGCCGCCGTCGTGGTCCGTGGTGAGCGACGCCCCTCCGGCGACCACGGCCGATGGATGAGGGCGTCCCCGGCCGCCACGACGGGCTCGAGCATGCCTGGACGAAGCAGCGCGGCCAGATCCGCCCAGGATCGCTCCAGGCTCGTCAGGCGGATCCCGTGGAGGGCTGTGACGTCCGCGGCCGGGACGAGGCGGGCATGCGAGGTGATCTCCGGTCGGACGCTCGCCCCGCGCGGGTGCGGCCGGGACACGTGCACCGTGCCGTCCTCCGCCAGGAACGGCGGCAGCGGCACGCGGTGCAGGAGCAGCGCCGTGAGGTGGGAGGCCACTCCCCCGCTCGCCTCCACGATCGCGGCCGTCTCCTCCGGCGCGAAGGGAGCGGGGGCCTCGACGTAGCCGAGATCCGCCCACGAGCCGAGGTGGTCAGACCGGAGCCGATGGACCCCATGCGTCACGCGCCGCACGTCACCGCCGCGGACCAGTCGCTCCGAAACCCCGGCCGCGCGCAGGTCGCCACGGGTGAACGGCCGGCCGGTCTCGACGATGTCCGATAGGGGCAGGGAAGACGTGGCCATGCCCGTGACGATGGCTCAACCCGGCCTATCCCCCCCGCTCGGGAGCACCCACCGTGGACGACAACGCCGGCGGCGCCACCTGTGCAGGAGTCGTGCGTGGCCCCGGGCCACCCGGTGTCCACACCCCCGGCGCCCGCCGTTTCCCGCACGAAAACGCCCCGGCGCCCGCCGTTTCCCGCACGAAAACGTGGGTGGGGGTCAGAGGCGGGCGTCGAGCCAGGCCAGCGCGTCGGCGACCGGGGCGCGCCAGCGCCAGCGGGCCTTGGCGTCGGCGCGGGTGGGGCCGAGGTTGATCAGCCCCGTCTCATGCCCGGCCCGCTCGGCCCGCAGCACGAACCGGTAGCCGCTCATCACGGCCAGCGAGGTGCCGACGGCGAGCACCGTGCCGCCGTCGTCGGCCATCGCCTCCGCGGCCGCGCGCCGCGCCGGGGGCACGGACTCGCCGAAGTACACGACGTCCGGCTTGAGCTTCACGGAGCCGCACACCCGGCAGCCGACCATCGTGAACTCCTCCACCCAGTGCTGGTCGAGGGAGACGTCCCCGTCGGGGTTCACGGCGTCCGGGTCGATCGCCACGCGCTCGAGGTAGCCCGGGTTGGCGGCCTCGAGCCGCAGGTCCAGGTCACGGCGGGACTCGGTGGCCCCGCAGTTCAGGCAGGCCACGCGCGCCAGGTCCCCGTGGAGCTCGATCAGCCGGTCCTCCGGCATCCCCGCCGCGCGTCCGGCCTCGGCGTGCAGCCCGTCCACGTTCTGGGTCAGGACGCCGGCGATCCGCCCCTCGGCCGCCCAGCGCGCGAGGATGCGGTGCGCCTCGTTCGGGCGGGCCTGGTCCATGCGGCGCCAGCCCACGAACGAGCGCGCCCAGTAGCGGTGGCGGGCGGCCGGGTCGTCCCGGAACTCCTGGTACGTCATCGGCCGGTGGCGGTGCAGGGACCCGTTCGGCCCCCGGTAGTCCGGGATGCCGGAGTCCGTGGACACGCCGGCCCCGGTGATCACGAGCGGGCGGGACTCCTCCATCAGACGCAGCAGACCTCGAGACGCCGTCTCGGGGTCCTGCAGCGGTGCTGTCTCATCCACCACCCTGGCGATCGACCGCAGGGCGGCCTGATGCCCGTCCAGGGCCGGATGCCGTGCGGGCGTCATCGCGCCCGCGCGTCGTCGTCCTCGTCCTCCGCGTAGAGGTCCGCGTACGGATCCTCGTACTCGGGCTCCTGGTCCTGCTCCGGGCCGCGCGTGCGTCCGCCCGTGAGCTCTCGCTCCAGTGCCGAGAGGTCTGTTCCGGGAGAGAAGTACTTCATCTCCCGTGCCTGCTTCGTGGCCTTCGCCTTCTGACGGCCGCGCCCCATGAGCGTGACCCCCTTCGCATCTCTCGCCGCCTCGGATCTGTGGCGCACAGGGGCCCGCCGAGGTCTTCACTGGTCAATATGGTTCGTGCGGACAAGGATACATGACCCGCCGGACGGCCTGTGGACGACGACGACCGGCCCGGTCCGGCGGGGCGTGCGGCGGCGCCGGGTGCGGCGCGGGCGGCCGCAGCACGGGCGGCACCCGGCTGGACAGGCGTGACACACACCCTGCACGGTCGCTGGACGATGGGCTATGTTGCGTACGTCACATACGCCCCCCACGATGAGGATGCCCATGCGCCGCACCCCCACCCTGCTGGCCGCCGCCACCCTGGCCGCCACGCTGACCGCCGCCCCCGTCTCACTCGCCGCCCCGGCCGCCCCGGCCGCCCCGGCAAAGGCCCCCATGGGCACCACGCAGACCGCCGACCGTGGCCTGGGCCCCGGGCAGAACCGCGCCGGCGGCAACCCGAACTCCCCGAAGAAGCTGGTCCGCTCCATCTCCTCGGACCACCTCCGCCAGGACATCACGGCGTTCGCGGCCATCGCGGACGAGCACGGAAACCGCGCCGCGGGCACGCCGGGCTTCCAGGCCTCGCTCGACTACGCCGTGGGCGAGCTCGAGGAGGCCGGCTACGACGTCGAGCTCCAGGAGTTCGAGATCACCTACACCGAGACCCTGCGGGACCGGCTTCAGCAAACCGGACCCGTCCAGCGCGACCTCGAGCACACCGTCTTCACGTCCTCGCCGTCGGCGCAGGTCACCGACGCCCCGCTCGCCGCCCCCGCCGGCGCCGCCACCGGCTGCGCCGACGCGGACTGGGCCGGCGCGGACCTGACCGGCAGCGTCGCCCTGGTCTCCCGGGGCGACTGCACCTTCGCCCAGAAGTCCCAGGTCGCGGCCGCCTCGGGCGCCGAGGCCGTCATCATCTACAACAACGCCGAGGGCGCACTGAACGGCACCCTGGGCGCCGCGCCGGGCGACGTCGTCGGGACCGTGGGCGTGACCCGCGAGCTGGGCGCCGACCTGCTGGCCCAGACCCGCGCCGGCGGCGCCACCGTCACCCTGGACCTCGAGCAGCTTGTGGAGCAGCGGCCCACCTGGAACGTGCTGGCGGAGACGCGCACGGGCAGCGACGACGACGTCGTGATGCTCGGCGCCCACCTGGACGGCGTGCCGGAGGGCCCGGGCATCCACGACAACGCCTCGGGCGTCGCGGCGACCCTCGAGGTCGCACGCCAGGCCGCCAAGGCCAACAAGGCCGAGAGCAAGGTCCGCTTCGCCCTGTGGGGCGCCGAGGAGATCGGCCTGCTGGGCTCGCACCACTACGTGGACACCCTGACCGCCGCGGAGCGCGAGGACATCATCCTCTACACCAACCTGGACATGGTGGCCCCGCTGGACCACCAGAACACGCTCGGCGTGCTCACGGCCGACTGGTCGATCGGTGCTGAGTCCCTGCTCGGCGCGCAGCTCGACCGCGACGGCCACGGGCACCAGCCCGAGGGCAGCAACGGCCGCTCGGACTACGCGCCGTTCGTGGACGCGGGCATCGCCTCGACGGGCCTGCTCTCGATCCGCGACGACAACTACCACACGCCCCAGGACGACATCGACAACGTCTCCATCACCACGCTGACCCACACGGCCCGCGCGGTGGCGAACCTGATCGGCACCCTCCAGCAGGACGCCGACGCCCTCGGCACCCGCTGACCCGAGGCGTCCGCCCGTCTCGCAGATGCCGTCGGGGGCGGTTTCGGGTGGTATCCAGGCCGGATACCACCCGAAACCGCCCCCGACGCGCCAGAGGGAGGAGGAACACGGTCCGTCGGTCCCGGCGTCAGCCCTTCCGGGTCACGGTGAGGCCGTTCTCGCCCTCGACACGGTCCACGACCACGGTGTCCCCGTCCGCGATCTCCCCGGCGAGGATGCCGCGGGCCAGGCGGTCGCCGATCTCGCGCTGCACCAGGCGGCGCAGGGGCCGGGCGCCGTAGGCCGGGTCGAACCCGGTCGCGGCGAGCCACGCCTTGGCGGCGTCGGACACCTCGAGGGTGAGGCGGCGGTCCGTCAGGCGCGCCTGCAGGGACTCGACCTGCAGGTCCACGATCCGCGTCAGCTCGGCCACGGTGAGCGCGTCGAACTGCACGATCTCGTCCAGGCGGTTGAGGAACTCGGGCTTGAACGCCCCGCGCACCACGGACATCACGGACTCGCGCTTGGCGGCCTCGTCCAGGGTCGGGTCCACGAGGAACTGCGAGCCCAGGTTCGAGGTGAGGATCAGGATCACGTTGCGGAAGTCCACGGTGCGGCCCTGGCCGTCGGTGAGGCGGCCGTCGTCGAGCACCTGGAGCAGGATGTCGAAGACCTCGGGGTGGGCCTTCTCCACCTCGTCCAGCAGCACCACCGAGTACGGGCGACGCCGCACGGCCTCCGTGAGCTGGCCGCCCTCGTCGTAGCCGACGTAGCCCGGAGGGGCGCCGACCAGGCGGGAGACGGAGTGCTTCTCCGCGTACTCGGACATGTCGATCCGCACCATGGCGCGCTCGTCGTCGAAGAGGAACTCCGCGAGCGCCTTGGCCAGCTCGGTCTTGCCCACGCCCGTGGGGCCCAGGAACAGGAACGAGCCCGTGGGCCGGTTCGGGTCCGCGATGCCGGCCCGCGAGCGGCGCACCGCGTCCGCGACGGCGACGACGGCGTCCCGCTGCCCGATCAGCCGCTCGCCGAGGTGCTCCTCCATGGTGAGCAGCTTCTCGGACTCGGCGGTGAGCATGCGCCCGGCGGGGATGCCGGTCCAGGCGGAGACCACCTCGGCGATGTCGTCCGCCGTGACCTCCTCGGAGACCATCGGCTCGGTGGCCGAGCGGTCGGCCTCGCGGGCGGCGCGGTCCGCCTCCTCGAGCTGCTTCTCCAGCGCGGGGATCTCGCCGTACAGCAGGCGGGAGGCCTCGGCGAGGTCGCCGTCGCGTTGGGCCTTCTCGGCGAGCGAACGCAGTTCGTCCACCTTGGCGCGCAGGTCGCCGGCCTGGTTGAGGGTGGCCTTCTCCGCGTCCCAGCGGGCGGTGAGGGCGGTGAGCTCCTCCTCGCGGTCCGCCTTCTCCGCGCGCAGGGCGTCGAGCCGCTCGATGGACGCGGGGTCCGTCTCGCCTTCGAGGGCGAGCTCCTCCATGGTCAGGCGGTCCACCTGGCGGCGCAGGACGTCGATCTCCTCCGGGGCGGAGTCGATCTCCATGCGCAGGCGTGAGGCGGCCTCGTCCACGAGGTCGATGGCCTTGTCCGGCAGCTGGCGGCCGGTGATGTACCGGTGGGACAGCGTGGCCGCGGCCACGAGCGCGGAGTCGGCGATGGCCACCTTGTGGTGGGCCTCGTAGCGCTCCTTGAGCCCGCGCAGGATGGCGATCGTGTCGTCCACGCTGGGCTCGCCCACGAAGACCTGCTGGAAGCGGCGCTCCAGGGCGGGGTCCTTCTCGATGTTCTCGCGGTACTCGTCCAAGGTGGTCGCGCCGATCAGGCGCAGCTCGCCGCGGGCCAGCATGGGCTTGAGCATGTTGCCGGCGTCCATGGCGCCCTCGGACGCGCCCGCGCCCACGACGGTGTGGATCTCGTCGATGAACGTGACGACCTGCCCCTCGGCGGCCTTGATCTCCTCGAGGACGGCCTTCAGGCGCTCCTCGAACTCGCCGCGGTACTTGGCGCCGGCGACCATGGCGCCCAGGTCCAGGCTGATCAGCGTCTTGCCGCGCAGGGACTCGGGGACGTCCCCGGCCACCATCCGCTGGGCCAGGCCCTCGACGACGGCGGTCTTGCCGACGCCGGGCTCGCCGATGAGCACGGGGTTGTTCTTGGTGCGGCGCGAGAGCACCTGCACCACACGGCGGATCTCGGCGTCGCGGCCGATCACCGGGTCGAGCTTGCCGGAGCGGGCGATCTCGGTGAGGTCCGTGCCGTACTTCTCCAGGGACTGGAAGGTGGTCTCCGGGTCCTGGGTGGTGACGCGGGAGTCGCCGCGCACCAGGGTCAGGGCGGCGGCGAGCGCCTCGAGGCTCGCCCCGTTCGAGCGCAGTGCCTCACCGGCCTCGCCGGAGTCCGCTGCCACGCCGAGCAGCAGGTGCTCGGTGGAGACGAACTCGTCCGAGCGCTGCTCGGCCTGGGTGCGCGCGTTCTGCACGACCTGCAGGGCGGCGCGCGAGAACTGGGGCTGGGCCACCGTGCTGCCCTGGGTGGAGGGCAGGCGTCGGATGGCCGAGGAGGCCGCCGTGGAGACGGCGTCGGGGTCGGCCCCGGCGGCCTTCAGGACGGCCACGGCGACGGACTCCCGCTGGTCCATCAGGGCCTTCAGCAGGTGGGCCGGCTCGACCTGGGGGTTGCCGGCGGTGGAGGCGTTCATGGCCGCAGCCGAGAGCGCCTCCTGGCTCTTGGTGGTGAACTTGGCATCCATGGACTATTGGCTCCTTCTCTCCCGTGTCCCGGGGTGTCGGACAACCGTCGACCGCGGGCCGTTCCCGCCGCAGACGAAGTTGAGTCTATATAGCTCAACCCTCCACGCACCAGGGCTATTCCCCCTCGCGCCGGTACGTTGGTGCCATGGCCGGCTCCACAGCGGCGCCCCGGCGCCTCCGCACGTACACCCGACCGCGGGTGTCCCTGCTGTACGTCCTGCGCCGCACCCTGCACCGGCTCTTCGAGCTGCAGGTCTGGGATGTGGCCGCCGCCATGACCTTCTTCGGGGCGCTGTCCCTGCTGCCCACCGTCATCGCCCTGCTCTCCGTGGTCTCGCTGCTGGGCGTCGAGGAGGAGACCGTGGACGCCGCGGCCCACCTGGCCGCCGAGATCTGGCCGTCGCTGACGCCCGACGTCGTCCGCGAATGGATCCTGACCCTCGGCTCGGCCGGGCCCGGCACCGGCGCCGTCGTCCTCGGGGCCGTCGGCACCGTGGTGTCCGCTTCGGGCGCCGTCGGCGCGTTCCACCGGGCCATGCACCGCATCCACGACACCCGCGAGGGCCGGCCCTTCCTCCACTTCCGCCTCGTGGTCTTCGTCGAGACCCTCGCCCTCATGCTCGGCGCCGTGCTGATCACGATCCTGGTGGTCGTCGGCGGTGACCTCTCCCTGCGCCTCGGCCAGGCCGTCGGCCTGCCGGAGGAGACGGTCCAGACGTGGAACGTGGTGAAGTGGCCGGTCATCCTCGTGGTGATCGCCCTGATCGTGACCCTCGCCTACCGCCTGGGGCCCAACGTCCGGCAGCCCCGCTACCGCCCGCTCTCGCTCGGCGCCGTGGCCGTGGTGGTCCTGCTCTTCGGCGCCACCGTGGCCCTGGGCTGGATCACGGACCGGTTCGGCCAGTTCGCCGTGGTCGGGCGGATCAACTCCGCGATCGGCGTGCTCGCCCTCGCGTGGGTGGCGTGCATCGTGCTGTTGGCCGGGGCCGCCTTCGACGCGGAGGTGCTGCGTGCCCGCCAGCTGGCCGTCGGCATCGACGCCTCCGTCGAGATCCAGCTGGCGACGCGGCACACCGCGGTGCTCGAGGCCTCCGAACGGTACGAGGCCCGCAACCGCCGCCTGGCCCGGCTCGTGGCCGACGCCGTGCGCGCCGGCGAGGACCTCACGATCGAGGCCACACCCCTGCTCTCCGAGGAGGGGCGCCTCCTTGCGGTGGAGTCGGGGCGGCGGGACCCGGAGGACGTCAGCTCGGGCAGCCCGTTCCACGCGGACCCGGTGTCCCACGACGGCGCCCGCCTCGAGCCGACGCCCCGGCCCGACGACTGACGGATCAGCGCTCCCGGGCCTCGAACGCCTCGACCTGGGCACGCAGCGTCTCGGCCGCGATCTCCTCGTCGAGGCCCACCATGCCGAGGTACACGAGCTCGTCCCCGTCCGTGACGCCGCCGACGGTCATGGTGAACAGGGCCGTGTCCATGCCCGAGTTGCCCAGGGCGATGTGGGCCGCGTCCGGCACGCCGGGCACCTTCGTGAAGGCCGCCTCGACGCCGTCCGGGTCGCCGAACGTGCCGCACGTGTCGGCCAGCTTGCCGAAGGGCGCCAGCAGATCGGTGCCGTCGTCGGTGACCGCGACCATGCCGAACGCCCCGGCCTGGGAACCGGCCAGGCCGGTGACGGCGGCCGGGTCCACCTCGTACTGGGCCAGCGCACCGCCGAGCCCGGGCGCCTGCTGCGTATTGATCTGCTCGATGAGGTCCGCGCAGGCGCCCGTGGGGGTGACGCCCGTCAGGCTCAGGCTGGTGCTGATCGGCTCGCCGCCGCCGGCCTGGGTCTCCATGCCCGTGAACACGCCGCCGGGCGCGGTCTCCGGGGTGAGCAGGACGTCCTCGAGCGCCTCCACGCGCTCCTCCTGCTCGTCCGTGAGGTCCGAGCCGGCCCCCGTCGGGGCGGACTTGGACGCGTCGGCCGAGGAGGACGAGGCCTCGCCGCCTCCCCCGGCACAGCCGACGAGCGCGAGGGCGCCCACCGCGAGCAGGGACAGGGTGGCGGCGGGGCGGGCGGGGGCGGGGGTGCGGAGGATGAGAGACCTCTCAGACCGGGTGACGACGATGTACCCAGCCTGACAATCCCCACAGCGCGAGGCCAGCCTTCGTCTGCTGAGGCGGGCCGCGGCAGGGCCACCGGTCGATCGGCTCGCTCCGCGGCGACGAGTCGTCTCCCGGCGCCCGCGACGGCCCCCGACGCACTACGATGACCTCCAATCACGGCGGAACACGTCACTCTGCCGGCTCCCTCCGACCCGCACGCCCGTCCTCCCGACGGCGGCACAGAAGGCCCTCCATGACCCGCATCCACTCCCGCCTCCTCGGCGCCGTGGGGCTCACCGCGTCGGCGGCGCTGCTCACCGGCTGCGCCGTCCTCGGCGGCGACGCCGGATCCGCCGGCATCGTGTCCGACGACGACCTGAGCACCTCGTACGGCCTCGTCCAGCCCGGCGTCCTGACGGTCTGCTCGGACGTCCCCTACCCGCCCTTCGAGTTCGAGGAGAACGGTGAGCTGACCGGCTACGACATCCAGCTGGTCGAGGCGGTGGCGGAGAAGCTGGGCCTCGGGGTGAACGTGATCGACTCCTCCTTCGAGGCCATCGAGTCGGGTGCCTCGCTCACCGGCTGCGACGTGAACGCCTCGTCGATCTCCATCACCGAGGCCCGTCAGCGCGTCATGGCCTTCACCCTCCCCTACCTCGACGACGACCTCGTCCTGGTCGCGAAGAAGGGCTCCGGCATCACCGACGTCGACTCCGCGAAGGGCCGCCGGATCGGCGTGCAGGCCGCGACCACCGGCGACGAATACGCCCAGCAGAACGGCCTGAGCCCCGTGCAGTTCGAGGACGGCGGCATGCAGGTCCAGGCCCTGCAGGCCGGCACCGTGGACGCCGCCCTGGGCAACCAGTCCGTGTTGCTCTACTCCCTCAAGGACGACGATCGCTTCGAGGTGGTCGAGTCGCTGCCCACGGGCGAGCAGCTCGGCATGGCGGTCGGCCCGCAGAAGGCGCAGCTCGGCTCCGCCGTGAACCGCGCGCTGCAGGAGCTGCGCAACGACGGCACCGTGGCCGAGCTCCAGGAGCGCTGGTTCGGTCAGGCACAGGAGGACTACCGATGAGCACGCAGGCCCCCGTCTCGCCGGCACCGGCCATGAAGCCCGGCCGCGCGCGCCGCCGTCGTCGGCTGTCCCTGATCATCCAGGCGGCCGTCTTCGTCCTCGCCCTCGTCGTCCTGGCCGTCCTCATCGACTGGGGCGCGCTCGCCGAGAACGTCCTGAACTTCCCCGCCGTGGCCCCGATGTTCCCCAACGTGATCCTCGTGGGGCTGGGCAACACGCTGTTCTACACGGTCACCTCGTTCGTCGTCGGCCTGCTGGGCGGCATCGTGCTCGCGCTCATGCGCCTGAGCTCGTTCGGCCCGTACCGGTGGCTGGCCACCGCCTACGTCGAGTTCTTCCGCGGCGTCCCCGCGCTGCTGGTGTTCCTCGCCTTCGGCTACGGGGTGCCCTTCGCGTTCGGGGTGTCCTGGCCGATCCCCGTCGTCGTGATGGTGGCCCTGGGCATGGTCTCGGCCGCGTACATCGCCGAGACCCTGCGCGCCGGCCTGCAGGCCGTGCCCCGCGGCCAGATGGAGGCGGCCCGGTCCCTCGGCATGCCGACGTGGCGGGCCATGGTCACCATCGTGATCCCCCAGGCGTTCCGCATCGTGCTGCCGCCGCTCACCAATGAGGTCATCCTCCTGACCAAGGACTCCTCGCTGGTCTACGTGCTCGGCCTGGCCGCGCACGAGTACGAGCTCACCAAGTTCGGTCGCGACGGCATCTCCGCCCTCGACGCCGGCATGACGCCGATCCTTGTGGCCGGCCTGTTCTACCTCGTGATCACCGTGCCGCTGTCCCTGCTGGCCCGCCGGTTCGAGACCCGTTCGACCAAGAAGGGGCACTGAGATGGCCCAGCAGAACCCCATCACCGGATCCTTCGGCGCGGTGGCCGCCGCGGACGCCGCCGGCGTGCACGTGGCCGGCCTCAACAAGTCCTTCGGCGCCAACCACGTGCTGCGCGGCATCGACCTCGACGTCGCCCCCGGCGAGGTCGTGTGCCTGATCGGCCCGTCCGGCTCGGGCAAGTCCACCCTCCTGCGCTGCGTGAACCTGCTGGAGAAGCCCGACTCGGGCGTCGTCACGGTCGGTGAGTTCACGGTCACGGACGAGGACGTGGACCTGGACGTGCTGCGCCGCCACGTGGGCATGGTGTTCCAGCAGTTCAACCTGTTCCCGCACCTGTCCGTGCTGGAGAACTGCACCGTGGCCCAGCTCAAGGTGCTCAAGCGGGGCAAGGCCGAGGCGGTGGACATCGCCCGTCGGCAGCTGGCCCGCGTGGGCCTGGCCGAGCTCGAGGACCGCTACCCGGACCAGCTCTCCGGCGGTCAGCAGCAGCGCGTGGCGATCGCCCGTGCGCTGGCCATGGACCCGCAGCTGATGCTCTTCGACGAGCCCACCTCGGCCCTCGACCCCGAGACCGTCGGCGACGTCCTGGCGATCATGCGTCAGCTGGCCCGCGACGGCATGACCATGCTCGTGGTCACCCACGAGATGGGCTTCGCCCGCGAGGTGGCCGACCGGGTCGTGTTCATGGACGGCGGCGTCGTGGTGGAGGCCGGCCCGGCCGCCGCGGTGATCTCCGATCCCCAGCAGCCGCGCACCCAGGACTTCCTGCGCCGCGTGCTGCACCCCACCGAGATCGATCTCTGAGCCTGCCCGCCCGCCGTGCCCCGGTGGGCGGGCGCATGCGTGAGGGGCCCCGCCTGGACCGTGGTCCGGGCGGGGCCCCTCAGGCATGCGGCGGGGGCGTCAGGCCTTCTTGCGCAGCTTCTTCAGCTCGTCACGGGCCTCGCGCAGCGCGGCGACCTGCTCCTCACGGGCGGCGTGGATCGCGGCGACCTTCTCGTCCTGGGCGTCGCGGATGGCCTGCACCTTGGCGTCGCGGGCGCCCTCGATGCGGGCGGCGCGCTTCTTGGCGGCCTTGCGGCGCTTGCCGGGGCGGTTGGCTACGGAGTCGGCGGCGATGGCCAGGCCGGAGCCGACCAGGAAGATGTCCTTGGCGACGCCGGTGCCCTCCTGGGACGGACGCACACCGTCGGCCTCGGTCATCTCCGGGGTGTTCAGGTACATCGAGAACAGGCCGCCGGAGAACGCGGTCAGGGCGGAGCCGGCGAGCCAGCCCGGGACGAACGGGGCCAGCAGGGCCGAGCCCACGCCGATCTCCGTGGTCACGAGGAACTTCTTGAACTGCTCCGGCGACAGGTTGGCCAGCGCGGGCAGGCCGCGGGCGCCCATGTCGCGCAGGCCCTGGGCCTGCTCCGCGGAGATGCCGCGCTTGTTCAGGCCGGAGTTCAGGATGAACGCGCCGGAGGCCAGGCGCAGCGGAATCTGGACGATGCTCATGGAGTCTTCCTTCCAGTAGGGCCCGCGGCACGCACGTGGAGTGGGGTGTGGCGCGAACGGTCGGTGAGCGGTCTGCACCTCCGACAGTACCAACGGCAGCCCGCTCCCGCCCGCCCGGAGGCGCGGCTGTGCGCGCAGAGCGGACGACGTCGGCGCCTCCACCACGTCGCGGAGGCGGTCGATGATGGACAATGGGGCGCATGCTCCCCCTCGTCGCACCCCTGACCGTGGCCGCCGCCGCGCCCACCGACTACGGCTGGCTCGGCAACATCGTCGTGGACATCATGGAGGCGGTCGGCCCGATCGGCGTCGGCCTGGCCGTCTTCGCGGAGAACATCTTCCCGCCCATCCCGTCCGAGGTGATCCTGCCCCTGGCAGGCTTCACCGCGGCCGGCGGCGCCTTCAGCCCGCATGCCGCGCTGGTCTGGGCGACGGTCGGCTCGATCGTCGGAGCGCTGGCCCTCTACGGCCTCGGCGCGTGGCTCGGCCGCCACCGCATGTACCGCCTCGCGGACCGCATGCCGCTGGTGGACATGGAGGACGTGGCCAAGACCGAGCGCTGGTTCATCCGATACGGCTACTGGACCGTGTTCCTGGGCCGCATGGTCCCCGTGTTCCGCTCCCTGATCTCCATCCCCGCGGGCATCGAGCGGATGAACCTCGCGAAGTTCACCCTGTTCACGGCGCTGGGCTCCCTGATCTGGAACGCGATCTTCGTCTACGGCGGCTACGCGCTCGGGGAGCGGTTCCACGTCGTCTCCGAGTACGCGGACGTCTTCTCCAACATCGTCCTGGTCCTGATCCTGGCCTTCCTCGCGATCTGGGTGGTCCTGCGCCTGCGCCGTGACGCCCGCCGCCGGAACGACCCGGACTGGCGCCCGCCGACCGCGGATGAGATGGCCGCCCGCGTCGAGGCCATCCTGGAGTCCTCCGACCACCGGAAGTGAATCGCATGCACCCCGTCCTGCCCTCCCCCCGCCGTGGCCGCGCGGCCCTCGGCCTGGCCGCCGTCGCCCTGGTGGCGCTGAGCGCCTGTGCTCGCACCGAGCCGCAGCCCGAGCCTGCGCCCGCCACGACGGCGGCCTCCGCCCTGCCGTCCATGGACATGGCCCCGTTCACGGTCGAGGTCCCCTCACACGACCTCGAGCGGGTGCCGGAGGCGAGCGTCGCCGTGCTCGAGGGCGAGGACCCGGACCACCACGGGGCGTGGCTGCAGGTGTCCGGGGCGCCGGCCTGGACGGACGCCATGGCCGGGGCCGTGCGCGACCAGATCGACCAGTACCGCCGGGACACCGACCCGAGCGCGGACCCGCGCCTGGAGATCCAGCCGCAGCTCGCCGTCGTGGCCGAGGACATCGCCGCGGCCCGCCTGCTCGCCACGGAGCGGCGCGGCACGGACTCCGTGTCCACCTCGCACGTGATCTGGTACTCGGCCCGCGAGGACCGCGTGCTCGAGACCGCCGATCTCTTCACCCCCGACGGCTGGGACGCGTTCCGCGCCGAGGTGCGCCAGCGCATGGCCAACGACCCGGACGTGATCGGCTCGCGCCTGGACTCGGCGGTCGACGCCCCGGAGCAGGTGGAGAACCGTCGCGTCTGGGACGCGGTGGTCTTCCTGCCGGACGGCAGCCTGATGCTCGAGGCGGACCAGGCGTCCATGGCGCCGGCCGCCGCGGGCGTGCTGACGGTGCGGATCCCTCGGGACACGGCGACCGCCTGGCTGTCCGACCTGGGCCACGTCGCCGCGGACGCCGCCTCCGCCCCCGCCGACCTGCGTCTGCCGGACCGCTCCACCCCGACCCCCGAGGAGCAGCAGCCGGAGCCCGCCCCCGAGCCGGAGCCCGAGACGTCCTCGTGGACGGAGGAGGCCACCGGCGCACCCGTGCCGCCCCCGTCCGCGCCCGCCGACACGGCGGCCCCGACGCCCAGCGTGACCACCCCGGTGCCGAGCAGCACGGCCCCGTCCTCCTCGGCCCCCGCGCCCACCCGCTCGGCCACGCCGTCCTCCCCGTCGTCTCCCCCCACCTCGTCCTCGCCGTCGGGCACGGGATCCGGCAGTCCGACGCCGAGCACCCCCGACCCGACGCCGACCTCCGCGACGCCGACCCCGACGTCCCCGACCCCGACGTCCCCGAGCCCGTCCGGTCCGTCCACGAGCGCGTCCGGTCCGTCCACGAGCGCGCCGGCCACGGACCCTGCGCCGGACCCGACCGAGTCCGCACCCGAGCCGACCGCCACCACGGCCTCCGCGTCCGCGTCGCCCACGTCGGGGGACCGCTCCAGCAGCACCCCCTGACCCCGGCGCCGGGCGCCGTCGTCGGCCGCGGTCTGCACCGTCGACGCGCGGCCGTGGCAGGATCGGGGCGATGACTGAGCACCTGCCCCGCCCCTGCCCGGACGCACCCGGCCCCGACGCCGTGCCGCCGCCCGCCGAGCGCGTCCACGCGCACGACCACAATCGGGACAAGGACCCCGCCCTCGTCCGACGGGAGCCGGTCTCCTTCGTCCGACGTGGTGCGCGCCTGAACGCGGGGCGGCAGGCCGTGTGGGACCGCCAGGCGGAGCGGGTCCTCGTGGACGTGCCTCGCGGCCGCGGCGCCACCTCGGTGGACGGCCAGGCCCGACTGGACTGGGCGGGGGTGTTCGGGCGCGAGGCCCCCCTGCTGGTCGACATCGGCTCCGGGCTGGGCGAGTCAACGGCGCAGGCCGCCGCCGACCGGCCGGACTGGAACGTGCTCGCCGTCGAGGTCTACGTGCCCGGCCTGGCCGCGCTCATGACGCGCGTGGAGCAGCAGGGCCTGGAGAACGTCCGCGCCGTGGAGGCCAACGCCCCCGAGCTGCTGGACGCCCTGCTCACGCCCGGCTCCGTCTCCGAGGTGTGGGTGTTCTTCCCGGACCCGTGGCACAAGAAGCGGCACCACAAGCGCCGCCTGGTCTCCCCCGCCTTCGCGGACCGCGTGGCGCGGGTGCTCACCCCCGGCGGGGTGCTGCGGCTGGCGACGGACTGGTCGGGCTACGCCGTGCAGATGCGCGAGGTGCTCGAGGCGCACCCGGAGTTCGAGAACCTCTTCCCCGGGCGCGCCGCGGGCGAGGACTCTCCGCTCACGCGGGTGCGCCGCGAGGGCAGGGAGACCGAGGTGGGTGCCCAGCCGCTGCCCGCGGGATGGGAGAGCGCGGCCGAGGAGGAGCGCCCCCTGCGCGCCGGCCTGGGCGAGGCGCGGGCCGGCGCGGCGGCCGCGGACCCCGTGGACCACGACGGCGGCTGGGCGCCCCGGTTCGAGGGCCGACCGATCACGAGCTTCGAGGCGAAGTCCCAGCGGGCCGGGCGGCTCGTGTTCGACCTGGCGTACCGCCGCCGCTGAGCACGGGGCCCGACGGGGTCGCTCAGGCCGGGGCGACCGGCCCGGCCGGGTCGGCGCCGTCCGGAACGGGCGACAGCGGCAGGCCGGCGGTCACCCGCGCGGTCGCCGCGAGCGTCACGGACCCGGCGTCCCGGTAGCCCCTCGGGGCGTCCTCGGGGGCCGTCGGCGACCAGCGGGCCGTGCGGTGGCCGCGGACGGCGGCCCCCGCCAGGCCGGGCCGCGGGGCCACCGGCAGCACGGCGGCGTCCGTCCAGTCCCGACGACGGCCGACCGCGCGGCCGACCCGGGCGAGGAGATCGCCCGGGGCCAGGGCGCGGAACGTCCGCCCGGACCGCAGGCCGAGGTGCGCGGAACGGGCCGCCAGGGCGGCGGGCAGGCCGACCGTGCCCGAGACCACGAGGGCCTCGACGGGACGCTCGGCCGGCCACGGGGCCTCCGCGTCGTCGGGCTGCAGGCCCCGGTCCGCGAGCAGGCGCAGGGCGTGCGCGGCCACGAGCGAGCCGTACGAGTGGGCCTCCACGGCCCCGTGCACGGCGGTCCCGCGGGCGCGCAGGGCCGGGGCGACATCGTCGTCCTCCCCCGGCCCGTGGCGCAGGAACTCCCACCAGGCCCGCACATCCGCGGCGAGCATCGCGCCGCCGCGCCGGCCGGGGCCGTCGAGCACCACCCGCCAGGGCGTGGGTGCGGGGTAGCCGAGCCACCCGATGACGACGGGGCGGGGTGCGCCGGCGGCGCGCTGGGCGGCGGCGAGGTGGGCGGCCTCCCGGGCCGTCCCCCACAAGGCCGTCTGGGGGCGGATGCCCATGCCGGAGACGAGCCAGGTCAGGTGGGTGGCGGTCGCGGGGTCCCCCGCGGCGACCACCGCGCGCGGCCCGTCCGGGCCCTCGAGGACGTAGTCCAGCAGATGCCGGGCGGGCAGGTGCGGGTCCATGCCCTCCGGCTTGAGGGCGTGGACGATCCCGTCCAGGGCGCTCCGGGCCTGCCGGCCGAGGCCGTCGCGCCGGGCCATGTCGGCGCGCAGCCGCTCCTGCACGCGGGACCGCGCGGCTGCCCCGAACGACGCCCGGCTCAGTCCTGCTCGGACTGCCACGTGGGCACCCGTCGGAGGCCTGCGACGCCGGAGGGCAGCCTCCGCAGGCCGCTCGGGCAGGCCTCGCCCGCGGTGTCCGCCCCGGCCCGTGCCGCGGCGTGACGGCGGACGGCCATCCGGTCGGCGTAGCGGGCCGAGACGTCACCGCCGGAGCCCACGGTGAAGACGCGGGCCAGGCGGGAGGCGTGGTGGAGGCGGTCCACCTGGGCAGCCAGCTCGACCACGGTGTCCTGCAGCTGCTCGACCTCGCGCTGCAGCGCGATCACGCGGCGGATGCCCTCCAGCGAGATGCCTTCACGGCTCAGGGTCTGCACGGTCTGCAGCCGCTCGACGTCGGCGAGGGAGTAGCGGCGGTGCCGTCCGTCCTGGCGGGCGGGGACCACGAGGCCGAGCCGGTCGTACTGGCGCAGGGTCTGCGGATGCATGTCCGCCATCTCGGCGGCCACGGAGATCACGAAGACCGGGGCGTGCCGGTCGGGACCCCCCTCGCGGCCCCGGTCCGCACGGGCGGCGCCGTCGCGGGCGCTCACCAGGCTGCCTTCCGGGCCAGCTCCCGCCGCGGATCGTCGCCGGCAGTGGCGGACTGCAGGGCCTCGACGGCGGCGCGGGCGTCGTCGTTGAGCGTGGTGGGCACGGTGACGCGCAGCTCCACGAGCAGGTCACCCGTCGTCTTCCCGCGCTCGACACCGCGGCCCTTCAGGCGCAGCACGCGGCCACACTGGGAGCCCGCCGGCACCTTCACCTTCACGGGGCGCTCCAGCGTCGGCACCTCGATCGTGGCGCCGAGGGCGGCCTCGGGGAAGGTGATCGGCACGGTGATCCGCAGGTCGTCCCCGTCCCGGCGGAAGAACTCGTGCTCGCGCACGTGCACGGTGACCAGCAGGTCGCCGCGGCCGGCCGGGCCGGGCGAGCCCTTGCCGCGGGCACGGACCTTCTGGCCGTCGCGGATGCCCTTCGGGATCTTCACCTCGATCGTCTCGCCGTCCGGGCCGCGCAGGGACACCGTGGTGCCCTGAATCGAGCCGCGGAAGGAGATCGTGGTGGTGGCGGTGCGGTCCGCGCCCTTCGTGGGGCGCGGCCGTGCGTAGCCGGCGTCGCCGAAGCCGCCGGGGCCGAAGCCGCCGGGCTGGCCGGCGGCGCCACTGAACATCCCGCTGAACAGGTCGGACAGGTCGGGCTCGGACTGCGTGGCGCGGGGGCCGCCCCCGCCGCCGAACATGCCGCCGAAGACGTCCTCGAAGCCTCCGCCGCCGGCACCGCCCGGGGCGGAGAACCGGGCCCCGCCGCCCATCGCGCGGATCGCGTCGTATTCCTGCCGCTCCTGGGGGTCGCTCAGGACGGCGTACGCCTCCGAGATCTCCTTGAACTTCTTCTCGGCCGCCTCGTCCCCGGGGTTCTGGTCCGGGTGGTACATGCGGGCGAGCTTGCGGTAGGCCTTCTTCACGTCCGCGTCGGAGGCGTCCTTGGACACCCCCAGGGTCGCGTAGAAGTCCTTGTCCATCCAATCCTGCGAGGCCATGGTGCCTCCTCTCGTGTGCATCGGTCAGGGGGGTCGGCCGGCGGCGGGGTGGGCCGCCGGCCGACGGGGTCACTCGTCTCCGGCGGAGACCATCACCTGGGCGGCGCGCAGCACGCGGCCGTCCCGGACGTAGCCGTTGCGGAAGACCTGGACCACGTGGTCCGCGGGCACCTCCGCGTGCGGCTGGCGCATCACGGCCTCGTGCACGGCCGGGTCGAACTCGACGCCGGCCAGCGCCTCCTGGTCATGGCGCTCGAGGCCCAGGCCGGCCAGGGCGGTGTCGAGCTTGGTCGCGATGGCGGCGAACGGACCGTCCGTCAGGTCGCCGGCGGCGCGGGCGGCGTCGATGTCGTCGAGCACCGGCAGCAGCGCGGTGACGGCCTTGAGCACGCCGGCGTCTCTGGCCAGGTCGCGGTCGCGGTCCACGCGGCGCTTGTAGTTCACATACTCGGCCTGCAGCCGGCGCAGGTCGGCCTCGAGCTCGGCCTCGCGGTCCGAGGCCTCGGGCTGCGGCGCCTCGGTCCCGGCCTGCGCGCCGGCCTCGTCGAGGATGCGCTCGGCCTGGGCGAGGGCGTCGCCGTCCTCGGCCTGCTCTGCCGCGCTCTCCGCCGAGACCCGGGGCTCACCGGTCTCGGGGTCGATGCGGCGACGGTCGTTGAACACGATGGGCTCCTCCTCGGAGCCACGCTCGGCGTCGGAGGAGCCGTGCGGACGCTGCTGGTCGGCGCTCATGGTGTGTCCTTTCGAAGCTGGGTGGGCGCGGCGGGTCCGCCGCGCGGGGGGTGGTGCGGGAAGGCCGGCGGGCCGGCCCGGCAGGGGCGCTGCCGGGCCGGCCCGCCGGCGTCGTGGGTCTCGGGACGGGGCGGGCGTGGACACCCGCCCCGGCCCCGGGGTGTCAGGCCTTCTTCTCGTCGTCCTCGTCGACCACCTCGGCGTCGACGATGTCCTCGTCGTCGCCCTGCGGGGCGGCGGACTCGGCGCCGGCGTCGGCCGACTCCGCGCCCTGCTGGGCGTAGAGGGCCTCGCCGATCTTGACCTGGGAGGCCTGGAGCTTCTCGAACGCGGCGGCGACCTCGTCGTCGTTGTCCTGCTTCTCCAGGGCGGCCTTCAGGGCGTCGACGTCGGCCTGCACCTCGGTCTTGACGTCCTCGGGCAGCTTGTCCGCGTTGTCCTGCAGGAGCCTCTCAACGGAGTAGGCGGACTGCTCCGCCTGGTTGCGGCGGTCGGCGGCCTCGCGGCGCTTCCTGTCCTCGTCCGCGTGGGCCTCGGCGTCCTTGACCATGCGGTCGATGTCCTCCTTGGACAGCGAGGAGCCGCCCGTGATGGTCATCGACTGCTCGGTGCCGGTGCCCTTGTCCTTCGCGGAGACGTGCACGATGCCGTTCGCGTCGATGTCGAAGGTGACCTCGATCTGGGGCATGCCGCGCGGGGCCGGGGCGATGCCGGTCAGCTCGAAGGTGCCCAGCGCCTTGTTGTCCCGGGTGAACTCGCGCTCGCCCTGGAAGACCTGGATGGACACGGAGGGCTGGTTGTCCTCGGCCGTGGTGAACGTCTCGGAGCGCTTGGTCGGGATGGCCGTGTTGCGCTCGATGAGCTTGGCCATCACGCCGCCCTTGGTCTCGATGCCCAGCGACAGCGGGGTCACGTCGATCAGGAGCACGTCCTTGCGCTCGCCGGCGAGCACGCCGGCCTGCACCGCGGCGCCGATGGCGACGACCTCGTCCGGGTTCACGCCCTTGTTGGGCTCCTTGCCGCCGGTCAGCTCCTTCACCAGGTCGGAGACGGCGGGCATGCGGGTGGAGCCGCCGACGAGGATCACGTGGTCGATGTCGGAGACCTTGACGCCGGCCTCCTTGATGACGTCCTCGAACGGCTTGCGGGTGCGCTCGAGCAGGTCCTTGGTGAGGTCCTGGAACTTGGCGCGGGAGAGGTGCTCGTCCAGGTGCACCGGGCCCTCGGGGGTCACGGACAGGTACTGCAGCGAGATGTTGGTGGAGGTGGCCGAGGAGAGCTCCTTCTTGGCCTGCTCCGCTGCCTCCTTCAGACGCTGCAGGGCGATCTTGTCCTTGGACAGGTCCGCGCCCTTGGACTTGGCCTGCTGGAGCAGCCAGTCCACGATCCGCTGGTCCCAGTCGTCGCCGCCGAGGCGGTTGTCGCCGGCGGTGGCGCGCACCTGGATGGTGGCGAAGTCGTCCTCGTCCTTGGCGACCTCGAGCAGGGACACGTCGAAGGTGCCGCCGCCCAGGTCGAAGACCAGGATGAGCTCGTCCTCCTTGCCCTTCTCCAGGCCGTAGGCCAGGGCGGCCGCGGTGGGCTCGTTGATGATACGGGTGACGTTCAGGCCCGCGATCTCGCCGGCCTCCTTGGTGGCCTGGCGCTCGGCGTCGTTGAAGTAGGCGGGCACGGTGATCACCGCGTCGGTGACCTTCTCACCCAGGTACTCCTCGGCGTCGTGCTTGAGCTTCATCAGCGTGCGGGCCGAGATCTCCTGCGGGGTGTACTTCTTGCCGTCCACCTCGGCGGTCCAGTCGGTGCCCATGTGGCGCTTGACGGACGCGAAGGTGCGCTCGGGGTTGTTGACGGCCTGGCGCTTGGCGACCTCGCCGACCAGGACGTCCCCGCCCTTGGAGAACGCGACGACGGACGGGGTGGTGCGGGCGCCCTCGGCGTTCGCGATGACGACCGGGTCGCCACCCTCGAGGGCGGCGACGACGGAGTTGGTGGTGCCGAGGTCGATGCCGACTGCACGGGACATGATGGGGTCCTTCCTGTCTGACGGTGAAGCGGGGGCCGGACCGGCGGGCCGGGGCACCGGCGCCGCAGGGACTTGAGCCTTCATGACTCAGGTTGCCACCGGGGCGGTGGACTGTCAAGTGAACCTGAGTCGACTTCACTCACTTCTGCTTCTGCGAGGGTCAACGCGGGCCGTCCACGATCCATTCCCGAGGCCCCGGATTCGTCTGCGCTCCGTTCCGGTGCAGGCGCCCGGCCCTGGAAGCGCGGGGGTCTCGCGCGGTTGGATGGCGGATCACGGGGCGTCGCCGACGGCGCGCCCGTCCCGACGGAGAAGGAGCGCCACCATGGCCGAGAAGAACGCCGCCGAGTACACCGTCCCGGGCCTGTCCCTGAGCACGGGCCGCCGCACCGCCGAGATCCTCCAGGGCCGCCTGCACGCCCTCAACGACCTGCAGCTCACCCTGAAGCACGCCCACTGGAACGTGGTGGGCCCCGGCTTCATCGGCGTGCACGAGATGCTCGACCCCCAGATCGAGCTGGTCCGCGGCATGGTCGACGTCGTCGCGGAGCGCATCGCCACCCTGGGCGTCTCCCCCGCGGGCACCCCGGGCGCGCTCGTGGCCGCCCGCACGTGGGACGACTACACGCTGGGCCGCGCGTCGACCCTGGAGCACCTGGCCGCCCTGGACCTCGTCTACGACGGCGTCGTGACGGACCACCGCGCCGCGATCGACGCCACCGAGGACCTCGACCCGGTCACGCAGGACATCCTCATCGACCAGGTGGCCCAGCTCGAGCTGTTCCAGTGGTTCATGCGCTCGTTCCTGACCACCGACGACGGCCGGCTGAGCAGCGCAGGCACCACCACCGAGGCCGCCGCCGCGGGCCGCGTGAAGGGCGCCCAGTCCGCGCCCGCCCCGAAGGCCGGGCGCACGAAGAAGTCGGACGCGAAGAAGTCCAAGAAGAAGTGACCGCGCGCCCCTGAGGCGCCCGTGCACCGGAGGGGCCCGACCGCACTGACGGTCGGGCCCCTCCCTCCTGCGCGGTTCAGTCGACCTTCGCCGGCCACCACACCTTCGGGCCGATGTCCCGCACGAGCGCCGGGATCAGCAGGGAGCGCACGATCAGCGTATCGAGCAGCACGCCGAACGCGACGATGAACGCCAACTGCACCATGAACATCAGCGGGATCACCGCGAGCGCGGCGAAGGTGGCCGCCAGCACGACGCCGGCCGAGGTGATGACCCCGCCCGTGACGGTGAGGGCGCGCAGCACGCCCGCCCGCGTGCCGTGCCGCGGCGTCTCCTCCCGCGCCCGGGTCATCAGGAAGATCGTGTAGTCGATCCCGAGCGCCACGAGGAAGACGAAGCCGTACAGCGGCACGGTGGGGTCGGCGTCCTCGAAGCCGAACACGTGCCGGAACACGAGGGCCGAGACGCCCAGGGCCGCGCCGAAGCTGACCACGGTGGCCGCCACGAGCAGCACGGGTGCCAGGAGCGAGCGCAGCAGCACCGCGAGGATGACCAGCAGCATCGCGAGGATCAGCGGGATGACGACCCGCAGGTCGCGCTGCGTGGTGACGTTCGTGTCCAGCGCCTGGGCCGCCGGGCCGCCCACGAGGATCTCGCCCGTGGCCGGGAGGTCCGCGAGCCGGTCGCGCAGGCGGGCCACGGTCTGCTGCGCGGCAAGGGACTCGCCCGGGTCCGCCAGGGTGGCCGAGACCAGCACGCGGCCGTCCACCACGCGGGGCTGCGGCTCCGGCGCGGACGCGGCGCCCGCCCCGCCCTCCGCGTCGGTCACGCCCGGGGGTGGGCCCGCGGCGGCCTCGGGGGCGTCCGTGGTGACCTCGGCCTCGGCCACGCCGGGGTCCTCCGCGACGGCGGCGAGCACCGCCTCCGCGTCCCCGGCCGGGGCGAGGATCTGGGCGGGGGCGCCCGCGCCGGCGTCGAAGTGCTCGCTCAGCAGGGCCTGGGCCTGCCGGGCGTCGGAGTCGCCGAGCAGCACGTCCTCCTGGGCGACGCCGTCCGCGCGCAGCTGCAGCAGACCGCCGCAGAGGGCGAGGAGCACGACCGTCGTGGCGACCCAGACGAGACGGGGCCGGCGCGCGACGACGGCGCCCACCCGCGTCCACACCCCGTGGTCCTCCTCGAGGCCGGCGACGGGTCGGCCCGCGCCGTCGAGCGGCGGGGTGAAGGCCCGGCCCCGGGCGGCTCTGCGCTGCGCGCGACGGCGAGCGCGCTCGGGGGACGGGATCGTGGGCCAGAAGGCGGCACGCCCGGTCAGCCGCAGCAGCGCCGGCAGCAGGGTCAGGGCGGCGAGCCACGCGAACGCCACACCCGTGGCGGCCACGGGGCCGAGGGAGCGCGTCGAGTTGAGGTCCGAGGCCATCAGGATCAGCAGGGCGAGGGCCACGGTCGAGGCGGACGCGGTGATCGCGCCGAAGGACCCGCGCACGGCGGCCCGCAGCGCCTCCCCGACGTCCGCCCGGACCAGCAGCTCCTCGCGGTGCCGGGCCACGAGCAGGAGGCAGTAGTCGGTGGCCGCGCCGATCACGAGGATCGAGAGGATGCCCTGGGCCTGGCCGTTGAGCTGGATCCAGCCCGCCAGTGCCATCCCGTAGACGGCCACGATCGCGCCGCAGAGCGCGGCCACGGCCGTCAGGAGCACGAGGACCGGCAGCAGGACGGAGCGGTAGACCGCCACGAGGATCACGAACACCACCGCGAGCGCCACGAGCAGCAGCAGCCCGTCGATGCCCGCGAACGCGCCGCCCAGCTCCGCGACCAGGCCCGCCGGACCGCCCACGTGCCACTCGGTGTCCGCGGCCACGGTGCCGGCGAGGGCGGGGTCGGCGGCCGCCGGGTCCGCCACGACCTCCCGCAGGTCGGCCACCACGTCGGCCACGGGCCGCTCGGCCCCGGCCGAGGAGTCGACGAAGGCCAGGAACTGCACCGCCGCGCCGTCGTCGGAGGGGATCGGGCCGGCGACGTCGGTCACGCCCGGCACCTCGCCCAACCGGCCCGCGAGGTCCGCGAGCGCGGGGAAGGCGGCCGCGGGGTCCGCGGTGCTCGCCGGGCCCACGACGACGGCGGGCACGGCCTCGCCGTCCTGGAACGCCGCCGCCTCCTGTCCCGCGCGGGTGGACTCGGCCGACGCCGGCAGGAAGGTGGCCTGGTCGTTCGAGGAGACGTCGCCGATCCTGCCGAACACGGGGCCGCCCAGGCCGAGCACGGCGAACCAGACCACGGCCAGCGCCGCGGCCAGGCCCAGCCGCAGCCCCCGAGGGGGACGCCCCGTGGCGGCGGGGGTGCGGAAGGCGGAGAGGTCGGGCGGGGTGGGCATGCCCCGAGCGTAGGGGATGGTTCGATGATCAAACAACCATGGGGGCTGGCTAGACTCCCGGCCATGACCACGCAGCCCCCCTCCGCCCCCGCGGAGCACCTCGCCGTGGTCCACGCCCTGCGCGTCTTCAGCGAGAGCGCGGAGCACGCCGTCGACGAGGCCGGCCGCGGCGTCGGCCTGCACCGCACGGACCTCAGAGCCCTCGCGTACCTGATGGCCCGCGCGGCGGCCGGTGAGCCCGTCACGGCCTCGGACCTCGGCGCCCACCTGCACCTCACCCGGGCCTCGGCCACCGCCCTCGTGGACCGCCTGGCCGCCGCGGGCCACGTCCGCCGCCACCGGGACGAGGGCGACCGGCGGCGCGTGCTGGTGGAGCACACGGACACGGCCCGCCGCGACGGACAGCGCGCGTTCGAACCGATGTCCCAGCGGCTGAGCGCCGCCCTCGAGGGGTTCTCCGCCGCGGAGCTGCGGGCCGCGGTGCGGGTGCTCGAGGCGGCCACCGCCGCACTGACGGACCCCGCCCCGGAGGACCCGTGACCCGACCGGCGCTCATCGGCCTGGACGGCCGCTCGGGGTCGGGCAAGACCGTCCTCGCCGCCGCGCTCGCGGCCCGGATCGCGCCGTTCGCGCGCGTCGAGGTGATCGAGATCGAGTCCATGTACCGGGGCTGGGACGGGCTGGCCGCCGCGGTGGACGACGACGGCCCCTACCCGGGCGTCGTGCGCGCGCTGCGGGAGCGGGGCACGGCGACCTGGACCACGTGGGACTGGCACCGCGCCGCCCCCGGCCCGCCGCGGCGGACCGCGCCGGCCGACGTCGTGGTGTGCGAGGGCGTGGGTGCGCTCAGCACCGCCGCCCGACCGCTGCTCGACCTGGCGGTGTGGCTCGAGCTCGAGACCCCCGCGCGACGCACGCGGGCGCTGGCCCGGGACGGTGAGACCTTCGCCCCGCACTGGGACCGCTGGGCCGCACAGGAGGAGGACTACCTGGCCCGGCACGCCCCGCGCGCCGCGGCGGACCTGATCCTGCGTCTGCCCTCCGCCTGACGGCGGCGGTGCCCGGGGCCGGGGGCGTCGGGGTCTGCGTGCGGGCCGGTCGGGCGCCCGCGCTGGGACCGGAGCGGTTCGCTCCGCTTAGGTGTAGCATCGGAGGCGGCGCGCCGCGTCCGGCCGCGTCCCACCCCAGCGCACGGAGACCTCCCCTTCCCATGGCTACACTGCTCTACCGTCTCGGCCTCGGCGCCGCCCGCCGCCCCCTCCTCGTGATCCTCGCCTGGGTGCTCGCCCTGGCCCTCGCCGTCGGCGGGTTCCTCGCCTTCGGCGGCACGCTCTCCTCCACCGTCACCATCCCCGGCACGCCCACCGCCCAGGTCACGGACCGCCTCAAGGAGGAGTTCCCCGAGGCCTCCCGCGGCAGGGGCCAGGTCGTGTTCACCACCGAGGACGGCTCCCCCCTGACCGACGCCCAGCGCGAGCAGATCACCGCCCTGTTGGACGACGTCGCCGAGCAGCCGGCCGTGGAGGGCGTCGTGAACCCGTTCGAGGCCCAGGCCCAGCAGGACGACGCCCGCACCCGGCTGGACGAGGGCCGCACCGAGCTGGCCGACGGCGAGCAGCGCCTCGCGGACGGACGCCAGGAGATCGAGGACGGCCGGGCCGAGCTCGAGCGTCGCACGGCCGAGGCCGACGCGGCCGAGCAGCGCCTGGCCGAGGCCGCCGCCCAGCTGGAGGAGGGGCAGGCGAAGCTCGACGCCGCGCGCGCCGACCTCGAGGAGCGTGGCCTGGACGCCCTGCCGGCCGAGGCCCTGGCCCCGCTCCGGGAGGCCGAGCAGCAGGTGGCCGAAGGCCAGGAGCAGCTCGACGCCGGCCGCGCCGAGCTCGAGGAGCAGGCGGAGCGCCTCGAGGCCGGGCAGGCCAAGCTCGACGCACAGCGTCAGGAGCTCGAGGCCGCGCAGGCCGAGCTCGACGCCCGGTGGGCCGAGCTCGAGGCCGGGCAGGCCGAGCTCGACGCCCGGGCCGAGCAGCTGGCCGCGGGCCGCGCCGAGCTCGAGCAGGCCCGGGACGCCGCACTGGCCGAGGCCGAGGCCGCCGGCATCCCGGCGGAGCAGGTCACCGAGCAGTTCGCCGACCAGGAGGCGCAGCTCGCCGCCGCCGAGGCACAGCTGGCGGCCGGTCAGGACCAGGCCGACGCCGCCCGCGCCCAGCTGGAGGCCGCCCAGGCCGAGGCCGACGCGGGCGCCGAACAGCTCGCGGCCGCCCAGGCCGAGGCCGACGACGGCGCCGCCCGACTCGCCGCCGGCCGGCAGCAGCTGCAGGAGTCCGAGGCCGAGCTCGAGGCCGGCCGCGAGCAGGTGGCCGCGGGACGGCAGCAGGCCCTGGACGCGGCCGAGGCCGAGCTCGACGCGCAGCAGCAGAAGATCGACGAGGGCCGGGCCGAGTACGAGCGCGGCGTCGCCGAGCTCGAGGACGGCCGGGCCCAGCTGGCCGCCGGCGCGGAGCGCCTGGACCAGGCCGAGGCGGACCTCGCCGACGGCCGCGCCGAGCTGGAGGACGGCCGCGTCGAGGCCGAGCGCGGCGAGCGCACCCTGGCCCTCGCGGAGGACTTCCGCACCGTGTCCGAGGACGGCAGCACCGCCGTCGGGATCGTCACCTTCACCACGCCGACCCTGGACGTCACCGCCGAGGACAAGGAGGCGGTCACCGGCGCCCTCACCGGCGCGGACATCGACGGCGTCGCCGTGCATCCCTCCCAGGAGCTCAACGCCACCGCGCCCTCCCTGCTCGGCCCGGGCGAGGTCGTGGGCCTCGTGGTCGCCGCGATCGTGCTGGTGGTCATGCTCGGCACCCTCGTGGGCGCGGGTCTGCCGCTGGTCAACGCGCTGGTGGGCGTGGGCGTGGGCGCCGCCGGGGCGCTCGCGTTCTCCTCCGCCGTGGAGATGATCTCCGTGACCCCGGTGCTCGGGGTGATGCTGGGCCTGGCCGTGGGCATCGACTACGCGCTGTTCATCGTCAACCGGCACCGCCAGGAGCTGCGTCGCGGCACGGGCCTGCACGAGTCGATCGCGCTGGCCAACGGCACCTCCGGCAACGCCGTGGTGTTTGCCGGCATCACCGTGATCGTCGCCCTCGTGGGCCTGAACGTCACCGGCATCCCGTTCCTGGGCCTGATGGGCACCGTGGGCGCGGTCTGCGTGGCCGTGGCCGTGCTGGTGGCCGTCACCCTGACCCCGGCCCTGCTCTCCCTGGCCGGGATGCGGATCCTCTCGAAGAAGGAGCGGGCCCGCCTCGCCGACGAGGGTCCCGCCTCCGTCGCCGAGGGCTCCGCCGCCGTGCGCCGCGCCGGGCGCCGCTCGACCATGTCCACCCCGGCCGCGATCGCCTCGGCCCTGGCGGCCGTCGCCCTGCTGGTGCTCGTGGCCCTGCCGGTCGGCTCGATGCGCCTGGGCCTGCCGGACGGCGGGTCCGAGCCGGAGGGCTCCGACTCGCAGGTTGCGTACGAGCTCACCGCCGAGAAGTTCGGCGAGGGCTACAACGGCCCGCTCGTGGTGACCGTGGACCTGCCCGCCGGCCTGGACGAGGACGCGGCCGAGGACGCCCGCCTGGCGGTGGGCGAGCAGCTCGCCGGCCTCGAGCACGCGCACGCCGTGGTGCCCGCGGGCTTCAACGAGGACCGCACCGTCACCATGTTCCAGGTGCTGCCCGAGGAGGGCCCGAACGCCGTCTCCACCGAGGAGCTGGTGCGCGACCTGCGCGCCACCGAGCCGGCCGGCGAGGCCTCCAACCTCGGCGTGGCCGGCATGACCAGCGGGTTCATCGACGTCTCGGAGAAGCTCTCCGACGCCCTGCCCCTCTACCTGGGCGTGGTGGTGGGCCTGTCCCTGCTGATCATGGTGCTGGTGTTCCGCTCGATCCTGGTGCCGCTGATCGCCACCGGCGGGTTCGTGCTCTCCATGTTCGCCGCCATGGGCGGCGTGGTGGCCATCTACCAGTGGGGCTGGCTCGGCTCGGTGTTCGGGGTCCACAACCCCGGCCCCGTGCTCAGCTTCCTGCCGACCATCATGATCGGCGTGCTGTTCGGCCTGGCCATGGACTACCAGCTGTTCATCGCCTCCGGCATGCGCGAGGCCTACGCCCACGGCCTGCCCGCCCGCCAGGCCGTGCTGACCGGCCTGCGCTCGGGCCGGGCCGTCGTGATCGCCGCGGCGATCATCATGATCTCCGTGTTCGGCGGGTTCATCTTCGCCCACGACGCGATGATCCGCCCGATGGGCTTCGGCCTGGCCTTCGGCGTGCTGCTGGACGCGTTCGTGGTGCGCCTGCTCCTGATGCCGGCGCTGATGCACCTGCTCGGCGAGAAGGCGTGGTGGCTGCCGCGCTGGCTCGACCGGATCATGCCGGACGTGGACGTGGAGGGCGCCCAGCTCGAGCGCGCCCACGCCCCGGCGCAGCCCTCCGTCCCCGCCCCGGACGGCGGCGCCCACCGGGCCTGACCGCCCCCGACTGATGCCCGCCCCCGGCCCCGATCGGCCGGGGGCGGGCGTCTATCCTGGGCGGATGCGTCCCACCGCCTTCTCCCCCGCCGCCGGCTCGCCCGTCCTCGTCCTGCTCGAGACGGACGCGGACGGCGCCCCCGCCCCGCGGCTCGCGGACCCGGCCGTCCCGCACCTGAGCGTCACGGACCAGGGGGTCACGCGCGGCGACGGCATCTTCGAGACGGCGCTCGCCGTCGCCGACGGGCTCGGGACCCTGCGCATGCGCAAGCTCGGAGCCCACCTCGGCCGGCTGGCCGCGTCCGCCGCCGCCCTGCAGCTGGCCGCCCCCGAGGCGGCGGCGTGGGAGGCCGCCGTCGCGCTCGGCCTGCGGGCGTTCACCGAGGCCAACGACGTCGCGCCCGGGGACCGTCTCGCCGTGCGCCTGACCGTCACCCGCGGCCCGGACGCGGCTCCCGGCGCGGTGCCCACGCCCACCGCGTGGGCGCTGCTGAGCCCGGCCCCGGCGATCCAGGACGAGGAGCGGCAGCGGGGGCTGCGGGTGCTGCTGCTGGACCGCGGCATCGACTCGCAGGCCCCCGAGCGCTCCCCGTGGCTGCTCACCGGCGCGAAGACCCTCTCCTACGCCGTGAACATGGCCGCCCTGCGCTACGCCCGCGCGCACGGCGCCGACGACGTCGTCTTCACCAGCGCGGACGGCTACCTGCTCGAGGGCCCCACCTCCACGGTGCTGATCGTGCGCACCGGGGAGGACGGCGTCCGCCGCCTCCTCACCCCGCTGCGCCAGAAGGGCATCCTCGCCGGCACGTCGCAGGCCGTGATCTTCGCGGCCGCCCACGCGGACGGCTGGGAGCTCGGCTACGGCCCGCTCGTCCCGGCGGACCTCCAGGGCGCCGAGGGCGTCTGGCTCGTCTCCTCGGTGCGCGGCGTCCTGCCGGTGCGCGCCGTCGACGGCGTCGAGATCCCCGTGGACCACGAGCTCACCGGCATGCTGCAGGCCCATCTGGACGCCGACGGCGACCCCGGCCGGCACGTCAGCGGCGACCCGGTGCCCACCGCGGGCTAGGCTGGGGACCGGCCCGTCCGGCGTCGTCGGCCGCGGCCGCAACCGCACGTGAGATCCCCGACCACGGAAGGCGCACCATGAACACGCTCGCCCAGAAGGCCCTGTCCGCCGGCATCACGCTGGTCGGCGGCATCGTCGGCTCCCGCGTGGTGGCGGGCGGCTGGCGGCTCGTCACCGGCCACAGCGCCCCGAACGACGCGGCCGACGAGACGCTGCCCCTCATCGAGGCCCTGTCCTTCGCGTTCATCTCCGCGGGCGTCGCGGCGCTGCTGAAGGTCGCCGGCCAGCGCGGCGCCGGCGCCGCGATCCGCAAGGTGTCCGAGTCCACCGCGCACCGCGTGGACCACGAGGTCTGAGCCGCCCCGCCACCACCACGACGACGGCCGCCGCCCGGAGGGATCCGGACGGCGGCCGTCGTGCTATGCGGGGTGGTGTCAGCGGCGCCCGCGCGGCCGGGCGCCGGCGCGGCGCGGCCCGGGGTCCGCCGGGGGCTCGGCGCGACGGACGACGGCGGCCAGCTCGTCCCGGTGCAACAGCTCACGGCGGGCGTGCTTGGTGCGGTAGCCCGTACGGCCCACCAGGTGGGAGGCCACCGGGGCCGTGACCATCTGGGTGACCCACGCCAGCAACAGCACGGGCAGCCACACCCACGACCGCCACTCGATCGCCAGCCCGGCGAGCATGAGCAGCAGGCCGAGGACCTGCGGCTTGGCGGCGGCGTGCATGCGGGCCAGCAGGTCCGGGAGCACGAACAGGCCCACGCCGGCCACCAGGGAGAAGAAGGCACCGCTGACGAGCAGGAACGCGGCCAGCCAGTCCAGGAGCGTGGCGGTGTCGGTCATCGGCCCTCCTCCCCGCCCGGCACGTCCGTGGTGCCGGGCACGCGCGCCTGGTCCTCGAGCGAGTGGTCCGGGCGCCGGTCCTCCGCGAAGCGCGCCACCGTCACCGAGCCGACGAAGCCGACGGTGGCGGCCAGCACCACGAGGACCACGTGGTGGGTGTGGCGGTGCACGGCCATCTCCAGGACGAGCATCCCGGAGAACACCACGAGCAGCACGTCCGTGGCGACCGCCCGGTCCAGCAGCGAGGGGCCGCGCACGATCCGGTAGAGCGCACCGACGGCGCCGACCACGAGCAGCGCCCCGCCGGCCCACGTGGCCAGGTCCATGGGGTCCATCAGGCCTCCTCCTTCGGGGGGCGGGCGGCGGGGGGCGCCGAACTCGGGAAGCGGCGGACCAGCTCGAGGTCCTCACGCGTGCCGACGGCGCGGATGATGCCCGCCTCCACGTCGAGGGCCTTGGCGCGGAAGCCCGCCACGTCCTCGTCCGTGGTCGCGTCGAGCACGTGCAGGTACAGGACGGAGCGGACCCGGTCCACGTCCAGCACGATCGAGCCCGGCACCAGGGCCAGGGCGTGGCTGACGAGCGTGATGATGAGGTCGTCGTGGCTGCGCAGCGGGACGCCCACGATCGAGCCGCGGGCGCGGCGGCCACGCAGCAGCACCGTCCCGGCCACGTTGACTGAGGCGCGCACGACGTCGACGAGGAACCGCACCGTGAACACGAGGGACCACCAGGGGTTCAGACGGCCGCTGAACGGGATGCTCGGCATCGGGAAGAGCCCGATGATCAGCAGCGCGAAGGCGAGGCCGGTCAGGGCCACGTGCGGAGCGAAGTCCTGCCACAGGGCGCACCACACGGCCACCATCACGAGGATCAGCGGCCACTGGGCCACGATGCCCCGGATCCGGTCGGGGCGCACCACGCCGCGGCGGGCGGAGTCACTTCCGGGCATCGTGCACCTCCGTCGGGTCGACGCTGAGGGTGGCCGCGGCCCGCTCGGCCGCGGCGTCGTCGAGCACCGCCGCGATGTAGGGCGAGCGGTCGAGCATGTCCGTGGCGGCCTCGTCGGCCAGCGCGAACAGCGGACCGGCGGCCACCGTGAACACCAGCGTCAGGCCCACGAGCGCCGTGGTGGGCAGCACGAGGCCCGGCTCGAGCGGGCGGGGGCGCTCGCCACGGGCGACGGCCCGCTCGTAGGCGGCCACGAGCTGGGCGGGCGGGTGCTCCACGTCCTCGACGCGGCGCCAGAACGCGCGGGTCCACACGCGCACCACCACGAGCAGGGTCAGCAGGGACACGAGCAGGGACACGCCCACCAGCGTGTAGGCCAGGGGCGTGGCCTGCTCGACGCCGCCGCGCAGCAGGCCGACCTTGCCGAGGAAGCCGGAGAACGGCGGGATGCCGCCGAGGTTGAGCGCGGGCACGAGGAACAGGACGCTCACGAACGGGGAGACCTTCGCCAGGGACCCGAGGCGGTCGATGTTCGCTGTGCCGGCGCGGTTCTCGATCAGGCCCGTGACGAGGAAGAGCGCGGTCTGCACGGTGATGTGATGGGCCACGTAGTACACGGTGGCCGCCAGCCCCGCCTCCGTGGCCAGGCCCAGGCCGAAGATCATGTAGCCGATGTGGGAGACGAGGATGAAGGACAGGATGCGCTTGATGTCCGTCTGGGCCAGCGCGCCGAGGATGCCCACCACCATGGTCAGCGCGGCCACCACGAGCAGGAGCGCGTTGACGTGCTCCCCCGGGAAGAGCAGCGTCTCGGTGCGGATCATCGCGTACACGCCCACCTTGGTGAGCAGGCCCGCGAACACCGCGGTCACCGGGGCGGGCGCGGTGGGGTACGAGTCCGGCAGCCAGAAGGACAGCGGGAACACGGCCGCCTTGATGCCGAAGCCCACCAGGAGCAGCACGTGCAGGACCATCTGCACGTCGGTGGGCAGCTCGCCCAGCTTCACGGCCAGGTCCGCCATGTTCACGGTGCCGGTGGCCGCGTAGATCATCGCGATCGCGATCAGGAACACCACCGAGGAGAGCACGGAGACCACCACGTAGGTGACGCCCGCGCGGATGCGCTGGGCGGTGCCCCCCATGGTCAGCAGCACGTAGGAGGACGTCAGGAGGATCTCGAAGCCCACGTAGAGGTTGAACAGGTCGCCGGCGAGGAACGCGTTGGACACGCCCGCCACGAGGATCAGGAACGTGGGGTGGAAGATCGAGACCGGCCCACCCTCGTCCCGGTTGATCAGCCCCTGCGCCGAGGCGTACAGCAGCACCGCCAGGGTGATCAGCGCCGACACCACGAGCATGAGGGCCGAGAGCCGATCCACCACGAGGCTGATGCCCAGCGGGGCCGGCCAGCCGCCGAGGTGGACGGCCGCGACCCCGGTGTCCCAGACCGCGGCCAGCAGCAGCGCGTCCAGCACGAGGGTGAGCACGAGCGCGGAGACCGTGACGGTGATCTGCGCGCGGGGGCGGCGCACGAGCATGAAGGTCACGGCCGCGCCCAGCACGGGCAGCATGACGGCCAGCGGGGCCAGGTCGGTCAGGGGGAGGGTGCCGATGCTCACGGGCGCGGCCCCCCGTCGGCGCGGTGGGCACGGACGGCGGACGCCGGGCCGGGATGGGCGGGCGGCGTGGGTGAGGCGTGGCGCACGTGGGGTCGGGACTCCGTGGCGTGCTCGTAGTGGGCGTTGGGGTCCGCGGCGTCGTCCAGGAACTCCGAGGACTCCTCCACGAGCTCCGCGTCGTCCTCCGCGTCCCAGGCGGGCATCCGGGCGATCTTGACGTCCTCCGCGTCCACCTCGACCTCGTCCTCGCGGACGAGCAGCCACGAGCGGTAGATCATGGCGGTCAGGAACGCGATCACGGCGAAGCCGATCACGATCGCGGTGAGGATCAGCGCCTGCGGCAGCGTGTCCGCGTACTCGTGCGGGTCCCGTCCGCGCACGAACAGCGGGGCCAGGCCCGTGCCGCCCGAGGAGAGGAACAGCAGCATGATGGCGCCGTTGTTGATCAGCACGATGCCGAGCAGGATGCGCGTCAGGCTGCGCTCGAGCACGAGGTAGATGCCCCCGGCGAACATCACGCCCATGGCCAGGAGCAGGGCCAGGTCGACGGTCATCATCGGGCGGCCTCCTGGGTGGACGGAGTGGACGGGGTGGGCATGCGCGGATGGCGACGGCGGGCCGCGGCGCGCAGGCGGGCGCGGCGGGCCTCCTCGCCCCGGCGGTCCACCTCACCGCCGAGCGAGCGCAGCACGTCGATCACGAGCCCGACCACCACGAGGTACACGCCGATGTCGAACGCCGTGGCCGAGACCAGCTTGAGGGCGTCGCCGAACAGCGGCAGGTCGGTGAACTCCACCACATAGGACTGCAGGATCTGCCCGCCGAAGAAGAGCGGGGCGATCCCGGTGAGCGTGGCGATCGCCAGGCCCAGGCCGATCATGGGCCCGGCCGGGATCACGGAGGCCTCCTGCAGCTCGTACCGGCCGCCGGCGAGGAAGCGCAGCGTGAGGGCCAGGCCTGCGAGCAGGCCGCCGGCGAAGCCGCCGCCGGGGGTGTTGTGCCCGGCCAGCAGCAGGTAGACGGAGAGCAGCATCATGATCGGGAACATGAAGCGGGTGACGACCTCGAGGATGATCGAGCGCCGCTCGGGGGCCATCGTGTGGCCGGCCACGAGCCACTGGCCCTTGCGATCGTCCACAGCGAAGCTGCGCACGACGGACAGCTCGCGGGCCCCGAGCGAGGAGTCGGCGCCGAAGTCGCCGACGGAGCCGGGGGCGACGTCGTCGATGCTGCGGGTGCGCCCGTCGCGGTGCTGCAGGAAGATCAGGGAGGCCACGCCGGTGGCCGCGGCGGCCAGCACCGTGATCTCGCCCCACGTGTCCCACGCGCGGATGTCCACGAGGGTGACGTTCACGGCGTTCGTGCCGTAGCCGTCCGTGTAGGCGAGCTCCGGCATGGGCAGCGAGATCCGCTCCGCCGTGCGGGCGGCCAGCGCGGTGGCGGCGATCCACATCATGGTCAGCGCGAACCCGACGGCCACGGCCAGGCGGCCCAGCCGCCGCGAGCCGGTGCGGCGGTCGTACCAGTCCGGCGGCAGCACGCGCAGGCCCAGGATGAGGGTGACCAGGATGATGGTCTCCACGAGCACCTGGGTGATCGCGAGGTCCGGGGCGCCGCGCATCGCGAACAGGGCGGCGGCGCCGTAGCCGGTCACGGACACCAGCATGATCGCCTTGAAGCGGCGGCGCGCGCGGACGGCGAAGACGGTGGCGACGGCGATCATCAGCACCACGACCAGCTGCGCCGGGGTCTGGAACCAGGCGACGTCCGCGGAGAGGAACGAGGTGGCCAGCGTGCGCTCGCTGCGCCCCACGGGGAAGAGCAGGAACGCGGCCGGCAGCAGGAACGCGGTGGCCAGGATGATGCCCAGGTAGCGGCGCAGGGAGCCGGTCTGGGTGCGCCCCGTGACCCAGATGGCGACCTCGTCGAGGGCGCCGGTGATCTTCCGGTACGTGCGCAGGGCGTCGACCGGGAACTCGACGCGGCGCTGGAACGCCTCGACTCCCGGCCGGCCGAGGGCGAGCAGCGCGCCGAGCACCCAGACCCCCGCGGAGAGGGCGAGGATGGGCGTCCAGCCGTGCCACAGGGCCAGGTAGGCCGGCGCCTCCTCCGGGTCCAGCGGCGGCAGGGAGCCCGTGTGGGCGGTGATGATCCCCTCCACCGGGCCGGGCAGGAAGGCGAGCACCAGGCCGGCGAGCGCGAGCAGCGCGGCCGGGGCCAGCTCGAGGGTGGTGACGCGGGTGTGGAAGCGCGTGACGGGGACCGCGGCCCCCTCCTCGTCCCGCTTGGCGGCGAACGAGCCCCACAGGAACCGCCACGTGTAGGCGAAGGTGAGCACCGAGCCCACGGTCATGAGCACGAGCGGCGTCCAGCCCCACACGTCCGCGTGCGCCACGCCGTGGGCGGCCAGGCCCTCCAGGACGGACTCCTTGGCCACGAAGCCGAACAGCGGAGGCAGGCCGGCCATGGACAGGCCCGCCACCACGGCGACGGCGGCCAGGGCCGGGTGGCGGCGGCCGATCCCGGAGAGCTGGCGCAGATCGCGCGTGCCGGCCTCGTGGTCGATGATGCCGACCACCATGAACAGGGGGGCCTTGAACACCGCGTGGGCCAGGAGCATGGCGAGGCCGGCCATGGCGGCGTCGCGGGTGCCCAGCCCGTTGGCCACCATGAGGAAGCCGAGCTGGGAGACCGTGCCATACGCGAGGACGAGCTTGATGTCTGTCTGCCGCAGGGCGCGCCAGCCGCCGAGCAGCAGGGTCCACAGACCCACGCCGATCACGAGGACCTGCCACATGGCGAGGCCGTGGAACTCCGGGGCCAGGCGGGCCACGAGGAAGACGCCGGCCTTCACCATGGCCGCCGCGTG
This sequence comes from Micrococcus sp. KBS0714, assembly GCF_002008305.4. Lineage (GTDB taxonomy): Bacteria > Actinomycetota > Actinomycetes > Actinomycetales > Micrococcaceae > Micrococcus > Micrococcus luteus. Next base: position 2,058,016 of record NZ_CP042169.1, read on the forward strand.
CAGGTACGCGGACACGGGGGTCGGCGCGGCCATCGCGCCCGGCAGCCAGAAGTGGAAGGGGGCCTGGGCGGACTTCGTGAGGGCGCCGATCAGCACCAGGGCGACGGCGACCTCGAGCAGCCCGCGCAGCCCGGCGTCGGCCATGAGGGCGGGGGCGGCCTCGAGGACCCCGGAGATCCGCCAGGACCCGGCGAAGTGGGCCAGCATGATCAGGCCCGCGAGCATGGCCAGGCCGCCGAACGTGGTGACGATCAGGGCGGTGATGGCGGAGCGGCGGGCGAAGATGCGGTGGCCCGAGTAGCCGATCAGCAGGAAGGACAGGACGGACGTGATCTCCCAGAAGGTGTAGAGCACCATCAGGTCGTCCGTGGTGACGAGCCCGAACATCGCGCCGGCGAACGCCAGCAGCTGCCCGCCGAACACCGCGTTGCGCGGCTCGTGCTCCCGGAAGTAGCGGGCGCAGTAGGCCAGGACCAGCGCGCCGACTCCCAGCACGATCAGGGACATGAACGCGGCCAGCACGTCCATGCGGAACGCGAGCTCGGTCTCGAGGTACGGCACCCACGGCACGGCGCGGTCCAGGCGCGCCGCCGAGGCCGGGACCGGCCGGCCGGCGTCGAGCGCCTCCTGCAGCGCGAACACGTGCGGCAGCTGAGTGAGCAGCCAAACGAAGCCCGCCGCGGGAGCGGCGGCGAGCAGATAGAACCCCTGACGTCCCGTCCACCGGAAGAGCACCGGGGCGGCGAGCGCGACGACGAAGAGCGCGGTCAGGATGACGAGCATGCGGTCCCTTCGTCAGGCACGGGCGAGGGTCCGGTCCAGCCTAACGGAGGGATGCGCCCCACCCGGGGTCAGCGGACCGATTCCGCGCTCCGCGTGATCGGCTCCGTGACCCGGGCGAACAGCAGCCCACCGGCCACGAGCACGACGGCGATCACGGGGATGACCACCCGGTTGTCCGGGTGCAGGGCGAGCGCGAGCGTGACGAGCGCGGGCGTGATGAACCCGACCGCGCGGCCCGTGGTGGCGTACAGCCCGAACACCTCGCCAGCCGTCCGCGGCGTGGTGAGCCGGCCCAGGAACGCGCGCGAGGCCGACTGCACCGGGCCCACGAACAGGCACAGCGCCAGCCCGCCGACCCAGAACGCGAGGGTGCCCGAGGCGAAGAAGAGCGCCCCGGCCACGAGGACCATGGCGGCCAGCGAACCGAGGATCACCCGGCGCGGACCGACCGCGTCGTCGAGCCGCCCGCCCACGAAGGCGCCCAGGGCGGCCACCACGTTGGCCGCGATCGCGAACAGGATCACGTCCGAGGCCGCCAGCCCGTAGACCGTGGTGCCCAGGATGGCGCCGTAGACGAACACCGCGCCCACGCCGTCGCGGAACACCGCCGAGGCCACGAGGAACCACAGCGTGTTCCGGTCCTCGCGCCACATCCGGGCCAGCGTGGCCCCCAGCTCGCGGTAGGAGCCCAGCACCGACTCACGGCGCGGCCCGCCGTCCGCCGCCGGGGCGGGGGCCGGGTCCGGCACGGCCACCAGCACGGGGATCGCGAACACGAGGAACCACGCGGCGGCCACGAGCGCGACCACCCGGATGTTCAGCGCCGCGTCCTCCGTGACGCCGAACCAGTGCGCGTCCCCCGAGACGAAGCCCACGAACACGATCAGCAGCAGCAGGATGCCGCCGAGATACCCCGCGCCCCAGCCGATGCCCGAGATCCGGCCGATCGTGGCCGGCGTCGAGATGTGCACGAGGATCGCGTTGACCTGCACCTCCGCGAACTCGAAGAACACCGTGCCCAGGGCGATCAGGGTGACGCCCAGCAGCAGGGAGGACTCCTCCGGGGTGACCCAGAAGCAAGCTGCGGTGCACGCGATCACGGCGCCCGTGGTCAGCGCCAGCCAGAGGCGGCGCCGTCCCGCGCCGTCCGCCCGACGCCCCAGCACGGGCGCGGTGACCGCGATGACGACGCCGGCCACCGCCATCGCCGTCGAGAGCCAGGCCGTGCCCCGCTCGTCCGGCCCGAACGCGTCCGAGGCCAGGTAGGTGCCGAACACGAAGGTGACCATGACCGCGTTGAACGCGGCCGAGCCCCAGTCCCACAGCGCCCACGCGGCCACCTGGCGGCGCGGGGCGGCGGAGGCGACCGGCGGGAGCGCGACGTCGGTCATCGCTCGATGCGGGTGAGGTGGAAGTCCCGGTGCGCCCGGGAGGCCGTGGGCCCGCGCTGACCCTGGTACCGGTTCTGGTTGGCCCCGGTGCCGTACGGCGACTGGGCCGACGAGGAGAGCCGGAAGAAGCACAGCTGGCCGATCTTCATCCCCGGCCACAGCGTGATGGGCAGCGTGGCCACGTTGGACAGCTCGAGCGTGACGTGCCCGGAGAACCCGGGGTCGATGAACCCGGCGGTCGAGTGCGTCAGCAGGCCCAGCCGCCCCAGCGAGGACTTGCCCTCGAGGCGGGCGGCGAGGTCGTCCGGCAGGGTGACCTGCTCATAGGTGGAGCCGAGCACGAACTCCCCCGGGTGCAGGATGAACGCCTCGTCCGGGTCCACCTCCACCAGCCGGGTCAGCTCGTCCTGCTTCTGGCGCGGGTCGATGTGCGCGTACCGGTGGTTGTCGAAGAGCCGGAAGAACCGGTCCAGGCGCACGTCCACGGACGCGGGCTGGACCATCGCCGGGTCGAGGGGGTCCAGGCCGACGCGCCCGGAGTCGAGCTCGGCGCGGATGTCGCGGTCGGAGAGCAGCACGGCTCAGTCCATTCGCACGACGACGGCCAGCGGGGTGCGCTCGCGGCCCTGGCCCAGCGGGTTGTCCGCGAAGGCGGCTTCGAGGACGGCGGCCGACGCGGCGGTGTCCTTGCCGAGGGCGTTGCGGCCGATGTCGTTGGCGTCCATCACGACGGTGCCGGCGAAGGAGGCCTTCGCCCAGGCCGGGATGTCCGCCGCCCGGATCATCGCCGAGACCTCGGCGGCCACCCGGTCCGGCTCGGCCGGCGGCAGCTTGGCCGAGACGTTGGCCGGGAACGTGGAGTAGGTGGTGGGCCCGTCGATCGCGCGGACGTTGCCGCCCACCACGTTGTAGAACACACCGCGCTTGCCGGCGACCTTGCCGGCGGCGCCGGCCGCCGCGGAGAGCACGATGCGCGGCAGGCCCGCCTCCTGGATGGCCAGCTGCATGGTGGTGGGATCGCCCAGGCCGATGCCCGCGGGCGTGCGGGTGACCAGGCGGGAGAGGACGCGGGCGGCCACGGAGGGGCGGACCTCCCACGTGTAGTAGGAGCGACCCTGGGTGATGGCCACGATCTTCTCGGACACGGAGAAGTGCCACGGGGCGTCCTGCGGCATCGCGTCCGCGGGCAGGTCGCGGAAGAAGTCCTCGATCTCGCCGCGCAGGTAGGCCTGCAGGTCCGTGTCCCGGTCCACGAGGCCGGTCTGCACGGGGAAGCGGCGGTAGCGGCGGCCGTCCTCGGCGGAGACCAGGTCGAGCTCCTTGCCCGGGTTCGGCTCGTGGTCCGGCTTGACCGGCGCCGGGGCGGTGGGGGCCTCGTCGACCGCGGTGGCGGGGCCGGCCGGGGCGGCGTCCGCGTCCACCGCGTCGCGCAGCCAGAGCTCGAGGTTGAGCAGGCGCCAGAAGCGCTCGGGGTCGTGCCGGCGCGGGTGGGCGAGGAAGTCCTCGAACAGCGCGCGGACGGTGGGCGCGTCGGCGTACGGGCGGGCGGCGAACGAGTCGGAGGCGAACACCTCGCGGACCGGCTCGCGCAGGGCGAGCAGCAGGCCGGCCGCGGCGTCGTCGCCCGCGGGACGGGCCGGCGGGAGGACGGCGTCCACCAGGCCGGCGAGCCGCCCGCGCGGCACGCCGCGATCGGCGGGGCGCTCGTCCGCGTGGGCGTCGACGAAGGCCGAGTTCAGCAGCGCCTCGACGGGCACGTCGGCGCGCTCGCGGGAGTCGGCCAGGCGTGCGGCGACGTCGCGGCGGGTCGCGGTCAGGGTGCGCGCGGCACCGCGCAGGCCGCGGGACGCGTCGGCGGCCGAAGGCGTCGGGGCGGGGCGGCCGCACACGTGCGCGGTCGAGGCCAGGGGGCCGCCGTGGGCGCGGATCGCGGCGCGGACCGACTCGAGGTCGGCGACCGGGGACGGCGTCGCGGCGGGGGCGGGCGGTGCGGGCCGGGGACCGCCCACAAGGAAGGGGCGGTCCGCCTCCCCGAACGCGAGGTAGCGGTACACCGCCGCGTCGTCGGGGCGGGCGGGGACCTGGGCCGCGTCGGCCGTGGTGTCGCGCATGGGACGTCCTTCCGGGACAGGGGCTGCCGGACGCGTCCGGCCGCGGCCGGGCGCGGTTCGGACTCTACCAGCGGCCCCCGGCGCGCTTTCGTTCGGGAAACGGCGGCCCCTGGTGCGCTTTCGTTCGGGAAACGGCGTGGCCGGCCGCTGGCGCGCGGGTGCGGCCCTGACCATCCGCGGGGAGTTCTCCATCGTGATCGCCGGGCCGGTGCTCACGCGGTACGCGGACGCGTTCGGTCGCTCGCGCGCCCGGGCGGCGACGCGGCGGGTGCGGGCGCGCGAGGTCGCCGCAGCGGACCCGGTGCACTGACGTACGGGTCCGCGGGGCTCGATGACGACGCGGGGCCGGTGCACCGGCCGGGCTGGTGTATGGTGGTGCCCGCGCCGCAGGCGGAAGCTGAGCGGTTGCGCGGGCGTAGCTCAATGGTAGAGCGCTTGCTTCCCAAGCAAGATACGCGGGTTCGATTCCCGTCGCCCGCTCCACACCACGACGACGGCCCCGGGCCCCTCACGCGAGGGACCCGGGGCCGTGTCGGTCCACGTCGCCCCGCCACGGCCGCACCGGGAACGCAAGACGTCGGAATACGGCCACATTCCGGCGTCATGGCGACCGCTGGCGTTCCAGGTCGACGTGCGGGGTCCCGCTCCCCTCAACGGCCCGCGCGGATCTCGCGCAGCCGGCGTTCCAGGTCGACCGGCAGGTCCGCGGCGAAGCGCGGGTCGAGGTCGGGCCCGGCGTCCGCCAGTCGGTAGACGCCGTCGGCGCGGGCGAGGAACCCGTAGTCCACGAGTTCGCGACGCAGCGTGGCCACGTCCTCGTGGGCGGGGCGCAGCAGGTCGTTGACCTCGGCCTCCGCGTAGGCGCGGCCCGCTCTGAAGCGACGCAACAGCTCGAGAAGGACGGCCACCCGCGGCTTGCGACGCGCAGGGATGGAGCGCAGCCGGTCCCCGTCGAAGAAGCGGGCAAGCACGGTCGCGTGGTAGCGCTCGGCGGACTGCCACTCGTCAGCGAGGGCCGCCGCCGCGGCGGTGTACCGCTCACCGGTGACGGCCATGCGGGCACGGATCAGGGTCTTGAGGTCGGACTGACGGGTCATGGTGCATCCTCGCCGGCGCGCTCCCGGCCATGCCGCGCCGCGGGTCGGGGACGACGTCCGTCGCGTGCGGTGGGCCCGAGGATCCGCTCCCCTTCGCGCCGGGCCGCCGGGCCCTGCCGCGCGGGGCCGGGCCGCGTGGCGCGCTCGGCGGTGGGCGCCGCCGTCGTGATCCAGGCTAGCCGAAGCCCGCCGCGTAGGATCGCGCCATGCACCTGACCCCGCCGCGGACCGCCCCACCCCGACCCGTGGAGGCCCGTCCGTGACCCAGGTGCTCTCCGGCTTCGCGGTCGTGTGGGTGATCATCCTCGTGGGCGTCCTGGTGGGGCGCACGGGGGTGCTCGGCGAGCACGGCCGCACCGTGCTCTCCCGTGCGGCGTTCTTCATCGGCAACCCGGCCCTGCTGTTCGTCACGCTCTCCCGCGCGGACGTGGGCGCCGTGCTGGGCCCCCAGCTGTGGGTGGCCACGCTGTCCGCGTTCACCGCGGCCGCACTGTACCTCGCGGTGACGGTCCCGCTGCTGAAGGGCAGGTCGGCCTCGGAGCGGATCATGTCCGCGCTCAGCGCCTCGCTCGTGAACTCGGCGAACCTCGGCATCCCCATCGCGGCCTACGTCCTCGGCGACGCCGCCCTGGCCGCCCCGGCGCTCATCTTCCAGCTGGCGATCTACACGCCGCTCTACGTGGCCGCGATGGACGCCGCCACCGCGCGCGAGGCCCGACGACGCACGACGGCGGGCCGGCGCCGGGCGGTGCGCCGCTCCCCCGGGCGCGCCGTGGCCGACCAGGTCCGCCACACGGTCACCAACCCCCTGATCCTGGGCTCGGTGGCCGGCCTGGTCTTCTCCCTCACCGGCTGGTCGTTGCAGGGCCCCCTCATGGAGTCCGTGGAGCTCATCGGCGGACTGTCCATCCCGGCGATGCTCCTGGCGTTCGGCATGTCGCTGGTCGGCTCGCGGCCGCTCGAGCGGGCCGGCGGGCGACGCGCGGACGTGCTGCTCGCCTCGGCGGTGAAGCTGGTGGTGCATCCGCTGCTGGCCTGGCTGCTCGCGCAGTTCGTGTTCGGTCTGGATGCGCGGCACGTGTTCGTCGCCGTCGTCCTGGCCTCCCTGCCCACCGCACAGAACGTGTTCGTCACCGCCGTCCGCTACGACACGGGCCTGCGCGTCTCGAAGGACACGATCCTGGTCACCACGATCGTCGCGATCCCGGCGATGATCGCCGTCGCCCTGCTGCTGGCCTGAGGCCGACGACGGCGGCGCCCGGCCCGGTGCCACGCGCCGGGCGCCTCGCCGCGGCTCAGACGTCCCGGCGGATCAGCTCGTCCAGCCCCGTGGGCGAGAGCAGGTACGGAGCGACCTCGAGCACGGTGCGCGCCCCCGTCTCCCCCTGGGCCTTCAGGCGCGCGGCGGCACGGCCGTAGGCGACCTGCGCGGCGGCGGTGAAGTCGGGGTTGGACTCCAGCTCCAGCACGAACTCGACCGCGCTGCGCGAGCCGCCGAGGTCGCCCGAGGTGACGACGTGGCCGCCGTGCGGCATGCCCTGGTGGTCGCGCTCGAACTCCTCCTCGGAGATGAAGTGCACGGTGGTCTCGTACGGGGCGAAGTAGTCCGGCATCGTGGTGATGGCCTCGGTGATGGCCGCGTGGTCGGCCTCGTCGGCCACCACGTAGCACTCACGCACGTGCGCGGAGGCGCCGGTGATCTCGGCGCCCCGACCGGCGCGGGCCTCGGCGATCGCCTCCTCGCTGGGGATCGTGTACTGCACGCCGCGCCGGACGCCGGGGACCCGCCGGACGGCGTCGGAATGGCCCTGCGAGAGGCCCTTGCCCCAGAACGTGTTCTGCTGCGGCTGCGGGAACAGCGCCGCGCCCAGCACCCGATTCACCGAGAACAGGCCCGGGTCCCAGCCGGTGGAGATCATCGCCACGTGCCCGCCCTCCCGGGCCGCGGCGTCCATCTCGGCGCGGTGCCGCGGGATGAGCTGGTGGTTGTCGTAGGTGTCCACGGTGGTGAAGTGCCGCGCGTAGCCGGCCGCCTGCTCGGGGATGTCCGTGGCGCTGCCGAGGCAGAGGAACAGCACGTCGATCTCCCCGGCGTGCTCGGCGGCCCGCTCCGCCGGGAGCACGGGCGTGTCCGTGTCCAGGCCGGTGCGGCGCGAGAAGATGCCCACCAGCTCCATGTCCGGCTGGAGCTTCACGAGCTTCTCCACACTGCGGCCGAGGTTCCCGTATCCGACGATGCCGGCGCGGATGGTCATGTGCGTCCTCCTGGTGGGGTCGTGGTCAGGTCGGTCCCGCCAGCCTAGGCCCGGCGCCGCGGGGCGCCGAGTCCGCCCGCCGGACCGCGCAGCAGGAGCACGACGACGGCGACCAGCCCCGTCAACGCCAGCATGCTGACCACGTAGATCGGCCAGGCCCACGGGCTGTGGTCGGCCCCGCCGATGCCGTAGGTGTCCGCGAGCGCCATGCCCGGCCCGAACGAGGCCATGAAGTAGGCCGGGGACGCGGCGACGAGCGAGGCGAGGCCCAGGGCGAGGACCGCCAGCGGGTCGACCTCCTCGCGACGCCACGTGAGGAACCACAGGACGGCGGCCACGCCGAGCCCGGCCGCCAGGATCACGGCCGAGAGGACGAAGGGGACGCCGAGCTGGCCCGCCGCGCTCAGGTCCGCGTAGATCCTCCCGAGGCCGCGGTCGCCGGGCGCGGCGGCCAACGGGTTGAGGACGAACACCTGCAGGGCCGCGAGCGCCGCGGCGGCGGCGATGACGCCCGGGACCACCGCACCCGCGGCGAGCCGCACCCAGCCGGGCCGGTCGGGCAGGGCGAAGGGCGCCGTCGTCGGGCGGGGCCGGGCGGGGCGGGAGGACGCGGCGGGGCGACGGGCGGAAGGGGACATGCGGCCAGGCTAACCGCTCGCCTCCGCTGCGGACACGAGAGCCTCCGGCGCCGTTTCGTCAACGAAAGCGGCTGTGGAGGCTCCTCCGCCTCCACCGTCTCGTCGACGACAGCGGCGGGTGAGGTCAGCGCACGCCGGCGCCGGGGAGGGTCTTGGCCCAGGCCTCGATGGCGTCCCAGTCGCGGAAGTCGCCGTAGTGCTCGTTGCGGGAGAGCTTGAGCTTGAGCTTCTCCAGCCGGCCCAGGCGCTCCTCGAAGAGCGCCCCGCGGAAGTACGCCACCTCGCGCGGACCGTAGGACTCGAGCTTCTCCCGCACCGGCCGGGCCAGCTCGGGCGCGCCGCCCGAGGCCAGGATCACGAGCGGCAGGTCCGTCAACTCGGCCCGACGGGTGTCAAGGAACGCCCGGGCGTCGGCGGCGAACGAGCCCGTGTAGACCGGAGCCGCGACGATCACCGCGTCCGCCGTGGCCAGCCAGGCGGCGGCGCCCTCGACGTCCTCCACCACGGTCGGGACGGCCTGCGACGTGCGCAGCACCTCCGCGACACGCTCGGCGATCTCTCGCGTGGATCCGTGGGCGGACGAGGTGACGATGAGCGTGGTCATGGTGGGGCGCAGCCTTCGGGGTCGGGGGCGGACGACGCGCTCAGTGTATCCCGCGCAGGTCCAGGTCCAGGCGGGTCTCGGCGCCCTCCGGGGCCCGGTCCGGGGTGTGCACCGTGACCGGGATGCCCCAGTCCTGCTGGTACAGGTGGCAGGCGGCGTGGTCGGGGATCGGCTGCCCCTTCTCCCCGTCGCATGCGGCGGCCCGGGCGGTGATGTGCAGGACGCCCTCCTCGACCTCGGGGTTCAGCCGCAGCGTCCGGTGCAGCCCCGTGGACGTGCCCGCGCCCTCGAGCAGCAGCTCCTCCGGGGAGGAGGAGATCTTCAGCTGCGTGGGGTCGCCCCAGCGGTCGTCCAGCTTCTGCCCCGTGGGCGCGGCGAAGCCGATCGTCAGGTCCAGGTCGCCGGCCACCACCGGGGTGCGGGGACGCTGCGTCTGCCGCGCGCCCTCGTCCACGGTGAGGAACTCCTCCGGCACCGCCAGCCGCGTGAGCCGGTGGGCGTTGGACTCGACCACCACGATCGCGGTGTCGTTCCCGTCCGCGTCGTGCTCCACGAGCACGTCCGAGGGCTCGAGCAGCCCCCGCGCCACCGTGGTCACCGTGGCCGGGACCGCCCGGCCCGCAGCGTCCTCGCCGGCCGGGGCGTACCGGCGGATCGCGCCGTTGTACGTGTCCGCGATCAGCACGGAGCCGTCCGGCAGGGCCGTGACGCCCAGCGGGTGCTGCAGGCGCGCGCGGTCCGCCTCCCCGTCCACGTGGCCGAAGTCGAACAGGCCCGCCCCGACGGCGGTCCCGACCTCGCGGCGCCCGTCCTCCCCGGTCCGCACCCAGCGCACCGCGGAGGTCTCCGAGTCCGCGACCCACAGCGCGCCGTCCGCGCCCACGGACAGCCCCGAGGGCTGCGCGAACCAGGCCCGTCCGGCGTCGCCGTCCAGCAGGCCCTCGAGCGCCGTGCCCGCGTGCACCGCGAGCGCGCCCGTGACGGGGTCGAAGTCGAAGAGCTGGTGCGTGCCGGCCATCGCGATCACCACACGCCCCAGGGCGGGGTGCCACACGACGTCCCACGGGGAGGACAGCGAGATCGCGGTCGGCTCCCCGGGCAGGTCCGCGAGGTCGACGGCGATGTCCCCCTCGTCGTCGACGGCGGCGGCCTCCTTGGCGCGCTCGGAGTCGATGAGCTTCTGCACGCCGTTGCCGGCGAGGGTGCTGACGTGCCCGTCCGACAGGCGCAGGCCCCGCAGCCGGTGGTTGACGGAGTCCGCCACGACCACGTCGTAGCCGACGCGCTCCGCGACGTCCTCGGGCAGCAGCGCCAGGCCCTGGGGCTCGTTGAACAGCGCCTCGTCCGGCCCGCCGTCCGCGTGGCCCTTCTCCCCGGGCGTGGGGAATGCGAGCTCGGCCTGGCCCGCGTCCGCCGTGGCGGGGTCCCCGCCGCCGAACGCGCGGAGCACCGTGGTCAGGTCCTCGGCGACCTCCAGGAGGCGGTGGTGGCCGGTGTCCGAGACGAGGAACGAGCCCGGGCGGGAGCCGCGGCCGCCGAGGGACACGGCCTTGCCGGGGAACGACAGGTCCCGGGCCACGGGCGCGGGCGGGACGTAGGGGCCGGAGCCGCGGTGCAGCGTGCCCTTGGCCTCGTGCTCGGCCACGAGCTCGCGCACGAGCCCGTAGAGCCCGGCCACGTGCCCCTCGCCGGACAGGTGCGCGGCGATGTAGCCCTCCGGGTCCACCACCACGAGGGTGGGCCAGGCGCGCGCCGAGTACGCCTGCCACGTGGTCAGCTCGGGGTCGTCCAGCACGGGGTGCTCGATGGCGTAGCGCTCGACGGCGGCCGCGAGCGCGTCCGGGTCCGCCTCGTGCTCGAACTTGGGCGAGTGCACGCCCACCGTGACGAGCACATCCGCGAACTCCTCCTCGAGCGGGCGCAGCTCGTCCAGGACGTGCAGGCAGTTGATGCAGCAGAACGTCCAGAAGTCGAGGAGGACGACCTTGCCGCGCAGGTCCTCGAGGGTCACCTGCTCACCGCCGGTGTTCAGCCAGCCGCGGCCCACCAGCTCGGACGCGCGCACCCGGGTGGCCGCGCGCGGCACGGCGGCGGGGGCGTCAGCGGACGGGACGGGGTTCGGGGTCTGCGGTGCGGTCATGCCCACCATCATGGCGCACGTCCCGGACGCGTCAGCCGTGAGCGGACGCCGCGGCGTCACAGGGGGAAAGACGACGCCGCCGGGCGGGTCCGGCTCAGTCGGCGGCCAGGGCGGCGGCCAGCATCTCCTCCGCGATGAGGGTGAACTCCTTGCGCCCGGCCTCGGGCCGGCCCACGAAGGAGACCATCACCACGGCGTCGGAGGTGACGGCGGTGAGCACCTGGGCCGTGAGCTGGGGCTCGGACTCCGAGGCCACGGTCCGCTCCCACACGAGGGCGGACTGCGCCGGCGTGCCGTCGGACAGCGGCGCGTCGGAGACCTCGAGGCGGTAGTCGACGGTCGCGTCCCCCTCCTGCACGGTCATGGTCATCTCGCGGCAGTCGGCGCGCAGGGCGTTGACGGTCTGGATGTGCCGCTCGACGTCCTGGCGGCCCTGGCCCGTGAGCCGGGCGACCTCCACGGTGCCCGTGCCCGTGAAGGTGTCGGCGCCGACGTCCACGCGCGTGGCCTCGGCCCCGTCGAGGGCGATCGGAGAGAAGTCCAGGGCGGTCAGCGGCGCCTTGCACTGCGCCGGCTGCACGGTGGTCCGGTCCGCGTCCGCACGCCGGTCCCGGGAGTCCTCGCGGGCCGCGTCGATCTCCTCCGCCGTGGCGGCCCGCTGCCGGACGAAGCCGAACGTGGCCGCACGCTCGGCCGCGGCCTCCGCCATGCGCTCGTCCTGACGGTCGCCCAGGCCGAGCCCCTCCGGGGCCGCCGACTCCGTGTGCACCGCGGTGCCGGCGTCGTCGTGGACCCCGTCCGCGGGCACGGACGCGGCGGCCGGATCGTTGTCCCCGGCCCCGCAGCCCGTCAGGGCCAGCAGGCCGGCGGCGACGGCGGCCACGAGGCGCAGCCGACCACGCCGGGGCGCGGCCGGGCGGCGGAGGGGACGGACACGGTCAGCGGACATCACGGGCCTCCTCGGGGCCGGTGGAGGAGTCACGGGCCGCGGGCTCGGCGCCGCTCGGGGCGTCGGTGGCCGGGGTGCCGTGCATGCGGGCATACATCTCGTTCCAGCGGCGCAGCTCCGCGTCGCCGTCGCGGTCGGCCTGCCGGTCCAGCCGGACCGCGTTCTTGCGGTCGCTGCGATACCAGAGCACGGCCACCATCACCGCCATCATCACGGTGGGGAACTCGCCGATGCCCCACATCACCGCGCCGCCGATGCGCTGATCCTCGAGGGCGGTGGGGCCCCAGTCGCGGCCCATGTTGCCGAACCAGGACGCCTGCAGCAGACCGGTGGAGGTGGTCATGGCGACGCCGATGAAGGCGTGGAAGACCATCGTGGCCATCAGGAGCACGAGCCGCAGGGCGTACGGGGGCCGGCGCGGCAGCGGATCCGAGCCGATCATGACCAGGGCGAACAGGAACCCGGTCAGCAGGAAGTGGACGTTCATGAACTCGTGGCCCACGTGGGTCTCCAGCGAGAACCGGAAGAAGTCCGTGTAGTAGAACACCAGGATCGAGCCGGCGAAGTTGACCCCCGCCACGATCGGGTTCGTGATGAACCGCCCCCACGGGGAGTGCACGATCCACAGGATCCACTCGCGGGGGCCGCGCGTCCCATCCGTGCGGGACGGCAGGGCCCGCAGCGCCAGGGTGATGGGTGCGCCCAGGACGAGGAAGACGGGACTGAGCATCGTCAGCGTCATGTGGCCCACCATGTGCGCGCTGAACAGGACGCGGCCGTACACGGCCGGGGACCCGGAGGTCGCCCACAGCAGCACGGCCAGGCCCGCGAGCCACGCGACGGTGCGCAGCACGGGCCAGCGGTCGCCGCGGCGGCGCAGCTGCCACACGGAGCGCAGGTACCAGAGGGTCAGGAACGCGATGATCGCGACCCACAGCCAGTCGAACCGCCACATCGTGATCCACCGGGCGCCCTCGAGGGCCGGCGGCAGCTCGTAGCCGGTGAGGATGCGGGCCGGGGAGGCGTCCGGCGCGAGCTCCTCCGGCACGGGCGGGGCCGTCCGGGAGAGCACGGAGGAGACGCCCATGACGGCGCCCATGATCACGGCCTCCACGGCGATGAGCTGCCACAGCAGGCGACGCGCGGGGGCGGGGCTGGGACGGTCCGGGCCGGCGTCGAGGCGGGGGATCACCCACCGGCGGTGCAGCAGGCCGATCAGGCCGAGGCCCAGGGCCGCCAGGAACTTGGCCGACACGAGGATGCCGTAGGGGCTCAGCAGCTGGGCCGGATCGTCCATGCGGATCGACGCGTTGACCACGCCGGACAGCGCCACCGTGACCAGGCCCAGCCCGGCGAGCACGGAGTAGCGGGTCAGGACCGTGTGCAGCAGGGGCGCCGGGCCCTGCCGGCGCAGGCTGCGGCCCCGCCCCTGCGCCCCGTTGGGCCCCACGAGGGTGTCCGAGATCGCGACGAGCACGAGCAGTCCGCCCACCCACACGACGACGCCGAGCAGGTGCAGGCCGATCGAGTTCACGGCGCCGGTGTGGTCGTCACCGCCCGCCGCGTGCCCGATCAGGGCCAGGGGCACGAGGGCGAGCATCGCCAGGATGCCGGTCCAGAACAGGCCGTTGTGGGAGCGGACGGCGATCGCCAACGTGGTCACGACGGCGGCGATCACGGTGACCCAGAACCACGCCTGGCCCACCGAGATGCCGACCACGTAGGCCGCCAGGCCGTCCGTGAAGCCCTGCCCCGCCGTGACGGGGATGCCGGCGAGATCCGAGTAGGACAGCACGCCGACGGCCAGCGCGGCCACTGTCCACACGCCGGCGCTGACGGCGGCGATCCGCATCACGCGGGTGAACGCGGGGTGCTCGGGCAGCGGTGCGGCGTCCGCGTCCTCGCGCCGCTGCCGGGCGGAGCGGTGCCACCGTTCCGTGCCCGCCGCGTGGGGCGGCAGGACCCCGGCCGCGAAGATCAGCGCGGCGATGGTCAGGGACATCGCCACGTTGGAGACGAGCTCCCCCACGGGCACGCCCCAGCGGGTGATCCACCCCGGGTCGGAGAGCTGGCGCGCGGCGGTGACGCCGGTCAGCCAGCCGGCGGCGGCGAGGCCGGCCGCTCCCGCGGCGGCCACGAGCACCCAGATCCACCGGGGCACTCCGACCGGCCCCGACGGACCGGGGCGGGCGGCGTCGTCGTTCTCGGCGGGATGGCTGCCCCGGGCGGGGGCGGTGGCGGCGGACATGGGGTCCATCCTCTCAAAGCATGCGGACGCCCGGCGACGACGGGAGCGGCCCCGCCGTCGTCGGGCCCCTGGGTCAGGCGAACAGGGCGTCGCCCACGAACCCGCCCTCGGCGCAGCCGGGCGGGATCGCGAAGACCGCCGAGCCGACGGGCACGGTCCACAGGTTCAGGTGGTCCGACTCCGCGAGCCGGGCCTGGACGGGGACGAACTGTCGGTCCACGTCCGCCTGGTAGGCGGCGAAGATCAGGCCGGAGCCCGCCTCCAGCGCCCCGCGCGGGTCGTCGTAGTTGTAGCCGCGACGCAGCATCCCGTACTCGGGCTCCTCCCCGCGGGCCCGCCGCAGGTGCGCGATGTCCGAGATGACCGGGAAGCCCGTGGGGCCGACGGCGTCGAAGTCCGGCTCGTCGTGCTCCTGCTCCCCCGTGAGGGGGGCGCCGGTGCCGAGGCGACGGCCGATGACCTTCTCCTTGGCCGGGCGGTCGAGCTCGTCCCACGTGTCCATGAGCATCTCGATGCGCCGGATCACCACGGACGTGCCGTCCGGGATCCACGGGGTGACACCCACCTGCTCGGCGCCCACGCCCCACACCACGCGGTCGAGGTGCGGGGTGTCCGCCGCCGGGTTGCCGGTGCCGTCCACCTGCCCGAAGAGGTTGCGCATCGTGGTGCCGGTGGGGTGGGCGCCGCGGGCGGAGCGGAAGCCCTCCTGCACCCAGCGCTCGGTGGCGAACGGCCGGGCCGCCTTGAGGAGCATGCGCCGGGTGTGGGCCACGGACATCCGGTCGTCGCCGCAGATCTGCAGCAGCAGGTCGCCGTCGCTGAACGCGGGGTCCAGGCGGTCGATCTGCTCGAACGCCGGCAGCGGGCGCAGCCAGGCCGGGGCCCGGTCCGGGGCCACGCGGCGGACGAGCTCCGGGCCGAAGCCGAACGTCACGGTGAGCCGCGCGGGGGCGGCGGCGAGCTCCGGCTCGGTGTCGGCGATCGTGGCGCGGCCCTGGGTCAGACGCGCCGCGTCGTCGGTGAGCAGGCGCAGCATCCGCTCGATGCGCACCCGGTCCGCGTCCTCGCGCAGGTCGAGGGCGAGGAAGACGGCGTGGGCCTGGGCGGGGGTGTCGACGCCGGCCTGGCGCGGCCCGTGGAACGGCACGGTGTCCGTGCCCACGGGCGAGCTGACGGCCACCCGGGCGGCCTGGCCGCCGGGCTCGGCCCAGCCGGCCCGGCCGACGTCGCCCTCGATGCCGGTGTCGCCCATGACCTCGGAGGGCGAGGCCCCCGCCCCGGGCGCGGCGGACGCGCCCGGGGCGGTCGAGGCCGACGCGTGGCCGGCGCCGTAGCCGAGTGCCGTGCCCAGCAGGCCGCCGCCCACCGCGCCCGCCCCGAGGAGCAGGCCGCGGCGGGAGGGGCCCCCCGGGGCCGGGCGGGCGCCCTCGCGCCCGCCCGACCCGTGGTGGTCGTCCGGCCGGACGGCGGGGTCAGTGGTCGGCATGGTCCTCCGATTCGTGGGACTGGCCGCCGTGGTACGACTCGTTGGCGCCGGTGAAGGGCCGGACCACGGAGGTGACCTCGAGGGTGGAGCCGTCCTCCAGCTCGAGGTCGTAGGTCACGTCCTCACCCGGCTCGATCGGGTCGGTCAGGCCCATGAACATCACGTGGTTGCCGCCCGGGGCGAGCTCGAGGCTCCCGCCCGCGGGCACGGTGAAGCCGTCGGGGCTCTCCTGCATCACCATCTGGCCGTCCTCGCCGGAGACCATCTCGTGGAGCTCGACCGTCTCGCCCAGCTCCGAGCGGACGCCGACGATGTGCAGGTCCTGGTCCGAGGAGTTCTCGAGCATGCCGAAGGAGCCGGTCATGCCCTCCTCGGTGGCCTTCGTCCAGGGGTCGGTGATCGTGAGGCCGGCGGCCTGGCCGTCCGCGGTGGACGCGGCCGGCGAGGCATCCGAGGCCGGGGCGGCGTCCGTGGCCGGCGCGACGCTCGAGGCGTCCGACGCGCTCGGGGCGGAGCCGGCGTCGTCTCCGGCGCAGGCCGTCAGGCCGAGGGCGGCGACGGCGAGCACGGCGGCGGCGCCGAGGCGGCGAGGGGCGCGGGGAGAGGTGGTGGTCACGTCTGTGGGGTTCCTTGTCAGGCGGGCGCGCGACGACGCGCGGGGCGTTCGGGCGCGCGAGGGCGGGGCCGGCCCCCTCAGGGGGCCGACCGGGGATCGGAGGTCAGCGGCCGTCGTCGAGGTGGCCGAGCGCGCGGGCGCGGCGGCCCATCAGGAGGAAGGCCACGACGAGCACGGCCAGGCCGGCGATGCCGGCGACCCACACCCAGGCGGGCAGCGCGTCGGTGTCCGCGGGCTGCGCGGCGTCGGAGGCGTCCGCCTGCGCGGTCGCCTCGGCCGAGGCGGCGTCGCCCTGACCTGCCGCGGCCTCCGGGGAGGCGGCGGTCGAGGCCCCGGCGACGGCGGTGCCGCAGCCCTGGGGCGCGGTGCCGGCGGCCGGTGCGGCCGGGTCGTCCACCGCGAAGTCGAACGAGCGCTCCTCGGAGTGCCCGTCCGAGTAGACGACGCGGTAGGCGACCTCGTAGTCGCCGTTGGGCAGCCCCTCGCACAGCGGCGCGGAGAAGGTGGAGCCGTCCACGGTGCCGGCAGCGGACTGCCACTGATTGCCGTCGGCGTCGCGGACCTGCAGGAGGTTCTGGATGCCCTCGCCGTCGATCAGCTCGCCACTGAAGGTCAGGGAGACCTCCGACGGCGCCGTCGTGGCCGTCTCGCCGACTGCGGGGGCGGTCCGGATGAGCTCGTCGTGCGCGGCCGCGGGGGCGGCCCCGGCGACGACGAGGGCGGGCAGCAGGGTGAGTCCGGTGGCGGCGCGAGCGGCGCGGCGGACAGGGGTGGTCTGGTGATGCATGGTGGTGTCCTCACGGGTCTGCCGCGGTCCCGGACGGGAGTCGCGGGCGGACCGTTCCGAAGGGTCGTCGGGCGCGGTCGGGCCTCGAGACGCGGACGGAGCCGGCGTCCTCAGGCCGCGAGGGCGAACGGCGGGCCGCGCCGCCCCGGAGAGCTGAGGAGGGCGAGGGACGTCGCCGGACGGAGCGCCGGCGGGACGGGGACCCGGACGCGGGCCGGCGTCGGCAGGGGGCCGTGCGCGGCCGGCGGCGGGCAGACGGCGGCCACCACGCGTTCGGCGATGGTGAGCACGAGGGCCTCGCCGCGCCGCAGCACCAGCACGGTGAGGACCGCGGCGATCACATGGGCCGCGAGCATGCGCAGGTCGGTCAGGTGGCCGGTGGGGGCGCTGGACAGGGCCTCCCCCGGTGCCAGGAGGGCCCCGGTGCCGGGACGGGCGTGGCCGAGGTGGGCCGGGTCGACGCCGGCGGCAGGCGCCACGGCGGGCCCGCCGGCGGCGAGCCCGTAGAGCACGTGGAACAGCCCCTGGGCGATCGCGACGGCCGCGGCGGTGCGCCACAGCGAGAGGGCGCGGCCCGCCAGGGCGGTGCAGAGCGGGGCGGCGAGGACGGCCGCGAAGGCGACCACGCCGACCTCGGGGAACCCGTGACCGGGCTCGGCAGCGGTGTGGAACAGCGCGGCCAGGGCGGTCATCGCCAGGGCCCCGGCCCAGCCCCGGGCCAGACGGGCCGGTCCACGCACGACGCGCGGACGGGGGTCCTCGAGGCCGGACGGGGCCCACGGAGCGGCGGCGACGGCGCTGCGCATGCCACGACTCCTCTCCTCACGGCCCCGGTCCACGTCGGCCGGACGATCGTCCGCCCATCCTACGCGGCCGGAGACGACGACGGGCGCCCCACCCGAGGGTGGGACGCCCGTCCTGCGGCGTGGGTCCGGAGACGCGCGCCGCGGCCGGGATCACTCGGAGGCGGCGGCCTTGAGCTTGGAGCCGGCGGTCACCTTCACGGAGTGGCCGGCCGGGATGGTGATCTCCTCGCCGGTGCGCGGGTTGCGGCCGGTGCGCTCCTTGCGCTCGGTGCGCTCCACGGCCAGCCAGCCCGGGATCGAGACCTTCTCGCCCTTCTTGACCTGGGCGGTGAACACCTCGAAGAGGGCGTCCAGCACATCGCTGACGGCGGCCTGGGTGTTGCCGGAGCGCTCGGCGACGGCGGCGACGAGTTCCTTGCGGTTCATGGCCATGGGTCCTCCCTATGGGACGTCGGTTACGGTTCCCGGGCCGTTCGGACCGGGCTGCCAGTTGTGAACGTACCACCTCTCCGCGGGCGAATCGCCCCCTGAACCGCGAGAATCCGCGATTTCCCGTGACCCGGGCGGCCCTGATCCCCGAGGCACGACGACGGCGGCGCCCCTCCTGAGGAGGGACGCCGCCGTCGCGGTGGTGCCGAGCGCCCGGAGACCGGGCCTCAGGTCACCAGGAGGACTTGGTCACGCCGGGCAGCTCGCCACGGTGCGCCATGTCGCGGAAGCGCACGCGGGAGATGCCGAAGCGCTGGAAGGTGCCGCGGGGGCGACCGTCGATGGCGTCGCGGTTGCGCACGCGGACCGGGGAGGCGTCGCGGGGCAGCTTCTGCAGGCCCAGGCGGGCGGCCTCGCGGGCCTCGTCCGACGCGTTCGGGTCCACGAGGGTCTTGCGCAGCTCGAGACGCTTCTCGGCGTAACGGGCCACGATGGCCTTGCGCTGCTCGTTCTTGGCGATCTTGGACTTCTTGGCCATCTCAGCGCTCCTCTCGGAAGTCGACGTGCTTGCGGACCACCGGGTCGTACTTCTTCAGGGTGATGCGGTCCGGGTTGTTCCGGCGGTTCTTGCGGGTCACGTAGGTGAACCCGGTGCCGGCGGTGGACTTCAGCTTGATGATCGGACGAACGTCCTTGTCCTTGGCCATGTCAGAGCTTCACTCCCTTCGCGATCAGGTCCGCCACGACGGCGTCGATACCGCGCACGTCGATGGTCTTGATGCCCTTGGCGGACAGCGTCAGGGTGACGTTGCGGCGCAGGGAGGGGACCCAGTAGGTCTTCTTCTGGATGTTGGGGTCGAACCGGCGCTTGGTGCGACGGTGCGAGTGGGAGATGCTGTGGCCGAATCCCGGCCCAGCCCCGGTTACCTGGCAGTGAGCTGCCATGATCACTCCTCGTGGCAAGTAGTAGTAAAAGGACGGGCGGAACCCGCATGGCGGCGAGCCGCGGACCTGTCCGCGGACACCTGTTGTGAGCCCCGCCCCGGGTGTGGACACCGCACTCTTACTGCGACTTCTCGAAAAGGGGGACCAGGCTGGGTGAGAGCCAACCGAAGTTCCTTATGGGATCGCTGGTGTGGACGGTGAGCCCCGGTCCGTCCTGAGGACGTCCCGGGATCCGGTCTGCGGGAGCGCGTTGCTTTTCCGACCCGCCGCCCCCCGGTCACCTGACCGATGGAACGACGAGAACAACGCGGCGTGCGCCGTCCCACCTTACGCGAACCGTGGGCGTCGCTTCAACTCGACGGGGGGCGCCTGTGGTATGCGCACGGTCCTCGGCCCCCAGGGCCGCTCCGCTCGCCACGGCTCGGCGCGGCCACGGGCGCTGGGCCGGCCCACCCCTGCGGCGCGGATCAGGCGACCGACGCCCCCAGCAGCGAGCCCACCGCCAAGGTCAGGCCGAGCGCCAGGGCACCGCCGAGGACGACGCGCACGGCCGCCCGCAGCGCGGGCGCGTCGCCGAGCCGGGCCCCGACCCAGCCGGTCACAGCGAGGGCCACGAGGGTGACCCCGAACGTGAGCGGGATACGGAAGTCCACCGGCGCCAGGACGACCGTCAGGAAGGGCAGCAGCGCGCCCACGAGGAACGAGAGGAAGGAGGCCCCGGCGGCAGCCCAGGGGCTGACGACGTCCTCCTCCGCCATGCCCAGCTCCATGCGCAGATGCGCGGCGAGCGCGTCCTTCTCGGTGAGCTCCCGCGCAGCGGCCTCGGCCGTGGCCCGGCTCAGGCCGTCCGCCTCGTAGAGCTGCACGAGCTCCTCCAGCTCGCCCTCGGGATCCTCCTCGAGCTCGCGGCGCTCCTTGGCGATCAGCGACTTCTGCGAGTCGGAGGACGAGGAGACGGACACGTACTCGCCCAGCGCCATGGAGAAGGCGCCGCCGACCACGGCGGCGGCACCGGCCAGCAGGACCGGGGTGAGCGCCGTCGTCGCACCGGCGACTCCGACGACGGTGGCGGCGACGGACACGATGCCGTCGTTGGCGCCGAGCACGCCCGCGCGGAGCCAGTTGAGGCGGGCATGCACGCCTTCGGCGGCGTGCGGTTCGTCGGGACCGCCCGGCGGGACCTGATCGGCGAGGGGCGAGGACTGTTCAGACGTGTGCGACATGTCTCCATGGTCGCGGCGCGGGGCGGGGTGCGCCAGGCAGGTGAGGCGTTCCTTCGGACGGGGATGCCACGAGACTCGCTGGTGCTGTTGCCAGGATTGTTCAACAACAGCTACCGTCTCCCCAGCGCCTCGTGACGCCCGTCACCTCGCCTGGCGCCCTCGACGAAGGTGACCACCGTGTCCCACGCAGACATCCCCCACGCCGGACCGGACGGCTCGACCCCCTCGGGCACCGCGCCGAAGACCGACTCCCGCGCCGCGAGCGCCACCCGGCGCACCGCACTGCTCGGCGCCATGTTCCTCATGGCCACCTCGGCCATCGGCCCCGGCTTCATCACGCAGACCGCCACGTTCACCGTCCAGATGGGCGCCGCGTTCGCGTTCGCCATCCTGGTCTCGATCCTCATCGACGTCGCCGTCCAGATGAACGTGTGGCGCGTCATCGGCGTCTCCGGCATGCGCGCCCAGGAGCTGGCGAACCGCGTCCTGCCCGGCCTCGGCTGGGTCCTCGCCGCGCTCGTGTTCCTCGGCGGCATGGTCTTCAACATCGGCAACATCGCCGGCACCGGCCTCGGCGCGAACGCCATGCTCGGCGTCGACCCCCTGATCGGTGGCGGCGTCTCCGCGCTCATCGCGCTGTTGATCTTCCTCTCCAAGCGCGCCGGCGTGGCCCTGGACCGGATCGTGGTGGCGCTCGGCGCCGTCATGATCCTGCTGATGCTGTACGTGGCCATCACCTCCGCCCCGCCCGTGGGTGAGGCCCTGCGCCAGTCCGTGATGCCGGAGAAGGTCGACTTCTTCGTGATCGTCACCCTCGTGGGCGGCACCATCGGCGGCTACATCACCTACGCGGGCGCCCACCGCATGATCGACTCCGGAGTGAAGGGCGTGGACGACGTCCAGGACATCACCCGCAGCTCCGTGGCCTCGATCCTCGTGACCGGCCTGATGCGTGCCCTCCTGTTCCTGGCGATCCTCGGCGTCGTCGCCTCGGGCGCGGTCCTGTCCAAGGACAGCCTGGCCGCCTCCGCCTTCCAGGCCGCCGCCGGCGACATAGGGCTGCGCATGTTCGGCATCGTCCTGTGGGCCGCCGCCGTGACCTCCGTGATCGGCGCGTCGTACACCTCGATCAGCTTCGTCACCCGCTCCACCACGAGCGTCCGCACCCGCAACCTGCTGACCGTCGCGTTCATCGTGGTCTGCACCGCCCTCTACCTGGCCCTGCGCCAGGCCCCGCAGACGCTGCTCGTGTTCGCCGGCGCGTTCAACGGCATGATCCTGCCGGTCGGCTTCGCGGCCCTCCTCTACGTGGCCTGGCGCCGCCGCGACCTGCTGCACGGCTACCGCTACCCGGCGTGGCTGCTCGTGATGGGCGCGCTCGCGTGGCTCGTGTCCGTGTTCATCGCGGTGCGCGGGTTCGTCCCCATGGTCACGATGATCACCGGTGCCTGAGATGACCACGACGACGCCGCTGCCGCCGCTGGACGGCGCCACGACCCCCGCGCAGGCCCGCGAGCGCTTCCGCGCGGGGCTCGTGCGGCCGACCTCGGGGATCGCCGACGGCTACGCCCAGGCGAACCTCGTCTCGATCCCGCAGGACCACGCCTACGACGTCCTGCTCTTCGCCCAGCGCAACCCCCAGGCCCTGCCGCTGCTCGGCGTGTTCGAGGCCGGCGAGGTCAACGGCCCCGCACTGGACGGCGACGTCCGCACGGACGTGCCGCAGTACGTGGTGTACCGCGACGGCGTCGAGACGGACCGCCCCACGGATCTGCTCGACGTGTGGCGGGACGACCTCGTGACGTTCGTGATCGGCTGCTCGTTCACCTTCGAGTCCGCCCTGGTGGCCGAGGGCATCCGGATGGCCCACCAGGACGCCGGCGTGAACGTGCCGATGTACCGCACCACGCGGCGCTGCGCCTCGGCGGGCCGCCTCTCGGGCCCGCTCGTGGTCTCGATGCGCCCCCTCCCCGCCGACCGCGTGGCCGACGCCGTGCGCATCACCTCCCGCTACCCCGCGGTGCACGGCGCGCCCGTGCACGTGGGCGACCCGGCCGGCCTCGGGATCACGGACCTGTCGGCACCGGACTTCGGCGACGCCGTCGAGGTCCCGCAGGGCCACCTGCCCGTGTTCTGGGCGTGCGGGGTGACGCCGCAGGCGGCGATCATGGAGTCCCGCCCGCCGCTGGCCATCACGCACGCGCCCGGGCACATGCTCATCACGGACCTGCCGGACCGGATGTTCCAGGTCCCGTGACCGTCCGGGCCCGGGGAGGCGGTCAGTCCCCCACGGCGGCGAGGTGCGCCAGGACGAACTGCTCCGCCTCGTCCAGGTAGTCGCCGAACACGGCGTGCACCGCGGGGAGGTCGCCGGCCAGCAGCCGCTCCACGATCCACCGGTTGCGGTCCGCGAACTGCACGTGCAGGCGCGTCTGCTCGTCCATGGGATGGAACGCCAGGCGCACGCGGGCCTGCACCGACGCCATGAGCCGCGTGAGCTCGGGAGCGCCGGCCAGGTCCACGATGCCGACGTGGACGCGATGGTTGGCGTCGCCCAGGACCCGCGCGGGGGTGTCCGGGCCGCCCGAGAGCAGGTCCTGGGCACAGCGCAGCTGGCGGGCCGCGCCGGGGGTGAGCTCGCCGTGTTCGAGGGCGCCGAGCTGGATCACCCGACGCGTGCGGTACAGCCCGCGCACGTCCTCCGGACCGGGCGCCGCCACGAACACCCCGCGGTGCGGCCGGCGCTCCACGAGGCCCTCCGAGGCCAGCATGGTGAACGCCTCGCGCAGGCTGTTGCGGCTGACCTGGAGCTCGGCGGCCAGCGCCACCTCTCCCAGCCGCTCCCCCGGCACGAGCCCGGCCGCCGCGATCCGCTGCCGCAGCTGTGCGGCCGCGGCCACGGGGGCCGGAGCCGGGGCGGACTCCCCGTCACCGGCGCCGGGCGCGAGGTCGTCCCCGGTGACACCGTCGCGCGTCGGCACCCTCACGCCCCCAGCCGGGAGATCGCCTGGCCGCGCGTCACCGAGGCCGGGGTCTCGGCCACGAGGAGCTGGATCCGGCCCGCACGCGGGGCACGGATCGGCGTCTCCATCTTCATCGCCTCCACGATCGCGACCGTGTCACCCTCGGCCACCTCGGCGCCGTCCTCGACCTTCCACGAGGCCAGGGTGCCGGTGACCGGCGAGGCCACGGCGCCGTCGTCGTCGGGCTTCCCGGCGCCCGCGGCGTCAGCCGGGGCCGCGGCACCCGCACCGCCGCCGCCGAGGAGGGCCGCGTAGAGATCCGCGGGCAGGCCCAGGCGCACGGCGCGGCCGTCCAGCTCCACGGTGACGGAGGTGCGGCCGCCCGCGGGAACCTCGGCGCCCAGGTAGGGGGACTCGGCCAGCGGCTCGGCGAACTCGGACTCGATCCACGTGGTGTAGACGCCGAGGCGGTCCCCCGAGGTGAAGGCGTCCTGCTCGAGCACGGCGCGGTGGAACGGCACCACGGTGGGCACGCCGTCGATGCGCAGCTCGGCCAGGGCGTCGCGGGCGCGGGCGATGGCCTGGGCGCGGTCCTCGCCCCACACGATGAGCTTGGCGAGCAGGGAGTCGTACTCCCCCGGCACCACGGAGCCGGTGCGGACGCCCGAGTCCATGCGGACCCCGGGGCCGGTGGGGGCCTCGAACGCGTCGATCGGGCCGGGCACGGGCAGGAAGCCGTACGCCGGGTCCTCGGCGTTGAGGCGGAACTCGAGGGCGTGGCCGCGCGGGGTCGGGTCCTCGGGGATGCTCAGCAGCTCACCGGCGGCGATGCGGAACTGCTCGCGCACCAGGTCCACGCCGAAGACCTCCTCGGTCACGGGGTGCTCCACCTGCAGGCGGGTGTTGACCTCCAGGAAGCTGATGAGGCCGTCCGGGGCCACGAGGTACTCGACCGTGCCGGCCCCGGTGTACCCGGCGGCGCGGCAGATCTCGCGGGCGGAGGTGTGGATGCGCTCGCGCTGCTCGTCCGTGAGGAACGGCGCCGGGGCCTCCTCCACGAGCTTCTGGTTGCGGCGCTGCAGGGAGCAGTCGCGGGTGCCGAGCACGGCCACGTGGCCGTGCTCGTCGGCGAGGACCTGGGCCTCCACGTGGCGGGGGCGGTCCAGGAAGCGCTCCACGAAGCACTCGCCGCGCCCGAACGCGGCCACGGCCTCGCGGACGGTCGCCTCGAACGCGTCCTCGACGTCGCCGAGCTCACGCACCACGCGGATGCCGCGGCCGCCGCCGCCGAAGGCCGCCTTGATGGCGATCGGCAGGCCGTGCTCCTCGGCGAACGCGCGCGCGGCGGCGGCGTCCGGCACGGGGCCGTCCGAACCCGGCACGAGCGGGGCGCCCGCCTGCTGGGCGAGGGAGCGGGCGGTGATCTTGTCGCCGAGGGCGCGGATGGCGTCCGGCGACGGGCCGATCCAGGTCATCCCGGCGTCGATCACGGCCTGCGCGAAGTCGGCGTTCTCGGAGAGGAAGCCGTAGCCCGGGTGCACGGCGTCGGCGCCGGCGCGGCGGGCGACGTCGAGGACCGCGTCGATCTTCAGGTAGGTGTCCGCCGAGGACGCGCCCGGCAGGTGGAAGGCCTCGTCCGCGACGGCCACGTGCAGGGCGTCGGCGTCCGGATCCGAGTAGACGGCGATCGAGGCGATGCCGTGGTCGCGGGCGGCGCGGGCCACGCGCACGGCGATCTCGCCGCGGTTGGCGATGAGCACCCGCGTGACGGGGCGGGCGGCGGGGGTGGTGGTCATGCGGGGGTCTCCTCGGAGGGCGATGCGGAGTCGACGACGGTCTCGGCGCCGGGGCGGGGATGGGGGACGAAGCGGACGCGGGCGCCCGGCGGCAGCTGGGCCGCCAGGCTGAGGTCCGCGCGGGCCACGACGCCGATCACCGGGTAGCCGCCGGTGACCGGATGGTCGGAGAGGAACAGGACGGGCTCACCCGAGGGCGGCACCTGCAGCGCGCCGCGCACGGCGCCCTCGGACTTCAGCTCACCTTCGCGCACGCGCTCGAGCGGTGCGCCGTCGTCGGGGGCCGTGAGGCGCACCCCGATCCGGTCGGTCTGCTGGCTCACGTCCCAGTCCTGCGTGAACAGCCGCTCCAGGCCCGCCTCGCCGAACCAGTCGTCGCGGGGGCCGGGGACCACGCGCAGCACGGCCACCTGGCCGGGCGCGGGCATGGGGCGCAGCGAGGTCTCCGGGTCCCCCACCATCACGACGCCGGCCTCCTCCGAGGCGGGGGCGCCGGCGGCGGTCGGTCTCGCGGCGGAGGCGCCGGCGGCGCCCCTCGCATCCGGGCCGACGCGGCGGGCGAGGCGGTCCCCCGCCGTCAGCGGGGCGGGGCCGAGCCCGGACAGGGTGTCGGTCGAGCGGCTGCCGAGCACGGGCGGCACGTCGATCCCGCCCCGGAGGCCCACGTACACGCGCAGGCCGCCGACCGGCTCGTCCACCGTCAGCGTCTGGCCGTCCAGCACGACGAACGGGCTGCGGGCGGGCACCCGTCGCGCGGCGCCGTCGGCCGCGGTGATCGTCCCGCCGGCCTCGGCGCCGGCCAGGGCCATCACCTGGTGGCCGTGCGCAGCGAGGGTGAGGCCGCCCAGGACGGTCTCCAGCACCGCCTCGCGTGAGCGGTTGCCCACGAGCCGGTTCGCCTGGCGTGCCGCGTCCCGGTCGGCCGCGCCGGACGCGACGACGCCGAGGTCGCCCAGGCCCGGGCGGCCCAGGTCCTGGACCAGGGTCAGGAGCCCCGGGTCCACGACGGTGACGCCGCGGCGGCCGGCCACGGACGGGAGGCCGGCCGCGGCGTCGGCGGGCGGGGTGGCGTCGACCGCCGCGTCCGTGCCGGAGGTGACGGACGCCGTCGGGCGCACGGGGACGTAGCGGACACGGTCGCCGGGCTGCAGCAGGGCGGGCTGCTCGCGGCCGAGGTCCCACAGGGCCGCGGTGGTGTGCCCGAGCAGCTGCCAGCCGCCGGGCGAGGTGCGCGGGTAGACGGCGGAGAAGGCCCCGGCGACGGCGACGGCGCCCGCGGGGACGGCCGTGCGGGGCGAGCTGCGGCGGGGCGCCTCGAACGGGGCCGCTTCGGAGGCGCAGTACATGAACCCCGGCGCGAAGCCGCCGAACGCGGCGAACCAGTCGGCCTCGCTGTGGGCCCGGATGACGCCGTCGACGCCGAGCCCGGTGAGCCGGCCGACCTCGGCGAGATCTTCGCCGTCGTAGACCACGGGGATCTCGACGATCCGACCCCCCGTCACCTCACCGGCGTCGGGGGTGAGAGTGCTGACCCGCGGTGCGGCGTGCTCGGCGGCGGCCTGCGAGGTGAAGGTCACCAGGACGGTCGCGGCGGCGGCCATGACCTGGCGCTGGCCGCGCTCCGGGTGGGCCGTGAGGTGGGCGTGGACGGCCATGACGTCCTCGAGCGAGGCGCACTCGACGAGGAAGCCCTGGGTGCCGACCCAGCGGATCGGGCGGGCCGGCGGCTCGGCGGCGGGGTGATGTGGGGCGCTCATGCGAAGGCCTTGATGGACACGCCCGCGCCCTCGAGCGCGCGGCGCACGGCCGCGGCCATGGCCACGGCGCCGGGCGTGTCGCCGTGCAGGCAGATGCTCTCGGCGTCGACGCGCACGTCCGTGCCGTCCACCGCCGCGACGACGCCCTCGGTGGCCAGGCGCACCATGCGGGCGGCGACGTCGTCCTCGTCGTGGAGGACCGCGCCGGGCTCGCGGCGGGAGACGAGCGTGCCGTCCGGGTTGTAGCCGCGGTCCGCGAAGGCCTCGGCGACGCCGCGCAGCCCCGCGGCGGCCGCCTTGTCCAGGGCGACGGAGCCGGGCAGGAGCAGCAACGGGAGGTCGGAGCCGAACGCCCTGACGCCGTCGACGACGGCCTGGGCGTGCGCCTCGTGACGGACGATCGTGTTGTAGAGGGCGCCGTGCGGCTTCACGTAGCGGACCTGGCCGCCGGCCGCGCGGGCGAGCGCGTCGAGGGCGCCGATCTGGTAGAGGACGTCATCGGCCAGCTCGGTGGGCGTGCAGTCCAGGAAGCGGCGGCCGAATCCGGCGAGGTCGCGGTAGCCCACGTGCGCGCCGATCGTGACGCCGGCGGCGACCGCGTCACGGCAGGTCTGGGCGATCCCCGAGGGATCGCCCGCGTGGAAGCCGCACGCGACGTTGGCGGAGGAGACGGAGGGCATGATGGCGGCGTCGTCCCCCATCGTCCACGAGCCGAAGGACTCGCCGACGTCGGAGTTCAGGTCGATCTGCGGCGCGTGAGACACAGTGCAGTCCTCTCGGATCGGGCCCGGCTGAGGTGCCGGTCACACAATCTTGAGGCATGAGGGGGGATTGTTCAACAATCCTCGCCGCGTCCTGCTGGCGCTCACCCGGTCCGCACGGCAACGCGGGTTGAGTTCTCACGGGTGTCCCGGCCCAGAACCCGCGACAACTCAACCCGCGTTGCGGGCCGGGCTGAGCGACGTCACCGCAGCGGCGTGTGCTCCGGGTCCACGCGCTCGCCCTCGCGCACGGGCCCGGGTGCGGTGCCGCCGCCCCACGGGTCCCCGCCGAACGCCTCACGCCCGTGCTCGCTCAGCCAGCTCGCCAGCTCCGGGCCCGCGGGCACGATGCCCGTCGGGTTGATGTCCTCGTGGACCACGTAGTAGTGCTCCTTGATCTGCGCGAAGTCGATCGTGTCGCCGAAGCCCGGGGTCTGGAACAGGTCGCGCGCGTAACCCCACAGCGCCGACATCTCGGTCAGCCTGTTCCGGTTGCACTTGAAGTGCCCGTGGTACACGGGGTCGAACCGCACCAGCGTGGTGAACAGCCGCACGTCGGCCTCGGTGATCCGCTCCCCCATCAGGAAGCGGCGCGTCGTCAGGCGCTCCTCGAGCCAGTCCATCGCGGTCCACAGCCGCTCGTACGCGGCGTCGTACGCCTCCTGCGAGCCCGCGAAGCCGCACCGGTACACGCCGTTGTTCACCTCGGTGAACACGCGCTCGATCACCTCGAACATCTCGTCCCGCTCCGGCCCGGCGTCGGGGATCAGCTGCGGGGCGCCGTCGCGGTGGAACGCGGTCCACTCCGTCGAGAGGTCGAGGGTGATCTGCGGGTAGTCGTTGGTCACGACGCCGCCCGTCGGCACGTCGACGATCGCCGGCACCGTGATGCCCCGCGGGTAGTCGGGGAACCGCGTGAAGTAGTTCTCCTGGATCCGCTCGGTGCCGAGCACGGGGTCCTTCCCGCCCTCGTCGAGGTCGAAGGTCCAGGAGCGCTCGTCGTGGGTCGGCCCCGGGGTGCCCAGCGAGATCGCGTCCTCCAGGCCGAGCAGGCGACGCACGATGATCGTCCGGTTCGCCCACGGGCACGCCCGCGCCGCCACGAGCCGGTAGCGGCCCTCCTCGACGGGCCACGCCTCGGCCCCCTCGGTGAGCCCGCCGCCCACGCGGCCGACCGTGGACGGCTCGGCCACGGGCAGGGCCCGCACGGCCTCCGGGTCCGCCACGATCCGGTCCGCGATGTAGTTCGTGTCCCGCGTGAACTCCGCCCCGGACTGCACGTAGTTGCCCGTGAACCCCTCGCGCGTGTCGATGGTGCCGCGGTCCGCGGCCTGGCCGGTCTGCTGGTTCTCCATACACTCGAGCCTATGACGACGACCACCGCCACGCCCGGCCCCACGCCCGCCCCGCTGGTGCGCTGCGTGACCGCCCAGAACCCCTCCCCGATGACCCTCGCGGGCACCAACACGTACGTGGTCGCCGCACCGGACTCGGACGCGGCCGTCGTGGTGGACCCGGGTCCGGAGGACGACGTCGCCGCCCACCTCGAGCGCGTCCGTGCGGCGGCCGAGGGGCGCCGGATCGCGCTCATCCTGGTGACGCACCGGCACGCCGACCACACCGGCGGGGTGGACGCCTTCCACGCGGCCACGGGCGCCCCCGTGCGCGCCGCGGACCCGGACTGGTGCCGCGGCGGGGCCGCCGTCCTGACGCCGGACGAACGGATCGACGCCGCCGGCACCCCGATGCTGGCGTGGCACACCCCGGGCCACACCTCGGACTCCTACTCGTTCGCCGTCCCGGACGCGGGCGCGCACGGCGCGGTCATCACGGGCGACACCATCCTCGGCTCGGGCACCACCATGCTCGACCACCCGGACGGCACCCTCACCGACTACCTGGCCAGCCTGCGCCGCCTCGAGGCGGCGGGCCCGCTCACGGTGCTGCCCGCGCACGGGCCCGTGCCGGAGCCGCTCGACGTCGTCGCCCGCGACTACCGGCACCACCGCGAGGGCCGCCTGGAGCAGATCCGCGCCGCCCTGGCCGCGCTGCCCGAGACCGAGGCGGCGACGATCACACCCGAGGACCTGGCCCCGCGCATCTACCCCGGCCTCACCGGCACCGTGGCCCGCGTGGCCGTCCAGACGGTGGCCGCGCACCTGCGCCACCTGCGCGAGGACTGAGCCCCTCCGCCGCGGGCCCGGTCCGCACTACGCTGACCTCAGACCCGTCCCCTCGACCCCGCGGAGGCACCCCATGACCATCCTCGTCGGCTACGCCCCCTCGAAGGCCGCGGACGCCGCTCTGGACACCGCCCTGGACATCGCCCGCTCCACCGGCGAGCACGTGGTGGTGGTCAATGCGGGCCCCGGCGGCGAGCACCGCACCAAGTCCCTCGTCACGGAGGAGCAGCAGCGCGGCGTGCAGGCCCGGTTGGACGCCTCCGGCGTGACGGCCGAGTTCCGTCAGTACGCGCGCGGCCGGTCCACGGTGGAGGAGATGAAGGACGTGGCCGCGGAGCTGGACCCGTCCATCGTGGTCATCGGCGTGCGCCGCCGCGGCGGCTTCGGCCGG
This sequence comes from Micrococcus sp. KBS0714, assembly GCF_002008305.4. Taxonomy (GTDB): domain Bacteria; phylum Actinomycetota; class Actinomycetes; order Actinomycetales; family Micrococcaceae; genus Micrococcus; species Micrococcus luteus. Next base: position 2,088,375 of record NZ_CP042169.1, read on the forward strand.
TTCGTCATGGGATCGGTCTCGGACGAGCTGCTGCAGGAGATCGATCAGCCGGTGCTGTGCGTGAAGGAGTACCGGCAGTACGGGGACCACACGCCCGAGGCCGTGAGCCACGTCGCCGAGACGGACCCGGCCGCCCACGGCCTGCCCGCGTCCGAGCCGATGGCCGAGCGGCGTCGGCTCACGCCCGTCGATTCCGGGGACCCGACGCTCGAGCGCTGAGCGCTCCCGCCGGGCCTCAGTCCTCGTCGTCCTGACGGCGGCGCGTGACGGCGTCGTCGAGGGGGCCGTCCGCGTGGGAGCCGGCGCCGCTGCGCCGCCCGGCCTCGTCCGCCGCCGCGGCCTCCGCCGCCTGCTTGGCCTGCTGGGCGCGCCGCTCGGCGAACGCCTCCTCGCCCGGGCCGGCGAGTTCGCGGTTGCGCTGCACCGCCGTCATCGAGCCGGTGTACAGGCCGGAGTGGTCGCCCACGCGGGTCAGCGGTGTGGTGAGGGTGTGCGGGCGCGGATCGGCGCCGTCGACGCGCGGCAGCGGCGCGGTGCGCGGGCGCGGCTCGCGGGCCGCCACCCCGGAGCCGTCCGGGCCCGGCTCACCCGTCCGGTCGCCACCGCGGGCCCCCGCGTCGGAGCCTTCGGAGGCGGGCGCCGCGTCGTCGTGGGCGGGGTGCCGGACCACCATGCGCTGCACCACGATGCCCTCGGGGTGCTCGTGGCGCAGGAAGGCCACGAGGTCCTCGCGCACGAGGCAGCGCAGGTCCCAGAGGTCGCCGGAGTTGCGGGCGGAGACCACGGCGCGGATGCGCACGACGCCGCCGGTCGCGTCGGTCACCTGCAGCGCGTGCTCGCGCCCGTCCCACAGGTCCGTGGACTCGAGCAGCTGCGCGAGCCGTGCGCGCAGCGCGTCCATCGGCACCCGCCAGTCCACGTCCAGCTCCACGACGCCGGAGACCTCGGTGCCCACGCGCGTCCAGTTCTCGAACGGCTGCGTGGTGAAGTGCGAGGACGGGTAGACCACACGTCGCCCGTCCCAGAGCTTGACCACCACGTTGGACAGGGTGATCTCCTCGACGGTGCCGAACACGCCCTCCATGTCCACCACGTCGCCCACCCGGATCGCGTCCGTGAAGGCGAGCTGGAAGCCGGCGAACACGTTGGTCAGCGTGGACTGCACGGCCAGGCCGGCGATCACCGAGATCACACCGGCGGAGGCGAGCAGGCCGGCCCCGAGCGAGCGCACCTCGGGCACCCCCAGCAGGACCACGGCGACGACCACCACCACGATCACCGCGTTGAGGATGCGCCGGATCAGGATGGTCTGCGTGCGGATGCGTCGCTCGCGGCGGTGCTCGACGCCGGTCTCCTGGTAGCGGCCGAGGATCCCCGCCTCGATCACGCCGACCAGGCGCCACGCGGCCCACGCGCCCGCGGCGGCCACGGCGATGAGCAAGAGGAACGACGCCGGCCGGTACCAGGCCTGCTCCTCGGCCATGACCCCGAGCCAGATCCGGGAGGCCAGCAGGCCGGCGGCGACGGCGGCCGGCAGGCTCAGCCGTGCGGCGCCGTGCTGGAACGCGGGGCGGCGCACGAGCACGACGCGTGCCACCTGCAGGGCCAGGTACACGACCGCCGCGCCGATCGCGAACGCCATCAGCACGGTCAGCAGCGTCCCCCATTCCACGCCGAAGGCCCGGGTGGTGGCGGCCGCCCCGTCCTGGATGTCCCCCTCCACCCCGGACGGCACGGTCTCGCCCGCCAGGAGGCGGTCCAGGGCGGTCAGCAGGGGCGGGGTCGCGAGGGCGGGCAGGACGGGGAGGACCATGACGACAGTCTGACACCCGCCCCCGGACGCACCCCGGAGAAGAGCACAATGGAGCCTGACCGTCCGCGCGGTCCGGGCCCGGCCGTCGTCGTGCCCCGTCCCGCCGGCCCGCCACCGCCCCTCTGGAGGAATCCGTGCTCTCCGTCACCGACCTGCGCCCGCTCGACACCGCCACCGCGGACCTGTCCCGCATCATCCCGCGGGCGAACGTGGACGTGTCCTCCGTGGTGCCGGTGATCGCCCCGATCATCGAGCAGGTCCGCCACGGCGGTGAGCAGACCCTGCTGGACCTGGCCGAGCGGTTCGACGGCGTCCGTCCGCCCGCCCTGCGCGTGCCCGGGGAGGCGCTCGAGGCCGCCCTGGCCGGGCTCGACCCGCGGGTGCGTGCCGCCCTGGAGGAGTCGATCCGCCGGGCCCGGCTCGTGCACGCCGCCCAGCACCCCCAGGACTCCACGGTCGAGCTCGGCGAGGGCGCCGTCGTGGAGAACCACTGGATCCCCGTGGGCCGCGTGGGCCTGTACGTGCCCGGCGGCCGCGCCGTGTACCCCTCCTCGGTGGTGATGAACGTGGTGCCCGCGCAGGCCGCCGGCGTGGGGAGCCTCGCGGTGACCTCACCCCCGCAGCGGGACCACGGCGGCCTGCCCCACCCCACCGTGCTCGCCGCGTGCGCGCTGCTCGGCGTGGACGAGGTCTACGCGGCCGGCGGCGCCCAGGCCGTGGCCATGCTGGCGCACGGCGTCCAGGACGACGACGGCGGGTGGCTCTGCGCGCCCGTCGACCTGGTGACGGGGCCCGGCAACGTGTACGTGGCCGCCGCGAAGCGCGCCCTGCAGGGCGTGATCGGCGTGGACGCCGAGGCCGGGCCGAGCGAGATCGCCGTGATCGCGGACGGCACCGCCCGCGCCGACTGGGTGGCCGCGGACCTGATCAGCCAGTCCGAGCACGACCCGCTGGCCGCCTCCGTGCTCATCACCGATTCCGAGGACCTGCTCCGGGACGTGCAGGCGGCGATCGAGGCGCAGGTGCCCGGGGCGTTCCACGAGGATCAGATCCGCGAGGCCCTCACCGGCCCCCAGTCCGGCGTGCTGCTGGTGCGGGACATGGACCAGGCCGTGGAGGTCTCCGACCGCTACGCCACCGAACACCTCGAGATCCAGACGCGCGACCCCGAGGCCCTCGTGGGGCGCATCCGCAACGCTGGCGCCGTGTTCGTGGGCCCGTACGCCCCCGTGCCGCTGGGCGACTACTCGGCCGGGTCCAACCATGTGCTCCCCACCTCGGGGACGGCCCGGCACTCCTCCGGTCTGAACACCGTGACGTTCCTGCGCCTGCAGCAGCGCATCCGCTACACGGAGACCGGGCTCGAGGAGGTCGCGGACGGGATCGGCGTGCTGGCCGAGGACGAGCGCCTGCCCGCGCACGGCGCCGCGATCCGCGCCCGCTTCGCGTGAGGGGGCGGGCGTGAGCGGCGTCCGCATCGACGCGTGGCTGTGGGCCGTGCGGCTGTACAAGACCCGGTCGGCGGCCACGGCGGCCGTGCGCGCGGGCCACGTGCGCATCGACGGCGAGCCCGTGAAGGCGGCGACGCCCGTCGTCGTCGGGAACCGGGTGCGGGTGCGCCAGGACGGACGCGAGCGGATCCTCGAGGTCACGGGGCTGATCGCCAAGCGGGTGGGCGCCCCCGTGGCCCGGCAGCAGTACGTGGACCACTCCCCGCCGCCCGTGCCGCGTGAGCTGCTCGCGGTGCCGTACCGCGAGCGGGGCGCGGGCCGGCCCACCAAGCGGGACCGCCGGCAGCTGGACGCGCTGCGCGGCCGCGACCGACGCTGAGCGTCTCAGTCCTCCCCGCGCCGTCATCCGCCGTCGTGATGGCGGCCTCATGCGGAGGGTGCGGTCAGCACCATCCGGAACGGCTTGTCGTTGTCCACCGTGACGGTGAACGTCATCGGCCCCGCCTCATCCACGGGGGGAGTCGCCGCCGACCAGCCGCCGCACAGCGCCTCCGATCCGGCCATCCAGGTCTTCGTTCCCCCGCCACCCCGTGAGGTCAGGATCTCCGTCTCACCGGTGGCATCCGAAGGACACAGCACGATGACCCGAAGGACCGCACCCTGTTGAGCGTCCACGGTGATCTGCTGTGTGCCCGTCCCGACCGCCTCCTCCAGGACGGACTCCTTCTCCGGGTCGAGATGGTCCGCATCCGGATGCCGGCGCGTGTACTCGACCAACGTCATCCCGTCCTCCTCGAACAGCGCGGCGGGGAGTGCTTCTTCACCGGCGGGTGACGACGCGGACGAACCGGTGGCGGAGGCCGACCGGGTTGCCGAGGGGGCCGCTGACGTCGGGGTGACGGAGGACGCCGCAGCGGTGGAGGAGACGCTGCCCGGGGACGCGGAGCATCCCGAGATGGCGGTACCGAGGAGAGCCGCGACGACCACGGCGGCCGACAATGCCGCACGCTTCTTCTCGATGTCCATCCGCATGATCCGATCCCTCTCAGAGAACCGACTGCGGGGCCGCGGGCTGCGGTCTCGAGCCCCCCTCTCGAGTGGCTTGATCCTGGCTGGCGATGCGCGGTGTGTCAAGCATCACATCGGGCAGCTCGGATGACGCCGCGCGACCGCCGCGCTTTGACCACCCCACGGACCCCTCCGTAGGCTGATCCCCAGAATCACGAGTTCCCGTCATTCACGGCCCTGGCCGGCGGGACGGCAACCCTCTCACGCAGTAGTGGGGTGCTCCAGGTGATGATTCGGCCCCTCGGACACCCCGACGGGCAAGTACCGCGCCTCCGCGGATCCGGGCGATCCGCGTTCCCGCCGTCTGCGGAGCCGCGTCAGTCATCGGAAGAGGACGCGCGCCATGACCCTGACCCACGAACCCCACACCGCCGCGTGGGACACCGACCTGTCCCTCGGCAACCTCCGCTCCGGCCTCTCGGCCTTCCCCACCGGGGTCGTCGCGCTGGCGGGCCTCGCCGACGACGTCCCCGAGGTGATGGTGTCCTCGTCCTTCGGCGTGGGCATCTCCTGGGAGCCGGCCCTCGTGTCCTTCTCCGCACAGAACAGCTCCCGCACCTGGCCGCGCCTGCGCCGGGCCGGGGCGATCGGCGTCTCCCTGCTCGCGGCGGACCAGACGCCGCTGTGCCGTCAGCTGGCCTCCCGCGAGGGCGACCGCTTCGCCGGTCTGGACGTGCACCGCAGCCCGCACGACGCCCTGCTGATCGGGGGCTCCTCGCTCTGGCTCGAGACGCGGGTGCACGCCGAGGTCCCGGCGGGCGACCACACGGTGGTGCTGCTGGAGGTGACGGCCTTCGCGGATCACACGGACGCCGCTCCCCCGGCCGCCCTGCACCGCAATCTCTTCCACGGCCTGCGCGCGCTCTGAGCGAACTCCAGGTGAACAATCGGGCCCCTGGTTCCCGGTCGGCGAGATCCGTGCAATGATGGAGCCTGAAGTTGATCAAGCTGTATCCCGCCATCTTCACTGCTCGTCAGCCCGGCATCGCCGGCGTCGATGAGTGTTGGGCAAGCGGTTCAGTCTCGCCGCTTCACCCGCGTCCCACATCCGGGCCGCGGTCCAACACCGCCACCGCACCGCGGGGGCACATCGAAAGGACACCATCATGGCTGTCGGTACTGTCAAGTGGTTCAACGCTGAGAAGGGCTACGGCTTCATCGCCCCCGAGGACAACTCCGCGGACGTGTTCGTGCACTTCTCCGCCATCCAGGGCAACGGCTTCAAGGAGCTCCAGGAGAACGACCGCGTCGAGTTCGAGACCCAGGACGGCCCCAAGGGCCTCCAGGCCGCCAACGTGACGAAGCTCTGATCTTCGCCTGACGCACGTCTGACGACGCCCCCGGTCCGCACGGACCGGGGGCGTCGTCGTGTGCGCTTCCGTGCGTCCCGCACGCCCGCGCACTCCGCCGTACGCCCGTTCGACCGCGGCGCTGCGACATCACCGCAGGGCTGCACTGCGGTGATGTCGCTGAGGCGCGGTCCTCCGGGGTGGGCCTCGTCCTGGCCCTGCGCGTCAGGCCGCGCCCCGCCGGCCCACGTGGCGACGCAGCAGCAGCACCACGCCCAGGGCCAGCAGATACCCGAGCGCGACGACCGCGAAGCCGGCCCGGTAGTCGCCCGTGACGTCGCGCAGCACGCCCATCAGCAGTGGGCCCAGGGCGAAGCCGGCGTACATGCCCATCGAGTTCGCCCCGGTCGCACGGCCGAGCCGCTCGGCCGGCACCTCGCTCAGCAGGCCCGCGTTGACCACCACGTTGGCGCCCAGCACCGTCAAGCCGTGCACCGCGGCGCCCACCCACAACAGGGCCGGCAGGTCCAGCAGGTCCGCGGCGAGGAACACCACGACGCCGGCCACGGCACCCAGGCAGATCACGGTCAGCAGGGTGGTGGGCCGGTCTCCGGAGCTCATCCGCCGACTCCACCCGATCCGGGAGAGCACCCCCACCACCCCGGACACGGCCGCCGCGGCGCCGCCGGCCACGAGCGTCATCCCCAGCGTCTCGACGGCGAACAGCGGCAGGTAGGTGTTCGTGGCCTGCATGCCCAGGCCGGTGAGGAACGCGATCGCCGCGGAGAACCAGACCGTGGCCGGCAGGGGCGAGGTGTCCCGCCGTCGTCGTCCGCCGGCGGGGCCGGTGGCCGACGGCGGCGCCCCGGGCAGCGGCGGGGCGGCGACCAGGGCGAGCACCCAGAGCGCCCCGATGAGCACCGCGGCCCCCAGCGCGGCGCCCGTCCAGCCCAGGGCGAGGGACGCGGCCGGGAAGAACAGGCCGCCGACCAGCTGGGCCGCCTGCACCCCGGACTGCTTCACCCCGACCCACCCGATGCGCCTCTCCGGCGGCACCACGGTGCGGATGATCCGGTTCGTGGTGGGGTTGGAGATGGCCTGCGTGACGCCCGCGACGGCGGCCGCCGCGTACAGCACGGGCAGGGACGGGGCGACGGCGCCGAGCACGAGCGCCGCGGCGGTGCCGCCGAAGATGATGCTCAGCTGCGCGCGGGCGGACAGGCGGTCGGCGGCCCGGCCGAGGCCGAGGGAGGTGACGGCGGCCGCGGCGAACACGACCGTCATCACGGTGCCGAGCTGGCCCGAGGTGACGTCGAGCCGCTCCATCACGACCGTGGAGGAGGCGGAGACGCCGTAGGTGAACAGGGGCCCGGCGCCCATCGCCGCCAGCAGCACCCACAGCAGGGCCGCAGAGGGGCGGCGAGCGGCGGGGGCGGGCAGGGTCACGGCCCCAGGCTACGACCCCTCACGCGACGAGGCGGGAAATCTATCTCATGGGCGCCCGGGGGCGTCGTGTGAGGTGGATTTCCCGCCTCGAAAGCGGGGGTGACTGCGGGGGTGGGTCAGCCGACGCGGCCCTCGCCGCGGTGCTCGCCCTCGACGCGGCCGGTGGTCCCCCGCCGGGTGACCTCCTCGCCGTCCTGGCGCTCGGGCCGCTCGCCGGCCTCCGCCGGCAGGCCCTCGTTCTCGTCGGTGGGCGTCTCGCCGGCGGTGGCGGCGGGTGCCGGGTCCTGCGGGGCCCGACGACGGCCGCCGGGCGTGCACAGCGACTCGCCCTCACCCAGCGAGCTGACGCGCGGCATCGGCGACGTGGTCAGCGGCACGGACTCGGTCCGCCGGGCGTCGACGAGCGTGGAGCCCGTCCCGGAGATGGGGGAGCCCTGCACGGGGGCGCCGGCCGCCTCGCGGCCCGGGATCAGCAGCTCGGAGCGCCACTGGGGGTCACGCTCGGTGAGGTAGTCCACGCGGGCGTGCTCGCCGAAGTGGTCCGCGTCCGCCTCCTCCCAGTCCATGGCCCAGCCGGCGGGCGGGTCGTTGAGCAGCTCGTCCGTGCGCAGCCAGTGGTAGATGGACGCGTACGAGCGGGTGCTCAGGTGGTCCACGCGGCGGCGCAGCATGCGGGTGTTCAGCTGGGACGGATGCGTCAGGCCCATGGACGCCATGATCTGCACGGCCTCGCGCACGGTCAGGCGGTGGTAGTTGAAGACGCGGTTGCCCTTGTCCTCCACGTCGAGGGCGCGCATCAGACGCGGGTCCTGCGTGGCCACCCCCACGGGGCACTCGTTCGTGTGGCACTTCTGCGCCTGGATGCACCCGGTGGCCATCATCATCGCGCGGGCGGACATGGTGAAGTCCGCGCCCTGGATCAGACGCTTGACGATGTCCGAACCGGTGGCGACCTTGCCGGCCGCGCCGAGCTTGATCATGTGGCGCAGGCCGGTGCCCACGAGCGCGTTGTGCACGAGCATGAGGCCCTCGGTCAGCGGGGTGCCCACGCGGTCCGAGTACTCGAGCGGGGCGGCGCCGGTGCCGCCCTCGGAGCCGTCCACGATGATGAAGTCGGGGGCGATCCGCTCCTCCCAGATGGCCTTGGTCATGGCCAGCACGTCCACGCGGGAGCCCACGCAGAACTTGATGCCGATCGGCTTGCCGTCCGAGAGCTCACGGAGCTGCTCGATGAACTTGACCATCTCGCGCGGGGTGCGGAACGCGGAGTGGGACGCCGGGGACAGGCAGTCCTTGTCCATCGGGATCTCGCGGGCCTCGGCGATCTCGGGGGAGATCTTCTCCTTGGGCAGCATGCCGCCCAGGCCAGGCTTCGCGCCCTGGGAGATCTTGATGGTGATGCCCTTGACCTCGGGCAGCACCGCCTTCTCGGCGAACTTCTCCGGGCTGAAGGTGCCGTCCTCGTTGCGGCAGCCGAAGTAGCCGGAGCCGATCTCCCAGAACAGGTCCGCGCCGTTGCCGCGGTGGTACTTGGTGAGGCCGCCCTCGCCGGTCTCGTGGATGAACCCGCCCAGGCCGGCGCCCTTGTTCATGGCGATCACGGCGTTGGCGGAGAGGGAGCCGAAGGACATGGACGAGATGTTCATCAGCGAGATGTCCACGGGCCGGCGGCAGTCCGGGCCGCCGATCCGCACCGTGGGGGGCTCCTCCGGCGGGTTGACCGGGGCGGTGGAGTGCAACAGGAACTCGTAGCCGATCTCCGAGGTGTCCCGCTCGGTGCCGAACGCCTTGTGGCTGTCCAGGCCCTTCGCACGGGCGTAGACGATCGAGCGGGTGTCCCGGTCGAACGGCTTGCCGTCGAAGTTGCGCTCGATGAAGTACTGCTGGATCTCGGGGCGGATCGACTCCAGCAGGTACCGCATGTGGCCGAGCACGGGGTAGTTGCGGAGGATCGCGTGCCGCTTCTGGGTCATGTCCCACACGGCGAGCACGAGCAGCGCCACCAGGAGCACCGCCAGCACCCACCACGCGCCGCCGCCGATGGCGGCCACCAGCACGACGACGAGCGCGGCCAGCGAGAGGGTCGCGACGATCAGGAGTCTGTTGTTCACCCGACCATCGTGCCCTATATCACTCGAACGTTCATCCTCGCCGCACTGTGTCGAGGTCCCACGTGTGGGGCAGGGGCGTCCGGGCCGACGGCAGGGCCACGCTGCGCCGCCACTCGTGCAGCCACTCCGGCAGCGTCGGCTCCCCCGCGAGGTCGTGGCCGGCCGCCGCCGCGATCGCCCGGACCTCGTCGTTCTCCACGGGGCGGCCGTCCTTCTTGCGCAGGCGCGTGCAGATGTACGCGCGCACCGCGACGTCGCCGTCGACCACCACGCGCTGCTCGAACCACACCGCGCGCTCATCCAGGCCGATCATCCGCGTCTCCACGTCGAACCGCTGCCCCAGGGTCACCGAGCGGCGGAACGCAATCTGCTCGGCCTGCACCACGGGCGTCCAGCCGCGACGGCGGATCTCGTCCCACAGGCCGGTGCGGACCATCGCGTCGAAGCGGCCGAGGTCGAACAGCCCGAAGTACTGGCCGTTGTTGACGTGCAGGGCCATGTCCACGTCCGTGGGCAGGGCGCGCATCGGCAGCGTCGTCGGCTCCCAGAGTCCGGCGCGCGGGCGGCGGCGGGCGCGGGCGACGACCCAGATCGTGCGGGGGATCAGATGCATCGGAGGTTCCTCCTCGGGGTCACAGGACCCCCTCGGTCAGATGGTCCGGCGTGCCGAACCGGTGGGCGGTCACGGACACGGCCTGTTCGTGCAGGAACGGCAGCAGCTCCACCTCGCCGGCGCTCACCACGGGGCCAGCGTAGACCGCCACGTCGGGGGTGTCGCCGAGCGCCGCGTGCAGCGCGCTCCGCGCCGCCTCGGCCGCCTCCCGGTCGCCGGTCCAGTCGGCGACGAGCCGGATCCGCGCGTCGCCGCCGCCCTCCGTCGCGGGCAGGATGAGGGCCAGCCGCCGGGCGCGGTCGTGGAACGCGGCGTCATCCTCGACGACGACGTCCACCGGCGCGGCCGTGCCGGCACCCTCCGTGCGGGCGGACCGGACCAGCTTCTCCACCCGGCCGCGCACGGCCTCGGCCGAGAGTCCGTCCGCGTCGGGCCCCTCCGCGGTGGGGGTCGGGCGCAGGCTCACGGTCATGGGCGCCCCGGCGCGCAGGCCGGCGGAGACGATGCGCAGCAGGTGGTCGGCGGGCCCCGAGTGCCGGCGCACGAGGACCGGGGTGGGGACGTGACGCAGCACGTTCCGCTCGGCCTCGAGCGCGGAGACGTCCGTGGCCACCCCGAACACGGTGGTCCACGCGTGGGTGTCGAGGGCGCGGGCGGTCTCGAGCCAGGATGCGCCCGCACCGTCGGCCTCGGCCCCGGGCCGTCCCTCTCCCCCGGCCCACGTGGGCGCGTCCTCCCAGTCCACGAGGCCATGCAGGTAGTGCGGCCCGCCGGCCTTCGTGGTGGGGCCGACGACGGAACGCTTCCAGCCGCCGAAGGGCTGGCGGCGCACGATGGCCCCGGTGATGCCGCGGTTCACGTAGAGGTTGCCGGCGCGCACGCCGCGCAGCCACACGTCGATCTCCTCCCGGTCCAGCGAGTGCAGCCCGGAGGTGAGGCCGTAATCCACGGCGTTCACGATCCCGATCGCCTCCTCGAGCGTCTCGGCCGTCATCACGGCCAGCACGGGGCCGAAGTACTCGGTGAGGTGGGCGTCGGCGCCGGGGCGGACGCCGGAGCGGATGCCCGGGCTCCACAGGCGACCCGTCTCGTCCAGCTGCCGCGGACGCAGGGCCCACCGCTCCCCCGGGCCGAGCTCGGTGAGCCCGCGACGCAGCTTCTCGCCGGGGGCCTCGATCACGGGGCCCATCTCGGCGCGCGGGTCCACGGGGTGCGCCACGTGCAGGGACGAGGCCGCGTCCAGCAGCTGCCGGTGGAAGCGCTCGGAGGTGCCCACGGAGCCGACGAGCACCACGAGGGAGGACGCCGAGCACTTCTGGCCGGCGTGACCGAACGCGGACTGGACCACGTCCTTCGTGGCCAGGTCCAGATCCGCGGACGGGGTCACGATCACGGCGTTCTTGCCGGAGGTCTCGGCGAGCAGGTGCAGGTCGGGGCGCATCCCCTTGAACAGCCGTGCGGTGTCCCAGCTGCCGGTGAGGATGAGCCGCTCGACGGCCGGGTCGGTCACGAGCGCCGCGCCGACCTCCGCCTCGTCCTCGTCCGCCAGCGTCACCAGGCGCACGAGGTCCGCGGGGTCGTGCCCGGCGAGCGGGCCGCCGTCGTCGAACAGGCCCGAGTCCCGCAGCCCGGCCACGATCAGCTCCCACGCGACCGCGCCCGTCCGCTCGGACTGCGGGGCCGGCTTGAACACCACGGGCGAGCCGGCCCCGAGCGCGGCGAGGACGCCCCCGACCGGGATGGCCACGGGGAAGTTCCACGGCGGGATCACCAGGGTCAGGCGGACGGGCACGGCGCGAGCGCCCTCCACCGCGTCCAGGCCGCGGGCCAGGCGCGCGTAGTAGTGCGCGAAGTCCACGGCCTCGGAGACCTCGGGGTCGCCCTGGTCCAGGGTCTTGCCGGTCTCGGCGGCGGCCACCTCCAGCAGGCGGGCCCGGCCGGCGTGCAGGGCCCGTCCGACGGCGTCCAGCGCGTCGGCGCGCTCGTGGCCGGTGAGCGCGCCCCAGCGGGCGCCGGGGTGGGCGGTGGCGGCGATGGCGGCGCGGGCGTCGTCGGCCGTGGTGGCGCGGTGGGCGCGGACGGTGTCCGTCCCGAGGTCCGAGCCCGGGACGGCCGCGAGGATCCGGCGGGCCCACTCCCGGTTGCCGGGCAGCGCGGGGTCCGTGTCCGGGGTGTTGGCGAAGCCGTCCACGGGGGCGGGGGTCGGCCCGTCCTCCCCGCGGGACCGGTCCTGGAGGCGGTTCGGACGGGGCACGGCCGCGTCCAGGTGGCGCAGCGAGGCGCGGAAGCGCTCCTCCTCGCGGGCGAACAGGTCCGCGTCCGCGTCCAGGTCGAACACGGCGGACATGAAGTTCTCCGGGGAGGCGCCCTCCTCGAGGCGGCGCACGAGGTAGGAGATCGCCACGTCGAACTCCTCGGGCCGCACCACGGGCGTGTAGAGCAGCAGGGCGCCGACGTCGGCCCGGACGGCGGCGGCCTGGCCGGTGGCCATGCCGAGCAGCATCTCGAACTCCACCGCGGCCGGGTCGAGCCCGCGGCGCTCGATCAGCCGGTGGGCCAGGGCGACGTCGAAGAGGTTGTGCCCGGCCACGCCGATGCGCACGTGGGCCAGATGCTCCGGGGTGAGCGCGTAGTTGAGCACGCGCTTGTAGTTGGTGTCCGCCTCCTGCTTCGAGCCCACCGTGGCCAGCGGCCAGCCCGTCAGGGAGGCCTGCATCCGCTCCATGGGCAGGTTGGCGCCCTTGACCACGCGCACCTTGACCGGGGCGCCGCCGGCGGCGACGCGGCGCGCGGCCCACTCCTGCAGGCGCACCATGGCCGCGAGCGCGTCCGGCAGGTAGGCCTGCAGCACGATGCCGGCCTCGTAGTCGCGCAGGCCCGGCTGCTCGAGCAGGGCGGTGAACACGTTGAGCGTGAGGTCGAGGTCGCGGTACTCCTCCATGTCCAGGTTGATGAAGGTGTCCCGGTCCCGGGCGAGCTCGAACAGCGGGGTGAGCCGCTCGGTGATGTCCGCGACGGCCTCGTCGAACGCGTAGGGCGCGTGCGGGGCGGTGGCGGCGGAGACCTTCACGGACACGTAGTCGACGTCGTCGCGGCGGATCAGCGCGGCGATGCCCTCGAGCCGGCGGTCCGCCTCGCCCTGACCGAGGATCGCCTCGCCCAGCAGGTTGATGTTCAGCCGGGTGTGCTCGTCACGCAGGGCCGCGATGGCCTTGCCGAGCTGCCGGTCCCGCGCGTCGACGATCAGGTGGGAGACCATGTGCCGCAGCACGCGGCGGGCCGTGGGGACGGCGATGCGCGGCACGAGCGGGGCCGCGCGGCCGCCGACGCCGAGGACGGCGCGCAGGGCCGGGGGCAGGAAGCCGGGGGCGCGACCGGCGAGCTCCCGCAGCGCCCGGGCGGCGATCGCGGGGTCCTCGGGGCGGACCACGTGGTCCACGAAGCGCACGATGAAGTCGAGGCCGCCCGGTTCCTTCAGGGCGCCCGCCAGCTGGCGGGCCGCGAAGTCGGCCTCGTGGTCCCGGGACTCGGCGAGCCAACGCCGCACCTGCGCGACGGCGTCGTCGGCGAGGGCGTGCAGGTCGGCGGGGTCGGGGATCCCGCCGGTCGCGCTGAGGACCCGGTCGAGATCGTCATGGTCCTGGGCGGAGAACATCGCGGTCATGGCCGCACTCTGCACGTGTTCCGGGTCACAGGTCAAACCGCCGCGGCTTCCTGTCAGACGCCTATGCTCGATGGACATCCCCTCGCCGCGCGCCCGCGCGTCGCCGCCGTCTTCCCAGGAGCCCGTCCGCCATGGCCGCCGTCGACCCCGCCCCCACCGACGCGCGGGAGCGCCGGGACCTCGTCGTGCCCGTGCCCGGACCCGAGGACCCGCCCGAGCGGGCCTGGCTCGTCCTGCCCCACCGCCACCCGGTGCCGACGCTGCTGGAGGAGACGCGGGACGCCGTCGTGGGCCTGGCCGAGACGCTCGCCGCCGTGCTGCCGGTCACCGTGCTCGCCCACCCGCGCGACGCCGGGGCGGCGCGGCTGGTGCCCCCGGAGGTGGACCTGTTGCGCGCGCCCGTGGGCTCACCGCTGCTGGGCCGCACCGGGCCGAGCTTCGTCCGCCGCCCCGAGGGCCTGGCCGCCGTCGCCTGGCGCAGCGCCGCGGGACTGACCGGGACCGGGCCGCTCGACGGCGCGGCCGCGACGGCCGTGGCGGAGGCGGCGGGACTGCCGCTGCTCACCCCCCTGCTGTGCGCCCCGCGCGGGGCCTGGGTGAGCGACGGCGAGGGGACGGCCGTGGTGGCCGCGGACCCCGTGCTGGACGGGCGGATCAACGGCGCGTGGACCCCCGGCCAGGTGGCCGCCGAGTTCGCCGCCCTGCTGGGGATCACCCGGGTGCTGTGGGTGCCGCCGGCACCGCGGCCGGACACCGGGCCGTGGGGCGGGCCCGGTCACCTGGCCTCGTGGGTGCGCCTGCAGGGCGACGGCGAGGCCGCCGTGCACTGGCGCGGCGACCGGTTCAACCCCGAGCACCCGTACGCCGCGGCGGCGCTGCGCTTCCTGCAGGGCGCCGACGACGCCGCCGGCCGGCCCCTGCGCGTGCGCACGGTGACCGGGGCGGCGCAGCCCGCCGAGTACGACCCGGCCGAGCGGGGCCCCCGCTCCCTCCTGGACACGCTGCCGCTGGGCGCTGCGGTGCTGCGGCCGGCGTTCGAGGACGCCGCGGGCGAGGAGGCCGCGGCCGCCGCGTGCGCGGCACTGCACCCGGGGCGGCCCCAGCTGTCGTTCCCCGCCCCGCCGCTGCTGCGGCTGGCCGGCGCGCTCAACGACCTGGTGCTGCTCCAGCCCCGCCCGTGACCTCGTCGGTCGCGGGGCCGTCGTCGTCCCCGCCGTCCGTCGGGGCGCGGTCCTCGTCCTTCCCGTGCGCGTCCGAGCGCCAGGCCGCCGGGCGCAGCCGTTCCAGGAGCGAGGACTGACGGCGCTCCATCCCCTTCAGGTCCGAGGCGATGAGCGCGTTGATCCAGCGGGCGTTCGGGTCGGCGTCGATCAGCACGGCCTTGGCCAGCAGCGTGCAGGGCAGCGCGAGGATGGCGCCGAGCGGGCCGAGGACCCAGGCCCAGAAGAGCAGGGAGAGGAAGCTGACGGTGGGGATCACGCCGATCGCGTCGCCGGCCACCTTGGGCTGGATCACGGACTGCAGCACGAAGTTCAGCACCGAGTAGCTGACCACCACCCACAGGAAGTCGGACCAGCCGCCCGCCGCCAGGCCCAGGACGGCCGGCGGCAGCAGGCCGATGATGAAGCCGATGTTCGGGATGTAGTTGGTGAGGAAGCTGAGCACGCCCCACACGAGCGCGAGCGGCACGCCGATCAGCATGAGGGCAATCACGTCCAGCACCGCCACGATCAGGCCGAACACCGTGGTGACCACCCAGTAGCGGCGCACGCCCTGGGCGAACTCGACCAGGGCGTGGCCGAACTCGTGGCGGGCGGTGCTGAGCAGGCGGACGCGGCGTTCGACGTCCATCGAGTCCATGGCCAAGAAGAACATGCCCATGATCACGGTGACGAGCAGGCCGAAGACCGCGTAGACGTTCGTGGCGATCTTCGTGATGGCGCTGACGGCCGTCCCGGTGACGGCGCTCATGTCGATCGAGGCCAGCTGCTGGGACACCATGTCCGGGGTCACGCCGCGCTCGTTGAGCCAGTGCGAGACGTCCAGGACGATCTGCTGGAAGCGGTCCGCGTACTTGGGCAGCTCCGCCACCAGCTCGAGGCCGGACCACACCATCATGCCCCCGAACACGGCCATCACCGCGACGACCAGCAGGACGGTGGTGGCGGCCCCGAGCACGGGGTGCAGGCCCCGGCGGATGAGCCAGGCCTGCAGGGGGTAGGCCACGATCACGAGGTTCAGCCCCAGGAACACAGGCGCCGCGATGGAGGCGATCCCCTGGAAGAACTGCACCACCAGCACCAGGCCCGCGAGCGTCAGGACGATCACCAGCATGCGCGGCCACATGCGGTGGGGGCGGCGGATGTCCCAGTCGGAGGCGGGGCTGGACGAGGCGGGCGGCGGGGTCACCCCCGCGGGCTGTGCGGCGCTCACGCGGGCAGTCTATGCGCGGGCCGGACGGGGTAGGGTCGGGACCAGTCCACATCGACAGGGGAGCGCCCGCGCGGCGCTGAGAGTGCGGTCCGCCGCAGACCCTCGAACCTGCTCCGGTCCGCACCGGCGAAGGAAGTCGAGTCTCCCGGTCGACGTCGTCCCGGGATTCCGGTGGCGGCCTCGTCCCGGCCCCTCTGCCGTCCCAGAGGAGAACCGCCATGTCCCGCACCCCGCACCGCGCCCTCGCCGCCCTCTCAGTGGCCGCCCTCGCCCTCACCGGCTGTTCGGTGTCCGGCTCGTCCGGCGACGGGGCGTCGTCGTCCGCCGCCGGCGCCGGCGGCGAGCCGACGACGGTGACGATCATGACGCACGACTCGTTCAACCTGCCCCAGGAGCTCGTCCAGAAGTTCGAGCAGGAGTCCGGCTACACCCTGAAGACGACGGCCCCCGGCGACGCCGGCAGCGTGGTGAACCAGCTCCTGCTGGCCAAGGACGAGCCCACCGTGGACGGCGTCTACGGCGTGGAGGACCACTCGGCGCACCGCCTCGTCCGCGAGGGCGTCGTCGCCGAATACACCCCGCAGGACCTGCCCGCCTCCGCACAGGACCGGATGGTGGAGGACCGCATGACCCCGGTGGACCAGGGCCAGGTGTGCTTCAACACGGATCCGGCATGGTTCGAGGCCCACGACGTCGAGGCCCCCACCTCGATCGACCAGCTCGACGACCCCGAGTACGCGAAGCTGACGGTCGCCACCTCCCCCGTGGCCTCCTCCCCCGGCCTGGCGCTGCTCGCGGCCACCACGGAGAAGTACGGCGACGACGGCTGGCAGGACTGGTGGCGGGGCCTGAAGGAGAACGGGGGCAAGGTCGCCGACAGCTGGTCCGACGCCTACAACTCGGACTTCTCCGGCGGCGAGGGCAAGGGTCGGTTCCCGGTGGTGCTCTCCTACTCCTCCTCCCCCGCGTTCGCCCCCGAGACCGAGGTGATCGAGGACTCCTGTACCCCGCAGGTCGAGTACGCCGGCGTGCTCGAGGGCGCGAAGAACCCCGAGGGCGCGCAGGCGTTCGTGGACTTCATGCTCACCGAGGAGGTCCAGTCCGCCCTGCCCGAGTCGATGTACATGTACCCGATCGACGAGTCGGTGCAGCTGCCCGAGGAGTGGGCGCAGAACGCGCCGCTCGTCGAGGACGCCATCACCCCGGACCCCGCCCGCATCGACGAGCGCCGCGAGGACCTGCTGAAGGAGTGGACCGCCCTGGCCGAGGCCTCCCGGCGCTGATGTCCGCGCTCACCGAGGTCGCGGCCCCCGGCACGGACCTGCCGCGCCGGCGGGCCCGCGGCCGGGGGGACGGGCTCGGCCCGTGGTGGCTGGTGGCCGCCGTCCTGCCGGTCGCCTTCCTGCTCGTCTTCTTCGCGTGGCCCGTGGCGGCCATGCTCTGGCGCGGGATCGGCGGCGACGCCGACGCGTTCACCGGCGCCGTGGACCTCACCGCCTTCGGGGAGACCCTCGCCCGCGAGCGCACGTGGCGCATCCTCGGCCAGACGCTCGGGATGGCCGCCGCCGGCACGGTGGTCTCGGTGGCGCTCGGCCTGCCGACCGCGTTCGTGCTGCACCGGCGTCGCGTCCCGGGGCGGGCCGTGCTCCGCGCCCTCGTGCTCGTGCCGTTCGTGCTGCCCACGGTGGTGGTCGGCGTCGCGTTCCGCGCCCTGCTCGCCCCCGGCGGACCGCTGGGCTTCACCGGGCTGGACCAGACGACCACCGCCGTCGTGCTGGCCATGGTCTTCTTCAACGTGTCCGTGGTGGTGCGCCAGGTGGGCGCGCTGTGGAACGCGCTCGACCCGCGCCAGACCGAGGCCGCCCGCACCCTGGGCGCCTCGCCGTGGCGGGCGTTCCGCACCGTGACGCTGCCCCAGCTCGCCCCGGCGATCGCCGCGAGCGCGGCGCTGGTGTTCCTGTTCTGCGCGTCCGCGTTCGGCATCGTCCAGACGCTCGGCCGGCCCGGCTACGGCACGCTCGAGTCGGAGATCTGGGTGCAGACCTCCGTCTACCTGGACCTGCGGACCGCGGCGGTGTTCTCCGTGCTGCAGTTCGCGGTGGTGCTGGTCGCCGTCGTGGTCTCCGGCGTGACGGCGGCGCGCACCCAGCGGGCGCTGCGCCTGCGGGAGACGCCGCCGGCCCGGCTCACGCGCGCGGACGCGGTCCCGGTGGCCGTGATGCTCGCGGTGGTGGCGCTTGTGGTGGCCCCGATCCTGACGCTCGTGGTGCGCTCCTTCCACACCCGCCATGGCTGGGGGTTGGGCAACTATCGGCTGCTGTCCACGAGCGCGGGCAGCGGGTTCGTGGGCGGGTCGACGCCGGCCCGGGCGCTCGAACAGTCCCTGCGGGTGGCCGTGGACGCCACGCTCGTGACGCTCGTGGTGGCCGTGCCGCTGGCCCTGCTGCTGACCCGGCCCTTCCGTTCACGCGCGGCGCTGGCGGCCCAGCGGGCCCTCGACGGCGCCCTGCTCCTGCCGCTCGGGGTGTCCGCGGTGACCGTGGGCTTCGGCTTCGTCGTGTCCCTGCGGGCCGCGTTCCCGGAGCTGGCGGCCTCGGGCGTGCTCGTGCCGCTGGCCCAGGCGGTGGTGGCGCTGCCGCTCGCGGTGCGGGCGCTCGTGCCCGTGCTCGCGGCGGTGGACCCGCGGCTGCGGGAGGCCGCGCGCACCCTCGGGGCGGGCCCGTGGCGGGTGCTGGCCACGGTGGACGGCCCGTTCCTCGCCCGCGGCGTGGGCGTGGCGGCGGGCTTCGCGTTCGCGGTGTCCCTGGGCGAGTTCGGGGCCACGAGCTTCCTGGCGAGCCCGTCCGCGCCCACCCTTCCGGTGCTGATCGCCCGGCTGCTGGGCCGGCCGGGCGCGGACAACTACGGGATGGCGCTCGCGGCGGCCACGGTGCTGGCCGTGCTGAGCGCCGGGATCATGCTGGTGTGCGAGCGGCTGCGCCCCCGGGGCCCGGCCGGGGCGGGAGGTCTGTGATGACGCCGACGACGACGGGGGCCTCCCTCCGGCTCCGGGACGTGGCGATCCGCTACCCGGACGGCTCCACCCCCGTGCGGGGGACGGACCTGGACGTGGCCGCCGGGGAGATCGTGGCGCTCGTGGGCGCCTCCGGCTCGGGCAAGTCCACCATCCTGCGCGGGATCGCCGGGCTCGAGGACGTCGTGGCGGGCACGGTGGAGCTCGACGGGCGGGACGTGGCGGCGGTGCCGACGCACCGCCGGGGCGTGGGGATGGTGTTCCAGGACGGGCAGCTGTTCCCGCACCGGACCGTGGGCCGGAACGTGGCGTACGGCCTCGAGTCCGCCGGCTGGGACCGGGCCCGGCGGCGGGCACGCGTGGCCGAGCTGCTGGACCTGGTGGGCCTGACCGAGCTCACGGACCGGCCCGTGCAGCGGCTCTCCGGCGGGCAGGCCCAGCGCGTGGCGCTCGCCCGGTCGCTGGCCCCGGCCCCGCGGGTGCTCCTGCTGGACGAGCCGCTGTCCGCGCTCGACGCGGACCTGCGCCGGCGCCTGGCCGAGGACATCCGGGCGGTGCTGCGGGCGGCGGGGACGACCGGCGTCGTCGTCACCCACGACCTCGCGGAGGCCGCCGTGATGGCCGACCGCACCGTGCGCCTCGGCGCGGGGGGACGCATCGCGGCGGAGGAGGACGGCCCGGCGGTAGCCTCTCAGGCATGACCCCGCCCGCACCCCGCCCCCGGCTGACCGCCCAGGACGTGGTGGACGCCGCCGTCGGGATCCTGCAGGACTTCGGCATGGGCGACCTGTCCATGCGGCGCGTGGCCGGGGTGCTGGGCGTGCAGGCCTCCGCGCTGTACTGGCACGTGCCGGACAAGCAGTCACTGCTGGCGCGGGTGGCGGACCGGATCGTCGCCGAGGCGGAGGAGACCGTGCGCGCCCGCCGCGTCACGGACCTGGCGGGCCGCGCCGAGGCCGCGGAGGCCGCCCTGCTGCGGCACCGGGACGGGGCGGACGTGGTGCTCTCCGCCCTCGCGCTCGGGCTGGGCGGCCTCGGCCTGCACCGTCTGCTCACCGAGGCGGCGGACACCCCGGAGGACGGGGAGCGGGCCCTGGCGCTGCTGCTGGGCACCGTGTCCCTGCGGCAGCAGCGCGCACAGGCGCAAGCGCTCGGCGTGGCGACCGGCCCGGACGTGCAGCGGCACCGCACGGACCCGCTCTGACCCCTCGTCCGACGCCGCCGCGCGGGAGGCCGAGGAGAGGAGACCTGCCTCCTCACAGGTGCGCTCGGTAAGGTCGCCCAGAGCAGAACAGGTCGGGACGGGTCGTCCCCTTCGTCCACGGCGATCCCGCCCGACCGCCGCAGTACCAGCATGGCCCGCCGGACCCGGCTCACAGTTCCGGCGCGGTCCCCTTCGACACAGCCGGCGAAGCCATGGGAGCACGGATCAACCACCCGCGGACGGTCGTGGACCGGACGCTGCATCACGACGTCGAGCCCGCACACCCCGCGGCGCTCGTCGACGTGGGCTGGGACTTCCGTGGCCCGGGCGCCAAGGCGGAGGAGCAGCACCGCCCGCTGCGCGTGGTCCGTGCCCGCCGGCCTCGGGGCACCCCGCGGGACCGGAACGGCGTCGACCTCACGCGCACCGGCCCCGTCGTCCCCCGCCCCTCCCCGCCGCGCACCCGGATCCGCCGGGACGGCGTCCGCGTGGTGGCCAGCCCGCTGGCCATGCTGCCCGGCGTGGACCACGGCCCCGCCCTCCGCCTGGACCTGCATCCGACGACGGGGGGCATCGTCTACGTGGCCCGCGAGCTCGAGCTGCGCGAGCTCGGCGACGACGTCCGCGGCCACGTCTACACCGGGATGGTCGGCACGGCGCATCTGAGCGTCTTCTGGTCCACCGTCACCGTCGACCTGCCACCGGAGCGCCCGGTGATCGTGCGGCTGCGCTCGGACCGGGACGCCGAGCTGCTCTCCCTGCTCGAGGTCCTCGCCCCCGTGGACACGCGCGTGGTCTCCTACCGGCTCGACGAGTCCCCCGTGGGCACGCAGCGCTCCAGCTACCTGCTGCCGGACGTGGACCCGGAGACGGTCGCCCAGACGGGCGCGGCCCGGATCCCGCTCGAGGCCATCGAGGCCGCCCAGGAGGAGGAGGACGCGCTGCGCCGCTCCTCCGGCGTCTTCCTCTCCCGCCGCCGCACGGACCGCTTCCTGCGCCGCAACCTGCCCGGGGTGACCCACAGCCTCACGTTCGCGGACGAGGCGGACGTGACGGACGTGTACGTGGACGGCTCCGTGCTGCGCGGCTCCCGCATCGGCGGGGCGGCCGCCGTCGCCGGGCCGAGCATGTGGGCCGTGCAGGCCGTGGCCGGGGCCACGATGCCGCTCGAGGTGGAACTCGAGGCGCTCGTGCTGGGGCACGTGATCTGCGCGTGGGCGGGCACCCCCGGCGGCCGGGTCACCATCCACTCGGACTCGCGCGCCGCGCTGGCCCTGCTCAACGCCGCCCGCCGCGAGCGGCTCACCCTCGGCGGCGCCCGGGGCGAGCGCATCCGCCGCACCCTGCGGCGCCTGCTGGCCGCCGTCGACCTGGCGCAGGCCGCGGACGTCCAGGTGGACACCACGTGGGTCAAGGGCCACGTGGGCGTGCACGGCAACGAACTGGCCGACGACCTCGCCCGGGCCGCCGCCCGCCACGCCAGCGTCGGCACCCCCGAGGGGGACCTGCCCGAGCGGATGGGGCAGCTGATCCAGCTCCGCGTCGAGGACGACGCCGCCGGCTGACCCCGGCCCCCGATTCCCCGTCCTCCGCCCCAGCCTCTAGGGTGGGGCTGTGGAAGCGACAGTGGAACAGATCACAGCGGCCATCACGGCCCTCAACGACAAGTACTGGTACGTCGTGATGGCGCTGCTCTTCGTGGCCGGGGTGTGGTTCACCATCCGGACCGTGGGCGTGCAGGTGCGCATGCTCCCGGAGATGCTGCGGTCGGTGACGGCCAAGTCCCAGACCGGGTTCGAGAACGACGGCGTGAGCCCGTTCCGCGCCTTCACCATCTCGGCGGCCTCGCGCGTGGGCACCGGCAACGTGGCCGGCGTGGCGATCGCGATCGTGATCGGCGGCCCGGGCGCCGTGTTCTGGATGTGGCTGCTGGCGATCATCGGCGGCGCCACCGCGTTCGTCGAGTCCACGCTGGCCCAGCTGTACAAGCAGAAGGGCTCGGACGGCTACTTCGGCGGCCCCGCGTACTACATCCGCGACGGCCTGGGCGCGAAGTGGCTGGCGGCCGTGTTCGCCGTCGCCATCACCGTGACCTACGGCTTCGTGTTCAACGCCGTGCAGTCCAACTCGATCTCCGAGTCCGTGCAGGCCAACTGGGGCGCGTCCTCCACCACCGCGTGGATCGTGGGCCTGGGCCTGGCCGCCCTCACCGGCCTCGTGATCTTCGGCGGCGTGCGCCGGCTCTCGGCCGTGACCAACGTGCTGGTCCCCGTGATGGCCACGTTCTACATCTTCCTGGCCCTGATCGTGATGGTCGTCAACATCACCGAGGTCCCGGGCATGATCGCGCTGATCGTGGGCCACGCGTTCGGCCTGCGCGAGGTCGCGGGCGCCGCCGTCGGCATGACGATGGTGATGCAGGGCGTGCGCCGCGGCATGTTCTCCAACGAGGCCGGCATGGGCTCCGCCCCGAACGCCGCCGCCACCGCGGCCGTCTCCCACCCGGCCAAGCAGGGCTTCGTGCAGTCCCTGGGCGTCTACTTCGACACCCTGATCGTGTGCTCGGCCACCGCGTTCGTCATCCTGCTCTCCAACCCGGCCTACGGACGCGGGGAGGCGATCGGCATGCAGGTGACCCAGGGTGCGCTCCAGCAGGCCGTGGGCGCGTGGGCCGGCCCGGCGCTGACCGTCATCATCTTCTTCCTGGCCTGGTCCTCCGTGCTGGGCAACACCTACTACGGCGAGGCCAACATCCGGTACCTGGCCGGCCGCCACGCGGGCCCGGCCATCACCGTGTTCCGCGTGCTCGTGCTGGTGTGCGTGGTCGGCGGCGCGCTCGGCTCCGTGGCGCTGGTGTGGAACCTCGCGGACACGTTCGCGGCCCTCATGGCGACCATCAACCTCGTGGCGATCATCCCGCTGGGCGGGCTGGCCGTGAAGCTGCTCCGGGACTACGAGCGCAAGCTCAAGGCGGGCATGAATCCGGGCTTCCACATCTCCGACCTGCCCGAGGCGCGGAACGTGGCCCTCTGGAGGGACGAGCCGAAGACCTCCCCGCTCCAGGACTGACGCCCCCGCCCGCGCGTTTCGAGGCGGGATATCGACCCCATCCGGCTGCCGCGGGCGGCCGTGGGGTGGATATCCCGCCTCGATGCATGAGGAGGCCCGGTCTGGACACCGTGCGGGGGTCGGCGCCTAGGTTGAGGCGCACCCGACCGGCCACGCACGAGTGGCCGGCACGACGTCCGAGGAGGACACCATGGGCATCCTCTCCAGCCTCACCCGCACTCTCGGCGGCGGTGGCCGCCGCTCCAGCCGACCCACCATCGGTGCGCACATCGGCCGGTCCCCCGGCTTCGGCCGGCAGGCCCGCTCTCAGGGACGCCGGTCCAGCGGCCTGGGCGGTGCCCTCCTGGGCACGCTCGGCGGTCTGGCGCTGCGTGAGCTCTCGCGCCGCGGCGCCGGAAGCACGACGCGCGGGCGCAGTTCCGGTGCGTACCGCGGCGGCTTCGGGCCCTCGGCCCGGTCCACGGGCGGCCTCGGCACCGGCCTGCTGGGCGGGCTGCTCGGCGGGGCCCTCGCCTCCCGCGGCCGGTCCGGTGCCGCCGGCCGACGCACGGCGGGTGGCCGCCGGACCATGGGCGGCGGCTTCTGACCGCTGCGACGGTGCGGAGTCGCCGCTGAACGGCATCACCGCGGAGCGGACACGAGACGGGGCGGGCACCGACGGATCGGTGCCCGCCCCGTGGTCGTGGTGTGCCGGTGGCGTGCCCGAGGGGTCTGCGCCGCGGCTCAGCCGAGGCCGGCGACGCGGCCCAGGATGAACAGCAGGACGCCGATGACCACGAGGGCGATGATCAGCCCGAGCACGATCTTGCCCGCCGAGCGCTCGCCGGTCTGCTCCACGTCCATGCCCGGGTTGCTCGGGCCGACGCCTGCGCCCTCGGCTGGGGGCGTGTCGCCGTCGAACGCGGCACCGGAGGTCTCGTCCGTCGCCTCGCGTGCGCGCCGGGCGTCCTGGGGGTCGGGGGTGTGCGGGGTGGCCATGGCCGGTTCCTCTCGTCTCGGCGGCACGGGTGCATGCCGCTGGTCCTTACGCTAGGCCCGGGGCAGGGGGTCCTGACCAGGGTATGGCGACGCCCGCCCCAGCGCTTTCGTGGCCGAAACGGCGCGCCCCGAGCCGCTTTCGTTGACGAAACGGCGCCCTCCACGCCGCCGCGACGGATCCCGTCACACTCTTGATCGTTGGATGTCCAAGCAATAGCGTGATCGGCGTCACGTCCCCGCCGTCCGGAGGAGCCCCCATGCCCGAGGCCTACATCATCGACGCCGTCCGCACCCCCGTGGGTCGCCGAGGGAAGGGGCTCGCCGGCGTACATCCCCTCGATCTGGCGGCCGCGCCGCTGCGCGAGCTCGTCGCCCGCCAGGACATCGACTCGGCCGAGTACGACGAGGTCATCCTCGGCTGCATCGACCAGCTCGGCCCGCAGGCCATGGACGTGGCGCGCAACGCCTGGCTCGCGGCCGGGCTCTCCGAGGACGTCCCCGGCACCACGGTCGAACGCCAGTGCGGCTCCGGCCAGCAGGCGGTCCACTACGCCGCGCAGGCCATCATGAGCGGGACGGCGGACCTCGTCGTCGCCGGTGGCGTGCAGTCCATGTCCGCGATCCCGCTCTCCCTGTCCAACACGGCCGCCCGCGAGCTCGGCTTCCCCGACCCGTTCACCGGCTCCGAGTCCTGGGCCGCCCGCTACGGGGACGAGGAGATCTCCCAGTTCCGCGGGGCCGAGATGATGGCCCGGCACTGGAACCTGGACCGTGACGCCCTGGAGGAGTTCGCGGTCCGTTCCCATGAGCGCGCGCTCGCCGCCCAGGCCGACAGTCGCTTCGACCGCGAGATCCTGCCCCTCGCCGGCCTCACCGCGGACGAGGGCCCCCGCACCCCGGACGCCGCGAAGATCGCCTCGCTCGACCCGATCGTCCCCGGCGGGCTGCACACCGCGGCCACCGCGTCCCAGATGTCCGACGGCGCGGCCGCCCTCCTGCTCGCCTCCGAGGAGGCCGTGCGCCGCCACGGCCTCACCCCGCGAGCCCGCATCCACCACCTCTCCGCCCGCGGCGCCGACCCCGTCATGATGCTCTCCGCCCCGATCCCGGCGACGGCGTACGCGCTCGACCGCATGGGCCTGACCATCGACGACATGGACCTCGTGGAGATCAACGAGGCGTTCGCCGCCGTCGTGCTGGCCTGGCTGACCGAGACCGGCGCGGACCCGGCGAAGGTCAACGTCAACGGCGGGGCGATCGCCCTGGGCCACCCCATCGGCGCCACCGGCGCCCGCCTGATGACCTCCCTGCTGCACGAGCTCGAGCGCAGCGGCGGCCGCTACGGCCTGCAGACCATGTGCGAGGGCGGCGGCCAGGCCAACGTCACCGTGATCGAACGTCTCTGACCCATCCCCCGGAGGTTCCCATGCCCGACCAGATCACCCACCCCACCGACGCCGCCGCCCACCCCTCCCCCGCCCCGGAGGACACGATCGGCCGCGTGTTCGCGCGCGCGGTCGCCCGCTCCCCGCAGGCCGTCGCCCTCCGATTCGAGGACCGGGACTGGACCTACACCCAGCTCCGGGACGGAGCGCACCGTGTGGCCCGCCGCCTCCAGGACACCGGCCTGCCGGCCGGCACCCGGGTGGCGGCCTACGCCACCAACTCGGACGCCTACGCGCTGCTCTTCCTGGCCTGCGTCACGGCCGGCTACGTGCACGTGCCCGTGAACTTCGCGCTCAAGGGCGGCGAGCTCGCGCACGCCCTCGAGGACTCCGGCGCGGAGCTGCTCGTGGCCGACGCCGGCATGCTCGAGCGGGTCGACCAGGTCCGGGCCGAGGGCCGCGCGTCGGCTCTGCGGCACGTGTGGACCATGCTCCCCGCCGGCCACGCCGAGCCCTCCGTGCTGGAGACCGCCCGGGACGAGACGTTGGACGCCGCCGCCCCGGAGGCG
This sequence comes from Micrococcus sp. KBS0714, assembly GCF_002008305.4. Taxonomy (GTDB): domain Bacteria; phylum Actinomycetota; class Actinomycetes; order Actinomycetales; family Micrococcaceae; genus Micrococcus; species Micrococcus luteus. The sequence continues at coordinate 2,114,481 of NZ_CP042169.1, forward strand.
GAGGTGTCGGCCACCGACCTGGCCCAGCTGCTCTACACCTCCGGCACCACCTCCACTCCCAAGGGCGCCATGATGTCCCACCGGGCGCTCGTGGCGGAGTACCTCTCCTCGATGATCGCGCTGGACTTCACGGCCGAGGACCGCCCCCTGGTGGCCATGCCGCTGTACCACTCGGCCGCGATGCACGTGTTCCTGCTCCCCTACCTGAGCCTCGGCGCCACGGTGCGCCTGCTGGCCGCCCCGGACATCCCCCGGATGCTCGAGCTCGTGGAGACCGAGCACATCGGCTCCCTGTTCCTGGCGCCCACCGTCTGGGTGCCGCTGGCGAACCATCCGGACCTGGCCACGCGTGACCTCTCCTCGCTGCGCAAGGCCCAGTACGGGGCCTCGATCATGCCGGTGACCGTGCTGCAGCGCCTCCGTCAGAGTCAGCCGGGCATCGGCTTCTACAACTGCTTCGGCCAGTCCGAGCTGGGCCCCCTGTGCACGGTGCTGCGCCCCGAGGAGCACGACGCGCGGCCGGCCTCATGCGGCCGCCCCGTGTTCCACGTGGAGGCGCGGGTGATGACGGCCGACGGCGCCCCCGCCGCGCCCGGCGAGCCCGGCGAGATCCAGTACCGCTCGCCGCAGCTGCTCTCCGGCTACTGGAACCGCCCGGATGCCACCGCGGACGCGTTCACCGACGACGGCTGGTTCCGCTCCGGCGACCAGGTCACCCAGGACGCGGCCGGCTACATCCAGGTGGTGGACCGCATCAAGGACGTCATCAACACGGGCGGCGTGCTGGTCGCCCCGCGCGAGGTCGAGGACGCCATCTACGAGCTCGACGAGGTGGCCGAGGTCGCCGTCGTCGGCCTGCCGGACGAGCGCTGGATCGAGGCGGTGACCGCCGTCGTCGTGCTCAAGGAGGGCGCCGAGCTGACCGCGGAGACCGTGCGTGCCCACGTGAAGGAGCGGCTGGCGGGCTTCAAGGTGCCCAAGCGCGTGGACTTCGTGGCGGAGCTGCCGCGGAACCAGTCGGGCAAGCTCCTCAAGCGCGCGCTGCGCGCCGAGCGGACGCAGGAGGCCCGGTGACGCGCACGCAGAAGCCGACCTACGACGTCGTCACGCCCCTGGACGTCGACTACCTGGACGCGTTCGGGGAGGCCACGGACGAGGACCGCGCGCACTGGGACCGCGCCCGCGCCTACGGCCGGGAGGTGCTCGAGCGGATCGACGGGCACTGGGACCGGGCGGAGTACCCGTTCGACCTGGTGGCGCGGGCGGGCGAGCTGGACCTGCTCACCGACGGGCTGGAGGTGCCGGGGCACGCGGTGATGTCCCCGTTGGCGGCGGGTCTGGTGGCGATGGAGATCTCCCGGGCGGACGGGTCGATGGCGGCAGCGGCGGCGGTGCAGGGCGGGCTCGTGCTGCGCGCCCTGGTGCACTGCGCGAGCCCGGAGCAGAAGGAGCGGTACCTCGAGCCGGTGGCGCGCGGCACGCTGCCGGGCGGGTTCGCGCTCACGGAGCCGCTGCACGGTTCGGACTCGGTGTCCCTCGAGACGTCCGCGCGGCCCGACGGCGCCGGCGGCTGGGTGCTGAACGGCGCCAAGAAGTGGATCGGCAACGGGGCCGCCGGGGGCATCACGATCGTGTGGGCGCGCGACACCGAGGACGGCCAGGTCAAGGGGTTCGTGGTGGAGCAGTCCACGCCCGGCTACGAGGCCGAGGTGATCACGGGCAAGGGCGCGCTGCGGGCCATCCACCAGGCGGAGATCACGCTGACCGACGTGCGGGTCGGCGACGACGCCCGGCTGCCGGACGTGGCGACGTTCAAGGACGCCGCGCGCGTGCTGGTGGCCACCCGCGTGAACGTGGGCTGGTCCGCGCTGGGCCACGCGACCGCCATGTTCGAGGCCGCACTCGCGTACGCCCGGCAGCGCGAGCAGTTCGGCAAGCCGCTGGGAGCGCACCAGATGGTGCAGGAACGGCTCGCGCAGATGCTGGACGAGGTGACCGCGATGCAAACCCGCTGCGTGGCCGTGGCCCGCCTGCAGGCGGCGGGGCGGCTGCGCGACGAGCAGGCGTCCCTGCTGAAGTACGCCTGCACGCGGGGCGCGCGGCGGGTGGCGCAGATCGCCCGCGACATGCTCGGCGGCAACGGCATCCTCCTTGAGCACCGGGTGATGCGGCACTTCGCCGACGTCGAGGCGCTGCACACCTACGAGGGCACCGAGTCCGTGCAGGCGTTGATCCTCGGCCGGGACCTGACCGGGATGAGCGCGTTCGCGTGAGCGCCTCCCTCAGGGCGCGGAGACGACCCCCACGCCCACCCGGGGCAGGCTGCGGTCCACGACCAGCTCCAGCCGACGTTCGTGGAACCGTGCGCCGAGCAGCTCCTCGAGGTCCTCGACGAGGTGCACCGTGATGGTCTCGATGACCGCCGCGGTGTCCTCTCCGTCCCGCAGGATGCAGTCCACCTCCAGCTCCGGGGCGGAGGGGGTGCCGGTGATGGCGAACCTCGCCTCGGCGACCTCGGGGAACACGGTGACGGCCCGCGCGGCACTCATGGCCAGGCGGGCGCAGCGCTGACGGAAGGCGGCGGGCTGGGGCGCCGGGGACTCGAGGACGGGCGGGACGGCGGACAGGGTCCGCCCCATGGCCTGGGGGGCCTCCAGCGTTGCTGTCATGACATTCCTCTCGCCGCGGCCCGGGCGCCCCCTCACAGAGATCGCCGTGACCTGGATAATGTTAGTGTAACTATGCGTTAGGAAGACTAACCAAATTTTCGGGGTGACGTGAATAGGGAGGTTCAAGAGCGCATGGGTGAGGAGCACACCACGCTGACCAGCACGGATGGCGAACCGACGTCGGGTTACTGGTACACCCGCGGCGCCCGCGAGATCGAACCTGTGGACGTGCTCAACCTGCTGCGACGCTACCGGGAGGCCGAACGGCGCATGCGCGCCCGCACCCGGGACAGCATGGGGATGGGAGAGACCCACCTGTCAGCCCTGCGTTACCTGCTGCGGGCCGACCGACGCGGCCACAAGGTCCGTCAGCGGGATCTGGCCAGCGCCCTGGAGATCACCCCGGCCTCCGCCAGCGCCCTGGTGGACCGACTGGTCCGAGACGGCTACGCCCGACGGGCACCCCACCCACAGGACCGCCGATCCGTGGTGGTGGAGCCGACGGCCAAGACGGACCACGAGGTCCGCGCCACCCTGGGCGCCATGCACCGCAGTATGCTCGCCGCGGTGGAGGGCCTCACCCCGGCCGAGCTCGCCGGCGCGGCCGCGTTCCTGCGGGCCCTGATCCGCAGCGTGGAGGAGCATGACGAGGACGAGGCGGACCAGCCCGCGTGAGGAACAGACTCAGCGGAACAGGTCCCAGACGCTGAACGTGGTGCGCTTGTAGACCGCGTTGTAGGCGGCGCGCTTCGGATCGCGCACCCACCCCATGCCCGGCCGGCCGTCCTCGCGGCCGGCACCCGTGCACCGCACCCGCCAACCCCAGGAGCTGACATGAGCACCGCACCCACCCCTTCTTCCTCCGACGACGCCCCCGCCGTCCTCGTCGAGACGCGGCCCGGCGTCGTGCGGCTGACGCTGAACCGGCCCGCGAAGGGCAACGCGCTCGGACTGACGATGGCGCGCGAGGTGCTCGCGGCGATCGCCGCGGCCGAGGCGGACGAGTCCGTGCACGTGCTCACGCTGACCGGCGCCGGGCGGATCTTCTGCGGCGGCGGGGACGTCCAGGCCATGGCTGCCGCGCCTGCCGGGCCGGAGCGGCGCGCGATGATCCAGGAACTCGGCGAGGCGGCGGGCGAGGTCGCGGTGGCGCTGACGGGCTCACGCCTGCTGGTGCTGGCCGGCGTCAACGGGACGGCCGCCGGGGCGGGGCTCGGGCTCATGCTGGGCGGCGACGTCGTGCTGGTGCGCGAGGATGCGCAGCTGGTGACGGCGTTCTCCGCGCTCGGGATGACACCGGACACAGGCGTGTCCTACTGGCTGCCGCGGGTGCTCGGGCCGGTGCGCGCGACGCAGCTGCTGCTCGGCGGTCGGCGCCTGAACGGGACCGAGGCCGTGGGGTGGGGCCTGGCGACCGAGGCGGCGGCCGGCGACGCGTTCGCGGCACGTCTGGCGGAGCTCGAGGACGAACTGGTGGCCGGTCCGGCGCACACCTATGGGCCGACCAAGGCGCTGACGCGCGGGGCCGACGTCGAGGCGCTGCGCGCGCACGTGCGGCAGGAGGCCGCGTCGATCGCGGCGGCGTCCGAGCATCCGGAGGCCGTGCGGCGGGTGGAGGCCTTCGCGGGCCGGTGAGAGGTGGGCGGCGGCGCGGGCCGTGAGTGGCCAGGCCGGCGGCGCGTGTTCAGCGGGCCGACCCCGGCCGGGTCCGCGAGGGCGTGGAGGTCACTTGAACATCTTCAGGACGTCACCCAGGCCGACCGTGGTGCGCCGGTAGACGGCGTTGTAGGCGGCGCGCTTCGGATCGCGCAGCCAGCCCATCCCCTTGCGGCCGTAGCCGGGGATGACCTTGCGCTTGATCGCGCGCTTGGCGCGGCCCGTGGTGCGGGCCTTGATGGACTTCTTCAGGCTGGGCTTGCGGAGACCGATCTTCATGGGGCGAGCGTACTGGGTGGGGTGGACGGGGTGAGGGGGTCAGGTCAGCGGACACCGGATCCGCAGCACCTGGCCGGGGTGGAGGACTGTGCTCAGCGTGGGCCCGTTCAGGCTGGGCAGCTGAGCGAGCGGCACGCCGGTGGCGCGGGAGATCGCGGACCAGCCGCCCGGGACGGCGTAGGCCACCGCGATCCCGCTCAGCGTCTGCCCCGCCTGGACGGTCACGGTCCGGGCGCCGGTGGCGCGGTCCGCCGCGAGGCGCACCAGCTGCGCGTCGACGCTCAGGCCCTGGGCGCGGGGGTGGATCCGGTCCGCGCGGAAGTCGGTGACGTACCGCGAGGCCGCCTCCCAGTCCGTCACCGCCACCCGGCCCGGGTAGCGGGCAGCGAGGTCGCGCATGGCCTGCTCAGTGAAGGCCCTCCAGGCGACCGGCCCGGACGCGGTGACCAGCACGAGCTCCCGATCCGGGCCGACCAGGTCCATGGCCTGGCGGGCCTGGGCGGCGGCCGTGCCGCCGGTGTTCACGCCCAGACCGAGCACGACGATGTCCCTCAGCCGGCCGGCGGCCTTGAGCTGCCCGAGGCGGGTGAGGCCCTCGGCGAAGGTGCGGTCCTCCTTAGCGTCCACGGTGATCCCCGGCATCTCCAGGTTCATCAGCGAGGTGGATCCCAGTGCGCTCGAGTCCCCGACGACGGTCACGCGTGGCCCCTGCGCCGAGACCGGCATGGGGCCGGAGTAGGTGGTCCCGGTCCGTGCGGTGGCCGCCGTGTGGATGGAGGAGGCCGGAACCACGATCGCCTGCCCCGCGGCGGAGGGGCATCGTGGACGTGGCACCGTTGGCGGCCAGCAGGCCGGCGAGCGTCACGCCCAGGCGCGGGGCCTGGAACGCCCACGTGTCCCCTGCCTCGGCCAGATAGGTGCCGGTGCGCAGGCCGTGGAGGCGGTCACCACCGTAGACGTGGGCTCGGGGGTCGTGACGGCGGCGGCCGGCGTGGCCGTCAGGCGCCGGCGAGGAGCGAGGCCAGCGCGCGGACGGCGAGGAGACGGACAGGGCGGCGAACGGTCATGGTCGTGTTCTCGCTGACGAGGCCGCGATCCGACGCGAGTGTAGGGCGGGCTCACCATCGCGCGGCCGCCACCGCCTGGGGCCATCCACCGAACCGGGTGGCCACGGTGATGTAGCTAGGCGCTCCATTGGCGGCCTGCCAGGACGTGTAGAGCGTGCTGGAACTCGACCCGGTCTCAGTCAGGAAACGCCGCATCCACTCGGTGAGCTGCTCGTCGCTGTACCCGGTGTTCTTCCTGGCGTTGGGCAGTCCCCCGGCGGCGGCCACCAGGTCGCCCCACTGCAGACCCGCGCGGCGCTGCAGGGTGGTCGCGCTGGGGCACCGGTGCTCCTTGGCCCACGCCGAGTACCGTCCCGACGACAGCGTCGGCCCGAGGTCTTCGATGGCCCGCCGCACGACATCGATTGCCGACGCGGCGTCGTCGCCCTCGTCGGTCTTGGCCTTCCACTGCCGCCGCTCGAAGACCCCACCGGTCACCCCAGGGATGAGCTCCCGGGTGGCGGCCATGCGCAGAGCCGTGTGGCGGAGGTTCTCGAAGGACACGTCCAGACGGTTGCGGATCAACGCATCCGACGGCATGCCCTCCCGCTCTTGAAGCCACGCCACGAACTCGAGATGGGTGACGGGGCCGTCCGGTGCCGAGAATGCCTCCACGGCCGCAGCCCACAGATCGTCGGTCGTGTATCTGGACTCCCGTGGCACCGGTTCCGCCTGACGGATTCCAGCGGCGGCGAGTGCTGCGTTCCACCGACCGAATCGGATGGCGACGGTTTGGTGGCCGGGGACTCCCCGAGTCTTGGCCCACGCGGTATAACCGGCCGCCGTCGCCTGCCCGGTCTCGGCGTGGAACTGCCGCAGGAGGTCGAGCAGTTCCTCCTCCGTGGCTCGCAGTGCCGTGGTCCGGCGCCGTGGGTTGGCGCGGTGCAGGTCTGCGCGCTTGCCGAGCAGCTCAGCGACCCGGTGCTGAGGGACACCGAATTCCCGGGCCGCCACCTCCAGGCCCACCCCGCGGTTCCCCTCGGACCAGGCCAGCAGGCCGGCCCGGAGCAGGCTACGTTCCTCCTGCGCCACGATCCGCCGATACTCCTTCAGCTCCGGGACGGTGAACTCGGACTTCCTGTTGATGATCTGTCGGACCGCCTCGCGGGTGAGACCCCACTTCTTCCCGATCGCGTTCAACGTGACGCCCTGGGCGTAGTCCACGACCATGCTGGTACTCCGGTCCACCGGAGCGACGGCGGCCCGTTTCACCATTCCCTCGATCAGCCGACGGCGTGCGGCTGTGAGCGTCACAGCGCGAACCTCTCGAGAGCGCGCTCCACCAGACGGACCGTCCGCGCCTCGATGTCAGCTGAGCTCCACGCCTCCTTCTCGGCGAGCTCGGCGTTGAGGGCGAGGCCGTTCCGGTACCCGATGGCCCGCCCCTGATGGTCGATCCGGTCCCGCTTCCGCAGGAAGGTCTGGTTGCCGAGAGTGGAGTTGAAGCCGGTGATGGTGAGGTTGCCGAGCGTGTGCACGAACCGGTTCTGCGTCTCCGCCGCCGCTTCCGGTCCTCCCAATGCGTCCACCCATTCCTGGGGCAGGTTCTCCCCTTGCGGGAGGATGTGCTCAATCGTCCAGACGAACGTCTTGCCGGACTGTGCCCACAGGTCCACCCGGGTCTCCTTCGTCATCGCGTCCTCGGCGAGCGTGGCCAACAGGAAGCGGGTGACGTCACGGTTTTCCTCGTACACGGGGCCTTCCAGCCGCTCACGGAAGGTCGCGTCGCTGGCCGAGGCAGCCACGAGTGACCCGCGCACGATGGTGAGCAGCCGATCGGGCTCGCCGGCGGCCACCTGGTCGATCACGTCCATGAACAGGCGCGGGAGTGCGTAGGTCGCAGGAAAGCCGGTCAGATTGCGTCGCACGAAGAAGCTGACCAGCAGGCGGGCGACGGCGGCCAGATCCTCCTCACTCCAGCCCGCCTTCTCCTGGCGCACCAGGAGCCACATCACCAGCACGTAGGAGGGAGCGGCCTGGGCCCGGCGCAGGGCTGTCAGCTCCTGGTCGAGGCTGGTCGGCTCATCCACATCCCCGCCTCCCGCGATGCGCCCGTACACCTGGGCGGCACGCTCCAAGGAGCGCACAGTCCCCTCGAGGTCCTGGTCCAGAAGAGTCTCGTAGATGCGGATGAGATTCTTCCTCGTGGCGACGGGCGCCAGCTTGACCGGGGGCAGGTCGCCCCGGAAGGCATTGTAGAAATGGCGGAGAAACCTCTCGTGGGTGGCGTAGGAGTCCCCGAGGTGGGCAAGGGTGTCGCTCCACAGCTCGAAGGCCTCCTCCACCTCCATCCCAGCCCGGTGTTCCGCTCGCGCCAGGAAGCTGTTCTTGATCAGGTCCACCGGGGTGAGGGGGACGCCCCGGTTGTTGAGGGACTCGAAGAGCACGAACGCGTCGGCCGCACTGGCGACCTCGATGTTCACAATCAGCGCCCGCCGGGCCGCCGCCAGGACCGAGAGCGCCGTCGTGCTCAACGACTCCCCGCGCTCCTCAGCGAGCTCGGTGATGGCGGCGCGGAAGAACCAGAACGCCTTCGCCACCTTCCGCGAGGGGTAGTACGCCTTCTTCTCGGACTTCACGGGCAGCCCGGCGTCCGCGAGCATCGCTTGGTAGTCGGCGCGGTTGGCACCCTGGACCTGGGGGGTCAGCCGAGGCGCCTTCGCCTCGTCTCGGACAAGTTCCCGGCGCAGCGTCATCCGCTCGAAGCGGGCGTCCTCGTCCAGATCCTCGGCGTCCTGCAGATGCGAGTGGACGGCCGCCAGCAGGATGGTCAGGGTGGTCAGGCGCTGCTGACCGTCGATGACCTCCAGAACGGGGCCGCTGAGGGAGTCCTTGGTCCGGCTGAGGGTGATGATGGTTCCCAGGAAGTGCTCGTCCTCTGACTCCACCAGGTCGGCGAAGAGGGCCTCCCACTGCGCTCGGTGCCAGGAGTATTCACGCTGGTAGGGCGGGACGACGTAGTGGGCCTTCGTCTGGCTGCTGAACAGCTCATGCACGTGACGCGGCTCGGCGGAGTTGATCATGTTGTGAATGCTATGTGACCGGTCTGCAGCGCGGTGGTGTGGCGTCCCTGCGCTTTCTCATCCGCCCGCTAGGTGTTGTGGGTCATGAGGTTCTTGCCACGAGGCGCCGGCTGAGATGAGACGAGTGGGCCTCTCCCGCAGGATGGAAGTTCCTCAACAACCCACCTGCCCGAAAAGACCCACTCATGACTCACGCTAACGCACCCCTGACCCCCACTGGCCGTCTCAGGATGGTCCACCGCCACCTGCACGACGGGATCCCGCAGGCACACGTGGCCGCCGAGTTCCGGGTGAGCCGGCCCACGGTGGCCACCTGGGTCGCCCGCTACCGCGCCCAGGGAGAAGCCGGCCTTCAGGACCTGCCCAGCCGGCCGCACCGTTCACCTGCCCAGCTCGATCCGGTCCTGGTCGCCCAGATCCACGCCCTGCGGCGGGAGCGCAAGTGGTCCGCACGGCGCATCCATCACCACCTCGTCTCCGAGGGCCACCAGCTGTGCTTGCGCACCGTGGGACGGTGGCTGCACCGACTCGGGATCTCCCGCCTACGGGACCTGACCCCGGCCGGAGAAGACCTGCGCCAACGACCCCAGAAGATCACCGCGAGAGGGCCGGGGCACATGGTGCACCTGGATGTGAAGAAGATCGGGAAGATCCCTGACGGGGGCGGCTGGCGTGCTCACGGACGTGAAAGTGAAGCAGGCCGTGCTTCCAAGCGTGGTGCAGGCCGGCGGGTCGGGTACACCTATCTGCACTCGGCGATCGACGGGTACACCCGCCTGGCCTACACCGAAGCGTTGGAGGACGAGAAGGCGGTGACCACGATCGGGTTCTTCTGCCGGGCGAGGGCGTTCTTCGCCGCCCACGGCATCACCGTGGACCGGGTGATCACGGACAACGGGAACAACTACCGGGCCGTGGACTTCACCGCGAAGGTGGTCTCGCTCGGGGGCCGGCACCACCGGATCCGCCCCTACACCCCGCGCCATAACGGGAAGGTCGAACGGTACAACCGGCTGATGGTCGATGAGGTCCTCTACGCCCGCCCCTACACCTCAGAGCAAGCTCGGCGTGAGGCCCTGGCGGTGTGGGTGAACCACTACAACTACCATCGGCCTCATACCTCCTGCGGAGACGCTCCTCCGGCCTCGTTGGCACCGGCCCGAGTCAACAACGTCATGCCCTCCTACAGCTAGGATCGAGGGACTGACCATGTCCGGGGCAGATCCCTGAATCGGACGTCACGCCTCACCGGCGAGGAGATCGCATGTCACTGCCTGACGCTCGATGGCATGTGGTCTCGCCGTCCCCGTTCGAGCATGAGCAGCAGGGCCTGGACATTCTCCGCGAGGTCCTGCCGGACGAGTCCCCGTTCCAGGTCTGGACGAACTTCGAGTTCCCGGACGAGGACGGCCAGTGGCATGAGGTCGACGCCCTCGTGCTGGCCCGGACGAAGTTCATCCTGGTCGAGCTGAAGTATTACTCGGGTGTGCTGCGCGGCACCGGGCTGCGCTGGGAACGCCCCGGTCACTCCCCGCAGCGCTCGCCCCTCGCCCTGGCCAAGAAGAAGGCGGAGCGCTTCCGTTCCCTGTTGGAGCGCACGATCGAGAGCAAGATGCCCGGTGCCGGCCGCCAGCGGATCGTCCCCTACGTGGACTACGCGGTGTTCCTGCATCATGACCGGTTCCGGAACGAGATGGCCCCGCAGGACTCCGGGCGTCTCTTCGGCCTGCCGCACAACGAGACCGCCTCGAACCTCCCGTCGATCGAGCACCTGGTGCTCGCCCCGGCAACTGATCGCTTCCCGTTGATCGGCGAGCCTCGCGAGCAGGTCCTCGTCGCGCTCATGGAGCATCTGAACCTGGCGGACGCACGCCAGCCGGAGGTCGGTTCCTGGCTGCTGGAGGAGCGGCTCGGCGAGCCGACACCAGACGGCCAGGACTGGCTCGCGTCCCACCGGTTCCAGGAACGGCACTTCGCCCGCATCCGCTTCCAGCAGCCTCGCGAGGGCGCCCCGTCCTCGGATTTGGCCCGGGTCCGGGAGGCCGCCCGTCGGGAGTTCGATCTGACCCGTGCGCTGCATCATGAGGGTCTGCTGACAGCCTCAGACCGGGTGGACAACGAACTCGGCGTGGGGCTCGTCTTCCCCTACGACGAGTCCCTGGCGCCCCTGCCGCTGTGGCTGGAGTCCCGCGCGGCCACGCTCTCGCAGCAGAACCGGCTCGATCTGCTGCGCCAGCTCGCGGAAACCCTCGAGTACGTCCATAGCAACGGAATCGTCCACCGGGCCCTGTCCCCGGAGGCGCTGTGGGTGAAGACGCCGAAGCAGGGTGAGCCGCGGATCCTCGTGGCCGATTGGCAGCTGGCCGGGGTCGCGGACCGGGACAAGGTGGATCACGCCGCCTCCCTGACCCAGCTGTCCACGCAGTTCGGGACCACCGTCCGCTCCACGGAGGAGCTGGCGCCGACGAGCGGGGCGCTGTTCCGCGCGCCGGAGGATGCCCGGCGGGTGAGCAGCCTCGGCAGGTACAAGCTGGACGTCTTCAGCGTGGGCGCCCTGGCCGCGTACCTCCTCACCGGGGCCCCGGCGGCGAACACGGTGGCCGAGCTGCATGAGCATCTGGCCACGCACCAGGGCCTGGACGTCTCCGTCGCGTTGCCGTCGGTGCCGGAGCCGGTGCGTCAGGCGATTCTGCACGCCACGGACCCCCGCCCCACGGCACGCACGGCCACACTCAATGACTTCCTGGCCGGTCTCACTGAGGCACAGGCCACGGCCCCGCAGCCGGCATCTCCGGCCCTTGATCCTCTCGAGGCCGCCCCCGGGCAGGCGCTGGACTCGCGGTTCACCCTCGTGCGGCGACTGGGCAAGGGGTCCACGGCCGTCGGCCTGCTGGTCGACGACGCCCAGACCGGCTCGCGGCAGGTCCTCAAGGTGGCCCTGGATGACGAGGCCGCCACGCGGCTGGACGACGAGGCCCAGGTGCTGCGGCTGCTGCCGCTGCACAAGCGGCTGGTACGTCTGCTGGACGGCCCCTTCGATGTGGGCGGGCGCCGAGCGCTGCTGCTGACCTCGGCGGGCACTCGGACGCTCTCCGAGGTATTGCGTGAGCGGCAGCGGCTTTCCTTGGACCACCTCGAGCGGTTCGGCTCGGAGCTGCTGGAGGCCGCGCAGGCACTGGACGCGGCGGGCCTGCGGCACCGGGACGTGAAACCTGCCAACATCGGCGTGGTTCGCACGCCCAAGCACGGCGAGCATCTGGTGCTCTTCGACTTCTCCCTGGCCCGGGCCCGTTCCACAGATGTCCGCGCCGGCACTCCGCCGTATCTGGACCCGTTCTTGGAGCAGGGCGGGCGCACCGGTTACGACTCGGCTGCGGAGCTCTACGCCGTGGCTGTGGTGCTCTATGAGATGGCCTCGGGTCAGAAGCCATTCTATGGGGACCCGGAAGCCAACCCGGCCGCGGTGCGGGATGACCTCACCGTCCCGGACGGCATCTTCGACCCTTCCCTGCAGGCACCGCTGAGCGCGCTGTTCGAGCGTGCGCTCGCCCGCGATGCGCAGGCCCGCTTCCACACCGTGGCAGAGCTCGCAGCGGCGTGGGAAGCCCTGTTCCGGAACGATGCCGACCCCGTTACGGCCCAGGACGCCGAGACGCTCGCCGCGCGGGCCACGCTGGAGACGCCGCTGAGCGAAGCCGGTCTGTCCGCCCGGGGCCTCTCCGCGCTGGAGGCGATCAAGGTCACCGCGGGTCCGGGCGGTGTGGCGGTCGAGCCGCATGACGTGCGTACCGTGCGCGACCTTGTACTGGTGGACCCGATCAAGCTCAACAGCCTCGCCGGCTCCACCACGGAGACCCGGGCGGAGGTGCGGGCCCGTGCCAAGCAGTGGCGCGCGGCGTTCAAGAAAGAGCTGATGCGGCAGGCGACGCAGGTGCCGCAGGGGACGCTGCCGACCCCGCTCGATGCCGCTGAGTTGCTCCTGCGTCACGCTGGGGCAGCCCACGCGGAGGGCGTGCGGGCGCAGCTGCGGCTCGTGCTCGGCCTGGACGGTGAGGTCCCGGCGCTCTCCACGCACGCGGTCCTCGCCGACGCCCGCGGGGTCACCCCTGGCTTGGTCCCCCAGCTGTTCGGCCGGGCTCAGCAGGCGTGGACGGACGTCGCAGAGACCCGTTCGCTCCTGGACTCCCTGGACGGGGCGTTGCGCGCGGCCGTGGCCGAGCGCGGTGGCGTGTCCACGCCGGACGAGCTGACCTCCGCCCTGGAGCAGACCCTCTCCCCTGCCACGCCGGCGGAGGTGCGTGATGCCGAACCGCGTCGCATCGTGCAGGGCCTGCTGTGGCTCCTGCTGGATCGCGAGCGCGCGGCGGCGCGCGGCGAGGCGGACGTCCCCGCGCTCGTCCAGCGTCGGCGCGAGGGGCGCGTGGTGGCGGTTGCCGAGATGCCGGTGCTGCTGGACGTGGCCGAGACCCTGGGCGCGGCCGCCGAGGCGGCTGTGGACGGCGCCGGTGACCCGGAGTCCGCACTGGTGCCGGCCGACCTCGTGCAGACCCGCGTGGCGGCCGTGCTGGACGCCGTCGACGGCCTGCCGGAGGCCCTGCGCTCGTGGCGCCGCGCCGCCGCCCTGGCCGCGCATGTCTCGGCCACCACGTGCCTCTCGGCCGCCGGCGAATGGCACCATCGACTGCTGGCTCCTGCCACGGCTGCCCATCATGCCTTGCAGGGTGCGAGCGGGACCGTGCAGCTCAGTCGGGAGCGCGCGGCCGAACGCGTGGGCGCCCGCTTCCCCGCACTGTCCCCGCTGCCCCGGGACGCGGCACTGGACAGGGTGCTGGCTGAAGCCGAGCTCGGCCTGGTCTTCGATGAGGATCTCGGCCCGCAGGGCGCCTACCGTTCCCGCCAGACACTCGCACCGACCACCGGCTTCGCCACCCGAGCCGAGACGCGCCTGGTGGAACACCAGCGTCCACTTTCGGAGCTCGGGGTGGAGGGCCAGAGGCTGCTCGATTCCCAGCGCAACCGTTCCTATCTGGCCCTCGGGGTGCCGGCGCAACGTCTGGCGCGACTGGAGTCCGCCCTCGTGCGGCGCTTCCATGCCGAGCCGCTGGATCTGACGGACCTCTTCATCCGGCTGCTCAAGGACCAGGCAGCGGCACACCCGAAGATGACGTGGGACCACGTGACAGCTGCGGACGCCGAGCCAGACGGCTCCCGCCCGGCCCAGGGCCTGAACGTGCTGGTGCGGAACCTGCTGCCGGAGCTGGAGCAGCACCTGTCCCGCACCATCGGCGATCCCGGCCGTGCCGCTTCCCCGGTGTTGCTCACCGGGGCGGCCGTTCTGGCCCGCTATGGGCACCTGGGTGTGCTCGCCCGGTGGGCGGATCTGGCGGAGTACCGGGCCCGGCCGGTCTGGCTGGTGGTGCCGCAGGTGGCCGGCAATGTGGGCCCGCGCCTGGACGGTGTGTCCGTCCCGAAGAACACCCCGGGGCAGTACGTCCCGCTCACCCCGGAATGGATCGACGGCTTGGCCGCCCTCATGGCGGCGCAGCCCCTCACGGAGGAGTCCCGCACATGATCGACGCCGCCACCCTCACCAAGGATCTGCGTGCCCTCGTGCTGGAAGTGGAGGAGGACCTGCGCGGTGTGCTGCAGTCCCGGCCGGAGGAGGACGCGGCCTGGAAGAGCAAGCATGGGATCCTCGTGAAGGAGGAGCAGACCGCGCTCTCCTGGACGGAGTTCCGGGACGGGCGCATCACTCAGGTGGCGGTGGCCTGGGTGCTCGCCACCGTGTTCGTGCGCTTCGTGGAGGACAATTCCCTGGTGGCCCCGGTGTGGCTCGCCGGCCCCACGGAGGGCCGCCGCCAGGAGGCCCAGGACGCGCAGTTGGCGTACTTCCGGCAGCACCCGGAGCACACGGGCCGCGAGTGGATCCGTCAGGCGATCCGACATTTGGAGACGCTTCCGGCCACCCGTGCGCTCGTCCAGGATTCGGCGCATCTACACCTGCCGATCTCGGGGCGCATGGCAGACCGGATCATCGCGTTCTGGCGCGAGGACGACCCGGCCGGGGGCCTGGTGCGGGACTTCACGGACGACCGCCTGGACACCCGCTTCCTGGGGGACCTCTACCAGGATCTCTCGGAGTACGCGCAGAAGACCTTCGCGCTGAAGCAGACCCCCGTGTTCGTGGAGGAGTTCATCCTGGACCGCACCCTGGAGCCGGCCCTTGCGGAACGTCCGCTCGAGGGCTTCCGGGTGATCGACCCGACGTGCGGCTCGGGCCACTTCCTGCTCGGCGCCTTCGACCGCGTGGCCGACCGTTGGGCGGCAGCGGGCGCCACGGCCGACGAAGCGGTGGATCGCGCCCTGGAATCCGTGGTGGGGGTGGACATCAACCCGTTCGCCACCGCCATCGCCCGGTTCCGCCTGGCCGTCGCCGCCCTGCAGCGGGCCGGGGAGACAAGCCTGGAGACTGCGACGCCGCGCCACGTTCGGGTGCTCACGGGCGACTCGTTGCTTCATGGCCGGCAGCGCCCGGGCACGGGCGAGTCCTTCGACGCCGTGGACCTGCAGCTCGGCGGCTTCTTCGCCTCGCCGGAAGAGATCGACGAGCTGCGCGAGGCCCTGCGCAGCGGCTCCTATGACGCGGTGGTCGGCAATCCGCCGTACATCACGGTGAAGGACAAGGCGCTCAACCAGCTCTACCGCCGGCTCTACCCGGCGACGACGAAGGGCAGCTACGCGCTCTCCGCCCCGTTCCTGGAGCGGTTCTTCGACCTGGCGCGCCCGGAGAGCGCGACGACCCCGGCGGGATGGACGGGGCAGATCACGGCGAACTCCTTCATGAAGCGCGAGTTCGGCACCCCGGTGGTGGAGAAGTTCCTGCCCACCAAGGACCTCGAACTCGTGATCGATACCTCGGGCGCCTATATTCCCGGGCACGGGACGCCCACGGTCATCCTGGTGGGGCGGAACGCTGCCCCCGAGGGCGAGACGGTCCGTGCGGTGCTGGGCATCCAGGGCGAGCCCGGCCGGCCCACGGAGGCATCCGAGGGCAAGGTGTGGCGTGCCATCGCCGGTCACGTGGACGAGCCGGGCTACGAGGACCCGTGGGTCTCCGTGATCGACGTCCCCCGCGCTTCCCTCGCCACGCACCCGTGGAGCCTGCAGGGCGGCTCCGCACCCCAGGCGATGGCGACGCTCGACGAAAAAGCACACGCCACACTGGGAAGCCTCAACCCCGATATTGGCCTTAGCGTCAAAAGCGGGATGGATGGCGCTTATTTCGCTGGCATCGACGTGTTCCGGCGCAGGGGATTTGAAACCGAGCAGGTCGCCGTCGTCATCGGAGAAGATGTGCGGGACTTCTCCCTCATCAATAATCTCCGCACCTTCTTCCCCTACTCGGCGGACGGCACACGACGCGATCCTTCGGAAGCCGCGCGACGTTACCTGTGGCCGAACCGTGCCCACCTGACGAACCAGCGCGACTTCGGAAAGGTGAAGTCGGAGCGCGGATTGGAGTGGTTCGAGCCCTCCATGTTCTTCGCCCGGAGATACACGGCCCCGCTGTCCATCGCGTTCGCGTTCGTGGCGACCCACAACCACTTCGTGCTGGACCGCGGCGGGAAGGTCTTCAACCGTTCCGCGCCGGTCATCAAGCTGCCGGCCGGCGCCACCGAGGACGACCACTTCGCGCTGCTCGGCGTGCTCAACTCCTCCGTGGCGTGCTTCTGGCTCAAGCAGAACAGCTACCCCAAAGGTGGCGATCCCGTTGGGGATAGTGGCGCCCGCGTCTCGCAGCTCCCATGGGCCGACCGCTATGAGTTCACCAGCACCACACTCAAGGACTTCCCTCTGCCGGCGCAGATGCCGGCCGATCGCGCCCGCCGTCTTGACGCGCTGGCCGGAGAGCGGGCCGCCCTCACGCCCGCTGCCCTTGCAGAGCGCGCGGTGCCCACCGCTGACGCTCTGGCCACCGCTGAGGCCGAGTACGACCGCGTGACGCGTCAGATGATCGCGGAGCAGGAGGAGCTCGACTGGAAGAACTATGCCGCCTACGGCTTCACCTCAGAGCCTCTGACGTTCACCGGTGAGCTGCCGCAGGTCCGTCTCGGCGAGCGTGCGTTCGAGATTGCCCTGGCGCGCCGTGTCGCCGCCGGGGAGGCCACCTCGGAGTGGTTCACCCGCCATGGGTCCACGCCCATCACCGAAGTCCCCGAGCACTGGCCGGCCGACTACCGGGCCCTTGTCCAGCAGCGCCTGGAGCTCATCGAGGCGGACCGCTCCCTGAACCTCCTGGAGCGGCCCGAGTACAAGCGACGCTGGGCGGCGGAGCCGTGGGACAAGCAGGTGGACGCGGCGCTGCGCACCTGGCTGCTGGACCGCCTGGACGTGCCCGAGCTGTGGCGGGACCGCGCCGGGCGCCCTACCCCGCGCTCGATCGCCCAGCTCGCCGACCCCCTGGGCCGGGACGCCGACTTCATGGCCGTGCTGCGCCTCTGGTCCGGCGCGGAGGACATCTCCACCGTCAAGGAGCTCACCCGCCTGCTCACCGACGAAGCCGTCCCGTACCTCGCCGCCCTCCGCTTCACGGAGTCCGGCCTGCGCAAGTTCCGTGCCTGGCAGCACACGTGGGACCTCCAGCGTCGGCAGGACGCCGGTGAGGACGTCGGCCACATCCCGGCCCCGCCCACCTACAGCCAGGCGGACACCCGCAAGGCCACGTGGTGGAAGCACCGCGGCAAGCTCGACGTGCCCAAGGAGCGGTTCATCCTCTACCCGGACGCCGGCCGCGAGGGCGACCCCACCCTCCTGCTCGGCTGGGCCGGCTGGGACCACGCGCAGCAGGCCCTGGCCCTGAACCGGATCGTAGACGAGCGCCTCGCCGAGGACGCGTCTGCCGAACGTCTCGTGCCGCTGGTGGCCGGCCTCGCCGAGCTCCAGCCCTGGGTTGAGCAGTGGCACGCCGAGGAGGACCCGGCCTTCGGCCTGCCGCTGGCCGAATTCACCCGCGGCACGCTCGAGGAGTACCGCCGCGAGCTCGGTGTCACCGCCGCCCAGCTCGAAGCATGGCGGCCCGCCCCCACCGGCCGCGGCGGCCGGAGGAAGAGGACCTGACGCGCCGCCGTCGAGCCCTCACCATCGCGCCGCCCCCTGCCCGCCCGCTGAAAGGAGCCTCCGCATGACCGACCTCCTGAAGGACCTCCTGGACATCCCCGCCACCACCGGCGCCGAGGACTACGTCCTGCGCCTCACCGACTCGGTGGGCGAGCGCTCCCGGTCCGCGCTGAAGGACTACGTGGTCACCGAAGACATCGCCGCGGCCTTCGACCAGGCCCTCGGCCTCGTCTCCGACGCCCTCGCCGAGAACACGAGCCGCGCCGCCTTCCTCGTCGGCACCTTCGGCTCCGGCAAGTCCCACTTCATGGCCGTGATGCACGCCCTGCTGCGGCAGGACCCGCAGGCCCGCAGCATCCCCGAGCTTGGACCGGTGCTCCACCGCCACGACCCCGCCCTGCGGGAGCGCAAGATCCTGCCCCTCGTGTTCCACATGCTCGGCCGGACCTCCTTCGAGGAGGCGATCTATGGCGGCTATCTCACCCAGGTGAGGGCTCTCCACCCCGACGCCCCGCTGCCTGCCCTGCACGCCACGGACCAGGTGCTCCAGGATGCGGACACCTACCGTCAGGACCTCGGTGACGCCAAGTTCTTCGCCCGCCTCAACGGCAGAGCCACTGACGTGGACGAGGACCCGGACGACCCCTGGGGCTCCGTGGTGGAGGGTGAGCAGTGGAACGCCGTCCGCTACGCTCAGGCCCGCGCCGCCGCCCCGGAGAACCCCCTGCGCCAAGAACTCGTCACCGCACTGACGCGCACCCTGTTCACCTCGTACACCAAGCAAGCGGACCACGTCCCCCTCGACACCGGCCTGCGGGTGATCTCCGAGCACGCCAAGTCCCTCGGCTACGACGCCGTCACCCTCTTTTTGGACGAGCTCGTGCTCTGGCTCGCCTTCGCCGCGACCGACGTCGGCTTCTTCCGCCGCGAGACCCAGAAGCTGACCCAGCTGGTCGAGGCCAATGACGCCCGACGCGCCGTGCCGATCATCTCCTTCGTCGCCCGCCAGATGGACCTCAAGCAGTGGTTCGCCGACGCCGGTGCCTCCGGCAACGAGCAGGCCGCCTTGGACCAGGCCTTCGCCCACCAGTCCGGCCGTTTCGCCGAGATCCCCCTCGGCGACGACAACCTGCCCTACGTAGCCCACCGGCGCCTGCTGGCCCCCAAGGACGACGACGCCGCGGCCCGCCTCGAGGACGCGTTCCGTGCCATCAAGGACGAATCCGGCGCCGGCTGGAACGTCCTCCTGGACGGGGTGAACACGGACGAGCGACACCGCGGCGCGGACGAAGCGGCCTTCCGTCTCACCTACCCCTTCTCCCCCGCGCTGATCTCCACCCTGCGCAGCCTCGCCTCCTCCATGCAGCGCGAGCGCACCGCCTTGAAGGTGATGAAACAGATGCTCGTCGACCGGCGCGACCGGCTCACCGTGGACGAACTGATCCCCGTCGGCGACGCCTACCCCTATCTGGTGGAGGGCCAGAAGCCGCTTGATGCCACCGCCCAGGCCCTCTTCTCCTCCGCCCAGAACCTGTGGGCGCAGAAGTGGGAGCCGCTGCTGCGCTCCAAGCACGGGCTCACCCCCGAGCAGGCGTCCGCCCCAGACGAGAACGTCCCCGTCGGGTACCGCACGGACCGCCGCCTCGCCCGTACCCTGCTGCTCTCCGCGATCGCCCCCAAGGTGCCTGCTCTGCGGGATCTCACGCCCGCT
Source organism: Micrococcus sp. KBS0714 (assembly GCF_002008305.4). Lineage (GTDB taxonomy): Bacteria > Actinomycetota > Actinomycetes > Actinomycetales > Micrococcaceae > Micrococcus > Micrococcus luteus. Next base: position 2,134,042 of record NZ_CP042169.1, read on the forward strand.
CGGCTCGCCGCGCTCAACCACGGCAGCATCGTGGCGCCGCTGCCCGGCAAGGAGGCGCAGATCGTCCTCGGCAAGGTCAAGGAATGGGCCCAGCAGATCCCTGAGATCCACGTCGATGGGGACGGCCGCAGCCCGATCATTCGCCTGCGACTGGCCGAAGTGGACTACGAGAAGGTTGTCGAGCGTGCCCGTGCGGAGGACAACCCCGGCCGGCGCCGCGAGCTGATCCAGCAGACCCTCCTCGAACTGCTCGGGGTGGACGCGACCGCGCGGGAGAACCTCTTCAACACCAAGAGCGTGCCCGTTACGTGGCGCGGCTCCGCGCGCGAGGTTGACCTGGTGTTCGGCAACGTCCGGGAGGCCTCGTGGCTGCCGGACGACGTGTTCGAAGAGCGACCCGGCACGTGGCGGCTCGTGATCGACCACCCCTTCGACGAGGTCGGCCACACCACGGCCGAAGACCTCGCACGAGTTGAGCAGCTGCGGTCGTCGTCCCGCGAACGTCAGACGGTCGTGTGGGTGCCGGCCTTCCTCTCCGAGGAACGTCTGCGGGACCTCAGCCGGCTCGTGATCCTCGACTGGCTCTTCGAGGGGGTCGGCGACCGCTGGGACCAGCACTCGGACCACCTCAACGAGAACGACCGGCGCATCGCCCGTGCCATGCTCGAGGGCCAGCGCGACGCCCTGCGTGATTCGCTGCGGCTGACCCTCGAGCAGGCCTACGGCATCGCCCAGCCCTCCACCGGGGCCCTTGAGGCCGGTACCGCCGAGCACAAGATGCTCACGAGCCTGCACCGGGGCTTTGCCGACACCGAGCTCACGGAGCCCAGCTTCTCCACCGCGTTCAGCGCGCTCGTGGACCGCATGTTCTCCTTCAGCCACCCGGACCACCCGAGATTCGAACCGGGCGACCAGCCCGTGACCGTCCGGCAGCTCACGCACGTGTACCAGCACATGGAGCGGGCGATGGCGGACCCGGACCGGCGCGTCACCCTCGGCGACGGCGCCGCTGACGTCCGCCGCATCGCTGAACCACTGCGCGTGGGCAAGACCGCCGAAACCGTGTTCCTCTTCGGCAGCAACCAGTTCGCCTTCTGGAACGGTGTGATCTCCCGCGCGAGCGGCGACCGCGCCCAGGACGCCGAGGAGCGGCTCACCGTCGCCACCCTGCGGTCCTGGATCGGCACCGCTGACCCGGACTGGGGCCTCAGCAGGGAACTCGAGAACCTGATCATCCTCGGCTGGGCCCTGCAGCATCAGCGCTCCTGGTACATGGGCGGGGCCGCCATGGCCGCCCCCGACGTGCACAAGGTGCACGACGCGATGGAACTGCGCCAGCAGCCGATGCCCACCCCGGAAGAGTGGGCCCGCACCGTCGAGACGGCAGGCATCCTGTTCGGCACCCGCGTCAATCCGTACCTGACCGGCCCCGCCATGACCGAGATGACGGGCCTGGTCAACGACGCCGCGGCCGATGCCCTGCCCGCCACGCAGGCCCTGGCCACCGCGCTCACGGCCGCCCGCGCCCAGGCGCCGGCTGAGCTCGGTCTCCGGGAAGACGCCGACCGCGAGCGCCTCGCCCACCTGGCCGTCGACCTGCTCGGCCGCTGGTCCCGGCTGGGCGGCAAGGCCCTTGTCGAGTCGCTCGCAGCCGTCCGCGACAGTGTTGACCCGGTGCACCTCAGCACCAGCATCGGTACCCAGGCCGCGGACGTGGCCCGAGCCGTCAAGGCTGTGCGGTGGAAGCCGATGAGTGATGCCGTCGGCAAGGGCACGGACGAGGCCCGTCAGCTGGCCCAGGACGTGCGCCGCGTCTGGCACGCCAGCCAGCACGAGGTGCACCTGCCCCAGGTGCTCCCCGGCCTGGAGGAGCGCGCCTACGACCTGGCCGTGAGCGGGGACGGTCCTGCTCCGGGACCGACGCCGCCTGCCGTCGTCCCGGAGCCACTGACCAACCCGGAGCAGATCTCCCTGCCCTCGGTCCGCCAGGGCGCAGCGACCGGACGCGGCCGCCTCGGGCTCACCGACGCACTGCAGCGGGCCCGGACTGCGGCCGAGGCGGTCCTGGATGAGCACCCGGACGCGAATGTGGAGATCACCTGGCGGGTGGTCGAATGACCCGCTCGACCCGGCGTGGCACGGCCGGACGCATCACCGGGGCCGCCGTGCGCTCCGTGATCGCGGACGCTCAACGCCAGGGATACGCCCCGTCGGAGGACACCCCGGCCGTCGTCGGGATCTACGCGGACCCCGCCGGCGTGGCTGAACTCGGGGACGTCGTCGTGGACGGCGCGGCCGTCACCGTGCTGCCGGCCGCGTCCACCCTGGCCGCGCTCGACCAGGTCCACCACGCGCCGCGCGGCAGCTGGAGCGCCCTGGTAACGAACCGGCCCGAGGAGGATCTCGGCGTCGGCGTGCTGAGCGCCCTGGTCGGCGGTGTCCTGCGCACCCCTGACCTCTGGGAGACCGTCCGCACCGACTTCGCGGCCACCGGCCTCGAACCCGCCCTCTACGGGGTGCCCGAGTCCATGTCCGTCGCCCTCGGCATCCTCCAGGTCACCCCGGACGGCGGCTGGCCCGTCGTCCCCGGTGGCGCCCTTACCCGGGATCACGCCCTCGGCGCCGTCGCACGGGCCCACCTGGGGCTGCCACAGCGGTCTCTGGACCTCGCCGGGCTGCTGTCCTGGTCCGTGAGGCCGGGCCTGACCACGTCCATCGCCCGGCTCCGTGAGACCGGCACCCAGGCCCTGGCCGACGTCGTGCTCACGTGGATCTCCGACCAGGCCGGTGACCCACGCCTGGCCCAGCTCGTCCGGCGCCTGCTGCTGGACGGCACCCCGGACCTGCTGGTGCCCCTCGGACTTGTCCTTGACGTGCTCGTGCCCCGCGCCGACCGGGCCGGGACGACGTCGGCCGGAGACGTCGACCGGCTCAACGCGGTGCTCGCCGTGCGTGGTGTGCCCAGCCGGTCGCTGACGCGCTGGGCCGACGCGGCCCTCGACGAGATCGAGCGCCTCCTGGGCTCGGAGGACGCCTCCACCGCCAGCGAGGCACTGCTCGCCGCCGAGGCGCTGCTCGACCGGATCGGCGCCACGGACGCGGCCCTGCAGTCTGCCGTGCTGCCCACCGGGCTCCGTCACCGGCAACGCCTCGTGGCAGAGGCCGTCGCCGCGGCCACGACGGTGCCGGCGGGCTACGACGGGACTCCTGCCGAACTGCACGCCGCTGCCTCCGCCGGCCTCGACGCGGTGGAACGCGCCTGGTCCTGGCTGGGCAGCCACCGGCTGGTCGGCGTCGCATCCGCCCACGTTCCCGCCGTACGGCATCTTCCCGTGCTCGAGTCGGCCGTCCGGCTCACCCGATGGCTCGCCGCCGAGCGGCCCGAGCCCACCGGTCTCGCGGCCCTGGCGCTCCGCCAGGCGGGTGAGAGCGCCTGGGTGGACGCGGCCGTCGCCCGCGCCCACCGCGGTGTGACGGACACCGCCCTCTCCCACGCGCTCGATTCCGTCCTGGCCGCCGTGCGCACCGTCCGCGACGCCGAGGACCGCGCCTTCGCGCTCGCGTGGGCGGCGCAGACTCCGCACGACCTCGCCACGGACACCGGATACGGCACGGCGCCGGATGCGGTGGGCCTGATCGAGCACACCGTCCGCGACCATGTGGTCCCCTTGGCCCGGCATGCACCTGTGCTCGTGCTCCTGGTGGACGGCATGAGCACGGGGGTGGCCACGGTGCTGATCGATGCCCTCCTCGCGGAGGCCGGGGCGTCTTGGGACGAGGCCCTCCTGCCCGGCCTCACCCGCCGGCACGCCGCCGTGGCCGCCCTGCCCACCCTGACCGAGGTCAGCCGCACCGCGTTCTTCACGGGCACGGTCCAGCGCGGCGGGCAAGCCCAGGAAAAAGCCGGCTTCGCCGCGCTCATGGACGCCGCCGGACTCGGCGCCACGGAGCTCTTCCACAAGGCCGAGCTCCAGAGCGCCCCGGATGCCCGCACCTTCTCGGACGAGGTGGCCTTCGCACTGCAGGACGTCGACGGGCACCGTGTGGTGGCCGCCGTCCTCAACTCGATCGATGACGCCCTGGACAAGTCCGACCCCGGCGGCACCGATTGGACGCCGGACGCCGTCCGCCACCTGCGGGACCTGCTCGACGCCGCCCGCATGGCCGGCCGGGCGGTGCTCCTCACCTCGGACCACGGCCACGTGGTGGAGCGCCGGGCGGGAACTCTCCGCTCCACCCCCGACGCCACGAGCGCACGGTCTCGCGGCCCGGTGCCTCCTCCGCATGAGGACGAAGTCCTGGTGACCGGTCCGCGCGTCGCCGGCGGCTCCGCCGTGCTGCCGAGCTCGGAGCGCCTGCGATACACCGCTCTCAAGGCCGGCTATCACGGGGGTGCGACCCCTGCCGAGGCCGTCGTGCCCGTTGCCGTACTGGTGCCGGACTCGGCCAAACACCTGCTGACGGCGGGTTCGGACAGCGGCCTGCGGGTGGCGCCCCCGCAGCACCCTGCGTGGTGGGCCGGCTCAACACATGTCCCGGTGCCCCCGCCTGAGGCGGTGACGGGGCCCGTGCCGCCCGCGGTGCACGAGCCGACCCCGGCGGCGCCCCCGGCGACCGCCGGGGCCGTCTCCCCGGAGGCCGGCACCACACCCGTCAGTGCCCCGGCATCCGCCGCCGTAGAGGACGCGGGACTGGGCGCCGCCGTCGTGGCCAGCCCGGTATTCCAGGACCAGCGTGAGACCGCCGGTGCCGTCCTGCTGGCAGACGCCGCCGTCGCGGCCGCCGTGTCCGCCCTGGACGCCGCACCCGGTCAGCGGCTGCCGCTCGCCGAACTCGGTGCGGTCATGGGAGTGCCCCGCTCCATGGCCGGCGGAGCCTTCGCCCAGCTCACCATGCTCCTCAATGTGGAGGGGTACCCCGTGGTGAGCACTGTTCCCGGAGCCGTGCGTCTGGACCGAGCGCTGTTGCGCGAACAGTTCGAGCTGGACTGATCAGGAGGAAGGAACATGACCCGGGTTTCGAGCCGGCGGCGCGCGGAGATCCTGTCTGCCCTCCGCAAGGGGACGGTGCCTCAGGACGGTCTCGACCGCCTCGCCGTGGGCCTGGATCGGTTCTCGGCCGCGCTGGACGAGGAGATCGACCTCGCCACCGGCGGCGCGGCCGCGTTCAAGGCAGTCCGCGGTGAGTACGGGGCAGGCAAGACGTTTTTCACCCGCCACCTGGCCGCCCGTGCTCGCGCTCGTGGCATGGCCACGGCCGAGGTCCAGATCTCCGAGAAGGAGACGCCCCTGCACCGGTTGCAGACCGTGTACCGGCGGGTCACCGAGTCCCTGCGCACTGCCAACGTGCCGCCGAGCGCCTTCCGATCCGTCCTGGACTCCTGGCTGTTCACGCTCCAAAGCGAAGCCGCGGCACAGAACCCCAGCGACCTCGAGAGCACAGTCGATCGGCTCCTCGAACAGCGGCTGCGTACCGTGAGCGAGCGCAATCCCACCTTCGCCGTCGCATTACGGGCGTACCACCGGGCGACCGTGGCGGAGGACCACGAACTGGCCGATGGCCTGGCCGCCTGGCTCGGTGGCCAGCCCCACGTGGCGGCCTCCGTCAAGCGCACCGCCGGCGTGCGCGGAGACCTCGACCACGACGGTGCGCTGAGCTTTCTTCAGGGTCTGCTCGTGGTGCTCCGCGACGCCGGCCACCCCGGGCTGCTCCTCGTGCTGGATGAGGTGGAGACCCTCCAGCGCATGAGACGGGACACCCAGGAGAAGTCCCTCAACGGCCTACGGCAGCTCATCGACGAGATCGACGCCGGCCGTCTACCCGGCTTGTACGTGGTCATCACCGGCACACCAGCGTTCTTCACCGGCCGGTCCGGCGTGAACCTGCTGCCACCGCTCGCGCAACGCCTCGAGGTCGATTTCACCACCGACTCCCGGTTCGACAACCCCCGCGCCGTACAGATCCGGCTCCCCGGCTTCACGCACGACTCCCTCGCCGAGGTCGGTGCGCGCGTCCGAGACCTATTCGCCGACGGCTCCCCGCAAGGGGATCGGGTGCGTGCCATCGTCGACGACGCCTACCTGGGAGACTTGGCCGCCGCCGTCGCCGGAAAGCTTGGGGGGCAGACCGGGGTGTCCCCCCGCCTGTACCTCAAGAAGCTCGTGCAGGACGTGCTCGACCGTGTGGAGCTGCATCCTGCCTTCGATCCGCGGCGTGACTACGCGCTCACCGTGTCCGCGGCGGACCTCACCGAGCAGGAGCGTGCAGCCGCAGGGCGGCGTCAAATAATGGCGGGGCAGGACGATCCCGACGCCGTGGACCTGGACCTGTCGTGACGACCTCGGTCGAGGGATTCAGCGCGCTGGACCCCGTGATCCAGCACCACATCGTCAACACCCTGCGCTGGCCCGATCTCCGCCCCCTGCAGAAGGCGTCCGTCGCTTCGCTGCTGGCAGGTCACGACGCCCTGCTGCTGGCGCCCACGGCCGGCGGCAAGACCGAAGCCGCGTTCTTCCCCGTCCTGACCCGGGCCGAGCGGGAGCAATGGACGGGGACATCCGTGCTGTACGTGGCCCCGCTCAAGGCGCTGCTGAACAACGTGGAGTCCCGCGCCATGGAGTACACCTCCTGGTTGGGGCGGTCCGCTTCCGTCCGGCATGGGGACACCACCCAGGCGGAGCGGCGCCGGCAGGGGACAGAACGTCCAGACGTGCTGATGACCACGCCCGAGTCCCTCGAGTCCATGCTCATCTCCCCCACGGTGAACGTCACGGACTTCTTCTCCGAGCTGCGCACGATCATCGTGGACGAGGTGCATGCCTTCGCCGGGGACGACCGCGGCTGGCACCTGCTCTCCGTGCTGGAACGACTCTCGGCTGTGGTGCGCCGCCCGATCCAACGCATCGGGCTGTCCGCCACCGTGGGCAACCCGGAGGAGCTGCTCACCTGGCTGCAGGGCGGCAACGCTGCCGCCGGACTCCCCGCGAGCGTGATCGCGCCCCCGGTGGACAGGACCGGTGCTGCAGCCCCGGAGCTGCGCCTGGACTTCGTGGGATCGGAGGACAATGCCGCCACAGTGATCTCCCGCCTGCACGGCGGTGAGAAGCGCCTGGTCTTCGCCGAGTCGCGTCGCACGGTAGAGCTGCTGGGTAACGCCCTGCACGAGCGGGACGTCACCACGTTCCTGTCTCACTCCTCCCTGTCCCTGTCCGAACGCCGTCGGTCCGAGCAGGCATTCGCCGAGGCGCAGGACTGCGTGATCATCTCCACGTCCACGCTCGAGCTCGGGATCGATGTGGGAGACCTGGACCGTGTCCTGCAGCTGGGCGCCCCCTCCACCGTGGCCTCATTCCTCCAGCGGTTGGGACGCACCGGGCGCCGGCCCGGCGCGCAGCGGAACATGCTCTTCCTGGAGCTCAAGCCCGCTGACCTGCTGCGGGCGGCCGGTCTGCTACTTCTTCATGGCGAAGGCTATGTGGAGCCGATCCAGCCGCCTCCGGCTCCCCATCACATCGTGGCCCAGCAGATCCTCGCCCTGACTCTGCAGAAGGGGCAGCTGCAGCGCGGGGCGGCGCTGGCGGGGCTTCAGGCGCTGGGCATGTCCGATTCCACCACGTACCGGACGATCGAGGACGGCCTTCTGGAGCACGGTCATCTGGACAGCGACGGCGGGCTGCTGTTCGTGGGTCCGGAGACGCAGCGCCGCTACGGCGGCCTGTACTTCCGCGACCTCATGGCCGTGTTCACAGTGGAAGCTGAGTTCCCGGTGTTCCACGGACGGACGGAGATCGGTTCCGTGGCCCCGAACTGGATCGCCACCGATCCGGATGACCAGCCCCTGCTGATCCTCGCGGGCCGGTCCTGGAAGGTGTCCTTCATCGACTGGAAGCGTCACCTGGTGCATGTGGAGCGGTCGGACCGCGGCCTCGCGCCGCGGTGGGCGAGCCCCCCGCGCGCCCTCTCCTGGGCGCTGTCCGACGCCATGCGGCGCGTCCTCCTGGGGGCGGACCCGGCCGGCGTCGTCCTCACCGGTCGCGCGCAGGACGCGCTGGCCGACCACCGCGAAGCCGAGGGGTATACGGCGGCCGCAGATCACACGGTCCTCGCATCGACCGCCGACGACCTCCGCTGGTGGACGTGGGGAGGCGCGGGGGCCAACGCGCTCCTGGTCGCCGCGCTCGAGCAGGTTGCACCGGAGCTGCTGGGCGAAAAGCTCCGATTCGACAACTTCTCCCTCAGGTTGCGCGGCGACGTCGATGCGGCATCGCTCGGAAGAGCCCTGCGCCAGGCGACGTCGAATTTCGGAGGTGACCTGGCCGGCGTCGACCCGCTAGTCGATGACGCCGCGGTACGGGGTCTGAAGTTCCACGAGATGCTGCCCTTGGACCTCGCCCGCGCGACACTGGCGGCGCGGCTGGCCGACCATACTGGCGTCGCTCGGGTGCTGGAACGCCCCGTCCAGATGTTGCGCACCGCAGAGGACGGAAGGATGTGGGGATGAGATGAACAAACACGACGAGACCCTGGCCCAGCTGCGCGAGTTCGTCGCCGAACGTGACTGGGCCCGGTTCCACACCCCGGCCAGCCTCGCCAAGTCCATCAGCATCGAGGCCGCAGAGCTGCTCGAGCACTTCCAGTGGACGGAGGACGGCGCGGACATGGCCGAGGTACAGGACGAGCTGGCGGACGTGCTGACCTACGCGTTCATGTTCGCGGACCATATGGGCTGGGACGTGGATGAGATCATCCAGGCCAAGCTGGTGAAGACGCGGGTCAAGCACCCGGTGCCGACAGGCGGGGACGAGGAGGCGACGTCGTCATGACCGACCACAACCCCGGGTACACGTTGGAGCGCCTGCCGTTCAGGGGCGCCCTTCCCCCCGAGCAGGAGAAGAACGCGCGCATGCGGGACTGGCCCGCTGTGTACGTGATCGACAATGAGAAGCAGGTCTACGTCGGCGAGACGACGAATGTCGTCGCCCGACGAGGACAGCACCACATGGACCCGCGCAAGGCCCGCCTGACGACGATGCGCGTGGTGCTCCATGACGAGTTCAACAAGTCCGCCGCCCTGGACCTGGAGCGCTACCTCATCCAGATGCTCAGCGGCGACGGCGCCCGCGAGGTCCTGAACCGTAACGCCGGCTTGACGGAGTCGGACTACTACGACCGCACGCGCTACCAGGAGATGTTCGCGGACATCTTCGAGCGGCTGCGGGCGGAGAAGGTGTTCAGCCGCTCCCGCGAGCAGATCCTCAACAGCACCCTGTTCAAGCTCTCGCCCTTCAAGGTGCTCACGCCGGAGCAGGAGGCATCGCTGCGGCACATCGTCCAGCTGCTCGTCGCCGATGACGACGTCGATCGCGGCCCGCTCGTCATTGAGGGCGGCCCCGGCACCGGCAAGACGGTGGTGGGCGTGTTCCTGGCGAAACTGCTCGTGGACCTCGCCAACCTCACGGAGGAGGACGTCGAGGTGGATCTCAGCTCCGACCACGACTTCTTCGACCTGTTCACCCACGCCAACCGGAACGCCCTGCTGCGCGGCACCAAAGGCCGTGGTCTGCGCATCGGGATCGTCGTGCCGCAGCAGTCCCTCCGCCAGTCCCTCAAGCGTGTCTTCCGCCGGACGCCGGGGCTGCACCCGTCCATGGTGCTGTCCGTGTGGAACGTCGGAGACGCCGAGGAGCGCTACGACATCCTGATCGTTGACGAGGCCCACCGCCTCGGTCTGCGCTCGGCGCAGTCCAACGGCGCCCTCAACACCAAGTACACGGCCATCAACCAGCGCCTCTTCGGCGACGACGACGTCTCCCACACCCAGCTCGACTGGATCACCCAGCAGGCCAGGGACGTCGTCCTGCTCGTGGACCCGCGCCAGACGGTGCGTCCGGCCGACCTCGACGCCGCGACGATGGACGCCCTCCTCGCGCGGGCGCACGCCGAGCACCGGCATCACGCGCTGGTGTCACAGCTCCGAGTCAAGGCATCCGATTCATACGTCGACTTCTTCGGCAAACTCCTCCGAGGCGAGCACCCTCCGGCCCCGGATCTGGGCGAGTACGACCTGCGCATGTTCACGGACTTCGGCGCGATGCGCGAGGCGATCCGTGCGCGCGACACCGAGTTCACCCTCGCCCGTCTTGCCGCCGGGTTTGCTTGGAAGTGGCAGAGCAAGGGCTTCCGCAAGGATCCGTCGAAGCCGGACTGGGACATCGAGCTCGACGGGGTACGGATGCCGTGGAACGTCGCCGACACCGACTGGGTCGACTCCCCCGGTTCACTGGACGAGATCGGCTCCATCCACACCCTTCAGGGGTACGACCTCAACTACGCCGGGGTCGTCATCGGCCGCGACCTGCAGTGGGATGACACGGCCCAGCGGGTGGTCTTCTCCCGTGCCGACTATGCGGACACCGGGGGCAAGAAGAACAACGGCTACCTCAGCCGCACCTACTCGGACGAGGACCTGCGCGAGTACGTCATCAACATCTACAACGTGCTCCTGACGCGCGGCATCCGCGGGACCTACCTGTACGTCGTGGACGCGGGTCTCCGGGAGCAGTTCGCCCGCTGGTTCCCCGGCATCAGCGGGCCCGACGTGACGTCGGCGCCCTTCGGCGTCCCTCCGGGTGGCCGTCCGGGCGAGGTCCTGCGCACCGTCGATGTCGGCCACACGGCGGAAGCCGAGTTCATCCTCTCAACGGACGACCTCGAGCAGGCCCGTCGTCGTGCTGAGGAGCTCCGCCGTTCCCGGAAGCGCACTCGGGAATGACAGCCCCTACCCTCGGGAATCTTCTGCACACCTGACCCTTCTGACCCGGCCACGGCCGCCGAGAAGGGTCAGATCCGCAGACGATCCCTGACACACGCCCCCACCGCCCCGCGTACGATAAATACACAACACTCGCCTTGCGTATCTCACTGAGGTGTGCCTTACTGGTTCTCGGACCCCGCCGGAAGGACCCCCATGGCCCACGCCTCCACGCACCCCGCCCATCCGCTGCCGCCCGTGGCGCCCCGTCGTCTGCTGCTGGCCCAGCGGCTGCTCCGCGGCGAGGGCTCCGTCGAGGTCACGGCCTTCCGCGCCGGCGAGACGCTCACGACGGCCGTCCACGGCGTGAGCGCGGACGGCCGCCTCGTGGTCGCCCACGTCCCCAACCTCCTCGGTTCGCTCGGCGCGTTTCACACGCCCGCGCCGCTGGACGTGCGCGTGGACGTCCTGCGCGACGCCCTGGACCTCACGCTCCCCACCCGACTGGCGTCCGCGCATCTGCTCGGCACCCTGCGCTGGTGCCGGGACTCGGCCGAGGTCGCGGCGCTGAAGCTGCGCGGTCGCGTCGCGGACCTCGTGGCCGACGTCGGCCCGCGGGTGCGCGTGGGCGTCGTCGAGACCCAGCGGATCCTGCTGCACGACGTCGACGGCGTCGCCGTGTTCTGCCGCCACACCCTGCCGCTCACGTCGCGGGGGCTCGTCGACCAGGCCGAGCTCGCAGACCTGGCGGACGACGTGCTGGGCACCGCCCCCGAGGTGCTCGCGGACCTGGCCGACGCCGTCGCCCTGGGCCTGCTGCCGGGCGAGAGCACCCCGTTGCAGGTCGACGCCGAGCCCCTGCCCGAGCCCCCCGCCCACGCCCTCGACGCGGACGAAGCCGGGGTGACCCTGCTGCGCGTCCGCGACGGCGAGACCACCGCGGTGCACGTGGCCCTGCCCGGTGCGGGCCGGCTCGACCACAGCCCCCGGCACGCCTGGCGGCGGCTGCTGGACGCGATCCCGGCGCGGGTCGCCCACCCCTGAGGGGCGGCGTCAGTCGATCGTGTAGGTGGCGCAGGTGGCCACGTCCGTGACCTCGATGCCCTCGGCGGTGCAGGCGAGGTCGGCGTTGTAGGTGCACTCGAGGCGGTGGCACGCACCGACGGTCGAGGCGCCCTCGGTCACCGGGCGGCGGACGTCCAGCTGGACGAAGGTGCCGCAGCCGGGCGTACGGTCGGAGCCGGCGACGGTGATGGCCAGGGCGCTGCAGGACGTCTCGGCATTGAAGGCGCAGGCACTGGCGGCGCAGGTGCGGACGGCGGTGGTCATGGCGTGATCCTCCCGGTTCGGGCCCGCCCCGGGCCGGGGCGGTGCTGATGGAATCGAGATTACTCCGGTCCACGAATGGCACAAGAGGGGTAAGCCTTAGTCGATAGACGATTAGCGCAAATTCATTTTGCGCATTGTCGTGTGTCGTATGGACCGACGTCGCGCCCACCGGCCGCCCCACCCCGCCGTCACCGCCCGGTCACGTCCGCGTCACCCGCCCCTGCCACCCTGCACGGGTGACCTCGCACACTGACCCCTCGCACCCGGCCGCCCACCCCGTCTCCCGCCGCACCCTCCTCGGCGGGGCGGGCCTCGTCGTCGCCTCCGCGGCACTGCTGTCCACGCCGGCCGGCACCGCCCACGCAGCCACCGGCCCCACGCCGTTCACGCTCGGCGTCGCCTCAGGCGACCCGTGGCCCGACGGCGTGGTCCTGTGGACCCGCCTGGCCGTGGACCCCCTCGCGCTCGACGGCCTCGGCGGCATGCCGGACCAGTCGTTCCGGGTGGAGTACCAGGTGGCCACGGACGAGGGCTTCCGCAAGGTCGTCCGGTCGGGCGCCGTCACCACGGACCGCGCGCAGGGCTACGCGGTGCACGTGACGCTCACCGGTCTGCGCCCCGGCACCGAGTACTTCTACCGGTTCCGCGCCCTGGGCCACCTCTCGCGCGTCGGCCGCACGGTCACCGCGCCCGCCCGCGGCTCGAACCCGAGCCGCCTCACCATGACGGTCGCCTCGTGCGCCAACTGGGAGCACGGCTACTTCACCGCCTACGGCCACATGGCCGCCGAGCGTCCCGACCTCATGGTCCACCTGGGGGACTACTACTACGAGATCATGCCGTACGGGTACCCGGTCTCCTCGGGGGTCCCGCGCGCCCACAGGAACGGGGAGTCCCGCACCCTCGCCCAGTACCGGGCCCGCATGGCGCAGTACAAGACGGACCCGCACCTGCAGGACGCGCACGCCGCCGCCCCGTGGCTCGTGATCTTCGACGACCACGAGCTCGAGAACAACTGGGCGGACGAGACCCCGGAGATCTGGGACCCGAGCTTCCTCGCGCGCCGCGCCGCCGCGTTCCAGGCGTACTACGAGAACATGCCGCTCCGCGCGTCGTCCGTGCCCCGCGGCATCGACATGCAGCTCTACCGCCGCATCCACTGGGGCGACCTCGCCACGTTCCACCTCCTGGACACGCGCCAGTACCGCTCGGACCAGGCCAACCTGGACCTGGTGAAGGTCGTCGACGCCGACGCACGGGACTCGCGGCGCACCATCACGGGCGCGGCCCAGGAGGCGTGGCTGCGCGAGGGCTTCGAGACCTCGGTCGCCCGCTGGGACCTCATCACGCAGCAGGTGCCGTTCGTGCAGTACGACCGCACCTCCGGCCCGCTGCTGTGGGGCGACATGGACACGTGGGACGGCTACGTCGCCTCGCGCGACCGCGTGGTCAGCGCGTGGACCGCGGCGGGCGTCCGCAACCCCGTGGTGCTCACCGGCGACATCCACGAGGCCTTCGCCTCGGACATCAAGCAGGACTTCAACGACCTCTCCTCGGAATCCGTGGGCGTCGAGCTCATCACCACGTCGATCACCTCGGGCGGCGACGGCTCGGACGCCGCCGCGGAGGCGCTCGCGTGGAACCCGCACATCAAGTTCAACAACGACCTGCGCGGCTACCTCCGCGTGGACCTCTCCGCCCAGCTGCTCGAGGCCCGCTTCCGCGTGGTCGACTACGTGAGCGAACTGGGCTCGTCGGTGCGCACGCGCGCGGTCTTCGGCGTCGGCGACGGCGAGCATCGGCTCCACCGGATCGCCTGAGGCGAGGGGCCGTCGTCGGGCCCGCCTCCTGAGCAGACCCGGCAGCCCCACCACCCTGGCCGAGTCCGCCCCGCACTCCTAGCGTGGGGCCATGAGCACCCATCGCCTGTCCTCCACCGCCCTCGGGTTCGCCGCCGGACTGGGCACCGCGGCCGCTGTCACCGCAGCCCGCAAGATCGCCCTCATGGCCGCCGTCGGGAAGGGCCACCCGCTCAAGCACCGACTCCTGGACGCGGCATCCGGCCTGGTCCAGCCGAAGTACCCCATGGGCGCGATGAGCACCTATCTCAACGGACTGCACTTCTACGCCGACGACCTCGGCCGGCAGGTCGAAGCCAGCCACTTCTGCATCCACCTGCGCCACGACCTGCACCAGTGCGTGATCTTCGACCGCAACGCACCGGACGCGCGGCTGATCGGCATCGAGTACATCATCAGCGAGGAGCGGTTCCGCAGCCTCCCCGAGGAGGAGCGGCGCCTGTGGCACAGCCACCACTACGAGGTGAGCTCCGGCGCCCTCACCGCCCCCGGGGTGCCCGAGCTGGCCGAGCACAGTTACTTCGAAGACCTCATCCACACCTACGGGAAGACGTTCCACACCTGGCAGTACGACCGGGACGACTTCCCGTACGGCATCCCCCAGCTGATGATGGGCCTCACCGGCGACGGCCAGGTGGACGAGGCCCTCCTGCGCGCCCGGGACGAGCGCGTGGGCGTGGACACCGCGGCCAAGCGGCGCCACCGCGCGGACATCCCGGTCCCGGACGTGGTGCCGGGCGCGAACAGCTGGGAGCGCGGGCGGGTCGTGCAGACCACGCTCGAGGAGCGCCCGGTGCGGGGCCGCGACGACTGAGGCCGGCGTCGTCGGCAGGGCGCCGTTTCCCGAACGAAAGCGGTGCGACACGCCGCCGTTTCCCGAACGAAAACGCTCGGCGGGCCGGGGCCGTCATCCGGATCGGGTGGGGGCGCCCCGCGTGGGACAGCACGTCCGCCGCACGGGTCGCGGCAGCGAGAACGCTGGGCTCAGACCTTGCCCTTGAGCAGTCGGTGCCAGTAGATCCGGGGCTGGCCGAGGCGGTCGAAGGCCGCCGTGCTCTTCCGCGGCTTCGTCAGGTCCACGCCGGGGATCGACCGGTCCTCGGAGCCGTCGCGGACGTGCTCGTCCAGGACCAGCTCGTCCCGGCTGACCATCACGGGGATCACGGTGTAGCCGTCGTACTTCTGGAGCGGCTTCCCCGCGTCCGCGGCCTGGATGTTCTGGGTCAGGATCTTGACCTGCCGGCGCAGGGCTCCGCCGGAGGGCCGTGTGCCCAGGGCGGCGGCGTCGCCCAGCGCCCACACGTGCGGGTGCACGGGATGCCGCAGGGTCGCGGGATCCACGGCCGCCAGGCCGGCCTCGCCGTCGTCCGCCAGGCCTGCCTCGGCGATGAACTCCGGGGCCCGCACCACGGGCGTGATGTACGCGGCCGCGACGTCGGTGATCCGCTCACCGGTGTTGAGCACCACCTCGCGGGCCTCGTGGTCCACGGCGTTCACCTCTGCGCCGGCGTGCACATGGATGCCGTACCTCGCCACGGCCTCGGCCAGAGCGGGGTCGATGGTCTGCCGGTCCAGGATCCGGCCGTACGGGGTCACCAGGTGGACGTCCACGTCCGGCAGGATCCCCGTGCGCTCCCATGCCGCGCAGGCCAGGAACAGCGCCTTGAGCACGGTGCCGCCGCACGAGGAGGGCTCAGCCGGCACATTCGCCACCACACGGTCCCCCGCGGCCACACGCGACAGCAGCGCCCGGGCGGCGTCCACGTGCTCGGGCACGTGCGCACTCGCCGCCCATCCGGCGGCATAGGCCTCACGCAGCCCGTCGATCGCACCCCACCACGGGGTCAGCCCCGGGCAGAGCACGAGGTGGCGGAAGCCCACGGTCAGCCCGGTGCTCGTCACCGCGGTCCGTTCCTCGGCGTCCACGGCCACGACGTGGTCCGGGATCCATTCGACCCCGTCCGGGATGACGGCCCGCATCGGCCGTTCGAACCGGGCCATGTCCGCCTGCCCGCCCGCCGCGTAGTTCAGCATCGGCCGGTAGCGGTGCAGCTGTTGGCCGTCGGCGATGGCGACCCGACCCTGCCGCTTCCGCCGCAGTGCGGCGGCCAAGGACACGCCGGCGTTGCCGCCGCCGACGATCAGGATGTCGTACTGCTCGGTCACGTGGTCCTCCGTGGGGTGACGGGGTCAAGGAAACGGTACGACCGCCCCCGCAGACGTGCTCCGCGGCAGACGGGACGTGCCGCCCATCCTCCCCTGGTGGCCGGGGCCGGCGCTAGCCCGTAAGGCCCAGCAGCCGCAGCTGGTCGGCGTACTTGCGCATCCCGACCTCCACGGCCTGCGGGTTCTGCGCGTACCAGTCCAGGTGGGTCTGTCGCAGCTGCTCGGCCGGGACGGTCTGACCGGCCACGGTCCAGTCCTCGGTCGGCGCGGCGTCGAGGTCGAGGGCCTCCACCACGGGCGCCTCGAGGGGCGCGCGCACCCCGCCGAGGAGCACGCGGGAGGCGGGCACGGGCTGGACGGCGACGTCGCCCGGCAGGCGCTCGGCCACGCGCTCGGCCACGCGGGTCAGCAGTGTGTTGGTCGGGTGGTTCACGGTGTAGAAGCCGACGCCCCGCTCCGCCGCCACCAGATCCGCCATGGACAGCGTCCCCTTCGCCTCCTCCCGCGCCCGCAGCGCCTGCACGGACGCGGCGGCGGCCTCACGGATCGCCGCCGGCGCCACCTCCCGACGACGGCCCGTCGCCGCCTCGGCCAGCACGCGCAGGTCGTGGTACGGCACGACGGGCGGGTCCTCCCCCGGCCGCTCGGCCGCCCCGGGCGCGAACTTCCAGTTGCGGAGGGTGACCTGCCAGGGGAAGCGCGAGACGTCGTACACCACGGGGATCCGCACCACGGCGGCGTCCTCGGGCAGCCGGGCCACGAGCTGGTCCGTGCCGATGGGCATGCCCCGGTAGTCGTGCGGGATCGGCTGGGTGACGAGCGCCTTCACGCGCGGCAGCAGCCGCTCCAGGTGCGCGACCTCGTCCGGCTGGGCCTCGAAGGCGGGCGGCACGCGCACGCTCACCAGGTCCGCCCCGTGCAGCGGTGTGCCGGGCTCCCCGCCGAGCAGCCGCCGATACGACTCGCCCTGGCAGTTGCCCCACACCAGCAGCAGGTCGTCCTCGGGCAGGTCCTCGAGCCCGTAGAAGTGCCCGTAGTGCCGGCGTCGTCCCTCGTCCTCGTGCACGCCTGCGTCCTCTCTCCTCAGCCGTCCTCGCGCCGGATCCAGTCGACGCCCGTCTTCCCGAACCACCAGGCCAGGAACGCGGAGAGCGCCGCGAAGTCCAGTTCGTCCAGCTCGCTCATCGGTCCTCCCGTGTTCCGTCCTGTCCGCGATTGTGCCAGCCCCGCGGACACCGGCCCGCTCAGCCCCAGCCGCCCCACCACGCCTCGAGGTCCGGCACGGCGGCCACGGGCGCCCAGCCCAGCCGGGAGGCGGGCACCCGCCACACCCGCGCCGTCCCGCCCCGCCGAGGCCGCCACCGCGCCCGTGCGCACGTCAGCACGGCGAGCACGTCGCGCTCGGCCCGCTCGCCCGGCTCGCCCAGCACCTCCACGCGCTCGACGCCGGCCCGTTCCAGGCGCAGCAGCCATGCGGCGACGGCGTCCGTGTCAGGCCGGGCTCCGGCCGCGGCGGGCCGCAGCGGCACTTGCACGTCCACGGACCAGTCGGGCACCGACCGGACGGCGTCGAGGTCGCCGCGCGCCGGCGTCGGCGGCAGGTCCTCGGGCGCCGCCGCGCCGCCGTCGGGCTCGCCCAGCAGCCGCACGCGGGGGTCGCCGAGCGCGCGCGCCGCCGCCTCGTCGAGGCCGCCCACGACGCCGACCCGCGCCCCCGGTGCCGCGCGCAGCACGGCGTCCACCGCCACCACGGCCGCCGCCGCGCCGTCCGCGCCCTCCGGCACCCGCACGCGCGCCTCGGCCCGCAGCGGGCCGGCCAGGGACAGGCCGTGGCCGCGGGACGTCGTCGCGGGGATCCGGGAGACCAGGACGAGCGCCTCGCGGGCCTTCACCCGGGCGGCCTCGGCGGCGTCGCCGCGTCCGCCGAAGTCGGCGCCGGCCTGCCACGCCACCGCGTCCGGCGCGTGGCGCAGGGCCGCCCCCACGCGCCACAGCCGGTGCGCCAGCTCCCAGTCCTCCCCGCCGTAGCCCACGAAGGCGGGGTCGAAGCCGCCGGCGTCCTCGTAGACCTCGCGCGCCACCGTGAGCACGGCCGAGATGACGTACCGGTAGCCGGTGGAGTCGGCGCGGCGCAGGTCGTCCGTGGCCCGGTACCCGTCGCGCAGCCAGGCCGGTTCGGCCAGGAGGGCGTCCGCGGGCACCTCGTGCCCGGGCCGCCAGCCGTCCGCCCAGGCCCGCTCCAGCCAGGCCTCGGCCAGGTGCCGCCGTCGGCCCACCACCGCGGCGTCCCGGGGCGCCTCGGCCACCGCCGCCAGCGCCGCGGCGAGGTACCCGGGCTCGGGGAGCATGTCCCCGTCGAGGAAGGCGAGCACGTCGCCGTCGGCCGCCTCCGCCCCGAGCGCCCGGGCCGCCGAGGCGCGGAACCCGCGGTCCTGCTGGCGCACGGTCACCACGTCGAACGGCAGGCCCGGGTCCACCCGGGGCGGGACGGGCGAGCCGTCGTCGGCCACCACGAGCTGCAGCCCGCCGGTCACACCGCGCTGGGCCGCGAGCGCGGCCGTGAGCCGGTCGAGGTCCGCCTGGGCCCGGTAGTAGGGCACCACCACGGAGACGGCGGCGCTCACGTCCACCTGTGCACGCGGCGGAGCACGTCGAAGAGCATCCGCGCGCAGCCCTCGGCCCCGGGCGAGAGGTCCACGGCGGGGTCGAGCCACGTGCGCTCGGGGTCCTCGACCGCCTCGGCGATCGCCTCGGCCATCGCGAAGGCCGGCGACCCGTTCGGGTGCACGAGCCGCAGGGTGCCCGGGCGCAGGCGCTCCATCTCCTCCGTGTAGCGGCCGGCGGAGGCGATGGCCCGCCGCCCCACCGAGGTCCACGCCGCCAGGGACCCGGACGCGGACACGTTGCGGTGCGCCGCGAACGGGATGCCCGCCGAGAGCAGGGCCGCGTCCGCGAACTCGTCCGGCACGAACCCGGTGACGCGGAACTCCAGGCCGCGCGCCTCGGCGTCGCGGGTCAGCTCCGCCACGAGGTCGTCGTGCCCGGCGCTGACGGGTCCGAGCGCCGTCAGCCGGCGCGGCGCCCCGGAGTCCGGGCCCCACTGGCGGTGCAGCTCGGTGAGGGCCTCCAGGGCGAGGGCGTGCCCCTTGCCCGGGTAGACGAAGCCGAAGAGCACGAGGTCCTGGTCGAGGCCGGCCATGCTCTCCGGCACCACCGGTTCGGCGCGGGCGGCCGCGGCCCGGCGGTCCTGAACGGGCAGCGGGACCACGTCCGCGGCCACGTCCACCAGGTCCGCCAGCAGCGCCCGCTCGTGCTGCGAGGAGACCACGACGCCGGCCACCGCCTGGGCGAGCCGCGCGTACGCCTCGCCGCGGCGGCGGTAGCGGCCGTCGCCCTCGGCGGGCTGCGGGATGTCGTGCAGGGTGAGCGTGGTGCCCGCGGGCAGGACGTCGACGAGCAGGTCCGCGGCGGCGGTCGCGGTGGGGCCGAACAGCGCGTCCGTGACGTCCAGGTGCACGGCGGCGCCCAGCGCCCGCGCCTCCTCCAGCAGGGGCACGAGGCCCCGGAACGCCGCGACGTCCTCCGCCGTGAGCAGCTCCACCTCGGCGCCCACCCGTTGGAGGGCGGCGGCCGTCTGCCGGCCGTGGCGCACCACGCCGTGCTCCGGCGCGCCCACGGTCACGTACAGCACACGTCCCTGCGGCTGCGAGTCCACGTCCACGATCCCCTTCACCTGCGGCGGCGCTCCTCTGACGCGGCGGCGCGCCGGAACGGACAGGATGCCGCTGCTCCGATTCTCCGATCCTGCCCTGACAGACTAGATTTCGCGACCCCCGACCCGGGACGGGGACACGCCGCCCGCGCGGCATCGCATCCCCCAGGTCAGGAGGCCCTCCCCCGTGAGCATCACCGTCCAGCACGTGCCCGCGCAACACCCGTACACCCGCGCGATCCGCCCCCTCGACCCGGGCGCCGCGCCGGACGTGGAGTTCCTGCCGGACCCGCCGGTGCCGGGCGCGCCCGCACACCAGTGGTGGCCGCCCCGGGCCCTGCACGCGGAGTGGCTGGCCGAGCACCGCCCGGACGTGCTGCACGTGCACTTCGGCTTCGAGCACTTCAGCCCCGCCCAGCTGGCCGCCGCCCTGGACGCGCAGCACGCGCACGGGGGCGCCGTCGTCGTGACCGTGCACGACCTCGAGAACCCGCACCTGACGGACCAGGGCCCCCACCGGGACCGCCTGGCCGTGCTGCTGGGCCGCGCGGACGCCGTGCTCACGCTCACCCCCGGCGCCGCGGCGACCCTCGCCCGCGACTACGGCGTGCGCGCCCTCGTGGTCCCCCACCCGCACATCGTCCCGCTCGAGGACCTCGTGGCGCAGGGCGACGACGACGCCCCCGGCGCGGAGCCCGGCCTGCTGCCCCCCGACGCGTCCGACGACGGCGACGGCGCGGCCGCCCCCGCCCGCCTGCTGGTGCACGCCAAGGACCTGCGCGCCCAGGTGGCCCCGGTGGCGCTGCTGCCGGTGCTCGCCGCCGCCGTCGGGACGCTGGCCGAGCGCGGTGTCGACGCGCGGGTGACCGTGGAGGTCCAGGACACCGTGCAGGACGAGGACGCCCTGGCCGCGCTGCGCGCGGGCTGTGCCCACCACGGCTTCGAGCTGTGGCAGCACGACCGGCTCGACGACCCCGCCCTGCACGCGCTGCTGCGCGACGTGGACGTGTCCGTGCTGCCGTACCGCATCGGCACCCACTCGGGCTGGGTGGAGATGTGCCGGGACCTGGGGGTGCCGGTGGCCGTCGCGGACATCGGGCACATCGCGGACCAGTCCGGCGCCTGGTTGACCCCCGACTCGCTCGCCGCGTTCGACCCGGAGGATCCCGACTCCCTCGCCGACGCGCTCGAGACGCTGGTGCGCGCCCGCGCGCGCACGGCCCCCGCCGACCCGGCCGCCCGGGCCCGGCAGCGTCGTCGCGTGGCCGCCGCCCACGTGGCCGTCTACCGCGAGGCCCTCGCCCGGGCGCGCGGGGCGTTGCCGGGCGTGTCCGTGCTGGTCATCACGGGGCACCGGGACGAGCACCTGGCCCGCGTGATCGCCGGGCTGGAGCGCTCGCACCGTCGCCCGGACCAGGTGGTCGTGGTGTTCATGGGCCAGCCGGACGGGCGCGTCCCGGCCACGGACCTGCCCGTCACGGTGGGGCACGTGGCCGCCGAGGCCGGGCTGCCCCTGGCGCAGGCCCGCAACCGCGCGGCCGAGCTCGCCACCGGCGAGATCCTCGTCTTCCTCGACGTGGACTGCATCCCGGCCGCCGAGACCGTCGGCGTGCTGGCCACCGAGGTCGCGGCCCACCCCGGGTCCGTGGTGATGGGCCGGCCCCGCTACCTGCGGCCGGGCTGGACCCGCGACGTCGGGGAGGCCGACCTGACCTCGCACCGCGCCGACGCCCTGCTGCGCCGCCTCTCCGTGCCCCACCGGGCACGCGCGCACCTGACCGCCGGCCCCTCGGACGAGTGGCACCTCGTGTGGACGCTGATCCTGGCGCTGCGGCGCGCGGACCTGGCCCGCATCGGCGGTTTCGACGCGGGCTTCACCGGCTACGGCGCCGAGGACACGGACCTGGCCTTCCGCGCCCGCGACGCCGGCCTGACGCTGCGGTTCAGCCCCGCCGAGGCGTTCCACCAGCACCACGGCGTGATGACCCCGCCGCTGCACCACCTCGAGGACATCCTGGTCAATGCCCGCCGCTTCCGGCAGGTGCACGGCCGATGGGCCATGGAGGGGTGGCTGCGCGCGTTCGCGGACGCGGGGCTGATCGCGTGGGACCCCGAGGGCGAGCGGCTCGAGCTGCTGCGTCACCCCACGGAGGCGGAGCTGACGGCCGCCCGCCGCGACGACGCCGCGTACTGAGCGCGGTGACGGCCGGGGGCGGCGGGGCGGACTCAGCCCAGGGCGCCCTCGATCGCCGCCTCCCAGCGCCGCCGGTACTCGTCCGGCGCCACGAGCAGCAGGCCCGCGAGCCGGTCGGCGGCGGTCGGGTCCGCGAGGGCGCCGCGCACCGCGCCGGCCCAGTCGGCGTCCGGGTCCTCCCACGCGCACCACGGCACGCCCGCGGCCCGGTGGATCTCGCGGACGAACACGCGCTGCTCGTCGAACGGCCGCGGTTCGGGGGCGAGCACCACGGGGCGGCCGGAGCGGGCGGCGTCCACCACGGCGTTGTGCCCGGCCGAGACCACCACGACGTCGGCGTCCGCGGCCCGGCGGGCCGGCGCCTGGACCCAGCCGTGCAGCGTCACGGTGGCGGGCATCGCCTCCGCCGCGAGCCCGCCCGGCGCCTCCGGCTCGCCCACCCCGGCGATCGGGCCGTACACCTCCCATGTCGCCTCCGGCACGGCGGACGCCGCCCGGGCCAGGTCCGCGGCCCGCACCCCGCCGCCGCCCGTCCCGGCGATCACGGCGACGCGCGGGGCGGCGCGGGCCGTCGACGTCGTCGTGGTGCGGGTGCCGAGCCGGCCGGTGACGTCCGCGACCCCGAGGTAGGTGACCCGGTCCGCGTGGGCGGCGCGCCAGGCGGGGACCTCGAGCTCGGCGGCGTAGTGGGCGAAGAGGCCGTCGGCCTCGGCATAGACGAGGGCGTGCGCGGGGTCGGTGCGCTCGCCGTGCATGCGGCGGTGCAGCACAGGCCAGCCCGCCAGGCGCAGGAACAGGGCCGCCTCCACGGACACGTCCACCACGCACACGTCCGGGCCCACCCGCTGCGCCGCCGCGTGGAGGGCGTCGAAGCGCGCCCGGATCTCAGGCCCCACCGGGGACCAGTGCAGGGGCGAGCGCGCCGGCTGCTCGTGGCCGGGCACGAGGTCCGAGGGCAGCGGGATGACGGGGACGTCCGCAGGCAGCAGTTCGGCCGCCCGAGGGTGGGCGGTCACGACCGTCACGTCGAACGCCCCGGTCGACGCCAGGCCCGCGGCGTGCCGCAGGTGCCCCGCCCCGTGCTGGTGGGCGTAGTAGAGGACCCGCCTGCGGGCCGGGGCCATCAGAGGGACTCCAGGTCCGCCGCATCGGCGGACGGGCGCGGGACCCCATGCGGGTCGAACCCGTACGCGTCCTCGGCGGCGGCGAGGTCACGGGCGTCCTCGGCGGCCTGCTCGAGCAGGTCCACGTAGCCCTCCACCATGGTCTCCGCGCTGAACCGGCAGGCCCACGCACGCACGCGTCCCCGGTCCTTGCGGCGGGCGTGGCGGATCGAGACCGCGAGCTCCTGCGCCGTGTGGTGCACGGCCAGCGCGCCGGCCTGCGGGGCGACGATCTCCCCCATCGCGCCGCTGAGCAGCGCGGCCACCGGCACGCCGAGCGCCATGGCCTCGACCACGGCGAGCCCGAACGGCTCGGCCCACAGGGGGGTGGCCAGGAAGACCTCGCCCGTGGCGAGCATGTGCGGCAGCGCGTGGTGGTCGAGGTGGCCGTGGTAGACGGTGTCCGGGCCGAGCCGCGGCACGACCTCGCGGGCGTGGTACTCCTCGTCCGAGATCGGCCCGGCGAAGTGCAGCTCCATGCCCGCGATCCGGGCGGCGTCGATCGCCACGTGCAGGCCCTTCTCCGCCGTGATCCGGCCCGACCACACGGCGCGGCCGCGCACGGGGACGGCGTCGGAGACCCACTGGTGCAGCTCGATCCCGTTGGGCACCACATCCACCCGCGGCAGCCGATGCTGCCAGGCCAGCGCGTTCGACGCGGACACCGAGGCCCACCGGTGGTGGTCGGGAGCCGTCCAGCCCGGGGCGTCGACGACAGCCAGCACCTCCGCCAGCGTGGCCGGCGTGTGCAGGACGGTGACCACGGGGCGGGCGCGCAGCAGCTCGAGCGGCGCCGGGGAGAGGGAGTTGTTCAGGACGGCGTCGGAGTCGTCATCGAGGATCAACGCGCAGGCCCGGCGGGCGGCCTCCTCGCGCACGCGGGCGCCCGCGCGGCCCGGGCCGGCGCCCTCGGCGGGCAGCACGGCGACGACGTCGCCCGGCACCCGGGTGCCCTCCCGCGCGTAGACGGTGACGTCGTGGCCCCGGCGCACGAGGTGCTCCACGGTCATGGCCGTGTGCATCTCCAGCCCGCCCTCGTAGGGCGAACGAATGGGGTGGAGCATGTGGGTGAGCACGCTGATGCGCATCGGCGTCCCCTTCCCGGCCCGGGCCGGGCCGAACGGCCCCGTGCGGGGCGGCAGAAGCGCGACTGACCTGCGGTGAGACGGCCGCATCACGTCCGCGCTGACGTACCCCGGCACTGTAGACACCCGGGGGGTCCCCCCGGAAGCGCCGACCCCCCTCCCGGGTGAGGGCGGGGAAGGCGCACACGCCCCCGTCACGAGAAAGTCCCGGCCCGCGACCTCGAGGATCGCGGACCGGGACGGTCCGTGGAGCTAAGGGGAATTGAACCCCTGACCTTTTCATTGCGAACGAAACGCTCTACCAACTGAGCTATAGCCCCAGGTCATGCCCTCCCGCAGGAGTGCACCGGACCATCATACGCCCGACGCCCCCGATCCTCCAATCCGGCGGCTGCGCGCGGCGACCACGCCGAGCACCACCCCCGCCAGGTCCGCGACGACATCCACCGGGTCCCCCGTCCGCAGCGGCACCCACGCGTGCTGCACGAGCTCGCTCACCGGCGCGTGCACCGCGAACGGCAGGGCCCACCACGCGCTCCGCCCCCGCCCCACGGCGAGGAACGCGGGCAGCGCGAACACGGCCACGTGGATCGCCTTGTCCAGCCCCGGCGCGGCGAACCCGGCCTGCGGCACCTGCTCGCCCGGCAGGTACAGCACCACCAGCTGCACCACGACGGCGACGGCCAGCGCCGCCGCCAGGGCGCGGCGCCGTCGTCGGGAAGCGGGGGCGGAGGGGGCGGCCGGGGAGCCGGGGGGAACGGTCATCCGCCCATTCTGTCCGGCTTCTGCGCCGGGCGCTCCTGATCCCGACCCCGCTGAAAAGGCTCTATGTTTTTGCCATTTCTGCGCCGACCATGTGAGGATCAGCCCATCCGGGCGGGCTCGTCCCGCCGGGATGCCGGTGTTGACAGCGCCGCCCAGGGCCGAGGGACCGCGATGGCTTGAGCAGAGAGCTCGCCGTTCGTGGACTCGGGACCCGGCGGGATGCCCTCCACCTCCCCGGCCCCTGGCCGCGACGTGATCGGTACGCCACCCTCCGCCCTGCGGAGCCATGCCCGGACCGGACCGCGCCGGGAGATCGGGACGTCCGTAGTCACTCGCGCGAAAGGAAGTTCGATGCCGCCCTCCCAGGACGCAGCATCCCTGACCCAGCTCGGCGTGATCGGGGTGATCCTGCTCGTCGTGCTGTTCTACGGCGGGACCATGATCATGTCCGTGGCCATCTCCAAGAAGAAGGAGAACGCCGACGCCTACATGACGGCGGGCAACCAGATCGGCTTCGGCGTGTCCGCCGCCTCCATGACGGCCACCTGGATCTGGGCCGCCTCCATGTACGCCTCCGTGACCGCCGGCTACACGTACGGCGTCTCCGGCCCCCTCCACTACGGCCTCTGAGGCGCCCTGATGATCCTGTTCATCTACCCGTTCGGCCGCCGCATCCGCGCGGTCGCTCCGCGCGCCCACACCCTCGCCGAGGTCATGTACGCCCGGCACGGCCGCTCGTCGCAGCTCATGCTGGCCGGCTCCAACGTGCTCGGCTCCGTCATCTCCCTGACCTCCAACTTCATCGCCGGCGGCGCCCTGATCTCCCTGCTGTCCCCGCTGTCCTTCGGCGCGGGCATCCTGATCGTGGCCGCGGGCGTGCTGCTGTACACCCTGTGGTCCGGCTTCCGCGCCTCCGTGCTCACCGACTTCGCCCAGGTGATGGCCATGCTCGGCGCGACCGTCATCATCATCCCCGCCGTGTTCTTCGCCGCCGGCGGCCCGGACATGTTCCAGGCCGGCGTCGAGGCGGGCCACGTCACGGCCCAGCAGCAGAGCTTCTTCTCCTCCGACGCGTTCATGAACCAGGGGGCGCCGTACATCGCCGCCGTGCTGGCCTACGCGATCGGCAACCAGACCATCGCCCAGCGCCTCTTCGCCGTGCGTGAGGACCTCATCAAGCCCACCTTCATCACGGCCACCCTCGGCTACGGCGGCACCGTGATCGGCGTCGGCATGCTCGGCGTCATGGCGCTCTACCTGGGCGTCGAGCCGCTCGACGGCGACGTCAACAACCTCCTGCCGCAGATGGTCGCCGACCACCTGCCGCTGGCGCTCGTGGCCCTGGCGTTCCTGATGATCATCGGCTCGCTGTCCTCCACCGCCGACTCGGACCTGTCCGCCCTCTCGTCGATCGTGATGACGGACGTCTACGGCCAGTCGGTCGGCCGCAAGAACGCCGACCCGAAGACCATGCTGCTGATCGGCCGCATCACCATGATCGTGGCGACGGCGGCGGCCCTGTACTTCGCCACCGCCAAGTTCGACATCCTCGACCTGCTGGTCTTCGTGGGCGCCCTGTGGGGCTGCCTCGTGTTCCCCGTGATCGCGTCCTTCTACTGGGGCAGGATCACCAACGTCGCGTTCACGGTGTCCGTCCTCGCCGCGCTGACCGTGTTCCTGCCCGTGCGCTTCGAGTGGATCCCGATCGAGGGCGCCTGGGCGTTCGTGGTGGAGACCCTCGCGATCCTCGGCGTGGGCGTCGTGCTGTGCATCATGTGCTTCGGCTTCTTCGGCCTGCGCCCGGCGGTCGTGGTCGGCGCGATCGCCTCGGTCGTGATGCTGTTCCTCGGCTACGGCTTCCTGCGGGACTACGCCACCCTCACGGGCTCGCTCGTGGCCTACGCCGTGTCCTTCCTCGTCTGCTGGGGGCTGTCCGTCCGCTCCGGCCAGGACTTCGACTTCGACCGGATCGCGCGCGTGACCGGCGACTTCGACCCCGCGACCGAGGACCTGCCGCAGGTCGAGCGCGCCTCGGCCCCCGTGTCCTGATCCCCCCGTCCCCCGACTCACAAGGAGCATCCGCATGACCGTCGGTCTGACCCTGTACGTCCTGATGTGGCCCGTCCTCGTGCTGGCCGTCCTCGTCTCGATCGCCCGCGGCTTCTTCGCCGACTGGGCCGCGGCCCGCCGCGAGGGCCGCTCGATCATCTGAGGCATCCGCCGGGGGCTGACCGTGACCCTGGTGGTCCTCGCCCTCGACACGGTCGTCCGCCTGACCCCCGCCGAGACCTCGGCCGCCCTCCCGGGCATCGCCGGGCTCGGGCACATGCTCGTGACCGCCGGTCTCGCGCTGCTGTTCGTCGCCCTGTACAGCGGCGTACGGGAGCGTCAGGACCGCCTCGAGACGGGCCGCGCCGGCGGCGCCGTCGTCGAAGGGGGTCTGACCCGCCCGATCCCTGCCCGACTGCGCCCGCGTCAGCGAGCGCGGTCGAGCAGGATCACGTCCAGGCGGCGCGGCCCGTGCACGCCTTCGACACGCTCGAGCTCGATGTCGCTCGTGGCCGAGGGCCCGGAGATCATGGTGATCGGCGCCGTCGCCTCCACGCGGGCCAGCGCCTCCGGGAAGAGCTCCACCACGGAGTCCAGCGGCACGATGCACACGTGGTGGTCCGGGACCAGGGTGATCGCCCGGCGGCCCTCGTCCGGGCGGCCGCTGAGGAAGATCGTCCCGGTCTCCGCGCAGGAGACCGTCGAGGACGTCACCACCGCGTCCACCTCGTTCAGCGCGTCCACGTTGAGGGGCTCGCGCTCGCCGTCGTGGGCGCCGCGGACCGCGGCCCGCTCCCCCGTGTGGCCCACCGCGGGCTCCGTGATGCGCTCCCGGCCTGCCCCGCGGGAGTCCGTGGGGAGCCAGTCCGGCTCCAGGCCGGCCGGCACCACGTACCGGGCGTCCGGGCCGAGCAGCTCGGCGATGGCCGCGGCCACCGTCTCCTCGGTCTCGTCCCGCACGGAGGCCCGGTAGTCGATCAGCCGATCGCGCAGCATCTCCACCACCTCGGCCCGGTCCCGGGAGGAGGTCCGCCGGTAGGTGCGCTGCACCGGGTCCGCGACCGGCCCGTCCGCCGTCGCCTCGCGGATGCGCCGCAGGATCTCGGCCTTCGCCTCGCTCATCGTCCGTCCTCCTCGACGTGCTCGTCCTCCTGGCGGTCCAGCCCGGCGACGCCGTCCAGGGCGGTCCGGTGCTCGGTCTCATCCTTGTGGCGGGCCCACCAGTTGCGGAAGGACTCCCGCGGGGGCGCCGGCACGTCACGCTCGTCGGTCCACCCGCCGGCGATGCCCGGCAGCCAGCCGAGCACCCGGTCCGGCCCGGCCGCGACCCGGCCCAACCCCAGGCCCCGCTCGGCCAGCGACATGCGCCGACCCGAGGACATCACCACGGAGGCGCCCTTCATCGCCACGTCCATCTGCGAGGGCGTGACGGACTCCACCGCCGCCTTGGCGCGGGCCAGGGGGCCGGCAGCGGCGTCCTTCTCCGTGCGCAGGGCCTTCCGGGCGGCGTGGGTGGCCTGCACGTCCTCGTCCCGGAGGTGGATGAGGATCGAGGGGATGTCGATGGCCACGGGGCAGACGTCGTAGCACGCGCCGCACAGCGTGGAGGCGTAGGGCAGGGTGCCGTTCTCCCCCGCGTCCACACCGGTGAGCTGCGGGGAGAGGATCGCGCCGATCGGGCCCGGGTAGACCGAGCCGTAGGCGTGGCCGCCGGTCTGCTCGTACACGGGGCACACGTTCATGCACGCCGAGCAGCGGATGCAGTGCAGCGCGGAACGGCCCTTCGGGTCGGACAGCACCGCGGAGCGGCCGTTGTCCAGCAGGACCAGGTGGAACTCCTGAGGACCGTCGCCCTCGGTGACGCCCGTCCACATGGAGGTGTACGGGTTCATCCGCTCGCCCGTGGACGAGCGCGGCAGCAGCTGCAGGAACACCTCGAGGTCCTCGAAGGTGGGCACGAGCTTCTCGATGCCCATCACGGTGATCAGCGTCTCCGGCAGGGTCAGGCACATGCGGCCGTTGCCCTCCGACTCGACGACGGAGAGCGTGCCCGTCTCGGCGACGCCGAAGTTCGCCCCGGAGATCGCCACCTTCGTGCTCAGGAACTTCTCGCGCAGGTGCCGGCGTGCGGCCTCGGCCAGATCGGCCGGCTCGGAGGTGAGGCTCTCGTCCGTGTCCGGCATCTCCCGGCGGAAGATGTCCCGGATCTCCCGGCGATTGCGATGGATCGCCGGGACGAGGATGTGGCTGGGCCGGTCGTGGCCGAGCTGGACGATGAGCTCGGCCAGGTCCGTCTCGACGGCGGCCACGCCGGCATGCTCGAGCGCGGCGTCCAGGCCGATCTCCTGGGTGGCCATGGACTTGACCTTGATCACCTCGTCCACGCCCTTGGCGGTGACGAGCTCCGTGATGATGCGGTTGGCCTCGGCCGCGTCCCGGGCCCAGTGCACGACGCCGCCGCGCGCGGTGACCTCGGACTCGAGCCGCTCCAGGAGCGCGGGCAGGTCCGCCATGACGGACTGCTTCAGCGCGGAGCCGGCGGCGCGCAGCTCCTGCCAGTCCGGCAGCTCCTCGACGACGCCGGCACGCTTGGCACGGATGGTGTGCGTGGCCCGGCGGATGTTGGCGCGCATCTGGCCGTTCCCCAGCTGCTCGCGGGCAGACTCGGGGAACGGGGTGTTCAGCAGGATCTCGCCCTCGCCGTGGACGGGGCGGACGGTGGGCATTCCCAGGCGCACGCGGGTGGGTGCGGTGCTCATCGGCGGGCCTCCTCAACACGGGCGGACGGTCCGCGGCGGGCGCCGGCGGACGCGGGGATGGACAGTTCGACGGGGCCGTCGACCTCGAGCGGGTTCTCCCGGGTGGCCGCGAGGATCTCGGCGAGGTGCACGGTGCGCAGCGGGCGGCCGTCCTGGCCGCGCGCCTCTCGACGGTGCATGGCCCCGTCCAGGTGGAGCAGGCAGGACGCGTCGCCGCCCGTGCAGAGGGAGGCGCCGGACGCGGTGACCTTCTCGATCTTCTCCTCCGCGATGGCGGCGGAGACGTCCGGGTTCTTCAGGGAGAAGGTGCCGCCGAAGCCGCAGCACTCCTCGGCGTCCGGCAGCGGGCGCAGGTCGATGTCCGCGACGGTGCGCAGCAGGTCCTCCTGGCGCGAGCCCAGGCGCAGCAGGCGCATGCCGTGGCAGGAGGGGTGGTAGGTCACGGTGTGCGGGAACCAGGAGCCGAGCTGGGCCCCGGCGTCCGTCACCCCGAGGACGTCCGTGAGCAGCTGCGACAGCTCGAGGGTGCGGGAGGCGACGACCTCGGCGTCGCGGGCCAGACCCTCGTCCCCGCCGGAGCGGGCGACGTCCGGCTGCTGGTGGCCGAGCGAGGCCACGCAGGAGGCGGAGGGGGCGACGGCGAGGTCGTAGTCGGCCTTCATGAAGGTGCGGACGTGGTTGCGCACGACGGGCAGGGCGTCCTCCATGTATCCGCTGTTGACGTGCATCTGCGAGCAGCAGACCTGGCCGGGCGGGAAGACGACCTCATGGCCGAGCCGCTCGAGGATGCGGACGGTGGCGAGGGCCACCTTGGGGTACATCGCGTCCACGATGCACGTGGCGAACAGGGCGATTCTCATGCCGGTCTCCGTTCCGGACGGGGCGCCTGGGGCGCCGTGCGGTGCGGCAGCACACGGGTGCCGTAGTGGTCAGACCATATCATGCCAGCCGCTTGCGAGGTGACCGCCCTCACAGTACGCTCCTTGGTCTGACCACAGTGGTCCGACCATCACCGGCCCGACCGGATCCCGCCCCGTCCCCTCGCCCACCGGGAGACCCCCGTGCACACCTTCACCCCCACCCCCGATGCCGCCGGCAGCGTCGCGCTCTCCGCCGCGCTCGGCGTCCTGCCCCTGCTGACGTTCTTCGCCACCCTCCTCGGTCTGCGCCTCAAGGCCTGGCAGTCGGGGCTCGCCGCGCTCGTGGTGGCCCTGCTCGTGGCCGTGCTGGGCTTCCACATGCCGGCCCACCTGGCGGCGCTGGCCGCCGCCCAGGGAGCGACCTTCGGCCTGTTCCCGATCGTCTGGATCGTCGTGATGGCGCTGTGGTTCTACCAGGTCACCGTGCTCTCCGGGCGATTCGACGACATGCGCGCGATCTTCGACTCGCTCGGCGGCGGAGACATCCGCATCCAGGCCGTGCTCATCGCGTTCTGCTTCGGCGGCCTGCTCGAGGCCCTCGCCGGCTTCGGCGCCCCCGTGGCCATCACGGCCACCATGGTGCTCGGCCTGGGTGTGCCCCCGCTGCGGGCGGCCACCGCCGTGCTGCTGGCGAACACCGCGCCCGTGGCCTTCGGCGCCGTGGGCACCCCCATCACCACCGCGGGCACGCTCACCGGCATCCCCGCCACGCACATCGGCGCGATCGTCGGCCACCAGGCCCCGTTCGTGGCCGTGTTCGTGCCGTTCCTGCTCGTGTTCATCATCGACGGGCTGCGCGGCGTGCGGCAGACGTGGCCGGCACTGATCGTGATCGGCGCGAGCTTCGCCGTCGCCATCTGGCTGGCCTCGACCCACTTCTCCTACGAGCTCACCGACGTCGTGGCCTCCCTGGTCTCCCTCGCCGCCGCCGTCCTGCTGCTGCGCTTCTGGCGGCCGCGGGGCGCCGAGGAGG
Source organism: Micrococcus sp. KBS0714 (assembly GCF_002008305.4). Lineage (GTDB taxonomy): Bacteria > Actinomycetota > Actinomycetes > Actinomycetales > Micrococcaceae > Micrococcus > Micrococcus luteus. The sequence continues at coordinate 2,165,766 of NZ_CP042169.1, forward strand.
CCCGCCAGCGCCTCGACGCCCCCGCCCGCGCGGCGGCGCAGGACCTCACCCCCGGCCGGATCTTCATGGCCGTGCTGCCCTACATCGTGGTCGTGGCCGTGTTCGCCCTGGCCAAGCTGGTCCCCTCGATCACCGCGGCCCTGAACTCCGCCACCGCCAAGATCCCGTGGCCCGGGCTCGACGGGCACCTCGTCGACGCCTCCGGCGCGCCCCTGGCGAGCACCGTGTACAAGTTCGAGTGGCTGGCCTCCCCCGGCACGCTGCTGCTGATCGCCGGCCTGATCATGGCCGTGGTCTACTCCCGGTTCGACCACGACGGCCGGTTCCCGCTCTCGGTGGGGAACGCGCTCGCCGAGATCGGCCGCTGCTTCGCCCGCATGCGCTGGTCCGCCCTGACGATCGTGATCGTGCTCTCCCTGGCCTACGTCATGAACTTCTCGGGCCAGACGGTCGCCATGGGCACGTGGGTGGCCGGCCTGGGCGCGGCCTTCGTGTTCCTGTCCCCGGTGCTCGGCTGGCTCGGCACCGCCGTGACCGGCTCGGACACCTCCGCGAACGCCCTGTTCTCCACCCTGCAGCAGACCGCCGCCACGAACATCGGCGCCGATCCGGCCCTGCTGGTGGCCGCCAACACCTCCGGCGGCGTCGTGGGCAAGATGATCTCCCCGCAGTCCCTGGCGATCGCCGCGACGGCGGTCGGCATGGAGGGCCGGGAGTCCGAGATCCTGCGCCGCGTGGTGGTGTGGTCGCTCGTGCTCCTGCTGGCGGTGTGCACGCTCGTGTACCTGCAGTCCAACGTGCTGGCGTGGATGCTGCCGGCGGCGGGCTGACCGCCTGCACCACCCGAGCGGGGCGGCGTCCGTCGGTAGGATGGACGGTCGCCGCCCCGCCCCCTCGGGTCGCCGCCCCGCCCCCTCGGAAGGTCCGTCCATGACCGCTGCCCCCGCCTACACCATCGTGCTCGACTGGCTCGAGGCCGAGCTGCGCTCCGGCGCCGTGGTCGTGGGGGACAAGCTGCCCGGCGAACGCACCCTGGCCGAACGCTTCGGCATCTCCCGGGCGTCCGTGCGGGAGGCCACCCGGATGCTCGAGGCCATGGGCCTGATCCGCGCCAGCGCCGGCTCCGGGCCGAACTCGGGGGCCGTCGTCGTCTCCGAGCCGTCCGCGGCGCTGGGCTGGGCGCTGCGCCTGCACATCGCCACCCGGTCCCTGCCGATGGCCGACGTCGTCGCCGCGCGCGTGCTCCTCGAGACCGATGCGGCGCAGGCGGCCGCCGCCACCTCCGGCGACCCCGAGAGCGTCGCCGTCCTGGCCGAGGTGGAAACCCTGCTGGACCGGATGGACGACCCCGCGCTGCCGGAAGAGGACTTCCACCTGCTCGACACCGAGTTCCATGTGCGGCTGGCCACCCTGGGCGGGAACGTCGTGACGGCGATGATGCTGGACTCCCTGCGCCAGGCGACCATCGGCTACGTGACCGAGACCGTGGCCGGGCTGTCCGACTGGCCCGCCGTGCGCGCCGGCCTGCAGGCCGACCATCGGCGGATCCTCGCCGCCTCCGCCGCCGGGGACGGCCGGGCGGCCGCGCAGGAGCTGCGGGAGCACGTCCTCGGCTTCGCCGCCCTCGCCCAGGCCGGCAGGGTGCCCGCCGGCGGCTGAGCCGGCGAAGGGTCCGGCGCGCGCGGGGTCCCGCCGGACGGACGGCTCCGGCGGTTCAGGCGGTGAGGCCGTGCACCAGGGCGCCCACGCCCACGGCGGTCAGCGAGCCCAGCGCGCAGCAGAACTCCACGAGCATGCCCACACCCATGGCCGTGAGCGCGCCGATCGAGCTGCTCAGGGCGGCCCGGGCGTCCCGGGTGCGGGCCCACTGGGAGGCGAACAGGCCGACGGCGAAGCCGAGGAACAGACCCACCACCGGGATCACGAAGAACCCGACGGCGGCGCCGGCCACCCCCCACAGGATCGGGCCGCGGGTGACGCGTTCACGTCGCAGCCGTCGGCCGGTCAGCACCGCGGACGCGCTCAGCCCCGCCACGGCGAGACCGGCCGCGATGACGCCGAACGTCCAGGACGCGGGGGAGCCCAGCAGCGCGGCCCAGCCGAGAGCCGTCACGAGGTTGAGCAGCGAGCCGGGCAGGACGGGATACACGGTGCCCACCAGCCCCACCAGGAGCAGGAGCACGGCCACGAGGGAGATCAGCGCGGGAGTCACCGCACCAGTATGACGGGACGGGCACCGCGGTGACGGCGGCACCGCGACCGCGCAGCGGCCCCCGCGCCCTCGCTGGAACGTGCCGGATGGGCTAGATTCGCCGCATGTTGGTCGCCGTGCCCACCGAAGTGAAGAACAACGAGTTCCGTGTGGCCCTGACGCAGGGCGGGGTCCAGGAGCTGGTGCGAGCGGGCCACCAGGTCCTCGTGCAGTCGGGGGCCGGCGCCGGCTCCGGCGCCTCGGACCAGGACTACCGCGACGCCGGCGCCGAGCTGGTCGACGACGTCGACGAGCTCTGGGAGCGCGCCGAGCTGGTCCTCAAGGTCAAGGAGCCGCAGCCGGAGGAGTACGGCCGCCTGCGCCGCGGCCAGGTCCTCTTCACCTACCTGCACCTGGCCGCCTCCCCCGCGTGCACGCGGGCGATCCTGGACGCCGGCACGACGGCGATCGCCTACGAGACGGTCACCCGCGGCCGCTCCCTGCCGCTGCTGGCCCCCATGAGCCAGGTGGCCGGCCGCCTGGCCCCCGCCGCGGGCGCCTACCACCTCCTCCAGCCGCAGGGCGGCTCGGGTGTGCTGATGGGCGGCGTGCCCGGCACCCGCCGCGCCCGGGTGGCCGTGATCGGCGGAGGTGTGGCCGGCGAGGCGGCGGCCGTGATCGCCGCGGGCATGGGCGCGGACGTGACCGTCCTGGACATCTCCCTCGAGCGGCTCGCGCAGCTGGACGCCGTCCACCAGGGCCGGATCCGCACGCTGGCCTCGTCCCACCTGAACATCGGTGAGACCGTGGCGGACGCGGACCTCGTGATCGGCTCCGTGCTGATCCCCGGCGCCGCGGCCCCGAAGCTGGTGACCGCCGAGATGGTGGAGTCCATGCGGCCCGGCTCGGTGCTGGTGGACATCGCGATCGACCAGGGCGGCTGCTTCGAGAACTCGCGGGCCACCACCCACCAGGACCCGACGTACCTCGTGGGGGACAAGATCTACTACTGCGTCTCCAACATGCCCGGCGCCGTGCCCCAGACCTCCACCTCGGCCCTGACCAACGCGACGCTGCCCTACATCAAGCGCATCGCCGACCTCGGATGGCGCGCCGCGCTGGCCGCGGACGAGGGCTTCGCCGGGGGCCTCAACGCGCACGACGGCGTCCTCACCCTGCCCTCCGTCGCCACGGCCGTGGCCGACGAGCTCGGCCTGGACCCCCGGAAGGACGTCCGCGTCACCTCCGAGGTGCTCGCGGAGGCCTGAGCCCCGCGCCCGTCGCGCGCGGGGCAGGCCGGCCGCTCAGAGCCCCGCGAGGAACGCCCGGTGGAAGGACCAGTCGCCGGTCACCTCGGGGTGGAAGGCCGTGGCGAGCAGGTGGCCCTGCCGCACGGCCACGGGCAGCCGCGCGTCGCCGTCGAGCCCCGGGTCCGCCGCGGGCACGGACAGACGCGACGCCGGCACGCTCGCCAGGACCTCGACGCCCTCCCCCGCCTGGAGGACGGCGGGGGCGCGGATGAACACGGCGTGCACCGGCTCCGCCGCGACCGCGGGGATGTCCAGGTCCTCCTCGAACGAGTCGACCTGCGCGCCGAACGCATTGCGCCGCACGGCCACGTCCAGCACGCCGAGCCCGCCCTGATCCGGCGCCGGGTTGCGGATCTCGCGGGCCAGCATGATCAGCCCCGCGCACGTGCCGTAGGCGGGCAGCCCGTCGCGGAGGGCGGCGATGAGCGGGTCCCTCATCCCCATGATCCGGGCGAGGCGGTCCATCACGGAGGACTCGCCGCCGGGCAGCACGATGCCGTCCAGACCCTCGAGGTCCGCGGGGCGGCGCACCGGGCGCGTGCGCGCGCCGAGGGACTCGAGCACGTGCACGTGCTCCCGCACGTCGCCCTGGAGGGCGAGCACGCCGACGGTCTTCTGTGGACTCACCAGCCGCGCTCGGCCAGGCGGTGCGGGGCGGGCAGGTCGCCCACGTTGATGCCCACCATGGCCTCGCCCAGGCCGCGGGAGGCCTCGGCGACCGCCATCGGGTCGTCGAACTGGGCGGTGGCCTTGACGATGGCGCGGGCACGCTCGGCCGGGTTGCCGGACTTGAAGATGCCGGAGCCCACGAACACGCCGTCGGCGCCCATCTGCATCATCAGGGCCGCGTCGGCCGGGGTGGCCACGCCGCCGGCGGTGAACATCACGACGGGCAGGGCGCCGGTCTCGGCGACCTCGCGCACCAGTTCGTACGGCGCCTGCAGCTCCTTCGCGGCCACGTACAGCTCGTCCTGGGCCAGGCCCTGGAGCTGGGCGATCTCCTTGCGGATGGTGCGGATGTGCTTCACGGCCTCGGAGACGTCGCCGGTGCCGGCCTCGCCCTTGGACCGGATCATGGCCGCGCCCTCGGTGATGCGGCGCAGGGCCTCGCCGAGGTTGGTGGCGCCGCACACGAAGGGCACGTCGAAGTCCCACTTGTCGATGTGGTTCACGTAGTCCGCCGGGGAGAGCACCTCGGACTCGTCGATGAAGTCCACCTTGAGCGCCTGCAGCACCTGGGCCTCCACGAAGTGGCCGATGCGCGCCTTGGCCATCACGGGGATGGACACGGCTTCGACGATGCCGTCGATCAGGTCGGGGTCGGACATGCGGGCCACGCCGCCCTGGGCGCGGATGTCGGCTGGGACCCGCTCGAGCGCCATGACGGCCACGGCGCCGGCGTCCTCGGCGATGCGCGCCTGCTCCGCGTTGACGACGTCCATGATCACGCCGCCCTTCATCATGTCCGCCAGGCCGCGCTTGACGCGGGTCGTGCCGGTGCCGCGGGCGCCGTCGTCGGCGGCGGAGGCGGTGGAGGCGGAGAAGCTGCGGGCGCGCTCGTCGCTCATGGTGGTCCTTCCGAAGGGGTGGCGGCCCCGGCCGCGGGGCGGCTGGCCGGGGCGAAGACGCGGTCAACTCTAGTCCCCCGGCGGCGAAGCCCGGCCCGCGTCACGGACGACGACGTCACCCGGCCCCGTGCCGGCGCAGCGTGCGGCGTCGGCGCCAGACGACGAACGCGGCCACGGCCGCGAGGATCAGCACGAGGGCGAGGACGCCCCGGCCCTCTCCGAGCGCCGCGCCGATGACGGCCCAGACCACGGCCATCCCGACGGTCCCGTACACCACGCCCCACAGGAACGTGCCGAGCGCGGCCGCCGGCAGGAACCGGCGCCAGGGCATGCGGGCGACGCCGGCGGAGCCGATCACCGCCGTCTGGATGCCCACCGTGAGGTAGCAGAATGGGATGGCCCACACCCCGTGGCGCTGGATGAAGCGCTGGGCTCGGACATAGACGGGCCCCTCCATCACGCGGGCGAACCAGCGGGTCCGCTCGACGCCGGAGGCCAGCCCCCGCCCGAGCGAGAACACGATCAGGGTGCGCAGGATCGCCAGCATCCAGAAGAACCCGATGGACCACAGCAGCGGCAGCCCGTCGATCCACGCCATCATGGGCGGAGCCACCCGTCGGTGCGGGGACTCATGCGCGCGCCCCGGCCGTGCTCACGCGTTCCAGAGCCCGTACGAGTCCGCGAGGTCCGCGATCTTCTGGGCGCGCAGCACGCGGGGCAGGTACGAGCCGTCGCCGACGGCGGCGCCCTGCGCGTGCTTCTCGAGCAGGTCGCGGGCCCACGCGAGCTCGTCCTCGGACGGGGACATCGCCCGGTTGACCCAGTCCACCTGATCCCGGTTCAGGACGAGGCGGCCGGTCATGCCCATCGAGGCGGTGACGGCGCTGGACTCGATGACCGCGTCCTCACCGTCCGTGTTGCCGGGCGGTCCGTCGATCGCCCCGGGCAGACCGCCCACGCGGGAGGCGATCACCATGCGGGAGCGGGCGTAGGCCATGGCCAGCGGGTCCTCGCCGACGCCGACGTCCTTGCGGAAGTCGTTCACGCCGAAGGCGAGACGGAACGTGCCCGGCGCCTTGGCCACGGCCGTGGCGTTCTCGATGCCCAGGGCGGACTCCAGCAGGGCGATCACCGGGGTGCCGGCGCGCAGCCGCATGGCGGTGAACGTGACCTGCTCCGGCTCCTTGGTCTCGGCCAGCACGACGCCGCGCACGCCGTCGAGGCCCGCGAGCGCCTCGAGGTCCCGCTGCCAGTGGTCCGTGGAGGTCGCGGAGATGCGCACCCACGCCGTCATGCCGCCGGAGAGGGCGTCCACGACGTGCCGGCGGGCCGCGTCCTTCTGCTCCTCCGGCACGGCGGCCTCGAGGTCGAAGATGACGGAGTCGGCCTCGGAGGCCAGGGCGGGGGCGAACGCGTCGGGGGTGGCCGCGTTGACCAGCAGCCAGGAGCGGCTGAGCTTGGCGGGCAGGGCGGCGGCGCGACGGTTCCTCACGGGCATGGCCTCCAGCCTAGCCCGCCGCGGCCGTCCGCCCGCGGGCCCCTTCCCACCCGTGGGAGGCCTCACACCCGCTCGCGGCGGGCGAGGCGGACGGCCGTAGCATGGAGGGGCCGTCGGCCCGTCCGACGCCGCCGAGCCCCGACCGCCAGGAGTACCCGATGCGCCCGCCCTCCCCTCCCCGCGCCCTGCGGCTCATGGGTGCCGTGGCCGCCGCGTGCCTGCTGGCCGGCTGCGCGGTCGACCCCGGCCTGGCCGAGGACTCGGCGTCCGACGACGGCGTGCCCCTGCCCGCGACGGAGGGGTACCAGCCGCTGACGGTCTACCTCGCCGTCGCGGAGACGGAGGCGGTCCCGGGGACGAGCGGCCGGCCCTTCGGCTGCGGCGACCTGCTGGTTCCCGTGCAGACCGTGCCGACGGACACCGAGGACGAGGCGGACGCCGCGCTGGACTTCCTGTTCGCGGACGAGCAGGGCTGGCACGGCGACCCGTCGCTGTGGAACGCCGTGTTCGACGCGCGCGAGACCCTCACCCCGACCGGGCACCGCCGCGAGGGCGACGTGGAGATCTTCACCTTCACCGGCACCGTGACGCCGGAGGACGACTGCACGGCCGAGCGGATCCGCGCCCAGCTGCAGGCGACCGCCGCCGCCTTCACGTCAGCGGGACAGGTCCGGCTCGAGGTGGACGGCCGGGACCTCGACGACGTGCTGGGGCTCGAGCCGCTCCGCCTCGGCGAGTCCGTGGACGTCCCGCAGGGGGACCCCACGCCGAGCGGGGAGCCGAGCGACGAGTCCGGCGAGCAGACGTGGGCGCCGGAGGGCGAGTCGCCGGAGGACACGTGGGCTCCGGCCGAGCCCTCGGACGAGACCTGGGCGCCGGCCGAGGAGTCGTCGTGGGGTCCCGCCGAGCCGACCCAGGGCACGTGGTCCCCCGGCCCGGAGCCGAGCGCCCCCTGACCGCGCGACCCGCCGTCGTCGCCCGTCATCGGACGTTCGGACACGGCCGCGCCGTGCTATAGGGTGCCGAGCGTGCGGAACCTCCGAGATCACCTGTCCCAGCGCGCCGTCGGCGTGAAGCAGTCCGCGGTCCGCGACGTCTTCGACATCGCGATGGACCCGAACCTCGTCTCGCTCGCGGGCGGGAACCCGTGGCTCGCTGACCTGCCCCTCGACGAGCTGGGCCGGATCGCCTCCGACCTGATGACCCGGTTCGGCACGGAGTCGCTGCAGTACGGCCCCGGCCAGGGCACCGAGGAGATGCGCGCCGCCGCCGCCACCGTCATGGCCGCCGACGGCATCCCGGACGCGGATCCCGACCTCGTGGTCATCACCCCCGGCTCGCAGGCCGCGATCGACACCGCCTGCCGGGCGTTCGCGAACCCGGGCGACGTCGTCGTGGTGGAGGACCCCACGTTCGTGGGCGCGTTGACCACCTTCGCCACATGGCAGCTCGAGGCCGTGGCCACGGGCACCGACGACCAGGGCCTGGTGCCCGCGGCCCTCGACGAGACCCTGACCCGCCTGGCCGCCGAGGGCCGCCGCGTGGCCTTCCTCTACACGATCCCCTCGTTCGCGAACCCCTCGGGCGCCCTGCTGCCCCCGGGCCGCCGCGCCGAGGTGGGCGCGATCTGCGAGAAGCACGGCGTGCTCATCGTGGAGGACAACCCGTACGGGCAGATCGCGTTCGACGGCGAGCCCGTCGCCCCGATCGCCGCCGACCATCGGGACAACGTGGTCCACCTCGGCACGATGTCCAAGATCTTCTCCCCGGGCGTGCGCATCGGCTGGGCGCTCGTGCCGGCCGCGCTCAAGCGCGAGTTCTACCTGTGCGCGGAGTCCGCCTACATCCACGCGTCCACGTACTCGCAGATGCTCTCCACCGCCTTCGTCACGCAGCTGGACTGGCAGGGCCACGTCCGCCACGTGACCGGGCTGTACCGCGAGCGGGCCGGGGCGCTCGTGGACGCGGTGCGTGAGCACTGGGACCCGGGGGTCGAGTTCATCACCCCGCAGGGCGGCTTCTTCCTGTGGGCCACCCTGCCCGCCGGGGTGGACACCCTCGAGGTGATGCACCGCGGCATCGAGGCGGGCGCGGTGTTCGTGCCGGGGGCGGCCTTCACCCCCGTCGAGGGCACGCACTCCACCCTGCGCCTGGCGTACTCGTTCGTGGACGCCGAGAAGCTCGTGGAGGGCGTGCGGCGCCTGGCCCCGGCGGTGAACGAGTCGATCGCCCGGGCCCGCTGAGCCGCGGCGGGCGCCCACGACGACGTCGGCCCGGCGCGTCTGCCGGACGTGCGACGTCTTCCCCGGGCCCGCAAGATCGTATACGATCTCGACCATGACGCAGAGCACACCGGAGCCCACGCCCACCGTCACCGAGCACGACTTCACCGTCCGGGAGAACCGGCCGGGCAAGGTGCTCGCCGTCCACCTGAACTACCCCTCCCGCATCGCCCAGCGGGGCCGGCCCCCGCAGGCCCCCGGCTACTTCCTCAAGGCCGGCACCTCCCTCGCCCGCAGCGGCGACACGATCGAGCGCCCCGCCGGCACCGAGCTGCTCGCCTACGAGGGTGAGATCGCGCTGATCATCGGCCGCACCGCCCGGCGCGTCAGCCCGGAGGAGGGCTGGTCGCACGTCTCCGGCATCACCGCCGCCAACGACTGGGGCCTCTACGACCTCCGCCACGCGGACAAGGGCTCCAACGTCAAGAACAAGTCCGGCGACGGCTACACCCCGCTCGGCCCTGCGGTGATCTCCGCCGCGGGTCTGGACCCGGCCGCCCTGCGCGTGCGCACCTGGGTCAACGGCGAGATCGTCCAGGACGACACCACCGAGGGCCTCGTCTTCCCGTTCGGCCGGCTCGTGGCCGACCTCTCGCAGCTCATGACGCTCGAGGAGGGCGATGTCATCCTCACCGGCACCCCCGCCGGCTCCTCCGTGGCCCAGCCGGGCGACGTCGTCGAGGTGGAGGTGGACGCCCCCAGCGCCCCCGGCGCACCGACCACCGGCCGCCTGGTGACGACGGTCGTCGACTCGGAGCACGCCCTGGCCCCGTTCGGCGCGCAGCCGCAGGTGGACGACGTGCAGCGCGAGGAGGCCTGGGGCTCCCGCGAGGCCGCCGGCCTGGCCCCGCAGGCCGAGGCGGCGTCGTCGTCCGCGGTGGACGAGAACGGCCACTGGGTCGCGAGCGCCCCGCAGCCGGACCGTTCCCTGCTGACCCCGGAGCTGCGCGCCAAGATCGACGCCATCGCGGTGGCCACCCTCACCGCCCAGCTGCAGAAGCGCGGCGTCCAGAACGCGACCATCGACGGCCCGCGCCCGGTCCACCGGGGTCGGCGCGTCCTCGGCTACGCGAAGACCCTGCGCTACGTCCCCAAGCGCGAGGACCTGGCCAAGGAGTTCGGCGGCGGCTTCAACGCCCAGAAGCGGGCGATCGATTCGGTGCAGCCGGACGACGTGGTGGTCATGGAGGCCCGTGGCGAGCACGGCACCGGCACCCTCGGGGACGTCCTGGCCCTGCGCGCCCAGGTGAACGGCGCGAACGCCGTGATCACGGACGGCGGCATCCGCGACTCCGCCGCCGTCGCCGAGGTCGGCCTCCAGGTGTACGCCGGCGCCACGCACCCGGCGGTGCTGGGCCGCCGTCACATCCCGTGGGAGGTCGGCGGCACCATCGCCTGCGGCGGCACCACCGTGCAGCCCGGCGACATCATCGTCGGCGACGACGACGGTGTGGTGGTCATCCCGCCGTCCCTGCTCCAGGAGGTTGTGGACGACGCCTACGAGCAGGAGCTCCAGGACGCCTGGGCGTACGAGCAGGTCAAGGCCGGCTACCCGGTGGACGGGATGTTCCCCCCGAACGCCGAGTGGAAGGCCAAGTTCGCCGAATACCGCAAGACCCTGCCGGACGCCCCGGCCCCGGAGGGCGACGCCTGAGCATGCGACGCACGGACATCGGAACGGTCGGCCTCGCAGGCGCCCCCGTCTCCAAGGCGGACCGCGCCTACCAGGCGATCCTCGAGGGGATCCGGGACCAGCGCCACGAGCCGGGCGACCGGCTGGTGCTGTCCCAGATCGCCGCGGAGCTGGGCATGTCCGTGGTGCCCGTGCGGGAGGCGATCCGCCGCCTGCAGTCCGAGAAGCTGGTGGCCTACGAGCGCAACGTGGGCGCGACCGTGGTGGGCATCGATCCGGTCGAGTACCGCCACACCATGGAGACGCTGGCGTTGGTGGAGGGGTTCTCCACCGCCCAGTGCGCCCCGCACGTGACCGGCGAGGACCTCGCGGCGGCCCGCGAGGTGAACGCCACCATGCGCGCGATGACGGAGTCGGAGACGGCCTGGGACCCGATGGCGTTCACCGAGCTCAACCGCCGCTTCCACTCGATCCTGTTCGAGCATCACCAGAACGAGCACGTGCACGACCTGGTGCACCGCGGCTGGAACCGCCTGGCCGCGCTGCGCTCCTCCACGTTCGCGTACGTGCCCGGCCGGGCGGTGGCCTCCGTGGACGAGCACGAACACCTGCTGCGCCTGATCGAGGACGGGGCGCGCTTCGAGGAGATCGAGGCCGCCGCCCGCGCCCACCGCCTGAACACCCTGCACGCCTACCTGGAGCACAGCGCCGAGCCGTCCGCGTGACCGCCGGCCGGACCGGCGCCGACGCCGGCTGCTCCAGGCCCCGATCATCAGACCCACCCGAAGCACTCAGTGAAAGAGACACCATGACGGAGAAGACCAGCATCGAGGCCCGCAAGCCCGCGGGCCTGCCCGACGTCCTGCGCCACTACATCGACGGCGAGTTCGTCGACTCGATCGACGGCGACACCTTCGAGGTGCTCGACCCGGTGACCAACGAGCCGTACCTGACGGCCGCCTCCGGCAAGGCCGCGGACATCGACCGCGCCGTCGCCGCCGCGAAGCGGGCCTTCGAGTCCGGCGAATGGTCCCAGGCCCTGCCGCGCCAGCGCTCCCGCGTGCTGCACGCGATCGCCGACATCATGGAGACCCGCGGCAACCAGCTGGCCGAGATGGAGTGCTTCGACACCGGCCTGCCGATCAAGCAGGCGAGGGGCCAGGCCGCCCGCGCCGCCGAGAACTTCCGCTTCTTCGCGGACCTGATCGTGGCCCAGCACGACGACACCTTCAAGGTGCCGGGCCGCCAGATCAACTACGTGAACCGCAAGCCGATCGGCGTCGCCGGCCTGATCACCCCGTGGAACACCCCGTTCATGCTGGAGTCCTGGAAGCTGGCCCCGGCCATCGCCACCGGCAACTCGGTGGTGCTCAAGCCCGCCGAGTTCACCCCGCTCTCGGCCTCCCTGTGGGGCGGGATCTTCGAGGAGGCCGGCCTGCCGAAGGGCGTGTTCAACATGGTGCACGGCTTCGGCGAGGAGGGCTACGCGGGCGACCCGCTCGTGAAGCACCCGGACGTGCCGCTGATCTCCTTCACCGGCGAGTCCCGCACCGGCCAGATCATCTTCGCCAACGCCGCCCCGCACCTGAAGGGCCTGTCCATGGAGCTCGGCGGCAAGTCCCCGGCCGTGGTGTTCGAGGACGCGGACCTGGACGCGGCGATCGACGCGACCATCTTCGGCGTGTTCTCCCTGAACGGCGAGCGCTGCACCGCCGGCTCCCGCATCCTGGTCCAGCGTTCCGTCTACGACGAGTTCGTGGAGCGCTACGCCGCCCAGGCCTCCCGCGTGAAGGTCGGCCTGCCGGACGACGAGACCACCGAGGTCGGCGCCATCGTGCACCCGGAGCACTTCGAGAAGGTCATGTCCTACGTGGAGATCGGCAAGACCGAGGCCCGCCTGGTGGCCGGCGGCGGCCGCCCGGAGGGCTTCCCCGAGGGCAACTTCGTGCAGCCCACCGTGTTCGCGGACGTGGCCCCGGACGCCCGGATCTTCCAGGAGGAGATCTTCGGCCCGGTGGTGGCCATCACCCCGTTCGACACGGAGGAGGAGGCCCTGCAGCTGGCCAACAACACCAAGTACGGCCTGGCCGCCTACATCTGGACCAACGACCTCAAGCGCGCCCACAACGTCGCGCAGAACGTGGAGGCCGGCATGGTGTGGCTGAACTCCAACAACGTGCGGGACCTGCGCACCCCGTTCGGCGGGGTGAAGGCCTCCGGCCTGGGCCACGAGGGCGGCTACCGCTCGATCGACTTCTACACCGACCAGCAGGCCGTGCACATCAACCTCGGCGAGGTCCACAACCCGGTGTTCGGCAAGCAGGAGCAGGCCGCGGCGAAGATCGACGGCTGAGCCCGCGCCGACCGGTGACCACGACGGCGCCCGCACCGTCCCCGCGACGGTGCGGGCGCCGTCGTCGTGGTGGGGCCGGGCCGGGCTCCTCCCCCGGCCCACCCGACGCGGGTTGAGTTGTCGCGGGTGCGGGCGCCCCGGACCCGCGACAACTCAACCCGCGTTCCTCGAGAGCCTTTCCGTCGGTCGCCCGGATCGTATACGATCGAGCCACTGACCGTGTCCCAGGCCACAGCGCACCGCCCCCTCACCAAGGAGCACCGATGACCAACCTCGAGAGCCGCCAGAAGACCTCCTCCGGCTTCTTCGTCACCAAGGAAGTCCCCATCGACCCGGAGAACCCCCTCCCCACCCCGACGTCCGAGGCGCCGGACATCCTGCGCTCCGCCTCGATGGAGCTCGTGGTCACGGACCTCGCCCAGTCCCGCGAGTTCTACGTGGACGTGCTCGGCCTCGTGGTCACCGAGGAGGACGAGGAGACCGTCTACCTGCGCTCCATGGAGGAGTTCATCCACCACAACCTGGTGCTGCGCCAGGGCGAGACCGCCGCCGTGGCCGCGTTCTCCTACCGCGTGCGCACCCCCGAGGACCTGGACAAGGCGGTCGCCTTCTACGAGGAGCTGGGCTGCCGCGTGGAGCGCCGGAAGGACGGCTTCGTCAAGGGCGTCGGCGACTCTGTGCGCGTCGAGGACCCGCTGGGCTTCCCCTACGAGTTCTTCCACGACGTCGAGCACGTGGAGCGCCTGGCTTGGCGCTACGACCTCTACACCCCGGGCGCACTGGTCCGCCTGGACCACTTCAACCAGGTGACCCCGGACGTGCCGCGTGCCGCCCGCTACATGCAGGACCTGGGCTTCCGCGTCACCGAGGACATCCAGGACGAGAACGGCACCGTCTACGCCGCGTGGATGCGCCGCAAGCCCACCGTGCACGACACCGCCATGACCGGCGGCGACGGCCCGCGGATGCACCACGTGTGCTTCGCCACGCACGAGAAGCACAACATCCTGGCGATCTGCGACAAGCTCGGCGCCCTGCGCATGTCCGACCACATCGAGCGCGGCCCGGGTCGCCACGGCGTCTCCAACGCGTTCTACCTCTACCTGCGCGACCCCGACGGCCACCGCGTGGAGGTCTACACCCAGGACTACTACACCGGCGACCCGGACAACCCCGTGGTCACCTGGGACGTGCACGACAACCAGCGCCGCGACTGGTGGGGCACCCCGGTCGTGCCGTCCTGGTACACCGATGCCTCCCGCGTGCTGGACCTCGACGGCAACCTGCAGCCGCTGGTCTCCCGCACCGACGACTCGGAGATGGCCGTGACCATCGGCGCCGACGGCTTCTCCTACACGCGCGAGGGGCAGGGCGAGGAGTCCCTGCCGGAGTGGAAGCAGGGCGAGTACAAGCTCGGCAACCAGCTCTGACCGGCACGGCCGGCACCGCTCCGGGACACCACGACGACGGCGGGCACCCAACGCAGGTGCCCGCCGTCGGCGTCCGCCCTCCCTGCCATCCTCCGCGTCTCCCCGCCCCACGCCGTTCGAGGCGGAAAATCCATCTCATTCGAGCGAGGAGGGCCAGTTTGAGCTCGATTTCCCGCCTCGAAGCATGGGGAGCAGGGGTGTCCCGCCTCGCAGACGGGCCCCGAGGGGCTGGCCTGGCTCACGGTGCACCGCCGCAAGCCCGGGCTGGGCATCGGGACGCGCACCCCGGACTGATCCGGGGCGGTGACAGGATGGCGATGAGGCCGGGGGCCGAGCCGCGCAATCGTATACGATCAAGGCCAGGCCCCTGCCCGTCGTCGTGAAGGAGACCGCTGTGCTGGACCACGAGACCCACGTCAAGATCGCCGACGAGCTGCACCGCGCGGGCATCGACCGCGTGCCCGTGCCACGGCTGACCGCGCGCTACCCGCAGATGGAGATCGAGGACTCGTACGCCGTCCAGCGCATCTGGGCCGAGCGCCAGGTCGAGGCGGGCCGCCGCAAGGTGGGCCACAAGATCGGCCTGACCTCCAAGGCCATGCAGGACGCGACCGGGATCGACGAGCCGGACTACGGCGTGATCTTCGACGACCAGGTGTTCGAGTCCGGCCACGTGTACGAGTGGAAGAAGTACACCCACCCGCGCATCGAGATGGAGCTGGCGTTCGTGCTCAAGGACGAGCTGCGCGGGCCCGGCCTGAACCTGATGGACGTGCTGCGCGCCACCGAGTACGTGGTGCCCGCGCTGGAGGTGCTGGACTCGCGCATCGAGATGGCCGGCCGCACCATCACGGACACCATCTCGGACAACGCCGCCCTGGGCTCCCTGGTGATCGGCGGCCGCCCCGTGGGCGTGGACGACGTGGACCTGCGGTGGGTCTCCGGCATCCTCTCCCGCAACGAGGAGATCATCGAGACCGGCGTGGCCGCGGGCGTGCTGAACCACCCGGCCAACGGCGTGCACTGGCTGGCCAACCGGATCGCCGGGCACGGGGACGCGCTCGAGGCCGGTGAGATCGTGCTCGCCGGCTCCTTCACCCGCCCGATGTGGGTCTACGAGGGCGACACCGTCTACGCCGACTACGGCCCGCTCGGCACCATCACCTGCCGCTTCGCCTGAGCCGGCCGCCGTCGTCGCCCCGCTCACCCGCCCGCCCGCAACGCGGGTTGACCTATCACCAGTACGACCCCGCTCCACCCGCGACAACTCAACCCGCGTCGGGTGGAGGGCGCGGAGAACCCCGGAGGAACGTCCCATGCCCGTCCGCCACAACCCGCAGCCGCTGTTCCGCGACCTCTTCACGCCCGAGGCCGTCGCCGCCCGTGGGGGCCGCCCCGCCGCCGGCATGTTCCTCTCCTCCGGGGACCCGACGACGGCGGAGATCTGCGCCGGCGCGGGCCTCGACTACCTGCTCATCGACGCCGAGCACGCACCGCTGACCCTGCAGGACGTCCTCGCCCAGCTGCGCACGATCGCCGGCTACCGTGTGCCCACCCTGGTGCGCGTGCCGGCGCTGGACACCGTGGCCATCAAGCAGTTCCTGGACCTGGGCGCCCAGTCGCTGCTGGTGCCCATGGTCGACGACGCCGCGATGGCCCGCCGCGCCGTGGCCGCCGCCCGCTACCCGGACGGCTCCGCCGAGGGCGGGGTGCGCGGCGTGGGCTCCGCCCTGGCACGCTCGGGCCGCTGGAACCGGATCCCCGGCTACCTGCCCGGCGCGGCGGACCACGTCTCCGTGATCGTGCAGATCGAGACGGCCGCCGGCGTGCGGAACGCGGACGAGATCGCGGCGGTGGACGGGATCGACGGCGTCTTCATCGGCCCCTCGGACCTCTCCGCGTCCCTGGGCCTGCTCGGCCAGCAGTCGCACCCGGACGTGGTGGCCGCGGTCGAGGAGGTCATCACGAAGGTCAAGGCCGCCGGGAAGATCGTGGGCGTCAACGCGTTCGTGCCCGCGCAGGCCGACGCCTACGCCGCCGCCGGTGCGGACTACGTCAACGTGGGCGCCGACGTCGCCCTGCTGGCCCGCGCCGCCGAGGCCCTCGCCGACCGCTGGTGCCCGGCCCCGAGCAACGCCGCGGCCGACGGGCAGAGCGCGCCCCGCGCGTCGTACTGATCCGGTCATCCCCTCACTTCGGGGCGCGAAATCCACCCCATGGACGCCCGATCCTGGCCCATGACGTGGATTTCCCGCCTCGAATGGCTCGGGGCCGGCGCCCCGGGGGACGTCACCGCCTCCTGCACAACCGCGCCGGGCCCCCTCGCGCGTCCCCAGGCCCCCGCTCGTCTGTCTCGGGATGCCGACCGACGGAGCACGCTCGCCGCATGCCCCGTCGTCCCGCCCCGCTGCCGCCGTCGATCGACCCCGCCGCCTTCACGGTCGACGACGCGCGCCGGGCGGGTGTGACGTGGTCCCGACTGCAGTCCTCAGACCTGCGGCGGCTGCGCCACGGCATCTACGGGCCGGCCGGCCCTGCGGCGGCCTCCGTCCGTGAGTGGACGATGGACGAGGTCCGCGCGTACCAGCGGCGCCACCCCGGCGTCGTCGTCAGCCATGAGACCGCCGCCCGCCTGCACGGCCTGACCGTGCCCGCACGGCTGCTGGCCCCCGGTGCGGTGCACGTCAGCGTCGGCACCTCGGGCGGCCGGCCGGTCCAGGCGGGTCTGGTGCCGCACCGCATCGAGGTGCCGGAGGGACAGCGGATGACGCGGGGCGGCGTGCTCGTGACGACGCCGGCCCGCACGCTGTGGGACCTGTGCGCGGCACGGTCGGCGCTCACCGAGCGGGACGTCGTCGCCGCCGGTGACGCGCTGCTCTGCCCGCCGTGGCTGCCCGGCGGCGGACGCGGGGCTCCCGCCTACACCCCGGAGGAGCTCGTCCGATCGCTGGCCGAACGGGGACGTTTCCGGGGGCGCGGACTGGCCCGGGCAGCGCTGGCGAGGATGCGCGTGGGGGCGGATTCGCCGCGCGAGACGCGTCTGCGGCTGGCGCTCGTCGACGCCGGGCTGCCGGAGCCCGAGGTGCAGTGCCGGCTGGACCCGTCAGACCGCCGCGCTCCGACGGTCGACCTCGGGTATCGGCAGTGGCGCCTCGCGTTGCAATACGACGGCGAGCACCACCGCACCGCCGAGCAGCAGGCCCGAGACGTGCTGCGCGACCGCTGGTGCGCCGACCACGACTGGCTCTCGATCAAGGTCATGTGGGCCGACGCCCGGGACGACTACGCGGACGTCGTCGCGCGGGTGCGGCGCCGGGCGGCCGAGTTCGGTGGGTGACCCGGTGAGATCCACGGCCCCCGCGGCCCGCCACGGCCCCTCGTTTCGAGGCGGGAAATCCAGCTCATAGCACTCTGGTCCACGCCCATGGGGTCGATTTCCCGCCTCGAAAGGACGGGCCCGGTGGGAGTCGGCCCGTGAACACCCGTGCTCCCCCACGTAGCGTGGCCCCATGACCACGTCCGCCCCCACCCTGAGCTCGCATTTCGCCGACACCTTCCCCGAGCTCGCCCTGCCCTGGCAGGCCCAGGTCACGGACGGCCCGCAACTCGTCCTGCTCAACGCCGGCCTCGCGGCGGAGCTCGGCCTCGACGCCGAGTGGCTCGCCAGCGACGACGGCGTCCGCTTCCTCACCGGCGAGCAGCCCGGCCCGCACGCGCGGCCGGTCGCGCAGGCGTACGCGGGCCACCAGTTCGGCCACTACTCCCCCCGCCTGGGTGACGGGCGCGCCCTCCTCCTCGGCGAGCTCACGGCCCCGGACGGTCGGCTCCACGACCTGCATCTCAAGGGCTCCGGTCGCACGCCCTTCGCGCGCGGCAACGCCGACGGGCAGGCCGTGCTCGGCCCCATGCTCCGCGAGTACGTGGTCTCCGAGGCGATGCACGCCCTCGGCGTGCCGACCACGCGGGCGCTCGCCGTCGTCGCCACGGGCCACCCGGTCCGCCGCGAGACCGTGCTGCCGGGCGCGGTGCTGGCCCGGACGGCCGCGTCGCACCTGCGCGTCGGCACGGCCCAGTACGCCGCGGCCCTCCCCGAGCAGGCGCACCCCACGGAGGTGCTGCGCCGGATCGTCGACGAGGCCATCGCCCGCCACCACCCGCACGCCACCGACGCCGAGCACCCCGCGCTCGCGCTCTACGAGGCGGTGATCGCCGCGCAGGCCGAGCTCGTCTCCCGCTGGATGCTCGTCGGCTTCGTGCACGGTGTGATGAACACGGACAACATGACCCTGTCCGGCGAGACTATCGACTACGGCCCCTGCGCGTTCATCGACGCCTTCGATCCGGCCGCGAGCTTCTCCTCGATCGACACCCAGGGCCGGTACGCGTACGGCAATCAGGGGCCCATCGCGGCGTGGAACCTCGCCCGGCTCGGCGAGGCCCTCGTGCCCGTGCTCGACGACGACCCCGACCGCGCCGTCGCGCTCGCCCAGGAGGCGCTGGGCAGGTTCCACGGCGCCCATCTCGCGGCGTGGCGGGGCGGACTGCGGGACAAGCTCGGTCTCCCGGCGTCGGTGGCGGAGGACGACGTCGCCGCGCTCACCGACCGCCTGTTCCCGTGGCTGGCCGCGGCGCGGGCCGACTGGACCTCGTTCTGGGTGCGGCTGGCCGAGCACACGGCGGCGCCCGTGGACGACGACGCGGCGCGCACCGAGGCGGCACGACTCGTCCCCGGCGCTCCGGACCCCGCGGGGCTCGCCGCCTGGCTCGCGGACTGGCGGGCGATGGGTCCCGATCCGGCCCGGATGCGCGCGGTGAACCCCGTCTACATCCCGCGGAACCACCTGCTCGACGAGGCCCTGACGGCCGCGGAGGGCGGGGACCTCGCCCCGGTCCACCGGCTGCTCGAGGCCGTCACGGATCCCTTCACCCCGCGCCCCGGGTTCGAGCGGTACGCGGAGCCGGGTCCGGCGGACGGGGCCCCGTTCGTCACCTACTGCGGCACCTGACCGCTTTCGTTGACGAAACGGGCGCCCTCACCCCCGCGCCAGCGACTTGACCGGCACGGCCGGGTCCGCGAGCGCGGCGGCGTCCACCACGATCCCCCGGTCGATGATGCGCCGGGCGGCCTTGACGGTCATGGGGTCGTCGATCGACGCGGCCCCGCGCAGGGTCCCGTCCGCGGCCAGCGCGAAGCTCGCCACCACGACGCCGCGCACCTCGCGGTCCACGATCCGCCCGCCGGCCGGCACCGTCATGTCCCCCACGGCCTCCACGTGGGCGTCGTACCGGTCGGACCAGAACCACGGGGCGCCCGGGGCGTCCGTCTGCTCCCCCAGGAGCGCCGCCGCGGCGGCCGCACCGGAACGCAGGGCCGGCTCCCAGTGCCGCGACGTGGCCCACGCGGACTCCCGGGCGCGCGCGGCGTCACCCACGGCCAGGATCCCGGGCACGGTCGTGCGGCCCATCGCGTCCGTGAGCACGCCGTCGGCCACCTCCAGACCGGCGTCCTCGGCGAGGGCGGTGTCCGGCACGGTGCCCCCGGCCAGCACCACGACGTCGGCGTCCACGGTCCGCCCGTCGTGGAGGTGGAGCCGGTGGGCGGCCGGCAGCGCGGCGCCGCCGTCGGCGTCCCGGTGCTCGATCCAGGCCGCCCGGCCGACCTCGACCGCGACCCCGTGCTCGACGTGCATCCGGTGCAGGCGGGCGGCCAGCGCCGGCCCGACGGCTGCGCGGGCCGGGGCGTCCGTCCCGGTCACGAGCGTCACCGCGGCGAGCGAGCGACGCGCCGCGGCCGCGACCTCCGCCCCCGTGAAGCCGCCGCCCACGACCGCCACCTCGGCCCCGAACGTCAGGCGGTCGCGCAGGGCCTCGGCGTCGGAGCGGGTGCGCAGGGTGATTAGGTCCGGGTGGTCGGCGCCGGCGACGTCGAGGGCCCGGGGTCGCCCGCCCGTGGCGAGCACGACCGCGTCCGCCTCCAGGACCCGCCCGGAGGCCGTCTCCACCCGGTGGGGCGCGGGGCCGCCGTCGGGGTGGACGCCGCCCGGCACCACCCGGACCGCCGCGTCCTCCACCAGCTCCACGCCGTGCTCGGCGAACCACGTCGGCGGGGCGAGCAGCAGGCGGCGCGCGTCCGCGTCGCCGGTCAGGAACTCCTTGCTCAGGGGTGGCCGGTCATAGGGCACGCCCTGCGGGTCCACGAGTGCGATCTCGCCCGCGAAACCGCGACGCCGCAGCTCGCGGACCACGGCGAAGCCCGCGACGCCGCCGCCCACCACCGCGACCGAGCCGGGCACGCCTGCCGGGGCCTCGACGTCGTGGCTCATGCGCCGGGGACGAGGTAGAGCTGGCCCTCGCGCTCCTCGACGCGGTGCACGCCGACGCCCTTGGTGGCGGGCAGGCAGAGCGCCTCGCCGGTGCGCAGGCAGAACTGCGCGGCGTGCAGCGGGCACTCCACCCGGTCGTCCTCGAGCCAGCCCTCGGCCAGCGAGGCGTCCTCGTGGGTGCACGTGTCGTCGATCGCGTGGAACTCGCCTGCGTCCGTGTGGAACACCGCGACGTCGTCCCTCGTCCCCGCCGTCGCCGCCGGGACGACGATCGCCTCGCCCTCCGGGACGTCCGCCGCCGCGCCGATGTGGATCGGCTCCGCCATGGTCTGCCTCCTCTGGTTCCCGGGCCGGGCGGCCCGTGGTGGTCTCCCGTCACCGTATCCCCCGGCGCGGACCCGACACCCCTCCGCTGTGCTCCGCCCCGGTATGGAATCGCCTCCTCCTGTGAATGAATGAACCGGACATCACCGGGGCGTGAAATGACCCGACAAGCCTCCGAAAAATGCTCCCGGGAATGGCCGATCACGCTACGATCACGACGGCTCTCCAGCCCTCATCCCACCCGCACCACGCCACCGACCCGGGAAGGCGACACGGCCTGCGCCTGTCGTTCCTCGGGCACTCCACCTTCCGAAGGCATCCGCATGAAGATTCTCCCGCCGCGCTCCGCCGCGTCCCCCCGCCCGCTCGCGCCCGCCGTCGCGGTCGCCGCGCTCTCCATCCTCGTCGGCGGCCTGCTCCCGCAGTCGCCGTCCGCGACCACGGAGGGCGCCCCCGACGCACGCCCTCGCGACGATGCCGCCCGCGCCACGACCGTCGGCGCGGCCGCGACCCCCGCGTCGGCCGCTCCCGTCGAGGGCGCCGGCGTCGCGACCGTCCCACAGGAGGGCGAGAACCTCGTCCCGGCCGAGGAGGCCCCGGCCGGCGTCGTGCTCGGCGAGCCCGTGGTGGACCGCCCGTTCACGGTGGCCGCCGCCGTGTGGGACGCCGCGGCGGACGACGCCGTGAAGCGCGTGGAGATCCGCGTGCGTCAGGACGGGGCCTGGGGCCCGTGGCAGGTCCTGGATCGGCCCGTCCTGCCCGAGGACGCCGCCCCCGCGCGCACCGGCACGGACCCGTTCGTCGCGTTCGGCGCGGACGGCGCCCAGCTGCGCGTGACCACCGTCGACGGCGCGGCCCCGGCCGGCCTCGAGCTGTCCCTCATCGACCCGGGCACGGCCGCCACGGACGAGACCGTCGCGAGCGCTCACCCGGCGGTGGCCGCCGAGCAGGCCGCGGAGACGGCCGGCCTGCCCCGGGGCGTGAAGTCGAGCGCCGTCGTCGGGGGCGAGGAGCCCGCCGAGGCCCGCACCGTGGCCACGGTCTCGGACGCCCGCGCGAAGATCCTCCCGGACGTCATCACCCGCGCACAGTGGGGCGCGGACGAGTCCTGGGCGGAGGACTCCCCGCAGTTCGACCAGGTGCGCGCCCTGACCATCCACCACACGGCCGGCACCAACGACTACACGCGCGCCCAGGCCGTGGAGCAGATGCGCGGTATCTACGCGTACTACACGAAGACCCTCGGCTGGGGCGACTTCCCGTACCACCTGATCACGGACCGCTTCGGCAACATCTACGAGGGCCGCCGCGGCGCCCTGGACTCGAACCCGCTGGGCACACACGCGGGCGGGTTCAACCGGGGCACGATGGGCGTCTCCACGATGGGCAACTACGACGTGGTCGCCCCGTCCGAGGAGGTCGTGGACGCGATGGCCCGCGCCACCGCCTACTACCTGTACCGCGACGGCATCGACGCGCGCGGCCGGGTCACCCTGACCTCGGGCGGCAGCACGAAGTACGCCGCGGGCACGCCCGTCACCGTGGACACGATCTTCCCGCACCGGGCCACGTCCGCGACCGCGTGCCCGGGGCAGCACCTGATGGCCCGCTTCGACGACCTGCGGGACCGCGCCGAGGCCATCGCGACGGCGGCCGGCCAGCCGCCGGCAGCGGTCACCCCGGCTCCGACGCCGGCCCCGACGACCGAGCGGTCGACCGCTGGCACGTACACGGTGCAGCCGAACGACGGCTGGTGGACCATCGCCCGCCGCACCGGCGTGCCCGCGGCCACCCTCCAAGAGCTCAACGGCATGACCGAGTCGACCGTGCTCCACCCGGGCATGGTGCTGCGCACCGTCGCCGACCCGACCGCCCCGGAGCCCACCCCGATCACCACCGGCACCTACACGGTGCAGCCGAACGACGGCTGGTGGGTCATCGCCCGACGGACCGGCGTCAGCGCCGCGGAGCTCCAGCGGCTCAACGGCATGACGGCGTCGACCGTCCTGCACCCGGGGATGGTGCTCATCACGGCCGCCACGGCGCCGGCCTCCCCGCCCGCGCCTGCCCCGGCCCCGGGCACGTACACGGTCCGCGAGGGCGACGGCTGGTGGATCATCGCCCACCGCACCGGCGTGACGATGGAGACCCTCCAGCGCCTCAACGGCATGACCGCGACCACCGTGCTGCACCCGGGGATGGTGCTGCGGACTGGCCAGACCGCCTCCGCCCCGGCGCCCTCGCCCGCCACGTACGTGGTCCAGGCGAACGACGGCTGGTGGCTCATCGCCCAGCGCACGGGCGTCTCCATGGAGCGCCTGCAGCGCCTCAACGGCATGACGGTCTCGACCATGCTCCACCCGGGCATGGTGCTGCGCACCGCCTGAGCACCCCGCCGGGACGACGTCGGCCCGCGCCTGCGCGTGAAGGTGCGGGCCGACGTCGTCGGTTGAGTTATCACCGGTCGTAGGCCGCCGCACCCGGGATAAGTCAACCGGCGTTCCCCCGAGGCACGAGTGGGACGCCGAGGACGCCCTCGTGGCGCTGCGCCGCTGAGCGGCCGTCACAGACCCGGCCTCTCCGCCCCCGGGCGCCCCCGGACCCCGCCCGCGGCCTACCCTGGAGGAGCCCGAACCGGGCCGCGACCGAGTCACGAGGAGATGAGACGAGCGCATGACCCGCCTGCCCGGTCTGCGTCCCCCGCGGTTCCTGGACCCGTGGCGTCGCCCGCTGGCCCCCCGTCTGCCCTGGCACGTGGTCCTCGCGGCCTCGATCGCGGGGGCACTGACCATCGCCACCCTCAGCCTCGGCGAGGACCTGGCCTCCGTGCCGCTGCTGGTGGGCGCCTTCGGCTCGTCCTGCGTGCTCGTGTTCCTCGTGCCGCACGGCCCGCACTCCCACCCTGCCAACGTGCTCGTGGGGCACGTGGTCTCGGCCGCATGCGGGATCGCCGTGATCTCCGTGCTGCCCCTGGCCTGGTACTCGCTCGCGGCCGGCATGGGCCTGGCGATGGCCGTCATGGCCGGGCTCCGCGTGATCCACGCCCCCGCGGGCGCCACCGCGCTGGCGGTCATGCTGAGCAACGCGGACTGGCACTACCTGGTCACCCCGGTGCTCGCCGGGGCGCTGGTCCTCACCGCGTGCGCGCTGCTGTACCGCCGCCTGATGTGGCGGGTGATCGGGCCGGCGGAGTGAGCCCACGCCGGGCCAGGGCCGCCACGGTCAACGCCGGATGCTCCGCGTCGAACGCGGAGAGGACCCGGATCAGCCGGTCCAACGTGCCGCTCATGCCGGCCCGCTCACGCCAGGAAGTCGCGCGCGACCTCGAGGAAGCGGTCGTTGGCCTCCTTCTCGCCGATGCTCACGCGCACGCCCTCGCCCGCGAACGCCCGGACGGACAGGGCCCGGGCCTGGGCGGCCTCGGCGAACGCCTGTGTGCGCTCCCCGAGCGGCAGCCACACGAAGTTGGCCTGCGAGGCGGGCAGGTCCCAGCCGGCCTCGGCCAGGGCGGCGGCGACGCGCTCGCGCTCGTCGACGACGATCTGCACGCGCTCGAGGACCTCGTCCAGGTGCTCGAGCGAGGCGATCGCGGCCTCCTCGGCCACCGTGGACACCGCGAACGGGGTGGCCACGGTGCGCAGGGCCTTGGTGATCTCCGGCTGCGAGACCGAGTAGCCCACGCGCAGGTTGGCCAGGCCGTGCGCCTTTGAGAAGGTGCGCAGCACGACGACGTTCGCGTGCTTGCGGTACATCTCCAGGCCCTTGACCGCGTCCTCGTCGCGGACGAACTCCACGTACGCCTCGTCGATGACCACGAGGATGTGCGCGGGCACGCGCGCCAGGAAGTCTTCGACCTCGGCGGTCGTGAGCACGGGGCCGGTCGGGTTGTTGGGGGTGCAGAGCAGGATCACGCGGGTGCGCTCCGTGATCGCCTCCAGCATGGCCGGCAGGTCGTGGCGGTGGTCCGCGGTGAGCGGCACCTGCACGTCCACGGCACCGGCGGTGCGGACCACGATCGGGTAGGCCTCGAAGGAGCGCCACGCGAAGATCACCTCGTCGCCCTCCCCGGCCTCGCCGTGGCCGGCGAAGGCAGTGATGACCTGGGCCAGGGCGCCGAGGGAGCCGGCGCCGGTCACGACGTCGTCCGCCGGGACGTCCAGGTGTGCGGCCAGGGCCTGGCGCAGGCCGGTGGAGAGGGTGTCCGGGTAGCGGCAGAGGGTGCTGGGCGCGCCCTCCGGGCCGGTCACGACCTGACGCACCCGGTCGATCACGCCGGACACGGGCGCGTAGGGGTTCTCGTTCGAGGAGAGCTTGTAGGGGTGCAGGCCCGGGACGGCGACCGGCGGCTTGCCGGCGGCGTACGGCGGCAGCATGCCGACCTTCTTGTGGGGCGCGACCACGGCGGGCGTCTGCTGTGCGTCATCAGTCATGGCCACCAGGGTAATGCGGGCCGCGGACGCTGTGATCCGCCCCACGGGCCCCGGACACGGCGCCCCGGGGTTCAGGCTGCGCCGAAGGCGACGGCGACGGCCCGGGCCGCCTCACCGAGCCGGTCCCCGAGGCGCGCCGGGTCCTCCGGCCGCGTCGCGTAGACCACGGCGAGGGCGGCGGGCAGCTGGCCGGGGACCCGCAGCGGCACGGCGACCGAGGAGACGCCGGTGATGACCTCGTCGGAGCTGACGGCCCAGCCGCGCTCCCGCACGTCGTCGAGCTCGGGCCGCTCGGGCGCGGCCTCGCCGGGCAGCCGCGCCCACTCCTGTCCGGTCAGGGCGACGGCGATCGCCATCCCCGGCGCACCGACCCCGAGGGGGTGCCGGGTCCCCGGCCGCTGCGTGACGAGGTTGCCGCTGGGCGGCTCGGCCGTGGCCAGGGTGAGGCAGTGGGCCCCGTCCCACACCACCAGGAACGCGGTCATGCCCAGGTCCGTGGAGACGGCCGTCAGGTGCGGCATGGCCGCCGCGCGCAGATCCTGCTCCACCCGGCGGGCGAGGACGGCCAGGCCGGGGGCGGCGTGGACGCGGCCGAGGCCGTCGCGGCGCAGCAGGCCATGGGTCTCGAAGGTGCGCAGCATGCGGTAGGCGACCGAGCGATGGACGCCCAGGCCGTCGGCGAGGTCGGCGATGGTGGGCGGCTCGGGCGCCTCCACGACGGCCTCGAGCAGGGTGAGCGCGCGGGAGAGCGTCTGGGAGGGTGCGCCCTCCCGGACCGGGCCGCCGTCGTGCTCCGCCATCTGTACTCCTCGCCTCGGGTGCCGGACGTGACGCGCCCGGGGCGTGGTCGGCCCGCGCGCTGGTTGTGAACCCGGTCACGTCCGCGTACAGTCTGGCACACATGTGTTCCCAGGGAGAACACCGTGTTCTCTGAGAGAACACGCCGTCGGGTGGCACGCGCACCGCGCAGCGACATCCCCCGCAGCGAAAGGACCCCCATGCTCTTCCACCACCACGGCTACGTCTCCACGAACCCGCGCGTCCAGGTGGCGGCCGGCATCGGCCTGGACCGCCCCGCCGAGCTGCCGGACGAGATGGACGTGCTGATCGTCGGCTCGGGCCCGGCCGGCATGATCGCCGCCGCCCAGCTCGCGATGTTCCCGGACGTCCACACCCGCATCATCGAGCGCCGCCCCCACCGCCTCGAGATCGGCCAGGCGGACGGCATCCAGGCCCGCTCCGTGGAGACCTTCCAGGCCTTCGGCTTCGCGAGCGAGATCATCGACGAGGCCTTCGACCTGACCTCCATGGCGTTCTGGAACCCGGCCGAGGACGACGCGGACACGATCGTGCGCACCTCGCTGGCCGAGGACGACCCGGAGGGCGTCTCCGAGTTCCCGCACCTGATCGTGAACCAGGCCCGCATCCTGGACTGGTTCGCCGAGTACATGAAGAACTCCCCCACCCGCGCGCGGCCGGACTACGGCTGGGCGTTCGAGACCCTCGAGGACACGAACGACGGCGAGCACCCCGTGCTCGTGACCCTGCGCCGCACCGTGGACGCCGAGGAGAACGCCCTCGAGGACCCCGCCTCGGGCCCGACCCGCCAGGTGCGCGCCAAGTACGTGGTGGGCGCGGATGGCGCGGGCTCTCGCGTCCGCAAGGCGATCGGCCACACCCTGACCGGCGACGCCGCGAACCACGCGTGGGGCGTCATGGACGCGCTGGCCGACACGGACTTCCCCGACATCCGCACCAAGTGCGCGATCCACTCGTCCAGCGGCTCGATCCTCCTGATCCCCCGCGAGGGCGGCCACCTGTCCCGCATGTACGTGGACCTCGGCGAGGTCCCGGCGGACGACGACCACAAGGTGCGCCAGACCCCGCTCGAGGAGATCATCCGCCGGGCCCAGCAGATCCTGCGCCCCTACACGCTGGACGTGAAGGAGGTCGCCTGGCATTCGGTGTACGAGGTGGGCCACCGCCTCACCTCGGGCTTCGACAACCGCGAGCGCGTGGCCCACCCCAACGTGTTCCTGCTCGGCGACGCCTGCCACACCCACTCCGCGAAGGCCGGCCAGGGCATGAACGTGTCCATGCAGGACGGCTGGAACCTCGGCTGGAAGCTGGGCCAGGTGCTCTCCGGGCTGGCCCCGGTCGAGCTCGTGCCGACCTACGCGGAGGAGCGCAAGGAGATCGCCAAGAACCTGATCGACTTCGACAAGGAGTGGTCGACGCTCATGGCCACGCCCACCTCCGAGCTGGGCGACCCGAACGAGGTGGCCGAGTTCTACACGAAGACCGCCGAGTTCCCGGCCGGCTTCATGACGGAGTACCAGCCCTCCCTCCTCACCACGGACGCCACCGGTCAGGCACTGGCGCAGGGCTACCCCATCGGCAAGCGCTTCAAGTCGGCGCTGGTGGAGCGCTCGTGCGACACCAACGTCAAGCACCTGGGCCACCTGCACCGCGCGGACGGCCGCTGGCGCGTCTACGTGTTCGCCGACGCCGCCTCCCCGCGCGCCGAGGATTCGAAGGTCGCGGCGTGGGCGAAGGCGATCGAGGAGGACCCGCGGTCCTTCCGCAACCGCCACACCCCGTCGGACGGGCCGGAGGACGCCCGCTTCGACATCAAGGTCGTGTACCAGCAGAAGCAGACCGAGTTCGCCCACCCGGACGTGCCGTCGATCTTCCGGCCGACCACCGGCTCCCTCGGCCTGCACGACCTGAACAACATCTTCGCCACGTGCCGGCCCCAGCACGGCGAGGACATCTTCGAGGCCCGCGGCATCAGCCGTGACGGTGCCGTCGTCGTGGTCCGCCCGGACCAGTACGTCTCCGGCGTCTTCGGCCTGGACGAGGTCGACCGCCTGAACGCGTTCTTCGCGGGCGTGCTGCTCGACGCGAACTGAGCAGGCGGCGGCGGGCGCCCCGCCGCCGGGGCGCTCACCGGGATCCCGGGGGCCGGTGGCCCCCCTCCGGCGGCGTGCGACGCAGGCGCACCGCCCGACTCGAGGCCACGGTCCCCGCGGTCAGCCCGGCCAACGCGGCGGAGAGCCCGGCGACCTCCGCCCGGGCCGCGGGCTCGGCGGCCTCGAACTGCCGGATCAGGTCCACCTGGCCCTCGAAGTCGTGGGCGGCGTCCAGGTCGGCCTTCACCGCCAGCGGAGAGCCGGTCCGGAAGCCGCCCCCGGGCGCGTCCCACCCGTGGCCGGCCGGGTGGAAGACCACCTCGGCCCGGCGCGCCGAGACGGGGGTGGGCGCCCCGTCCGCGGCGACGGCCAGGTCCCCGTCCGCGGAGAACTCCAGCACCGCGGTCCGCCCGGTCTCCACCGCGTTGCCGGACGGCGCCGCGATCGTCATGACGCCGGCCACGGGGTACACGGACGTGAAGTCCTCCCGGCCGGCCAGGTTCACGGCGTGCACCCCGCCCTGCGAATAGCCGGCCAGGACGAGCGGAACGCCGTGCGGGACGCCGGCCGCCTCGAGCGCCGCCCGCACCGCCGGGGCCGTGATCTCGGACTCGGAGCCGAGGGCGTCCAGCAGTCCGCCGGCGTCCCACGGGTCGGTCGACTCGGGATCCGGGATCAGGCCGCCGCGGGTGCCCGGCAGGCCCACCACCCAGGCGCGGCTCCCGTTCTCCTGCACCACCTCCGTGACCGTGAGGTCCCCGTCCCCCTCCCCACGCGGGATGAGAGAGGCCAGCCCCGCGGCCGAGCCGTCCAGCCGGGCGGGCGCCGCCGGCCGGTCCTGCGGCGCCCCGTGCGGGGTCACCGCGCCCCGGGGCGCCGCGCCGGCGAGGGCCAGGGCGTCCGCCGCCACGGTCCACGCCTCGTCCGGGGAGACCCGCAGCGCCTCGGTGAGGTCCGACGCGGCGTCCGTCCCCTTCTTCGCCGCGGTGGAGACGGGCCGCTTCAGCACGCGCTTCTGCGCCCTCGTCAGCATCTTCACGTCGATCCGCGCCAGGGCCGCGAGCAGGGGGAACCCGGTGGCCGCGAGCGCGGCGGACACGATGGCCTCGGGCACCGCCTGGACGAGGTCCCGCACGAGCCGCTCCGCCTCGCGGGTGGTGAGGCCGTCATGGCCGTCCCGCCAGAGCAGGCCGGGCAGCTCCTCCAGGGAGGCGTCCTCGGCGGCCATGATGCCGGCCGCGGCGCGCTCGGCCTCCTCATAGCGGGCCGCCGCGGAGAGCAGGTCGCGGTGCAGCTCGGCGCACTGCTCCGACAGGCTCCGCACGCGACCGACCGCCTCCGCCAGCCGGTCCTGCAGCAGGGCGGCGGAGGCGAGCCACGTGGCCGACCGGCCCAGCCCGAAGGCGGCCGCGTCGACCTGCCACGAGGCTCCGGCCGCCTCTTCGGCGGCGTGCTCGTGCCGCCCGGCCACGACGCGCATCTCCTCGGCCTCCGCGTAGATCGAGCCCGGTCCGCCGTGCGTGCTGAAGGCCACCGCCCCCGGGCCAGCACCCCGCCCGCCGGTCATGCCGCCACCGCCAGCGAGCGCAGGACGGCCAGCGCCGTCTCCTCGGCCGCCCGCTGCCGGGCCTCCGCGTTCCGGCGCGCGTCCTCGGCGTCCCGCTCGGCGGTGGCCCGCAGGGCGAGCCACTCGCCGGCCTCCCGTTCGAGCTCCGCCGCCAGGGCCGCCGCCCGTCGCACGGCCTCCCCGTAGGCACCGGCGGCCTCCCCGCGCCATCCCGTCTGGATCGCGGAGCGCACGTCCGTGGCGGCGCTGACCAGCCCGCCCAGCGCCGCGCGCAGCTGCGTCTGGGCCACGGCGAGGTCGGCGAGGGCCTGCTCGGCGGCCTCCCGCTCGCGCCGGGCGGGGTCGGCCCACGCGACCAGGCGGGCGGCGTCGTCGTCGAGTCCGACGGCCCGCAGGGCCGTGGCGATCTGCTGAGGTCCGATGAGGGGTGGCATGCGGCCACCGTAGGGAGCGCCAGGGTCCCGCGACCGCGGCGCGGGACGATCCGGGGATGGGGGACGCCGTCGGGACGCCTGTGCAGGAGCCAACCCTCCCGCACCATCCCGACGGCGGCCTCGCACCCGGGTCGCACCGGCTCCGGCGTGTTGACCGAGGTCACACCCTGGCCTATCCTGAACGAGCGGTCAGTAATTCGGTGCGCCCCGGTGCGCCCTGACCACGGAACCAGCCCGCACTCAGCGTGAGGTGATCCCCATGACGCAGACCAGCTCCCCCCAGCACCTGGCCTCCGTCCCGTCCCCCGAGGATGCGGCCGGCCAGGAGAACTTCGACCGTCTGATCGCGGAGGACTCGCGCATCGAGCCCCGCGACTGGATGCCCGAGGCGTACCGCAAGTCCCTGACCCGCCAGGTCTCCCAGCACGCGCACTCCGAGATCATCGGCATGCAGCCGGAGGCCAACTGGATCACCCGCGCCCCCTCCCTGAAGCGCAAGGCGATCCTCATGGCCAAGGTCCAGGACGAGGCCGGCCACGGCCTGTACCTGTACTCCGCCGCCGAGACCCTCGGCACGCCGCGGGACGAGCTGAACGAGCAGCTGCTCTCCGGTCGCGCGAAGTACTCCTCGATCTTCAACTACCCGGCCCGCACCTGGGCGGACATGGGCGCGATCGGCTGGCTCGTCGACGGCGCCGCGATCTGCAACCAGGTGCCGCTGTGCCGCGCCTCCTACGGCCCGTACGGCCGCGCGATGGTGCGCATCTGCAAGGAGGAGTCGTTCCACCAGCGCCAGGGCTGGGAGATCCTCTACGAGCTCTCGCACGGCACCCCGGAGCAGAAGCAGATGGCCCAGGACGCCGTGAACCGCTTCTACGGCCCGGCCCTGCAGATGTTCGGCCCGACGGACGAGGACTCCCCCAACTCCCGCCAGTCCATGGCGTGGAAGGTCAAGCGCTTCTCCAACGACGACCTGCGCCAGCGCTTCGTGGACATGATCGTCCCGCAGGCCGAGGCCCTCGGCCTCACCCTGCCGGACCCGGACCTGAAGTGGAACGAGGAGCGCGGCCACTACGACTTCGGCGAGCTGGACTGGGACGAGTTCATGTCCGTGATCAAGGGCGACGGCCCCATGAACACCCAGCGCATGGCCCGCCGCATCCAGGCCCACGAGGACGGCGCCTGGGTCCGCGAGGCCGCCGCCGCCTACGCCCGCCGCCAGGCCGAGCAGAACGCGCCGGCCGAGACCCACCTGATCGGAGCCTGACCCATGAGCGAGACCACCGCCGCCTCCCACGCCTGGCCCCTGTGGGAGGTCTTCGTCCGCGCCAACCGCGGCCTCTCCCACGTGCACGCCGGCTCGCTGCACGCCCCGGACGCCACCCTGGCGCTGCGCAACGCGCGGGACCTGTACACCCGCCGCAACGAGGGCACCTCCGTGTGGGTCGTCCCGGCCGAGGCCATCGCGGCCTCCGACCCGGACTCCAAGGGCGGCTTCTTCGAGTCCGCGCAGGGCAAGTCCTACCGTCACGCCACCTACTACCAGCAGTCCGAGGGGGTGCCGCACCTGTGAGCTTCGCGACCAACGACTCCGCCACGAGGCACTCCGCGGGCGTGGCCATCACGGCCGAGGAGATCGCGGCCGGCGAGCAGAAGGCGAACGACGACGTCGCCCGCTACGCCCTCGCCCTCGGTGACGACGCCCTGATGCTCGGCCAGCGCCTGTCCTGGTGGATCTCGCGCGCCCCGGAGATCGAGGAGGACATCGCCCTGGGCAACATCGCCCTGGACCTCGTGGGCCACGCCCGCTTCCTCCTCTCCTACGCCGGCACGGCGTGGGGCAAGACCGAGGACGAGCTCGCGTACTTCCGCGACGAGGAGGAGTTCCGCTCCGTCCGCCTCGTGGAGGCCGAGAACGGCGACTTCGCCAAGACGATCGCCCGCCAGCTGTACTACTCGTTCTACTCGTACGAGCTGTACACCCGCCTGCGCGAGTCCACGGACCCCACGCTCGCGGCCATCGCGGACAAGGCCCTCAAGGAGGTCCTGTACCACCAGGACCACGCCGCCCTGTGGCTGCAGCGCCTGGGTCTGGGCACCGAGGAGTCGAAGCGCCGCATGCAGCGCGGCCTGGACGAGCTGTGGCCCTACGTGGCCGAGCTCTTCCACGACGACGACGTCGTCCGCGCCCTCGCCGAGCAGGGCGTCGCCGTGCTGCCGTCCTCGCTCGAGGAGCCGACGATGACCCGCATCCGCGCGGCCATCGAGGAGGCCTGCCTGACCGTGCCGACGACGGGCACCGCCCGCGGCGGCGACCGTTCCGGCGCCATGAGCGAGTACCGCGGGTACATCCTCGCGGAGATGCAGTCCCTGGCGCGCCGTCACCCGGGAGCGACCTGGTGACCACCGCCAGCGAGCTGCGCCCCGCCGATCCCGCCGGCGCGCGGGTCTGGGATGCGGCCTCCACCGTGCACGACCCGGAGATCCCCGTGCTGTCCATCGCGGACCTGGGGATCCTCCGGGAGGCACGGGTCGAGGGCGAGAGGGCCGTCGTCGTCATCACGCCCACCTATTCCGGCTGTCCCGCCATGGACACCATCACCACGGACGTCGCCCGCGCGCTCGGGCGCGCCGGGTTCCCCGACGCCGAGGTGCGCCTGGTGCTCCAGCCGGCCTGGACCACGGACTGGATGACGGATGAGGGCAAGGCCAAGCTCAACGAGTACGGCATCGCCCCGCCCGTCGCGCGCACCACGGACGGCCCGGTCCGGATCGGCATGGCCGTGAAGTGCCCGCGCTGCCACTCCCTGAACACCCGCGAGATCACCCGCTTCGGCTCCACCTCCTGCAAGGCCCTCTACACCTGCCGGGAGTGCCTCGAGCCCTTCGACTACTTCAAGGTGCACTGATGACCGAGACCACCGACGCCCCCACCACCGGCAAGCGCCGCGCCACGTTCAACACCCTCGAGGTGTCCGAGCTGCGGCGTCTGACCGAGGACTCCGTGGAGGTCACCTTCGCGGTGCCCGAGGAGCTCGCCGACGACTACGACTACGTGCCGGGCCAGTACGTGGCCCTGCGCAAGGAGCTCGACGGCGCCGAGGTGCGCCGGTCCTACTCGATCTGCGCCGTCCCGAAGCGCGGTGAGATCCGCGTGGCCGTGAAGAAGGACATCGGCGGCACGTTCTCCACATGGGCCAACGAGAGCCTCGAGGTCGGCGAGAAGATCGACGTGATGAACCCGCAGGGCGCGTTCACGTCCCGCACGCACGTCACCTCCCTCAACGACGCCCAGAAGGTGGCGGCGGAGAAGGTCGCGGAGAAGAAGGACACGCACCTGGTGGCGTTCGCGGCCGGCTCGGGCATCACCCCGATCATGGCGATCGCCAAGGCCGTGCTCGCGGCCTCCGAGACCTCGCGCTTCGACCTGGTCTACGCGAACCGCTCCGCCATGGACGTGATGTTCGCCGAGGAGATCGGCGACCTCAAGGACAAGTACCCGGCCCGGTTCACGGTGCACCACGTGCTCTCCCGCGAGCAGCGCGTGTCCCCGCTGCTCTCCGGTCGCATCGACGAGGACAAGCTCACCACCCTCCTGGACCGCGTGATCGACGTGGAAGGCACCGACGAGTGGTTCCTCTGCGGTCCGTTCGAGCTCGTGCAGCTCACCCGTGAGACGCTCGCCGCCCGCGGCGTGCCCGAGGACGACGTGCGCTTCGAGCTGTTCACCACCGGCCGCCCGGAGAACCCCCAGGGCCACTCCGGCCGTGTGGTGGAGGTGGACCCGAAGGGTGACAACGTGACCATCGAGTTCAACCTCGACGGCCTCACCGCCAAGGTCGAGTCCCCCAAGTCCGCCCACGAGACGGTCCTCAACGCCGCACTGCGCGTCCGCTCGGACGTGCCCTTCGCGTGCGCCGGCGGCGTGTGCGGCACCTGCCGCGCCAAGGTCGTCGACGGCGCGTACGAGATGGACGAGAACTACGCGCTCGAGAAGGACGAGGTGGAGAAGGGCTACGTGCTCACGTGCCAGACCCGCCCGACCTCCGACTCGATCACGCTGGACTTCGACGCCTGAGCGCCCGCCCACGAGACCGAAGGAGCCCCCGATGATCGAGATCACCGTCGAGAACGGCGTCGCCGAGATCGTGCTGGACGCCCCCCAGAGGATGAACGCCCTGGACGAGGCCGCGCTGGCCGAACTCCAGGCCGCCTACGAGCGGGCCGCCGCCGGCGTCGAGTCCGGCGAGGTCCGGGCCGTGCTGCTGCGCGGCGAGGGCCGCGGGTTCTGCGCGGGCCGCGACATCTCCGCCGTGGTCCCGGCCGAGGACGACGCCACCGCCTACCTGCGGGACAGGGTCACCCCGGTGCTGCGGGCCATGTCCGAGATCCCGGTGCCCACCTTCGCGGCGGTGCAGGGCGCCTGCCTGGGCGTGGGCCTGGGCCTCGCGATCGCCACGGACGTGGTGTACGTGGCCAAGGACGCGAAGATCGGCTCGCCGTTCGCGAACCTCGGGGCCACCCTGGACTCGGGCGGCCACTGGCTGTTCACCGAGCGCCTGGGCGCGCACCGCACCCTGGACCTGATCTACACGGCCGAGCTCCTCTCGGGCGCCGAGGCCGTCCAGGCCGGGCTGTTCTCCCGGGCCCTGCCCGCGGACGAGCTGCTCGAGTTCACCCGTGCCAAGGTCGCTCAGGTGGCCTCCGGCGCGACCCTCGCGTTCCGCGCGTCGAAGGAGCTCGTGGCCCAGGTCCGCGACCGGCGCGTGGGCCTATGGGAGTCCCTCGACGCGGAGAACATCGCCCAGGGCGAGCTCTGCGGCACTGCGGACTACGCCGAGGGCTTCCAGGCCTTCCAGGAGAAGCGGAAGCCGGAGTTCACCGGCCGCGGCTGAGCCGCCGCACCCCGCCACCGACGACGGCGCCGCACCCTTCGCACGAGGGGCGCGGCGCCGTCGTCGTCCCGGCCCGGCCGCGTCACATTCCCGTCATCAGCCCGGATCGTGGCGTGAGTCACAGAGGATCGTATACGGTGACGGGTGTCACTTCCCGACCGATCGGTCGGGCACCACACCGTCCCGCCGCCGTCTCACGGCCGGCCGCCGCCCCGCATCCCAGGAGCACCCATGAGCCACACCGTCGCATCCCCCGCGGCGCCCGTCCCCGCGCGTGACCGCCGCGAGGAGCGCAAGGTCATCGCCGGCACCGTCGTCGGCACCACCATCGAGTGGTACGACTTCTTCATCTTCGCCCAGGCCACCGCACTCGTCTTCGCCGCCCTCTTCTTCCAGCCGATGGGCGAGAACGGCTCCCAGATCGCCGCGTGGGTCACCCTCGGCATCTCCTTCCTCGTCCGCCCGCTCGGCGCGATCGTCGCCGGCCACCTCGGCGACCGCTTCGGCCGCAAGCTCGTCCTGTCCCTCACGCTGATCGGCATGGGCCTGGCCACCACCCTCATCGGCCTGCTGCCCACCTACGCCCAGATCGGTGTGTGGGCCCCGATCCTGCTCGTCGCGCTGCGCCTGCTGCAGGGCCTGTCCGCGGGCGGCGAGTGGGGCGGTGCGGCGCTGCTGTCCGTGGAGCACGCCCCCCACGGCAAGCGCGGCCTGTTCGGCTCCGCCCCGCAGATCGGCGTGCCGCTGGGCATGATCCTGGCCACCGGCGTGCTGTTCATCGTGCGCTCCACCATGTCCGAGGAGCAGTTCCTCACCTGGGGCTGGCGCATCCCGTTCCTGATCTCCGTGATCCTGATCGTGGTCGGCTACCTGATCCGCAAGGCCGTCGAGGAGTCCCCGGTCTTCAAGGAGATGCAGCAGCTCAAGGTGGACGAGTCCGCCCCGCTGGGCGAGCTCTTCCGGCACCACACCAAGGAGGTCATCCTCGCCGCCGTGATCTTCGCCGCGAACAACGGCGTCGGCTACCTGCTCATCGCGTGGTTCTCGAAGTACGGCGGCCCGAAGGGTCTGGGCATGACCTCCTCCGAGGTGCTCATCGCGAGCCTCGTCGGCGGCGTCGGCTGGTTCATCTTCACCCTGCTCGGCGGCTGGGTCTCGGACAAGATCGGCCGCAAGCTGACCTTCGTGTTCGGCTACGGGTTCCTGATCGTCTGGGCCTTCCCGCTGTTCGGGCTGCTGAACACCGCATCTCTGCCGCTGTTCTCGCTGGGCCTGTTCGTCCTGACCCTCGGCCTGGGTCCGTCCTACGGCCCGCAGTCGGCGATGTACGCCGAGATGTTCCCGGCCCGCGTCCGCTTCTCCGGCGTCTCGATCGGCTACGCGCTCGGCACCATCATCGGCGGCGCCTTCGCCCCGCTGCTCGCCGACCAGCTCGTGAAGACCGGCTGGGAGAACGTGGCCTGGTACATCATCGTGATCTCCGCGATCTCGCTCATCGCCGTCCTGTTCGTCCCCAAGGGCATCCAGGACCGCGAGCTGCACGACGAGCAGGTCGTCGCCACCCGCTCGAACCCGGTGGTCCCGACCTGATCCGGCCCGCCTGACGGGCTTCGCCCGTCCCCACCCCACGACGACGGCGCGTCCCCCTCCGGAAGGGCGCGCCGTCGTCGTGCGGTGCGCGGTGCGCGGCCTGGCGCCGAGGCCCGCAGACACGCCGCCACGTCGGGGGCGAAACGGCGGGTCTGCGGGCCTCAGCGCGGGGCGCGCCGGGTCAGACGCTGACCGACGTGGCCTCGGCGCAGCCGCCCGGCGGTGCGACGACGGCGGCGAGGAGGTCGGCGCGGGGGAGGGTCTCGCCACGGGGTTCCTTCCACCGAACGGCCACGACCGAGGCGCTGTGCGGCGCGCCCACCCCAGTGCAGCCGATCACCCGTCCGCCACACCCCGCCCCCGCAGGCGATACCCCCGTACATGATGGGGCGACGGGGCTTGGACAGCACCCGAGACTCTTAACCTGTCTCCCTGTTGTGATCCACTCAGCACATGGAGGGAAACACCACACCATGGATCATCGTTCTCGTTCTCACCGGCTGCCTCGCTCTACTGGCCGCTTGGCATCGGTTTCGAACGAGGCGCCTCCAGGCCTCGCTGGAGTCGACCAAGGAGGAGTCCGAAGCCAGCCTGAGCGAACTGGCAACCGAGAGCGCTGCGCAACGGGAGCAGATCCATTCGGACTACTCCATCGAGCTGGCCGCCAAACAACCGGCGCATGACCAATACGTTCGAGCCCTCAGCGACCGTCACCAGAATGATGTGCGGGGCATGGACCATGACCGGAGGGTCCTCGTCGAGCGCTATGAGGCACTCGCGAAGAAGCTGGACTCTGCCACGAACTACGAGCAGCCATCACGGCGGTTCATTCTCGACCAGTGCCGGAGACTCGACCTGAACGGAGTCCTTCTCACAAATATTCGATTCCCCACGCCGACTGATGACGGCAGATACTTCCTGCACCAGGTCGACCATCTCCTGCTGACCGAGAGGTCGGTGACGCTCATCGAGAACAAGCACTGGACGGGACTCATCTTCGACGGCACCCTGCCGCGGGGCGAGCACCGGTCGTGGAAGCTCCTCTTCCCCGACCTCGACCTCGGTGACGACTTCGCGATCCAGCTCCAACGCAAGGCCGAGACCCCCGGGCAGATCGACGTCCGCATCGTGGCCGAGGACCACAACGCACGATCCCCCAGGAGGCAGGCCATCAACCAGGCGGCCGACCTGCGGACCTATCTGCAGAGTCTGTCCGACTGCCGGGCCCCTGACTTCATCCACCCGGCCGTCTTCTACTCCCACTCCGACAGCTACGTCGTCGCCACTGATGAGCGCCTAGGACGGCGGAAGGTGGACGTCCCGGTCCTGACGACCGTGGGGAACTCGGTCCACGACCTCCTGCTCCTGCGCTCCCGGGAGCCGGGGCCGAGCGTCGACGTGCGGTGCATTGTCGACGCCCTCGCTCCCCAGACCACGGACATCACCGGGTTTGGCACGTTCGCCGGGTCCTGGACCTCGACCTTCACGTGACCGCCCACCCCGTCACACCCCGCCCCCGCAGTTGACCCCCGTCACACCGGCCCGGGATACTGAACCTGAACGCACGGTCGGTAATTTGCCGCGCCCGCGCCCGCCCCGTTGTCGGTCACTCAAGGAGTCTCCATGTCCGCACAGTCCCAGGCCCTGCTCGTCGGCGGTCGCCGCACGCCCGTCGGCAAGTACGGCGGCGCCCTCTCCTCCGTCCGCCCCGACGACCTCGCCGCCCTGACCGTCAAGGCCGTGATCGAGGACGCCGGCATCGACCCGTCGGTCGTGGACGACGTCATCCTCGGCAACGCCAACGGCGCCGGCGAGGAGAACCGCAACGTCGCCCGCATGGCCTGGCTGCTGGCCGGCTTCCCGGACACCGTTCCGGGCATCACCGTGAACCGCCTCTGCGCCTCGGGCATGTCCGCGATCGGCATCGCCACAGCGATGGTGCGCTCCGGGATGGCCGACGTCGTCGTGGCCGGAGGCGTGGAGTCGATGTCCCGCGCCCCCTGGGTGATGGAGAAGCCGACGACGGCGTTCGCCAAGCCCGGCGCGGCCTTCGACACCGCGATCGGCTGGCGCTTCGTGAACCCGCGCTTCGCAGACGGCGAGTTCGGGGAGAAGTTCACTTTCTCCATGCCGGAGACCGCCGAGGAGGTCGGCGAGGTGGACGGCATCACCCGCGAGGACGCCGACGCCTTCGCCGCCCGCTCGCACGAGCGTGCGCTGGCCGCCATCGAGGCCGGCCGCTTCGCGGACGAGATCGTGCCCGTCGTCGTCACGGGCCGCAAGGGCGCCGAGACGGTCGTGGACACGGACGAGGGCCCCCGCCCCGGCTCCACCCCCGAGGTGCTCGCCAGCCTGCGCCCGATCATCAAGAAGGACGGCGTGGTCACCGCCGGCAACTCCTCCTCCCTCAACGACGGCGCCTCGGCGATCCTCGTCGTCTCCGAGCGGGCCGCGCAGAAGTACGGCCTGACCCCGCGGGCCCGCGTCGTGGAGTCCACCTCGGCGGGCCTGGCCCCCGAGATCATGGGCCTGGGCCCCGTCCCGGCCACCGAGAAGGCCCTCGAGCGCTCCGGCTGGTCCGTGGCGGACCTGGGCGCCGTCGAGCTCAACGAGGCCTTCGCCACCCAGTCCCTGGCCTCGATGCGGCGCCTCGGCCTGGACCCGGAGACCGTCAACGCCGACGGCGGCGCGATCGCCCTGGGCCATCCGCTGGGCTCCTCGGGTTCGCGCCTCGTGGTCACGCTGCTCGGTCGGATGGAACGCGAGGGCGCGGACAGGGGCCTGGCCACGATGTGCGTGGGTGTGGGCCAGGGCTCCGCGATGCTCGTCGAGAGGGTCTGAGCAGATGACCGACTTCAGCCACTTCTCGGCGCTGCACGTCGAGGAGCGCGAGGACCGCGTCCACGCGCGCATGGACCGCCCGGGCGTGCGCAACGCGATCGACCAGACCATGGTCGACGAGTTCCACGAGCTCTGCGCCCACCTCGAGCGCGAGCCGAAGATCCTGATCATCTCGGGCACGCAGGTGGAGTCGACGCGCGAGCCGGGGACGTTCTCCGGCATCTTCGCCTCCGGCGCGGACATCGGACAGCTGCGCGAGCGCCGCCGCGACGACGCCCTGCGCGGCGTGAACTCGCAGGTCTTCGACCGCATCCACCGGCTGCCCATGCCCGTGATCGCGGCGATCGACGGCTTCGCCCTGGGCGGCGGCGCGGAACTGGCCTACGCGGCCGACTTCCGCATCGCCACCCCGGCGCTGAAGATGGGCCAGCCCGAGACGAGCCTGGGGATCACGGCCGCTGCGGGCGCCCAGTGGCGGCTCAAGGAGCTCGTGGGCGAGCCCGTGGCCCTCGAGCTGCTGCTCGCCGGACGGATCCTGGACGCGCAGGAGGCCCTCGAGCTCAAGCTCGTCACCGAGCTGCACGAGCCGGACGCCCTCCTCGACGCCGCCGACGCCCTCGCCGACCGCATCGCGCAGCAGGACCCGCTGGCGGTGCGGCTGTCCAAGCGCGTCTTCCACCTCCCTCGCGGGGCCCACCCCCACGTGGACGAGATCGCGCAGGCCATCCTGTTCGAGTCCGACGCCAAGTTCGAGCGCATGCAGGCGTTCCTGGACCGCAAGAAGAAGTGAGGACCGACATGACCGACCAGCAGCACACCCCTGATACCGTTCCGTCCTCCGTGCCCGCCGTCGTCGGCGTCCTCGGCGGCGGCCGGATGGGCGGCGGCATCGCCCACGCGTTCCTCGTCTCCGGATCGTCCGAGGTGGTCGTCGTCGAGCGCGACCCGCAGTCGGCCGAGGCGGCCAAGGAACGCATCGAGGCCGACTTGGCCGCCTCCCTCGAGCGCGGCAAGATCGACGGCGACCTGGACGAGTGGGCGCAGCGCCTGACCGTCTCCGTGGACCGTGCCGACTTCGCCCGCTGCGACCTCGTGGTCGAGGCCGTGTTCGAGGACATGCAAGTGAAGATCGACGCGCTCACCGACGTCGAGGCCCACCTGCGCGAGGACGCCTGGCTGGCCAGCAACACCTCCTCCCTGTCCATCGGCGAGATCGCCACCCACCTGCAGCGCCCCGAGCGCTTCTGCGGCCTGCACTACTTCAACCCGGTGCCCGCCTCGAAGCTCGTGGAGGTCGTGATCGGCGAGCAGACCGGTGCGGAGCTCCAGGCCCTGTCCACCGAGTGGGTCCGCGGGCTCGGCAAGACCCCCGTCGTCGTCAAGGACGCCCCGGGCTTCGCCTCGTCGCGACTGGGCGTGGCGATCGCGCTCGAGGCCATCCGCATGGTCGAGGAGGGTGTGGCCTCCCCCGAGGACATCGACGCCGCCATGGTGCTCGGCTACAAGTTCCCGGTCGGCCCGCTGGCCCTGACCGACATCGTGGGCCTGGACGTGCGCCTGGGCATCGCGGAGTACCTCGAGTCCCAGCTGGGTGAGCGCTTCGCCCCGCCGCAGCTCATGCGAGACATGGTGGCCCGCGGCGAGCTCGGCCGGAAGTCCGGCAAGGGCTTCTTCGACTACCGCTGAGCCCCCGGGGCAGGCGCTTTCGAACGGGAGATAGGGCCTATCTCCCGTTCGAAAGCGCCCATTCCCCCGATATCACGTTCGAAAGTGCGGGGGCGGGGCGGCGCGGCTAGCGTGACGGGTATGGACGAGCCCACGCTGCTGCGCGTCGCCCTGCCCGTGGCGAACACGCCCGGCCATCACCTGGACCAGCGGCTCTGGCTCAGCCGGGCCGCGCGCCCCGTGGACCCCGAGACCTTCGGCCGGGCCTGATGTCGGTCGACCGCCCCTTCCGCTTCACCCACCGCTGGGCCGTCCCCGCGGACGCCCGGTCCGTGCTGGCCCTGCTCGCCGACCCGGCCGGCTACCCACGCTGGTGGCCGGCCGTCCCGCGCGTCCGTCGCCTGGGCCCCGACCGCGCCGCCGTCCGGCTGCGCGGGTTCGTGCCGGTGCGTCTGACGATGGAGCGTCTCATCGACGACCGCGCCCGCGGCCTACTGGTCGCCCGCCTGAGCGGGGGCCTGACGGGCACCGTGCGGGCCACCGTCCACGACGACGGTGCCCCGGCCGGACACGCGCCGCGCTGCATCGTGGTGTGGGAGCAGGAGGTGGTGCTCACCTCGCCGTGGATGCGCGCCGTGGCCCGTGTGCCGGGCGCCCGCACCGCGATGGGCCTCAGCCACGCGGCCGCGATGCGCTCCGCGCGTCGGGCGCTCGGGGCGAAGGCCGTGCCGACCGCTGATCCCGCTTGAA
The DNA here is from genome assembly GCF_002008305.4 of Micrococcus sp. KBS0714. GTDB lineage: Bacteria > Actinomycetota > Actinomycetes > Actinomycetales > Micrococcaceae > Micrococcus > Micrococcus luteus. Next base: position 2,207,762 of record NZ_CP042169.1, read on the forward strand.
CAACTCGTCCATGACGGCCCGGCGCGCCGGCCGGCTCAGAGCTCGGCCTGGGCCTCGTTCCACTCGCGGGACAGCGGCGGGCGAGAGAGGCCGTCGAGGAGGCCGTCGGCGGGGTCGACGCCGAGCTCGACGATCCTGTTGTCCGCGTCCACGTGGACGACCTTGGGCTGGAAGTGGCGGGCCTCGTCGTCGTCCATCTGCCCGTAGGCGATGAGGATGACGATGTCCCCCGGATGCACGAGGTGGGCGGCGGCGCCGTTGATGCCGAGCACGCCGGAGCCCCGCTCGCCCGCGATGGTGTAGGTCTCCAGTCGCGCGCCGTTCGTGACGTCCACGATGGACACGAGCTCGCCCGGGAGGATGTCCGCGGCGTCCAGCAGGTCCTGGTCCACGGTCACGGAGCCCACGTAGTGCAGGTCCGCCTGGGTCACGGTGGCCCGGTGGATCTTGGCGTGGAACATGGTGCGCAGCATGCGGCAGAACTCTCCGGATGAAGGGGGTGGGGCGGGTCCGAGGGGACCGGTGGTCGATTCTACGCCGGTCCGGGGACGAGGAGCAGGGGGTCGACGCCGGCCCGAGGCTCCCGCCCCTCTCGCCGAAGCCCGCAGACACGCCGCTACGCCCTGGCGGTAGCGGCGTGTCTGCAGGCCTCGGCGGGTCAGATCCACGACGGCGGCACTCGGCCCGGCGGGGTCCGCGCAGCCACCAGGCCCCGCAGCTGCCGTACGAAGAGCTCCCAGTGCCCTGGCCGGAACACGTCGGCGGTCACCCGGATCACCTCCCACCCCTCCGCGCGCAGGGCCGCGTCCCGCTCGCGGTCCTCACGCCACTGCCGGCGATCCGTGCGATGCTGATCGCCGTCGTACTCGACGGCCACCTTGGCGTCCGCCCACACCAGATCCACGCGGAGCCGCTGTCCCGTGGCGAGGCGGATGCACGGGTTCACCGCGGGCTCGGGGACGCCGTCCAGGACGAGCCGCACCCGCAGCCGGCTCTCCTGCGGCGAGTCGGCCCCGGGACGCACGAGCTCCAGCGCCTCCCGGGCCGCACGGATCCCGCGCACCCGACCGCGTTCCTCGACGGCGGCGCGCAGCTCGGCCACGTCCGTCACCCCGGGAGGCAGCCGACGGCGGCGGGCCTCCGTGGGTGCCGTCCGCACCATGCTGTCCCCGAGCGCGACGAGATGCTCGAGCGGCCCGGCCTGCGCGGCGAGGTCCACGAAGATCCACCCCGGTGCGGTCACGCGCACCCCGTCCACGATCCGCACCGGTGCGTCGGCGCGGAGGCGGTGTGAGCGGACCCCGGCCCGGCTCGACGCGGTGCCGTGGCCGCGCGGGGTCGCGACGTGCACGGACCGGTCGGCGGCGAGCGGCCCGGTCAGCCACAGGCCGAGCACCCTGGCGGCCGTGACGTGGCTGAACACGCCCTCGGGGTGCAGATCCTGCAGTGCCCGCACATGGTCCATGGGGTCCGGTTCGATGCCGCGCCGGCCCCAGAGCCCCCAGCCGAGGGAGACCACGTCCCCGCGCCGCAGCCGGGCCGCGCTCACGCCCGCCTCGCGCGCGGCCGGGGTCGAGAACACCGTCGGATCGCGGAGGAGGCCGTCCAGTCCGCAGCGCATCGGAGGCAGGGGCGCGGGCGAGCGGGGCATGGGCCGAGCGTGCCCGATCCGGGCGCGCCGCCGTCGTCGTCCGCCGGGATCTGTGGACGACGCCCCGCCGAGGCCCGCAGACACGCCGCCACGTCCTGGCCATAGCGGCGTGTCTGCGGGCTTTGGCGCCACGGGTCGCCGCCAGACCCCACCCCACCCCTCCCCACGACGACGGCGTCACCCGCCCGGCTCCCCCTCCCGCGTGATCCACGTCTCGGCTAGGGTGAGGAGCAATAACCGACCGATCGGTCGGGACTCGTCCGCGCCCCCGACACCAGGAGCCCCCGTGACCGTCACCGCCCCCTCCCTCCCGGAGATCCTCCCCAGCTACGTCGCCGGCAGCTGGTGGACGCCGTCGCACCCGTCCAAGGTCACCGACGTGACGGACGCGAACACCGGCGCGCGCCTGACCGGCGTCTCCACCGACGGCCTCGACACGGCCGCCGCCATCGAGCACGCCCGCACCGTCGGCCAGCAGGCCCTGGGCGCGCTGACCATCCACGAGCGCGCCCTCAAGCTCAAGGAGCTCGCGCTCTACCTGAACTCCCGCGTCCAGGAGCTCTACGACGTCTCCTTCGCCACCGGCGCCACGCAGCGCGACCACGCCTTCGACGTCGACGGCGGCATCGGCACCCTCTTCACGTTCTCCGGCAAGGGCCGCCGCGAGCTGCCGAACTCCAACGTGATCATCGACGGGGACGTGGAGCCCCTCTCCCGCGACGGCTCCTTCATCGGCGAGCACATCTACCAGCGCATCCCGGGCGTGGCCGTGCAGATCAACGCGTTCAACTTCCCCGTGTGGGGCATGCTGGAGAAGTTCGCCCCGGCCTTCGTCGCCGGCGTGCCCACCGTGGTCAAGCCGGCCACCCCCACCGGCTACGTCGCGCAGAAGTGCGTGGAGCTCATGCTCGAGTCCGGCGTGCTGCCCGAGGGCTCGATCCAGCTGATCTCCGGTTCGGCCCGCGACCTGCTGGACCACCTGGACTACCGCGACCACGTCGCGTTCACCGGCTCCGCCGCCACCGCGGCCACCCTGAAGAAGCACCCGAACGTGCAGGAGGGCGGCGTCCGCTTCACCGCGGAGACCGACTCCCTCAACGCCGCCATCCTCGGCCCGGACGCGGACCCGGAGTCCCCCGAGTTCGAGGCGTTCGTGAAGGTCGTCTTCCAGGAGATGACGGTCAAGGCCGGCCAGAAGTGCACGGCCATCCGCCGGGTGATCGTCCCGCAGGACCGCGTCGAGGCCGTGACCGCCGCCCTCACCGAGCGCCTGGCCGCGAAGGTCGTCCTGGGCGACCCGCGCGTCGAGGGCACCACCATGGGCGCCCTGGCCTCGAAGGAGCAGCAGGGCGAGGTCCGCGGCGCGGTGCAGCGCCTGGTCGACGCCGGCGGTCAGGTCCGCCTCGGCGGCCCCGAGGGCTCGACCGGCGACGCCGACGCCGAGTCCGGCGCGTTCTTCGCCCCCACGGTGCTCACCTTCGAGGACGCGCGCACCCCCGAGGTGCACAGCGTCGAGGCGTTCGGCCCGGTCACCTCGGTGATCGGCTACACGGACGTGGCCGACGCCGTGGCCCTGGCCGCCCTGGGGTCGGGTTCGCTCGTGGCCACGGTCGCCACGAACGACGGTGAGACCGCCCGCGCGTTCGCCGCCGGGATCGGCGCCCACCACGGCCGCGTGCACGTCCTGAACCGCCAGACCGCCACGACCACCACCGGTCACGGCGCCCCCGTGCCGGTGCTGATCCACGGCGGCCCCGGCCGCGCCGGCGGCGGCGAGGAGCTCGGCGGGGTCCGCGCCGTGAAGCACTACATGCAGCGCACGGCGATCCAGGGCTCCCCGGACATGCTCACGGCCATCACCGGCGTGTGGCATCAGGGCGCCGCGGCCCACACGGTGACGCGCGAGGACGTGGAGGCCGGCACGGCCGTGCACCCGTTCTACAAGTCCCTGGCCGAGCTGACGGTGGGCGACCAGTTCGCCTCCGGCCTGCGCACCGTCACCCTGGAGGACATCACCGCCTTCGCGGAGGAGACCGGGGACAGGTTCTACGCCCACACGGACGAGGAGGCCGCCATGGCCAACCCGTTCTTCCCGCGCCGGGTGGCCCACGGCTACCTGCTGGTCTCGTGGGCCGCGGGGCTGTTCGTGGCCCCGGATCCGGGCCCGGTGCTGGCCAACTACGGCCTGGAGAACCTGCGCTTCATCACGCCGGTGACCTACGACGACGCCATCCGCGTGACCCTGACGGCCAAGCGCATCACCCCGCGCGTGAGCGACGAGTACGGCGAGGTGGCCTGGGACTGCCGGATCCACAACCAGAAGGACGAGCTCTGCGCCCAGTACGACGTGCTGACGCTCGTGGCCAAGACCTGGCCGATGGCCCCGTCCGAGACCTCCCAGGGCTGAGCCCCCCTGCTTCGACGGGCCGTCCCGTGCGCCCGCTGCGCGCCGGGCGGCCCGTCGTCGTCCCCGGGAACAAGGAGCGTGCCCGGGACGTTCACCTGTACGTCCCATTCGGACCGCGAGAGAAGAAGGTCGACACACATGTCCGAGTTCACCCGTTTTGATCAGGTCACCGTGCTGGGCACCGGTGTGCTGGGTTCGCAGATCATCATGCAGGCGGCGTACCACGGCAAGAGGGTGATGGCCTACGACGCCGTCCCCGCCGCCCTCGAGGGGATCGAGCGCCGCTGGGCGTGGATCCGCCAGGGCTACGAAGCAGACCTCGGGGAGGGCTACGACCCGCAGCGCTTCGACGAGGCCATCGCCCGCATCACGCCGACCTCGGACCTCGGCGAGGCCCTGGCGGATGCGGACATCGTGGTCGAGGCCGTCCCGGAGAACCTGGAGCTCAAGCGCAAGGTGTGGGCCCAGGTGGGCGAGCTCGCCCCCGCCACGACCCTGTTCGCCACGAACACCTCCTCCCTGCTGCCCTCGGACTTCGCCGACGCCAGCGGCCATCCGGAGCGCTTCCTGGCCCTGCACTACGCCAACCGCATCTGGGCGCAGAACACCGCCGAGGTCATGGGCACCGCCGCCACCTCGCCGGAGGCCGTCGCGGGAGCCCTGCAGTTCGCCGAGGAGACCGGCATGGTCCCCGTGCACGTGCGCAAGGAGATCCCGGGCTACTTCCTCAACTCCCTGCTCATCCCGTGGCTGCAGGCCGGCTCCAAGCTGTACATGCACGGAGTGGGCAACCCGGCGGACATCGACCGCACCTGGCGCGTGGCCACCGGCAACGAGCGCGGCCCGTTCCAGACCTACGACATCGTGGGCTTCCACGTGGCCGCCAACGTCTCCCGCAACGCGGGCGCCGACTGGCAGCGCGGCTTCGCCGAGCTGCTGGAGAAGAGCATCGCCGAGGGCCACAGCGGCGTGGCCGACGGCCAGGGCTTCTACCGCTACGGGCCGGACGGGGAGAACCTCGGCCCGGTGGAGGACTGGAACCTGGGCGACAAGGACACCCCGCTCGGCTGACCTCCTCGACTGACGGATCAGGGGCCGTCCGGTGCGCATCACGCATCGGGCGGCCCCGTCGCATGCCCCCGCCGCTTCCTTGTGGCATCCGTCACAGCGCACGTAGAGTCGGGCCATGACGACCTCCCGACTCCCCCTGCTCGGCGCCCTCGCCGTGGGCGCGCTCGCCCTCGCCGGGTGCGCGGGCGGCGGCGCAGAGCCCTCCTCCCCCGCCCCCTCGTCGGCGTCGTCCACGACGACGGCGGCCTCGTCCGCGTCGCCCGCGGCCAGCAGCTCCACGGCCCCCACGTCGCCCGCGGCCAGCGCCTCCACGGCGAGCATGGGCGGCGCCTCCGCCTCGGGCAGCCTGTCCCTCGAGATGCCCCCCGCGCTGGACGGGCAGCGGACCCTGGCGGTGCAGGCCGCCGTCCAGCGGGCCGCGGGGCCGGGGTCCGAGGTGGGGCTGAGCGCCGCCTCGCCGCTGGAGCGGCAGACGGAGCTGCGCCAGCGGGCCGCCGGCCTGGAGCAGACGGTCGACGCCGGCGCGAGCCCGGCTTCCACCCGCAGCGCGGAACAGCAGGCCTGCCTGGACGCCACACGCTCCGACCTGGAGCGGGACGCCGAGGCCGGGGCGGCGGACCTGGGGCTCACGGCCCAGCCGGAGACGGCCGCCACGACCGGCGGCGGGCCCACCTCGACGCCGGTGCCCTCCTTCACGGCGTCCCCCGACGCCGAGGTCACTCCGCTCGGCGTGCGCGTCACCGTGTACCCCACGGAGGAGGCCGCCCGCGCCGCCCTGGAGGACGCCCGGGCGGCGGCGCAGGCCTGCACCGGGGTGGACCTGGCCGGGCTCGGCGTGGAGAGCGTGACGCGGACCGAGCACGAGGGCGGCACCGCGTACACGGCGCTCCCGGCCCCCGGGGGGTCCGTCTACTCCCACCTCACTGCCGTGCAGGACGGCGCCCGCACCGTGGCCGTGGCCCAGGCCGACGCGGACGGCGGGGTGCCCGCGGACGCCGAGGACCGCGCGGCCTCGATCGTGGCCGACGTGCTCGCCGCGCTCGACGGCGAGGGCTGAGGACAGCGGGCCCTCAGCCCCGCAGGCCCCCGAGCACCACGCCCGTGACGGCGTCGATCATCTGGCCCGGTCCCTCCTGGCCGGGGACGCCGCGATCCGGCCGGTACCAGTCGACGATCGAGTTGATCATCCCGAGCGCCAGACGGGCGAGGTTGCGCGGGGTCACGTCGGAGCGCACCGCACCCGCGGCCTGGGCGGCCTCGAGCAGGTCACCGAAGCGCCGGGTGATCTCACGACGGCGCTCGACGGCGGCCACCTCGACCGCCGAGTTCCCGCGCAGGCGCAGCAGCAGGGTCACCTCGGGCTGCTTCTCCGCCAGCACCCCGAGCGTGCCGCGGATGGCCGCCTCGACCTGCGCGCCGGCGTCGACCCCGCTGGCCACCACATCGTCCAGGCACGCCTCGAGGGCGTCGAGCGCCTCCGTCACCGCGTGGTCGAGGATCGCCTCCTTGGACTCCACGTGGTGGTAGATCGCGGACTTGGAGATGCCCAGGTGGGTGGCGAGCATGCCCATGGAGGTCGCCTCGTAGCCGTGCCGGTTGAAAAGCTCGACGCACTCGGCCAGCAGCGTCTGCCGGTCATAGCCGGGCCGGCCGCGGCGCGGGGTGGGGCTGCTCTGGGGCACGGGGCTCCTTCGGGGGCGGGCGGACGCCGACGACGACGACGGTGCACCGGTCCACTCTACCGGGCACGCCGGCGTCGGGTTCGGCCGCGGGGGCGGGATCAGGCCTGGTCGCGCAGGTCGTAGATGCGCTTGAGCTTGCCGGAGGAGCGGGCGAGGGTCTCCGGCTCCACCACGTTGATCACGCACGAGGAGCCGATCTTCGTCTTGATCTCCATGCGCAGGTGCGCGGCGCAGGCCTGGGCCTCCTCGAGGGTCGCATGATCGCGGCGCTCGATGTTCACGGCCATCTGGTCCATGCGGTCCGGGCGGGTGATCTCGAGGGTGAAGTGCGGCGACAGGGCCGGCTCCTTGAGGGCCAGCTCCTCGATCTGCGACGGGAACAGGTTCACACCGCGCAGGATGATCATGTCGTCCGAGCGGCCGGTGATGCGGCCCATGCGGCGGTGGCCCGGGTGCGTGGTGCCCGGCAGCAGGCGGGTGAGGTCGTGGGTGCGGTACCGGATGATCGGCAGCGCCTGCTTGGTGAGCGAGGTGAAGACGAGCTCGCCGTGGCGGCCGGTCTCGAGGACCTCGTCCGTGAGCGGGTCGATGATCTCGGGGCGGAAGTGGTCCTCCCAGATGTGGGAGCCGTCCTTGGTGGCCGCGGACTCGCCGGCCACGCCCGGGCCCATGACCTCGGAGAGGCCGTAGATGTCCAGGGCGTCGAGGTCGAAGGTCTGCTCGATCTCGCGGCGCATCTCCTCGGTCCACGGCTCGGCGCCGAGGATCGCGACCTCGAGGGAGGACTCGCGGGGGTCCAGGCCGAGCTTCTTGAAGCCGTCCGCGATGGTCAGCAGGTAGGTGGGCGTGGAGAGGATGGCGCGCGGCTGGAAGTCGGTGATCAGCTGCACCTGCTTCTCCGTCTGCCCGCCGGACATCGGGATCACGGCCGCCCCGATGCGCTCGGCGCCGTAGTGGGCACCGAGGCCGCCGGTGAACAGGCCGTAGCCGTACGCGTTGTGCACGCGGTCACCGGGGCGGATGCCGCCGGCGCGGAAGCAGCGGGCGACGAGGGTGGCCCACGTGGCCAGGTCGTCGTCGGTGTAGCCGACCACGGTGGGCTGGCCGGTGGTGCCGGAGGAGGCGTGGATGCGGCGCAGCTCGGGGCCCGTGGCGGCGAATGCACCGAACGGGTAGCTCTTCCGCAGGAACTCCTTGTCCGTGTACGGGAACTTGGCGAGGTCCCCGAGCTCCGTGAAGTCCGAGGGGTGGACGCCGTGCGCGTCGAAGTGCTCGCGGTACGCGGGCACGTTCTCGTAGGCGTGGTGCAGGGTCCAGCGGAGGCGCTCGAACTGGAGCGCCTCGATCTGGTCCCGGCTCATCGTCTCCTCGGGGTCCGGGGCCCCGCGGTCGGCGGGGGCGGGCAGGGGTGCCGGCGTGTACGGGTTGGGGATCGAGGCCTCGAGCATGGCGTCCTCCTGGGGATGCGGGGTCGGGCGGCGGTCGACGACGGCGGCGCACCGGCGGGTGCGCCCGTCGGTCAGCGTCCGGGGGCGGGGATGGTGCGGGAGCGGCCGCGGAAGGCGGCCACCGGGGTGCCGTCGTCGGTGGTGACGGTGATGTCGTAGACGGCCGAGCGGCCGGCGGCGGCGACCAGGCGGCCCTCCGCGACGAGGGTCTGCCCGGCGCGGGTGGCCGCGAGGAAGTTGACGTCCACGCCGGAGGCCACGGTGAGGGTGGAGCCGTCCGAGGCGGGGTCGTTGCAGGTCAGCGCGAAGCACGTGTCCGCGAACGCGAAGACGGCGCCGCCGTGGGCCAGGCCGAAGCCGTTGTGCTGGTCCTCGGTGAGCGTCATCCGGATGCGCGCGTGGTCCTTCTCGGCGGCCTCGAGGGTGACGCCGAGCCACCGTGCCACGCGGTCCTCCGCGAGCATGGGGTGGTGGGCGGTCTCGGTCATGGGCGGGCCTCCCTGCCGGCACGGGCGCGCCGGCGCGGCGGCGCAGAGAATTACTGAACGATCATTAGGTAACTCTCTGGATGTGACCCACGTCAAGTCCGGTCCGGTGTGTGACGCGCGCCGCCCCGCCCTGCCGCCGGGGCGAGGCGCACCGGGATCCTGTGCGCGGCCCCCGCCTATCGTGTCCGCGACTCCTGTCTAGGGTGACCGCATGGTGACCTTCGCGCCGGACCGCGCCTCCTTCATGCTCAGCCCCTCGGACATCACCGTCGCCGCCACGTGTACCTACGGGTGGCTGCGCGGGACGGTGGACCCCGCGCTCGGGCGTGCCCCGCGGATCGGCGTGGCGGACGCGTTCCTCGAGCGGGTCTCCCGCCTCGGGGACGAGCACGAGTCTCGCGTGCTCGCGCGCCTCGAGGCGGAGCACGGCGCGGACCAGGTGGTCCGGCTCGCCCGCCCGGAGCGCTACACGCCCGAGGGTGTGCGGGCCGCCCGCGAGCGCACCGCGGCGGCGTTGGCCGCGCGTCCCGCCGTCGTGTTCCAGGGGATGCTGCACGACGGCGCGTTCGGCGGCCTGGCCGACTTCCTCGTGCTCCGCACGGACGAGGAGCACCCCGAGGGTGCGTACGAGGTGGTGGACACGAAGCTGGCCCGGCATGCGCGGGTGACGGCGCTGCTGCAGATCGCCGCGTACGCGGACCTGCTGGACGGCATGGGCGTGCCGCGGGCGCGGCAGGGCAGCCTGTGGCTCGGGGACGGTTCCCGGCACGTCGCGGACCTGGACGAGGTGATCCCGGTGTACCGGCACCAGCGCTCCCGGCTGGAGGCGCTGCTGCAGGATCACGTGGCCGCCGGGGAGCCCGCCCGCTGGGGTGACGACCGCCTGAGCGTCTGCGGCGCATGCGAGGTGTGCGAGGAGGCCGTCGCCGAGCACCGGGACGTGCTGCTCACGGCGGGGGCCACGCGGTTGCAGCGCACCCGGCTGCGCGAGGCCGGCATCACGACCATCGAGCAGCTCGCGGCGTCCGTCGCACCGCCGGAGGGCATGGCCCGCCGCACGTGGGAGGCGCTGCGGGAACAGGCGGCGATCCAGCTGGAGCCGGCCGGGGCGGGCGGGGTGCCGCCGCATCGGATCGTGGACCCGCGCGCCGTGGCGGGGCTTCCCGTGCCGGATGCCGGAGACGTCTTCTTCGACTTCGAGGGGGACCCGCTGTGGGTCTCCGCGGACGGGAGCATGGAGGGCCTCGAGTACCTGTGGGGCTGGGTCGAGGCGCCGGGCGGGGACACCGCGCGCACCGCCTCGGCCGACTTCCGGTTCACGGGTCTGTGGGCGGACACCCGTGCCGCGGAGCGGGCGGTCAAGCCCCTTGTGGTGGTGTAGCGGTTGGATCCTTCGTTGGGGTTGTCAGGCGCTGAGCTCGAGGGCAGTGTCGGTGTCGGTGCCCACCTCGCTTCCGGTGTCCTCGACGGGGGTGAGGCGGCAGCGGGCGAGGACCTCGAGGCCGAGGTAGCGGCGCCCTTCGGCCCATTCGTCGGTCTGCTCGGCCAGCACCGCACCCACTAGCCTGACGATGGCCGCCCGGTTGGGGAAGATGCCCACCGCGTCGGTGCGACGGCGGATCTCCCGGTTGAGCCGCTCGGCCGGGTTGTTCGACCAGACCTGCGTCCAGACGTCCTTCGGGAACGTCGTGAAGGCCAGGATGTCCGCCCGGGCATCACCGAGGTGCTCGGCCACCGCCGGGAGCTTCTCGCTCACGTAGTCCAGCAGCCGATCGAACTGCGCGTTCACCGCCGTGGCGTCGGGCTGGTCGTAGACCGAGTGGAGCATGGCCTTCACCGCCGGCCACATGGACTTCGGGGTGATGCCCATCAGGTTCGCCGCGTAGTGGGTCCGGCACCGCTGCCAGGTGGCGCCGGGCAGGTTGGCGGCGATGGCGTCCTTGAGCCCGGCATGGGCGTCACTGGTGACCAGGCGAACCCCGGCCAGGCCCCGGGCCACGAGGTCAGCGAAGAACTCGTTCCACGCCGCACCGGTCTCACTGGTCGCCACGCGCATCCCCAGGACCTCGCGGTGGCCGTCACCGTTGACCCCGGTAGCCAGCAGCACCACCGCGTTGACCACCCGCCCGCCCTCGCGGACCTTCATCGTCAGCGCGTCCGCGGCCACGAACGTGAACGGACCGGCCTCATCCAGGGGCCGGTGGCGGAAGGACTCCACGTGTTCATCCAGGTCCGCGGCCATCCTGGAGACCTGGGACTTGGAGAGGGCATTGATCCCCAGGGTCTTGACCAGCTTGTCCATCCGCCGGGTACTCACCCCGGCCAAGTAGCAGTCCGCCACCACGGTGATCAGCGCCGACTCCGCTCTCTTTCGGCGTTCCAGCAGCCACTCCGGGAAGTACGTCCCAGAGCGCAGCTTCGGGATGGCTACATCGACCGTGCCGACCCGGGTGTCCAGGTCCCGGTGCCGGTACCCGTTGCGCTGGGCGGACCGTGTCGGGGTGGGCTTGCCCCATTCGGCGCCGACCACCGCGTCGGCATCGGCGGAGAGCAGGGTGTTGATCATGGTCTGCAGCAAGTGGCGCATCATGTCCGGGGACGCTTCGGACAGGGCTTCGCTCAGCAGGCCGGCAGGGTCGAGAATATGAGGAGCGGTCATCGTGATGACTCCATTCGAGGGTGCTGTGAGAGGTTCACTCGAAGGATCACACGGTGGCCGCGTCCACGTCTGAGACGACGTGCCCGACCACCGGGCGCTACACCACTATGCGGGACTCAACTGAGCGGGCGGCGCTCGAGGAGTTCGTGGCGTTCGTGGAGGCGCGGCGCGCGGCCCACCCGGGGATGCGGATCTACCACTACGCCGCGTACGAGGTCACCGCGCTGAAGCGCCTGACCGTGCGCCACGGCGTGGGCGAGCGCGAGCTGGACGACTGGCTGCGCGCGGGGCTGTTCGTGGACCTGTACTCCACGGTCCGCGCCGCCCTGCGGGCCGGTGTGCCGAGCTACTCCATCAAGAAGCTGGAGCCCCTCTACATGGGGGCGGAGCACCGGGCGGAGGACGGCGTCACGACGGCGGCGGACAGCGTCACCGAGTACCACCGGTACGTCGCCGCGATGGAGGCCGGGGACACCGAGGTCGCGAGGGCGATCCGCGCCGACATCGAGGACTACAACCGGTACGACTGCGTCTCCACGGCGCGGCTGCGGGACTGGCTGCTGGAGCAGGTGGGGCGCACCGCCGAGCACGGCGCCACGGCACCCCGGCCCGACGACGATGAGCACCTCGTCGAGCCCGCCCCCGCCTTGGAGGGCGAGGACGCGCGCCTGGAGGCGGACCTCCTGGGCCTCCTGCCCACCGCGGACGACGCGGACGCCGTCCTGGACGACGAGCAGCGCGGCGTGGCCCTGCTCGCCGCCGGGCTGGGCTTCTACCAGCGCGAGGACAAACCCGTGTGGTGGGCCTTCTTCGACCGCGGCATCTCCCCGCCGGATGAGTGGCAGGACGCCCGCGCCAACGTCGTGGCGGACCGCGTGGACGTGGCCGAGGACTGGCACCGACCCAAGGGCGCTCGGACCTTCCAGCGGGTGCTGCGGATGACCGGCACCCTGGAGCCGGGGAGCTCGCTGCAGCCCGGAGCCGAGGCCATCACGGTGTACGAGGACGTCCCGGCGGACCGCCGCGACCTCCTCCAACCCAACGCGGTGCGCTGGGTCGGTGCCAAGGCCGTCGTGGAGGACGTCGAGGACCGCCCGGACGGCAGCTCCGTGGTGCTGCTGCGGGAGAAGATCCCCACGCAGGACGTGGAGCAGCATTCGGAGCTGCCCATGGCGGCGTTCGCCCACACGGTGGTGAACACGGACAAGCTCAAGGAGCGCCTGCGCGAGCGCGCCCGGACCGCGGTGCAGGCCGGCGGTCTGCCGGGATCGGGAGGCGACGCCGCCGCCCCGTCCACGGCCGCCTTCGACATCCTGGCGCGCCGCCCCCCGGCGACCGCCGGCCGCCCCCTGGCGGCCATCTCCACCGAGCTGCGCGAGGGCGACTCCGCGCCCGCTCCCGCCCGCCAGGGCTGGGAGGCGCTCGTGGAGGCGCTCGAGTCCGCGCGGGGCTCCTACGTCGCCGTCCAGGGCCCTCCCGGGACGGGCAAGACCCACGTGGGGAGCCACGCCGTGAAGGCCCTGCTCGAACGCGGGTGGAGCGTGGGCGTCACGGCCCAGTCCCACGCCGTGGTGGAGAACTTCCTGGGCAAGCTCGTGTCCATCGGGGTGCCGAAGAAACAGGTGCTCAAGGCGGAGAAGCGCGGCAAGGACGCGCCCGAGCGCCCCTGGGCCACGGTGTCGGACGCCAAGCCGTACATCGGCCTCCCCGGCCACGTCGTCGGCGGCACCGCCTGGACCTTCGCGCACGAGGACGTGCAGGAGTTCGACCTCCTGGTGATCGACGAGGCCGGGCAATTCTCCCTGGCGCACACCCTCGCCGCGGCGGCCATGGCCCGCACTGTGCTCCTGCTCGGCGACCCCCAGCAGCTGCCGCAGGTCACCAAGGGGACCCACCCCCAGCCGATTGGCGAGGCCGCGCTGAGCTGGCTGGCCGCCGACGAGCCGGTGCTGCGCGCAGACCGCGGCTTCTTCCTGGACACCTCCTGGCGTATGCACTCCGCGCTGACGGAGGCCGTCTCCACGCTCTCCTACGCCGGCGAGCTCGGCGCGAAGGAGGACGTCACGGACGCCCGCCGGCTCGACGGCGTGGAGCCCGGGCTGCACCCGTGGCCGGTCTCCCACACGGGCAACGCGGTGTCCTCGCCGGAGGAGGCCGCGGCCGTCGTCGAGATCGTCCGGTCACTGCTCGGCCGCACCTGGTCCACCGGCCCGGACGACCCCGGCCGGCCGCTCGAGCCGTCCGACGTGATCGTGGTGGCCCCGTACAACGCGCAGGTCGCCACGGTCCGGGAGGCGCTCGACGCCGCCGGTCTCGAGGGCACCACCGTCGGCACCGTGGACAAGTTCCAGGGCCGGGAGGCCGCCGTCGCGATCCTGACGATGGCCGCGTCCTCACCGCAGGAGGTGCCGCGCGGGCTGGACTTCCTCCTGAACCGGAACCGGCTCAACGTGTCGATCTCGCGCGGACAGTGGGCCGCCTACCTCGTCCACTCTCCCGCCCTCGCGGACGCGCTGCCCACCAGGCCCGAGGACCTGCCGATGATCGGCGCGTTCCTGCGGCTCGTGCACCGCTGACTCAGTCGGTGGCGCCCTGGCGCAGCAGGAACCGCTGCAGCTTGCCGGAGGGGGTCTTGGGCAGCCGGTCCACGAAGTGCACCCGGCGCGGGTAGGCGTGCTTGGAGTACTCGTCGCGGACCTTCGCCTGCAGCTCGGCCGCCAGGGCGTCCGGGTCCGCGACGGCCCCGGCGGGCACCACGAACGCCACGACCTCCTCGCCGCGCACCCCCTCCGGGTCCGGCAGGCCGACGACGGCGACCTCCTGCACCCGCGGGTGGTCGATGAGCACGGACTCCACATCGAACGGGCCGATCCGGTACCCGGCGGCGAGGATCACGTCGTCGTCCCGGGAGGAGAAGAAGAACCAGCCGTCGTCGTCCTGCCGGGCGGTGTCCCCGGTCAGGTACCAGCGCCCGTCCGGGGTGAAGCGCTCCGCGGTCTTCTCCGGCTCCCCGAGGTAGCCGGGGAACCAGAACATGGGCGAGGCCGCGTCGATCGCGATCTGCCCGTCCCGGATCTCCGCGGCGATCCCCGGCAGGGGCACACCCATCGAACCCGGGCGGGGCGGTGCGGCCAGCTCGGGGTGCGCAGGGGTGCAGATGACCATGCCCAGCTCGGTCTGGCCGTAGTGGTCGCGGATCTCCGTGCCGAGGGCCGCCCGGCCCCACTCGAGCACGGACGGCGGCAGCGGCTCCCCCGCCGTGGACACGCGCCGCAGCCGCAGCGGGGCGTCCTCGGTGACCTCCCCGGCCTTGGCCAGCGCGCGGAACATCGTGGGGGCGCCGGCGAGGTTCGTGACGTCCTGCGAGCGGATCACCTCGACCATGGTCGCCGGGGAGAAGGCGCCGCGGTACTGCACCGAGGTCGCCCCGAGCACCAGCGTGCCGACGATCCCGTAGTACAGCCCGTACGCCCAGCCGTGGTCGGCCGCGTTCCAGAACAGGTCCTCGGGGCGCAGGTCCACCGCGCACGTGAGGTAGACGGCGAACGCGGCGGCCGCGCGCAGCGGCACAGGCACCCCCTTGGGGCGGCCGGTGGTGCCGGAGGTGAACAGCAGGGCGATCGGCCCGTCCCCGCCGACGGCGACGTCCTCGGCCAGCGGCGCGGAGTCCGCGAGCGCGTCCCACTCCGGGCCGGTGCGGATGATCTCGATGCCCGGGATGTCCGTGAGCTTCTCGGCCTGGC
Source organism: Micrococcus sp. KBS0714 (assembly GCF_002008305.4). Lineage (GTDB taxonomy): Bacteria > Actinomycetota > Actinomycetes > Actinomycetales > Micrococcaceae > Micrococcus > Micrococcus luteus. The sequence continues at coordinate 2,222,911 of NZ_CP042169.1, forward strand.
GGGGCTCGGCGACGACGAGCCGCGCCGCCGCGCCCTCGATGCGCATCCGCGCGGCGCCCGCGGCGAACGCGGTGAACAGCGGCACGTGCACGGCGCCGAGCCGCCACAGGGCCAGCAGCGTGATGACGAGCTCCTCCCGTTTGGACATCATCACGGGGACCCGGTCGCCGCGCGTGACGCCGCGGGCGGCGAGGCCGGTGGCGAGGCGGCGGGAGCGGTCGGCCAGCTCGCCGAAGGTGAGGTCGACGGCGGACATGTCCTCCGCCACGAACCGGAACGCCACGGCGTCGGCCGGCCAGCGGTCGCAGAGCAGGTGGGCGGCGCAGGCGTCCGGGGTCTCGACGTCGGCGACCCACCCGGCCATCAGCCGGTCGATCGTCCCGGCCTCGCTGGCCTGCCCGGTCAGTTCCGTCATCTCGGTCTCCTCATCCCTCTCGGCATGCCGACGCCGGGCGACGGCGACGTCAACCACGGTAGGTCCGCCGCGCCCCGAGCCACCGGGCGCGTCCGCATGTTGCACTCGCCACCCCGTCGCGGCGGAGGGCAGGATGGCGCCATGACTGATCTCGATCCCGCCACCCCTCGCCCCTCCGGGACGCGCGCGGACGCCCCGCCCCGGACCGACGTCGCGCTGCGCCCGGTGGCCGCCGACGACGCCGACTTCCTGTGGACCTGGATCCACGGCGCCGAGGACCCCGAGTGGAAGTCGTGGGACGCCCCCTACTTCCACGCCGCGGACACGGCCGCCCCGCCGAGCCGCGCGGACTTCGACGCCGACCACGCGCGCCGGCGCGTCGGCGACCCTGACGTCCGGGTCGTCACGGTGGACGGCACCCCCGTCGGTCTCGTGACCCGCACGGAGCAGCATCCGGCGGGCGCGGGCTGGTGGGAGCTCGGCATCCTGTTGTTCGACCCGACCACGTGGGGCCGCGGCGTCGGGCGGGCGGCGCTCACGCTGTGGTCGGACGCGTCGTTCGCGGAGACGGACGCGCACCTGCTGAGCCTGGTCACGTGGTCCGGCAACGCGCGGATGATCGCGTCGGCGGTCCGCGTCGGGTACACCGAGGTCGCCCGCATCCCCGAGGCGCGCTCCTGGGAGGGCCGGCGATGGGACTCGGTGCAACTCGCGGTGCTGCGGCGAGACTGGTGGCCGGCGTCGACGGACGGCTGAGGACGGACCCGGTCGTCGCCTTCGTCGGGCGTCCGCGGCGCCTGCCAGAATGGGGGCCATGACCTCGCAGCCCGCGCCCGCGTCCACCGCCCACCGCCGTCCCCTCGCCGAGGCCGGCATCGCCCTCGGCCCCCTGGACGGCCGCTACCGTGCGGCGGTGGAGCCGCTCGTGGAGCACCTGTCCGAGGCGGCGCTGAACCGCAACCGCATCCACGTGGAGGTCGAGTGGTTCATCCACCTGGCCGAGCACCGCGTGCTGCCGGGTCTCGAGCCGCTCACGGCCGAGCAGCAGGCGGGCCTGCGGGCGATCGTCACGGACTTCGACGCGGAGTCCGTGGCCGAGCTGGCGGCTACCGAGAAGGTCACGGTGCACGACGTGAAGGCCGTCGAGTACTTCATCGCCGACCGCCTCGAGGGGCTGGGCCTGGGTCGGCTGAAGCCGCTCGTGCACTTCGCGTGCACCTCCGAGGACATCAACAACCTGGCCTACGCGGTGGGCGTGCGCGACGCCGTCGAGCAGGTCTGGCTGCCGGCCGCCCGCGCCGCCGTGGCCACCGTCTCCGCGATGGCCGCCGAGGCCGCCGAGACCCCCATGCTCTCCCGCACGCACGGCCAGCCGGCCACGCCCACCACGCTGGGCAAGGAGATGGCCGTGTTCGTGCACCGTCTGACCCGTCAGACCCGGCGCATCGCCGGCCAGGAGTACCTGGGCAAGATCAACGGCGCCACCGGCACCTACGCCGCCCACCTCGCCGCCGCCCCGGACGCGGACTGGCCGGCCCTGTCCCGGTCCTTCGTGGAACACCTCGGCCTCACCTGGAACCCGCTGACCACCCAGATCGAGTCCCACGACTGGCAGGCGGAGCTGTACGCCGACGTCGCGCGCTTCAACCGGATCCTCCACGGCTTCTGCGTGGACGTGTGGAGCTACATCTCCATCGGCTACTTCGCGCAGATCCCCGTGGCCGGCGCGACCGGCTCCTCCACGATGCCGCACAAGGTGAACCCGATCCGCTTCGAGAACGCGGAGGCCAACCTCGAGCTCTCCTGCGCCCTGCTCGACTCGCTGGGCGCCACCCTCGTGGAGTCCCGTTGGCAGCGCGACCTCACGGACTCGACGTCGCAGCGCAACATCGGCGTGGCCCTCGGCCACTCAGTGCTCGCCCTGACCAATGTCACCAAGGGCATGGGCCAGCTCCAGGTGGCCGATCCCGTGCTGGCCGAGGACCTCGACACGAACTGGGAGGTGCTCGGCGAGGCCGTCCAGACCGTGATGCGCGCCGAGGCGATCGCCGGCGTCGAGGGCATGGACAACCCCTACGAGCGCCTCAAGGAGCTGACCCGCGGCCACCGCGTGGACGGTGCGCGCATGCGCGAGTTCGTGCAGGGCCTCGGCCTGTCCGAGGGCGCTCAGGCGCGCCTGCTGGAGCTGACCCCGGCCGGGTACACCGGCGTGGCGTCGGAGCTGGCCAAGGAGTTCGGGCCGGCGCAGGACTGACCCGGGCCGCCTGACGGGGGACGATGGGCGGGTGCTGCTTCCACTTCTCCCCGTGTGGCTGCTGTCCGCCGCCCCCAAGGACCCCGCCGAACTCGAACGGGACGTGCCCGAGCCGATCGACGCCCACGGCGAGCTCGCCGACGCGGTCACCGCGGCGATCACCGCCGTGGACCTCGTGGGCGTGTTCTTCTTCGCGATCTCGGGTGCCGTCCTCGCCGTGCGCAAGGGCTACGACATCGTCGGCTCCCTGCTGCTGGCCCTCATGGTGGGCACGGGCGGCGGCGTCGTCCGGGACCTCGTGGTCGGCCGGGACGTGCCCGCGGCCTTCGACAACCCCTGGTACCTGATCCTGCCGGCGGTCGCGTCGCTAGCGGTGTTCCTCCGGATCTTCGACGGCGAGCGCGGCCACCACGCCGTCATGGCCTTCGACGCCATCGGCCTGGCCGTGTACTGCGTGGTGGGCACGCGCATCGCCCTGCTCGCCGGCCTGAGCCCGGTCGCCGCCGCAGTGCTGGGCCTGGTGACCGCCGTCGGCGGCGGCATCCTGCGCGACGTCGTCGCCGGGGAACCGCCCGCCGTGTTCGGCGGGCGCGGCTGGTACGCGCTGCCGGCCATCCTCGGCGCGGGCACGACGGCGGCCCTCGGCCAGGCGGAGGTCCTGAACCCGCTGACCTCGGCGGCGGTGATGGTGCTCGTGCTCGTGCTGCGCGTGGTGTCGCTGCGCAGGGAGTGGCTCGCCCCGGGGGCCGAGATCTCGGGGGAGACCCAGCGCCAGCGCATGGATCCGCATGACGAGCCGCCCGTGCCGGACATCCGCGACCGCAAGGGCAGGGACGGGCCGCCCGCCGCCCCCGGCGAGGACGGCCCCCCGGCGAACGAGGAGACACCCGGCGCCGACGAAGACGTCACACCTCGGGGGACACCCGGGTGAACAAACGAGCCACTGCGCGGGCCGCACGGGACAATGGCCGGTGAATCCCCGGACCCAACGGAAGGAGCCGCCGTGGACGTGCAGCAGTTCTTCGCCACCCTCACCGACGTCCCGTGGCTGCTCACGACCCTGGACCTGATCGGGATCTTCTTCTTCGCCACCTCGGGGGCGCTGCTGGCGGCCCGCAAGCAGTTCGACCTGGTGGGCTCGATGGCGCTGTCCCTGCTGGCGGGCCTGGGCGGCGGCTTCACACGGGACATCCTGCTGGACCGGGGTCTGCCCGCGTCCCTGGAGAACCCGGTCTATCTGGCCCCGCCCCTGCTGGTGTCCCTGCTCGTGTACGTCAAGGTGATCCACCCGAATCGCCTGAACCTGACCATCACCCTGTTCGACGCCGCCGGTCTCGCCCTGTTCACGGTGTCCGGCGTGCTGCTGGCGCACTCGATGGGCGTGCACCCGGTGTCCACGGTGGTGATCGCGATGGTCACGGCGCTCGGCGGCGGCGTGCTGCGGGACATCGTCGCCAACGAGGTCCCGTCCATCTTCGACCCCCGCGGCGTCTACGTGCTCCCCACGTTCCTGGGCGCGGTGCTGGCGACCGTGGTGGCGATGAACGGCGCGCTCAACGCGTTCACGGGCTTCCTCATCGCGTTCCTGATCTTCGCGGTGCGGATGATCGCCTACCGCTACCAGTGGCGGTTCTTCGGCGCGGAGATCTCCCAGGACAAGGAGTCCCTCGCGCGTCTGCGGCGCCTGGCCACGCAGGCGCAGGAGGCGGCCGCGCGCCGGGTGGAGCGCACCCTCGAGCGCCGGCTGCGCTCCCCCGGCGCCCCCGCCTTCCCCGACGACGACGCGGACGGGTCCTACGGACCGCGGCAGGAGTACGAGGACCAGGTGCGGGTGGACGACTACGACCCGCAGACCCAGACGATCACCGTCGTCGACCCCGCCTCACACCAGCAGGTGCGCCTGGACCGCGGCACCGGCGTCATGGACGTCACCGACCTGCGCACCGGGCGCACGCGCAGCTTCGACGACCCCGAGCACGACTGGATCGCGGACGACCCGGAGGACGAGAAGGGCTGAGCGACGGGGTCGGGCCGGCCGCGGACGACGTCGTGATGGCAGGCGCCTCGACATGGCGTCATGCGCAGTCGACGTCGGGGCGTCCCTCCTCCTCAGACAGGACCCGGCGGAGCACCTCGAGGGCATGCCGGACGCGCTGATCCACCCGGTCGCCGTCCGGCACCACGGCGCACACCGCGTTCGGAGGTGTGGGGTCTGCCACGGGTATCTCCACGAGGCCGCGCGCGGCGGGCTGCTCGCCCGGCAGCGTATAGCGCAGCGACCAGCCGAGGCCAGCCCCGACGAGGGAGGCGACCGTGGCGAGGTTGTTGCTGGACCACCGCAGCGTCGGCTCGACGCCCGCGGCGCGCATGAACTCCAGTGACCGCTCCGTGCTGGGCGGCAGGTCGATGAGGATGGCCGGCTCCTGAGCGACGTCCGCGAAGGCGACCTCGTGCGCGGCGGCCAGCCGATGCCCCTCGGGCAGCATCACCTTCAGCTGCGCCCGGGCCACTTCGATCGATCGCAGCCCCGGTGCCTGCTGACGGCTGAACATGACGGCCATCTCGAGTCGACCCTGCAGGACCTCCCGCTGCAGGTCCGTGGCCGCCCCCTCCCGGTAGTGCAGCGTGACCCGCGGGTGCCGTCGCGAGAAGTGCTCTGCGAGGACCGGGACGGCCTGCGGCGAGAGGGAGGGCACGCATCCGACCTCCAGGTCTCCGGCCAGCTCACCGGGCATCGCCGGCACCGACGCCTCCATCTCGTGGACCAGCCCCAGGATCCGCCTGGCCTGGACGGCCATGCGGTGGCCCGCCAGGGTCGCGGCGACCCCTTTCGCCGGCTGGCGGACGAGGAGGGGGACGCCGAGGCGTCGCTCGCATTCCGCCAGGGCCATGGACACGGTCGCCTGCGTGACATGCAGTCGGGCGGCAGCCGCCGTCATCGACCCTTCGTCGATGACGGCGACCAGGTACTCCATGTGTCGCAGGGTGATGCCGACCATCGACTCCTCCTATGGGTTGACGTGAGTGAATTGATTATCCCTGATATGAGATCTGCACCACAGTGGAGGGGACCGCCGGACGAGAGTGAAGGACAAGGACATGTCGACAGGACTGCGCGGAACACAGGTGATCACCCTCGGCACCGCCGGAGGCCCGCGCTGGTGGCGCCACGGCGGAGGGACGCCCCGCGCCGGCATCTCCACGGCCGTCGTGGTCGGCGGGGCGGTTTACCTCATCGACTGCGGCTACGGCGCCGGTCGTCAGCTGGTGCGGGCGGGATACGGGCTCGACGACGTGGAAGCCGTCTTCCTCACCCATCTCCACTCCGACCACATCGTCGACCTCACCGCCATCGCACTGTTCAGCACCTTCGAGATCACGCAAGACGACCGGGACGCCATCCGCCTGATCGGGCCCGGAGACCGCGGGGCGCTCTATCCGACCAGTCCCCACACGACGGCGGCCCCGACGCCGCTCACCCCCCACGACCCGACCCCGGGGACCGCGGAGACCCTCCGGCGGATCGTCGCCGCGCACGCGACCGACCTCAACGAACGCATCCTCGACAGCCTGCGGCCCTCACCGCTGGACCGCATCCACGCCCACGACATCGTCCTGCCCTCGAACATCGCCTTCGACCCGGATGCCGAGCAGCCCCCGGCGATGGACCCCTTCGTCGTCTTCGAGGACTCCCGGGTGCGCGTCTCGGCGATCCTGGTCGAACACCCTCCCGTCGCACCGGCCTACGGCTACCGCTTCGACACCGACGAGGGGTCCGTCGTGGTCTCCGGTGACACCGCCGCGACCGACAACATGCGCCGTCTCGCCGACCGAGCGTCCCTGCTCCTCCACGAGGCCATCGACTTGGACTGGCTCGTGGCGAAGTTCCCCGACCCGGAGAGCCCCCAGGCCCACGCCATCCGCAGCCATCACGAACGCGCCCACACGTCGGTCGCCGACGCGCTCAGGATCGCTGACGACGCCGCGGTCGGCTCCCTCGCTCTGCACCACCTCGTCCCCGGCACGTCCGGCGCCTCGCTGGGCCGGCAGCTCGAGGGCCACCACCCCTTCAGCAGCACGGTCCCCTCAGACCTCCAGGTCATCCCCCTCGCATCCCGCTGAGTCTCGCGCCGTCGCATCCACAGGAGGCCCCATGTCGACCGACACCCGCACTGCCACGCCCCACACGAGGGGCTCCACCCGGAGAGGGGACAGGCCCATGCCCGTCCCCCGCGACCCGCACCCTCTGGTGGCCCTGCTCCCGCTCCTCGCCCTCATCGCCCTGGCGAGCGCGTCGACGCTTTCCTGGAAGATCGGGATGATCCTCCCGATCGTCGCGGGGATCGTGGTCGCGGCCGTCATCGGCAGACTCACAGGTCACAGCTGGAAGGACATGGAGGCCGCCATGACCGACGGCGTGAGCCGCGCAATGCCGGCCGTCTTCATCCTCCTCATCATCGGCATGATCATAGGGACGTGGATCAGCGGCGGCGTCATCCCCACGCTCATCCACTACGGCCTCGAGTTCATCAACCCCACGTTCTTCCTCCCGATGGCCTGCCTCGTCACGGCCTTCATCTCCCTGGTCCTCGGCAGCTCGTTCACGTCCATCGCAACGGTCGGCCTCGCGTTCATGGCCATCGGAGGGGGCATGGGCGTCCCGCTTCCGATCGTCGCCGGCGCCGTCATCTCGGGCGCGTTCTTCGGCGACAAGCTCTCCCCTCTGTCCGACACGACCAACGTCGCGCCGGCGATGGTGGGCGAGGGGCTCTTCGACCACATCCGCCACATGCTGTGGGACACGATCCCCGGCCTGGTCCTGAGCGCCGGCCTCTTCTGGTTCATCGGCCTTCGGGTATCTCCCGGCGGCGACGTCGACACGGCCGCACGGGACACGATCCAGGCGGGTCTCAGCGGCCAGTTCACCATCCACCCGGCCCTGCTCCTCGTCGTGCTCGCCACCCTGGTCATCATCGCCCTGCGGGTCCCGGCGATCCCCGCCCTCGTCCTCGTCGCAGCGCTGGGCGGGCTCTCAGGGGTGCTCGTCCAGGGCCGCCCGGTGGGCGCCGTCCTGAAGGACGCCACGACCGGCTACACCTCCACCACCGGCCAGGAGTCCGTGGACAGCCTCCTCACCAACGGCGGGGTGGCCTCGATGTTCATGACCATCGGCCTCGTCATCGTCGCCACCGCCCTGGGCGGCCTCCTGGAACGGACCGGGGTCTTCCGCGCCCTCATCGATCCGCTGGTGCGCCGGATCCGACGGACGGGCTCCCTCATCGCGGCGACCGTCATGGCCTCGTTCCTGGTCGGGTTCTCCACCGGCGCCCAGTTCCTGGCGGTGATCCTCCCTGCCCGGGGCATGGTCGACGCGTATCGCCGCATGGGGCTCTCCCCCCTGAATCTCTCCCGCGTCGTCGAAGCCGCCGGGACGGTGGGCATCAACCTGGTGCCCTGGGGTGTGCCGGCCGTCTTCGCCGCCGGAGTGTTCGGCCTCGAGCCGATGGAGTTCATCCCCTGGATCCTCTTCGCGTTCATCGTGCCGGCCCTCAACGTGCTGTACGGCTACACCGGCCTCAGCATCAAGCGGATCACACCGGCCGAGGTCGACCCGGAGGACCAGCGGGACTGAGGGATGCGGTGGGCCCGACGCCGGGCCGCGCACGCGCACCCCGCGGACGGGTCTATGCTGAGAGTCCATGACCGGCACGCATGAGACCGCCCGCCCCGCCAGCACCACCACGGAGGCCGCGGCCTCCGGCCCCCTCCACCGCGTCGGGTTCGACCGCGCGAAGTACATCGAGCTCCAGTCCCAGCACATCCAGGAACGCCGCCGCCAGATCGGCGGGAAGCTGTACCTGGAGATGGGCGGCAAGCTCTTCGACGACCTGCACGCCTCCCGCGTCCTGCCCGGCTTCACCCCGGACAACAAGATCGCGATGCTCGACCGCATCAAGGACGAGACCGAGATCCTGGTGTGCTTCAACGCCAAGGACCTCGAGCGGAACAAGGTCCGCGCGGACCTGGGCATCACGTACGAGGACGACGTCCTGCGCCTCGTGGACGTGTTCCGGGAGCGCGGGTTCCTGGTGGAGCACGTGGTGGTCACGCAGCTGGAGGACGCCAACCACCGCGCGCTGGCGTTCCTCGAGAAGCTCGAGCGCCTCGGCCTGAAGGTGGCCCGCCACCGCGTGATCCCCGGCTACCCGCACGCCATGTCCACGATCGTCTCGGAGCAGGGCTTCGGCGCCAACGAGTGGTCCGAGACCACGCGGGACCTCGTCGTCGTGACGGCCCCCGGCCCGGGCTCCGGCAAGCTGGCGACGTGCCTGAGCCAGGTGTACAACGACCGGCAGCGGGGCATCCCGGCCGGCTACGCGAAGTTCGAGACGTTCCCCATCTGGAACCTGCCGCTCGAGCACCCGGTGAACGCCGCCTACGAGGCCGCCACCGTGGACCTGGACGACATCAACCTGATCGACCCGTTCCACCTGGCCGAGTACGGCGAGCGGGTGACGAGCTACAACCGCGACGTCGAGGTGTTCCCGCTGCTGTCCGCGCTGCTGGAGAAGGTCACGGGCACCACCCCGTACAAGTCCCCCACGGACATGGGCGTGAACATGGCCGGCGCGGCGATCGTGGACGACGAGGTGTGCCAGGAGGCCGCGAAGCAGGAGATCATCCGGCGCTACTACAAGGCCCAGGTCAACGAGGCCCTGGAGGGCGCGGACGACACCGAGTCCGAGCGCGTGGCCCTGGTGATGTCCAAGCTGGGCCTGAGCTCGGAGGACCGCCCGGTGGTGGGTGCCGCGCAGCTGGTGGCCGAGCGCACCGGTGAGCCCGGCGCGGCCGTGCAGCTGGCGGACGGCACCCTGGTGACCGGCAAGACCTCGGAGCTGCTGGGCTGCTCCGCCGCGGTGCTGCTCAACGCCCTCAAGGTGCTGGCCGGCATCGAGGACGACGTGCACCTGCTCTCCCCCGCCTCGATCGAGCCGATCCAGACGCTCAAGACCGTGCACCTGGGCTCCAAGAACCCGCGGCTGCACACGGACGAGGTGCTGATCGCGCTGTCCGTGTCCGCGGCGACCGACGCGAACGCGAGGGCGGCCGTCGAGCAGCTGGCGAGCCTCGAGGGCTGCGACGTGCACACGACGACGATCCTCGGCTCCGTGGACGAGGGCATCTTCCGGTCCCTGGGGATGCTCGTGACGAGCGAGCCGAAGTTCCAGAAGAAGGGGCTGTACCGGAAGCGCTGAGGCGAGGCGGTTCTTGCGACGAGCCTTGCGATATGGCCCCTTCCGGGGCGTTATAGGGGCCATATCGCAGGGCTCATCGTCCCGTGAAGGCAGACCACGACGCCGGCGCGCGCCGCCGCCTCACTCCCCCGGCAGTCCCGGCGGCAGCACCGCGCCGCGACGGGTGGCCTGGCGACGCATGAGGCGGGACAGGTCCCCGACGAAGCGGGGCCGGCCACCGCGTGTGAAGACCTCGCCCGCGACCCAGGTGACGGCCCAGTCGTCGGCTTCGAGACCGCGCCTGCGCGCCCGATCCCGCTGCCACTGAGCCCGATCCGTACGGTGCTGGTCGCCGTCGAACTCGAGGCACAGCCGCAGTTCTTCCCAGGCCAGGTCCACGCGGACCGTCTCCCCGGAGCTCAAGCGGATCGGGGGATTCACCTGAGGCTCGGGGAATCCCGCCTCGTGGAGCCGATGCCGTAGCCGCGACTCCGGCGGAGAATCCGCGCCCGTGCGCAACAGGTCCAGCACGGCGCGGGCCCGCACGATGCCGCGGACGTTCTTCCGTGCGTGCGCGAGACGCCGCATCTCGTCCACCGTGGTGGCCCGGGGAGGCAGGTGACCGAGACGGCGCGCCTCCGCCCCGTGCGGTGACGGCAGCAGGCTGTCCCCAGCGACCACGAGGTCCTCGACAGAGAGGTGATGGGCGAGGTCCACCCAAGTCCAGGCGGGGGCGGTCAGACGCAGACCCCGGTACTCGATCACGGGTGCGTCCGGCTGGAGCTGGTGCATGACCAGGCCCGACCGACTCGTCCGTCCTCCGTGGCCGCGCTCCTTCGCGAGATGGACCCGCGGATCCTCGAGCAGCCGGCCCGGGATCCACATCCCCCAGATCCGCGCGGCCGTGGCGTGGGAGAACACCCCCGAGGGGTTCAGCGACTGGACGGCGCGCAGATAGTCCGTCCACGTGGCCTCGACATCCCGGCTCATGCGCAGGCCGTGGCCGATCGCGACCAGGTCCGGTGCGCGGAGCCGGGCGCGGCTCAGGCCGGCCTCTCGTCCCTCCGGGACGGTCAAAATCGTAGGAAGGGATGTGGCGAGAGGAGCGAGGGGTCGCGGCATGCGACCACGCTGGTGCTCCGCGTGGGCGATCGGGGCGCGCGGAGTCCGACCTGTGGACCACGGCCCGGCCACACGCACCTGTGCAGGAGACCGTCCAGCACCGCCCCCACCCACCCCCGGTGACGAGCCCTGCGATATGGCCCCTGCCAGCGGGTTTTAGGGGCCATATCGCAGGGCTCGTCACTCAGCAGGGGGTCTGCGCGTAGCCGGTCTGGGTCAGCCCACCCGCGTCACGCCGATGGTGTGGTCGGTGGTGAACTCCTCCAGGGCCCACTCGCCGTTGAACCGCCCCAGACCGGAGTTCCGGGCGCCACCGAAGGCCACGTGCGCCTCGTCCTGCACGGTCATCTCGTTGATGAAGCTCATGCCCGCCGCCAGTCCGTTCGCGAAGCGCAGCCCGCGGTCCAGATCCTGCGTGAAGACGGCCGAGGAGAGGCCGTACTCGTGGTCGTTGGCCAGCTCGAGCGCATGGGCTTCGTCATGGGCCTTGAGCACCACCGTCATGGGGCCGAAGATCTCCTCACGCGCGATGTCCATGTCGGCCGTGGCGTCCACCCAGACGAAAGGCGGCACCACACGGCCCTGGATCTCGCCGCCCACGAGTGCCCGGGCACCGTCCGCCTCCGCCGACGCGATCTTCTTCCTGAGGCTCTCGACCTGGGAGTCGTTGATGATCGGCCCCACCAGGACGCCCTCCTCAGCAGGGTCGCCGACCTTGAGCGCCTTCACCGCGCCCTCGTACTTGGGCAGGAACTCGTCGTAGACGGACTCGTCCACGATCACGCGCTGCACCGACATGCAGATCTGCCCGGAGTGGAGGTAGCCGCCGAGCACGGCCTGGTCGACCGCTGCGTCGAGGTCGGCGTCGTCGAGCACCACGAGCGGCGCGTTCCCGCCGAGCTCGAGCGCCACCTTCTTGATGGTGTCCCCGGTGACGGCGTTCGCGGCCACCTGTTTGCCCACGACGGTGGAGCCGGTGAAGGAGATCAGGCGCGGCACGGGGTGGGTGACGAAGGCGTCACCGATCTCGGAGCCGGAACCCACCACAACGGACAGCACGCCGGCGGGCAGTCCTGCCTCCTCGAAGACGCGGGCGATCAGGGTTCCGCCCGTGACCGCGGTGTCCGACGCGGGCTTGAGGACCACCGCGTTGCCCAGCGCGAGCGCGGGAGCCACGGAGCGCTGGGACAGGTGGAGCGGGAAGTTCCACGGTGAGATGACCCCGACGACGCCGATCGGCTTGCGGTACACCCGCGTCTCGCGGTTCGGCGTGTTGGAATCGAAGATCTTCCCGTGCACTCGGGTGGGGAAGCTCGCTGCCTCCTGGGTGATGGCGATCGCGAGGCTGACCTCGGAGTCCGCCTTGATGCGGGTGGAGCCGGCCTCCTTCACGAGCCAGTCGATGACCTCGTCGCGGCGCTCTTCGAGGATCTCGGCCGCACGACGCAGGACGGCGGCCCGGTCCTTCGGCGGCATGGCGGCCCACTCCTCCTGGGCCGCGGCGGCGGCGCGGTAGGCCTCGTCGAGGTCCTCCGCGGTGGCGAGGGCGAACTCGGCGACGACGTCGTCGGTGTAGGGGTTGATGTCCGACGCGCGGTCACCGGAGGCGCCGTCGCGCCACTGGCCGGCGATGAACTGCTGGTCCACACGGGTGTCGTGGAACGTGGCGGGGGTGGAGGTCGTGGGGGTCATGAGGTGCTCCTCTCTCAACGGGGAGTTCGGGACTGGAACACCCAGTTCACCCGCATGGGTGGGGGGCTTGGCGAGACCTTGGGGCCACTGAGGAGAGAAGGGACAAGCTCGAGCCCCCGGGTGCCGTCACCGCAACGGGCTCTCCCCGACGCATCTTCGTCGCCGTCATGGTTGCTCCCCATCCCCGGCACGTCACAGCCCGCGGACCATCACGACGGCCGAGCCGCATCAGGCGACATCGGCAACGGTGGCCTCCCGGAAGCGCTCGTATGCCCACGCGAGATTCTCACGGCATGGGCGGTCCGCCCGCCGCGTGGGCAGCTTCATGAGTTTTCGCCCGTGGAGGTCCTGAAGTCCGTGCCGCAGCATCGGCCCATCTACCTCGTCCAAGAGATCTTGTCGGATCTCCACGGTGAAGTCAGGTGTGATGCCCAAGAAGTGATTGTCGAAAGCACCGTGGTGGATCCTGCACATGGCAAGGCCATTGACAACGGTCGGCAGACCATGCACCTCACGATCCGGAACAATGTGAGCAGCGTCCAGCAATTCCGGATGCGCAAAATTGCAGACCGCGCAGTGGTTGTCGTAGGCGGCCAGCACGGTGGAACGGAAATGCGGCTGGTGAACGCGGATCTTGACCTCCCGCCTCAGGTACCGCTTGAGAGACGCCTCCAGAACAGACTCATGCATGAGTTCCGGCGAATAGTCCTCCGGCTCCATCGGCGCAAAGACGATTTGGTGTCGCTCATCCTCGCGTCCTACAACATAGACCGGAGCCACCACTTGAAACCGTGCCGGACTCATGCCCACGCCAACGAACCAGATCAGCGGGAGGCCGCGCTCGTATGCCCGGAAGAGCCCCTGGTTCGCTGGGAGACGGGGATTCGTGCCCTGCCACTTGTAGCGCATGAGGCCGTCGTCGCCGATTTCATCCTCGTAGGGACGGGCATGACCCTTTGGGCGATACACCGTGTAAAAGGAAAGCGCGGCATCAAACCCTGCCGGCTTGCGGATTCCGTTCTGCGTAGAGATCAGCGGGAACGGCTCCCCGTTCCACCGGAAGTCACCGATGTCCTCCCGGGTGAGCGGTACCTGGCCATCGAGCGAACGCATCTTCAGCCACTCAATGGCAGCGTCACGCAGCCCTATCGGTTCACTCATGGGGGTCCTTGCTCGCGAGCGCCTCAGACGCGGACGCCGTCTATGTCGCACCGTACCAAGCACGGCCCCGCATCGGGCTTGGCCGCACCGGGCCACGCTGCCGAGGATGGTGTCGGGCTCGAGCAGGCCGTGCCGGGTCGGCAGCCCGACGACGGCGCTGGGCCGGGCAGGTTCAGGGTGATGGTCAGGACGGAAACGCCGTCCAGCGCAGAGCTGAGGTCCATGCCCATGGTGGGCACGGGGCGTGGCGCGCCGGGCTCGCGGGCCTGGCTGTGATGTGCATCTTTCTGGGTGTTGGGTCGCGGTGCCTGTTCTCAGCAGTACTCCGCCCACACCCGCCGCTCCGCTCCGTCCACGGTCATCACCCCGCCGTGCGGCAGTACCCACTGCGGCCGGGTGTGGCCGAACGGGACGCCCACGCACACCACCGCGTCCGGGTTGTAGCGCCCGACCTCCTCCAGCACCACATCGGCCTGCTCCGCGCGCCGCCGCGCCCGCTCCTCCGCACCGCGCGGCACCTCGAAGGATCTCGTCGGCGGGCGAGCCGCCAGCACGGCGTCCACGGCGCCGAGCACGCCGCTCTCCCCCAGGATCCGCAGCAGCCGCCGCACCTCGCCGGCGCTCGGCAGCTCCTCACTGGTCTCGATGAGCAGCACACCACCCTCGAGCACCGCCATGTCCGCAGGCCCGCGGCCGGCCGCCATCACCCACGGCAGCACCTCGAGGCAGCCGCCCCACGTCCGGCCGGTCACGGCGCGCCGCGGCCCGGCCCAGCGCCACGGTGAGGCGCCCGCGCCGACGCCGCGCGCGCCGTCGTCGTGCGGGCCCGGCACCGGCTCGCGCGTCCCGAACTCGGTGAGCGCCCGCGGGTCCAGCCAGTCGACGCCGTGATCCTCCGACTCCCCCGGCTCCGTGATCTCCAGCCGCCCTCCCGTCAGCAGGGCGGCCCGCAGGGACGCGGCGTGCACCTCATCCACAGCCGGCCCCGGCCCCAGGTGCACCTGGGTGGAGCCGCCGTAGAAGCTCGCCACGCCGTTCGCCCACAGCCACTGGTGCAGGTTGGTGTTGTCGCTGTAGCCGAGGAACGGCTTGGGGTCCGCGCGCACGGCGTCCGCGTCCAGGTGGCCGATCACGGTGATCTGGTCCTCCCCGCCGACCGTGGCGATCACCGCCCGGATCTGCGGGTCCGCGAACGCCGCGTTCAGGTCCCGCGCTCGGCTCTCGGGACTCGCCCCGAGCTGCCGGGTGGTGGGGTACTCGACCGGCACCAGTCCGGTCACCTCGGCCAGGCGGCGCATCGCCTGCTCGTGCACCGCGGGAGCGTAGCGAGAGGCCACCTGTCCGTCGTTCCTCTCACTCAGACCAGACGACCTGCGCCCAGACCGCCCGGCGCCCCTCACCCCTGACGCAGCTCGCGCCGCAGGATCTTGCCCGTGGCGTTCTTGGGCAGCCCGTCCATGATGGTCACCTCCCGCGGCTGCTTGTAGCGGGCCAGACGTTCGGCCGCGAACGCCTGGAGCTCCTCCCCCGTGGCGGTGCTGCCCGGGGCCAGCGAGACGAAGGCGGCGATCTCCTCGCCCAGCCGCTCGTCCGGCACACCCACCACGGCGGCCTCGACCACGTCCGGATGCTCGTAGAGGACCTCCTCCACCTCACGGGGGTACACGTTCATGCCGCCGCGGATGATCACGTCCTTGAGCCGGTCCACGATCATCACGTACCCGGCCTCGTCCCGGCGGGCGATGTCCCCGGTGCGGAACCAGCCGTCCTCGTCGAACGCCGCCTCCGTGTCCTCCGGGCGGCCCCAGTAGCCGGCCATGATGCCCTCGCCCCGGATGCGCAGCTCACCGGAGGTCTCGAGGTCCTCCTCGGGCACCTCGGTGCCGTCCATCGCGACGATCCGGAACTCGAAGCCGTCCACCGGCCGGCCCACGGTGCCCGGGCGGGTCGGCGCGTCCACGGGGTTGAAGAAGCACGCACCCGCGTTCTCGGACAGCCCGTAGCCCTCCAACACGGGCACGCCGAACAGCTTCTCCGCCGCGCGCAGCGTCTCCACCGGCAGGCTCGCACCGCCGGAGAGGGGCATGCGCAGCCGCGAGAAGTCCGCCGGCTCGGCCCCGGCCTCACGGCGGGCCCGGGCCACGGAGAGGAACGCCCCGTGCATGGTGGGCACGCCGGGCAGGAACGTGATGCCGTGGTCCTGCAGCTGGTCGTAGGCGGCCTCCGGCACGAACCGCGGCATCAGGGACAGGGTGGACCCGGCGAACACCGCGCCGTTGAGCACCACCGACAGCCCGAACACATGGAACATCGGCAGCGCCGCGAACACGACGTCGTCCGGGCCGAGCCGGCCCAGGCCGGTCGCCGTCGCCATGGCGTTGGAACGCAGGTTCGTGTGCGTCAGCCGGGCACCCTTGGGCCGCCCCGTGGTGCCCGAGGTGTAGAGCAGGACGGCGTCGTCGTCGGGGTCCCGCGGGGTGATCTCCGTGACCGGGGCGATGCCCTCGGCGGCGCACTCCCGCCCGACCGCCTCCAGGTCCAGGGTGACCACCTCGACGTCGACGTTCCCGGCCACCTCGTCCACGGCTGGCAGCCCGGGCATGGCCCAGAGCATGCGCGCCCCGGAGTCCTCGAGGAAGTACCCCAGCTCACGGGCGGTGAACAGCGGGTTGAGCGGCACCATCACCGCGCCCAGACGCATGAGCGCCTCGTAGACCGCCACGAAGGCCGGGACGTTGGGCAGCATCACGGCCACCCGGTCCCCCGGGCCCACCCCGCGGTGGCGCAGCCAGCCGGCCGTCGCGGCCGTGACCTGGTCCAGTTCGCGGTAGGTCATGCGGGCCTCACCGATCCGCAGGGCCACGGCATCCGGCTGCCGGGCCACGGTGGCCGAGAGCAGCTCGGCCACATGACCCCGGCGCTCGGTGGGCCGGCCGTGGGTGGTCGCGGAGGTGTCGGGGGTCTCGGAGGTGGTCTCGGAGGTGGTCTCGGAGGTCGTCACGGTGGCTCCTGATCTGGTGGGGCGGTCGTCGGAGGGGGGTCAGAGGAAGGCGGAGTGTCCGGTGAGGCCGCGGCCCACGATCAGCGAGTTCACCTCGTAGGTGCCCTCGTACGTGAAGATCGCCTCGACGTCGCAGAAGAACCGACCGAGCCCGACGTCGGCGAGGATGCCGTTGCCGCCCATCATCTGCCGGCCCAGCGCGGCCGACTCGCGGCACATCTGGGAGGTCTTCAGCTTCACCAGGGAGGCCTGCGTCATGGACACCTCGCCGGCGGCCTCGAGCTGCACCGCCCGGTGCGCCATGCCCAGGGTGGCCGCCAGGTTGGCCGCGATCTGCACGAGCAGGGACTGCACCAGCTGATGCCCGGCGATCGGGCGGCCGAACTGGGTGCGCTCCAGCGCGTAGCGGCGGGCGGCGTCGAGGATGCCCTGCTGCGCGCCCACGGCCTGCCAGCCCAGGCCGTTGCGGGAGCCCAGCAGGATCACGTTGGTGTCCGCGAAGGTGTTGGCCTTCTCCAGCTTGTTCTCCGCCGGGATGCGCACGTCCGTGAAGGTGATGTCCGCGTTCTGGACGATCTTCACCGCGGTCTTGTGCTCGATCTTGGTGGCCTCGTAGCCGGGGGTGTCGGTCTCCACGATGAAGCCCTTGACCTGGTCGTCCTCCTCGTCCCGGGCCCACACGATCGCGATGCGGGACATGGTGCCGTTGCCGATCCACCGCTTGGCCCCGTTGATCACCCACTCGTCCCCCTCTCGGCGGGCCGTGGTGGCCATGCCGCCGGCGACGTCGGAGCCGTGCTCCGGCTCGGTCAGCGCGAAGCAGCCGGTGTACTCCATCGCGTACAGGCCCGGCAGCCACGTCTGCTTCTGCTCCTCCGAGCCCAGGGCCTCCAGGGTGGCCCCGACGAGGTCGTTGTGCAGGGCGAAGTACACGCTGAGGGAGATGTCCGCGCGGGCCAGCTCGGCCATCAGGTGCCCGCGGAACAGCGGGTCCTCGGTCATGCCGCTGATGTGGTTGTAGCCCAGCTCCCCGACGCGGCGGGCGATCTCGTGCGGGAACTCGTCCCGACTCCAGGCCTCCGCCACGTGCGGGGTCACGATCTCCGCCAGGGCGGCGCGGATCTCCCCGAGCTTCTCCTGCTGCTCGGGCGTCAGGAGGCGGTGGTACTCGAGGACGTCGACGTCGATCAGCGAGCGGGTGCGGGAATCCTTGGTGGTCATGGGGGTGCTCCTCGGGGTCGTTCGTGGGTGGTGCTGAGTCGTGGGGGTCAGGCGGTGGGGCTGACCAGGGCGGTGAGCGGGATGCCCCGCTTCTCCCCCCATGCCTGCCAGTGGGCGGCGTCGTGCCGGGAGAGGGCCTCGGTGAGCTGCGCGCGGACGTCCCCGTCCGCGTCCAGCCCGAGGCCCTCGACGAGCGCGGCCGCGAAGTGCGGCTCGAGCGCCCCGACGGCCACGTGGCCCTCGGCCGCCGGATACACCCCGTAGTGGGGCAGGGCCCCGCCCAGGGGGCTGCGCGGGTCCGTCATGCGGTGCCGGTTGGGCAGGGCCAGGGCGTGCGCGGCCTCGGCGAGCGCCACCGTGGCGTGCCCGCCGTCCCCGTCCGCGCCGCGGGCCCACAGCAGGGCCAGCGCGGTGGAGACGGCCCGCTCGGCACCGTGCAGATCCGCCGCGAGGATCCGCGGCGGAGCCCCCGGCGCCAGCAGGCCCGCCGCGGCCTGGTAGTTGATGTCGTGGCCCGGCACGTCCGTGCGGTCCCCGGCGTATCCGGTGATGTCCACCTGGCAGATCCGCCGGTGGCGGGCGCGGACGGCGTCGGCGTCCAGGCCCAACCGGCGCAGCGCCCCGGAGCGGTGGGAGGTGAGGAACACGTCCGCCTCGGCCAGGATCTGCTCCATCTCGGCGACCCCGGCCTGGGACTTCATGTCCACCGTGCGCACCGACTGCCCGCGGTGCAGCTCCTCGTAGAGGGCCGGCACCAGGGTGGCCACGGGGTCCCCGCTGGGCGGGAGCACCGTGACGACGTCGGCGCCCAGCTCCTGCAGGCGGGCCGCGGCGGCAGGCCCGGGCAGGTTCAGGGCGATGGTCACCACGCGCACTCCGGCCAGCGGTGCGGCGCTCATCGGCCCGGCCCCTCGCCTCGCTCGGCCCGCTGCCGGAGGGTGTCGCCGGGACGGAACCGCTCGCCGTAGCGGTCGGCCAGCTCATCGGCGCGGGCCACGAACGCGGCCGGTCCGCCCTCGCGATGCGTCATGAACGTCACGGGCCCACCGGTGTGCGGCGGGAAGCCGATGCCGAACACGCCGCCGAGGTTCGCCGAGGGGGCGTCGGTGAGGACGCCGTCGTCGAAGCAGCGGGCCGTCTCGATGGCCATGCGGTACAGCAGGCGGTCCTGCAGGTCCTGCTCGGGCACGTCCGCCCCGGTGGCGAAGTGCTCGGCCAGGCCCGGCCACAGGTGCTTGGGGCCCTCCTCCGGGTACTCGTAGAAGCCGGCGCCCTGAGCGCGGCCCGGGCGGCCGAACTCGTCCACCATGCGCTCCACCACGCGCTCGCCCGGACGCACCGGACGCTCACCGCCGGCCTCGGCGACGGCCTTCTCCTCCTCGCGGCGGATGTGCTGGATCAGGGTCAGGGAGACCTCGTCCATCATGGCCAGCGGGGAGGCCGGGAAGCCGGCGTGGCGGGCCGCCCGCTCGATCCGCTGCGCGTCCACGCCCTCCTCCACGAGGGCCGCGGCCTCGAGCACGAGCGTGCCGTAGACGCGGGAGGTGTAGAAGCCGCGCCCGTCGTTGACCAGGATGGGCAGCTTGCGGATCTGCTGCACCAGGTCGTAGGCACGCTCCACCGTGCGCTGGGAGGTCTGCTCACCACGGATGATCTCCACGAGCTTCATCCGGTCCACCGGGGAGAAGAAGTGCAGGCCGATGAAGTCCTGGGAGCGCTCCCGCGGGCCCTGCAGCAGGGTGATCGGCAGCGTGGAGGTGTTGCTGCACAGCAGGGTGTCCGGGCCGACCACCTTCTCCACCTCGGCGAACACCGAGTCCTTGAGCTCGACGTCCTCGAACACGGCCTCGATCACCGCGTCCACGTGCGCGAGGTCCTGATAGTCCTCGGTGGGCTGCACGCGGGCCAGGACGGCGTCGGCGTCCTCACGGCTCATGCGCCCCTTCGCCACGCGCCCCTCGAGGAGGGCGCCCACCCGCTCACGGCCGCGCTCGGCGGCCTCCAGGCTGACGTCCTTGAGCATCACGTCCACGCCGTTGAGCGCGAGCGCGTGGGCGATGCCCACGCCCATCATCCCGGCGCCCAGCACCGCCGCCGTGGTGATCGTGCTGCGCTCGCGGGAGGGACCGCCCAGGGCCGCGCCGGAGCGCAGCGCCTGCATGTCCGAGTGGAACGCCTGGATCATGGCGGAGGAGGTGTGGCCCGTCACGAGGGACACGAAGTACCGGGTCTCGATGCGCGAGGCGGTGTCAAAGTCCACCTGCGAGCCCTCCACCGCGGCGCTGAGGATCGCCTTCGGGGCGGGCAGGTCCGCGCCGTGGAGCTGCCGGCGCAGGGTGGCGGCGAACGCGGGCAGGCGGGAGGCGAAGGAGGCCTGGGCGGGGGTGCCGCCGGGGATCCTGAAGCCCTTGACGTCCCAGGGCTTCGCGGCGGCGTCGGCGTCGTCGCGGTGCTCCAGGATCCAGCGCTTGGCGGCGGGCACCAGGTCCGCGGGGTCGGTCACGACCTCGTCGATGATCCCCTTCTCCATCGCGGCCCGGGCGTCGCGGGCGGTGCCCTGCAGCAGCCACTCCATCAGGGCGCGCTCCACGCCCACCATGCGCACCAGGCGGGTGATGCCGCCGCCTCCGGGCAGCAGGCCCAGGGTGACCTCCGGGAGGCCGACCTTCAGCCCCGGGTCGTCCACGGCGATGCGCCGGTGGCAGGCCAGGGCGATCTCCAGGCCGCCGCCGAGCGCCGTGCCGTTGATCGCGGCGACCACGGGGCGGCCGAGGGTCTCGAGGCGGCGCAGCTGGCCCTTGACCCGCTGCGTCAGCGCGAACACGGACTCCACGTCCTCGGGGCCGGCCTGGGCCAGGGAGTCCAGGTCGCCGCCGGCGAAGAAGGTCTTCTTCGCGCTGGTCAGGACGACGCCGGTCACCGTGTCCCGCTCCGCCTCCAGGCGGTCCACGACGGCGTCCATCGCGTCCTGGTACCGCTCGTTCATCGTGTTGACCCGCGCCTGCGGGTCGTCCATGGTCAGCGTGACGACGCCGTCGGCGTCCTGGTCCCAGGTGATCATGTGCTCACTCATGCCGGTGCTCTTCCTGCCGTGCTGGTCGGTCGGGTGGGTGGGGCGCTCAGACGCGCTCGACGATCGTGGCGACGCCCATGCCGGCGCCGATGCAGAGCGTGGCGATGCCGGTCCGCAGGTCGCGCCGCTCGAGTTCGTCCACGAGGGTGCCGAGGATCATGGCGCCGGTGGCCCCCAGGGGGTGGCCCATGGCGATCGCGCCGCCGTTGACGTTGGTCTGCTCCTCGGTCCAGCCCATCTCCTTCATCAGCAGCAGCGGCACGGCCGCGAACGCCTCGTTGATCTCCACGAGGTCGATGTCCGCGGCGGTCATGCCGGCCACCTCGAGGGCCTTGCGGCACGCCGGGGTGGGGCCGGTGAGCATGATGGTGGGCTCGGAGCCGACGACGGCGGCGGAGACGATCCGGGCCCGCGGACTCATCCCGGCCCGCCGGCCGGCCTCCTCGGAGCCGATCAGCGTCAGCGCGGCGCCGTCGACGATGCCCGAGGAGTTGCCGGGGTGGTGCAGGTGCTCGATCCCCGCCAGCGAGCTGTACTTCTCCAGCGCCACGGCGTCGAAGCCCGCCTCCCGGCCCAGCGCCTCGAAGGAGGGCTTGAGCGTGGCCAGGGTCTCCACGGACGAGTCGGGGCGGATGGTCTCGTCCCGGTCCAGCACGGTCATCCCGTTCATGTCCGTCACCGGGACCACGGAGCGGGCGAACCGGCCCTCCTGCCACGCCGCCGCAGCACGGCGGTGGCTCTGCGCGGCGAAGCGGTCCAGCTCTGCGCGGCTGAATCCCTCACGGGTGGCGATCAGGTCCGCGGAGACGCCCTGCGGGACGAAGTCGGTGGCCAGGGAGGTGGCCGGGTCCATGGCCCACGCGCCGCCGTCGGAGCCCATGGGCACGCGGGACATGGACTCCACGCCGCCGGCCACGAGCAGAGACTCCCAGCCGGAGCGGATGCGGGCGGCGGCCTGGTTCATGGCCTCGAGCCCGGAGGCGCAGAACCGGTTCAGCTGCACGCCGGCCACGGTCTGCGGCAGGCCCGCCTTGAGGGCGGCCACCCGGGGCAGGACCGCGCCCTGGTCGCCCACCGGGCTGACGCAGCCGAGGATCATGTCCTCGATGTCGGCGGGGTCGAGCCCCTCATGGCGGTCGCGCAGGGCGTGGGTCAGGCCGACGACGAGGTCGATCGGCTTGACCTCGTGGAGGGAGCCGGAGGGCTTGCCGGCACCGCGCGGTGTGCGGAGGGCGTCGTAGAGGAAGGCGTCCTGGGTCACGGGGTCTCCTGGGGTCGGGGTGGGTCTGGGGAGGGGGCGGGCCGGTCAGCGGCCGGAGGTGAGGGCGTCGGCGTAGTCGGCGCGCAGCTTGCGCTTGTTGACCTTCCCGACGCCGGTCCGATCGATCTCCGTCACGAAGCGGACCTCGTCGGGCAGCTGCCAGGTGGCGAAGCGCTCGGCGAGTGCGGCGAGGACGGCGTCCTGGTCGACGTCGGAGTCCTCGTCCCGCACCACGAGGGCCAGGGGGCGCTCCTCCCACTGGGGGTGGGGGACACCGATCACGGCGGCGTCGCGGACCCCGGGGACGGTCATGATGTGGTTCTCCAGGTCGATCGAGGAGATCCACTCGCCACCGGACTTGACCACGTCCTTCAGGCGGTCGGTGACCTTGAGGTAGCCCTCCGGGGAGAGGTAGCCCAGGTCCCCGGAGCGCCAGTAGCCCTCGTCGTCGAAGCCGGCCTCGGTGGCCTCGGCGTTGTCTGCGTAGGAGGTGGTCACCCAGGGCCCGCGCAGGCGGATCTCGCCCACGTTCTCCTCGCCGGGCGGCAGCAGCTCGCCCAGGGGGTCGGTGATCTTCACGTCCACCCCGACGACGACGAGGCCCTGGAACCGCTTGAGGTTCCACCGCTCATCCTCGGAGAGGGTGTCCATGAGGCTCGGCTTCATGCGGTTGAGGGAGACGATGGGCGAGGTCTCCGTGGCGCCGTAGGCGTGGATGACCTCCGCGCCGGTGAGCTCGTCGAAGCCGCGCATCATGGCCACGGGGGGCTCCGTCGCGCCGCACAGCAGGCGCACGCCGTCCATCCGTGGGGGCGTCTCGAGGGTGCGGAGGTGGTGGAGCATCGGCATGAGGATCGCGGGGGCTGCCGGGGCCACGGTGACGCCGTGGTCCACGAGGGTGGAGGTCAGCCACGGGGTGTCCGTGAGGTTGAACCGGCCCGGCAGCACCAGGCGCGCGCCCACGGCGACGGCGGCGAACGGCAGGCCCCAGCACTGCGCGTGGAACATGGGGGTCAGCAGCAGGGCGGTGTCCGCCATGGTCATGCCCAGGGTGGACACCACGGCGTGCGCGTGCAGCCAGGTGGCACGGTGCGAGTAGAAGACGCCCTTGGGGCGGCCGGTGGTGCCCGTGGTGTAGCAGGCGCCGGAGGCGGAGCGCTCGCTCACGTTCGGCAGGCCCCCTGTCTCGAGCGGCTCGTGCCCGTCGAGGAGGGCCTCGTAGGAGAGGACGTCGTCGCGACCGGCCCAGTCGGCGGGGAGCTCACCGTCGCCGGCCACGATCCAGCGGACGCCGTCGGGCAGGTGCGGTTCGAGCGCGGCGGCGAGCTCCAGGAGGGTCTCGTCCACGACGATCGTCCCCACCTGCGCGTGGGTGATCACGTAGGCCAGGTCCGTGGGCGCCAGGCGCAGGTTGAGCTGCACCATGGTCGCGCCCAGCAGCGGGACGGAGAAGTAGGACTCGAGGTGGCGGACGTCGTTCCACAGCAGCAGGCCGACCCGGTCCCCCGGCCCGACGCCCTCGGCGCGCAGGGCCGCGGCGATGCGGCGCACCCGCTCCCACACGGCCGCGTAGGTGGTGGTCTGCCACCGGGAGCCGCCGCCGCGGGTGTGGATGATCTGCTGATCCCCGAAGGTCCGGGCGGCGTCCCGCAGGAGGCGAGTGGTGGTGAGCTGCTCGTCGTCGCCCATGGTGGACGGGGTGCCGAGGACGGTGTCGGTGGTCTGCATGGGTCCCCCTGGGAGGTGTGGTGGTCGCGGAGGCGGGCGGCAGTCGTCTGTGACATGCCTCACTGAGCTGATGTTGCACACTCAAGCACGATGTTGCACTAGCGTGCAAGAAGGGTGCGGGGGGCGTTTCGATCCCTGCCGTAGGGTTCAGCGAGCCCCCGCATCCTCATCTCCCGACCACGGGCCATCCCATCCGCCGACCCAGCCCCGAGGACCCGATGAACACCCCCCTGCCCTTCGATCAGGACGATCTCTCCTCCCCCGCGCGCCTGCGCCTGGCGGCCCTCGAGCTGTATGCCGAGCGGGGGGTCGAGATGGCCAGCGTCCGCGAGATAGCGCAACGGGCCGGCGTCGCCCCCGGGCTGGTGCGGCACCACTTCGGCAGCAAGGCGGGGCTGACCCGCGCCGTCGACGACGACGTGCTGCGCCTGATCGCCGCGACCCTCGACGAGGTCCCGCTCGTGGGCACCCCACAGGAGGTGTCCGCGGCCCGCGACGCGGCGTTCGCGGACCTGCTGGCCGACCACCCGGTGGTGGGGGCCTACGTGCGCCGCTCGCTGCTGGAGGCCGGCGGGGAGACCGAGTCCCTGCTGGAGCGCCTCGTGGACCTGACCACGGAACAGACCGAGCGCCTGCGCCGGTCCGGCTTCGCCCCGCGGCGCAGCATGCCGACGTCCGTGTTCGGCACCGTCATCCGGCAGATGGGGCACCTGATGGTCGACCCGTCGGCGGACCGCATCTGGCGCCGGATCGCCGAGACCCAGGAGGGCGCCGCCGAACAGGCGAGCCCGCGGGTGCGGCTCGTGGTGGATCCGCCGCGGTGAGCAGGATCGCCGCCCACCGCGGCGGCGTCCGCGTACGCCTGCGCCGCCCAGTCCTCGCTGACCCCGACGAGCTCCTCCGGGTCCTCCTGGGTGGCCACGACGCCGGCCCGCCCCTTCCGGGAACGCCTGCGGTCGGTATGAGCGCACTTTTCAGGCTCGGAGCGACCGCACGCGTTCCAGGTCCGCCAGCTCACCCGCCCCCGCACGCGCCGTTTCCCGAACGACAACGCGGGTGGGGCGTAGCCTGGCCGCCATGACCACCGTGTTCTACGACGACCAGGGCCGCCCCGAGCCGCCCTTCGCCGCGGGCGAGGCTGCCACCCTGCTGGGCTTCCTCGACTTCCTGCGCGCCACGATCGAGTGGAAGACGGCGGACCTGGACACGGCGGCGCTGCACCGCCGGCTGCCGGGGCACCCGTCCGCGATGACGCTCGGCGGCCTGCTCAAGCACCTCGCGTTCGTCGAGTTCTGGTGGTTCGAGGCCGTCGCCCTCGGCGAGCCCACCTCGGCGCCCTGGGTGGGAGCGGACTTCGACGCCGACCCCGACTGGGACTGGCACAGCGCGGCGCAGGACTCCGCGGCGGACCTGCGCGCCCTCTGGCAGGGCCAGGTGGAGCGGTCCCGGCAGATCGTGGTGGACCTGCTCGCGGCGGACGGCGACGACGGCGCCGCGGCCCTGGCCCGCGCCCACCGGATCCGGGAGGGGCGGGACCCGGTCTCGCTGCGGTGGATCCTCACCCACATGATCGAGGAGTACGGCCGCCACGCCGGCCACGCCGACCTGCTGCGCGAGGGGATCGACGGCCAGACCGGCGAGTGAGCCCGCCCCACCCGCAGTCCCGCCTGCGGTCGCACCCGGGTTCATCCCCTCGTCGGATGCCCGGCCCCGCGCCGGCTGGGTAGATTCTGTGCCATGGCCTCCCCCTCCCCTGCGTCCGCGCACCCGTCCGCCCCCGAGAGCGGGACGGGCCTGGGGTTCACCGGGGTGGAGGGGATCACCGGGCTCACCGCCTCCGAGGTCGCCGAGCGGGAGGCCGCGGGCCTGGTCAACGTCCAGTCGCGGGACACGTCCCGCTCGCTGGGGCAGATCCTGCGCGTGCACGTGTTCACGCTGTTCAACCTGGCGATCGCGCTGTGCGCCGTCGTCGTGATCCTGATGGGCCGCTGGCTGGACCTGCTGTTCTCGCTGGCGGCCGTGGCCAACGTGGTGATCGGCGTGGTCCAGGAGTACTCGGCCAAGCGGAAGCTGGACCGGATCGCGCTGCTGCACCAGGACGACGTCCTCGTCATCCGGGACGGGGCGCGCGTGCCCCTGCCGATGGCGCAGATCGTGCGGGACGACGTCGTGGTGCTGCGCCGCGGCGACCAGGTGCCCGTGGACGGCGAGGTCCTCGTCTCGGACGGCCTGGACATGGACGAGGCGCTGCTCACCGGCGAGAACGACCCCGTGCCCAAGACCCCCGGGGACGCCGTGCTCTCGGGCTCGGCCGTCGTGGCCGGCGCGGGCCTGGTGCGCGCGACGGCGGTGGGCTCGGCCTCGCACGCGGCCCGGCTGAGCGCCGAGGCCCGCCGCTACTCCGCCATCCACTCGGAGCTGCGCGGCGCCCTGGAGAAGGTGGCCCGCTGGCTGACGATCGCCCTGGTGCCGATCATCGCGGTCATCGTGCACGGCCAGATGACGGCGGTCGGCGGCTGGTCCCTCGCCCTCTCCCAGCCGCGCGAGGCCGCCCTGGAGCCCGCGCTGATCGCGTCCGTGGCGGCGGTGACCAGCATGATCCCGCAGGGCCTGGCGCTCATGACGACCATCGCGTTCGCCGTCTCCGCGCTCAAGCTGGCCCAGCAGGAGGTCCTCATCCAGGAGCAGCCCGCCGTGGAGGTCTTGGCCCGCGTGGACACCGTCTGCCTGGACAAGACCGGCACCCTCACCGAGGGCGGCGTCCGGTTCGACCGGCTCGCCGCGCCCGCCTCGGCGGACGCGTCCCCGGACGCCCACGACGACGGCGCCCCGGCCGAGGTCGGCGACGGGGCTCGGGCCGTGCTCGCCTGGTTCGGCGCGGACCCGGACGTGAACCCCACCGCGGCGGCCCTGCGCGAGCCCTTCACGGCCGTCCCGGCGGTGGACCCCGCGGCCCAGGTGGCGTTCTCCTCCGCGCGCCGGTGGTCGGCGGTCGCGTTCGGCCCGGAGGCCGGGGCCGCGGCCGGCACGTGGCTGCTCGGTGCGCCCGAGGCCCTCGTGGACGAGCGGCTCCTGGGCCCCGACGCCGCCGAGGCCGTCCGCGCCCAGGTCCACGCCGACGCGGACGCCGGCCGCCGCGTGCTGCTGCTGGCCCGCACGGACGAGCCCCTGATCGGGGATGCGTTGCCCGCCGGAGGCGTCCCGGTCGCCGTCGTGACGTTCCGCGAGAACGTGCGCCCGGACGCCGCCGAGACCCTCGGCTACTTCCACGCGCAGGGCGTGCGGGCCGTGGTGATCTCCGGGGACAGCCCGCGCACCGTGGCCGCGGTGGCCCGCGAGGTGGGCCTCGAGGTGGCGGGCCAGGCCTACGACGGGCGCACCCTGCCGGACGATCCCGACGCCCTCGCGGACGTGATGGAGGAGCACAGCGTGTTCGGCCGCGTCAGCCCGGACCAGAAGAAGGCGATGGTCCAGGCGCTGCAGTCCCGCGGGCACGTGGTGGCCATGACCGGCGACGGCGTGAACGACGCCCTGGCCCTGAAGACCGCGGACCTGGGCATCGCCATGGGCAACGCGGCCCCGGCCACCAAGGCGGTGTCCCGGATGGTGCTGCTGGACGGGCGCTTCGACCGCCTGCCGCGCGTGCTCGGCGAGGGCCGCCAGGTGATCGCGAACATGGAGCGGCTCGCCCACATCTACCTGACGAAGACGACGTACGCGCTGCTGTTCGGCGTGGTGTTCTCCCTGTTCGCGTGGCAGTTCCCGCTGCTGCCGCGGCAGGCGTCCACGGTGGACTTCATCATGATCGGCGCGCCCACGTTCTTCCTCGCCCTGCTGCCGAACCCGCGCCGCTACGTGCCCGGCTTCCTGGGGCGGGCGCTGCGGTTCGCGATCCCCTCCGGCGCGGTGATCCTGCTGTCCATGGTGGCCTTGCAGACGTACGTGCGCCTCACCGCCGGCGACGTCGACCTGGCCCGCCAGCAGGCCGCGTTCATGATCACCCTGACCCTGGTGGGCCTGTGGGTGCTCAGCGTGATGTCCCGCCCGCTGAGCGCGCGCGTGGTGGTCCTCATCCTGGCGATGTACGCGGTGCTGGCCGCCGTCGTGCTGGTGCCGGTCTCCCGCTGGTACCACCAGATGGAGGTCCCGCCCACGGACGTGCTCGTGGCCGCGCTGGTGATCGCGGCCGTCGGGTGCGGGCTGATCGAGCTGATCCACCAGGTGCACCGCCGCCACGTGGCGAGGATGCTGGCCGCCGCGGGGGCCTGAGACCCCCTCAGCGGCGGGCGCGACGCACGGCGGCCCGGTAGTCGCGCCACTCCGACACCAGCACGACGACGGCGAGCAGCAGGTACGCGACGTCCCACACGCTGAGCCGCTCCCCGGCCACCACGCCCGGGAGACGGGTGGCCAGGATGAGCAGCACGAGCACGGTGACCGCCCAGGCCCGCCGGCGGGGCGGCGGGCCCAGGCGTCGTCGTCGAGGGCGGCGGGGGGCTCCCCCACGGGCCGGCGGGCCGCCGGGAGCAGCCGGTGTGCGAGCCAGGCGAGGCCCGCGCAGACCGGGGCGACGGCGAGCAGCCAGAACGTGCTCCCGGTGAACAGGTGCGTCTGTGCGTTCACCTCGACGAGCCACCAGGCGAGCACCAGCCCGAAGGCCAGGAGGGTGACGGCGGCGACCAGCGTGGCGGCCAGCCGCGGGACGCGGGCGAGGAGCCGCTCCCAGAGGACCATCACCGCCACCCCGGCCACACCCATGAGCACCGGGGCCAGCAGCAGCCCCCACGTGTAGTCGGTGGTGAGCCCATCCCGGAGCAGCCAGACCAGGCAGAACAGGACGGCGATGCCGGCGGCGACCGTGAAGCCGACCACCGGCACATCGCGCCAGGTGGCGTCGGGTGTGGCGGGGTCGGAGTGGGGGCGGATGGTCATCGGTCGGGTCCTTCCTGTGTGGTCCGTTGCGGATCCCTCCCGGCGACCCTACGGCCCGGTCGAGCACGTCTGCGCATCGGGCGCCCTCCCTCGTGCCGGCGTCGCCGTCGCTCTACCGTGGAGCCATGGACTCCACGCTCTTCACCCGTTCGGCCGACCGCGCCGCCCACAACGACGTCAACTTCCGCACCCGCAAGTGGGTCAAGCCGGAGGACCTCAACGCGAACAACACCCTCTTCGGCGGCTCGCTGCTGCGCTGGGTCGACGAGGAGGCGGCCATCTACGCGACCCTGCAGCTGGGCAATCCGCGGTGCGTGACGAAGCTGATCTCGGAGATCAACTTCCTGGCCTCGGCGAAGCAGGGCGACATGATCGAGATGGGCCTGCGCGCCACCGAGTTCGGGCGCACGTCCCTGACCATGCGGGCGAAGGTGCGGAACATCGTGACCGGCGAGATGATCCTGACCATCGACAAGATCGTGTTCGTGTCCCTGGGTGAGGACGGCAAGCCCGTGCCCCACGGCTTCACCGAGATCACCTACGACCGCGACCGTCTGCCCCTGGACAACCCCCTCTGAACCGGCCGCCACCCCACGCGGGAGGCCGGGCGGCTCTAGTCGATGCCGCGGGCGGCCAGGGCGTCCCCGACGTCGTCGGCGTGCTTGAAGCTGAGCACCAGCAGCGGCAGCGCCCAGGCCCACGGCGCCATCCGCACCCCGCGGGCGGCCTGCGCATGCCGGATCTGCTCGGCCAGGGCGCGCAGGTGGCCGATCGAGGAGAGCACCAGGCCCATCGCCAGGCCCACGCGGTCGGCGCGGAACCCCGCCCGCGCCAGGCGTGGCCCCGCCCACGGGATCCGCTCGACCGGCCGCAGCATCGCCTCGGCCACCCCGGCCATGTCCGCGATCCGGGTGGTGCGCGTCAACACCTGCGCGGTGAGCACGAGCCCGAGCACGCGCGCCACCATGAGCCCGGCGGCGAACGCGTCGGTGAAGATCCACTGCGCCGCGAACAGGACCACGTAGAACAGCCACAGAGCGTGCAGGTCGGAGGCGATCATCGCCGCCCCGCGCCGCAGCCCGAAGCCCACGAGATACGCGGTCACGGCACCCACGACGGCGGCGCCCGCCGTCCACCGGGACAGCGGCAGCAGGGTCAGGGCCAGCACCCACACCGCGAACAGGCCCGTCTTGAGGCCGGCGCGGGCGTGGTGCAGGGGCGAGTCGCCGTGGATGTACAGGGAGAGCATCAGCGCAGCTCCGCCGCCACGGCGTGGTCCAGGAAGCGCTCGTACGCCTCGACCACCTCCTCGGCCGGGCCGGTCCGCTCCACACGGCCGCTGTGGATCCACACGGCCTCGTCGCACGCACGGGCCAGCTCGAGGTCGTGGGTCACCAGCAGCAGCTGGAACCCGTCCGGGGCCGAGGGGTCGGCGGCCAGCAGCCGGTCGGCCACGATCCGCCGGTGCCGGCCGTCCAGCAGGGAGGTCGGCTCGTCGGCGATCACCAGGGACGGCCCGGCGGTCATCACCGAGCACATCGCCAGCCGCTGCGCCTGTCCCGAGGACAGGGACAGGCACGCCCGGTCCGCGAGCGCGGTGAGCCGGTGCTCCTGAAGCGCCGCGGCCACGCGCGCGGCGACGTCGTCCTTGGTCAGGCGGCGGCCGGCGTCGTCCCTGAGCGACTTCACGGTCAGCTCCACGTCCTCCCGGACGGTGGGCATGACCATCTGCGCGGCCGGGTTCGCGAACACGAAGCCGACGGTGCGGCGCAGCGCCTTCACGTCCCGGACGGCGTCCACCCCGTGCACGGTCACCTCCCCGGCGACGACGTCGGCCAGCCCGGCGATCGCGCGGGCCAGCGTGGACTTGCCGGAGCCGTTCTCCCCGATCACCGCCACGCGTGGGGCGGCGAGGGTAAGGTCCACACCGTCGAGGAGCACGACGGCGCCCTCGGGGCCGTCGGCCTCGACGCGGACGCCCGTGAGGGTGACGGAACGGTCCGGGCTCATCGGAAGGCGCGGGGGTAGGCCTTCCACAGGCCGACGATGAGGATGACGGACACGACGAGCTTGATCAGGTCACCGGGCACGAACGGGGCCATGGAGAGGACGGCGGCGCCGAACTCCATCCCGGCGATCCCGACGAAGCCGAGCACGCCGAAGAAGTAGACCATCACGACGCCGCCGATCAGTCCGGCGACGGCCGCACCGAGCGCGACCCGTCCGGCGTCGAGGCCGGGACGTGCCCGGGAGGTGAGGGCCCAGAAGATCAGGCCGACGATCAGCGCGGACGGGATCCAGCCGAGGATGAAGCCGGCCGTCGGGCCGGCGAACACGCCCAGGCCGCCGCG
Source organism: Micrococcus sp. KBS0714 (assembly GCF_002008305.4). GTDB lineage: Bacteria > Actinomycetota > Actinomycetes > Actinomycetales > Micrococcaceae > Micrococcus > Micrococcus luteus. Next base: position 2,254,357 of record NZ_CP042169.1, read on the forward strand.
GCCGCCGCTGAGCAGCGGCAGGCCGAGCGCCACGAGGCCGGCGAACAGCGCCATCGAGGCGGCCCCGCGCCACGGGCCGAGGATCACACCGGCCAGGATCACGGCGATGTTCTGCAGCACGATCGGGGCGGGCACACCGGCGACGGCGATCGGCGGCACCAGACCGAGGACGGCCATCAGCGCGGTCATGACGGCGATGCGTGCAAGGCTGCCGCCGGCGGAACCGCGACGGGGGCGGCCGGCGTCGGTGGGGCGGTCCGCCGTCGTGGTGGCCGCGGGGCGGACGTGGCCGTCGTGGGACGAGGGCACGGAAGTGCTCATGGAGGGACTCCTGGTGCGGAAGCGAGTGCGAGGGGGCGCTCAGCCGAGGCGCTGGGCGCATGGCGAGTGCCCGACGAGTTGAACAGTGTTCAGGAGTCTACTGCAGGGGCGGAGGTGTGGGCGGCCGGGGTGCGCTTCCGGGCGATGGTGCTGTCGAGATGCAGCGAAGATTTCACAAACGCGCAAATATGTTTCATGCGACCATGAGTCACTTAGGTATTGACATTTGAACCTTGATCGACTAGGGGTCATAGTTCTCCAGTCAGCCCGTGTGCGACGCTGACACCATGAACCAGCCCTCCATGGCCACCCTGTCTTCGGGAAAAATCACCCTGCGCGACGCCCGCCGCGGGACCACACGGGATGTGGAACTGGAGCCCTTCGAGATGGCAGTGCACCCCCTCCATGACCGGAGCACCGGACGCCCGCTCACGCCTCTGACATGGTTCGAGACCATCAACCTCTGCAACGAGCTATCCAATGCCGAAGAGCTGCAGCCGGCCTACACGCGTGCTGGGGACGGACGCTCCGTTACCTGGAACACGAGCGCTGACGGGTACCGATTGCCCACCGAGGCCGAGTGGGAGTACGCCTGCCGCGCCGGAACGACCTCGCCCGCCTACGGGCCGCTTGAAGACATCGCCTGGACCGGCCTCGACCACCTCGAGGGCCCCCAGCCCGTCGTCCGTTCAGAGAACCCTTGACCTTCCCCCGTAGGGGAAGGTGCAGACTGAAGATCAACCACTGGAAAACCAGCCATCAGCTTCTGCCGTCACGCAATGAACCGGTGCCCGATGGCAGTGTAGGGAGATTCGCATGAACGAGGCAGTACCGCATTTCGATCTGGCGATCATCGGTTCCGGTGGTGGCGCGTTCGCTGCCGCGATCAGGGCAACGAACCTCGACAAACGGGTCGTCATGATCGAACGCGGGACCGTGGGCGGGACCTGCGTGAACACCGGATGCATCCCCTCCAAGGCTCTGCTCGCCGCAGCCGAGGCACGCCACACCGCCCAGGACGCCGGCAGGTTCCCCGGCCTCACCGCCACCGCGGGACCCGTGGACATGGAAGCACTCATCGCGGGAAAGCGCGCCTTGGTGGAGAACGTGCGCTCCGATAAGTACGTGGACCTCGTCGCGGACTACGGGTGGGAGCTGCGCCACGGCAATGCTGTATTCACCGGCACCGCCGCGGACCCTGCGCTGGAGGTCACCGCGCAGGACGGGACCAGGGAGACGATCACGGCCGCCCACTATCTGGTCGCGACCGGCTCCACCCCGTGGGCCGCACCGATCAATGGTCTGGACACGGTCGATTACCTGACATCGACCACGGCCATGGAACTCGACGAGGTACCCGAGTCCTTGCTGGTCATCGGCGGCGGGTACGTCGCCCTGGAACAGGCCCAACTCTTCGCCCGCCTCGGCTCGAAGGTCACCATGCTGGTGCGCTCTCGCCTGGCATCGGGTGAGGAACCCGAAGCATCCAGGGCATTGATGAGCGTCTTCGCCAACGAGGGCATCCGGGTCATCCGCCGCTCCACCGTCTCCTCCATCACCCAGGACACGGACGGCGGCATTGCCGCCCAGGCCGACATCGCCGGCGGGCGCGAAACCCTCCGGGCCTCCAAGGTCCTCGTCGCCACGGGTCGGCGCCCGGTCACCGACGGGCTAAACCTGGCCGGGGTGAGCGTGAAGACCGGGGACAAGGGGGAAGTCGTCGTCGAGGACACCCTGGTGAGCTCTAACCCACGCGTTTGGGCTGCGGGGGACGTGACCGGGCACCCCGAATACGTGTACGTCGCCGCATCCCACGGCACCCTGATGGTCGACAACGCCTTCAGCGACGCCGGCCGCGCCGTGGACTACAGCCACCTGCCCCGCGTCACGTTCACCAGCCCTAACCTCGCGGTTGTCGGCATGACCGACAAGCAGGCAAGAGACGCCGGGATCAGGTGCGAATGCCGGGTTGTACCGCTGGAATACATACCCCGCGCCGTGGTGAACCGGGACACCCGCGGATTCATCAAGATGGTCGCAGACGCCGACACCGGCAGGATCGTCGGTATCACCGCCGTCGCGAAGGAAGCCGGCGACCTCGCTGCAACAGGCGTGTACATCCTGCAGGCCGGGATGACCGTCGATCAGGTCGCGAACCTCTGGAGCCCGTACCTGACCATGGCCGAGGGCATCAAGATCGTTGCCCAGTCCTTCAAGACGGATGTCTCCAAACTTTCCTGCTGCGCCGCCTGAACACCTGAACCACCGATCGCCGAACACTGACACACCATGCCTTGAAAGGAACGACCGCGATGAACAACATCAGCGAGGTCACTGACCGGCTTGCGTCCAACGAGACGGGGATGGAGCCCTGGCTGTGGATGCCCCTACTGAAACTCCTCGCCCTGGGCGACCCGGTCGACGTGAGCGACCTCGCCGCGGCGACCGGCCGTGCCGGGGAGGAAGTCCGCACTGCCCTCAAGGCGATGGGCGACACGGAGTACGACGGGTCCGGGCGGATCATCGGGCAGGGCCTGACGCAGCGCCCCACGCAGCACCGGTTCGAGGTAAACGGTGAGCAACTCTACACCTGGTGCGCGCTGGACACCCTGATCTTCCCGACCCTGCTGGGCGCATCCGCGCGTATCGAATCCTCACATCAGGCCACAGGCACCCCGGTACGGGTGGCTGTCACAGCGATGGGTGTCACCAGCGTGGAGCCGGCCACCGCCGTGGTGTCCCTGGTGAACCCGGAGGACATCAGCTCCGTCCGCTCATCGTTCTGCAACCAGGTCCACTTCTTCGCCTCACCCGACGACGCAGCGCCCTGGCTCGAAACCCACCCCGGCGGCACCATCATGCCTGTCAAAGAGGCCTACGAACTCGGATCCTCCATGGCTGAGAAGATGCTCACCCACACACCAGGACCCGCCACCGACCAGGTAAGCAACGGCGTCCAAAGCTGCGCCTGCTGAACCAACCGACCACCCACCACTACCCGCCGGACCACCACTGGCAACTGGAGGGCTTGCACGGGTTCAGTACCGGTGCAGGAGGCGGGCCGGGGCCGGTGCGAGATGTTGACGAAGGACCGGAAAGAGCCGGGAAAGATCCGCTGAATCTGAAGGAGAAATTCTCATGAGTGAACATTTCGATGTTGCCGTCCTCGGTCTGGGCCCAGGCGGGGAGGTCGCGGCCGACCGGCTTCTGAAAGCCGGGAAGAACGTCGTGGTCTTCGAGCGGGAACTAATCGGCGGGGAATGCGCCTACTGGGCGTGTATCCCTTCCAAGACCGTCCTGCGGCCGCCGGAAGCGCGCACGGAAGTTCAACGGGCCGCCGGTGTCTCCGGCGCCGAACTGGACTGGGCTGCCACTGCAAAGTACCGGGACTACATGATCCGGAACCTCGATGACCAGGCACAGGTCGACGGGTACATCAAAGAGGGCGCCGTGGTGATCAAGGACGAAGCTCGGATTACCGGACCGGGCCGGATCCAGGCTGGAGACCGCGAGATCACAGCCGAGCACATCATTATCGCCACCGGCTCCGACGCCGTGATCCCACCGTTGGACGGCATCGACCAGATCACGGCCTGGACGAACCGTGAAACCTACACCACCAGCACGCTCCCCGAGCGGGCGGTCATCATCGGCGGCAGCGCCGTCGGCGTGGAAACCGCGACGTTCCTGGCCCGCTTCGGAGTGGCCATCACCCTGATCCACTGCGGCGAGAGGTTACTGGACCGCGAAGGGCCCCGGGTGGGGGAACTTGCCCACCAGTACCTGCAGGAGGCCGGCATCGACATCCGGCTGGCCACCTCCGCCGTCCAGGCGCGGCGCGAGGGAGCCGACAGCATCATCGAGCTTCAGACACGCGACGGCGATCCAGCCGGTGAGGTGGCAGCAGACGTCGTGATCTTCGGTACCGGCCGCACACCACGCACCGAAGGACTCGGCTTCGAACACGCTGGCGTAACCCTCGGCGACCACGGAGAAATCCAGATCGACGACCACTGCCGCGCCGGCGAAAACACGTGGGCCATCGGCGACGTCACCGGCATCATGCCTTTCACCCACGTCGCGAAGTACCAAGGCCGGATCGCCGCCGACGCCATCCTCGGCCGACCCCACCCGGCCACCTACGACGGCATACCGCGTGTCGTATTCACCGACCCCGAAATCGCCGGCGCCGGACTAACCCAGGAACAGGCAACGAAGCAGGGCATCCGCACCATCGCCACGGAACTGGACCTCGCCGACGCCATCGCCCGACCCTGGACCTACGAGCAGGACTCCCGCGGGCACCTCGGCCTACTCGCCGACGCCGACCGGAAGATCCTCATCGGAGCCTGGGCCGTCGGCCCCATGGCCGGAGAGTGGATCCACCACGCCTCCCTCGCCATCCGCACGCAACTGCCGATCGACACGCTCCTGGACCAGGTCGCCCAATTCCCGACCTACCACGAGGCCTACCAGGTCGCCCTCGAACAACTCGACCTCACCCCCTAACCGGGTCGAGAAACGTACAGGCGGGAGCACGAAGGAATTGGCACACCACAAAGACCCCCATCACCTTCGTGATCTTCCAGCAAAATGGAAGATTACGGAGTCTTTCGAGAACGAGGTGAAGCATGCGTATCGGTGAAGTAGCGGCGGCCTCCGGCGTGACGACCAAGGCCTTGAGGTTTTACGAGGAGCGAGGGCTCCTGCCGCAGGCCGACCGAGCCACCAACGGCTACCGCGACTATCCAGAGGACACGATCGTCAGGCTTGAATTCATCCGGCGCAGCCAAGTTGCCGGCCTCACTCTGGCCGAAATCCTCGACATCCTCCAAATCCGGGATGCTGGCACGGCGCCGTGCGGCCACGTGCGTGATCAGCTTGCCGAGCACCTGACGAACCTGGACAGGCACATCGCCGAACTCACCGCGCTCAGAGAAACCGTTGCCGGCCTTCACGGAACCGCGGCGGCCGGCGACCCCGCTCAGTGCAATGCCGAAGTCATCTGTAGCTACCTTTGATCATCGGCACATCCACAACCAGACGTTTCAACGGAATCACTCAGCGACGACGGACCGCAATCCATAAGCCGCACCGCCGGCAGACGTAAGCCGCGCCATCCGCCAACGCGTGCAACCTGCTCAACGGCAGACGCCGCCCACAGCACGAACAGTGCGCACTGGTGTCGCTGGTTTGGACCATTGTCCATCGTAAGACCGACTCTTCAACCACAGGCCCTCTAGGGCGGGGTCTAGGATTTCACGACAAAACGTTTGTTGCGCCAGGGGTGCCTATGAAACCCGCCGTCAGCCGGACGTAGAACCTGTCGTCTGCGGAAAGCTCAGATCCGATCACCCACCTGATTAGCAGGCCTTAAAGCGTTACAAAAACCACGCCATTTAGCGCTGCGATTCACACCGTCTCTGACGTGATGGTCTCGTGGGCGGGCGGGGCGTGTAAAGGGGTATACCTGCCTGGACGTGCCCCGCAGGGCCCCTGGTGGCCTGTCGGCAGGGAAGCTGCGCTCGGCTCATGGACCAGCGTCCCCCCTCCCACCCCAGCCTGCGCATCATCGGCGCGCTCATCCAGCTGTGCGGGTTGAGCATCCTCAACTTCACGCGTCTGGAATGGCGGGGACTGAGTTGAGTCCCTGATAGTGGTGTAACCCTCCCCGGTCGCCAACACCGTCCCCTTCACGGACGCGGTCACCGTGGGAGCCTTCGAGTGAACCTTCCACAGCACTCTCGAAAGGACATCACCACGATGACCGCTCCACACATTGTCGACCCTGAACGCCTTCTGCGCGAAGCTCTCGGGGAGGCCTCTCCCGATCTGTTGCGCCACCTGCTGCAGACCGTGATCAACGCCCTGCTCTCCGCCGACGCGGACGCGGTCTGCGGCGCCGAGTACGGCAAGCCCTCCGAACATCGGACAGCGCAGCGCAACGGCTACCGCCACCGACCCCTGGACACCCGCGCCGGCACGATCGATGTGGCCATCCCCAAACTCCGGGCCGGCACGTACTTCCCCGAATGGCTGCTCGAGCGCCGCAAACGGGCCGAGTCCGCACTGATCACCGTGGTCGCGGACTGCTACCTGGCCGGGGTCTCGACCCGGCGCATGGACAAGCTCGTACGGCAGCTGGGCATCGACTCGCTCTCGAAGTCCCAGGTCAGCCGGATGGCACAGGAGTTGGACGAGCACATCGAGGCTTTTTCCGCCACCGGCCTCTGGGCGAGGCCGGCCCGTTCGTGTTCCTCGCCGCCGACGCCCTGACCATGAAGGTGCGTGAGGGCGGGCGTGTGGTCAACGCGGTGGCCATGGTCGCCACCGGGGTCAACGCGGACGGGCGCCGCGAGGTCCTCGGGCTGAGGGTGGCCACCACGGAGTCCGGGGCGGGGTGGAACGAGTTCTTCGCGGACCTGGTGGCCCGGGGGCTGGCCGGGGTGGCACTGGTGACCTCGGACTCCCATCGCGGCCTCGTGGAAGCAGTGGCGGCGAACCTGCCCGGGGCCGTGTGGCAACGCTGCCGCACCCATTACGCGGCGAATCTGATGGCCGTGACCCCGAAGAGCATGTGGCCGGCGGTGAAGGCCATGCTCCACAGCGTGTATGACCAGCCCGACGGGCCGGCCGTGCACGCCCAGTTCGAGCGCCTGTTGGACTACGTGCAGGACAGGTTGCCCGCGGTGGCCGCCCACTTAGACGCCGCTCGACAGGACATCCTCGCGTTCACCTCGTTCCCGAGGGACGTGTGGTGCCAGATCTGGTCGAACAACCCCGCCGAGCGGCTGAACCGGGAGATCCGGCGCCGCACGGACGCGGTAGGGATCTTCCCGAACCGGGATGCCGTGGTGCGCCTGGTCGGGGCCGTGCTGGCCGAGCAGACAGATGAATGGGCCGAAGGCCGCCGGTATCTCGGCCTGGAACTGCTCGCCCGGTGCCGTGAGCCCCTGACCACGGAGCAAGAGACCGTGATGAGCACGGAGGTGATGCCGACCCTGCAGACCTGACAGGTACAAGCCCCCTACAACCTCGAAGACGGTTACACCACTTCCAGGGACTTGACCCGGGGACTGCTCGGATGGGGGCTTCTCCTGCTCGGCTTCATCCTCTGTGTGATCGGGACCGTCACCCGCAGCCGGCGAGCCTCCCGGGACGCACATGCTCATAATCGGGAATCCCGCGTCGGTCAAGCCCCATGAAGTGGTGTAGCGGCTGATTCCTTCGTTGGGGTTGTCAGGCGCTGAACTCGAGGGCGGGCGCGGTGTCGGGGTTCACCTCGCTTCCCGTGTTGCTGACGGTGGTGAGTCGGCAGCGGGCCAGGACCTCCAGGCCGAGGTAGCGACGGCCCTCGGCCCACTCGTCTGTCTGCTCGGCCAGCACCGCGCCCACCAGTCGTACGATGGCCGCCCGGTTGGGGAAGATGCCCGCCGCGTCGGTGCGGCGGCGGATCTCGCGGTTGAGCCGCTCGGCCGGGTTGTTCGACCAGATCTGGGTCCAGACGTCCTTGGGGAATGTGGTGAACGCCAGGATGTCGGCCCGGGCAGCATCGAGGTGCTCGGCCACCACCGGCAGTTTCTCGCTCACGTAGTCCAGCAGCCGGTCGAACTGGGCGTTGACGCTGGCGGCATCGGGCTGGGTCGTAGACCGAGTGGAGCATGGCCTTCACCGCCGGCCACATGCTCTTCGGGGTGATGCCCATCAGGTTCGCCGCGTAGTGGGTGCGGCAGCGTTGCCACACCGCACCGGGCAGGTTCGCGGCGATGGCGTCCTTGAGCCCGGGGTGGGCATCAGAGGTGACCAGCCGGACCCCGGCCAGGCCCCGGGCGACCAAGTCGGCGAAGAACTCGTTCCACGCCGCCCCGGTCTCGCTGGTGGCCACCCGCAGGCCCAACACTTCGCGGTGGCCGTCGCCGTTGACCCCGGTGGCGATGAGCACCACCGCGTTGACCACACGCCCGCCCTCACGCACCTTCATCGTCAACGCGTCCGCGGCAACGAACGTGAACGGTCCCGCCTCCCCGAGCGGCCGGTGGCGGAAGGCCTCCACCTGCTCATCGAGGTCCGCGGCCATCCGGGACACCTGGGACTTCGACAGGGCATTGATGCCCAAGGTCTTGACCAGCTTGTCCATCCGCCGGGTAGAGACACCGGCCAGGTAGCAGTCTGCGACCACGGTGATCAGCGCCGATTCGGCCCGCTTGCGCCGCTCGAGCAGCCATTCCGGGAAGTAGGTGCCCGAGCGCAGCTTCGGGATGGCCACGTCCACGGTGCCGACCCGGGTGTCCAGGTCCCGGTGCCGGTACCCATTGCGCTGGGCCGTGCGGTCACGGGAGGGTTTGCCCCATTCGGCGCCGACCACCGCATCGGCGTCAGCGCAGAGCAGGGTGTTGATCATCGTCTGCAGCAGGTGGCGCATCATGTCCGGGGAGGCCTCGGACAGGGCTTCGCCCAGCAGGCCGGCAGGGTCGACAATATGAGGAGCGGTCATCGTGATGACTCCATTCGAGGATTCTGTGAGAGGTTGACTCGAAGGATCACACGGTGGCCGCGTCCACGTCTGGAACGACGTGCCCGACCACCGGGCGCTACACCACTATGCGGGACTCAACTCCCGCGTCGGTAGGCTCAGCGCATGAGACGGACCACGTACCTTCGCATCCTGGCCGGACTGCTACTCATGGTGCTGCTCGTCTGGTTCTGGGGACGCTATGCCCTGTTCCCGATGGAGATGACCACCGGGAACGCACGCTTCATCGGCTGGGGCCTCGCACTCCTGGCGGGATACGGCAGCTATCGGCTCTGGATGAAGGCAGCCGAGCTGAGCGAGGACGGGCACGACACACTCTGAACGCAGAAACGCCCGCGACCACCCCAGCCGAGAGACGCGCCCCCGCTAAGGACGGCGATGGGCCACTGCCTTTATCGGTCGTTTGGGGCGGGCGAGATCCACGCCAATTGGCTCGCCAGCTCACACATCTCTTCTCCCGACGGTGCACGTCCTCCTAGATGTAAGAGGTCATGACGTTGTTGACTCGGGCCGGGGCCAACGAGGCCGGTGGAGCGTCTCCGCAGGAGGTATGAGGCCGATGATAGTTGTAGTGGTTCACCCACACCGCCAGTGCCTCACGCCGAGCTTGCTCTGAGGAGTACGGGCGGGCGTAGAGGACCTCATCGACCATCAGCCGGTTGTAGCGTTCGACCTTCCCGTTGTGACGCGGGGTGTAGGGGCGGATCCGGTGGTGCCGGCCCCCGAGCGAGACCACCTTCGCGGTGAAGTCCGCAGCCCGATAGTTGTTCCCGTTGTCCGTGATCACCCGGTCCACGGTGATGCCGTGGGCGGCGAAGAACGCCCGCGCCCGGCAGAAGAAGCTCACGGTCGTAGCTGCCCGCTCATCGGGCAAGGCTTCGGTGTAGGCCAGGCGGGTGAACCCGTCGATCGCCGAGTGCAGGTAGGTGTAGCCGACCCGTCGGCCAGGCCCGCGCTTGGCTGCTCGCGCGTTCTCGGAGTCCCGTCCGTGCGCACGCCAGCCGCCCCCGTCAGGGATGCGCCCGATCTTCTTCACGTCCAGGTGCACCATGTGCCCTGGCCCTCTCGCGGTGATCCTCCGGGCCGGCTGCCGGCGGAGGTCTTCTCCGGCTGGGGTCAGGTCCCGTAGGCGGGAGATCCCGGCCCGGTGCAGCCACCGTCCCACGGTGCGAAGACACACCTGGTGGCCCTCGGAGACGAGGTGGTGATGGATGCGCCGTGCGGACCACTTGCGCTCCCGCCGCAGGGCGTGGATCTGGGCGACCAGGACCGGGTCGAGCTGGGCAGGTGAACGGTGCGGCCGGCTGGGCAGGTCCTGAAGGCCGGCTTCTCCCTGGGCGCGGTAGCGGGCGACCCAGGTGGCCACCGTGGGCCGGCTCACCCGGAACTCGGCGGCCACGTGTGCCTGCGGGATCCCGTCGTGCAGGTGGCGGTGGACCATCCTGAGTCGGCCAGTGGGGGTCAGGGGTGCGTTAGCGTGAGTCATGAGTGGGTCTTTTCGGGCAGGTGGGTTGTTGAGGAACTTCCATCCTGCGGGAGAGGCCCACTCGTCTCATCTCAGCCGGCGCCTCGTGGGGGCGTGTCAACTTGTCTGTGTAAGCGGGGTGAACGACCCGCCCCGGTCTCGCGGGACGTCCAGCTCGATCGGCCCGACCTCGGACTCCACGGTCTTCGGGGTGGTCCCGTTGCGGGAGTTGGCGTGCTTCAGCGCCTCGCTCGAGCCCTTCTCGTAGCCCAGATGGCTGGTCAGCTCGGCCTGCAGGCCCCGCTCGAGCGCGGCCTTGACCAGCGCGGGCACGAACCCGCCGTCACCGGTGAGCTCGACGCCGCCCGCGTCGATCTGCGCGAACAGGGCATCAAGCTGCCCTGAGGCTTTCAGCTGCTCGACCAGGTCCTGGCCCGAGGGCTCGCCTGGGTTCTTCTCGTCGATCATGGTCATGATTCTTACCGTTCCTCTCGGTACGGCTTACACAGACCATCTGACACGCCCCCTCGTGGCAAGAACCTCATGACCCACAACAGCTAACCGGACTGCGAGCGACCGGCGTTGTGGACGCAGACGACCTGGACACTGGGCCGTGCGGTCAGGAGGATCTCCAAAGTCGGCGGTGGGGGTTCAGGCGATGTCGAGGAAGGAACGGAGCTCGGCGAAGGCCGACGGCACGACGGAGTAGTGCGCCCAGCGCCCCTTCTGCTCGCGCGTGAGCAGGCCAGCGTCGACGAGCTTCTTCATGTGGTGACTCACGGTCGGCTGGCTGATGCCCAACGGCTCGGTGAGATCACAGGCGCAGACCGAATTGCAGCCCTGAGCAGCGACATGGGACAGAAGTCGGAGACGGGTCGGGTCGGAAAGCGCCTTGAGCAAGGACGCGATCCTCTCGGCCTCGACGCTGTCGACGGGCCCCGCTGAGAGCGTGCAGCACCCCTCAGGGCCGTTCATCGTCTCGAGCCCGGCAGCTGTGATCGAGGTCGTCGTGGACATGCCCCCACCTTACATTGACAGTCATCGATGTGAAGCATAGCGTTCGCATCGATATCCGTCGATGGAAGGTTCGGCCCCCCTCATGAGTACGACCACCAAGGATGTGGAGCAGCCCCGCGTGATGAAGGAGATGTCCTTCCTCGATCGCTGGCTCCCGGTGTGGATCCTGGCCGCCATGGCAGTGGGTCTCCTGATGGGGCGGTTCATCCCCGGCCTGAACACCGCGCTGGAGGCGGTGAAGATCGGATCCGTGTCCCTGCCCATTGCGATCGGACTGTTGGTGATGATGTACCCGGTCCTGGCGAAGGTCCGCTACGACGAGACCCGGCGCATCGGCGCGGACCGACGCCTGCTGGTGACCTCGCTGGTGCTGAACTGGATCGTCGGCCCGGCACTCATGTTCGCCCTGGCCTGGATCTTCCTGGCCGACCTTCCGGAGTACCGCACCGGCCTGATCATCGTCGGGCTCGCACGCTGCATCGCGATGGTCCTCATCTGGAACGACCTCGCCTGCGGTGACCGAGAAGCAGCTGCGGTGCTGGTCGCGATCAACTCCGTCTTCCAGGTGATCGCCTTCGGTGCCCTGGGCTGGTTCTACCTCCAGGCGCTGCCGTCCTGGCTGGGGCTGCCGACCACGTCGGCCGAGTTCTCGATCGGCGCGATCGTCCTCAGCGTGCTGATCTTCCTCGGGATCCCGCTGGTCGCAGGGTTCCTGACCCGCATCCTCGGTGAGCGAGCCAAGGGTCGGACCTGGTATGAGGAACGGTTCCTCCCGAAGATCGGCCCGTGGGCGCTATACGGGCTGCTGTTCACCATCGTGCTGCTGTTCGCCCTCCAGGGCGACGCGATCATCTCCGCACCGGGAGACGTGGCCCGCATCGCCCTGCCGCTGCTGGTTTACTTCGTCGTCATGTTCCTGGGGTCCTTCCTGCTCGGCCGCGCGATCGGCCTCGACTACGCGAAGTCCACCACCGTCGCCTTCACCGCCTCGGGCAACAACTTCGAGCTCGCCATCGCCGTCGCCATCGGCACCTTCGGCGTCACCTCCGGCCAGGCCCTCGCCGGCGTCGTCGGCCCGCTGATCGAAGTCCCCGTCCTCGTCGCCCTCGTCTACGTCGCCCTCGCTATGGGGCGGCGCCTGTTCCCCGGCGACACCACCGCCCCCACCCGATGACCCCACAGAAGGATCTCCTCCCGATGACCACGAAGCGCCCTTCAGTCCTGTTCGTCTGCGTGAAGAACGGCGGCAAGTCCCAGATGGCCGCCGCCCTGATGCGCCACCACGCCGGTGACGCGATCGAGGTCCACTCCGCCGGCACCCGCCCCGGCACCGCCCTCAACGCCCAGTCCACCGAAGCGATCGCCGAAGTCGGTGCAGACATGTCCTCCGCCGTCCCGCAGCCGGTCACCCCCGAGCTGTTGCGAAGCGTCGACCACGTGATCGTCATCGGCGACGAAGCCGTCATCAAACCCGTCGAGGGCATGACCGCGCCGGTCACGACCTGGTACACCGATGAACCCTCCCAGCGGGGCATCGAAGGGATGGAGCGCATGCGCCTGGTGCGCGACGACATCGACATCCACGTCCGCAAGCTCCTGACCGACCTCACCCAGCCCTCGACCTGATCCCGTTCCGCGATCAAGGAGATCCCATGCTCACCACCTCCACGACCTCGCATCCCGTGGCCATCATCGGCGCCGGCCCCATCGGATTGGCCGCCGCCGCCCACCTCGCTGAGCGCGGCCTGCCGTTCCTGATCCTCGAGGCCGGGACCGCGGCAGGAGCCGCGATCGCCGAGTGGGGGCACACGCGGCTCTTCTCGCCGTGGCAGTACAACCTCGACGCCGCCGCACAGCGTCTCCTCGAAGCTGCCGGCTGGACCGCACCCGACGCCGACGTTCTCCCGACCGGTCACGAACTGCGCGAGCATTACCTCGAACCGCTCGCGCAGCTTCCCCAGCTCGCCGAGTCGATCCGCTACGGGGCGCGGGTCACCGCCGTCTCCCGCGCCGGCATCGACAAGACCCGCACCGCACGCCGCGAGGAGACCCCCTTCCTCGTCCGGATCCAGACCACCGACGGGCACAGCGAAGACGTGCTCGCCTCCGCGGTCATCGACGCCTCCGGCACCTGGTCCACGCCCAACCCCCTCGGACAGGCCGGGCTCCTTGCTCCCGGCGAGCAGCAGGCCCGCGCCGCGGGCCACATCACCGCGCCGCTGCCTGACGTGCAGGGCCGCGACCGTGACCGCTTCGCCGGCAAGCGAGTCATGGTGACCGGTGCCGGCCACTCAGCCGCCAATACCCTGCTGGACCTCGCGGACCTGGAGGCCGACACCACCATCATTTGGGCCGCTCGCACCGCAGACCTCACCCGCGTCTACGGGGGCGGCGACCAGGACGAACTCGCAGCCCGAGGAGCGCTCGGCTCGCGACTGCGCCAGCTGGTCGACTCCGGACGCATCGCGGTCCTCACCTCCTTCACCATCACTCGCTTCAGAGCCGACGACACGTTGACCGTCCACGCTGTGACCCCGGACGGGGAGCGAGAAGTGAGCGTCGATGTGCTGGTGCCCGCCACCGGGTTCCGCCCTGATCTCGGAATGCTCTCCGAACTCCGCCTGGCCCTGGACCCGGCCGTCGAAGCACCGTCCCAGCTGGAGCCGCTGATCGATCCCGAGTTCCACTCCTGCGGATCCGTCGAGCCTCACGGTGAGCGAGTCCTCGCCCACCCGGAGACGAACTTCTACATCGTGGGGATGAAGAGCTACGGCCGCGCCCCCACCTTCCTCATGGCCACCGGCTACGAACAGGTCCGCTCCATCGCAGCAGCCCTGGCCGGCGACCGCAAAGCAGCCGACGCAGTCCACCTCGAACTACCCGAGACCGGCGTATGCACCACCGACCTCGGCGGCGGCTGCGACGCCCCAGCCACAGCCGGCGACGCCTGCTGCAGCAGCCCGCAACTGATCGAGCTCCCCCTCGGCCGATGAGCAAACAGCGGGACGGCACGACGTTCTGTGCCGCCCCGCTGGGGTATAGCTTTACGAGGCGACACTGTAAGTTCAGCTCATACTGTATAGTTCAGTGAATGCTGACTATCGCCTCTCGTGTTGATGTGATGAACCGGTTGGGCCGAGCGATGGCCGACCCCACCCGGTCGCGGATCCTGATGACCTTGCTGGAACGGCCGGCGTACCCGGCCGAACTAGCGCGAGACTTGGGGCTGACCCGGTCGAACGTGTCGAACCACCTGGCGTGCTTGCGGGACTGCGGGATCGCGGTCGCCGTGGCCGAGGGCCGCCAGACCCGATACGAGATCGCCGATGCACACCTGGCGCGGGCGCTGACTGCTCTGGTCGAGGTCACCCTCGCGGTGGATGAGAGTGCTCCGTGCATCGATCCCGCCTGCTCGCTTCCCGGATGCGACGCAGCTGGGGAGGGCGCATGAGCCTCACCTCGGTCTTGCAGGCGATGGGCCTGTTCGCAGCGACCAACATCGACGACATCATCGTGCTCTCCCTCTTCTTCGCGCGAGGGGCAGGCCAGCGCGGCACTACCGCCCGCATTCTGGCCGGCCAGTACCTCGGATTCGCCGGCATCCTCGGTGCCGCGGTCCTGGTGACCATCGGCGCCGGAGCATTCCTGCCCCCGGCAGCCATCCCGTACTTCGGCCTCATCCCTCTGGGCCTCGGCCTCTGGGCCGCATGGCAGGCCTGGCGCGGAGACGATGACGACGATGACGACGAGGCCAAGGTTGCCGGCAAGAAGGTCGGCGTGTGGACAGTCGCAGGCGTCACCCTTGCCAACGGCGGCGACAACATCGGCGTCTACACCCCTGTCTTCCTCAGCGTGGAACCTCTCGCAGTAGTCGCCTACTGCATCGTCTTCCTCGCGCTCGTCGCGGTCCTGGTGGCCCTGGCAAAGTTCGTCGCCACCCGCCCCCCGATCGCCGAAGTGCTCGAACGCTGGGAGAACATCCTCTTCCCCATCGTTCTCATCGGCCTCGGCATCGTGATCCTCGTCAGCGGCGGAGCCTTCGGACTCTGACGTAGCGGCAGCGATCCAAACGGCCCCGACCGGGCGCACCCCTCTCGGTTCAGACCGCGACACCTACCTGCAGCCAGTCCTGCGTGATCGCGGCAACAAGACCGCCACGGAGCGCTGCAAAAACCCCGCCACCAAGCGAACGAAGCCACAGGGCAGGGCGTGTAAAGGGGTATACCCGCGTGGACGTGGGTCAAGAACACTCCGTGCGACCACGCAGCCCTGTCCGAAGCGCCCGCATCCCCTCAAGAATGGCGAGGCACATTCTCGCCACGGCGCTTGCCAGGTAGATGCGGACCCGTACAGGGACAGACGACACGGTGGGCTGACCCCGTTTCGTAGGTCCAGTCGTTATGAGAGTCGTCCTGTTGCCCGCGGTCGCGGGCAGGGAGACTGGTCAGATCATGACGAACAGCAGGAAGCGTCACACCCCCGAGCAGGTCGTCCGTAAGCTCGGGCAGGCCGACAGGATGCTCGCCGATGGTCAGGACGTCGCGGCGGTGTGCCGGGAGCTCGGGGTGTCCGAGCAGACGTACTACCGGTGGCGGAACCAGTACGGCGGCCTCAAGGCCGACGACGCAAAGCGCCTGAAGGAGCTGGAGAAGCAGAACGCGACCCTGAAGCGTCTGCTCGCGGAAGCGGAGCTGGAGAAGGCCGCGCTCAAGGAGCTGGCTGAGGGAAACTTCTAAGCCCGGACAGGCGCCGCGCCGCCGTCGATCACCTCAAGCGCAAGTTGCGGGTGAGCGAACGGATGGCGTGCCGTCTGGTCGGGCTGAGCCGCTCCGCGTACCGGCGACCGCTCAAGGGCGACACGGTCGCGGACCCGGATCGGGCGCTCAGGGAGTGGCTGCGCGCCTGGGCGAAGGACCATCCCCGCTACGGGTATCGGCGGGCGTATCACGACGCCCGCGCCGAGGGGTGGGTGGTGAACCACAAGAAGATCCAACGCCTGTGGCGTGACGAAGGGCTCCGGGTCCCGCAGCGGCGTCGACGCAAGCGCGTCGGGTCCTCGACCGTCGACGCGCCGACGGCGGACGCGCCGAACGTGGTGTGGGCGGTGGACTTCCAGTTCGACGCCGACGAGCACGGACGACCGATCAAGATCTGCTCGATCGTCGACGAACACACCCGGGAGTGCATCGGCGGGCTCGTGGAGCGCTCGATTACCGCCGACCGACTCACCGCCCACCTCGAGGACCTCGTCGCCGCCCGGGGCGCCCCGGCGGTGCTCAGGTCGGACAACGGGCCGGAGTTCATCAGCGAGGCGATGGCCGACTGGGCCGGCACCCGCACCGGCCTGTCCTACATCCCTCCGGGCTCGCCGTGGCGCAACGGGTACGTCGAGTCGTTCAACAGCCGGATCCGCGACGAGTGCCTCAACATCAACAGCTTCTACTCGCTGCTGCACGCACAGGTCATCATCGGCGACTGGAAGGACGAGTACAACCACCACCGCCGGCACTCCTCGCTCGGCTACCTAACCCCAGCCGAGTACGCTCGGCAGTGCACCCATCAAATGGAAACCGACGACTCACAGAACGTCCGGACCGAATGAAGGGGGCGGCTCAACGGGCCCGCCTGCCGGAGCAGACGGGCCCGTGCACTCCCTCATCGGGAAGGTCGGGTCACTCGCGGTGCAGCTTGTCCTGCACCGTGCCCGCCAGCTTCTCGACGCGGTTGGGCACCTCCGTGGTCCCGTAGAAACGGGAGTCCGGGTGGGTGGGCGGGGGCATGGGGACCCCCGCCGGCGGCTCGGACGAGTAGGAGAACTCGCCCTTGCCGTCCGGGGTGGGGCCTGCAGCCCACGAACCCTCCGCAGTGGCCTGACCGTCAGAGAACTCATAGTGCGTGTACGAGTGCTCCGTGGCCTCCTTCTTCTGCGGGAAGTTGCTCGGCACCGGCATCTCCTCCAGGCCGTCCTCCTGCAGCTCCTTCACAGCCGCCGCCCACTGGTTCTGGTGCATCGTGTCCCGGGCCAGCAAGAAGGAGAGCAGCTCCCGGATGCCCGGGTCATCGGTCATGTGGTAGAGCCGGGCCACCTGGGTCCGCCCCTGCATCTCCGCGTTGAGGTTGGCGGTCATGTCGGCCAGCAGGTTGCCGCTGGCCGTGACATACGCTCCGGTCCACGGATTCCCCATGCTGTCCACGGGGCGAGCACCGGCACCGGCCACGATGGCCTGCTGCAGATCGGTGCCCCCGATGACGGCGGCCACGGCCGGGTCATCCTGGATGGCATCGGTGGTGATCCCCACCGGGGCCTTCTCCAGCAGCTGGGCCACCATCGTTGCCAGCATCTCGACGTGGCCGAACTCCTCGGCCGCCGTGCTGAAGAGCAGGTCCCGGTACTTGCCCGGAATGTGGGCGTTCCATGCCTGGAAGCTGTACTGCATGGCCACGGTGATCTCGCCGTACTGCCCGCCGATCACCTCCTGCAGCTTGCGGGCGTAGACCGCGTCAGGCTTCTCGGGGCTGGAGACGTGTTGAAGCTTCTGCTTGTGGATGTACAAGGAGGACTCCCCTCGATCAAGTCGGATGCGTGAAGGCCCGAGGGGCTCCACGCCGGACAGCATCGACGCTACGCGGGTCTGACCGACCCGTGTAGTGCTGACCCACGCCGGAACTGCATCGGTCGCCACCCGCGCCATGGACGCCAGCCCCACTCGGGGGGTGAGCGCTTTCGCCATCCTCCGCCTGCGGATGCGGCGGGTAGGTGACTCTCAGAGGCACGCGGCTTAAACGGTCGTTTGTGGCACGCGCCCCAGATGTCTCCGGCAGTCTCCCCACGTCGCCTGCTAGGCGGTGTGACTTGCGCCGATGAATGTCCGGTATCTCGCACAGATCGCTGTCCGGCATAACCTCAGCTGGAGAAGTTGGGGCGGGTGAGTTGTTGCCCTCCGCCCTGGTGTCGGAACCGCATCATGCCGGATCGTGGGCGCATGAGAGTGACAGTCCGTGGAAACCGCTTGGTGAGCCTAGGGGCTCGAATCACTGTCGACGTCCCTGAGGGTCCGACGCCAGAGGTGCGGATTCACGCGCCGTTCTGCAGGCGAGCGATTCCCGTCTCGGAGATCTCCGACATCACTTCAGCCAGTGATGACGGCATGAACCACGGACTCCTCAACTGGTTCGTCACGGGCCGCGCTTCAGCCCCCGGCGGGGTCCGCATCAACAACGGCGGTCGGGCCCGCGTCACGATCCGGACCCGTGACGGGTCGCTCTTCAACGTCGTAGTGGACGATCACGACCAGGCGAGCCGCCTGGTTGAGGATGTCCGGTCGATCAGAGCACGCTCATCCGGCTAAATCGGTCGTTAGTGACGAGGGGCCCGCCATGCGTCGTGTGCGCCACCTCCGGCCCTGTCCCCCCGCCGCACGGCTCGCCACAATCAACCCGCCATAGCGGCAGCCGCCCGTACGTTTCTGGCGAGCCTTGGGGCGCGCGGGGGCGCCCACCTGGACACCCAGTTTTCACTCCGACCGGATCCCGCCCGACCTGCGAAGAGTTCCCCGCGCATCAGGTGGAATCCGCGCTGCATCTCTCCGGCAAAAGCCCTTGCCCACCGGTCCGGGTCGTGACACAGTTCACCCCATGATGCAGCAGCAATGACCCCGGGGGTCCGACGACCCACCACCGGCCCTCCCCGCGCACCCGTCTCGAGCACGGCTCGACGGGTGCCTCTGCGCCCACCCCTTTCTTCAGAAAGCAGTCACCGCATGCCTGACATCATCGAATTCCCCCTGCCCGCCTCGTCGGACGACCCCCACTGGCGGGCCTACTGCCGCCTCGGAGACGAGTACAACCACGAGCTGATCGGCACGACCGAGTGGGACGAGACCCCCACGGACGCGCTCATCCAGGCCGCCGCCGAGACCGACCACACGCAGCGCCGCTACCTGGCGTACGTCGACGGCGAGGCGGTCGGCTACGCCCGCGTCCTGATCAACCACGTCGACGACCCTGACGCGGCCGCCCTCAACGTCTACGTCCTCCCGCGGCACCGCGGACGCGGCCACGGCCGCGCACTGGCCGAGCGGCTCGTCCAGGACACCGCCGGCCTCACCCGTTTCGAGACCTGGCCGCTGACGCCGCGGCCGGTGGCCGGGCAACGGACGCTCACCCCGCCCAACGGCGCCGGCGCGGTGCCCGCCGAGCATCCGGGTGTGCGTCTCGCCCAGTCCTACGGCTTCGCGCTCGTCCAGATCGAGCGGGTGAGCCGGTATGACTTCGCCGATCCGGGGATCGACCCCGCCGTCGCCCTGGCCGAGGCCGAACGCGTCTCGTCGGACTACGAGCTCCACGCCTGGGAGGGCGCGGCCGACGCGTCCCTGCAGGACGACCTCGCCGTCCTCAAGGCCCGCATGGCCACGGACGTGCCCTCCGGGGAACGCACCGTGGTGGAGCAGGTCTGGGATGCGGCCCGCGTGCGTCGCATGGACGAGCAGATCCTCACGACCGGGCGACTCTTCCGCGCGGTGGCGCGGCACCGTGCCACCGGTCGGATCGTCGCCCTGAGCGAGCTGGTGGCGCCCCGCTCGCGCCCGGACGGGCTCATCGACCAATGGGACACCATCGTGCTGCCCGAGCACCGCGGCCACCGCCTCGGCATGCGCGTGAAGGCGGCGAACCTCATCGCCGTGCGCGACGCGCTGCCCGAGGCCCGCGCGATCATCACGTGGAACGCCGAGGAGAACCGGCACATGCTCGACGTCAACGAGGCGCTGGGCTTCCGGCCCGTGCTGGTCGAGGCGTCCATGGAGGCGCCGGCACCCCTGCGACGTCGCTGACGGCCCGCGACCCGCGGCGCCGCCTCACCCCCGTTCGAGCGTCCGCTGGGCCGCCTCCCGCACCGCCCGCGTGAGCCGCACCAGGCGCGTCACGGGCAGTGTGGCCGCCTGCCAGTACAGGGGCACGAGGACGTCGTCGAGCCCGGGCACGCGGACCAGCCGGCCGGCGCGCACGTCCTCGACGGCCTGGGCGTCCACGAGCATCCCCCACCCCAGGCCGGCCCGGACGGACCGGTGGAACCCGTCGAACGACGGCGCCAGGTGCGTGGGCGGGGCGATGTCCAGCCCGGCGCCGCTCAGCGCGAGGCGCTGCAGGTCGTCCTTCGCGTTGTAGCGCATCATGGGCATCGCGCCGAGGTCGACGACGTCGTCCGCCGCATGCCGGGCGAGCAGGGCGGGCGAGGCGAGTGGGACGTAGCGCATGCTCCCCAGCGGCCCCGCCGCGCACCCCTGCACCGGCTGCGGCTCCGTGGTGACGGCGGCCAGCACCTCGCCCCGGCGCAGCAGCCGGGCGCTGTGGTCCTGGTCCTCGACGTGCAGGTCGAGGACCGTGTCCTCCCAGTCGGCGGCCTCCGCCAGGACGGGCCCGAACCACGTGCCCAGCACGTCGGCGGGCACGGCCAGGGAGGTGACGCTGCGCCCGGCCGCCGTGCGGCCCAGCCCGGCCCACGCCTCCTGTTCGAGCACCCGCATGTGCCGGGCCACGCGCACCAGGCCGATGCCGGCCTCGGTCGGCTCGCAGGGTGTGCCGCGCCGGAGCAGCACCTGGCCCACCTCCCGCTCCAGGGCGCGGATGCGCTGGCTGACCGCGGAGGCGCTGACGTCGAGCTCGTACGCGGCCGCCTCGAACGAGCCCTCGTCCGCGATCGCACGCAGCGCCTGCAGCTGATCCAGGTTCATGAAGCAGAGCTGAGGCGTCTGCAGTTCTCTTCGTTTGGCTCAGGCCCGGCCGGGCTCTAGCGTCCTCACCCATGTGGACCCTCGCCGGCACCGGCCTGCTCACCGGACTCGCCCTCATCGTCGCCATCGGCGCCCAGAACGCCTTCGTGCTCCGCCAGGGCGTGCGCCGGGAGCATGTGGGCGCCGTCGTGCTGGTGTGCATGGCCTCGGACGCCGTGCTGATCCTGGCCGGGACCGCCGGGGTGGGCGCGCTCGTGCAGGCCGTGCCGTGGCTGCTCGAGGTGCTGCGCTGGGGCGGTGCCCTGTACCTGCTCTGGTTCGCGGTCTCCTCCCTGCGTGCCGCGCTGCGCCCGCAGGGGCTCGTGGCCGAACAGGCGCCGCGCACCGCGGGTTCGGTCGTCGCCACCACGCTCGCGCTGACCTGGCTCAACCCGCACGTCTACCTGGACACCGTGGTCCTGCTGGGCAGCCTCGCCAACCAGCACGGTCCCGACGCGCGGTGGGTCTTCGCCGCCGGCGCCGTCGCCGCCTCGGTCCTGTGGTTCACCGCGCTCGGCTACGGCGCGCGCCTGCTGGCCCGGGTGCTCGCCGACCCGAAGGCGTGGCGCGTGGTGGACGTGGTGATCGCGGTGGTCATGGCGGTGCTCGCGGTCCGGCTCATCGCCGGTTCCGGCGTGTGGGGGTGAGCCGACAGACGCCGGAGCGCGCCTCCGGCACGAGCCACTACCCGCGCTCACCCCGGAGGTCGGCGCGAGCCTGACGCAACGCCTCGCGGTAGGACTCCGCCTTCTGGTCGTAGAGCCCCGCAGACGAGGCCTCCCCTACGAGGTCGCTCAGCGAGGCACGCCGCTCCCCGCGCTTCCGCTGCTGATAGGACACGACGTCTTGGAGCCGGATGCGTCGGTGCCGACCACCGGTCGTCCTCTCGTACGGCAACGCGCCCTCCTCGAGCAGCCTCACCAGCGTGGGACGACTGATGCCGAGGAAGTTCGCCGCCTCCTGTGTCGTGAGCAGCTGGTCGACGGGTGCCACCGTGATGGCCTTGCCCACCCGCATCGCCTCGACGACGTCCCGCAGGACGTTGAAAGCCTCTGGCGGCAGGGGGACCTTCTGCCCATCAGGGCCGACCAGGGCGGCCGGCTGCGTCAGGCCGTCGAGGAACCTGCCGACGTCGAGCATCTCCTCGAGGTCCGTCGGCGGCAGCACCGTGTGCTTGTCATTCACCGTCGCAGTCATGGAACAAGACTACCCGCGAAAACGAAAAATTCGCAGTTTCCTCTCGCGTCCGCTTCCCCGCTCCGGGGCGCTGCGTCAACCGCGCGCGTAGGCGAGCGACTCCTCGATGATCCCGACGACGACGGCCAGCTCTGCCTCGTCCCGCGGACCGTAGAGCATCCACTCCGTGCCGAAGTCCGCGTAGCCATGCGGTTCGAGCCATCCGAGCTCGGCCAGACGGACGCCGCGCTCGGGCGCCAGGACGAGGTGCACTGACGTGTCGTCCACCCCATGCAGGTGCACCGGCTCCCAGCGCCGGCCTGGTGAGAGGTTGACCTCCGGGGTGCGCTCCTCCGGCCGGCCTGTCAGGTGGAGGGCGCGCGACGTTGCTGGCGAGACGGTGCTGTGGCCCTCCTCGACGCCGTCGAGGGCGAACACCGCAGCGACCAGACGGCCCCACAGCTCCGGCGATGATCGCTGATCAAGCTGTCGGTGGGGCCCCTCGGTCGACGTCGCGGGACGACTGCCCGGCCGGGGATCGTCAGCGGTGAGCCGGACACGGGGGCTCGCATCAGGATCCATGCAGACGATCCTGACGGGGCCCCGCCGGCCAGGCAAGGCCATCAGGCCCCCCTCACTCCCCGCCCAGCTCCTCCCGGAGGATCCGCGCGCCGGCCACGAGCGCGGCGGTCTTGTCCCGCGCCACGGAGCGAGCCAGCGGCGCCATGCCGCAGTTGGTGCTCGCGATCAGCTTGTCCGCGTCCACGAACTCGAGGGTCTCCCGGAGGGTCGCCGCGACCTCCTCGGGCGTCTCGATCTCGTCGCTCGCCACGTCGATCGCGCCGACCATCACCTTCTTGCCGCGCAGCAGGCCGATGAGCTCCGCCGGCACCCGGGAGTGGTGCCGCTCCAGGGCGATCGTGTCGATCGTGGACTCGCGCAGCAGCGGGAACGACGTCTCGTACTGGCGCCACTCCTCCCCGAGCGTGGCCTTCCAGTCGTTGTTCGCCTTGATCCCGTAGCCGTAACAGATGTGCACGGCCGTCTCACACGTCAGGCCCTCGGCCGCACGCTCGAGCGTCGCCACGCCCCAGTCGCGGACGTCGTCGAAGAACACGTTGAACGCGGGCTCGTCGAACTGCACGACGTCGACGCCCACCGCCGCCAGCTCCCGCGCCTCCTCGTTGAGGATGCGCGCGAACTCCCACGCGAGCTTCTCGCGGCTGCCGTAGTGGCGGTCGGCGAGGGTGTCGATCATGGTCATCGGCCCGGGCAGGGTCCACTTGATGGGCCGGTCCGTCCGGGCGCGCAGAGCCTTCGCGTCGTCCACGAACACCGGCGCCGGCCGGCCCACCTCCCCGACGACGGTCGGCACACTCGCGTCGTACCGGTCGCGGATCCGCACCGTCTCCCGCCGGTCGAAGTCCACACCGCCGAGGTGCTCGATGAACGTGGTGACGAAGTGCTGGCGGGTCTGCTCGCCGTCGCAGACGATGTCGATGCCCGCACGCTCCTGATCGGCCACGGCGAGGGCGAGCGCGTCGAGCTTGCCCTCGCGCAGCTGCTCCCCCTCGAGCTTCCAGGGCGACCAGAGCGTCTCCTCCTCGGCGAGCCAGCCGGGCTTCGGCAGGCTGCCGACGAGGGCGGTGGGGATCAGGGTGGTCATCGGGTCTCCTCGTTGTCTCGTGCGGCGTGGGCGGCGGCCCAGCGCTCCAGCAGGTCGCGGTGCGGGCCCACGAAGTGCTCCTGCGTGTACTCCCCCTGCTCCCGGCCGAGGCGGGCCCGCTCCTCGCGGTCGTAGGCGATCCGGGTCTGCGAGAAGTCGCCGTGGTCCAGGCGCGGCCGGTACACCTCGCCGGCCCCGGCGTTCGCGTTGTAGATCTCCGGCCGGTAGATCCGCTGGAAGGTCTCCATGGTGGCGATCAGCCCGGCCAGGGAGAGGTTCGCGTGGTCGTTGAGCAGGTCGCCCCGCGAGTAGAACGCCAGCGGCGCCACGGCCCCGCGCGGCAGGAAGCACCGGATCCCCAGGCCCATCCGGCCGAAGTAGCGGTCCGTGCGGGAGGGTTCGTCCTGGCGGTACTCGACCCCGAGCACCGGGTGCTCGTTCGTCAGCCGCCGGTAGGTGCGGCTCGTGGACACGCTGATGCAGATCACGGGCGGCTGCGGGAACCGCTCCCGGTACGCCTGCGAGTCCAGCAGGTGCCGGAACAGCCGCCCGTGCAGGTCGCCGAAGCCGTCGGGCTCCTCGGTCCCCGGCGACGTCACCGCGTGCGCGGGCAGCACCACCGAGAAGTCGTGGTCGCGGACGTAGGAGGAGAAGTTGTTCCCCACACTGCGGCCGAGCACGGCGCCCGTCGCACGCTCGACCACCCGCACGTCGAGCATCTCCATGAGCGGGAAGTCGACGTCCGCGCCGTCGTCGGCGGTGAAGTGCACGTCGATCGAGACGATCTCGATCCGCGCCGTGTAGCGGTCCCGCTCCGGGTTGTCCCAGGGGGCGAGGTCGTTGAGGCGCCCGTCGATCATGGCCAGGGCGGCGCGCAGGTTCTCCCGCCGGTCCGTGCCGCGGGCGAGGTTCGCGAAGTTCGTGGTGGCGCGCGTGCTGGCGGCGGGCGTGTAGTCCTCGTCGAACGGCGTGGTGTGGATGCTGAACGTCAGGTCGTCCACGCGGGTGGGCGCGGTGCTCGGGACAAGGGTGGCGTGGCTCATCGGGTCCTCTCCGGGGTGCGGGCGCGGGTGGTGCGGTGGTGGGCGGGGGCGGGACGGGGCACCGCGGACGACGGCGGCGCCCCGCGGCCGGCGGCGACGCGTGCGGCGCACTCGAGGCCGGCCTCGAGGTCCGCCTGCAGGTCGGCCACGTCCTCGATGCCGACGGAGAGCCGGACCAGGTCCGTGGGGACGGCCAGGGGCGTGCCCCGCACGGAGGCGTGGGTCATCTCGGAGGAGTAGCAGAGCAGCGATTCGACCCCGCCGAGGCTGACCGAGAGCGCGAACAGCTCGGTGGCCTCGGCGAACGCGCGGGCCGCGGCCTCTCCCCCGGCCAGCCGGACGGAGACGATGCCGCCGAAGCCGTCCATCTGCCGCGCGGCGAGCGCGTGGCCCGGGTGGTCGGGCAGCCCGGGGTAGAAGACCTGGGCGACCTCGGGGCGGCCCTGCAGCCAGCCCGCGAGCGCGGCGGCGTTGGCGCCGTGCCGGTCCATGCGCAGGCCGAGCGTCTTGAGGCCGCGGGCGGCGAGGTAGGAGTCCTGCGGGCCGGCGACCGCACCGGCGGCGAACTGCTGGTAGGCCACCGCCTCGGCCAGCGCCCGGCCGCGGAACTCGCGGTCGGCCACCACCACGGCGCCGCCGAGCACGTCCGAGTGCCCGCCGATGTACTTGGTGGTGGAGTGCACCACCACGTCCGCGCCGAGGTCGAGGGGCCGCTGGAGGTAGGGCGAGGCGAACGTGTTGTCCACGACCAGCAGCGCGCCGGCGTCGTGGGCGATCTGCGCCCAGGCGGCCAGGTCCGCGATGCCGAGCAGCGGGTTGGAGGGCGTCTCCACCCACAGCAGCGCGGTGCGGCCGGGGCGGACGGCCGCGGCGACCGCCGTCGGGTCGGTGATGTCCACGGGGGTGTTGGACACGCCCCACGGCTCGAGGACGGTGGTGATGAGGCGGTGGGTGCCGCCGTAGCCGTCGCCGCCCAGCACGATGTGGTCGCCGGGGCGCAGCACGGCCCGCAGGAGGGCGTCCTCGGCGGCGAGCCCGGAGGCGAACGCGAACGCCCGATCGCCGTGCTCGAGGGCGGCGAGCTGGGTCTCGAAGCCGTTCCGGGTCGGGTTGGAGCCGCGGCTGTACTCATGCCCAGCGCGCAGCACGTTGATGCCGTCCTGTACGAAGGTGCTGGTCTGGTAGATCGGCGGCACCACGGCGCCGGTCAGCGGGTCGGGCTCCTGGCCGGCGTGCACGGCGGTGGTGGTGAAGCCGCGGACGGCGGGACGGGAGACGGAGCGGGTGGTGTGGTGGACAGCGGTCATCTCAGCGCACCTCCTGGGTGACGGCGGCGGTCTCGGGGACGGCGGGCGTGGTGGCGGGGACGGCCGGCCCGGCGGCGGTCACCACGGCCAGGGCACGGTCCAGGTCCGCGATCAGGTCGTCGGGACACTCCAGCCCGATGGAGAGCCGGACGGTGGTCTCGGCGATCCCGGCGTCCTCGCGCTGCTGCCGCGTCAGGCGACAGTGCGTCATGGTCGCCGGGTGGGAGACGAGGGACCGGGCGTCGCCGACGTTGACCACCAGCTGGAACAGCTCGAGCGCGTCGAGGAACGGGGCCACGGCCTCGGGGCCGCAGGCCAGGTCGAAGGAGAACACCGAGCCGACGCCGTCCGGGAAGTCACGGGCGGCCAGCGCCGCGCTGGGATGCCCGGCCACGCCGGGGTGGTGCACCCGGGCGACGGCGGGGTGCCCGGCCAGGTGTTCGGCCACGGCCAGGGCGGTGGCGGTGTGGCGGGCCACGCGCAGGTCGAGCGTCTCGAGCCCCTGGATGAACTGCGCCGCGCTCGCGGCGGCGAGGGTGGGGCCGAGGTCGTGCAGGAACTTGCTGCGGGCCAGCGTCAGGTAGGCGCCGCGGCCGTGCCGCTCGACCAGCGTCTGCCCGCCGTAGCGGGCCTTGGGCCGGGCCAGCTGCGGCCACCGGTCCGGCGCCGCGCCGTAGTCGAACGTGCCGCCGTCCACGATCGCGCCGCCGAGCACCGCGCCGTGCCCGCCGAGGAACTTGGTGGCCGAGTGCACG
The DNA here is from genome assembly GCF_002008305.4 of Micrococcus sp. KBS0714. GTDB lineage: Bacteria > Actinomycetota > Actinomycetes > Actinomycetales > Micrococcaceae > Micrococcus > Micrococcus luteus. The sequence continues at coordinate 2,281,410 of NZ_CP042169.1, forward strand.
ACGACGTCGGCGCCGTGCTCCAGCGGCCGGTAGAGGGCCGGCGTCGCGAGGGTGCTGTCCACCACCACGGGCACACCGGCCGCGTGGGCGAGGTCCGCGAGCGCGGGCAGGTCCGGGAGGGTGGCGAGCGGGTTGGTGATGGCCTCGAGGAAGAACGCGCGGGTGTCGGGCCGGACCGCTGCGGCCCACGCGGGCGGGTCCGCCGGGTCCGCGAAGGTGACCTCGATGCCGAAGTCCGCGAACGTGTCCGTCAGCAGGTCCACGGTGCCGCCGTAGAGCTGGCTGGAGGCGACCAGGTGCTTGCCGCCCTGCAGCAGCGCCAGCAGGGACAGCGCGACGGCGGCCTGGCCGGTGGCCGTGGCGATCGCGCCGATGCCGCCCTCCAGTGCGGCGAGGCGGTTCTCGAACACCGCGACGGTCGGGTTGCCCGTGCGGCTGTAGGTGAAGCCGGGGGTCTCGAGCCGGAACATCGATGCCGCCGTGGCGTGGTCCGGGAAACGGAACGCCGTGGTCTGGTGGATGGGCGGGACGACCGGCCGGTGGGGTGCGGCGGGCTCGTAGCCGGCGTGGACTTGCTGTGTGGCGTGACGGGGCATCTGCTCTCCTCCATCGGTCCTGGCGGTAGCACCGGGCCTGCCGTTCCCGGGGGTCCGGGTGCGGCGGGCGGGTTGCTGCGGCGTCGTCGAGCCAGATCTCTCGGCCGCTCTGGATGGGTGGTGAGCCCATCCCACGCGGCGGGCCGCCGCGAGTCCAGCGGACGGCCGGCTCGCGCGTCATATGAGCCGCCACCGCGCCATCCAGGACCGGCCGGAGCCTCTCCGGGGCGCGGCGGGCCGAGGCAGACCCGTGTGACGGACTGGCGTGGAGGGGGGTGTGTGTCAGACTCCCGGACATGACACAGAGCACACCGGGCGGACCGGCCACGGACCTGCCCGACTTCCGGCCCTCGGGCAACCAGGGCGTGGACCCGGCGCTGTACGAGATCGAGAACGCGGCCATGGACCGCGAGGGCGCCCTCTGGGCGGCACTGCAGGAGGCGGCGCCCTGGACCGGGCGGACGCTGCTCGACCTCGGTGCGGGCACCGGCTTCTGGCTGCCCCGCTACGCCGACGCGGCCGAGACGATCGCCGTCGAGCCGGACGCGCGCCTGCTGGGGGCCGCCCGCGCCCGCCCCGGCGGGGCGCGCGTGCTCTACGGCTCGGCCGAGCAGATCCCGCTGCCGGAGGCGAGCGTCGACGTCGTGCACGCCCGGTTCGCGTACTTCTTCCCGCACCCGCGCTGGGACGTCCGGCCCGGCCTGGACGAGGTCACCCGGGTGCTGCGGCCCGGCGGCGCGCTCGTGGTGATCGACAACGACACCGAGCGCGGCCAGTTCGCCGAGCTGCTGCGGGCGAGCACGAACGCCGCGGCGCAGGGCCAGGACACGTACGCCCGCGAGTGGTGGGCCGGCATCGGGGCCGAGACCCGCGAGGTCATGAGCTCGTGGACCTTCGACTCCCGCGCCGACCTCGAGGCCGTCCTGCGGCTGGAGTTCGAGCGAGGGGTCGCCGACGCGTGGCTCGCCGAGCACCCCGCAGCGACATCACTGAGCTACGGCTACCTGCTCCACGTGTGGCGGTGAGCACGGACCCGCGTCGCCAGACGCCTGCCCCCCGCGGCTCTGACACTGGGACGCCCCCGCTGCCGGAAGGACGGGCGCGGTGGCTGGTCGCCTCCAACGCCCTCGACGCGGGTGGCCGGTCCGCCACGGACGTCGCCCTGGACGTCCTGGCGGTGCTCCTGCTCGGCGTGGGCGCCGACGGCATGGGCGTGCTGATGACGCTCTCCGGGTTGGGATTCCTCCTACTCGGCGTGCCCCTCGGCATCGTGGTGGACCGACACCTCAGCCCGCGGCTGCTCGCGGCCACCGGCCTCGCCAAGGCGGCGGTGCTCGGCTCGCTCGTCGCGGCGTGGGCGCTCGACGCGCTCACGTTCGGTCACCTCGCCGCCGTCATGACCCTGCTGGGCGTGCTCACGGTGCTGGCCGAGACCACCCAGACCGCGCTCGTGCCGCGCGTCGTGCCGGCCACCGCCGTCGCCCGCCTGACGGCGCGGCTCGAGTCCGCCGACGCCGCCCTCGTGTTGATCGTGCCCGCCGCGGCGGGCGTCCTCGTCGGGTCGCTGGGCGCAGGGCCCGTGCTCGGCATCGCGACGGCGTTCCTCTTCGCGGCGGCGATCGTCGCGCTCCGGGTGCGGTTGCGGCCCTCCGCCGCGGCGGACGTCCCGGACGACGACGGGGACCCCGGCGTCGCGGACGTCCTCTCCCGCTGGGCCCGGTTCGGGAAGGACGCCGCGGAGGGGTGGACGGTCCTGCGGCGCACCCCGGTCCTGTGGCTGCTGACGATGGGGTCGGTGGCCGCCAATGTGGGCATGGCCCTCTTCGCCCCGGTCGAGGCGGTCTGGATCCTGACCGACCTGCGGCTCGGGCCGGAGTTCCTGGGCATCCAGATCACCGCGGGCGCGGTCGGGGCACTGACGGCCTCGTCCCTGGCGGGCCGGGCCATCGACCGCCTGGGCGAGCGCCGGTGCATCCTCCTCGGCTCGGTCGGCTGCGCCGTGGCCGTGGGGCTGCACCTGCTGGCCTACGCCGACCGCGCTCATGCCGGGCCGTGGCTGCTGGCCGGCGCCGCCCTCTGGGGGTTCATGGTCCTGCTCGGGAACATCACCCAGGCTGCCGTGACCGCCCGCGCCTGCCCCGAGGGCACGCTCGGGCGGGTCACCGCGATGCGCCGCACCCTCACCCGGGGCTCCGTGCCGCTGGCGACCCTCGCGGGAGGTGCGCTCGGGGCGACGCTCGGGGTCGGCTGGGCGCTCGCGGGGTGGCAGGTCCTGGCGGTGGTCTCGCTGGCCGCCGTCGTGCCGGCCGCGCGGTGGGTGGATGCGGGGCGCGACGACGTCGACTGAGGCCGAGACGCTGACGCGGGCACCGAGGTTGCTTAATGTGTGGCCATGGTCACCCGCCCTGTGCTCCAGCAGCCGGTCGTCGACGCCGTCGACATCCGTTCCGTCGCGGAGTTCTACCGCGAGCTCCTCGGCCTCCACTACCGCACGGGCGACGAGCTCGCGGACGGCCGCGAGCCGGACAGCGCGGACTGGCTCGTGCTGCTGGACGACGACGGCCGCCGCGTCCTGACATTCCAGCGCACCGAGGAACTGAAGCCCAGCACGTGGCCGTCACCCGAGGTGCCGATGCAGCTGCACCTGGATTTCACCGTGCCGGACCGCGAGTCCCTCGACGCGGCCCACGACCACGCGCTGCGCCTGGGCGGGCGTCTCGTCCTGGACCGCTCCGACGACGAGGACGAGCCCCTCTACGTGTTCGCGGACCCGGCCGGCCACCCCTTCTGCGTCTTCGTGGGGTGAGCGCGGCAGACCGCGGGGGCGGTTTCACGCACATGTCGAAGACAAGAAGCCGGTTCAGTGCCGTCGGTAAGGTCGTCGGGTGATCCCGCAACCCACCGATCGACTCACGTTCCGGTGCATGACCGACGCTGACCTCGACGACATGTTCAGGCTCCTCGGAGACGCGGAGGTCATGCGCTACTACCCGCGGGCCAAGTCGCGCAATGAGGTGCGGCGGTGGATCAACTGGTCGAAGGACAACTACGCCACGCATGGGTTCGGCCTGTGGGTCATCGAACACCGGACCACCGGCGACTTCATCGGTGACTGCGGCCTGACCTGGCAGAACGTCGACGGCCAAGAGGTCCTCGAGGTCGGCTACCACGTCCTGCCCGAACACCAGGGACAGGGACTGGCAACCGAGGGGGCCTCTGCCTGCCTGCGACACGGGTTCGAGACCCTGGACGCAACGATGGTCACGGCGATCATCAACCCCGACAACATGGCTTCCCGTCGCGTAGCCGAACGAATCGGCATGACCGTGTGGAAGAGCACGCGTGATCCCAGGGGAGCGCCGATCGTGGTCTACAGCAGCCACGGCCACGAGGCATGACGCACTGAACTGCCGCCATGGGTGCGTGCCCAGTGAGGGGACACGCCCCGCGCCCAGCCGGCCAGGCGCTTCTGCGTCTTCGTGGGGTGAGCGGGCCGGGCCACGGCACGGCTCAGCGGTGACGGCGCCGGCTCAGCCCTCGAGCCGCTGGTCGAACTCCTCGTGGTCCAGCTGGCGGTGCATGCGGTCATCTCCAAGATACGGTGCCGTCCATGCATCCGGACCCGGCCGAGACGAACCGCCGCGCCTACGACGACGCCCGCGTCGTCGCCCTCTATGACCTCGACAACCCGCCCGGAGAGGACCACGCGTACTTCCGCCGGGCGGCCGAGGAGTCCGGCGCCCGGCGGATCGTCGATCTCGGCTGCGGCACCGGATCGCTCACGGTGACGCTGGCCGGCGACGACCGCGCCGTCGTCGGGATCGACCCGGCCGAGGCCATGCTGCGCGTCGCCCGGGCGCGCCCCGGCGGGGACCGCGTCGAGTGGCGGCGGGGCACCGCGGAACTGATCGAGCCGGCGTCGGCGGACCTGGTGATCATGAGCGGGAACGTGGCGATGCACCTGATCGGCCAGGACTGGCACGACGCCCTGCAGCGCATCGCCGCCGGCCTGGTCCCCGGCGGCCGGCTGCTGTTCGAGACCCGCAACCCCGTCCGTCGCGCCTGGGAGGACTGGCAGCAGGAGCCCACGGAACGGACGACGGCGGCCGGTCGCCTCGTCGAGTCCGAGGCGACGAGCACGCCGGACGCGGACGGCGTCGTCGTGCACCGATGGCGCACCGAGTACTCGGACGAGGGCGTGGTCCGCGAGGGTGAGGAGCACCTGCAGTTCCGCTCCGTGGAGCAGGTGACCCAGGACCTCGCGGCGGCGGGGCTGGCGGTGGACCGCGTCTGGAGCGACTGGCACGGCCGCCCGTTCGACGAGGCGGAGCACCCGTTGATGATCATCGAGGCCCGTCCACAGGGGGCCTGAGCCGTCCACCCGTCATGGCAGGATGACGCATGTCACACGTGATGCGAGGGGGACCATGACGGACACGACCACGGCCCGCCCCAAGCGGCCGGCCCACCGCGACGACGGCCCGCCCGTCCGCGGGATCGGCCACCTCCGGCACCCGGCGGTGTCGGGCGGGCTGATCGGGGTGATCGGCGGCGGCGCTTTCCTGTTCGGCGGGATCGCGGGGCTGCCGGCCGAACACCGGGCCACGCTGCGGGGCATCGCCATCTCGCTCATCAGCTTCACCCTGGTGGTGGTGCTGCTGCGCCGGCGGATGCTGCCCACCGTGCCGACGCCCGCCCGCGGCGCGCTGCGCGTCTATGGGATCGCCGTCGTCGCGATGCTGGCGTTCCTCCCCGTGACACGCCTGGTGGCCCTCGCGCTCGACGCCCCGACGGCGCAGATCGCCCTGGTGGCCGCCGTAGTGGGCGGGCACTTCCTTCCGTTCGCCCGGGCATTCCAGGCCCCGGTGTTCTGGTGGATCGGCGGGGCGATGGCCGCGCTGGGGCTCGCCGGTGCCGCACTCGCGGCTCTCGGCGATCCCGTGGCCGGGCCCGCGGGGGCGGCCGCAGCGGGGGTTGCGATGCTCGTGATCGTCGCAGCGCAGGGGCTGCTGGCGTCCCCTCGGCAGGACTGAGGGCCGGACCATGAACATGCTTCAGGCCATCCGCCGCTACTACGCCGGCTACGTGCAGTTCAGCGGGCGCGCCTCCCGCGCCGACTTCTGGCTCGCGGCGCTCTACGTGTGGCTCCTGCAAGCCGCTGTTCGCTTCGTGTCCACCGCCCTGGACGTGTTCGTCCTCGGCGCCCCGGACCCGTCCCTCCGCGACGCGGCCATCCTCCTGGTGGGGATCACGCACGCACTCCCCTCGCTCGCCCTGCTCGCCCGGCGCCTCCACGATGCCGGCTTCAGCCGCGCGTGGCTGTTCCTCGGGCTGGTGCCGTTCGTCGGCCCGCTCACGCTGCTCGTGTTCGCGCTCCAGCCGTCCGCCCCCCGCCTCGGACACCCCGCCGATGCGTCGGACCCGGTTCCGGCGGGGGCCACGGCCGCGCGGCGCTGACCCCCACCGCCGTGTCCGGCCCGATCAGTGATCGTGGTCGGTGTGCTCGTCGTGGCCGGACGCGGCGTCAGCGGCCTCGTCAGGCTTCACGGACTCCGGCTGGCCGGTGACCACGGCCATCTCGACCGGGGCGAACTCCAGGTCCTTCTCCAGGACGGTCTCACCGGTCTCCAGGTCGACGGCCACGAGCTTCTGGGCCTCCGCGTCGGTGACATAGGCGGTGTTCCCGGCCACCTTCAGGATCGGGCCGGGCTCCTGCCACTCGTCCTTCTCCTTCCACGGCTCGATCACCGGGTACTCGGCGGTGACCTCACCGGTCTCCTCGTCGATCACGTTGGCCTCGCCGTCGTAGGTCAGCACGACCGCGGAGCCGTCCTCGGCGCGGCCGAGCGAGCGGAACCAGTAGGACGAGCCGAGGTCCACGGTGGTGAGCTCATCGGTGCGGGTGTCGATGAGGGCGATCTCCGTGGGCCGCTCGACGGCCTCCTTCGGCTCCTCCTCGACCTTGTGATCACCCAGGACGATGGGCGAGTCATGCAGCCCGAACAGGTTCCCGGATCGCTGGTACTCGGTCTCGACGTCCACCTTGTGGAACTCGCCGTCCCGGTACACGACGGGCCCGTTCTCGCAGCCCATCACGACGACGTCGCCCGCCTCCGTCGGCTGGGCCGCGGCCTCGCCGTGGCTGCCGGGGCAGTCGTCGGTCTCGGCCGTGACCTCGCCGGTCTTCGGGTCGATCACCTGGAGCGCGTCCCGGGAGTCCTCGGTGCCCTGCGTGGTGAAGAGGGCGCCGTCGGAGAGCTCGAGCGCCACGCCGTGGTGCGGGTCCTCGGTCTCGGCCTCCGTCATGACGGGCATGAGGTCCGGGGTCGCCTTGTCCAGGTGGGTCGAGTCGAAGGTGCGGATCGCGCCCGTGCCGTCCGCGAAGAGGGTGGTCCTGCCGTTGTGGGTGACGACGTGGCCGGGGTGCTCACCCGGGAACGTCACGCCGGTCATGCCGGGCGCGGACTCGTAGTGGTGGACGTGATCGCCGTGGGCCTTGGCCTGGATGCCGGTGGAGAACACCTCCCAGCCGTTCCCGGTGGTCACCAGGACGTCCTTGCCGTTGCCGGCGTTGCTCAGCCGCGTGAAGCCCGTGACGTCCTGCTCCTTCACCACCTCACCGGACTCGGCGTCGAGCAGCGTGAGACCGTCCTCGTGCGAGAGCAGGATGCGCGGCGTCACCGCGGAGACCTCGGTGGTCTGGGTCGGGTCGACGCGGTCCTCCTCGGAGACGGAGGAGGCCGCCGTCGCCTCACCCGCCGGTGACTCGGCGCCGTCCGAGGCGGAGGCGGGTGCCGACGCCGGGCTGAACGGGGCGGCGTCCGCGCCGCAGGCCGTGAGGGCGATGGCCGCGGCGGCGAGGGTGGCGGCGAAGGTGGCGGCGCGCGCGGCACGGCGCTGCGGGGCGGAGGGGGACACGGGGAGCCTTTCACGAGAGATAGAAGATGCGACTGATTCACAATAAAGACTGTTGCGGATGATTCGCAATACGGTGGTGGACCCCACCCCGTCATCCCGGCGGCGCCGACGGCGCGCCCCCGTCGCGGGAGCCGGCACGTGACGCCCTCGACGCGGCGACCCGGCTGTTCGAGGTGGGCGGAGCCTCGGCGACGCTGCGCACGCGCGGGCTGGGCCGGCATGGGCGCAATGCGCGGGTGCTCGCCAGCCACAACCCGCTGATCTACCGCGCCCGACTGCTCGGCGACCGGGCCGTCAACGGCACGCCGCTCGAGCGCCACTACCGGCTGGGCGGCTGAGGCGTCGGGCGGTGTGGCGCGCGGCGGAGCCCCTCAGGCCAGGCCGCGCGCCGCATGCCAGGCGGCGATCCGCTCGAGCGCCTCGTGGACGGCGTCCGGGCCAGCGGCGAAGGAGAGGCGGACGGACTCGGGCCCGTGGACGGCGTCGAAGTCGTCGCCGGGGGTCAGCGCGACGCCGGCCTCCTCCAGCAGGGCGGCGCAGTAGCCGACGGCGCTGCCGAACTCCGCCAGCATGCCCGAGGCGAGACGGGCCCACAGGTAGAAGGCGCCGTCGGCGGGGGCGGCGTCGGCCCAGGCGAGCCGGGGCAGGGCGGCCAGCACGACGCCGCGCGTCGCCGTGAAGCCGCCGGCCTGCTCGGCACAGAACGCGTAGGACTCCTCGGTGAACGCGTGGACGGCCGCCTCCTGGGCGGCAGCGGGCGGGCAGAGGGCGACCGAGCCGGCGAGGCCGTCGACCGCGGTGGCGAGGTCGTCCGGCATGAGCATCCAGCCCAGCCGCCAGCCGGGCATGCCCCAGTACTTGGAGAACGAGCTGACCACGAGCGCGGTGCGGGAGGTGCGCCAGGCGCAGGCGCCGGGCCCCTGCCCGTCCGTGTGCACGATGCCGTGGTAGATCTCGTCCGAGACGAGCCGCACACCGCGTTCCTCGCACCAGCGGGCGAGTTCGGCGAGCTCGGCCGCGCTGACCATCGTGCCCGTGGGATTGGCCGGGGAGGCGAGCACGAGCCCCGCGACCGGGCCCTCCGCGAGCGCCGCCTCCAGGTGGGCGACCGTGGGCTGGTAGCGGGTGCCGGCGTCGACGTCCACGTCCACCACCTCCACCCCGAGCGCCGTGAGGATGTTGCGGTACGCGGGATAGCCGGGGCGCGGCAGGAGCACGCGGTCCCCCGGGGAGAACGCCGCGAGGAAGCCGAGCATGAACGCCCCCGAGGAGCCCGTGGTGATCGCGACCTGCTCGGGGCGCACGTCGAGCCCGTACCAGCGGCGGTAGTGGCCGGCGACGGCGGCCCGCAGCTCCGGCAGGCCCAGCGCCGGGGTGTAGGTGAGGGCACGGCCGGAGGCGTGGACGGCGGCGGCCGCGGCGTCGACGGCGGGAGGGGCGCCCCCGCCCGGCTCCCCCGCGCACAGGCTGACGACGTCGTGGCCGGCAGCACGCAGTGCGGCGACCCGGCCGAGGATGCTCATCACCGTGAACGGCGGCACCTGCGACCGGACGGACGGCGCGAAGGCGGGGGCGGCGGTGGGGGCAGGGGCGGACGGCGCGAAGGCGGGGGCGGCGGTGCTGGACCGGGACGGGCGATGCATGGCCCGAGGCTACCCCCCGCTTTCGTTCGGGAAACGGCGCCTCGGGGGCGACTTTCGTTGACGAAACGGGCGGGCGGGCCGCCGTTTCCCGAACGAAAACGTCGCGACACGCCGCCGTTTCCCGAACGAAAACGTCCGGCGCGCCTCGGGTGGCTCTCACTCCTCGGCGCCGAGCATCTCCCGGATGTCCTCGGCGGTGAGGGAGTCGGTGAAGGCGCCGGCTCCGGAGTCGTCGGACTCGTCCATGAGCGCGCCGAACAGCTCGGCCTTGCGCCGCTGCAGCTCGAGCACCTTCTCCTCGATCGTCCCCTCGGACACGAGCCGGTAGACCATCACGGTCCGCTCCTGCCCGATCCGGTGCGCCCGGTCCACGGCCTGCGCCTCCGCAGCGGGGTTCCACCACGGATCCATGAGGAACACGTAGTCCGCCTCGGTCAGGGTCAGGCCGAAGCCGCCCGCCTTCAGGGAGATCAGGAACACCGGCGCCTCGCCCTCGCGGAAGCCGCGGATCACGTCGGCGCGCCCGCGCGTGGAGCCGTCGAGGTACGCGTGCTCGATCTCCAGGTGGTCCAGCTCCTCGGCGATCACCCGCAGGAAGCTCGTGAACTGGCTGAACACGATCACGCGGTGCCCCTCGCCGATCACCTCGGTGAGGTCGTCGAGGAACCGCTCGAGCTTCGAGCTGGGCACGGAGGCGTACTGGTCGTCGACGATCTGCGGCGCCAGCGCGAGCATCCGCAGCAGCGTGAGCGACGTGAAGATGGTGAACCGGTTGCCGTCCATGTCCCCGAGCAGGCCCAACACCTTGCGGCGCTCGCGCTGGAGCACGCGGTCGTAGAGCTTGCGGTGGGCCGGCTCGAGCTCCACCTGGAGGATCTGCTCCTGCTTGGACGGCAGGTCCTTCGCCACGAGCTCCTTGGAGCGGCGCAGCATGAACGGGCGCACGCGGCGGCGCAGGGCCGCCATCCGCTCGGGGTCCCCCCCGGTCTCGATGGGGGTCACGTAGGTCTCGCGGAACCGGCGGTGGCTCGGGAACAGGCCCGGCACGACGACGTCCAGCAGCGCCCACAGGTCGCTGAGGGAGTTCTCCATCGGCGTGCCGGTGATGGCCAGCCGGAAGGGGGCGCGCAGGTCGCGGGCCACCGTGTGCACCTTCGCGGCGCGGTTCTTCAGGAACTGTGCCTCGTCGAAGACCACCCCGCCCCAGTCGAGTCCGCCGTACTGGCCGGCGTCGATCCTCAGGAGCGTGTAGCTGGTGACCACCACGTCCGCCCCCGCCACCTCGTCCGCCACGGCGGTGCCGCGCTTGCGGGTGGTGGTGTCCAGGACGCGCACGTCGAGGTCCGGGGTGAACTTCTCGGCCTCGGCCGCCCACACGGACACCACGGAGCTCGGCGCGACCACGAGGAACGGCGGCGGCTCGGGCCGGGCCTGGCGCGCGTGGGCGAAGAGCGCGAGGGTCTGGACGGTCTTGCCCAGGCCCATGTCGTCGGCCAGGATCCCGCCGAGGTCCTGCTCCCACAGGAACGCGAGCCAGCGCAGGCCCTCCTCCTGGTAGGGGCGCAGGTCGGCCTTCAGGCCGGCGGGGCGCGGGGCCTCGGGGAGGCGCTCGACGGCGGCCAGACGCCCGACGGCGGCGGTCCACTCCGGGTCCTCGTCCACCTCGTCCGCGAGCTCCTTGAGGTCCTCCCAGAAGCCGACCTGGTGCCGTGAGACGGGGGTGTGCTCCGGGGTCCACTCCTGCAGGGTGGCGGCCTCGGAGAGCAGGGCGCGCAACCGGTCGAAGGCGGGGTGGTCGAGGCCCAGGTAGGAGCCGTCCGCGAGGATCAGCGTGGTCCTGCCCTGCACGAGCGCGGTGAACAGCTCCACGAACGGCAGCACGTGCCCGTCCACGGAGACCTGCACGCCGAGGTCGAACCAGTCGTTCTGCGTGGCCTTCGTGCCGACCTCGATGCGCGGGGCGGCCTTCAGCTCGCGGTAGTCGGGGCGGTCGCCGGTGACGTCCACGCGCACGTGGTCCGCGCGCTGCAGCAGCGGCAGCACCTGCTCGGAGAACCGGGCGGCGCCCACGCCCTCGAGGACCTGCTCCTCCGCACGGCCGGCGCGCGGCCAGAGCTCGGCCACGGCGCGCAGCACCGCGTCCTCGTGCCGGGTGTCCCGCAGGGGGTCGCCGCCGGCGTCGAGACCGAGTTCGCGGGGCGGGTCGAAGTAGAGCCAGGACCAGCGCAGCACGAGCTCGTGGCCGGGTCGGAAGTCGGCGCGCAGCCGCAGCACGGGCGGCTCGAACTCGGGCAGCTCCACGGAGGCGTCGCCGCTGGTCACGGGCAGGGCGCCACGCAGCCGCGGGTAGATCCGGCCGAGGAACTCCTCGCGGTCCGCGGCGGGCACGCGCACGGGCCCGCCGGCGAGCACGAGCTGCTGCACGGCCTCGGGGACGGGGCGTGCGGCGGGGATCAGGTGGAGCACGGCCTCCTCGTCCGTGAGCTCCACGCGGTAGAAGCCGATGCCGCCCACGGCGTGCACACCGCTCAGCCCGGGGCCGGGCGGGGCCGGGTCCAGGGACGGGGCCACGTCCAGACCGCCGTCGGGGGCGGCGGTGACGTCCAGCCCGACGGCGACGGGCGCCTCCAGCACCACGTCCGTCAGCAGCCCCAGCGGCACGAGCTCCACCCCGACCTCGCGGGCCTCCGCGAGCAGCTGCCAGATCCGCGGGGAGTCGAAGACGTGCAGACCGAACCAGGCGTCGCCCGGGTAGGAGTCCTCGGCCTGGACCTGACGCCAGATCAGGCGCATCGCCCGCTCCTGGGCGGGGGCGAACTCGGCGCGCGGGAACTGGAACGCCTTCCACGTCAGCCCGCCCTTGATCCACGTCCCCTTGGCCCCGCGCTTGAGCGGGCGCACGGTCACGTACAGCGGGCGGCCCTCGCGCACCTGCTCCTCCCCGGCGGTCGCCGGGCCCCACTGCTGGAACGCGTTGCGGGAGGACTCGGCCACGAGCTCCACGCCGATCGCCAGCGCGGGCGGCGTGCCCACCCGGCGCGGGCCGTGGAGTCCGGCCAGCGGCTCCATGACCCGTCGCCAGTCCAGGCCGGCAGGGGGTGGGGGTGCCGCCCCGTCCGCGGCCGGGGCGTCGAGGCCGGCCGGGCCGCCGCCGTCGTGGCCCCGGCCGGCGGGCGCGGGCAGCGCGTCCGCCGTGGTGACCATCTCGGCGAGCTTGCGGCGGGCGTCGTCGAGGGCCTGGTCGGCGTCGAGGCGGACCACCTGGTAGAGCGCGGCGGCCACGTGCTTGCAGTCCGTCCCGACCGGGCACGTGCAGCGCCCGCCCACCGGCTCCATGAGGGCGCCGGCGCCGTCCTCGGCGGCGTCGTCGTAGGCCTCCTGCAGCTGCACCTGCACCCGGTAGGGGCTGGGCGCGGTGCCCTGGACGGAGGCGCTCAGACGGCCGGTGGCGGCGTCATAGCGCAGGCGCCCCACGGCACCCGACGCGGCCACGGCGAAGCCGCGGTCCGCACTGGTGGGCCCGACGACGGCGCGGATGGCCTCGGTGCGCAGGTGCGGCAGGACGTCTCCGGAATCTGCAGTGGCCATAGCGAGCAGTCTTTCACGGACCGTGCCGGGCCCGCTCCGACCGACACCGGCCCGGCGGCGTGCCGACCACCCCGTTCCCGGGCCCGCACACCTGAGACCTTCAGCCCGACCCGCCCCGGACCCTAGAGTGCGCCCATGGCGTCCACACAGCCCTCCCCCGTCCCCGCCGGTGCCACGCCGGCGTCCCACACCTCCCCCCTCGGCCTGTCCCTGCCGGACGGCCGGGGCCGTCGCGTCCTCGTCACCGGTGCCACCGGGTACGTGGGCGGGCGCCTCATCCCCGAGCTGCTCGCCGCCGGCTTCGACGTCCGGGCCGGCGCCCGGAACCCCTCCGACCTCGCGGACCGACCGTGGTCGGACAGCATCGAGGCGGTGGAGCTCGACCTCACCGAGGCGGACCTCGTCGAAGCCGCCATGCAGGACGTGCACACCGTGCTCTACCTCGTGCACTCCATGGGCGGGGGCGGCGACTTCGTGGCCCAGGAGCAGCGGATCGCGGACATCGTGGGCACCGCCGCGGACACGGCCGGCGTGGCCCAGCTCGTCTATCTCTCCGGCCTGCACCCGGACACGGTCCCCGTCGCGGAGCTGTCCGACCACATGCGCTCCCGCGCCCTCGTGGCCGAGCGTCTCGAGCGGGCGGCGACCCCGGCGCTGACGTTCGAGGCCGGGGTGATCATCGGCTCGGGCTCCACCTCGTTCGAGATGATCCGCCATCTCGCCGAGCGGCTGCCCGTGATGCCCGGCCCGTCCTGGCTGAGGAACCGGGTGGAGCCGCTGGCCATCCGCGACGTCCTGTACTACCTCCTGCAGGCCTGCGCCCTCCCGGAGCCCGTGCAGCTGAGGGCCCAGATCGGCAACGGACACCCCCAGTCGTTCGCGAGCGTGCTGGTGGACTACGCCAAGGCCGCCGGCCTGTCCCGACGCATCGTGATCCCCACCCCGTTGCCCTTGAAGACCCTGGCGGGCTTCTGGATCGGCATGGTGACCCCCATCCCGGTCGCGGTGGCCCTGCCCCTGGCCGCATCCCTCGCCGAGGAGGCGGTCGTGGAGGACCGCTCGGTCCGCGACCTCATCCCGGACCCGCCGGGCGGGCTGACCTCCTACATGGACGCCGTGCGGCTGGCGCTGAAGCGGGAGAAGGAGGGTCCCCTGGACGTCACCTTCGACGCGGACCTCCAGAGCTCCGCGGACCCGGCCGCCTCCCTGCCCTCGGATCCCGAGTGGGCCGGCACCACGGTCTACACGGACGAGCGCGAGCGCGAGTCCGACCTGCCCGCGCAGGAGGTGTGGCCGGTGATCGAGTCGGTGGGCGGCGCCAACGGTTGGTATTCCACCCCGCTGCTGTGGAAGATCCGCGGGCTGATGGACAAGTTGGCCGGCGGGCCCGGCCTGACCCGCGGCCGGCGGGACCCGAACCACCTGCGACGCGGCGACGCCGTGGACTGGTGGCGGGTGGAGGACGTGGAGCCGGGGCGGCGGCTGACCCTGCGGGCGGAGATGAAGGCCGGCGGGCGGGCCTGGCTGCAGCTGAGCACCGAGCCGCGGGAGGGCGGAGGCTCCGTCTACCGCCAGCGGGCGGTCTTCATGCCGGACGGCCTGCTCGGACGCGCCTACTGGACCGCCATCCTGCCCTTCCACGCCGTGGTGTTCCCGGAGATGGCCGCGAACATCCTGGCCGAGGCCAGGCGCCGGCACGACGGCGGCGAGCGTCCCCGCACCCGCGGCCTGCTGCGGCCGCTGGTGGACCGGCTGCCCCTGCGTCGCAACCCGTTGGACAGGCGAGCCCGCGGCGCCGGCGGCGCTCAGTCGCGGGACTGACCGTCGGGGCCACGCCCCCAGTGGGGCCGGGGGCGTGACCGGGCCGCCCGGCGCAGCCACCGCCGCCCGGGGGACAGCCGGGCCCAGTTGACCTGCAGGGTGGTGACCGCCATCCGGCCCTGCCGCACCCGCTGGCGCAGGGAGTGGAAGATGCGCCCGGCGACCTCCACCCGCAGGTCCGGATCGAACCGGATCCGGCGGCCGGCCAAGGCCAGCTGGAAGGACAGGTCCAGGTCATCGTGCACGTCCCCGCGCTCGCGGTGGACGCGGGTCCGCACAGCCTGCCACGCCTCGGCGCGCAGGGCGCAGTTGGAGCCCCAGACGGGGGTGGCCGCCACCGCGGCGCCCGCCCCCCAGCGGTACGCGCCGGTGTAGAGCGCCGCCCGCACCCGCCCCCGGAGGCCGGGCTGGTCGTGGAAGGTCCCCGGCCCGGTGAGGGCGTCGAGCCCGGAGTCGGCGTCGAACCGGGCCACGATCCGTTCGAGCCAGTCCGCGGGCATCCGCGTGTCGGCGTCGCAGCGCACCAGCAGCTCCCCGACCGCGGCGTCCAGGCCGGCGGCCGCCGCGGCCGGGACCCCGCGGCGCGGCTCGTGCACCACCCGCGCGCCGGCGGCGCGGGCGAGCACCGCCGAGTCGTCCACGCAGCCGTTGTCCACCACCACCACCTCCAGCGCCGGCCGGCTCTGGGCGGCCAGCAGGGCGAGGCACACGCGCAGGTGCTCGGCGTCGTCGAGCACCGGGACGACCACGGAGACCGTGGGGCGGGCCGGGGTCACCGGGTGCGCCCCCGGCGCACGGCGAGGGCGGCGCCGATCCCGGCGCCGACGAGATCGGCGGCGAGGTCGCCGATGGTGTCCGTGTAGCCCACACCGATCTCGGGGGTCACCGCCGTGTGCCCCCACCATTCGGCCAGCTCCCACACCACGCCCAGGGCCACGGCGGCGGCCGCGATCCCCAGCCCGGCCAGGCCCGGGCCGAGCAGCGCCACGGCCTGCCCGGCCTCGGTCCCCCGACGCCGGAGCCATGCCCCCACCACCAGTGCCGTCAGACAGGCGACCACGGCGGAGGCGGCGGCGTGCACGAGCAGGTCCAGCGACGGCACCCGCGGGTAGAGGCCGATGACGCTCAGCCACCCGGCCAGCAGCAGGACCGCCTGCGCGGCCCAGTCCAGGACTCCGCCCGGGGCGAGCCAGCGGGTGAGCCACTGGGAGCCGAACACGAGCAGCATCGCCGCCGCGGACGGCCATCCGGCGTGCACCGCCGCGACCGGGACGAGGATCAGGCCGAGCGCGCGCAACAGGTCTGCGGGGATCAGCGGCAGCATGTCAGCGATCGCCCGGGTGGGGGCGGCGTCCCGGCCGCCGGCCGCGCCGACCGGCACGACCACGGCTCGTCAGCAGCAGCCAGAGCGCCGGCAGCAGCAGGGCGGAGCCGAGCGGGTAGGCGAAGTCCTCCACGGGCGCCTGGCCCACGTAGGCACCCACCAGCAGCTCATGGCCGTAGTCGAAGAGCCCCGCGGCGATCATCACGTTGTCGAAGACCGCCGTGAGGGCCCACAGGGCCACCAGGGTGGCCGCCACGGCCCGCAGGTGCTCGCCCCGCACGCGGCCGACGAGGGCGGCGCCCACGAGCACGGCCAGGGCGAAGCCCACGAAGACGAGGACGAGGTCGAGGAAGGTCACCGGCTGCCCCCGTCGGTCGGATCGGCCGGCGTCGCGGCACGGGCGTCACCTCGCCGGCCGCGCAGCAGGCGCAGCGCCCCGGTGAACAGCACCATCGTGATCTGGCTGAGGAAGAGCAGGAAGAACCCCTCCTCCAGGGGCAGCTGGGGGGCGAGCATCACCCCGGTCATGTAGGGCGACTGCCGGTGCAGGAACACGCCTTCGGCGATCCCCCACAGGTCCCAGGCGAAGAAGTAGGCCACCCCGGCGGCCAGCACCAGCAGCGCCGGGAGCGGGCGATGCCACAGGAACAGCTCGAAGCGCCGGTCCACCAGCAGCATGCAGCCGATGACACCCAGCAGGGCCAGCAGGTAGATCATGCCGCCGCCCCCCGGGTCAGCGCCCACCCGATCAGCAGCAGGGTCACGAGGAAGCCGGTCACGTAGTTCAGCGGAAGGAACAGCTGCCAGCCGCGGTGGGCCGCGCCCGAGGTGGCGTCCGTGATGCGGCGGAAGCGCAGGGTGTTCACCACGTAGGGCACGGCCAGCAGCGCCGCGAGCGGGCCCGGCGGGTCGGTGGCCAGCAGCAGCAGGCCCGCCGCCGCGTACAGGCCGGCGGCGAGCAGGACGGTGCGCCGAGCGCCCAGCACGGTGGCCACCGAGGCCAGGCCCCCCTCCCGGTCCGGCACCACGTCCTGCACCGCCCCGAACATCTGCGAGGCCATGCCCCACAGGAAGAACGCCCCCAGCAGCGCCGCCAGGGCGGGCGTGGGGGTCGCCCCGGCCAGCGCGAGGCCGTAGACCGCGGGGGAGACGAAGTGGGTGGCGGAGGTCGCGGCGTCCAGGAAGGGCCGCTCCTTGAACCGCAGCCCCGCCCAGGAGTACGCCACCACCGCGAACAGGCTCACCGCGAGCACCAGCACGGCGGCCCACTCGCCCCGCACGGCGGACCAGCCCGCGAGCACGGCCACGAACGGCACGGGCAGCAGCACCGACCACGCCAGCACCCGGCGGCGCACCGCGGGGTCGCCCAGCACGGAGCCCTCCACACCCCCCTTGCGGGGGTTGCGCAGGTCCGAGGCGAAGTCGAACACGTCATTGATGCCGTACATGGCCAGGTTGTAGGGCACCAGGAAGAACACGACGCCCAGGACCACCAGCCACGCGGGCAGCCCCCCGGTCAGGATCGCGGCGGCGGCGAACGGGTAGGCCGTGTTCACCCAGCTGACCGGCCGGGACGCCCAGAAGAGGGTGCGGATCATGTGCCGCTCCCCCCGGGGCCCGCGGGCCGGACCCTGCGCGCGTCGTGGCGCAGTTCGTCCCGGACCACTTCGGCGGAGATCAGGCACATGGGCACCCCGATTCCCGGGCGCACCGAGGAGCCCGCGTACATCAGGCCGGCCACGTCCGCGTCCCGCACCGAGGGACGGAACATGGCCGACTGCGCCAGCGTGTGCCCGGGGCCCAGCAGCGAACCCCGCCAGGCGTGCACGTCCGCGGCGAAGTCACCGGGCCCGTAGGTGCGCCGCACCACGATGCGCTCGGCCAGGTCGGGGATCCCGGCCCAGCGGGCCAGCTGGTCGAGGGCCCGGTCCGCCACGGCCTCCACCTGGGCGTCCCCGGCGCGGTCCACCCGCCAGCCCTGGCCGTCACGGACCCGGATGCCGCCGCGCCCCCACCCCGGCTCGGCGGGGGCCGGGACGAGGATGAAGAGGTTCTCGTCGCCCTCCGGGGCCACGCCCGGGTCCGTGGCGGAGGTGCGCGAGACGTAGATCGACGTGTCCGCGGCGAGGTCCTCTCCCCGTTCGATGCGCCCGAAGTTGTCCTCCCAGTCCGCCGTGAACAGCAGGGTGTGATGGGCCAGCTGGGGCAGGGATCCGCGCACCCCCACGCACACGAGCACGCCGGAGGGGCCGGGGTCGCGCCGGTCCCACGTGGACTCCGCGACGCGCCGGCCGGGAGGCAGCAGACGGGTCTGCACGTGGTGCAGGTCCGCGGCGGCCACCACCACATCGGCGTCGAGGCGTCCCGCGGCGCCGTCGTCGGACCGCCAGGCGACGCCGGTCACCCGGCCCGGGCGGCGACGTCGGCCCTCGTCCCCGCGGGCTGCTCCCGGCCTGGGCAGGCGGGCGGCCAGGCGTCCGAGGCGGCCGGCGGGGGCGGGACGGTCCACCACCTCGACGGCGGTCGCCTCGACCCCGGTGCGGATCTCCACGCCGGCCTCGCGCACGACCTCCGCCATGGCGTCCACCAGGGCCGCGAAACCGCCGAGGGGGTACTGCACGCCGTCGGCGAGGTCCAGATGGGACATCAGGTGGTACATGGCGGGGGCACGGTCGGGGGACGTGCCGAGGAAGACCGCCGGGTAGCCCAGGATCTGGCGCAGCCGGGGGTCCTGGAAGCGGGCCGCGACGTGGGAGCGCAGGCCCCCCAGCAGCTGGGGCCCGAGGGCCGGCAGGGCGCGCAGGACGTCCGGGTGGGCCAGGGCGGCCGGCCGGCGGAAGTCCGTGTAGAGGAAGTGCTCCTTGGCGAGCCCGTAGATCCGGGACGCGGAGTCGAGGTAGGCCCGCAGCCGGCGCCCGGCGCCGGGCTCGAGGGACTCGAACAGCGTCTCCGCGTGGCCGGTGCGCACGTCCACGGGGGGCTCGTGGAGGTGCCCCTCGAAGTACACCCGGTAGCCGGGGTCCAGACGGCGCAGGTCCAGCCGTTCGGCGGCGGAGGTCCCCATGAGGCGGAACCAGCGGTCGATCACCTCGGGCATCAGGTACCAGGAGGGCCCGGTATCGAAGGTGAACCCCGCCTCAGACCAGCGTCCGGCACGGCCGCCCAGGACGGCGCCGCGCTCCAGCAGCGTCACCCGGTGCCCGTCGCGGGCCAACAGGCCCGCCGTGGCCAGTCCGGCGAAACCGCCGCCCACCACCACGGTGCGCGGGCCGAGAGCGGTGTCCCGGGCGCTCATCGGCGGCCTCCCCGGCGGCCCCGTGCCAGGACGCGGGCGGCGATCCGGGCCTTCTGATGGTCCGGCACCCGGACACGGCGGTGGGCCAGCTCGGCCGCCGGGGTCGCCTCGATCCGGTCCACCAGGGCCGCGAACAGTCCGTGCGCCAGGGCCACGGCGCGCCCGGCCCCGGGGTCCAGGACACGGATGCCGGGCAGGGCGGCGTCGAGGTCGGCGCGGACCTCGGCCACGAGCTCGGCCTTGCGGGCCTCGGTGAGCACGCCCGGTGCGGCACCGGGCAGGTAGGTGCGGCCCAGCTCGTGGTGGTCCGCGGCCAGGTCCCTGAGGAAGTTGACCTTCTGGAACGCCGCCCCCAGCCGGGAGGCCTGCGCGCGCAGCTCCTGCCGCTGGCCCGGGGTCCGGGCCCGCGTGCCGGGGAGGGAGAGGAAGACCTGCAGGCACATCAGCCCCACCACCTCGGCCGAGCCGTGGATGTAGGCGTCCAGCGACTCGGCGCCGTGCTCGCGGATCCCCAGGTCCGCGCGCATGGAGGCGAAGAAGGGACGGGTCAGCTCCGGGGTGATGCCGTGGCGACGGGCCACGTCGGCGAAGGCGTGCAGGACCGGGTCGGTGGCGAAGCCCGACGCCATCGCGGCCTCACACGCCCGCTCGTAGTCGTCCAGGGCGGCGCGGACCCCGGCCTCGTCGAGCCCGGCGGCCACCGCGACGCCGTCGACCACCTCGTCGGCGACGCGGACCATGGCGTAGATCGTGGCCACGTCCTGGCGTGCCTGCCGGGGCAGGGTGCGGCAGGCCCAGGAGAAGGACGTGGAGTAGCGGCGGATCACCTGGGCCGCTGCGGTGTGGGCCGTCCGCGTGTACAGCGCGGCAGGGCTCGGGGTGGGCGCGGCCATCTCAGGACCTCCGGGTCAGCACGGCGTGGCAGGCGTCGGCGAACTCCGCCCGGACCGTCTCGTCCAGGGGCAGGGCCGCGATGCGCTCGCGGGCGCGGACGGTGAGCTCGGCGGCGACGTCGAGGGCGTGCTCCCGGGCACCGGCCGCCTCGAGGGCGCGGCGGGCGGCCTCGATGTCCGCGGGGGTGGCCGGGCCCGCGTCGAGCAGGGCGCGGACGGCGGGGATGCGGCGGCCGTGGGCGGTGAGCACGGTGGCCTTGCCCTCGCGCAGGTCGCCGTCGGCGGACTTGCCGGTCTCCCCGGGATCGCCGAACACGCCGAGGACGTCGTCGATCACCTGGTAGGCGGCGCCGAGGTCGGCGCCGGCCTCGCCCATCGCCCGGGCGAGGTCGGGATCCGCCCCGGCCAGGAGGGCGCCGGCGCGCAGGGGCGCGCCGACCGTGTAGTGCGCCGTCTTGAGCCGTTGCATGGCGAGGATGCGGTCGGGATCGGGCTCCTCACCGGTGTGGCGGGACAGCCCCAGGAGCACGTCTTCGAGCTCGCCGGCCGCGGTCACGGCGGCGGCGTCGAAGACGACGGCGGCGGCCTCGGCGGCCCGGGCGGTGTCGGCGGCACAGGTGGCGGCGAGCCGGAACGCCTGGGTGAGCAGGACGTCCCCCGCGATGAGGGCGACGGCGACCCCGGCGTGGGCGGCGTCCGCGGCGGGCACCCCGCGGGCCTCGAGGCGGTGCCGGGCGGAGGCGTGCACGGCGGGCTGGCCGCGCCGCAGCACGTCCCGATCGATGACGTCGTCGTGGACGAGCAGCGCGGTGTGCAGCAGTTCGAAGGCGGCCCCGAGTCGGTCGACGGCAGCGCGGCCGGACGGAGGGACCGGGTCGGCGGTCGCCAGGCGCCAGCCGAGCTCGACGAGACGGGGGCGGATGAGCTTGCCGGCGCCCACATGGACGTGGAGCGAGTCGAGCAGCTCGGCGAAGGCGGCGGATCCGGGTGCCTGGGCCGCGGCATGTCGGAGCGCGGCGTCCAGCTCGGCGGTCACCCCGGAGAGCGCGGCCTCGCCGCCCGTCCTCGCTTCACCCATGGCGCCTCCTCGGTGGCGGACACGACGCGGCACCGACCGCCGCATCTGTTCGACCGTCTAACTTCTGGACGCAGAAGACACTACGGGCCTCGCCGGTCCCGCGTCCATGCGCGGCGGTCCCGGGCGGCGCGATCTCACGACGCACGGGGCCGCCGTCGGGATCAGGCGTCGGCGGACGCCGTCTCCAGGGTGATCTCCGGGTCCACGATCTGACCCTCCCACTCACCGGAGACCCCGTACACGACGCAGTGCTTCTCGTCGGTGCCGTAGTTGCCCAGCTCGGAGGAGGTCAGGACGGCCCCGTTCAGCTGGTCCTCCTTCTCCTCGCTCAGGCGCTGGGCCTGGGCGGTGCAGGTCTGGGCGGCGGCCGGGTCGGCCTCCTCGCCCTCGGCCACGGCCGGCACGGCCCACAGGTACTCCGCGGTGTGGGCGCCCTCGCAGTCGGTGGTCTCGAAGGAGGACAGGTCACGGGCGCCGAGCGGGGCGGTGAAGCACGTGCCGGCCTCGTAGTCGGCCGGGGCCGCGGACAGCGACGACGCCGAGGCGGACGACGACTCCGCACCCTGCGCGGACGCGGAGGCGGGCGCCGTCGTCGAGGCGGACGCGTCGGCGTCGGACGAGTCCTGACCGCCGCACGCGGTGAGGGCCAGCAGCGCGGCAGCGGACAGGCCGGCAAGACGGGCGGAACGGGACAGGGCGGCGAAGGCCATGGGGGTGCTCTCCTCGAGTGACGTGGGACGCGCCGGGGTGTGGCGCCGACCTCAGCACTCTAGCCACGCCCGGCCGTCGGGATCGGGTCGAGGTGACGTGGCCCACATCCGGTGGGCGGCCCGGCTCGCCTGCCACACTGAGAGGCATGCAGACCCCGGCCACGCCCTCCCCGCACGACCGCCCCTCCCCCGTCGCCCGACCGTGGATGGCGGCCTCGGACGTCCCGGTCGCCGGCCCCGACGACGTTGAGCGCGTGGTCCTGCTGTCCCCGGCGGGCGAGGCCGTGGGCACGGAGGCCAAGGCCACGGTCCACCGCCGCACCGAGGACGGCGGCACACCCCTGCACCTGGCCTTCTCCTGTCACGTGTACGACGAGGCCGGCCGGTTCCTGCTCACCCGCCGGGCGCTGGGCAAGGCGGCGTTCCCCGGGGTGTGGACCAACGGGTTCTGCGGGCACCCCGGCCCCGGCGAGCCCCCCGCGGAGGCCGTGCTGCGCCGCGCCCCGCAGGAGCTGGGCGTGGAGGTGTCCGACGTCGTCGAGGTGCTCCCCGACTTCCGCTACCGGGCCGCGGACGCCTCCGGCATGGAGGAGCACGAGATCTGCCCGGTGTTCCGGGCCCGGATGCACGGCGACCCCGCCCCGGAGCGGGACGAGGTCGCGGAGTGGTGCTGGGTGGAGCCGGCCGATCTGGCCGCCGCCCTGGCCGCCGTCCCCCGGGCGTTCAGCCCGTGGCTCGTGGAGCAGTGGCAGCAGGGGGCGTTCGACCCGCGGTGAGCGGCCGGCGCGGCGACGCCGCGCGGGCCGTCAGCGGCCGTTGACGTCGTCGAGGTGGGCGGCGGTGGACTGCACGGCCTCGTCCTGCCCCGGCTCGGCGTCGCCCTGCTGGCCCTGCTGCTCCTCGGCCAGGCGGCGGACCTCTGCGATGTCGAGGCCCTTGACCTGGTCGAGCAGCTGCTCGAGCGCGGTGCCCGGCAGGGCGCCGGCCTGGGAGAACACGAGCACACCGCCGCGGAAGGCCATGAGCGTGGGGATGGAGGTGATGCCGGCCATCGCCGCCAGCTGCTGCTGGTCCTCCGTGTCGACCTTGGCGAACACGACGTCCTCGTGCTTCTCCGAGGCGGCCTCGAACACGGGGGCGAACTGGCGGCACGGGCCGCACCAGCCGGCCCAGAAGTCCACGAGCACGGTGTCGTTCTCGGCGACGGTGGAGCCGAACTCCTCGAGGGTCAGGTCCTTGGTGGCCACGGCGGGTCCTTTCGTCAGCGGGGCCGACGCGTTCACGCCGGCGATCGTCCTGCCGACCACAACGGACGCCCCGCCGCACCTATTCCGCCCCACCCCG
This sequence comes from Micrococcus sp. KBS0714, assembly GCF_002008305.4. Classification (GTDB taxonomy): domain Bacteria; phylum Actinomycetota; class Actinomycetes; order Actinomycetales; family Micrococcaceae; genus Micrococcus; species Micrococcus luteus. The sequence goes on from NZ_CP042169.1 coordinate 2,304,620, forward strand.
CTTTCGTTCGGGAAACGGCGGCGTGTCCCGGCACTTTCGTTCGGGAAACGGGCGCCTTCCACGCACTGTCGTGGCCGAGACGGGAGCCGTCGTCGTCGCTTCCTAGATGTAGGAGGGCATGACGTTGTTGACTCGGGCCGGGGCCAGTGAGGCCGGAGGAGCGTCTCCGCAGGAGGTATGAGGCCGATGGTAGTTGTAGTGGTTCACCCACACCGCCAGGGCCTCACGCCGAGCTTGCTCTGAGGTGTACGGGCGGGCGTAGAGGACCTCGTCCACCATCAGCCGGTTGTACCTCTCCACCTTCCCGTTATGGCGCGGGGTGTAGGGGCGGATCCGGTGGTGCCGGCCCCCGAGCGAGACCACCTTCCGGGTGAAGTCCACGGCCCGGTAGTTGTTGCCGTTGTCCGTGATCACCCTGTCGATCCGGATCCCGTGGGCGGCGAAGAACGCCCGCGCCCGGCAGAAGAACCCGATCGTGGTCACCGCTTTCTCGTCCTCCAACGCCTCGGTGTAGGCCAGGCGGGTGAACCCGTCGATCGCCGAGTGCAGGTAGGTGTAGCCGACCCGTCGGCCAGGCCCGCGCTTGGCTGCTCGCGCGTTCTCGGAGTCCCGGCCGTGAGCACGCCAGCCGCCCCCCTCGGGGATGCGCCCGATCTTCTTCACGTCCAGGTGCACCATGTGCCCCGGCCCTCTCGCGGTGATCTTCTGGGGTCGTTGGCGCAGGTCTTCTCCGGCCGGGGTCAGGTCCCGTAGGCGGGAGATCCCGGCCCGGTGCAGCCACCGTCCCACGGTACGAAGACACACCCGGTGGCCCTCGGAGACGAGGTGGTGATGGATGCGGCGGGCTGACCACTTGCGCTCCCGGCGCAGGGTCTGGATCTGGGCCACCACCTCGGGGTCGAGCTGGGCAGGTGAACGGTGCGGCCGGCTGGGCAGGTCCTGAAGGCCGGCTTCTCCCTGGGCGCGGTAGCGGGCGACCCAGGTGGCCACCGTGGGCCGGCTCACCCGGAACTCGGCGGCCACGTGTGCCTGCGGGATCCCGTCGTGCAGGTGGCGGTGGACCATCCTGAGACGGCCGGTCGGGGTCAGGGGTGCGTTAGCGTGAGTCATGAGTGGGTCTTTTCGGGCAGGTGGGTTGTTGAGGAACTTCCATCCTGCGGGAGAGGCGGGCGTGTCAACTTGTCTGTGTAAGCGGGGTGGTCACAGGTAGGGGTTGATCCGGTCGGGGTAGGCCGCGGCGAGCTGGGCGAGGGCCTGCTTCCAGTTCGTGACGGCCTGACCTTCGACGAGCCGGCCCTGGGCTTTGCGCTGGCCGGCGGGTTTGCCCCGGTCCCGAGCGCGTTCGGCGGCGCGTTTGTCTTCGATGTTGCAGATCGCCAGCCAGAGCAGCTTCACCGCCGCCTCGGTCGAGGGGAAGTGGCCGCGGTTCTTGGTCACCTTCCGTAGCTGGAAGTTCAGCGACTCGATGCTGTTGGTCGTGTAGATGACCTTGCGGAGCATGGGTGGGAACTGCAGGAACGGGATGAACCGCTCCCAGGAGTTCGCCCAGGTCGCGGCTGCAGACGGGTACTTCGTGCCGAGCTCGGAGGCCTCGAACTCGGCCAGCGCCTTCCTCGCGGTCTCTTCGTTGGGGGCGGTGTAGATCGGCTTCAGCGCGGCGGCGACCTTCTTGCGGTCCTGGTAGGCCACGAACCGCATCGCGGCCCGGATCAGGTGAACCACGCAGGTCTGGACCATCGAGTCCGGCCACGTCGCCTCGACCGCCTCCGGCAGGCCCTTGAGCCCGTCGCAGCACACGATCAGCACGTCCTGCACGCCCCGGTTGGCGAGATCGGCGCAGACGTGGGCCCAGAACGCCGAGCCCTCGGTGTCCTGGACCCAGATCCCCAGCACGTGCTTGATGCCCTCGAGGTCCACGCCGACGGCGATGTAGGCGGCACGGTTGAGGACCTGGCTGTTCTCTCGGATCTTGATCCGGATTGCGTCGAGATAGATCACCGGATAGAACTCCTCCAGCGGCCGCGACTGCCACGCCAGGACCTCTTCGCTCACGGCGTCGGTGATGTTGGAGATCGTCTCGTGCGACAGGTCCGTGCCGATCGTGGAGGCCAGGTGGTGCTGGATGTCCCGGATCGTCATTCCGCCGGCATAGAGGCTGATGATCATGTCATCCAGGCCCCCGAGGCGCCGCTGGCCCTTGGGCACCAGGCGCGGGGTGAACGACCCGCCCCGGTCTCGCGGGACGTCCAGCTCGATCGGCCCGACCTCGGACTCCACGGTCTTCGGGGTGGTCCCGTTGCGGGAGTTGGCGTGCTTCAGCGCCTCGCTCGAGCCCTTCTCGTAGCCCAGATGGCTGGTCAGCTCGGCCTGCAGGCCCCGCTCGAGCGCGGCCTTGACCAGCGCGGGCACGAACCCGCCGTCACCGGTGAGCTCGACGCCGCCCGCGTCGATCTGCGCGAACAGGGCATCAAGCTGCCCTGAGGCTTTCAGCTGCTCGACCAGGTCCTGGCCCGAGGGCTCGCCTGGGTTCTTCTCGTCGATCATGGTCATGATTCTTACCGTTCCTCTCGGTACGGCTTACACAGACCATCTGACACGCCCGGAGAGGCCCGCTCGTCTCATCTCAGCCCGTACCCCGTGGCAAGAACCTCATGACCCACAACACCTAGACTGGCCCCATGACCGGCGCCCCCATCCTGCCCCTGCTCGTGCTCAACGGCCCCAACCTGAACCTGCTGGGCACCCGCGAGCCCGAGGTCTACGGCACGGCCACCCTCGACGACGTCCGTGCGCTCACCGAGGCCCGCGCGGCCGAGCACGGGCTGACCGTGGACTTCCGACAGTCCAACCACGAGGGCGAGCTCATCGACTGGATCCAGGAGGCCCGCACCTCCCACGCGGGCGTCCTCATCAACCCCGCCGCGTACTCGCACACCTCCATCGCGATCCGCGACGCCCTCGCCGCCGTCGACCGCCCGATCGCCGAGGTGCACATCTCCAACATCCACCGGCGCGAGGCGTTCCGGCACCACTCGCACGTCTCCGCCGTCGCCGACGTCGTGATCGCCGGGGCGGGCGTCCAGGGCTACACCCTCGCCGTCGACTGGCTCGCCGCGGCTGTGCGCCGCTGAGCGCTGGTCAGGATCCGCCTGGCCGTGCCTAGGGTCGATGCTACGAGCCGGTGGCCGCATCAGGGCGCCGGCACCCGACGACGAAGGAGTCACGCCATGGGCACCCAGGATCCCCGCGCCCGTCTGCTCGAGAAGCTCGCGAAGGTGAACGTCTGCATGCTGACCACCGCTGAGCCGGACGGCACGCTCGTCACCCGCCCGATGGGTCTGCAGCAGGCCGAGGACGGCGGCACGCTCTGGTTCCTCACGCGCGCCACCTCCGACGTCGCCGCGGACGCTCCGCAGCGCCCGGTCAACGTCGCCGTGCAGGACAAGGACTTCTGGGCCTCCCTCGCGGGCCACGGTCAGCTCGTCCGCGACGACGCGCGCAAGAAGGAGTTCTGGAACCCGGCCACCGAGGCGTTCTTCGGTGAGGGCTCGAGCCCCGAGGATCCGCAGATCGTGCTCGTGCGCGTGGATGTGCAGACCGCCCAGTTCTGGGAGTCCCCGGGCGCGGTGGCCACCGCCGTCGAGCTGGTGAAGGCCAAGGTCACCGGCGGCGAGGCCCACCCGGGCGACAGCGAGACCGTCCGCTTCTGACGGCGCCTCCCGACGCCGGCCTCGCGACTTGCCCGCGGACGGGCCGGTGAGCGCCGCGCGAGGGGCCTCGGCGGGTCAGTCGACGTCCTCGGCCGCCAGCTGGCCGCACGCGCCGTCGATCTCCTTGCCACGGGTGTCGCGCAGGGTGGTGGGGATGCCGGCGGCGTTGAGCCGGTCCACGAACTCGCGCGTCACGTCCTTCTCCGAGGCGGTCCAGATGGAGCCCGGCGTCGGGTTCAGCGGGATCGGGTTCACGTGCACCCAGCCCTTGCCCCGGGCGTTGAGCTTCTTGGCCAGCAGGTCGGCACGCCACGCGTGGTCGTTCATGTCCTTGATGAGCGCGTACTCGATGGACACCCGGCGGCCGGTGGCCACGAAGTAGTCGTACGCGGCGTCGATCGCCTCGTCCGCCTTCCAGCGCGAGTTCACGGGGATCAGCTCGTCGCGCAGCTCGTCGTCCGGCGCATGCAGGGACAGCGCGAACGTCAGCGGCACGCCCTCCTCGGCCAGCTTCCGGATGGCCGGCACCAGGCCGACGGTGGACAGCGTGATGTTCCGCGCGGACATGCCCAGGCCCTCGGGCGAGGGGTCCACCATGCGGTGCACGGCGGCCATCACGCGCTTGTAGTTGGCCAGGGGCTCACCCATGCCCATGAACACGACGTTGGTGACGCGGTCGGCGTCGTGCCCGCCGTCCTTGCGCTTGCCGCCCAGTCCGCCCTGGGCGATCACCTGGTTGGCCAGCACGATCTGCTCCACGATCTCCGCCGTGGACATGTTGCGGGTCAGCCCGGCCTGGCCCGTGGCGCAGAACGGGCAGTTCATCCCGCAGCCGGCCTGGCTGGACACGCACAGCGTCACGCGGCCGGGATACCGCATGAGCACGGACTCCACGAGCGCGCCGTCGAACAGCCGCCACAGGAACTTGATGGTGTCCCCGCGGTCGGTCTCCATGCGCCGGACCTCGGTGAGCAGCGGCGGGAAGAACGCCTCCGCGATCGCCTCCCGCTTGTCCTTGGGCAGGTCCGTCATCTGCTCCGGATCGGTGGTGTAGTGCTCGAAGTAGTGCACCGAGAGCTGCTTGGCGCGGAACGCCGGCAGCCCGATCTCCTTGGCCTTCTCCTGCCGTTCCTTCAGCGTGAGGTCGGCCAGGTGGGTGGGCGGCTGGGAGACGCGCGGCTGCTTGAACTGCAGCTGCGGTCGGCCGTCCGGGCCCATCGGCTGGGTCCAGCCCTCGGTCTTCGGCATCACCTGGGGGCGCTCGGCGGTGGCGGCCTCGCGGCGCTTGGGCGCGGAGAGCTGGTGGCCGACGCCGGCGCGGCGCATGCGCTCTCGGTCCTCGGCGAGCTGGCGCGCCTCGGACTCGTCGATCAGGCCGCGCTCGGGGCGGCCGAGGGCCGGCTTGCCGGCGCGGTCCCTCTGGCGGTTCGGGGTGGGCTTCGATCCGGGGCGGCGGGGCTGGTAGTCAGACATCGGCACCATTCTCCCAGACGGGGCGGACTTCGCGGCGGGTCGCCTCCACATCGACGGCACCGCGCGGCTTTCGCGTCCGGGGCAGCCCCCGCAGGACCCAGCGGACGACGACGCCGCGCACCGTCGCCGGCAGCGGCCGGTACAGGGTGCGCGCCAGCCCCCAGAGGCGTGCCTCCCGGACGGAGTCCCGCCCAGTCCAGGACCAGCCGAGGCCGGCGCGCACGCGGCCTGGGAGGAGACCGGCGGTGACGAACCGGGCCAGGGGCATAGCCGCCCGCAGCGGCGCGGGGACGCCCTGGCCGGAGAACAGGTCGGCGGCGACCCGCCGCGCGTCGTCCGTGACCTCGAGCCGGGCCACCCGGTCGTCCCAGTAGTCCGCGAACGCCGCGCGGTCGACCGGCCAGGCGGAGGCGGGGACCTCGAGGCTCGTGGCGAGCGGAGCGTACCCGCGGTAGAGGCGGTCGGCGTCCTCGGCGTCGAGGGCGCCCCACATCCGGCGGCGCACCTGCTCCCCCATCGCATAGAGGGTGGCGGCCACCCAGAGCTGGGCGTCCGGGTCGGCGGCGTCGTAGGGGCGGCCTCCGGCGTCGACCCCGCGGACCGAGCCGTGCGCCGCCCGCACCCGGTCGACGACCGCGTCGCGCGCCGGCGCGGCCTCGGGGAGGGTGACCGCGTAGATGTAGGCGAGCGTGTGGCGGAGCCGGCGCATCGGGTCCTCGGTGAACCGGGAGTGGCCGGCGACGCCGGCCCCCACCGGCCGGTGCGCCACCTGGAGCAGGATCGCCGCACCGGCGCCGGCGAGGATCGCGGCCTCGCGGGCGAGGGCGGCCGCGGAGGTCGGGGCGGAGTGGCGGTCGGGGCGCATGGTCCCAGCCTCGCACCGGGTCGGGCGGAGGGGCAGGGGGCGAAGATGAACGGTGCTGTTCACCTTCTGTTCACCTTGCTGTCCACCTGCTGCTCGTGGCGCCTCGATCCGAAAACCGCATGATTGCGCTGATTTTGCGCCATCCAGGCATGTGTGGCGGAGTGCCTCAGGTCACGTTGGTGAACACGGAGTTGCACTCTGGGAGGAAATCTGTAAACTTGTTCACAAGCAGTTCACCTAGCGTTTACGGAACGCGAGGTCGGGACTCCACCGAACTCATCACCCGCGGCCCCGCCGCGACGATCCGCCGGACTCGTGGTCCGGCAACCGAAGGAGGTGCTCACCGTGAGCATCAACACGACCAGCCACCACCTGCCCACCGCCCCGAGCCCCCTCATGCAGCGCCACGTGCTCCAGCGCGTCGAGGAGACCCTCCTCCGCCGCTTCGAGGGCACCGTCACCGCCGAGACCGTCCGCTCGGTCGTCCGCGAGGTCGTCGCCGACCTCAAGCGCGGCGCCCGCATCACCACCTTCCTGCCGGCCCTCGCCGAGCGCGAGGCCACCCGCCGCCTCCAGGCCGCGACGCCGGCCCACGAGGCCATGGCCGTCGCCGCCTGATCCCCCATACCGACGCGACGACCCGTCGGCCCGCCCCGCGAGGGGCCGTGGCCGGCGGGTCTTCTCGCCTCCCCGGACGCTTTCGTTCGGGAAACGGCGGGCCCCAGGACGCTTTCGTTCGGGAAACGGCGGGCCCCAGGACGCTTTCGTTCGGGAAACGGCGTTACTGCTCCTTGCTGATGAGGCCATCCGGCACCTCCGCTCCTGGGCGCCGTTCCATCGCCGCCCACGCGAATCCGGCGTGCGGCGCCGTTTCCCGAACGAAAGCACCGCGACACGCCGGCATTTCCCGAACGAAAGCGCGGGTGGCGGGGCCGGCACGGCGCGGCACGGGAGGCCTCAGTCCTCGGCGACGCCCAGCGCTCGGCGCATCGGCAGGAACTTGGCCCGGATCTCCGTGACCTCCTCCTCGGGCACCGCTCCCGGGACCATCCCGCCCCCGGCCTGCAGCCGCACCCCGCCGGGCACCTGCTGGCCGCAGCGCAGTGCCAGGGCGATCTCGCCGTCGCCGTCCTGATCCAGCCACCCGACCGGCCCGGCGTAGCGGCCGCGGTCCACGGGCTCGACCTCCGCGATCACCCGCACCGCGTCCGGCGTGGGGGTCCCGCCGACGGCCGCCGTCGGATGCAGCGCGGCCACCACGTCCAGCACGGTCCCCCGCCCATCCCGCAGCCGGCCGCGCACGGACGTGGCCAGGTGGTGCACGTTCGGCAGGGTCAGGACGGTGGGCGCGGGGTCGTCATCGGCGAGGTCGACGACGGGCGCCAGCGCGTCCAGCACCGACCGCGCGGCCCAGCGATGCTCCTCCGCCAGCCGCGGATCAGAGGCCAGCCGCTCCCGCAGCGCGGCGTCCTCCTCCTCGTCCGCGCCGCGCGGCATGGACCCCGCCAGCACCCGCGAGCCCACGAGCCCCGCGTGCCGCGTGGCGAGGACCTCGGGCGTGGCGCCCAGCAGCCCGCCGACGGCGAACACCCAGGTCTGCGGGTACTCGCGGCGCAGCTCCCCGATCGCCCGCCACAGGTCGGCGTCGTCCGCGGGGACGGTCATCGTGCGGCTGATCACGACCTTCGCCAGCTCCCCGCCCGAGTCGGCCATCCGCGTCAGCAGCTCGCGCACCCCGGCCGCGTAGCCGGCGTCGTCCCAGGCGAGGTCGGCGACGTCGGCGGGCAGGGGCACCTCCCCGTCGGCCAGCAGCCGGGCTCCGCGGTCCGCGGCGACGGCGGCTGCGAGCGCGTCCGCGTCCACGTGCTGGGCCACGTCCCGCACGCCGGACGGCGTGGCGCGGCGCAGATCCGCGGGGATGCGCAGGACCGCGGGCTCAGGCGAGTCGTCGGCGAAGGTCGAGGAGATCCAGCCCCGCAGCGGGGCCGTCGGGTCCGGTCGCCCGGCGACGGCGGCCTGCCACAGCGCGGAGAGTCGGCGGAGCCGGTCGGGGCCGTCCAGGAGCACGGTCCAGCCGCCCTCGCCCCGCCACGCGTCGTCCCCGTGTGCCCACAGCACCGCCCGAGCGAACGGGGGGACGGCGGCCTCGGGGGTCCCGGTCGCGGAGGTGCCGAGGTCCGGGAGCAGGGAGCGGACAGACATGGCCCCATTCTCTCCCACCTCGGCGGACCCCCGCTCCGGGCCCGGGCCTCGGCCACCGCCCCGACGGCGGCGAGCGGCGTCGTCGGGCGCGGAGGGATCCCGTCAAGGCTTGCGCCGGCACACCCGACGTCGCAGGGTGGGGGCACCCGTTCACCTCGCGTTCAACCGACCGCCTTCCCCGGAGGACTCGCATCATGGCCCCCATCCCCCCGGACCCCCACGCCGATCACGCACCGGCGGTGGACGACATGCCGCTGGACACGACGGCCGCGCCGGACATCCCCGCCGCGGTGGACCCCGTGCCGCACGGGATGGCCGCGCACGTGCTCGAGCGCGAGGTCGGGCCGCTGAGGGCGCGCTTCCCCGGCGTGGCCGACGAGGCGACGGTGCGTCAGCTCCTGTTCGACTCCTACGCCGAGCTCGCCGAGACGAGCCGCCACCCGGAGATGCTGCCGACCATCTCGGTGCAGCATGCCGCCTCGCGCCTGCGCGCCAGGGCGATCAACCAGGGCAGCATCGAGTCCCGCCACCCGCGTGTGCTGTTCGTCTGCCACGGCAACGCCGGCCGCTCGCAGATGGCCGCGGCCCTGCTCGAGAACCGCACCCACGGCGAGGTCAGGGCCCGCTCGGCCGGCACGGAGCCCGCCGGCGAGGTCATCTCCACCGCGTTCGAGGCGATGAACGAGATCGGCATCCCGCTGCACCACACGTACACCAAGGGCCTGGACCCGGACGTGCTCCGGGCCGCCGAGATCGTGGTGCTCTTCGACGGCGCGGATCCGTTCGAGATCCCCGAGGGCGCGCAGGTGCAGAAGTGGTCCGTGCCGTCGATCCGCGGCATGAGCCTCGAGCAGGTGCGCGGCGTGCGCGACGCCCTGGACCTGGAGGTCCGCGGCCTGATCGCCGATCTGGGCGAAGCCGCCACCCCGCTGCCGGAGGAGGGCACCCGCGTCGGCCGACCCCTTGACCTATACCCCCCTGGGGTATAGAACAGGGGGTATGAGCACGGACAGCACGACGACGGCGCCCGCCGCCGCCTCGCCCCTCCCGTCCGCCGCGGCGGACGCCTGCGACGGCCACCGGCCCCCGCACGAGGTCCACCGGGACAAGGCGAAGCACCTGGCGCGACTGCGCCGCATCGAGGGGCAGGTGCGCGGCCTCCACCGCATGGTGGACGAGGACGTGTACTGCATCGACGTCCTCACGCAGGTCGCCGCCGTCACGAAGGCGCTGCAGTCCCTCAGCCTGAACCTCACCTCGGAGCACCTGCGTCACTGCGTGGCCGAGGCCGCGGTGCAGGCCGAGGCGGAGGGCCGCACCGAGCTCATCGACGAGAAGGTCGCCGAGGCGACGGCCGCCCTCGGCCGCCTGCTGCGCTGACCGGCGCCGTCGCTCCCCCCACCCCGACAGGAGTTCGAGATGACCACCACCGACCTGAAGATCACCGGCATGACTTGCGGCCACTGCGTCGCCTCCGTCCAGGAGGAGCTCGGCGAGATCGCCGGCGTCTCCGCCGTGGACGTGGACCTGAACTCCGGTGGCGTCTCCACCGCCACCGTCACCTCCGAGGCCCCCCTCGACCCCGCCGCCGCGCGCGCCGCCGTCGAGGAGGCCGGCTACACGCTGGTGGAGGCCTGACCCCATGACCCACCCCGCCTCCTCCACCCCGGCCGGCCCGCAGTCCGAGACCACCCGCCGCGTCGACCTGGACGTCACCGGCATGACCTGCGCCTCGTGCGTGGGCCGCGTCGAGCGCAAGCTGGGCAAGCTCGAGGGCGTCACGGCGTCCGTGAACCTGCCGCTCGAACAGGCGACCGTCACCGCGCCCGCCGGCGTCTCGGACGAGGAGCTCGTGGCCGCCGTCGAGAAGGCCGGGTACGGCGCCACCGTGCGCCGTCCCGCCCCGCCGGCCGGACACGCCGGACACGCCGGGCACGCGCACACCTCCGAGCACGGCGAGGAGCATGCCGCGGACCATGACGGCGTGGACCACCACGACCACATGGCCCACGGTCCGAGTGAGGACGTGCTCACACCGCGCCTGATCGGCGCGGCGGTGCTGACGGTGCCGCTCGTGCTGATCTCCATGGTCCCGGCGCTGCAGTTCCCGCACTGGGGCTGGGTCGCGTTCGCCCTGGCGGCGCCCGTGGCGCTGTGGGCGGCGTGGCCGTTCCACTCGGCGGCGTTCCGCGCGGCCCGGCACGGCTCGTCCACGATGGACACCCTCGTGTCCCTGGGCGTGCTCGTCTCCTTCTCCTTCTCGGCCGTGGAGCTGATCCTGGCGCCGGACATGACCGCCCACGTGGGCGGGACCATGGCGGAGATGGCCCACCACAGCCTGTACTTCGAGACGGCCGCGGTCATCACCACGTTCCTGCTGCTGGGCCGCTGGCTCGAGGCCCGCGCCAAGCGGGAGGCCGGCGCCGCGCTGCGGGCCCTCCTGGACCTGGGCGCGGCCCAGGCCACCCTCTACGACCCCGAGACCCACGACGAGCGCACGGTGCCCGCCGAGTCCCTCGCGCCGGGCGACGTCGTGCTGATCCGCCCCGGCGAGAAGGTGCCCACGGACGCCGAGGTGCTCGAGGGCACCTCGGCCGTGGACGCCTCCCTGCTCACCGGCGAGTCCGTGCCCGTGGAGGTCGGCCCCGGGGACGCCCTCACCGGCGCCACCCTGAACACCTCGGGCCGGCTCGTGGCCCGCGCGACGCGGGTCGGCTCGGACACGACGCTCGCCCAGATGGGGCGGCTCGTCTCCGAGGCGCAGACCGGCAAGGCGCGCGTGGCCCGGTTGGCCGACCGCATCTCCGCCGTGTTCGTGCCGATCGTGCTCGGGATCGCCGTGCTGACCTTCGCGGTGTGGATGATCGTGACCGGCGACCTGCCGTCCGCGCTGCGCGCCGGCGTGGCCGTGCTCGTGATCGCGTGCCCGTGCGCCCTCGGCCTGGCGACCCCGGTCGGCCTGCTGGCCGGCACCGGCCGCGCCGCGCAGCTGGGCATCCTCATCCGCGGCCCCGAGGTGCTCGAGGACTCGCGCACCGTGGACACGATCGTGCTGGACAAGACCGGCACCGTGACCGAGGGCCGCATGGCGCTGGCGGACGTGCTCGTCCTCGACCCCGCTTTCGTGGCCGAAACGGGCGCCTCCCGGAGCGCTTTCGTTGACGAAACGGCGCCGGACCAGGCCGCCGACGTCCTGCTGACCCTGGCGGCCGCCGTCGAGCGCGGGTCCGAGCACCCGATCGCCCGCGCGATCGTGGCCGGCGCCGAGGAGCGTGGCCTGACCGTGCCCGGCGTGGCGGACTTCGCCTCCACGGCCGGCGGCGGCGTGTCCGGGCTGGTCGCCCTCCCCCACGACGACGGCGCACCCGGCTCCGGCGCGCACGGCGCCGCCGGCCCGGATCCGGTCCGCGTGGCCGTCGGCCGCGGCTCCGTCCTCGAGACCGCCCTCGACGGCGGCATCCCCGCCGAGCACCGTGCCGCGTTCGAGGCGGCGGAGCAGGCCGGCGCCACGGCCGTGTGGGTCGCGGTCGGCGGCCGCGTGGCGGGCGTCCTGTCCGTGCGGGACACCGTGAAGGAGACCTCGGCGGACGCCATCGCCCGGCTCAAGGAGCTCGGCCTGCGCCCGCTGCTGGTGACCGGGGACAACGCCGCCGTCGCCACCCAGGTGGCGGCCGCCGTCGGGATCCCGGCCGAGGACGTGGTGGCCGGCGTGCGCCCCGAGGACAAGGTGGACGTGGTCCGCCGGCTCCAGTCCGAGGGTCACGTGGTGGCCATGGTCGGCGACGGCGTCAACGACGCCCCGGCCCTGGCTGCCGCGGACATGGGCATCGCGATGGGCTCCGGCACGGACGTGGCCCGCGAGGCCGCGCAGATCACCGTGATGGGCGACGACCTGCACCAGGTGGTCCAGGCGCTCGACCTGAGCCGCCGCACGCTGGGGATCATCCGGATGAACCTGTTCTGGGCGTTCGCCTACAACGTGCTCGGCATCCCGGTCGCGGCCCTGGGCCTGCTCAACCCGATGATCGCCGGCGGCGCGATGGCGGCCTCGAGCGTGCTCGTGGTGCTGAACTCGCTGCGGCTCACCCGCTACGCGCGGTGAGCCGGGGCGGGGCCGGCCGAGCCGGGTCCACCCCGGCCGGCCGGCCGGCCGGTCAGGGCAGGCATTCGCGGGAGTACTCGAGCCACTGCTCGAGCTCCCCGGACTCCTCCCAGAGCTGGTAGAGCTCGGAGCAGGAGGGCTCGCGGATGACCACGCCGATCAGCTCGCGCAGGGTCTCGATGTCCTCGTCCGAGAACTGGCCGATGAAGGCGGTGAGGTCCACCTCGTCCGCCTCCGCGTGCTCGAGCAGGGCCTCGAGGTCCGCGTGGTCCTCGTTCCGAGCGATCCGCACGAGCGCCCCGAGGGTGAGGAGTGCGGCGCCCTGGCTCGCGGTCAGGTAGCCCTCGTCCTCGTCGCGACGGAAGTTCCTGCGGAACTCGTCGAGGTCGAAGGTACCGTCGAGGACCTCGTCCACGATGTCCAGCGCCGTGTCGTTCTGGAAGACGTTTCTGCCCCATGCGCCCATGACCTGACCCTAGGCCCGGGGTGGGCCCCGGCAAGAGTGCTGTGGTGTCCCGCCGAGGGGTGCCGTCGCCTCCGCTTCCGGTGTCCGCGGCAGTTCCTAGACTGGGCGACATGAGCACCGAGCCGACCCCCTCGTCCGCCACCCCCGAGACCGAGTCCGCCGCGCCGTCGTCGTCCGGGCTGCCGCAGGCCGCCCCGCAGGCGGCGTGGCCCGAGCGCGTGGAGACCGGCGAGCACCAGGTGTCCTACCGGGCCACCGTGGCCGCGCCGGCGCACGAGCTGTGGGCGATGCTCGCGGACCCGCACCGCCATCACGAGGCGGACGGGTCCGGGACCGTGCGGCCGAAGGTGAGCGGGCCGCACCGGCTGGCCGTGGGCGACCGGTTCCGCGTGGCCATGCGGAAGTACGGGGTGCCGTACACGATGACGCTGACCGCCACCGCCGTGGACGAGGACGAGCTCGTGGAGTGGGCCCACCCGGGCGGACACCGGTGGCGCTGGGCGTTCCAGGACAACGGGGACGGCACCACCGAGGTCACCGAGACCTTCGACTACTCGTGGGCCCGGCCGGCCGTGCGCCGCGCGTACGAGCTGCTGCGCGTGCCGGCGGACAACGGGCGGGGCATCCAGTCGAGCCTCACGCGGCTGGCGGGCCGCCACCTCTGAACCGACCGCGTCTCCGCACTTTCGTTCGGGAAACGGCGGCGTGTCGGCGCACTTTCGTGCGGGAAAAGGTCAGCCCTCGCGCCGTTTCCCGAACGAAAACGCGCTGACGACCGCCGTTTCCCGAACGAAAGCGGGGGGGTGCGGGGGTCAGACGGCGGACCAGTGGGTCGCGGCCGGCAGCTGCGCCAGGTGCGGGGTGACGAGCGCACGCCACGCGAGGAACGAGTCGGACTCGCGGAAGGCCACGGTGTGGTCCTCGAGCGTGCGCCAGCCGATCAGCAGCCGGTAGCGCGCCGGGTCCTCCACCTGCCGGGACAGCGCGAAGGACGTCGCGCCCCCGTCCCGGAACAGCGGCTCGGCCTCGGCGACGGCGGCCTCGAACGCCGCCTCCGCCCCCGCCGCCACGTGCAGCTCCACCGACTCGATGACCGGACCGGCCGTCGTCGCGCCCTGCCCGGCGCTCACGCGTGCACCCGCGGGCTCGTGGAGTGGCCGGTGAACCAGGCTGCGAGCTGGCCGTCCGCCTCGATGCCGACCTCGATCATGCGGTCGCGACCGAACTCCACCGACTGGCGGGCGGTCGCCACGAGGTGCGCGCCGAGCCTGGCGGGCGCCACGTAGGTGATCTCGGCGCGCCGGGTGACGGGGGCGGCGCCGAAGGTCGCCACGCAGTACGCCAGCGCCGAGTCCGCGAGGTGGAACAGGAAGCCGCCGTGGCAGATCTCGTGGGAGTTCACCATGTCCGCGGTGACGTCGCGGTGCAGCACCACGCGGCCCTCGGCCACCTCGCCGAGGGTGACGCCGTGCTCGCGCACCGCGGGGTCGTTCGCGTAGATCTCCTCGAGGCGGGCGAGGATCTCGTCCCGGCTCTGGCCGGACGAGCTCTGGGGGGTCTCAGTCATGGGCCCATTGTGTCGCAGGTCGCGCCGCCCCGCGCCTAGGGTGGCGGCGTGACGCAGACCACCTCCACCCCCGCGCGCCTCCGCGCCCGCGACGGCTTCGTGCTCGCGGCCCGCCACTTCGCCCCCACGACGGCGCCCCAGGCCCGGCCCGCCGGCGCGGTGGTGATCGCCCCCGCGACCGGGGTGAAGGCCACGTACTACCGGCGCTACGCCGAGTTCCTCGCCGGCCACGGGTTCCACGCGGTCACGTTCGACTACCGGGGTGTCGGGGAGTCCCGCGAGCCGTTCGCCGTGGCCCGGCAGGCGCGGTGGGCGGACTGGGGCGCCCTCGACGCGGACGCCGTGCTCGGCTGGGCCCGGACGCACCTGCCCGGCCCCCTCCTGACGGTGGGCCACAGCTACGGCGGGTTCGGCATCGGGCTCGCGGACGAGGCGCGTCACGTGGCCCGCCATGTGGCCGTCGGCGGTCAGCACGCCCACTGGCGGGACTACCGGGCGCGGCCGGGGCGGGCGCGGATGTGGGCGCGCTGGCACGCGGCGATGCCGGTGGTCACGCTGGCCCGCGGGCACCTCCCGGGGCGGCGGCTCGGCTGGCTCGAGGACCTGCCGCGCGGGGTCGCCCTGGACTGGGCGCGCAGTCGCCGCGACTTCACCGCGAGCGCCCGCACCGCCGCCGGCCGGGACGAGCTGCGCCGTCGTCTGGCCGCGTTCACGGCGGACGCGCTGATCGTGGCGCCCGTCGACGACGACTTCGGCACCGAAGCCGCCCTCGACCGCGCGGACGCCTACTCGCCGGGTCGGCGGACGGTGCGCTGGCGGGTGCGGCCGGAGGAGCTCGGTGTCGCGGAGATCGGGCACTTCGGACTGTTCCACGCGCGGTTCGCGCCGACCTTCTGGCCGGCCACGCTGGAGTGGCTGCGCGACGGCGTCGCCCCGGACGCGGCCCGCTGAGGCTCGGGCGTCGGGCGCGCTGCGGCCCGCCCCGTCCCCGCGACGACGACGGCGGCCGCCCCGGCCCGGATCTCCGGGTGGGACGACCGCCGTCGCACTGGTGCGCGTGATGTGCCGATACTACCCCGCGCCCAGCCGACGCCCAGGCGACACGTCAGTCCTGCATCGCGTAGTCGATCACGACGCGGCCCTCGATCTTGCCGTGGCGCATCTCGTCGAACACGTCGTTGATCTCGGTGAGCGGACGGGTGTGGAACGTCGGGTGGATCTTCCCGGCCGCGTAGAACTCGAGTGCCTCGACCATGTCCTGCCGGGTGCCCACGATCGAACCGCGGATGGTCAGGCCCTTGAGGACGATGTCGAAGATCGGCGCGGGGAAGTCGCCCGGGGGCAGGCCGTTGAACACGATGGTGCCGCCGCGGCGGGTCATCGCGATGGCCTGGCCGAACGCCTGGGGGTGCACGGCCGTGACGAGCACACCGTGGGCGCCGCCGATCTTCTCCTGGATCTCCACGGAGGGGTCCGCGACGTTCGCGTTCACGGTCAGCTCCGCGCCGTGCCGAGAGGCGAGCGCCAGCTTGTCGTCCGCGACGTCCACGGCCACCACGCGCATGCCCATCGCCACGGCGTACTGCACCGCGATGTGCCCCAGGCCGCCGATGCCGGAGATCACGACCCACTGCCCGGGCCGCACCTCGGTCTGCTTCAGCCCCTTGTACACCGTGACGCCGGCGCACAGGATCGGGCCGACCTCCATCGGGTCCGCGCCCTCGGGGATCACGGGCGCGTAGCGGGCATCCACGAGCATGTACTCACCGAACGAACCGTCCACGGAGTAGCCGCCGTTGACCTGCTCCTCGCACAGGGTCTCCCACCCGGTGCGGCAGTACTGGCAGTGGCCGCACGCTCGCCACAGCCACGCGTTGCCGACCATGTCCCCGACCTTGAGGTTCTCGACGTCGGGTCCGACCTCCTCGACGATGCCCACGCCCTCGTGGCCCGGGATGAACGGCGGGGTCGGCTTCACCGGCCAGTCGCCCTCCATCGCGTGCAGGTCCGTGTGACAGACGCCCGAGGAGATGAGCTTCACGAGCGCTTCGTGCTGGCCGGGCGTCGGACGCTCGACCTCCGTGACGTCGGCCTCTGTGCCGAACTGGGTGACGACGGCTGCCTTCATCGTGGTCATGGGGGATCACCTTTCGTGGAGTGGGGAGGGGGTCGTGCCGTGCCGGCGTCGGCTCAGAAGAACCCGAGCTTGTCCTCGGAGTAGGAGACGAGCAGGTTCTTGGTCTGCTGGTAGTGGTCGAGCATCATCAGGTGGTTCTCACGGCCGATGCCGGAGGACTTGTACCCACCGAACGCGGCGTGGGCCGGGTAGGCGTGGTAGTTGTTCACCCACACGCGGCCGGCCTGGATCGCCCGGCCCGCGCGGTAGGCGGTGTTGCCGTTCCGGGACCACACGCCGGCGCCGAGACCGTAGAGCGTGTCGTTGGCGATCCGCATGGCGTCGTCGAAGTCGGTGAACGTGGTCGTCGAGACCACCGGCCCGAAGATCTCCTCCTGGAAGATGCGCATCGAGTTGTCCCCGCGGAAGATCGTGGGCTGCACGTAGTAGCCGCCGGCCAGCTCGCCCTCCATCTCGGCGCGAGCGCCGCCGATGAGCACCTCGGCGCCCTCCTGACGGCCGATGTCCAGGTAGGACGTGATCTTCTCGAGCTGGTCGTTGGAGGCCTGGGCGCCCATCATCACGTCCGTGTCGAGGGGGTTGCCGGTGACGATGCGCGAGGTCCGCTCCACGACGGCGTCGAGGAACTTCTCCGCGATCGACTCCTGCACAAGCGCACGCGACGGGCACGTGCAGACCTCGCCCTGGTTCAGCGCGAACAGGGTGAAGCCCTCCTGTGCCTTGTCCCAGTAGGCGTCGTCGTTCGCCATGACGTCCTCGAAGAACACGTTGGGCGACTTGCCGCCCAGCTCCAGGGTCACCGGGATGATGTTCTCCGAGGCGTACTGCATGATCAGCCGGCCCGTCGTCGTCTCGCCCGTGAACGCGATCTTGCGGATGCGCGGCGACTGCGCGAGCGGCTTGCCGGCCTCGAGGCCGAAGCCGTTGACCACGTTGACGACGCCGGCCGGCAGCAGGTCCGCGATCAGCTCGATGAACACCATGATCGAGGCCGGGGTCTGCTCGGCGGGCTTGATCACGACGGCGTTGCCCGCGGCCAGCGCGGGCGCCAGCTTCCACACCCCCATCAGCAGCGGGAAGTTCCACGGGATGATCTGGCCGACCACGCCGAGCGGCTCGTGGAAGTGGTAGGCGACGGTGTCCTCATCCACCTGGGACAGGCGGCCCTCCTGCGCGCGGATCGCGCCGGCGAAGTACCGGAAGTGGTCGATGGCCAGCGGGACGTCCGCGTTGAGGGTCTCCCGGACGGCCTTGCCGTTGTCCCACGTCTCCGCGACCGCCAGCATCTCGAGGTTCTCCTCCATGCGGTCCGCGATGCGGTGCAGCACGAGCGCCCGCTCGGCCGGCGAGGTGGCGCCCCAGGCCGGGGCGGCCTTCCAGGCGGCGTCGAGGGCGGCGTCGATGTCCTCGGCCGTGCCGCGGGCGACCTCGCAGAACACCTTGCCCGTCACGGGCGTGACGTTCTCGAAGTACTGGCCCTTGACCGGGGGTGTCCACTCTCCGCCGATGAAGTGCTCGTAGCGGGACTTGAACTCGACCTTGGCTCCCTCGGTGCCCGGGAATGCGTAGACGGTCATGGTGCTGGCTCCTTTGCCTGCGGTTGCCTCGGCGCCGGGTGGCGCCCTGCCGTGGCTGTGACCCTAGTCACAGGGAGGTTGCACGAAGGTTGCAGCCGGGCGCGGGTGAGGGGCGGGCCGGCTCAGGCCAGGTCCCGCTCGATCCGCTCGAGCGTGGCCACGGCGAGCGCGCGCCGCGGCGAGTCCGTCGGCAGCAGACGCAGGGCGGCGCCCCAGAGCTCGACGTCGTCGCGGGCCTCGGGGCGGCCCAGGTAAGCCCAGAGCTGGTCGACATCTGCGTCCTGGGCGACGGCCTCGCGCAGCGCCTCCCCCAGCTCCGCGCGGATCGAGGCGACACCGGGGGACGCCGACCGCGGCAGCACCGGCCCAACCGCCGCGTGCAGCGCACGGTCCAGATCCCCGGCGCGCAGCGCCTCCCGCGCGCACAGCAGGTCCGCGTGCACCTCCCCCACGAGCCGGTACGGCCGGGACAGCAGCTCCACCGGCGCCCCCACGTCCCGCAGCGCCCGGCGGAGTCGATGCACCTCGGCGCGCAGCGAGATGGCGCGGGCGGGGGCGTCGCCCGGCGCGGACCGGGGCCCGGCCGTCTCCTCCGGATACAGCGCGACCTCGAGCTCGGCGCCGGTCAGGCCCGGGCCGTGCCACGCGAGGAGGGTGAGGATCTCGGCGTGCCGGCCGGTGAGCTCGACCCCGTCCAGCGTGGGCGGCAGGTGGCCGGTGACGCGCAGCAGGCCCGCGGCCTCGTCGTGGCGGTGCGGCGCGCCGGCGGGGCTCGGCCCCGGCGAGGCGGACGGCGGAGCCGAGGGGCCCGGCGTCGGGACGGTGCCGCGGGGACGGCCCCGGGACGGGGCGGGCAGGTCCCGCCAGGCGGCGTGCACGGCGTCCACGGTGGACAGGAGCAGAGGCAGGGCGAGGTGGCTGACGGCGTCCTCGCCACCCGTGAGGTCCAGGACCCCGACGAGCCGCCCGGTGGCCGGGTCCGTGAGCGGGACGGCCGAACAGCTCCACGGGTGCACGCGCGGGCTCAGGTGCTCGCCGCGGCTGACCTGCGTGGGGGCGCCGGTCGCGAGGACGATGCCGGGGGCGGAGGTGCCCATGGACGCCTCGGACCAGTCGGCGCCGGCCACGAAGCCCATGGTCTCGGCGTGGCGCACCGCAGTCCGGTCGCCCTCGACCCACAGCAGGTGGCCGCGCGCGTTGCCGATCGCGGCGAGCATCCCGGCCTCGGCCGCGGGCTGGATGAGCATGCGGCGGACCACCGGCAGGGCCACGGCGAGACGCTGCTCGCGGCGGGCGGCGGCGAGGTCGTCGTCGGCGAGGGTGGCCGGGTCGGTCTGGCCGGGCACCGCGGGCGCGGCCGCGGAAGCTCCTGCGTCGAGGGCCGACCCCGCCGGGGTGAGGGCGCCGAGGGAGCGCAGCCAGGACTCGCGGACCTCCCGCCGCAGCCCCTGGAGGGCGGCGCGCAGGCCCTGGTCCGCGCCGGTCGGAGCGGTGGACGACGACGGCGCGAGCGACAGGCGGACCGAGTCGAGGGACTCGTGGGCCCGGTCCACGGCGCGCCGGTAGGCACCGGTGGCGAGGGTCGAGCTCATCCCGAGCCGGCCATCAACCGCGAACGGATCAGGAACCGCTTGCCCTCGGGCGCCTCGACGGAGAAGCCGGAGCCGCGCCCGTCCACCACGTCCAGGGTGAGGTGGGTGTGCTTCCAGTACTCGAACTGGGCGGCGGACATCCAGAACGGGATCTCCACGGCGGCCTGGTCCCCCTCGGCCGGCAGGGCGAAGGTGCCCAGCAGGACGTCGGCGGCGCCGGTCGTGAAGTCGCCGGCGGGATAGCACATGGGCGCGGAGCCGTCGCAGCAGCCGCCGGACTGGTGGAACATGAGCGGGCCATGGATCGGGAGGAGTCGGCGGATCAGCTCGAGCGCCGCGGGCGTCATGGCGACGCGGGACACGGTCTCGCCCGGCATCTCGGGGCGAGCCTCGAGCGCGGGCGCATGCTCCGCCGACGAGGACGGCACGGTCATCGCGGCCTCCTGGGGATGGGCGATCGTCGGTCCCCCCACCCTAGCCTGCAACGTGATCCACGTCACCCCACCTGGCGTCATGGGAGCGCCCCGGAGGGTGCACCGAGTGCTGTGCCGTGGGCTGGGTCGCGCGCAGGGCCAGGTGCTTCGCCGCGAGCCAGACGTTTCGGCTGCAATCAGGGGCTGATCACGACCGAAACGTCTGGCTCACGGCGCAGGGGGTGGGGAGGGGAGGAGGGCTGGGGCGGCGGGCGGCTCACGCGGCCACGCCCGGCGTCCCCCTCGTACACTCGGCACATGCTCCCGGACCCCAGCCCCACCGTCACCGTGGACGGCCTCCTGCTGCGCCCGCTGCGCGCCGCGGACGAGATCGCGGCGCGCGAGGCGGACGCCGAGCTGCATCGGGAGGGGTTCGACTTCCTGATGGCCGGCACCCGCTCCTTCCCCGCGGTCCGCCGCGCGTTCGCCGCCGAGGCGCGCGGCGACGTCGAGCCCGGCCGCGCGCCCGCCTCCTTCTACGTGGGCGTGGACGAGAACGGTGAGCTGGTGGGCCGGGTGTCCGTGCGGTGGGAGCTGAACGAGGCGCTGCGGCACGTCAACGGACACGTGGGCTATGCGGTGCGCCCCGCGTTCCGGCGGCGGGGCCACGCCGCGCGGCTGCTGCGCGGCGCCCTGACGCTGCTGGCCGCACGCGGGGTGCCCGCCGCCCTGCTCACGTGCGACGAGACGAACACCGCCTCCGTGGCCACGATCCGTGCGTGCGGGGGCGTGCTGCGGGACCGGGTCGAGGCGGACCTCGACGGTGCGCCCTTCCCCGTGCCCCAGCTGCGCTTCGACGTCCCCACGACGGCGGCCTGACCGGAGGGACGGCGGGGACCGCGCCGCCGGCCTCAGTAGGCCTTGACGCGCTGCTCCACGATCAGGTGGATGAGCGCGAACCGGCCCTCCTCCTGGACCGCCTTGAGCGCCGCGTCCACGGCCGCCGGCACGTCCGCGTCCCGCTCCACGCGCACCCCGAAGCCGCCGAACGCCTGGGCCATGGCGGCGAAGTCGGGGTTCTTCAGCTGGGTGCCGGAGACGCGCCCGGGGTACTGGCGCTCCTGGTGGGTGCGGATGGTGCCGTACTCCTGGTTGTCCATGACGATCACGAGGGGCGTGGCGCCGTACTGCGCGGCGGTCGCCAGCTCCTGGCCGTTCATGAGGAACTCGCCGTCGCCGGCGATGGTCACCACGGTGCGGTCCGGGAAGTTCAGGGACGCGGCCACGGCACCCGGCACCGAGTAGCCCATGGAGCCGTTGCGGGCCGAGATCATGGAGCGATAGCCCTCGGTCGGGAAGTACCGGTGCGCCCAGTTGGTGTGCTCGCCCGCGCCGAGGGAGATCATCGAGTCCTTCGGCAGCTTCGGCACCAGGTTGGCCATGAGCGTGGCCATCTTCGCCTGGCCCTCGGACGGCTCGGCCGGGGGCAGGGCCGCGAACTTCTCCTGCTCGCCGCGCATGCGGGAGGTCCACTCCTCCCACTCCGGCTTGACCTCGAGCTCCATGCGGACGAGGTCGCGGATGAACCCGTCCGGCTTGGCCACGATCTGGTGGGACACGGGGCCGGAGCGGCCGCGCAGGGACGGGTCGATGGTGACCAGGAAGTTCTTCTTGTCCCAGTTCTGGCGGATGGTGAAGCCATTGGTCACGACGTCGCCCGGCACGGTGCCGACGAACACGATGAGGTCGGTCTCCTCGAGCATGTCGTAGGTCGGCTTCGGGCGGCCGTAGCCGATCGGGCCCACGTAGGACGGCGAGGAGAACGGCACGGTGCCCTCGGTGCGCCACTCGGCGGCGGCGGGGATCTTGTGCTCCTCCAGCCACGTCGTCAGGGTCTGCGCACCCTCGTCCGTCCAGTCGTTGCCACCGGTGATGAACAGCGGCTTGCGGGACTCCTTGAGCGCGGCGTGCAGGGACTTCCAGTCCCCCACGGTCATGCCGCCTGAGGCCACGGGGATCTGCGGGTGCAGGTGCGCATCGATCTCCTCACGGATCACGTCCTCCGGCAGGCCGACGACGACGGGCCCGGGCCGGCCCGAGCTGGCGGCGAACATGGCCTCGGCCACGATCTCGGAGGCGCGCTCCGGGTGGTCCAGGACCATCACGCGCTTCGCACCGGTGCCGAACCAGGCGTGCGGGTCGAACTCCTGGAAGGCCTCGCGGTCGCGGTGCTCGAACGGGATCAGGCCGACGAACAGGACGAGCGCCGTCGAGTCCTGCCACGCGGTGTGCAGGCCGACGTGGGCGTTCGCGGCGCCCGGGCCGCGCGTCACCATGGCGACGCCAGGGACCACGTTCATCTTGCCGTCGGCCTCGGCCATGTACGTGGCGCCGCCCTCGTGGCGGCACACCACGTTCTCGATGCCCGAGTCGTGCAGGCCGTCCAGGACGTCCAGGTAGGACTCGCCCGGCACGGAGTAGACGCGCTTCACGCCGTGGGACTCGAGGGTCTTGACGATGACGTGCCCGGCGGAGAGGCGACCGGTCGCCTGGGAGGTCTGGGACATGGAGGTCTCCTGTGCTGGTTCGGGGGCCCCTCCGGCCCCGTGGGTGCACCCCGCCGTGCAGACGGGGTCCGTGGGGGTCAGGGTACTGGACGGGGCGGCGCCGGAGGCGACCCGATACGCGGCGTGAAGCCGGTGACGGGAGGGCGGGCCCGCCGTACGATTTCCCCATGCTCTCCGCGCCGACGCTCACCCGCCTCGCCTCCCTGGCCGCGTTCCTGAACACCGCCCCCGGCCTGCGGGGCGGTCAGCCGGCGGACGAGCGGTTCACCGCCGCCACGCAGCTGCCCTCCCTCGTCCCTGAACTCCAGGAGGACGAGGTCCGCCTCCGCCTGGCCGCCGCCGCGGCCGTGCGCGGCCGCGAGCTCCGCGGCCGTCTGGCCGAGGTCTGGGCCCTCGCCGCCGTGGACGAGGCGGCCGCCGTGGAGCGCGTGAACGCCCTCCTCGCCGCGGCCGGGCCGCTGCGGCTGACGGCCGGGGGCGACGTCGTCGGGCTGGCCCCGGCACAGGTCCCCGCCGACGCGGTCGAGCGGCTGGCCGCGATGGCCGCCCTCGCGCTGGCGGAGACCGCGATGGACGGCGAGCTGGTCCGCCTGCGCGTGTGCGAGGGCGAGGACTGCGAGAACGCGCTCGTGGACGCCAGCCGGAACCGGTCCAAGCGCTTCTGCGACGAGGCCAACTGCGCCAACCGCACCCACGTGCGCTCCTACCGGGCACGCCTGGCCGAGGCGGCGGAGGCCGCACCCGCGACGGATCCGGCCGGTCCGGAGGAGGCGGAGGCGCCGGAGGCCGTCGCGGATGAGGCGGCCCCCGCCGACAAGCCCCGCCAGGAGACCGAGAAGGAGAAGAAGGAGCGCAAGAAGGCGGAGAAGAAGGCGGAGAAGAAGGCCCGCAAGAAGGCGGAGAAGAAGGCCCGCAAGAAGAAGTCGGACAAGAAGAAGGACTGACCCGGCCCCACCCGCCAGGTGACCCGCCGCTGAACATCCGGGGACGGGGCGGCCTCTGGTTCCGTCGGCCGGCCGGACGCCCCTAGCCTGCGAGACATGAGCGAGCACACCCCCGCCCACACCCCCGCGTCCCTCGGACCCGCCCACCGCAAGGTCGGCGTCGTGGGGGCCGGCGGCGTCGGCACCGCGATCTGCTACGCGGCGCTGATCCGCGGCGTCGCCCGCGAGGTCGCCCTCTACGACATCGACGAGCCCAAGGTCCGCGCCGAGGTCCTCGACCTGGCCCACGGCACCCCGTTCACCTCTGCATCCGCGATGACCGGCGGCGCGGACCCGGACGTCCTGGCCGGCTGCGAGGTCGTCGTGATCACGGCCGGCGCCAAGCAGAAGCCGGGGCAGACCCGCCTCGACCTCGGCGCGCACAACGTGGAGATCCTGCGCGGCCTGCTGCCCCAGGTGCAGGCGCACGCGCCGGACGCGCTGATCGTGCTCGTCACCAATCCCGTGGACGTCCTCACGCTGGTGGCCCAGCGCCTCACCGGCCTGCCGGCCGGCCGGGTGATCGGCTCGGGCACCCTGCTGGACACGTCCCGCCTGCGGTGGCTGCTGGCGTCGCGGGCGCAGGTCCACGCGTCGTCGGTGCACGCGGCCATCCTCGGCGAGCACGGGGACACGGAGTTCCCCGCGTGGAGCTCGGCGCGCATCGGCCCGACGCCCCTCCTCGAGTGGCCGACGCCGGCCGACCCGCTGTTCACCCGCGCCGACCTGGACGAAGTCGCGGACACCGTGGTCAACGCGGCCTACGAGGTGATCCAGGGCAAGGGCGCCACCACGTACGCGGTCGGCGTGGCCACGACCCGCCTGCTCGAGGCGATCCTGCGCGACCAGCACGCCATCCTGCCGGTCTCCACCGTGCTCGACGGCGTCCACGGGCTCTCCGACGTCGCCCTGTCCATGCCGTCCGTGGTGGGGCGCGACGGCGTCACACGCGTGATCCAGCCCGAGCTGGACGCCGCGGAGATGCGGGCGCTGCACGCCTCGGCGGACGCGCTGCGGCGGGAGGCACGCAGCCTCGGGTTCTGAGGCGCCGGCCTCAGGCGCGCGGGGCGTCGCCTCCGGTGCCGCCCTGCTCGCGGCGCTCCCGGGCGGCCTGGGCGCGGCGGTCGGCGGCGGCCTTGCGGAACATCTCCTCGGAGGACCGGTTCACGCCGGAGCCCTGGGAGAGGTGGTCCGGGTTCTCGCGCGCGGCGAGCTGCAGCATGGCCACCACCACGAGCGACGTCATGAAGAAGACGCCGAAGGCGATCAGCGCGATGTCGATGCGCAGCGGATTCTGCGTGCCGCCGGAGGCCGTGATGCCGGCGATCACCCCACCGATCAGGCCGAGCACGGCGGAGAAGACGAGCGGGCCCTTGACCGTGGTGCGCAGACCGCCGCGTGCCGGGCGGCCGGATCCGGCGCGATCGGCGGACGGGCGGGGGGACGGTGCGCTCACGGCGGGACTCCTGACGGCTGGGGGCGGCTGGGGCGACACGGCCCGCGCAGGCGCCCGGGGCTGAGGCCCTCGGGGCGCGGCGGACCGGAGCCAGTCTACGCGTCCGGCCGACGGGTGGCCCCTCGGGGCCCCGAGGTCCTCCCCCGGCGAACGTCCGCCCCGCGGGTCGGAGCGGCGACGTCGGCCCGGTTCAGAGGCCCCTGGCCGTGCCGCGGTCCCGGCGCACCTCGTGGTGGAAGCCGAGACCGGAGACCATCAGGAGCACCCCGATCAGGATCGCCCCGCCGCCGGCGATGCCGAGCAGGGCGTGCGGGCCGAAGCCCTGCAGGGCGGCCACGACCACCCCGCCCCCGGAGAGCAGGCCCACGAGCCCGGTCCACAGCTGGTCCCGCGCGGGGATGAACTCGCGGCGGTGGCGGGCCCACGCCACGAGCTCGGCGACCCCGCCGAGCACGAGGGCGGCGCCGGCCGCCACGCCCACCGCGGCCGGGGACCCCAGGAACAGCAGCACGATCACGCCGAGCATCCACGCGGCCGCCGCCAGCGACAGCGGGGAGCGCATGGCCACGGGCACCGGGTCGCGGCGCAGGTACTCCCACATCGCCGAACCGGAGAACGCCAGATACAGCGCGAACATGACCTTCATCCACGTCAGGCCCGGCTCGGCGACGAACACGGTGGTCAGACCGAACGCCAGCGCCACCACGGCGCGGATCAGGATCGGCTTGAACACCACGGACGAGATCTCGAGGGGGGTCTGCACGGTAGCCACCGCCCCAGTCTAGGAGCCGTGCGGCCGCGGCCCGGCCCGCGCGTCACCGCCCGGACGCGCTCACACGACGCCGAGCCGCATCCAGTCGTCGCGCCGGGCCCGCCAGCCGAGGGTGAGCGCCCGCATCCCCATGTAGACCCCCGCGAAGCCGAGCCAGAGCAGGCCCAGCTGCACGCCGGCGTCGGGCACGGCGGCGTTCGGTCCGGGCCAGGCCGCGGTCCAGCCGAACCCGCCCGTGGCGAGCTGCGCGAGCACCCAGAGCGCCGGCGCGTAGACCACGAGGTTCACGAGGCCGGCGAGGGCGAGGTAGCGGGCGTCGCCGGCGCCGATCAGCACGCCGTCCAGCACGAACACGTACCCGGCCACCGGCTGCCCGGCGGCCAGCACCCACAGGCCCACGGTGGCGGCGGCCTGCACGGTCGGGTCCGTGGTGAACAGCCCCGGCAGCACCGGTGCCGCCAGGGCCAGCACGGCCCCGGTCACGACGCCGAAGCCCAGCCCCCAGCGCACCATCGTCCGGGTGAGGCGACGGGCGGCGTCCGGCCGGGCGGCCCCGAGCTCGGCGCCGATCAGGGCCTGCGCGGCGATCGCGAGGGCGTCGAGGGCGAACGCCAGCGTGGAGAACAGCGTGAAGACGAGCTGGTGCGCGGCGAGGGTGAGGTCGCCCGCGCCGGCGGCGGCCATGACGGTGATGAGGATGGCCGCGCGCAGGCTCGCGGTGCGCAGCAGCAGCCACGAGCCCACCTGGGCCGTGGCCCGCATGCCCGACGCGCGGGGCGCCCACGCCGTGCCCGAGCGGCGGAAGCGCGGGGCCAGCACGAACAGGTACGTCACGAGCATCGCCCACTGCACCACGGACGTGCCGACGGCCGAGCCGGCCACGCCCCAGCCCAGCCCGTACACCAGGGCCACGTTCAGCCCGATGTTCGCGCCGAAGCCCACACCCGCCACCACGAGCGGCGTCACGGTGTCCTGGAGGCCGCGGAGCACCCCGGTGGCCGCGAGCACGGCCAGCAGGGCCGGCAGCCCCGGCATGGACCAGCGCAGGTAGGCGACGGCGTGGGCCTGCACCTCGCCCGTCGCGCCGAGGGCCGCCGTCAGCGCGGGGGCCGCGAGCCAGCCGAGGACGGCCAGCACCGCGCCGAGCAGCAGGCCCAGCCAGATGCCGTCGCGGCCGCGGTCCATCGCGGCGGCCAGGTTCCCCGCCCCGATCAGCCGGGCCACCGCCGGGGTGGTGGCGTAGGCCAGGAAGATCATGAGGCCGGTGAGCGTGTGCAGGATGGTGGTGCCGATCCCGACGCCGGCCAGCTGGGCCGTGCCCAGGTGCCCGATGATCGCGGTGTCGGCCAGCAGGAACAGCGGCTCCGCGATGAGCGCGCCGAACGCGGGGACCGCGAGCGCGAGGATGCGCCGCGTGAGGGCGCGCGCGTCCTGCGGGGCGGGCGCCGCCGTCGAGCCGGAGGGTCCCGCCATCTCAGCCCAGCAGGGCCAGCAGCGGGGCCAGCGCCGTGGTCGGGGCAGTGGGGCCGGGCAGCGTGTCCGGCAGCAGGGGGGCCACGAGGTAGAGCATCGCGATGGCGATGCCGTTGTTCACCATGTGCAGCAGCACCGCGTACCCGAACGAGCGGCCCATCAGGATGTAGGACACCGTGATCGCCACCGCGAGGGTCAGGTACGGGACGGTCTCCACGAGCCGGAAGTCGCCGCCGGTGCCGAGGAAGTGCAGGAGTGTGAACGCGAGCACGGAGACCACGGCGCACACCCACACGTTGATCCAGCGGGAGAGCTTGCCGATCAGCAGGTGGCGGAACAGGTACTCCTCCACGAGCGGGGCGGCCACCACGGTCATGAGGATCATGAGCACGGGCGGGGCCTGCGTGGTCATCTCCTCGAGCGCGGCCTGGTTGGCGCTGGTCTGCGCCTCCCCGATGAGGCTCAGCACGATCACGTTCACGACGATGCACGCCAGCCACGTGGCGGGCAGCAGCAACAGCTTCCACCACGTCCCCGTGCGGAACACCCGCAGCGACGTCACGAGCGGGCGCCAGGCCACGGCCAGCACGAGCACCACGAGGATCGCGTAGCTGACGATGTTCACCGTGAACCCGTCGCGGACCAGGTCGAACGCCTCGAGGTCACCGGGGACCAGGCCGAGCGACACCGCCAGCCACAGCCCCAGCCCGAGCACCATGAGCGCCACGTACACGAGCACCACGACGGCGTCGCCCCAGTGGAACCGACCCGGGGTCCAGTCCGGCGCGGGGCGGGCCGCGGGCCGGCGGCCGGGCCAGCCGGCGGGGACGCCACCGGGGGCGCCGGGGTGCCCGTGCAGGCTCGGGGCGACGGCGGCGCGGCGGGCGGACGGCCGGCCCGACGGCGGCCAGCCGGCGGGCGGACCGGCCGGCGGGCCAGAGGGAGGAACGCTCATGGCGGCCACGCTACCAACGGGGGCGGACGCGCCAGGCCGCGGGCGCCGTCGTCGGGAGCGGCTCCGTGGCCCACGCCACGCCCGCGCGCCCGCGACACGCGCGCGGTGGCGGCGGGCCGAACGCCTCGTCTACGGTGCTCCCCATGGCCTTGTTCTCCCAGCCGGTGTTCATCAACCTCCCGACGACGGACACCGAGCGGATCCGTGAGTTCTGGACGACCCTGGGCGCCACCGCAATGGACGACTACTCGGACGAGCACTCGGTGTGCATCGAGCTCACCGAGTCGACGTACGCGATGTACCTCAGCCCCGGCTACTACACCGACTTCATCGGCAACCGTGAGATCGCCGACTGCCTCACCACCAACTCCGCCCTCATGGCGCTGACCGTCGGCGACGCCGCGGCGGTGGACGCCCTGGCGGACCGGGCGATCGAGCTCGGCGCCGCCGAGGTGCCCCTGCCCGAGGACCTGCGCGAGGAGATGGCCGACTCCGGCATGCACTCCCGCGAGATCGTCGACCCGGACGGGCACCAGTGGGAGTTCGTCACCGCCTGAGCCCGCCGGCTCAGGCGCCGAGTCGCCCGGTGAGGCGCGCGTGCATCGCCGCGGAGGCCTCGTTCAGCCCCGTCACCTCGGCGTGGATCCCGTGCCGGGCGTACTTGGTCAGCACCGAGTCGAGCGCGGCCACAGTGGAGGCGTCCCACACGTGCGCGGCACTCATGTCGATCACGACGCGCGGCGGGTCGAGGGCGTACTCGAACTGCGAGTAGAGGTCGTTCGAGGACGCGAAGAACAGGGCGCCGTGCACGCGATACGTGACGGCGTCGCCGTCGTCGTGGACCTCGCGGACCACCGTGACCAGACGCGAGACGCGCTGAGCGAAGAGCACCAGCGCAGCGAGCACGCCCACACCCACGCCGATCGCGAGGTTGTGAGTGAGCACCGTGGCCGCCACGGTCACGACCATGACGGCGGTCTCCGAGCGCGGCATCGCGCGCAGGGTGGCGGGGCGCACCGAATGCCAATCGAAGGTGGCGGCGGCCACGAACATCATCACGCCCACGAGCGCGGCCATGGGGATCTGCGCCACGAAGCCGCCGAAGGCCACCACGAGCACCAGCAGGAACACGCCCGCGAGGAACGTGGAGATCCGGGTGCGGGCGCCGTTCGCCTTGACGTTCATCATGGTCTGCCCCACCACGGCGCAGCCGCCCATGCCGCCGAACAACCCCGAGACCACGTTCGCGACACCCTGCCCCCAGGACTCGCGCGTCTTGTCCGAGCGGGTGTCGGTGATGTCGTCCACCAGCTTCGCGGTGAGCAGGGACTCGAGCAACCCCACGAACGCGATGCCGACGCTGAACGGCAGGATCAACCGGAGGGTCTCCCACGTCAGCGGGACGTCCGGCAGGCCGAGCACGGGCAGCGCATCCGGCAGCGCGCCCCGGTCCCCCACGCGCGGCACGGCCAGGCCGGCGGCCATCACCAGGGCGGTGACCACGACGACGGCCACGAGCGTCGCCGGCACCGCCGTGGTGAGCCGCGGCAACAGCACCACGATCGCCAGGGCCAACGCCGTGAGCGGGTACACGAGCCACGGGACGCCGATCAGCTCGGGCAGCTGCGAGGTGAACACGAGGATGGCCAACGCGTTGACGAACCCCACCATCACCGAGCGCGGGACGAACCGCATGAGCCGGGCCACACCGAACACGCCGAGCAGGATCTGGATGACGCCGCCGAGGATGATCGCGGCAAGCAGGTGCCCCACCCCGTACGCGTGGGACAGCGGTGCGACGACCAGCGCCACCGCCCCCGTGGCCGCGGAGATCATGGCGGGCCGGCCGCCCACGATCGCCGTGGTGACGGCCATGGTGAAGGACGCGAACAGCCCGACGCGCGGATCCACGCCCGCGATGATCGAGAACGCGATGGCCTCCGGGATCAGGGCGAGCGCCACCACGACCGCGGCCAACACCTCGGTGCCCAGCCACCGCGGGGTGCGCAGGGTGCGCAGCACCGACTGCCGCTCGCGGGGCGTGGCGGGCGGCGTCGTCGTGGTGGTGGCGGCGGGGGCGGGCATGCCTCGAGGGTAGCGGCGGCCCCGGACGCGGCAGGCGCGGACGACGCGGAGCGTGCACTCAGCCGAGCAGCTCCTCGATCAGCGAGGACTCCTCCCGATGGAGGCGCGCCACGAACGGCAGCAGCATGAGCACGCCGAACAGCGCACCGTCCCGTGTGGTGCCGGCGGCCTCGTGATCCACCTCGACGCGGGTCAGGGAGAACATCCCACCCGAGTGGAACCGGGCGACCCGCCGTGGCCGGCCGCCGTCCTCCCCCTGTGCCCGCACCTCCACGGAGCCGTCCCAGTCCGCGCGGGCCACCACGCGACGCCCCTGGACCGTCCCGTCGACGGCGAAGTAGAGCACGTTCTCGCCCCAGATCTCCTTGAGCTCGTCATGCACGGGCGCCGGTGGCTCCCCCTCGGCCGGTGCCGTGACCTCCGGTCGATGCGTCACGGCATAGGTCGGGCGCAGCAGGCGGCCCACCGCGCTGCGCCACGTGGCCCGGCGGATCCCCACCGTGGTGGCGGCACCGCCGATCGACTCCCAGCGGAACGTGCCGGTGCGTTCGCAGCCCGCCAGCTCCCCACGGACCACCCGGCCGACGAGCTCGCCGTCGTCGCGATGCACCGCGACGGTCCGCATGCTGCGCCGGACGGTGTCCAGCGTCCCCTCCCGGAACCCGTACGTGCTGGTGCGCGTCATGGCCCTCCTCTCCGCCCGCCGCGGTCCGGCCGCATGAGGCGTGCGTCCCAGTGTTCCAGAATCCCCGCGTCCCGTGGGCAGGGCTTCGTGGGCAGGGCTTCGTGGGCAGGGTTCCGTGGGCAGAACCGGCGGCGATTCAGGTTCCGTGGGCGGAAGGAGTCACTCTTCTGCCCACGGAACCGGCTGACCCGCCCACGGAACCGGTTGCCCTGCCCACGGAACCCCGAGAGGCGACTCGGGCGGCATCGCCAGGGAGCACCCGCGCCGGCACCCACCCCCGCAGGCAACGGGCCACCCCCGCGCGCACCCGTCACGCCGTGCGCATCACCCGCACGGGGTCGCGGAACGCCGCGAAGGCCGCCGGGAGCAGGCTCGCCACCACGGCGGTCAGCGCGGCGAGCACGGCCACCCCCGCCACGAAGTCCAGCCCCAGCGCCCCGCCCTGCCCCACGACGACGGCGTAGCCCGTCCCCGCGCCCACCACCGCCCCGAGCACCGCCGGCGCGGCGGTGCGGACCGCCACGAGCAGCACGAGGTCCGCGCGGCCGATGCCCAGGGTGCGGCGGCGGCCGAGGTCGCGGCGACGGATGAGCACGTCGGCGAGCACCACGATCGCCACGAAGAAGGCGCCCGCCCCGAGGATGAGCAGCAGCAGGGACCGGCCGAGTCCGGCCAGCTCCCCGGTGATCGTCGCGTTCCCGGCGGCCAGCGCCCGCGCGGTCTGCACCTGCGAGGAGCGAGGGTCGGGGTCGATCACGGCCAGGGCCGAGTCCTGCATGGCGCGGGTGCCGGCGGTGTCCGGGGCCAGGACACGGACCTGCTGGACCACGAGGGAGGCCGGCGCGGCGGGCACGGCAATCGCGTAGTCCGCGAGGTCCTCGAACGGGGTGAGCGCCTCGAACGCGCCCACCACGGCCCACTGGCGTCCGTCTCCGGACTCGAGCGCTCCGGAGGGCTGGGCCAGGCCCAGCTCGGCCAGCTTCGCCTCGGGCACCACCACCTCCCCGGGGCCCGGCAGGCGGCCGCGCGTGAGCTCGACGCCGCGGTCGACGGTGCCCACCACGTGGGTCACCGCCACGCGAGTCCCGCCCGCACCGATCGCGGCGTTCACCGTGTCCACGGGCATGTCGCGGGCCAGGGCGGCCTCGGCGGAGTCGAGACCGGCGAGGGTGGCGACGGTGGCGCCGGTGAGGAAGCCGGTGCCACCCGAGTCCGTCACGGTGAGCACGCGCGCCGCGGGCCCGGAGAGCTCCGCGGCGACGGCGGCCTCCGTGGCCGCCTGACGGCCCACCGTGGCGACGGCCGCGAAGCACATGGCGGCCACCACCAACAGCACGAGGGCGGAGGGCACGGGCGCGGTGCGGGCGGCGGTGAGGGCCTCGCGCAGCAGGGTCCTCAGGTTCACGGGCGGGCCTCCGGGTTCACAGTCGCACCACCTCGTCCGCACGGGCGACGACGGCCGGGTCGTGCGTGGCCACCACCACGGTGCGCCCCTCCCCCGCGGCCTCGGCCAGCGCGTCGAGCACGAGGGAGGCGTTGTCCGGGTCGAGGTTGCCCGTGGGCTCGTCGGCCAGCACCACCGCAGGGGTGTTCACGAGTGCCCGGCAGACCGCCACGCGCTGGGCCTGCCCGCCTGAGACCTGGCCCGGCCGGTGCTCGGCCCGGTGCCCGAGGCCGAACCGCTCCAGCAGGATCCTGGCCCGGCCTTCGAGCTCGCGACGGGACAGGCCGGCGTAGAGGCCGGGCTCCACCACCGAGTCCAGGATGGGCCGGGACGGGTCCAGCTCGGCGTCCTGGAACACGAACCCCACGGACGTGGCCCGCAGCCGCGCCCGGCGCCGGTCCGGGAGGGCGGAGGCGTCGACGTCGCCCAGGCGCACCACGCCCGCCGAGGGCGTGAGCATAAGCCCCAGCACGTACAGCAGCGTGGACTTGCCGCGCCCGGACGGGCCGGTGAGCGCGGTGACGGCGCCAGGGGTGAAGCGGTGGGTCAGGCCGTCGAACAGCTCCTCCGCGCCGCGCGTGTACGCGAAGCGCAGGTCCGCCACGGAGAGCTCCGCGTTCACGGGGCGCCGTTCAGCACGCGCACGGTCTCCCCGGCGTCCACGCCGTCCACCACGGCCAGTCCGTCCGCGGAGCCGCGGACGATGACGGTGCGCTCCTCCTGGACGCCGTCGCGAACCACGGTGACCCTCGCGGCGCCGTCAGGCTGGGTGCGCAGCGCGGACACGGGGACCACGGGCCCGGTGACGGGCGGGACCACGTTGACCTTCGAGAGCAGGGAGGTGGAGGCCTCGGCGGGCAGGGAGTCGCAGTCCGCGCCGCACACCGCGCCGCCGTCGGGGGCGGTCAGGGGGATGCGGATCAGCCCTTGGTCGTCCGCGGTGGACTCGCCGGCCACGGCTTCCCACTCGTGCTCGCCGTGGGGCACGGTCACCGCGGTGCCGGCCGGGATTATGGCGGCCTGGTCCTGGTTGACCTCGATGGCGAACGTGGGCTCGTCGCCGGGGCGGGCGACGATGGTCTCGCCTCCCGCGAGCGCGCCGCCGACGGCCGTGGCCTTCGCGTCCACGCTGAGCGCGGCGGGGAGTGATTCCAGCACCACGAGCTGGCCC
Organism: Micrococcus sp. KBS0714; assembly: GCF_002008305.4. Taxonomy (GTDB): domain Bacteria; phylum Actinomycetota; class Actinomycetes; order Actinomycetales; family Micrococcaceae; genus Micrococcus; species Micrococcus luteus. Next base: position 2,338,315 of record NZ_CP042169.1, read on the forward strand.
AGCTCCACGGTGTCCGCGGCCGGGTAGTCGCGCTCGGTGAGCCAGCCGTTCCAGGCGACAGCGGTGGCCTCGTCCCAGGTGCCGGTGACCTCCACCTTCGCCCCCGTGGCGGCGAGCATGCGCTGGAACGCGGCGACATCGCTGCCGGTGGCGCCCTCGCCGAGCGCCCGCCACTGGGGCAGCTCGCCCTGCACGGTGATCACGGGCTGCTGCGCGACGGCGTACAGCACGTCCCCGGCGGCCACCTCACCGGACTCCCCGGCCCGGGTGACGACGCCGGACAGCGCGTTCACGGCGGCGGGCGCCTGCTCGCGCGTCACGGAGACGCCGAGGGTGATGACGCGGCCGAGCTCCTGCTCGGCGACGGTGACGAGAGCGTCCTCGGACGGACGCTGCTCGGCCTGGGCCGGAGGGGTGAGCGTGGCCCGGCCGGCCCAGAAGGCCAGGACGGCCACGATCAGGAGCACCCCGGCCAGCGTGGCCCAGCGGAGCGGCCGGGTCATCCGGAGGTGCCCCAGAAGACGTCCTGCGGGGGCAGCTCCGGGCAGGTCTGGACGACCTGCGTCTGGCGCTCCTCGGGCACGCCTCTCATGGTCGCCTGCAAGGGCCACCAGTCATGGCGGCCTGGTGTGAAGAAGGCCGTCACGAAGGACTCCTTGGACGGCCGTGTGCTGGTGTCCACAGTGAACCCCTGCGCTTCGAGACAGGGGATAAGGTACTGGTCCCAGTAGTCATAGACAAGGCGAAGCTGCGGTTCGCTCCAATCCTGGGTATAGCTCGGGTCGACTGGGTGCTGGGCGATGCAGGTGTTCATCGCCAGCGCCCAGGCGCGAGCCTGCGCAGCCGGCGGCGTGGAGTATCGGAGACCGCCCGTCGGCGAGACCTCGACGGGGAATCCGTCTGCCCTCATGCACGAGGCGACCTTCTGATCTGATTCCAGGGGAGTCGTGGACCAGTCCTTCCGCTGGACCTGAAGGATCTCGGGAGTTCCCCCGCTCTCTGCCAGGCGGTCCATCTGTTCTCGGTAGGCCGCTTCCTTCTCCGGCTCCGTCGCCAGAACGGGTTCGATGACCTCGGTCGGTTTCCATGTGGCGGCATCCCACACCTTTGAGGGGGTACTGCCTGTCTCCGCGTGCGCCGACGCTCCTGCGTCCGCGCCGGAAGCACACCCCGCCAACAAGAGGGCCCCGACGAGTCCGACCATGGCACCAGCGAAACCGCTTGTCATTCGCCCCTCAGGCACAAGACACCCCAGCGCTCGCAGAGAAAATATCAGTAGGGGTAGTAGCAGTAGCCATTGCTACCCGAAAGAAGCAATGAGACCGAATCGGCCTTCCAGGTCTGGGTGCCTCGGAGACCAGGCTCCCAGTACCTCACGTAGTAGTTGGCTTTGGTACTCGACACTCCCCCAACCGACACCGTGAGGTAATCCCCGTACCGCTGCTGCTCGCCACGGACGCCGACATATCCACCTCCGGCACTGCAGTCCTGTCGCCCGGAGTCCGTCAATGCCTGTGCCGGCACTGCCCCAGAAACGGCCAACAATCCCGCGACGGCGATACCGGCCCCGACCTTTGTAACCCGCTGCTTCATACCCGTGACGATCCTCCTCAGGATTCAAGCTCAAATATGAGCCGCGTCACACACTAGGCGCTAAGGCCTCCCACGGCAAGGGATTCTTCCTGGCCTCCTCAGGCCGTCCCGATTCCCTTTGCGCTTGCTGCAGCCATCACCGGGCGTCGTCTCGTGAGGCCGCGCCGTCGTCGTCCTCCCCGCCCTTGAACTGGCTCATGTAGAGCCGGTGGTAGGCGCCCTTGGCCGCGAGCAGCTCGGCGTGGCTGCCCTGCTCCACGATGTCGCCGTGCTCCATCACGAGGATCACGTCGGCGTCGCGGATGGTGCTGAGGCGGTGGGCGATCACGAAGCTCGTGCGGTCCGAGCGCAGCGCCGCCATGGCGCCCTGGACCAGCACCTCGGTGCGGGTGTCCACGGAGGAGGTGGCCTCGTCCAGGATCAACAGGGAGGGCTGGGCCAGGAACGCGCGGGCGATGGTGATGAGCTGGCGCTCGCCCGCGGACACGTTGGAGGCGTCGTGCTCGATGACGGTGTCGTAGCCCTCGGGCAGGGTGTGCACGAAGCGGTCCACGTAGGTGGCCTTCGCCGCCGCGACGACCTCCTCGTCCGTGGCGTCGAGTCGGCCGTAGCGGATGTTCTCGCGGATGGTCCCGCCGAAGAGCACCGCGTCCTGGAGCACCATGCCGGTGGCGGCGCGCAGCTCGCTGCGGCTGACCGTGCGGGTGTCCACGCCGTCCAGCAGGATCCGCCCGCCGTCCACCTCGTAGAACCGCATGATCAGGTTGACCAGGGTGGTCTTGCCGGCGCCGGTCGGCCCGACGATCGCGACCGTCTGCCCCGGTTCCGCCACGAGGTTCAGGTCCGTGATGAGCGGCTTCTCCGGGGTGTAGGAGAAGCGCACGTGCTCGAACTCCACGCGACCGCGCAGCGGGCGCGGGAGGTGGGCGACGACGTCGGGCCCGGAGGCGGCGGAGGGCGCCGTTTCCCGAACGAAGGTGCCCTCGGAGGGCGCCGTTTCCCGAACGAAAGTGCGGGCGGGGGTGCGGGCGGGGGTGCCGTCGGGGGTCTCCTCCGGCTCGTCGAGGAGCTCGAAGATGCGCTCGGCCGACGCCACGCCGGAGATCAGCATGTTGGACATGCCGGCGATCTGCCCGAGCGGCTGGTTGAACTCGCGCGAGTACTGGATGAACGCGGTGACGGCGCCGAGGGTCATCTGCCCGTTGGCCACGCGCAGGCCGCCGACCACCGCGATGCCCACGTAGCCCAGCCAGTTCACCCACTGCATGATCGGCATGATCATCCCCGAGTAGAACTGCGCCGTGAACGCGGCCTCGTACAGCTCCTCGTTGCGCTCGTCGAAGCGCGCGGCCATGTCCCGCTGACGGCCGAACACGGTCACCAGCTCATGCCCCGTGAACGACTCCTCGATGTGCCCGTTGAGCCGGCCCGTCTCCCGCCACTGCGCGGAGAACAGCGCCTGGGACTTCTTGCCGATCACGCCCACCACCACGCCGGCCACCGGCAGCGCGATCAGGGCGATGAGCGCCAGCTGCCAGGACAGCCAGAACATCATGCCGACGATGCCGATCACGGTCAGCACCGAGTACACGAGCGAGGCGAACGCCTGTTGGAGGGCCTGCTGGACGTTGTCCACGTCGTTGGTGGCGCGGGAGAGCAGGTCGCCGCGCTGCCCGCGGTCGAAGTAACTCAGCGGCAGCCGGTTGATCTTGGCCTCGATCTCCTCGCGCAGGCGGAAGACGATGCGCATGACGATGTCATTGAGCACGCGGCCCTGCAGCCACATGAAGGTCTGCGCCACCAGGTACATGCCCAGGACGATGAGGATCAGCCGGCCCAGCTCGGTGAAGTCGATCCCCTCGCCCGGCGTGAACGCCATGCCGGAGAGCATCTCTGCGGCCTGGTCCTCGCCCTGGGCGCGCAGCCCGTCGATGACCTGCTCGCGGCTCAGCCCGCCGGGCATCTGCGCGGAGACCACGCCGCCGAAGATCACGTCCATCGCCCGGCCCAGGACGTGCGGGGCCCACACGTTGAGCACGACGGCGACCAGCACCATCAGCGCGACCACCACCAGGCCCAGCTTCTCCGTGCGGAACAGGCTCATGAGCCGCTTCGCGGACGGCCAGAACGCCTTGGCCTTGCGGGCCGGCCCGCCGCCCCAGTCGTCGGTGGCGCCCTGCTCCTGGATCTCGAGGATCTCCTCGTCCGTCAGGTGCTCGCTCATGCCACGTCCTCCGCGGTCAGCTGGGAGTCCACGATCTCCCGGTAGGTCTGGTTGTCCGCCAGCAGCTCGGCGTGGGTGCCGCGGCCGACCACGCGGCCCTCGTCCAGCACGATGATCTGGTCGGCGTCGGTGATGGTGGCCACCCGCTGGGCGACGACGATCCGGGTCACCCCGGCCGCCGCGCGGTCGAGCGCCGCCCGCAGCCGCGCGTCGGTGGTGACGTCCAGGGCGGAGAACGAGTCGTCGAACACGAGGATCCGCGGCTCGGCCACGAGGGCACGCGCGATGGACAGGCGCTGGCGCTGGCCGCCCGAGACGTCCGTGCCGCCCTGAGACAGCCGCGAGTCCAGACCGGAAGCCGCCGCCTCTCCCTTGCCGGTGGTGCGGGCGCGCACGAAGTCGGCGGCCTGGGCCGTCTCGAGGGCCGCCCAGATGCGCTCGTCCGAGGCGTCCGGGGCCCCGAACTGCATGTTCTCCCGCACGGTGCCGGAGAACAGGTACGGCTTCTGCGGCACGAGGGCCACGGCCTCGGTCAGCTCGGCCCGGGCCAGGTCGGTCACCGGCACGCCGTCCACGAGCACCTCGCCGGACGTCGCGTCGTACAGCCGCGGCAGCAGACTGATCAGCGTGGACTTGCCGGAGCCGGTCGAGCCGATGATCGCCGTCGTGGTGCCGGGGGCGACGGCGAAGCTCACGTCGTCGAGCACCGGCGCCTCGGCGCCGGGGTACTGGAAGGTGACGTGGCGCAGCTCCACGGCGCCGTCGCGACGTTCGGGGGTCACCGGGCGGACCGGCTCGCCGAGCGTGGGGACGGTGTCCAGGACCTCGCCGATGCGGCGCGCGGAGATCACGGCGCGCGGGAGCATCATCATCATGAAGGTGCCCATCATCACCGCCATGAGGATCTGCAGCAGGTACTGCATGAACGCGGTGAGCGCGCCGACCTGCACGAGCCCCGCGTCCACGCGCTGGCCGCCGAACCACAGGACGGCGGCGGTGGCCAGGTGCAGGATCATCGTGATGACCGGGCCGAGCAGCACGAACAGCCGACCGATCCGCACGGACGTCTCCGTCAGGGCGGCGTTGGCGTCCGTGAACCGGCGCGTCTCGTGGCGCTCGCGCACGAACGCGCGGACCACGCGGATGCCCTGGATCTGCTCGCGCAGCACGCCGTTGACGTCGTCGATGTTGTCCTGCATCTGCTGGAACAGCGGCATGAGACGCGCGACGATCCACGCCACGATCACCAGCAGCACCGGCACGGAGACCCACACCAGCCAGGACAGACCCGGGTCCTCGCGGATGGCCATGACGATGCCGCCGACCGCCATGATCGGCACGGCCACCATGAAGTTCAGGGCCATGAGGGTGAGCATCTGGACCTGGTTGACGTCGTTGGTGCCGCGGGTGATGAGGGTCGCGGCGCCGAAGCGGCCGAGCTCCTCCGCGGAGAACGCGTCCACGCGGGTGTAGACGGCGCGGCGCAGGTCCCGGCCGACGCCCATCGAGGCCTTCGCGCCGAACCACACGGCGGCGATCGCGGCGACCACCTGCACCAACGCCACGCCGAGCATCACGAGGCCGATGTCCCAGATGCGGGCGGTGTCGCCGCGGGCCACGCCCTCGTCGATGATGCGGGCATTGAGGCTGGGCAGGTACAGCATGGCCAGCGTGCTGATCAGCTGCAGCACGACGACGGCCGCGACGTCGCCGCGATAGCGCCGGCCGTGACGGCGGAGCAGGGTCCAGAGCATGGGGCTCCCAGGGAGTCGGGATGGGCGCGCGGCCGCGTGGGCTGCAGTGAGGTGGGCCGAAGGGGGCCGGGCTCATTGTGCCCCAGCCGCGGGAGGGCGCGGGCAGCAGCCGTCGTCGAGGGAGCGCCGGTCCCTCAGCCGGTGGGCGGGATCGTGCTCATCTCGGGCCCCTCGACGGTGAACCCGGCGCCGCACGTCGTCGTCGGACGCCCCGGGCGCACCCCGGACGACCGGCTGCCGAACCACCTGCTGGCGGACCCGCACGAGGACTGAGCGACGCCAGACGGGGGCGTGAGCCAGATGATTCCGCTGCGGATCGGGCGTCAGAACTGCAGAAACGTCTGGCTCAGCGCCCGGGGTCCTCAGAGCAGGGGACGCAGTGGTACCAGCAGGGCCTCGACCACGCGGGCGAGGCCGTGACGGTCCTCCCAGCGCGGGGTGTCGATCCGGACGGCCCGCTGGGCGTCGAGAGCGAAGATCTCCTCCATCCGGGCGGCGAAGTCGCGGTCCACGACCACCACGTTGGACTCGTAGTTGAAGCCCAGGGAGAGGCGGTCGACGTTGGCCGAGCCCACGGTGGACCAGATGCCGTCCACGGTGGCGGTCTTCGCGTGGATCATGCTGGCCCTGTACAGCAGGATCGTGATGCCGGCCTCGAGCATCTTCCCGAAGAAGCCGCGCGAGGCCCAGTCCGCCACGATGTGGTTGGAGTCCTCCGGCACCATCACCTGCACGTCCACCCCGCGCCGGGCCGCGTGCAGCAGCGCCTCGAGGACCTGCTGGTCCGGGATGAAGTACGGCGTGTTGATGAGGATGCGGTGCTGCGCCCGCTGGATGGCGTCGAGGTAGCTCAGCCGGATCGGGTAGACCAGGAGCGGCGGCTGGTTCGCGGCCACGGTGACGCGCGGGTCCCACGTGTCCGGGGGGCGCCAGGACATCTGCTCGCCCGCGCGGTGGTGGGCGTTCCACTTGATGGAGATCGACTGGCCCAGCGCCCACACCGCCGGGCCGCGCTCACGCACGTGGGTGTCCCGCCACAGGCGGGCGTAGTCGTCGCCGATGTTGAAGCCGCCGGCGAAGCCGACCTCGTCGTCCACCACCATGATCTTCGAGTGGTTGAACCCGCTGTGCCGGACCACGCCTCGCCAGATCGGGCGGGCGAAGGCCGGCAGCCGGAACACGTGGATGCGCGGGTCCAGCTGACGGTAGAAGCGGGGCGGGACCACGAGGTTCCCGAACCCGTCGTAGGAGACGTAGACCTCCACGCCGCGCGCGGCCGCCCGGTTGAAGGCGTCCATGAACCGCTGGCCCGTGGGGTCGCCCTTCCAGATGAAGGTCTCGAACTTGATGATCCGCTGCGCTCCGTCGATCGCGGCGATCATCTCCTTGTAGAGGTCCTCACCCGAGGTGAAGATGCGCAGCTCGGAGCCCTCCACGTGGGCGTCGAACACGCCGGGGTTCGGCGCGGGTCGGCGCACTCGGCCGCCGCGCTTGACCATGTCCACGCCGGTGAGCCCGGCGGCGACCGTCAGCGGCAGTCCCACGAGACCGACGCCCGCGGCCACGGCCGCTCCCCGGAGGAGACGACGGACCGGCAGGCGGGACAGGGACGGCAGGGACGGTCGACGCATTCGCTCAGTCTACTCAGGGCCCCGTCAGCGCGGATCGGTCGAGCGGCGCATCTCGGTCCAGGCCGCGCTCACCTCGGAGCGCATGCGCACGAGTTCGATCGCCGTCTCCTGCAGCCTCCGGGCGCTCTCGCTCTCGGGGATGTACTGCCGCACCCGCTGGGCCTGGTCCTCCGCGGAGACGTCCACCATGACGGCGATCGAGTGCGCCACCAGGCGGGACTCCGCCCCGGTGCGTCGGCTCGCGTAGACGCGCAGCGCCACATGCATGGACCGCTCCGTGGTGTTCACCAGGAGGGCCTCCACGCGCACGAGGTCGCCCACGTGGATGTTCCGCACGAAGCGCACACCGCCGCCGAACACCGCGACCACGGATTCATGTCCGGTCCAGCGGGCGGCGCAGACGGCGGCCGCCTCGTCCACCCAGCGCAGGATCGCGCCCGCGTTGATGGTGCCGCCCACGGTGGCCTCCGCGTTGGGGGCCAGGAACGCGAGGGTGCTCATCTCCTCGGGGGCCTCCCCGGGCGCGGGGAACGGCAGTCGGGCCATGCCGCGCTCGACGGCGCGGCGGGCCACGGTGGAGCGGCGGGCCTGTTCGTCGCGCTCGATCTGGCCGGGGGTCGAGGGCTCCCAGACCGGCACGGTCACGGGCACCCCGCCCTCCTCCGCGGCGTAGACCACGAGGGACGAGGTGGCGACCACGGGGTCGCCGTCGTCGTCGCGGATCTCCGGCAGCAGCAGGCGGGTCTGGACGTGCACCTCGGCGCCGTCCGTGTGGACCACGCGCGCCTGCACCACGGCACGGCGGTCCACCGGCACGGGGTGCCGGAACTGAGTGTGCCCCATGTAGCGGGCACGCACGAACGTCCCGGCCCAACTCGCCGCGACGGCGTAGCCGGCCTTCTCGATCCAGGAGATGACGGTGCCGGCGTCCACCAGGCCGGTGGGATGATCGAAGCTGTCCGCCCGGAATTCGAGGGCGAGGGCTCCGGGGGGTCTCATGCCGTCGAACGTATCACCCGAGTCCGGGCCCTGTGCGGCCGGTCACGCCCCGTCCAGGAGTCTGCGGGGAACCTCCCGGCCGCGCCCCAGGCGGGTCCGCGCACGGGGGACAATGGACCCATGACCGCCTTCGACCGTTTCCCCCTGCCCGCGGAGCCCCAGACTCCGCACGACCGCCTGCGCCGCCGCACCGAGGCCGCCGTCGCCGAGCGCGGGGAGGCCGCCGTCGCCGGGCTGGCGGTGCGCCTGATGACCGGCGCGGCCACTCCCGATGACGTCACCTCGGGCGCCGCCCGCGCCCTCACCGGCGACGACGGCGACCTCAGCCCCGCCGCGACCGGCGCCCTGGCCCTGATGCACGCGTGGCACCGCAGCGCGCTGCCCGCCCTGACCGGGGCGCTCACCGCCCCCGAGGCGGACGTCCGCTCGGCGGCCCACCTCGTGCTCGCCTCCCGCGCCGGCTCGCTGCGCCGCGATGCCGCCGTCGACCGCACCCTCGTGGACGCGGTGCGGGCCGGCTGTGCCGACCCGGACCCGGAGGTCCGCGCGTCGGCCGCGTCCGCACTGGGTGCCCTCGCCCGCCCCGAGGACCTCGAGTCCGCCCTGCCCGTGCTCACCGGCATGGTGATGGACGTGGACGCGGACCTGGCCGCGGCCGCCGAGCTGGCCCTCGAGCAGCTCGCGATCCGCCTGGACCGGCCCGGCCTGCGGGTCAGCCTCGAGGGCTGAGGCGACGCCCGTGCAGTGCCCCCACTTCGATGTCGGCGAGTGCCGTTCCTGCCCGCTGATGGGCGTGCCGTACGCCCGGCAGCTCGCGGACAAGCAGGCCGCGGTCCTGGCCGCGCTGGCGGACGCGCTCGATGCGGACACGGTCGTGGCCGAGCCGTTCGCCTCCGCGGAGGCCGGGTTCCGGAACAAGGCGAAGCTCGTGGTCACGGGGTCGGCGGCGGCGCCGCGGCTGGGCATCCTGGACCCGCGGCAGCACCCCCGCCATCACGACGGCGCCGGCGTGGACCTGCGCGACTGCGGCCTGTACGAGGCCGGCATGGAGGGCGTGTTCGAGGCGTGCGCGGCGGCGGTGACGGCGGCCGGGCTGGAGCCCTACGACGTCGCCGCCCGCACGGGCGAGCTGAAGAACGTGATCGTGACGCTCTCCCCCGACCGGGAGGCGATGGTCCGGTTCGTGCTGCGCTCCGCCGACCGGCTGGACGCGCTGCGCGCGGCGGTGCCGGGGCTGCTGGATGACCTCGCGGCGCGCGGGACACCCGCCGCCGTGGTGAGCGCGAACCTGCTGCCCGAGCACGTGGCCCTGCCCGAGGGCGACGAGGAGATCGTGCTCGCCGGCGGGCCGACCCTGCGGATGGAACTGAACGGGATCGGCCTGCGGCTGCGCCCGCAGGGGTTCTTCCAGACGAACACCGCGGTGACCGAGGGGCTGTACGCGACGGCGGCGGCGTGGGTCGCCGAGGGCGGTGTGCCGGCGTCGGCGTGGGACCTGTACTGCGGGGTGGGCGGGTTCGCGTTCCACCTGGCCCGGGCCGGCGTGCGCGACGTGTGGGGCATGGAGTCCTCCGCCGAGGCGGTGGCCGCGGCCCGGGAGACGGCCGCGGAGCTCGGCCTGGCCGACCGGGCGCGCTTCTCCGCCGGCGACGCCACCTCCGCGCTTTCGTTCGAGAAACGGCGGGCTCCGGAGGCGCTTTCGTTCGAGAAACGGCGGTCCCGCCCGGACGCCGTCGTCGTGAATCCGCCGCGGCGGGGCATCGGCGCCGAGCTGGCCGACGCGCTGGAGGACTCGGGCGCGCCCACCGTGCTGTACTCGAGCTGCAACCCGACGACGCTGGCACAGGACCTGGCCCGGATGCCGAGCTATCGGGTGGCGCGGGTGCAGTTGTTCGACATGTTCCCTCAGACCCTGCACGCGGAGGTGCTCACACTGCTGACCCGGCGGTGACGGGGGCCGGGGCGCGTCACCGCGGGCTCCCCGCCCGGCGGTTCCGCTTCTTCAACTCGACGAAGACCTGCAGCAGCGTCAGAGCCGACGGCGCGAGCGCGGGTTGCGTGAGCACGAGCGGTTGCGCACGGGTCAACCCGCCACCCTGCAACGGCCGTCCCGAGTCCCACCGGTTGGCCTTGCGCAGACCACCCTCGTTCCACAGCCGCTCGTCCACCTTGAGCGCCACCTTCATCGTGTGCTCCGACTCTGGCGCCACAGCACGGACTTCCTTCACGTCCGCCCAGTCCACGGACCAGTCCCGCGTCCACACCCGTCGCTCATCGAACGTGACATGCCGAGGCCGGAACAGACCCATCGTCGCGGCGGGAAGCACCGCCAACGCCAGCGCCAACCCGATGAACGACGCCACACGCCACACCCCGAACCCGGCCGAGACATCCTCCGGCGGCCGGAAGATCACCCACACGAACACCGCGATGCACACCACGACGATCAGCCACAGGAGCAACCACCGCGACGGACGCACCCGCGCCTGCACCGGCAGACTCGCCAGGATCTCCTCCCGCGTCGCCTTCTTCCGCAACCGCGTCGGCTTCGCATCCATCACTTGCTCATCATCCAGTTCATGAGCCCTTCGCCCCCCGGCCATCTCCGCCGAGTGTGTCCTGCTCGTTCCCGGGCCACGCTTCCGGCGCGCGGGGGCACACGTCCGCCCCGTCGGCACGACCCTATTCCCGGAACCCACCGCGCCGCAGCGACATCACCGCAGCTGAGAACCGCTGTGATGTCGCTGCGGTGCGGTCGGCCGGAACGACGGCGCGCTCGCTGCGGTGACCATCGCCGCGGCACTCCCCGTGCGGCCCCACTTCCCCGCCCGTAGGCTGGTTCCCATGTCGCAGACGCTCACCCCCGCCGCTCCGCAGGACCTGAACGCCCGCCGTCACCGGCTCCGCCGCTACCGCGCCGTCATCTTCGACATGGACGGGGTCATCACGGACACCGCCGGCGTGCACGCGCAGGCGTGGAAGGAGCTCTTCGACGGGGCGCTGCCCGCCGTGGGCGCGCTGCCCGCCAACGCCGCCGTCGTCGCCGCGGACCCGGACGTGCTGCGTCCCTTCGACGCCGCCGCCGACTACCTGCACCACGTGGACGGGCGCCCCCGCGAGGACGGGGTCCGCACGTTCTTCGCCTCCCGCGGCCTGAGGGTGCCGGAGGCCGACGCCCCCGAGGCGGACGCCGCCCCGGAGCTGACCGTCCTCGCCCTCGCCGAGCGCAAGCAGGGCTACTTCGAGCAGGTCCTCGAGCGCGACGGCGTCCGCGTGTTCCCGGAGGCCCAGGACCTCCTCGAGCGGCTGCGGGCCAAGGGTGTGCCGGTCGCACTGGTCACCAGCTCCAAGAACTCCCGCGCCGTGCTCACGGCCGGCGGCGTGCTGGACTTCTTCCCCGTGATCGTGGACGGGAACACCGCCGTCGAGCGCGGTCTGCCGGGCAAGCCGGACCCGGCGATGTTCTGGGAGGCCGCCCGCGAGCTGGGCGTCGACGTCGCGGACGCGATGGTCCTCGAGGACGCCGTCTCCGGTGTGAAGGCCGCCGCGGACGGCCGCTTCGGCCTCGTGATCGGCGTGGACCGCGAACCCGAGCTCGGCAAGGGCCGGCTCAAGGCGGCCGGCGCCCACCTGGTGGTCCAGGACTACGGGACCCTGCATCTGGAGGACCGCACCACCACCCCGTTCGACCCCGCGTGGGTGCTGCGCTGGGACCACTTCGACCCGGCCTCCGAGGGCACCCGCGAGGTCCTGTCCACCCTGGCCAACGGGTACTGGGGCACCCGCGGCGCCGTGCCCGGCACGCGCATCTCCTCCGTCCACTACCCCGGCACCTACATGGCCGGGGTGTTCAACCGGCTGACCTCGATGGTCCAGGGCCGGGTCGTGGAGACCGAGCACATGGTCAACATCCAGGACTGGACCCCGCTCGTGGTGACCCCGCGCCACGGCCGCCCGCTGCTGCCGGGTGAGGAGAACCTCGTGGAGTACGGCCAGGAGATGGACCTGCGCCGCGGCGTGCTCTCCCGCACCATGACCTTCGAGGACGAGCAGGGCCGGCGCACCACGGTCCACACCCGACAGTTCACCTCGCTGGCCAACCGGCACCTCGCCGCGATCGAGCTGACCGTCGTGGCGGAGAACTGGTCCGGGGACCTCACGGTGCGCTCGAAGATCGAGGGCCGCGTGGCCAACCTCAACGTCTCCGACGACCGCACCCTCGCCAACCAGCACCTCGAGCCGGTCCAGGCCCGGGAGATCGACGGCGAGACCGTCCTGCTCGAGACCGCCACCAACCAGTCCGGCATCCACGTGGCCGTGGCCACCCGCACCCGCCAGGTGGCGCCGGTGGGCCACCACGAGCCCATCCGCCGCCCCGTGGACGGCTCGGACCTGGTGGTCGGCCAGGACATCCTCCTCCACGTGGACGAGGGCGTGCCGCTCGTGCTGGAGAAGGTCGCCGCCGTCGCCACGAGCCACGACCACGCCAGCGCCTCCGTGTGGGAGTCGGCGGTGAAGGACGCCCAGCGCGCCCAGAACTTCCGCAACCTGCTGACCCTGCACGAGCAGCGCTGGGGCACCAACTGGGACCGGTTCTCCGTGCGCATCGACCTGGCCGAGCCGTACCGGCACCACCGCCGCTCCACGGCGGCGGAGACCGGCGGCGAGTACGCGCCGCCCGTCGTCGCCGCCGGCCACTCGGCCCCGGTGGGGTCGGCGGTCCCGATGGGCAAGGACGGCGCGTCGCTGCGCCAGCAGCTCGCGCTGAACCTGCACACGTTCCACGTGCTCCAGACGGCCTACGGCCGCCGCCGGGACCTGGACGCCTCCGTGGGGGCGCGCGGCCTGCACGGCGAGGGCTACCGCGGCCACATCTTCTGGGACGAGATCTACGTCTACCCCATGCTCACGCTGCGCCGCCCCGAGATCACCCGCGGCCTGCTGATGTACCGCTACCGGCGTCTCAACGAGGCCCGCGCCAACGCCCAGGCCGCGGGCTGGGCCGGCGCCATGTACCCGTGGCAGTCCGGCGCGGACGGCTCCGAGGAGACGCCCACCGAGCTGTGGAACCCGCGCTCGCGCATGTGGATGCCGGACAACTCCCACAACCAGCGGCACGTCTCCCTGGACATCGCCTACTCGGTGCTGCGGTACATCGAGATCACGAAGGACACGTCCTTCATCTCGGACTACGGCGCGGAGATGCTCGTGGAGATCTCCCGGTTCTTCATGTCCATGACCCTGCACAACGCCGTCACGGACCGCTACGAGATCCACGGCGTCATGGGCCCGGACGAGTTCCACGACGGCTATCCCGAGACCCCCGGCTCCGGCCTGCGCAACAACGCGTACACGAACGTGCTGACCTCGTGGGTGCTCGCGGAGACCGCCCGCCTGGTCCGCTGGCTGGACACGATCGACGACGGCCTGCCCGAGCTCATGGAGATCTCCGAGGAGGAGATCGAGCGCTGGGAGGAGGTCAGCACCCGCCTGACCGTGCCGTTCTTCGAGGAGGGCGAGGAGGCCGGCATCCTCGCCCAGTTCGAGGGCTACCAGGACCTGCTCGAGTTCGACTGGGAGGCCTACCGCGCCAAGTACGGGAACATCGGCCGCATGGACCTGATCCTGCAGGCCGAGGGCGACGCCACCAACCGGTACAAGCTCTCCAAGCAGGCCGACACCCTCATGCTCGGCTACCTGTTCTCCTCCGAGGAGCTGGACCGGATCCTGCGCCGCATGGGCTACGAGCTGCCGCAGGAGGCGTTCGAGCGGATGGTCACGTACTACGAGGCCCGCTCGACGCACGGTTCCACGCTCTCCCGCCTGGTGCACGCGTGGGTGGCGGCCCGCACGGACCCGGACCGCTCGTGGGACCTGTTCACGGAGGCCCTCGAGTCGGACCTCTCGGACACGCAGGGCGGCACCACCAAGGAGGGCATCCACCTGGGCCTGATGGCGGGCACCGTGGACACGGTGATCCGCTGCTACGCGGGCCTCGAGACGCGCGACGACGTCGTCCGGCTGCACCCCCGCATGCCCGCCCAGCTGCCCGGCGCCCGCTTCACCATCCGGTTCCGCCAGCAGCCCGTGGTCATCCACATGACCCAGCGGGAGGTGACGGTGGCCGCGGGCGAGGGCATGTGGCACGACGTGCCGATGATCATCGCCGGCCGCGAGCACACCCTCTCCCCCGGCGAGAAGCTGACGGTCCCGCTGGACTGAGGGCCGCCGTCGTCGGCCACCCCACCCCGTCCCTTTGGGGGCGAAAGTGGGCGGTATCCGCGCGGGATACCGCCCACTTTCGCCCCCGGACGCGGGAGGACGCGGGAGGACGCGGGAGGACGCGGCCGCCGCCCCGGCTCAGCGCAGCGGCAGCTCGGCCCGGACCACCCAGCAGCCGCCCAGCGGGCCGGCCATGAGGGTGCCGCCGAACACGGCCACGCGCTCGCGCATGCCGGCCAGGCCGAAGCCGCTGGCCATCGCGACCACCACGCGGTCCCGGCGGGGCTCGCCCTCGTCCATGGGGCTGGCGATGCACAGCACGAGGCGGTCCGCGCCCTCGAGCTCCGAGGTCAGGCGCACCGTGCCGCGGCGCGGAGCGTGCTTGAGGATGTTCGTCACCGACTCCTGCACCACGCGCAGCACGGTCAGCTCCAGGGAGCGCGGCAGCTCCTCCAGCTCGGTCAGCGAGCGCTCCACCGCGAACCCGGCCGCGTGCAGGCGGGCCTCGAACTCGTCGAGGCGGGCCGGCAGGTCCACGACGGCGTCCCCCTCCGCCGTCTGCGCGTTGCGGGAGGAGCCGCGCAGCGCGGTGAGCATGCGGCGCAGGTCCACGAGGGACTGCCGGGCGGCCTGCTCGATGGCCTTCTCCGAGGCGGCCCGCTTCTCCGGGTCCCTCTGGGTGGGCAGCATGGCGGCCTGCATCGAGATCACGGTGAGCCCGTGCGCGACGACGTCGTGCAGCTCCGCCGCGATCCGCTGCCGCTCGGCCTCCGCCGCGCAGGCGGCGGCCTCCTCAGCCCGGCGCAGGGCCGCCTCGCGGTCCCGGGCCCGATGCCGGGACCGGCGGATCATGAAGGCCGGCACCGCCACGCACAGCGCGACGATGAGCGTGACGACCATGACGCCCTTGAGGCTGTCCTCGTCCGCCCACGTGCCGTCGGTGAGGGCCTCGCCCGCGACGGTGAGCAGGATGAGGGCGCCCAGGGCGAACCAGACGAACACCCGGTGTGAGTACCGCGTCACCATGGCCGCGCCGAGGATGACCCCGCCACTGAACGCCTGCGGGGTGAGGTGCGCGTGGTCCGCCTCCACGAGGCCCGCCAGCCCGAACGCGCTCCCGAGCAGCACGAACACCGCCGCGAGGGTGGGCTGCCACCCGAACAGCAGCGTGACCAGCACGCTCGCCAGGAACAGGACCCAGCGCAGGAGCGGCTCCCGCCGCTCACCCGTCAGCCCGCCGTCCTCCTCGAAGATGGCCGCGAGTTCGGGATCGGCGCTCAGCCCGGCCGCCACCATGGGCCCCAGCACCAGGGTGAGGATCTCCCCCAGCACCATGAGCCCGACGATCACGTAGAGGACGATCCGCATGTGCCGGGAGACGGGCTCCGCGCGCAGGATCGCCGGCAGGCGGGAGTCCAGGGGCGAATCGGCGGGTGGGCGCGACGTCGCCGTCGTGGGCCGGGCGGGGGCGGGCGCCGCGGTGCTCATCCGATGTCCACGAGGCCCGCGCGGGCGGCGCGGATGAGGATCTGCACGCGGTCACGGACCTGCCACTTGTCCAGGACCTTGCCGATGTGGGACTTCACCGTGGCCTCCGCGAGGAACGGGGCGCCGGCGATCTCCGCGTTGGAGGCGCCCTTGGCGAGCTCGCGGACCACGTCCAGCTCGCGCTCGGTGAGGCGCTCGTGCGGGGCGAGGGGCTCGGCCGGGCAGGGGGCGGTGTGCTCGGGGGCCGCGGTGACGGCCTCCACCAGGTCCGCGGCCACGCGGGCGGAGAACACGGCGTCCCCGGCATGGACGCGGCGGATGGCGTCCACCACCTCGGCCGGCGGGGCGTCCTTCACGAGGTAGCCGGCGGCGCCGGCGCGCAGGGCGGGCACGAGGTACTGCTCGGAGGAGAAGGTGGTGATCGCCAGGACGCGCACGCCGGGGGCCTCGGCGGAGATGCGCGCGGTGGCCTCGACGCCGTCCATGCGGGGCATCTGCATGTCCATCAGCACGACGTCGGGGGCCAGCGTGCGGGCCGCCTCGAGGGCCTGGACCCCGTCCTCGGCGGAGCCGACCACCTCGAGGTCCTCGGCCTGGGCCACGAAGTGCTCGAGGGCGGTGCGCATCAACGCCTGGTCGTCGGCCACGACTACTCGGATCATGGCGTCCAGCCTAGGCGGCGCACAGGCCGCCCCGCGTCCGCCGAAGGTCGACGTCGGCCCCCGCCTCGGGGCGGATCCGGCTGGCCACCCCGCCCGGCCGGCCACCGCAGTCCCGGCGCCTCCGTGGGCAGACCCCGCAACCCCATCGCCTTCGTGGGCAGAACCCACAACCCCATCGCCTCCGTGGGCAGAACCCACAACCCCGTCGCCTCCGTGGGCAGAAGAGAGGGCACTTCTGCCCACGGAACGCTCTGGCCTGCCGCTTCCGCCCAAGGAACCGGGCCGCCCCACCCGGGCCCCGCTCCACCCCCCGCGCGTCACCGCGGCAGCAGGAACCAGCCCATCACGGCCATGCCGAGGATCCCGGCGAGCATGGCCGGCAGCAGCACCACGAACAGGTTCCGCCGCGTCACGGCCCAGCCGGGCATGTGCGGCGACTGCGCCCCCGCGGCCATGCCGTGGGCCACCTGGATGCGGGCGGGCCCGGCGACGATGCCCCAGCCGGCGGCCGCGTTGTGCAGGCCGTTGGACCAGGGCGGGGGGACGCCCAGGGCGGCGCCCGTGTCCATCTGCAGGGGGCCGATCAGGGCCATGGCCCCGGTGTTCGAGGCCGTGATGAAGCCGGCGAACGCGCCGAGGAACGGCATCGCCACCAGGTAGGACTCCCCCATCCCGCTGAGCGCGCCCGCGAGCGCCTGCGAGACCCCGCCGGCGGAGAGGATGAGCCCGAACGCCACGTAGAGCGCGTTGGGGATGGCGGTGCCCACCCACAGCTTCCCGGCCTCGCGGGGGACGCGGCGGCGGGCGGCGGCGTCGAGGTGGAGCAGCTGCACGCCCACGCCCACCGCCACGAACGCCCACAGCGCCGGCGTCCCCACGAGGGCCGCCGCCCCCTCGAGCCCGAACGCGCCCTTCACGGTGGTGCCCAGCACGGTGCCGGCCATGAGCGTCAGGTACGGCACCACGTCCCGCCCCGGCCCGGGCAGCAGCCGGCCGCCGCGGATCACGAGCAGCCAGGCCACGGTGAGCACGAACGTGGCGACGGCGCCCGCCGGCGCGGTGCCGACCACGAGGTTCGCCCCCAGGATCAGCGCCCACTGGGCGACCCCGGAGAGCACGGCGACGCCGAGCCAGGGCAGTGTCCGGGCCGGGCCGACGTCGACTCGCATGCCGCGCGCCCCGCGCAGCAGCAGCACCGTGGCCACGCCCGCCACCAGGCAGGCCGGCAGGTTGAACACCGCGGCGGTGACCCCGATCTCCCGGAAGTCCAGGCCGAACAGGCGGGCGCCCATGAGCGTGCCCGGCGCCATGGACCCCCACGGCCCGATGGTGAGCGCGAGGACGGAGATCAGCGCGGACCGGAACGCCGTGTAGCCCAGGCCCAGCAGCAGCGGCACGCCCACGATCAGGGAGACGCCGAACCCGGTCACGGTCTCGAGGAACGGGATGACGCCGTGCACCATGAGCAGCGCGGTCGCGATCGTCGGGCCGTTGCCCGCCGAGAGCCACGCGGCCAGGCGCGCGTGCCCGCCGGAGTACTCCATGACGCGGGACAGGGTGATGCCGCCGGCGATGATCGCCAGGATCTCGAGCAGCGTGGGCACGCCGGCGCCGATCGCGCCGCCCAGGTCGCCCGGGGCCACGCCGAAGGCCGTGAGGGCCAGCAGCACGGCCACGGCCGTCCCAGCGGCCGGGGCCACCCACGCGGGCAGCCGGGTGAGCAGCAGCACGAGGGTGAGCAGGATGGGTGAGAGCGCGAGCAGCACCTCCACGGCGCACCCCCTTCCCTCGTGTACTGCGCCCCACTGTAGGCGCGGGGTGGGGCCGACACCCCTCCCCTTACTCTGGGGGTCATGACGCAGCCATCCCACCCCGACGACGTCACCCGCGCCCGCCTGATCCCGCCCGTCCCCGTGGCGGTGGCCCCGATGGCCGGCGGCCCCTCGACCCCGGAGCTGGTCGCCGCCGTCGTGGGCGCAGGCGGCGGCGGGTTCCTCGCCGGCGGCATGCGGACGGCCGCGCAGATGCGCGCGCAGGTGGACGCGCTGCGCGCGCTGCTGGGCGCGGAGAGGCCGGACCGCTGGGGCGTGAACCTGTTCGTCCCGGACGCGGTGAACACGGCCATCCCGGCCGCCGCGCGCACGGAGGCGGCACGGTCGGCGCGGGCGGCGGCCGTCGCCGCGTACCGGGCGGGCCTGACGGCCGACGGCGCCGCCGACCTGCCCGCCGTCGCGGACGTGGTCCCGGACCCCGACGCCGAACGGGCGGACTTCGAGGCCATGCTCGTCGCCGCCGAGGAGCAGGCGTGGCCGCTGGTCTCCTTCACGTTCGGCCTGCCGGCCGCGGACGTGTTCGCCCGGCTGGCCGCGGCGGGCGTCCCGGCCGGGGCCACCGTGACGGACGCGGCCGAGGCACGGGCCGCCCTCGAGCACGGAGCCGCGTTCCTCGTGGTCCAGGGCCACCGCGCCGGTGGGCACCGGGGCACGTCGGACCCGGCTGCGGAGCCGACCCGCGCCGAGCTGCCGACGGTGCTGGCGGCGGTGCGCGACGTCGTCGGGACGGGGGCCGCGAGCGCCGCGCCCGTGGTGGCCGCCGGCGGCGTGGGCACCGCCGAGGACGTGCGCGCCCTGCTGACCGCCGGCGCGGACGCCGTCTCGGCCGGCACCGCGTTCCTCCTCACCCCGGAGGCAGGCACCTCGGCGGCGCACCGGGCCGCCGTCGCCGCGTGTGCGGCCGGGACACGCTTCTCCGCCGACGACGGCCGGGCCCGCACCGCCCTGACCCGCGCCTACACGGGGCGGTGGGCGCGGTCGCTGGCCACCGCGTTCATGGCGGAGCACCCGGACGCCCCCGCCGCGTACCCCGAGGTCAACGTCCTGACGAAGGGGCTGCGCGCCGCCGCCGCGGCCGTCGGCGACCTCGAACGCGTCCACCTGTGGGCCGGCACCGAGGCGCACCGGGTCCGTGAGGCGCCGGCCGCCGACGTCCTCGCCTCCCTCACGCCCTGAGGACCGCCCCGGATCATCCCGCGGGCTGACGCCGGCCCCTCCGCCTGCGGCCTAGGCTGGCCCGCGTGAACCCCCTGCGCCGCCTCGACCAGTGGACGCGCCTGCACCCCGTGCGCACGGACGTGATGGCCGCCGCAGCCCTGTTCACCGTACTCGTGGCGCTCCCGTGGATCGCGCTCGGGCCGATGGTCGCCCCGGACCCCCAGGGCCGGCAGACGGCCGTCTCCCTCCTGGCCGGGGCCGGCATGGTCCTGCCGTGGGCCGTGCGTCGGGTGCGCCCGGTGGCCTCGGCCGCCGTCGTGACGGCCGCGGCCGTCCTGCACCTGCTCGCCGGGCCCGAGTTCAGCCTGTCCCTGCTGATGGTGCCGCTCACCGTCTACAACCTCGCTGCGAACGCGCCCCGGAGCGTCTCCGTGGCCGGGCTCCTCCTGGGGCTGGTCGGCGGCGTGGCCAACGGGGTGAAGGTGTGGCTGTTCCCGGCGCAGTTCGTCACCCCCGACGGCCTCACCGTCCGCTCCCCCGCGGAGCCGCTGGCCATGGTCATCATGGCGATCGGCTGCGGGCTCATGGTGCTCACCGCGTGGGCGTTCGGCGACGTCGTGCGCAACCGCCGCCTCACCGTGCGCGCCCTCGAGGACCGCGCCCACCGCCTCGAGGTGCAGTCCCGGCAGGAGCGCGAGCTCGCCGCCGCCGACGAGCGCAGCCACATCGCCCGGGAGATGCACGACATCGTCGCCCACTCCCTGCAGGTGATCATCTCCCAGGCCGACGGCGCCCGGTACGCCGCCGCCGCCAAGCCCGCGCTCGCGGTCACCGCGCTCGAGACCATCGGCCAGACCGGCCGTTCCGCGCTCGCGGACATGCGCCAGCTGCTCGGCGTGCTCCGCGAGACCGGCGAGACCGTGGCCGGGGTGCCCGGCGTGACCGACGACGACGCCCGGCGACCCGCCGCCGACGTCGTCGCCTCCCCCGACGGCCGCGGCACCCGCCTGCCCCCGGGCCGCCGGCCCCAGCCGCGACTCGCGGACCTGCCCGCCCTCGTGGAGACGATGCGCCTGTCCGGGCTCGAGGTGTCCCTGCTGGAGACCGGCACACCCCGCCGCACGCTGCCGGCGGGTGGGGAGCTGGCGGCGTACCGGATCGTGCAGGAGGCGCTCACCAACACGCTGCGCCACGGCGGGCCGGACGCGGACGCCTTCGTCACGCTCGCCTGGACGGCGCACGGCCTGGACCTGCAGATCGACGACGACGGCTGCGGCGCCGCCGCCGACCCCGCCACCCGGGGCAGCGGCCAGGGTCTGCGGGGGGCCGCCGAGCGGACGGCCCTGTTCGGCGGGACGCTCGAGACGGGGCCGCGCGTCGGGGCCGGGTACCGCGTGTCCGCCCACCTGCCGTACTCGGCGGTGTGAGGGGTGGCCGCCCCCGTCTCGCCCGCTCACCCCGCCCGACTTGAGAGGATGACCCCATGAGCTCTGAGGAGACCGTCCCCGTCCGCGTGGCCCTGGTGGACGACCAGGCACTGATCCGCTCCGGGCTGGCCATGCTCGTGGACTCGCAGCCGGACCTGACGGTCGTGGCGGAGGCGGGCAGCGGGCGCGAGGCGGTGGCGTCGGTGTCCGTGGCGGGCGCCGACGTCGTGCTGATGGACGTGCGCATGCCGGAGATGGACGGCATCGAGGCCACCCGCGCGCTGCTGCGCCGGCCGGACGCCCCGCGCGTCGTGGTGCTGACCACCTTCGACCTGGACGAGTACGCCTTCGACGCGATCGAGGCGGGCGCCAGCGGCTTCCTGCTCAAGGACGCCCCGCCCGAGGAGCTGCTCGCCGCGATCCGCACGGTGCACCGGGGCGACGCCGTGATCGCCCCGTCCACGACGCGCCGGCTCCTGACGCACATGGCCCCGCGTCTGCGCTCGGACCAGGTCCGCAGCGCCGAGTGCGAGGAGCAGCAGGCGGCCGTGGCGTCGCTGACCCCGCGCGAGCACGAGGTGCTGGTGCTCATGGCGCAGGGCGCCGCGAATCTGGAGATCGCCGCCGAGCTCGTGCTCTCCGAGGCCACGGTGAAGACGCACGTCGGCCGGGTGCTGGCCAAGCTAGGCGCCCGCGACCGCGTGCAGGCCGTGCTCATCGCCCACCGCGCGGGCCTCGTGCAGTTCTGACCCGCCGTTCCGGCACGCCCTGCAGCCCCCGCCCTAGCCCCTGCCCCACCCCTCGTCGAGGCCCGCAGACACGCCGCTACGCCGTCGTCGTAGCGGCGTGTCTGCGGGCCTGGGCGGCGGGCCTCGACGGCCGGCCTCGGCGGTCGGCCGGGGCGGCCGGCCTCGGCGGCCGGCCGGGGCGGCGGGGCCCTTCCCTGAGCCACTCCCCAGGCACCTGCCAGCACAATCACAGGTCATACTTGGGTATGAGTCGGACGCCCCGAGGTTCATCCTCATGGCCCTGCCGGTGCGCCCACCGCCTCCGCGATGCTGGACGCAGGCCCCGCAGCGGGTCCGCCGCCGGGGTGCACGCGCCGACGGCCGCCCCGGCCCGACGCGCACTGGAGGAGAGGCACCATGACCGGCAGCATCCTGGACCACCCCGCCCCGACGACGTCCCGCGCCTCCGACCCAGCCGCCGAGCGGGCGCAGCGGGACAGCGAATGCGTGGCCTTCTTCGTCGCACTGGTGACGGCCGCCGTCGTGATGCTGGGCCTGAGCCTGTTCACGGGCGTCGAGGGGCTGCTGCGCCTGGCGCTCACCGCGGGCGCCGGCCTGCTCGCCGGCGCCGTCGCGTGGGCCACCGCCCGCCCCGTCCTGGAGGACGACGCCCCGGGCGACTGACCCGGCCGCGCCCTCAGGGCCGCAGGCCGCGCAGGTACGTGTCCAGCAGCCAGCCCCGCTGGTCCGGGCCGTGGCCCAGCAGCGCGCACTCCGGCGACCGGGTGACCATGAGCAGGCCGAACAGGTAGTCCGCCCCGGTCACGTCCGGGCCCACGAGCCCGGCCCGCCGCGCCTCGGCCACCACCTGGTCCGCGAGCTCGAGGATCACACGCTCGGCCTCGGCGATGAGGGCCTCGGGCGGCCGGTCGGCGGGGTCGAAGTCGTCCCGGGCCGCCGCGAGCGAGGCCAGGTTCACGGCCCCCAGGTCCTCCGCGAGCCTCCGCCACCGCGCCTCGGTCCCACCGCCGTGCCCGTCCCCGCCCACCCCGTCGAGGAAGGCCTGCAGGATCCCCCCGGTGCGGGCCACGACGTCCTCGAGCACGGCGTCCAGCAGATCCCGACGCGTGGGGAAGTGCCGGTACAGCGTCCTTACGCCGACCCCGGCCTCCTGCGCCACCCCGCGCAGGGACATCGCCGCCCCCTGGGTGGCGATGAGACGGCCGGCGGCCGCCAGCAGGTCCTGGCGGTTGGCGCGGGCGTCGGCTCTCATGTCCCCATCATCCCACTCCACCCCGCACCGCCCGGCGGCGGGGGCCTGACGCCCTCGGGTCCACGCCTCGCCGGCCCGCCTCATCCCCGGGCATGACCCGCCGCCCGCGGAGGTGGTCCCCTCCTCCGATCCGCCCCGCCGGGTCCGCGCGGGAGAGTGGCCGCCATGGACACCTCTTCCCCCGCACACCCCTTCTCCCCCACGACCCCCGGCCCCGTCGCGCCGGGGCCGGGCACGCCGTCGTCGTCCGCCACCACGACGACGGCGCCCGCCGTCTGCGCCCGCGGCCTCACCCGCGCCTACGGGCGCGGTGACGCGCAGGTGCACGCCCTGCGCGGGGTGGACGTGGACTTCGCCTCGGGCGCGTTCACCGCGATCATGGGGCCCTCGGGGTCGGGCAAGTCGACGCTCCTGCACTGCCTGGCCGGGCTGGACGCGCGGACCTCGGGCTCCGTGAGGATCGGCGGCACGGAGATCACAGGACTGGACGACACCGCCCTGACCCGCCTGCGCCGCGACCGCGTGGGCTTCGTGTTCCAGGCCTTCAACCTCGTGCCCACGCTCACGGCCGAGCAGAACATCGTGCTGCCGCTCGAGCTGGCCGGCCGCACCCCGGACCGTGCGTGGCTGGACGAGATCACCCGGGCCCTGGGCCTCGCGGACCGGCTGGGCCACCGCCCGCACGAGCTCTCGGGCGGTCAGCAGCAGCGCGTCGCCGTCGCCCGCGCCCTGCTCACCCGACCGGACGTCGTGTTCGGGGACGAGCCCACCGGCAACCTGGACACCGCCACCTCCGCCGAGGTGCTCGGCCTGCTGCGCCGGTCCGCGCGGGAGATGGGCCAGACCGTCATCATGGTCACCCACGACCCCGTGGCCGCCTCCGCCGCCGACCGCGTCGTGCTGCTCGCGGACGGCCGGCTGGCCGGCGAGCTCGTGGACCCCACGGTCGAGTCCGTCACCGCGGCCCTGACCGCCCTGTCCGCCCCGGCCGAGGGCGGGGTGCGCTGACCATGTGGACCGTCGCCCTCTCCCAGCTGCGCACCCAGCCGCGCCGCTACGTCTCCCTGGTGCTGGCCATCCTGATCGGCACCCTGTTCCTCGCGGCCTCCTTCCTCGTCTCCTCGACGGCGCAGGCCACCCTGCGCGCCACGCTCGGCAGCACCTACGCCGGCGCCGACCTCGTGGTCCTGCCGGGCGGGTCCGAGGACGTCTCCGACCTCGCCGGCACCGGTGCCGAGCCCGGCCCGCTGGCCCGCCTGGACGGCGTCGAGGAGGCGTACGCCCTGCGGATGGCGTGGGCGACGGCCCGCGCCGCGGACGCCGAGTTCGGCACCACGGTGATGCCCCTGCCCCGCGACCCGGCCCTGGCGGGCCTGACCGTGACCGCCGGCACCCTGCCCGCCGCCGACGACGCCCGCGGCGTCACCCTCGACGCGCAGACCGCGGACCGGCACGGGGTGGCCGTGGGCGACGTCGTCACGCTGGCGGGCGAGTCCGGGCCCGCCCCGGCCACCACGCCGCTCGACGCGGTGGTCACGGGCCTGACCCAGCCCTCCCCCGACCCGATGCTCTCCGGGCAGGCGCAGGTGTGGGCCTCGTCCGCGGCGCTGACCGCGGTGCAGGGCCAGGACGGGGAGGCCGGGTTCACCCCCCATCTGCTGCTGCGCCTGGCCGACGGGGCGGACGTCCCCGCCGTCGCCGAGGCCGCCCGCGCCGAGGCCGCCGCGGCCGGGGTGGACGTCGACGTCGCGACCCCGGACGAGGCCGTGCGCTCGGCGGTGACGCAGCTGAGCGGCGGCACCGACCTGCTGGGCTGGGTGCTCGGCGGCTTCGCGGCGCTGGCCCTGCTGGTGACCGCGCTGGTCATCGCGAACACCTTCCAGGTGCTCGTGGCCCAGCGCACCCGTGACCTCGCGCTGTTGCGCACCATCGGCTCGACGACGGCCCAGGTGCGGGCCTCCGTGCTGACCGAGGCCGCCGTCGTGGGCGTGGTGGGCTCCGTGCTGGGCGCCGGGCTCGCCGTGGCGATCGTGGCCGGCGTGGCCGCGGCCGCCCGCGCGATGCTGGACCTGCCGTTCCTCACGTTCGGGCTGCACCCGGCAGGGCTCGCCGTCTCGGTGGCCGTGGGTGTGGCGGTGACGGTCCTGGCCGCGCTGGCCCCCGCGGTGGCCGCGACGCGCGTCGCCCCGCTCGAGGCCCTGCGGCCCAAGGACGAGGTGACCGCCGGATCGCGCGGCGGCCGGGTCCGCGCGGCGATCGGGCTGGTGCTGGCCGTCGGCGGCACCGCGCTCATGCTGGGGGGTGTGTCCGTCCGGGAGCCGGTCTCAGCGATCGGCGGCGGCGCGCTGTGCTTCGTGGGCGTGCTCCTGCTGGCACGGCTGTTCGTGCCCGCCGCGGTGCGAGGGGCGGCCGTGCTGGCGCGTCCGGCCGGCGTCCCCGGGCACCTGGCCGGGCTGAACGCGGTGCGCCACCGGTCCCGGACCGCTGCCACCGCCGCGGCCCTGCTCGTGGGCACCACCCTCGTGGCGCTGTTCCTCACCGGCGGGCGCACCGCCCAGGAGCAGACGGCCCTCGCCCTGGACACCGCCTACCCGGTGGACCTCGTGGTGCAGCTGCCCGCCGACGCGGACCCGGCCCGCGCGGCCGAGGCCGTCGCCGCGACGGAGGACGTGCAGGCGGTGGCCCTGGCCACCCCCGTGGGCACCACGGAGAACGGGTCCCCCGTGCTGGCGACGCCGGCGGCGGACCTGCGCGCCGTCGTCGCGCGCCTGCCCGAGGGCGTCACCGGCCTCGGCGACCCCGGCACGGCGCTCGTGCCCGACTGGGTCGAGGCGGATCCGGTCCGCGCGGAGGTGGCGGGGGCCGCGCAGACGTTCGCCCCGGTGCGCGCCGGCTCGCTGAGCTCCGGCGTGTACGTGGCGGCCGAGCCGCTGCGCGAGGCCGGGTGGGACGGAGCCGCGGACGCCGCCGTGCCGGGCCAGCTGCTCGTCGCCCTCGACCCCGGCGTCCCCGTCGACCGCCTGCAGGGCCTGAGCGAGGACGTGACCCGGGCCGCGGGCGACGGGGCGGCCGTGATCGACGGCGGGGCCGGCGAGCGCGCGCTCTACGCCCGGATCATCGACGCGATGCTCGGGATCGTGGTGGCGCTGCTGGCGGTGTCCGTGCTGATCGCGCTGATCGGCGTGGCGAACACGCTGAGCCTGTCCGTAATCGAGCGGACGCGCGAGAACGCGCTGCTGCGGGCCCTCGGCCTGACGCGAGGCGGACTGCGCGGGGCGATCGCGATCGAGGCCGTGCTGATCGCGGCCGTGGCCGCCGTGCTGGGCTGCGCCCTCGGGGTGTGCTACGGCTGGGCGGGGGCGCAGCTGGTCCTCGCCGACCTCTCCGCGACCGCGGGCGCCGGGACCGCGGTGCGCCCGGTCGTGCCGTGGCTCGAGCTCGGGCTGGTGGTGGCCGTGGCGGCGCTGGCCGGCCTGGCGGCGTCGCTGCTGCCCGCGCGTCGGGCGGCCCGGCTGAGCCCCGTGGCGGGCCTGGCCGCGGTGTGAGCGAGCGGGGCGCGGTGTGAGCGGGCGGGCCACGGTGTGAGCCGGGCCACGCCACGGCCCTCACTCGCGCGCTGCCCGGCGGCCGGCGTCGTCGTCGACCGTCCGGAATCGTCTGCGGAACTGACCCTTCTGGGGGGTCTGATCCCGCCTCAGAAGGGTCAGTTCCGCAGACGATTCGCCGGGGCCGAGCCGGGGGCGCCCGCGGCCCTGCGGCCGTCCGCACGGCGGTAGGCCATCGCGAGCACGGCCCCGGAGAGGTTATGCCAGATCGAGAACACGGCGCCCGGCAGGGCTGCCGCCGGCGAGATGTACTGCGCGGCGAGGCCCGCGGCCAGGCCCGAGTTCTGCATGCCGACCTCGATCGAGACCGTGCGCGCCACGGGCGTGGGCAGCCGGAACAGCTTCGCCGCGCCGTAGCCGAGCAGGTAGCCGAGCCCGTTGTGCAGCACCACCGCTGCGAACACCAGCAGGCCCGCCGACAGCACGCGGGAGGCGCTGTTGCCGACGACGGCGGCCACCACCAGCGCGATGAACACCACCGAGACCCACGGCAGGGCGGGCAGCACGCGGTCGACGACGCGGCGCAGCAGCAGGCGCACGACGAGTCCGCCCAGGACCGGCAGGAGCACGATGTTCACGATGGACTTGGCCATGGCGCCGCCGTCGACGGCCATGTACTGGCCGGCCAGCCACAGGGTGAGCAGCGGCGTGAGTAGCGGAGCCAGGAGCGTGGACACGGAGGTCATGGCCACGGAGAGGGCTGTGTCGGCGCGGGCGAGATAGCTGACCACGTTCGAGGACGTGCCGCCCGGGGTCGAGCCCACGAGGATCACGCCCGCCGCGAGCTCGGGCGGCAGCTGGAGCACGACGGCGACGCCGAGCCCCAGCAGCGGCATGATCGCGTACTGCGCCACCACGCCCAGCAGCACGGGCAGCGGCCGGCGGGCGACGAGGCCGAAGTCCGGAAGGGTCAGCGTCAGGCCCATGCCGAACATGATGATCCCGAGGAACAGGTTCACCTGGGGCAGCAGCGTCTTCGCGGCGGTCGGGGCGAGGAAGCCCACGAGCGCGGCGGCGAGCACCAGCAGCGGGAAGACGGTGACGGCGATGCGCGCGGAGCGGTCTTCCGCGCGGCGGGCGTCGGTGGGGGCGGGATCCGGTGCGGTCATCCCGTCATGGTAAGAGCGGGGCCGCGGTGCGTCGTCGCGTGACGCGGCGCCGTCGTCGGCCTTCCGGAATCTTCTGCGCCCCTGACCCTTCTGGACGTCCGCTCCCGCCCCAGAAGGGTCAGTTCCGCAGACGATCCTCCGCGCCACCGGCGTCGAGACCGCCACGCTCCGCGATCGCGGCCCGCACCAGCCCCGCCGTCTCGACGAATCCCCGCCACCGGTCCGTCCCCGCCACCCGGATGTTGAGCCAGCCCTGACGCAGGAACACCGCGTCCCGGCGGGTGTCCTTGCCGACCTGCGCGGCGCCGTCGTGGGTCTTGCCCTCGTAGTGGATCGCGATCCGCCACCGCCGGTAGCCGAGGTCCGCGCTGGCGGGGTGCCACAGCGAGTAGTCCGGGTCCCAGAGCTCGATCTGCAGGTCCGGCTCGGGCAGCCCCGCGGCCATCAGCGCCAGGCGCAGTTCGGTCTCGGCCGGGGAGTCGGAACCGGTGCGCACGAGCGCGAGCGCCTCCCGCGCCCGCACGATCCCGGCCTCGCCGGTGTGCCGCTCGAGCGCGGCGCCGAGCTCCCGGCGGGTGGCCAGCGCGACCTTCCCCCGCCGTTCGTCCTCCCGTGCCAGCCGATCTCCGACCGCCACGAGCGCGTCTCGGTCCAGGACGGTGGCCAGGTGGAACCAGGTGTCGGCGTGCGAGGTCCATCGCAGCCCGTGCAGCCGGTCCCTCCGCACGAGGACGCGGTCTAGGTCCACGAGCCGGGTGCGCACGCCGGGCTCCCGCAGCACCCGGCGGGTGCGGGACCGCAGGACGGTAGGACGCACCCGGGCCTTCACGTCGTCCGGGAGGGGCCAGCCCAGCAGCCGGGCCACGGACTCTCCGGTCACCACGACGTCGGGACGCATCGCCGCCAGGTCCTGCAGCCGGGACAGCTCGGTGGCGAGGGGACGCGCGGGCGGCGTCGCCCCGGTGACGGGGCCGATCCAGCGGTAGTGGCCGTGCGCGACGCGTTCGACGTCCCGGCTGCGCAGCCGCGACCCGGACACCCCGGCGGCCAGCGCCTGCGCCCGCGTGAACGGGGCGTCCTGGAGGTGGGCGGGGAAGGGTCCGGGCACGCGCATGGCCCCGATCCTGCTCGCTCCCGACGTCGGCGGGCCCGGTTGTCCACAGGCCCTGCGGAGGCGTCGGGCCGACGTCGTCGTGGACGTCCTGCCGCGCGCTGGGAATCCGTTGCACATCTGACCCTTCTGGGCCGCCGCGCAGCGCTCGGAAGGGTCGGATCCGCAGAAGATTCCGGGATCACCCGCTCAGCCCGTACTCCTTCAGCATCTTCCGGGCCTCCTGGGTGCCGGCCCTCTGCAGCTCGAGCAGCTGCGCGTAGATCCCGCCGGACTCGGCCAGCTCGGCCGGGGTCCCGATCTCCTGCACCTGCCCGCCGCGCAGCGTGACGATCCGGTCCACGGACGCGATCGTGCTCAGCCGGTGCGCCACGATCAGGCTCGACCGCCCCACCATCAGCTCCTCGAGGGCCGCCTGCACGAGCCGTTCGGACTTCGTGTCCAGCGCGGAGGTGGCCTCGTCCAGCACGAGGATCGGCGCGTCCTTCAGCACGGCCCGCGCCACCGCGATCCGCTGCTTCTGCCCGCCGGACAGCCGCAGCCCGCGCTCGCCGATCACCTGCTCGTAGCCGTCGTCGAACGCCTCCACGAACCGGTGCGCGTACGCGGCCTCGGCGGCGGCCCGGACGCGCTCGTCGGAGGCGTCGGGGTCCGCGTAGGCGATGTTCTCGCGCACCGTCCCGGAGAACAGGCTCGGCTCCTGGAACACGGTGGCGATCCGCCCGCGCAGCACGGCCAGGTCCAGCCCGGCGACGTCCTGTCCGAACACCTCGATGCGTCCGCTCGTCACCGGGTACAGCCCCAGCAGCAGGTGCGCGATGGTCGACTTCCCGCCGCCCGACTCGCCCACGAGCGCCACCCTGGCACCCCGCGGGATGTCGAAGGACACGCGGTCCAGCACGGGGCGGGAGGCGTCGGCGTCGTAGGCGAAGGAGACCTCGTCGAAGCGCACGGCCGGCACGTCCGCGGGGACGTCCGGCGCACCCGGCACGACGTCGGCCCGCGGCTCCGCCGGCACGCGCGGTGCGTCCGCACCCGCCGACTCCGCACTCGCGCCCGCCACCGCGAGCGCCGCCCCGCCGGCCCGCTCGCGCTCCTCGGCGAGCACCTCGAAGTAGTCCTTCGACCCGGCGACGGCCCGCTGGGCGGAGTCCACGAGGAAGCTCATGGAGAAGATCGGCTGCCGGGCCATGTTCATCAGCTGCAGGAGGATCACCATGTCGCCCACGGAGAACAGGCCCTGCGCGGTGCGGACGAACACGATCAGGTACATCGCGCCGAAGGCCACGTTCAGGGCGAGCCGGCGCCCGGCGTCCATGCCGTGCCAGAACCGGGACTGCTGCCGGGTGATTCCCACGGTCCGCAGGAACCGGTCGCGGAACCCGCTGAGCTCGTGGTCCTGCCGGTTGTAGGCCCGCACCACAGACATCTGGGAGACCACCTCGGCGAACCGCCCCGAGGCGATGTCCACCTCCGTGTTCTTCTCCCCCTCCCACACCTGCCACTTCGTGGAGGTGCGCGCGGTGAGCCACATGTACACGGGGAAGACGACGGCCAGCAGGATCGCCAGCGGCCACCAGTAGAACGCGGTGATCACGAGCACCGCGGCGGTGGTGATGAGCATGGTGAACGCGTTGTTCGCGAAGAACTGCAGGAACTGGGTGAGCTCGTTGATGGTGCGGTTCAACCGGTTGACGACCCGCCCGGTGATCGCGGTGTCGAAGTACCGCTGGGGCAGGTGCAGCAGCTGCTCGAAGTACCGCGTGGAGAGGATGGTGCGCATGCGTGCGGCCATCACGTCGCCCCAGTAGCCGCCGACGCTCACCACCAGGGTGGTCGCCACCTCGACGGCGAGGAACGCGACCGCCAGCCAGGTCACCGCGGTGACGGCCTCGGCCACGTCGGTCTCCCCCGCGACGGCGGCGACGATCCGGTCCGTGGCCGCACCGATCAGGAACGGGGTGGCCAGGGCCAGCACCGCGGCCAGCACGGAGCTGACGGCGATGCCGAGGTAGAGGCGGTTGAGCTGGGGCGCGAAGCGCAGGATGCGGAGCAGCGACGTCACCGGGCCAGGCTAGTGGCCGGGGCGGACGTCAGCGCGGGCCGGTCGGCCCGCGCTGACGTCAGAACGGGGGCGTGGCGGCGACGGCGGCCAGCACGGGGTGCAGCAGCGGGGCCACGCCGTGCCCGCCCGGTGCGGCCGGGGCGGCGGGGTCCATCCAGTGCAGCGCGACGATCTCGTCCGTCGGCTCGGGGACCTCGTGCCGGGCGACGGGCCGCCACAGCGCGAACACCTCCGAGTGCAGGGCGGCGCCGGGCTCGTTGGCGGCGGCGGTGTCCCACGCGCCGAGGCGGGTCAGCTCGTCCGGGCGCAGGCGCAGCCCGGTCTCCTCGGCCACCTCGCGGACGGCGGTGTCCACGGGGGCCTCGCCGGGCAGGTGCTTGCCGCCGGGGAACATGAACATGGCGGTGCCGGCCTTGCGGACGGTCAGCACGCGGCGGTCCGGGCGGGCCAGCACGACGGCGGAGACGCGGATGACCTCCCCGGCCGTGACGGTCGGGGTGCGGGCGGAGTCGGAGGGGGAAGGACTCATGCCCCCATCATCCTCCCCGCGCGGCTCAGAGGAGCGTGAGCCCCACCTTCACGGCGATTCCCAGCATGAGCACGCCCACCACGGCGTCCACGATCCGCCACGTCCGCGCCGAGTCCATGGACGGGGCGAGCTTGGTGCCGCCCCAGCCGAGCGCGGTGAACCACACGAGCGAGGCCGCCACCGCGCCGCCCACGTACGCCCACTTCGCTGCCCCGAATGTCTGCGCGAAGGTGCCCATCATGACCACGGTGTCGAGGATGGCGTGCGGGTTCACCAGGGAGACGGACAGCGCCAGCAGGATGATCCGCGGCAGCGGCGTCTGCGGGCGGTCCAGCGCCACGCGGCGCGGCTGCACGCGCTGCCGCACCGTCACCGACCCGCCGCCCGAGGGGGCGCCGAAGCCGGGCGCGCCGTCGTCGTGATGCCCGACGCCGGCCCCGGCCGGCTCGCGCTCGGCCAGGCGGCCGGTCACCGGGTCGATCAGCGGCAGCTCACCGGTGAGGACCGCGAGGTCGATGCGGTCGGGGCCGTGCCCGGTCCCCTCGACGTCCGCGGCCGCGGTGCTGAGGGTCCGGTCCCCGCGCCAGGCGGAGCGCAGCGCGCCCGCGGCGAACCCGAGGAGGTAGACCACGCCGGCCACGGTCAGCGCGGGCACGAGCCACGGCCAGCGCTCGGCCACCACGCCCACGCCGCCGGCGCCGAGCACGAGCAGCGCCACATCGGCCACGAAGCACACGGTCAGGACGGTCCACACGCGGTCGCGTCGGACGATCTGGCGCAGCAGGAACAGGGTCTGCGCGCCGATGGCGACGATGAGGGCGAGGTAGGTCAGGAATCCGGTGGCGAAGATGGTCACCGAGCGAGGATAGGAGCCGTCCCACGTCCGTGCCATCGCGATCTTCTTCAGGATCTGAAGACATCCTTCATGGCCACCCCTACCCTGGACCGCATGAACTCCGACCACCTGCGCGCCCTCGTCGCGGCCGTCGACCACGGCACCTTCGACGCCGCCGCGGACTCCCTGCGGATCTCCGGCTCGGCCTTCTCGCAGCGGATCAAGGCCCTGGAGCGGCAGGTGGGCCAGGTGCTCCTGGCCCGCACCGTCCCCGTCCGGCCGACCGCGGCCGGAGAGCGCATGCTCCGTCTCGCCCGGCAGACCCTCGCGCTCGAGGACGAGACGCTCGCCGCGCTCGGCCGGGGTGACGGCGGCCGCGTGCCGCTGCGCGTGGCCCTCAACGCGGACTCCCTCGACACGTGGTGGGAGCCCGTGCTGCGCGAGGCGGCGACGTGGGACGACGTCGTCCTGCAGATGCAGTCCGAGGACCAGGAGCACACCGCCGTCCTGCTGCGGGACGGCGCGGTCGTGGCCGCCGTGACGGACGACCCCACGCCCGTGGCCGGGTGCACCTCCACCCCGCTGGGCACGATGCGCTATCACGCGGTGTGCGCGTCCTTCCTGCTGGAGCTGCACCGCGACGCGCGGGGCCGGGTGGACTTCGGCTCGCTGCCGATCGTGGACTACGGCCCCCGTGACGGCCTGCAGCACACGGTGCTGCGCCGCGTCACCCGCGGCCGGCCCGTGGCCGACCCGCCGACCCACCTCGTGCCGTCCGTGCACGCGTATCTGCGGGCGGTGGAGCTCGGGCTGGGCTGGGGCATGCTCCCCTCGGTGCAGATCCCGCCGGGCGTGCTCGAGGGCCGGCACCCCGACCTCGAGACGATCCCGGCCCTCGGCGCGGCCGACGTGCACCTGCACTGGCAGCGCTGGACGGCCGGGACCGCGGCTCTGGACCGCCTCACGGACGCGGTGCTGCGCGCCGCGCCCTCGGCGGGGGACACCGCGGACTGACGGGCGCATTCGAGACCCGCCCCGGACACACCGCGACCCCCGCCGGAGGGGCGGGGGTCGCGGTCACGGGCCGCTCGGGGCGGCCGGGGTCGGGTCAGCGGGCGTCGCCGGTGCCCGGGCGGCGGGTGGCGTCGCCCAGGGTGCCGTCGGCCTCGCGACGGCGGGCGTCCGCGCCCTCGGTGCGCACGTCGCCGGCGCGGTCGTCCACGCGGTGCACGTCATGGTCACGGTGCGCGCCGGCCACGTGGTGGTCGCGGCGCACGGGCTCGGCGTGCACCTCACGCTTGCGGCGACCGGCCAGGCCCGCGAGGCCCAGCAGGCCGGCCAGGCCCCACAGGCCCCAGTTGCCGTTGTCGTCCTTCTCCTCCTCCTGGGGGGCGGGCGACTCGGAGGCCGGTGCCGTGGTGGCGGTCTCGGTGGCCGGGGCCGTGGTCTGCGCGACGGCGGCGGGGGCACCGAGGCCGGTGACGACGGCGGCGCCGAGGGTCAGGGCGGTGGCGGTGCGGCGGATGTCAGTCATGATCGTGCTCCTCTCACCGGCGGCCTGCGCCGACCGGCGTCGGGGTGGATCGGCCGGAAGTCCCGGACGACCCTGTCGGTCATACACAGGCACCGTACGCATAGGGGGGTGGGGATACGTCAACGGTTGCCGTCCCGGGGTCAGGGCCGGCCGGCCCGGGCGGAGCCGCAGCAGGAGCCCGCAGCCCCCGGCCCGGCGCGCCCCGGGGTGCAGGGCACGACGACGTCGAAACGCGTCCACCCGCCCTCGGACGCCACGGTCACGTCCCCGCCGTGGCTGCGCGCGATCGAGCGCACGATGGCCAGACCCAGACCCGTGGACGGCTCCGTGCCCGGGGGGCCCGTCCGGCCCTTCCCGGGGCCGCGGACGAAGCGGTGGAAGAGGGTGGCGTGTCGGTCGGCCGGGATGCCGCCGCCGTCGTCGTGGACGCTGACGAGCATGAAGCCGGGCCGGGGCTGGTCCTGCCGCACGGAGGCCGTGACGGTGGTCCCGACGGGGGTGTGCTTGGCCGCGTTGGAGAGCAGGTTGCCGACCACGCGGGCCAGCTGCGACCGGTCACCGGTGACGGACCGCTGGGTGCCCGGCTCCACCCCCTCGGGCAGGTCCACCACCCACGTGTGGTCCGGCCACGCCGCGCGGGCGTCCATCACCCCCTCGAGGACCACCTCGGACAGATCCACCCGTTCGGCCAGCGCCACCTCCTCGGAGGGCTCCAGGCCCATGGCCCGGCCGCGCGAGACGGACTCGAGCCGTTCGAGCAGGAGCATGTCGTCCACGAGGGCGGCCATCCGGTCGGCCTGGAACAGCACCCGGTCGAGCGACCGCCGGCCGGTCGCGGAGAGCTCCTCCGTCATCGCGATCATCTCGGCGTAGCCGCGCACCGAGGCGAGCGGCGTGCGCAGCTCGTGGGAGGCGTCCGCCATGAACCGGCGCATCTGCTGCTCCTGCACGCGGCGCTGCTCCAGGGCCGCCTCGACCGAGCCGGTGAACCGGTCGAGCGCCTGGGCGACGACGGCCACCTCGTCCGGCCCCTGCAGGAGCCGAGGCGGCATGCGTGAGTCCTCCGGATCGAGCCCGGCGCGGGCCATGTCCACCTGGGCGACCCGCTCGGCGACGGCGGCGACCTCGCGCAGCGGGGCCAGTCCCCGACGCAGCCACAGGGTCACCAGGATCGCGGTGGTGAGGACGGTGACGGACAGTCCGACGGCGACCGCGAGCAGCGCCTGCCGTGTGACGTCGGACATGGCGCCCGTCGGCGCCCCCACCACGAGCACCTGGTCCGCGGCCACCCAGGGGCCCGGCGCGGTCAGGGTCTGGGCCTGGACGCGATAGGAGACGTCGCCGACGACGGCGTCCAGCATCGGCCCGCCCGGCCGGTCCCGGAGGGCGTGCAGAAGGTCGTGGGCCTCCCGCGCCGTGAGCGGCACGGACTCCCCGGCGTCACCGACCCGGTGCCCGATGAGGGCGTCCTGCTGATGCTCCTCCAGACCGGAGAGCGGGACGAGCGCGACCACCGTGCCCTCGGGCTGGCCGAGGGTGCCCGGCACGCGGAGGTCCCCCTGCCCCGGGCCGCCGTCGCCCCCTCCGCCCGGCGAGGGGGCCGTCAGCTGCTCCGAGGCGCGGATCCATGCTTCGGAGGCGTCCCGGGAGGCGGATTCGGTCAGCAGGGCCTTCGTGATGCCGGCCGCGTAGAACGAGTAGGCCAGGATGGTGGCCATCAGGATCAGAAGGACGCCGGCGCCGATGCGTCGGGCCAGCGACGTGGGCCGCCTGCGGCGGGTGCTGCCGTGCCCCGACGGGACCGCGGCGGTCTCAGGCAGGCCGGATGACATACCCGGCGCCGCGGATGGTGTGGATCATGGGATCCCGGTCCGCGTCGATCTTCTTCCGCAGGTAGGAGATGTACAGCTCGACGATGTTCGCGCGGCCGCCGAAGTCGTAGCCCCAGACGTCCTGCAGGATGCGCTCCTTGGAGAGCACCGTGCGGACGTTGGCCATGAGGAACTTCAGCAGGTTGTACTGCGTGGCCGTCAGCTCGATCTCGTCGCCGCCGCGGGTCACCTCGTGGGTGCGGGTGTTCATCACCAGGTCGCCGACCACGAGCACCTCGGAGCCGCCCGAGACCACGCCGGAGCGCTGCACGAGCCGGTGCGCGCGGATGAGCACCTCCTCCATGGAGAAGGGCTTGGTCACGTAGTCGTCGCTGCCGGCGGCCAGGCCCGCCACGCGGTCCTCGGTCGCGTCCTTGGCGGTGAGGAACATGGCGGGCATCTCCGACCAGTGGGCGCGCAGGCGATCCAGGACGTCCAGGCCGTCCATGTCCGGCAGCATGACGTCCAGGATCGCCAGGTCCGGACGGCCGGCGGTGCCCAGCTCGGCGGCGGTCGCGCCGTCGTGGGCCACGATCACCTCCCAGCCGCAGAGGGTGAAGCCCATGGAGAGCAGGTCGGCGATCATCGGCTCGTCGTCCACGACGAGCACCCGCACCGGCGCGCCGTCCGGGTGCGAGAGCTCGGGCAGGACCTTCTTCAGCTCCGCCATGGATGACGGGCCGGTGGTGCTCTGGATGGGGCTCACAAGGTTCCTCTACGTTCAAGAGACGGTTCACGGTGCCCACGCGGACGTCGCGGGCTGCGGGGGACGAGCGCCTCGCGACGGAGGGGCGACGCCGTTCCGGGGGATGGCGGACGGGCGGCGACCGGAGGCCGGGGGGTGCGCGGATCCCCCCTCGACGGAGCCCCATGCTACGCGGATCAGCCGGGTCGGCCCAGAGTCTTCTCGGATTGCGGACATCAGCGTGACTCGTCACAGCCCTGACGCATCCGGCGGCGCCACCGGGGCCGCCCTGTGCTGACGCCGCGCCGCGTGGCCCGCGTCAGTCGACCGGCTTCATGGCCCAGTGCGTGGCCAGGGTGCCGAACATGTGGGTCTCGTGCCCGATGTTCACGAAGCCGGCCTCGGCGAAGAGGTCCGCGACCTCGTCCGGCGTGTGGAACGCCTTCGTCGAGGAGGACAGGTACGCGTAGGCCTCCGGCCGGTCGGCGATCAGCTTCGCCAGCTGTGGCATCACCCGGTGGATGTAGAAGGAGGAGAAGGGCTTGAGCACGTTGTCCGGCGCCGGCGACGTCTCGAGGGCCGCGACCCAGCCGCCCGGGCGCAGCACACGGAACTGCTCGGCGAGGGTCGCCGGGATGTCCGCGACGTTGCGCAGCAGGTAGCCGTGGGTCACGGCGTCGAACGAGCCGGCCTCGAACGGCAGGTCCGTGGCGTCCGCGACGACCCACTCGATGCGGTCCCCGCCCGCGCGGGCACGGCCGACCTCCATCATCTCGGCGGCGATGTCGGCGCCCACCACCTGCGCGTCGGGGTGCTGCTTGAGCACCTCGAACGCGAGGTCCCCGGTGCCGGTGGCCAGGTCGAGCACGCGGGCCTGCGCGGGGATGTTGGCCCGCGCCACCGTGCGGCGCACCAGGCGCGGCTCCTGACCCCATGTCATGACGGCGTTCATCAGGTCGTAGCGGCCGGCGATGGCGTCGAACATCGCGGAGACCCGGTCGTGGTGGTCGGCGGCGCCGCGCTGCGCGTCGCCGCGCGGGGCGGGGAGGGGGTTCTGGCTCACCAGGCCACCGTATCCCGCCCACCTCCCCCGACGACGCCCCTCACCGGGATTGCACAGGGGAGTTAGGTTGCCCTAATCTTCCAGAGTTACCTCACGTCGGTGTTTGCTAATACCGGCCCGGCAGGGCCGACGCATCCTCCGACCGCAGACCCGACCCCCTCCGCCCGGCGCCCGCGCGTCGCGACCGTGAAAGGCCACCACCATGGCACCGTCCCCCCTGTCCCGCCGCTCCCTCCTCGCCAGCGGGGGAGTCGGGCTCACCCTCCTGCTCGCCGCGTGCTCCACCGGCCCGGCCGGAGGCTCGGCCTCGTCCTCGTCGGCCGGTGCGTCGTCGTCAGACGCCGCGGGCGGGGACGCCGCGTTCCCCCGCAGCATCGAGCACGTCTACGGCACCACCGAGATCCCGCAGCGCCCGACCCGCGTGGCCACCGTGTCCTGGGTGAACCAGGACGTGACCCTCGCCCTCGGGGTGGTGCCGGTGGGCATGGCCGCCGTGGAGTTCGGGGGGAACGCGGAGAAGTCCACCGACTGGTTCGACGCGAAGCTCGCCGAGACCGAGGGCGCCCAGAAGCCCGTGCAGTGGTCCGAGGCCTCCGGCATCGACGCCGAGGCGATCGCCGCCGTGAAGCCGGACGTCATCCTCGCCGTCTACTCCGGCATCACGCAGGAGGACTACGACCGCCTCTCGAAGATCGCCCCCACCGTGGCCTACCCGAAGGACGTCCCCGCCTACGGCACCTCGTGGCAGCAGTCCACGGAGGTCATCGGCCGCGTGCTCGGCAAGGAGCAGGAGGCGGAGGAGCTCATCGCGGACCTCGAGCAGCAGATCAAGGACGCGGGCGAGAAGCACGCGGACCTCCAGGGCGCGTCCTTCGTCTACGGCACCATCGACCCCGCCGCCGCGGACCAGATCAGCATCTACACGGACGTGGACAACCGCCCGAAGTTCCTCGAGCTGCTCGGCATGGAGCAGGCGCCGGTGGTGACGGAGAACTCCCCGGAGGACCAGGCGTTCTTCTTCACGTGGTCGCCCGAGCGCGCGGACGAGCTGGAGTCGGACGTGTTCGTCTCCTGGGCCGCCCAGGACTCGGTCCGCGAGGCCATCGAGTCCGACCCCCTGCTGGGCTCGATCCCGGCCGTGAAGGCCGGCGCCCTCGTCCTGCAGACGGACGAGCAGGAGGTCCTCTCCGTCTCCGCGATCTCCCCGCTGTCCATCCCGTTCGCGCTCGAGAAGGTCGTCCCGCCGATCGCCGAGGCCGCGAAGACCGCGCAGGGCTGATCCCTCCCCATGCCGTCCACGGCCCTGGCCTCCCCGGCCCGCGTCCGCGCGGGCGTGCTGATGGGCGCCCTGCCCGCGGCGCTGCTGCTGGCGGCGCTCGTGGCCGGCGTCGCCCTCGGCGCGCGCACCGTGCCGGCGACGACGGCGCTCGACACCCTGGGCGCGATCCTCACCGGGCACCCCGTGCCGGAGGGCATCGAGGCGGCGGCCGTGGCCTCCCGCGTGCCCCGCGTGGTGACGGGGGCGCTCGTGGGGGCGGCGCTGGCCGTGGCCGGCGCCGCCCTGCAGGGGGCCACCCGCAACCCGCTCGGCGACCCGGGGCTGCTCGGGCTCTCCGCCGGCGCGGGGCTGGCCGTGGCGGCGGGCATGGCGCTCGGCGTCGCCGGCTCCACGTTCGGGGTGCTGGCGCTGGCCGCCGTCGGGACGCTGGTCGCGGCCGCGCTCGGCTACGCGGTGGCGGCGGCCGCCACACGGAGTGGCCGGACGCCCGGCGCCCCCTCCCCCATGGCGCTCGTGCTGGCCGGCGCGGCGCTCACCGCCGGCGCCACCGCCGGCACCACGGCGCTGCTCGTGCTCTCCCCCACGGTCCAGGACCGACTGCGGTTCTGGGCCGTGGGCACGGTGGCCCGCGCCGACCTCGGCGAGGCGCTCGCCCTGGCGCCCGTGATCGCCGTCGGGCTGCTCGCCGCCGTCGCCGTGGCCCCCGGGCTCGACGCCCTCGCCCTCGGCGACGACCTCGCGCACGGCCTGGGCGGGCGCCCGGAGCGGGTGCGCGCGGTGCTGCTGGGCGCGGTCGTGCTGCTCACGGCCGCGGCGGTGGCGCTGGCCGGGCCGGTCGGGTTCGTGGGACTGCTCGTGCCCCACGCGCTGCGCCGTCTGCGGCCGCCGAGCACGCGGGCCCTGATGGTCGGCTGCGCCCTGTGGGGCGCCGTCCTCGTGATCCTCGCGGACCTCGCCGGGCGGCTCGTCGTGGCGCCCGGGGAGATCCACCTCGGGGTGACCACCGTCCTGCTCGGCGTGCCCGTGCTGCTGGCGCTGCTGCGCCGCCCGGGGGTGGCCGCATGAGCCTCCAGTGCACCGCCCCGGACGACGTCGTCGCCCGCCTGCGCCGCGCCGACCGGCGCCGCCTCGGAGGGGCCTGCGCGGGCCTCGCCGTGGCCGTGCTGGTCCTCGCCCTGCTGCGCGTGGTGTGGGGCACGTACCAGGTGACCGTCCCGGACCTCGTGCGGATCCTGGGCGGGGAGACGATCCCGGGAGCGAGCTTCATCGT
The DNA here is from genome assembly GCF_002008305.4 of Micrococcus sp. KBS0714. Lineage (GTDB taxonomy): Bacteria > Actinomycetota > Actinomycetes > Actinomycetales > Micrococcaceae > Micrococcus > Micrococcus luteus. Next base: position 2,378,262 of record NZ_CP042169.1, read on the forward strand.
GCTGGAGGAGAAGCTGCCCCGCGCCGTGGCCGCAGTGCTCACCGGCGCCGCCCTGGGCGCGGCCGGCGCGCTCTACCGGCGCACGCTGCGCAACCCCCTGGCCTCGCCGGACATCCTGGGCGTCACCCAGGGCGCCGCGGCGGCGGTCGTGCTGGGGATGCTGGCGACCGCCGGGCAGACCGGCGGAGGATCGGACCTGATGCGCGCCGCCACGGCACTGATCGGTGGCCTCGCGGCGGTGGTCGCCGTGTTCGCCACGGCCCGCTCGGTGGGGGGCGAGCGGTTCGTCGTGGCCGGCATCGCGGTGGCGGCGGCGGGCCAGGCCGTGGTGGCCGGGGCCATGCTCTCGCTGGCCCAGCACGACCTGCAGTCGGCCACCGTCTGGATCGCCGGCTCGCTCAACGGGGTCACGTGGGGCCGCATCGCGCTGCTCGCGGGCGTGCTCGTGGTCGCCCTGCCGCTGGCGGGGGTGCTCCACGCGCGGCTGGCCCCCGCCGACGTCGGCCCGGACCTCGCGCACGCCCTCGGCGCCCGGCCGCGTCCCACCTCGGCCGCGGCGCTGGGGCTCGGCGCGGTGCTGGCCGCCGTGGCGACCGCCGTCGTGGGGCCGCTGGCGTTCGTGGCGCTGCTGGCCACCCCGGTGGCGCGCGGGCTCACCCGCGGCCTGCCCTCCCTGCCCGCGGCGGCGCTCACGGGCGCCGCGCTCGTGCTGCTCGCGGACCTCGTGGCCGGCGAGGCCGTCCCCCTGCTCACCGGCGCCGCCCTGCCCACCGGTGTGCTCACCGGCGCCGCCGGCGCCCCGCTCATGCTCTGGCTGCTGCTGTGCCAGGGCCGGACCCCAGGAGGCGTGCGCTCCGCATGACCGCTCCCCCGCTCACCGTCCCGTCCCCCGCCGCACCGCGCGCCGGGGCCGCCGACGACGTCGCGATCCGCCTGCGCGGCCTGACGCTCGGCTACGGCCCGGCCTCGGCGCCGCCGATCGTCGCGGACCTCGACCTGGACGTGCCCGCCGGGCGCGTCACCGCGATCATCGGCGCCAACGGCTGCGGCAAGTCCACGCTGCTGCGCGGCCTGACCCGCCAGCTCGCCCCGCGCGCCGGGAGCATCGAGGTGCTCGGTCGGGACGCCGCCCGCGTGTCCGCGCGCGACTACGCCCGCACCGTGGCGCTGCTGCCCCAGCATCCCGTGGCGCCCGAGGGCATGACGGTGGCGCAGCTCGTGGCGCGCGGCCGTCACCCGCACCGCGGGCTCCTGGGCGGCCGGGCCGCCGGCGACGACGCCGCGATCGCCTCGGCGCTCGAGCGCACCGACCTCGTGGAGCTCGCCGACCGCGAGGCCGGCACGCTCTCCGGCGGGCAGCGGCAGCGGGCGTGGCTCGCCCTCGTGCTCGCCCAGCAGACCCCGGTGGTGCTCCTCGACGAGCCCACGAGCTACCTCGACCTCAGCCATCAGGTGGAGGTGCTGGACCTGGTGCGCGCGCTCCCGGACCCGCGCGGCGGGGGCCGGGCGACCGTCGTCGCGGTGCTGCACGAGCTGAACCTGGCGGCGCGCAGCGCGGACCACATCGTGGCGATGGCCGCGGGCCGGGTGGTGGCGCAGGGCACGCCGGGCGAGGTGATCGTGCCGGAGGTGCTGGCCGAGGTGTTCGGCCTGGACGCGGACGTGGTGGCCGACCCGCTGCTGGGCCACCCCGTGGTGCTGCCGCGCGGGGACGGGGACCGCCGATGAGCGCCGACGGCATGATCGTGGCGCACACGCGCGTGGTGTCCGTGGAGCAGCCGTGCCGCGGGTTCCGGCGGATCGTGCTGGCGGGCCCGGACCTGGAGGCCGCCAGCGGGGACCTGCTGGGACTGCTGCCGCCCGGCGTCGCCGACCTGCACGCCCTGTACCGGGGCGCGCGGCCGCGCCGGGACGCCTATGTGAAGCTGCTGATCCCCCCGCCGGGCGGGACGTCGGCGGACCCGGACCTGTCCGCCGGGTTCCGCGCCGGGTTCCTGGCCATCCCCGAGGAGGAGCGCGGCTGGATGCGCACGTACACGGTGCGCTCGGCCGGGCTCGTGCGGCTCGACGGGCGGCAGGTGCCCTCGCTGACCGTGGACGTGGTGCTGCACGGCGACCCGGACGACCCCGCCGACCCGCATCAGGGGCCGGGCCTGCGCTGGGCGCGCGCCGTCCAGGCGGGGGACGCGGTGAACGTGCTGGTGCCCTCGGCGGAGGCGCCGGCGTGGTCCGGCTGGCGGCAGACGGGGGCGCACCGTGTGCTGGCCGTGGGCGACGAGACCGCCGTCCCCGCCCTGGTGTCCGTGGCGGAGGAGCTCGCGGACCCGTTCGGCGGGTTCGACGGCGAGGCGGACCTCGTGCTCGAGCTGCCCCACGACGGGCAGGCCGCCGACCTCATCGCCGAGCGCCTGGCCGTCCCCGAGCCGTGGGACTGGCGGGCCGTGACGGAGCTGACGGACCGGGGCCGCGTGCGCCTGCACGTGGGCCGCCGGGCGCCGGGGGCGCCGTCGGGGTCCTGGGCGCACGCCCGCCTCGCCGCCCTGCTGGGCGTGGACCCCGACGACGCCGGCGGGCCGGTCGCGCCGCCCGCGGCCTCCGTCGAGCGCGAGTGGACCGTCGCCGCCCTCGAGGCCGACGAACGGCCCGAGGCCTACGTGTTCCTCGCCGGGGAGTCCGCGATGGTGCGCGCCCTGCGCCGGCTCAGCGTGGGCCCCGGCGGCGTGCCGAAGAAGCACGTCTCCTTCATGGGCTACTGGCGGGAGGGCCAGGCGGAGAGCTGAGGAGTGGGGTGGTGGAGCGCCGCTCCGCCCTCGCACCGGCGTCGGGCTCTCCCTACTGTGGGAGTTCAGCACCCGATCGAACCGAAGGAGAGATTCCCATGACCCGCACCGTGATCATCGGCGGCCACGGCAAGGTGGCCCTGCTCGCCGCACCTCTGCTGGCGGAGGCCGGCCACGACGTCGTCTCGATCATCCGCAACCCCGATCACGCCGAGGACGTCCGCGCCGCCGGCGCCGAACCGCTCGTCCTGGACATCGAGAAGGCGGACCAGGAGGAGCTGCTCCACGCGCTGCGCGACGCGGACAACGTCGTGTTCTCCGCGGGCGCGGGCGGCGGGGACGCCCAGCGCACCCGGGCCGTGGACCACGACGCCGCCGTCGCCAGCATGCGCGCCGCCGAGGCCGCGGGCGTGCGGCGCTACGTGATGGTGTCCTACCTCGGCGCGTCCCTGCACCACGACGTGCCCGAGGACGACCCCTTCTACACCTACGCGCAGGCCAAGGCCGAGGCGGACGAGGCGCTGCGGGACTCCGGGCTGGCCTGGACCATCCTCGGTCCCGGCGCCCTGACCGACGAGGAGCCGTCCGGCCGCATCACCGTGGACCCGGACCTCTCCGACTCCGATGCCCCGCAGCGTGGGGCCAGCCGCGGCAACGTCGCCCGGGCGATCGTGGCCGTGCTCAGCGAGCCGGGCACGGTGGGCCGGAAGATCGACTTCGTGGACGGCGACGTGCCCGTGGCCGAGGCCGTCCGCGGCGACTGACGCGCCGCCGCCGTCGTCGGCCCCTCCCACCCGCGCTTTCGAACGTGAAAGGGGGCGAATGGGGGCTTTCGAACGTGAGATAGGCCCTCTCTCACGTTCGAAAGCGCCGGGGACGGCCCCTCAGGCCAGGCCGAGGCGGCGGTCCACGGTGCCGAGCACGCCCATGAGCCCGGTGAAGCCGGCCAGGATCCCGGCGAGCACGACGCCCACGCTGCGGCGGCCGAGCCGCGGCACGTCGAGGAACGGGTACGGGTACCAGTCGATGCGGGGCCCGCGCGCCATGGTCGCCGCCGCCCACATCAGCGGGATGACCGAGGCCAGCCCGGCGCGCCGCGGCGTGATCTGCCCGCGGGGGTCGCACAGCGCCCACACCGCCGGGGCGAGCACGGGGTTGACGATGTGCTGCAGCGCGTCGTTGAACCGGTAGAGGAAGGTGTCCTGCTCGCGGCCGCGCAGCACCGCGTTGTAGACGATCCCCGTGACCATCACCGAGCCGAGGCCGGCGGTGCGCACGGCCCAGAACGCGTCCGACGTGGGCGCCTCACGACGCGCGGCCAGCGTCAGCGACGTGCCCGCGACCAGCGCGTTGGACAGCCACGTGAAGTACGCCGGCTGGTTGAGGGCGTGGGACCAGCCCGCGGGGAAACCGCCCTGATAGCCGACGCCCGGGATCACCATGGAGTCCTTGGACATCCCGATGGGGAACGAGGTCAGGCACCCGATCAGCGGCAGTGCCCCCGAGACCTGCCACGCCAGGCGGCTCCGACGGTCCACCGGCGGCACGGGACGCGGCTGCAGCCGGGACACGACGGCGTGCGCGATCCGCCCACGGACCCCCTGCGGGGCGGGGCGGGTGCGGCGGACGGAGGGCAGGCTGACGCGGAGGGTGGAAAGGGGCATGGGGGGTCGTCCTCGAACGGCGGGGTCAAGGGATGAGACCGCCCATTCTCACATGAACAGCAGTTGAACGAAAGGGGGCGAGACGGAGAACACCGCCGCGCCCCCCCTCCTGCCCGCCCCGCCGCCTCAGTGGGCGCCGGCCTCCTCCAGCGGCAGGATGCGCTCCGGATCCTCGACCTCCACGCGCACGCCGTCGGCCTGCAGCCGGCGCACGCCCTCGGCGATCAGCCGTCGGCCGACGTCGTCGATCCAGTCCACCCGCGTGAGGTTGAGCACCACGGTGCGGATGGGCCCGTCGTTCTCATCTCGGGCGGCCACGGCGGCGGCCTCGTGCACCGCCCCGCCGCCGGTCGCGGCCGAGAGCGCCGCTCTGTCCGCCGCGGCCTCCTGCCACCGCGGGTAGACGGCGGCGTCCCACCCGGTGCCGGGCTTCTCCGCACCGGTGCGCAGGTCCGTGAGCGCGTCCAGCACCGCCTCGGCGCCGCCGAACCGGATCACGCCCTGCAGGTGCAGGAACACGCGGTCACCCTCGCGTTCCACGAAGCGCACGGCGGTGCCGCCCAGGCTGTCCCCGTCCATGAGATGCAGCCGGAAGTCCTCGGAGAGGCGGCGGCACGCCAGCACGCCGCGCGCCGAGTTGCCCACCTCGTCCAGGCGCGGCGAGAACACGCCGATCCCCACGCGGCCCGGCAGCGCGCCGAGCACACCGCCGGCCACCCCGGACTTGGCCGGGATCCCGACGTCGGCGAGCCACTGCCCGGCGGCGTTGTACATGCCGGAGGAGGTCATCACGGACACCACGCGCCGCACCACGATGGACGGCAGCACCCGCTCGCCCGTCATCGGGTGGATGCCGCCGGTCGCCAGACACGCGCCCATCACGGCGAGGTCCTTGACGGTGACGCGCACGGCGCACTGCGCCACATACCCGGCCACGATCTCCTCGGCGGAGTCCTGCAGCACCCCGTAGCTGCGGAGCATGTGCGCCAGGGCGAGGTTGCGGTCCGAGACCGCCATCTCGGATTCGTACGTCTCCCGGTCCACCGAGAGCCGACGCCCGGCGAGCAGGGACATGATCTCCACGGCCCGGTCCAGCCGCTCCTCCCGGCTCGCCTCCGGTCCCACGAGCAGCTGGTGCACCGCGAGCGCGCCGGCGTTGATCATGGCGTTGTCCGGGCGGTGCGACTCCGCCTCGAGGGAGAGCTCGTTGAAGGCCTCGCCCGAGGGGTTCAACCCCACCTGCCGGTCCACGGCGGCGAAGCCCCGGTCCACGAGCGCGGCCGCGTACGTGAACGGCTTGGACGCGGACTGGATGGTGAACTCCACGTCCGCGTCCCCCGCGCAGTGCAGCCGCCCGGTGGGGGTGGCCAGCGCGATGCCGAAGCGGTCCGGGTCCGCCTCCGCGAGCACGGGGATGTACTGGGCCGTCTCGCCCGGGTTCACGGCGCCGAGCTCGGTGATCAGGCTCGCCAGGTAGTCGGGGATCGGGTGTCTCATCTCAGGCCTCCCAGCGCAGGCAGGTCAGGGGCTCGCCCCCGGGCACGGGCACGTGGCCGGTGGCACGGAAGCCGAGCCGCTCATAGAACGGGACGGTGGCGGGCACGGACGCCTCGAGGTGCACGGGCAGGCCCGACGCGCGGCGCTGGCCATGGCGCACCAGCGCACTCGCCGCCCCGCGTCCGCGGGCGGACGGGACGGCGCCGACCTCCTCAAGGTACCAGTGCCGGCCTGCCGGGCGGGCACGCTCGCAGGCGGCCTGGATCCGCTTCAGGGCGAGGGTGTGGCGGCCGTGGACGGCGACCGCGGTGGGCAGCCCCGCCAGCAGGCCCGGCACGTCGACCCCGCGGGGGGCGGCGGGGGAGGTCCACACGGCGGCGCCGAGCAGCGTGCCGTCGTCGGCGTCCACGGCAACGTCCACGGCGCCGAGCGGGGCGCCGTCGGCCCCCGTGCGCAGCCCGTGGCGCACGGCGGCGGTGAACTTGCGCTCGAGGCGGGCCTCGCGCCGGTCCTCGGGCACGAGCCCGAGCGTGTACGGGTCCGTGGCGAAGGCCTCGGCGAGGACGATGCCCACACGGCGGGCGGTGTCCTCGCGGGCTCCATCCGGGCGCAGGGTGAGCACGTGGACGCGGGGGCGCGGGGGCGCGGGGTCCGGGGAGGTCATGGCCCCCAGTCTAGGGACGGGGCCGGGCGCGTCATCGGACCGGCCGACGCACGTTCCGCCCCGTGTGATCGGCGACACTGGTGGGCATGGACTTCTCCGCGCCCCTCGACCCGACCCCCGCCGCCCCGCCTGCCGCGGACGCCCCGCCCGCCGACGTCGTCGCCCGTCTGCAGGCGGAGCTGCCCGGCCGCGTGGACGTCTCCGCCGCCGCACTCGAGGCCGCCCGGGCGGACCGCTCGGGGCATCGCTCCCCCGCCGCGCCGCTGGCCGTGGTCCGCGCGCGGACGGTGGAGGACGTGCAGGCCGCGTGCCGGATCGCGCACGGGACCCGCACCCCGCTGGTCACCCGCGGAGCGGGCACGGGGTTGGCCGGCGGCGCCGTCGCGGGGGCGGGCGAGATCGTCCTGGACATGACCGCGATGGACCGGATCCTGGAGGTCTCCCCCGCGGACCGCGTGGCCGTCGTCGAGCCGGGGATCCTCAACGGGGCGCTGAACGCCGCGCTCGCCGAGCACGGGCTGTGGTGGGCCCCGGATCCCGCGTCGAAGGACATCTCCACGGTGGGCGGCAACATCGCGATGAACGCCGGCGGGCTGCTGTGCGCCAAGTACGGCGTCACGCGCGAGGCGGTGCTGGGCCTGGACGTGGTGCTCGCGGACGGCACCCTGCTGCGGCTGGGCCACCGCACCGTCAAGGGGGTGACCGGCTACGACCTGGTCGCGCTGATGATCGGCTCGGAGGGCACGCTCGGCGTGATCGTGGGCGCGACGCTGGCGCTGCGGCCGGCCGTGCGCGGCGTGCCCGTGACGCTCGGCGGGTTCTTCCCGGACGTCGTCGCGGGCGCCGCCGCGGCCGAGGCGATCACCGGGGCCGGTCACGTGCCCGCCCTGATGGAGCTGATGGACGAGGCGACGCTCGCCGCGGTGCGCGCGCACGCGGGGCCCGAGCGCGGGGCCGCCCTGCCCGAGTCCGGCGCGTTCCTGCTGGTGCAGGCCGACGGCGCCGGCGCCGAGGCGGACGGGGAGGCCATGGCCGCCCTCATGCGTACCCACGGCGGGGACGTCACCGTGACCGTGGACCCCGCCGAGGGGGAGGCCCTCATGGCCCTGCGCCGCACCGCGTTCCCCGCGCTCGAGCGCCTCGGCACCCCGCTCGTGGAGGACGTGGCCGTCCCGCGCAGCCGCATGGCCGAGATGTTCGCGCGGATCCGTGAGATCGAGGCACGCACCGGCGTCGCCATCCCCACCACGGCCCACGCCGGGGACGGCAACCTGCACCCGATCCTGCTGTTCGGCGCGGCGGCGCAGGTGGGCGGCGCGGCCGAGGACGCCGCGTCGATCCCGGCGGACGTGTGGGAGGCCGCCGGCGAGCTGTTCCGCGCGGGCCTGGAACTCGGCGGCACGCTCACCGGCGAACACGGCGTGGGCCTGCTCAAGCGCGCGTTCCTGCGAGACGAGCTCGGCGACGCCCAGCACGACCTCCAGCAGCGCATCAAGGCCGTGTTCGACCCGCACGGCATCCTCAACCCAGGAAAGGTGTTCACCCCGTGACGCAGCCGACCACCCCCGAGACCCCCGCCGACGCCGGCACGCCGACCCCGTTCGAGGTCGGGCTGCAGCTGCGCTGGTCCGACGAAGACCGCTACGGCCACGTCAACAACGCTCGCCTGCTCACCCTCGCCGAGGAGGCGCGCGTGCGCGCCCTGGCCGCGTGGGCCACGACGACGGCGTCCCCGGACGTCCAGCGCGTCGTGCGGTCCATGGAGGTCCAGTACGAGGCGCCCGTGGTCTACGCCGGGCCCGAGGTGACGGCGCGGGTGTGGATCCTGCGGATCGGCCGGACGTCCTTCACGCTGCGCCACGAGCTGTGGCAGGACGGGCGGCGCTGCGTGCTGTGCGACGCCGTGTTCGTGCAGGTGGACCCGGCGGCCGGGCGGCCCGTGGCCGTCTCCGACGAGGAGCGCGCCGCCTTCGAGCGCGTGCTGATCCCCGCCGAGGACTGACGGGCCGCCGTCGGGCCTGTGGACGGCCTGCCGTCTCGCAGGATCCCGCCGTAGGCTCTGAGGCCATGGAGCAGGACCCTTCCCCGGACGCGCCCGCGCCCTCGGCGGACGTCGAGGCGCTGCGCGGCACCCCCGTGTCCGAGTTGACGCAGCTCACCCCCGCGGCGTCAGGGGCGCTGGAGCGGCTGCGCCGAGACGTCGAGCGCTTCGACCTCGAGTACCGCTCGGCCCTGCTCCAGGTGGAGGCGCGGCTCGAGGTGCTGCGGGACGAGTTCACGCACCTGCACGACTACAACCCCATCGAGCACATCGTCACGCGGGTGAAGTCGCCGGAGTCGATCCTGCGCAAGGCCTCCGCCCGCGGGCTGTCCCTGGACCTGGACGCGCTGCGCACCAACGTCACGGACATCGCCGGGGCGCGCGTGATCGTCAGCTTCGCCCGGGACGTGTACCGCGTGTTCCGCCAGTTCACGCAGCAGCCGGACATCCGGGTGCTCGAGGTGGAGGACTACATCTCCCGGCCCAAGCCCTCGGGCTACCGCAGCCTGCACTGCCTCGTGCAGGTGCCGATCCACCTGTCCACCGGCACGATCCCGGTGACCGTGGAGATGCAGTTCCGCACGAGCGCCATGGACTTCTGGGCCACGCTCGAGCACAAGATCAACTACAAGTTCGACGGCGGCGTGCCCCCGGACATCGCGACCGAGCTCGTGGCCGCCGCCCGCGTGGCTGCGGACCTGGACACCCGCATGGAGCGCCTGCACGACCAGGTGCAGGAGACCGACAGGGACGACGACGCCGCCGCGGCCTGGGAGGACGACGGCGGTCCCGCCTTCGAGGACGAGCCGACAGTGGAGCCGGGCGAGGCGCGGCCGGGCGACGCGCCCGGCGCGTCCACCGCCTGAGCCCCTCCGTCCACACCCGGCGGGCCGCGTGCACAGGGTTCTCCACAGAGTTGTCCACAGGTGTGGATGAGTCACACGCGTGTGATCCTGCGAAGCAGGGCAGGGCGTGGCCGCAGACCAGGGAGTACATGCGGAGGGAGCGGCTGCCGGTAGCCTGAGCCGATGCCCTCCACCGCCGTGCCGCCGCGCGACTCCGGCGCCGCCTCCACCCTGCCCGCCCGCACCGGGCACCGCGGGGTGTCGATCCTGCGCACCGCCGCCCTCGTCCTCGTGGTGGCGGCGTTCGTGTGGCTCGCGCTCACCGTGCGCCTGCCCGGCGTGGACGAGCTGCGCGCCCAGCTGGACGGCTTCGGCTGGTGGAGCTGGCTGGCGTTCACCGTGCTGTACGCGGCCGTGGCGCTCACCCCCATCCCCGTGACGATCATGGCGGTCACCGCCGGTGTGCTCTTCGGCGCGATCGAGGGGACGGTGCTGTCCGTGGTCGGAGCCCTGCTGGGTTCGCTCGGGGCGTACGGCATCGCGCGCGCGGTCGGGCGCGAGGTGGTCCTGCGCTGGCTCGGCCGCCACGCCGAGACCGTGGAGCGGCGGCTCGAGGACACCGGGTTCCTCGCCCTGCTGACCCTGCGCGTCGCCCCGGGGCTGCCGTACTGGCCCGTGAACTACGGGGCGGGCGCGCTCGCCGTGCCGCTGGGGATCTTCGCCGGCTCCACCGCGGTCGGCGTGATCCCCGGACAGCTCTCCCTCGTGGCGATGGGGGCGTTCGCGGTGCGCCCGGGCGTCGTGAACGGCGTGCTGCTCGGGGTGGGCTGGCTGACCGTGGGCGGTCTGACCCTGTGGGCGGTGCGCCACTGGCGACGGGCAGCCCGGTCCGCGGAGGAGCCGGAGAACCCGCAGAGTGGTCACGACACGCCGTCTCCCCGTAGGCGACGCGGCGTGTCGTGACCACTCTGCGCCGGACGTCAGCCGAGGGTCGTGTATCGCACGCCGAACTTGCTGCTGACCTGCAGGAACACGAGCACGTCCGTGTCGCGCGCGTAGGCGGGCATGCCGTATCAGGTGCGGGGGTCGAGCTCCGGGGCCACCTCCGTGACGATCCGGTGCACCGCCACCGCCAGGGCGCGGTCCGGCTCGGGCATCTCCTCGATCGTCGCCAGCAGGTCCTGCAGGGCGTCGGCCTTCTTCTTCCCGCCGCGCTGGGCGCGCAGCTCCTGCGCGCGCTCGGCGATCGCGGCCTGCTCCGCGGCGCTGAAACCGGTGGACTCGCTCACGGTGCCTCCTGGGGTGCGGGGACGGGTCCTGCCCGGGTCTCAGCCCCGACGGCCCAGGCGACCGAGCAGGCGGGTCTGCCGGTCGGCGTCGTCGGCCACGGGGACGGGCTCGCCCAGGATGCCGGGCGTGTAGGCGGCGTCGCCGAACAGTTCCAGCGACTCCTCCACGCAGTCGATCTCCGCGTCCGTGAACCGCGCGTCCACGCCCTGCGAGCGGGCCAGGTCCCAACGGTGCACGATCACGTCGAACGCGTGGAAGCGGATCAACGCCTCGCCCACGGGCATCTCCCCGAGCGCGGTCTTCATGGGCCGCATGATGAACTCCTCGTCACCGGCGAGGGCGGACATGGCGGCGGCGTGCTTGGCCCACTGGGTGGCCAGCTGCTGGCGGGACCCGTCGAAGAGGGGCACCTCCCGGCCCTGGCGGGCGGCGAAGTCGCGCTGGCCGGCGATCACGTGGTCCAGCAGGTCCAGCGCGTCCCAGCCCTCACACGGGGTGGCGGCGTCCCAGTCCCGCACCTCCCGGACGACGGCGGTGAACGGCTCGGCGGCCGCGTTCCAGCGGGCCTCGACCTCGGTGGCGGGGATGGACATGGTGCTCTCCTCAGGGTCGCGGGGTTCTCGGGGCCGCGGCGGGCGACGACGGCGCCGGGCTCGGCTTCTTCGGGCCGCGGATGGACTCGGGGCGGGCCGGGTCCAGGACGGACCGGGGGTCGAAGAACTCCTCCAGCACGGGCCGCTCGCCCGAGACGGCCGCGGCGAGGCTGATGCCGTCCACGTTGATGCGCGAGCCGCGGTAGTAGCCGGGCTCGAGCTGGCCCCACGCCTTGGAGGTGCCGTCCACGAGGAAGAAGGAGCGGTAGCCGAGCTCGCGGAGGTAGCGGTACCGCTCGTTGTCCTCCGTGTACTTGCCGGGGCCGGTGACGTCCGCGCCGAACGGGTAGATGAGCATGTCCGTGGGGCCGAGGATCGGCTCGACCTCCTCGTGCCAGTGCCCCATGTCGAACTCGAGCTCCTCCATGGTCAGCTTCGGCACCGTCCGGTGGCCCCACGTGTGGGAGGCGAACTCCCAGCCGCTGTCCTTGAGCGCGTCGGCGACCTCGGTGGCGGCCGCGACGTCGGCGTCGAACGTGGGGCTGTCCCCGAACTCGCGGGCCGAGGTGCGGTAACCGAACACGCCGTCGTAGCCGGTCATGGCCAGCACGCCGCGGGCGCCGTTGAGGCTGAAGTCCGGGTGCTCGGCGAGGAAGTCGTCCAGACGCGGGACGACGTCGAACGCCCCGACGTGCGTGGTGCCCTGGGCGTCCGTGTACTCGTTGCGGACGCGGCCGTCCTCGGCCACGATCAGACGGTCCGCGAAGCCGTCGCCGTCCATGTAGAGGTAGTACGAGCAGTCGTCCAAGGAGAGGATCAGCGGGGTCCGGCCCTCGGGGACCATGAGGGTCTTCGGGCGCACGACGTCGTCCTCCCCCACCTCGTACAGCTCGTGCGGGGAGACCAGCACGTAACCGCGCTCGTAGACCTGCCGGATGACGGCGTCGAACTCGTCCACCGTGACCATGAAGTCCAGGTAGCCGCGGGCCTTGTCGTCGCCGTCGAAGGCGCGCGCCGGGTCCACCACCAGGGAGTGGAAGAACAGGTGCGGAACCCGGGCCACGTCCGGCCAGGCCACCGGTTCGCCGGCGGGCGGCGGACCAGCGGGGGCGGCGGAGGTGGGCGCGGACGAGGTCGGCACGGACGACGACGCCGCGTCCTCCCCGTCCTGCCCGCAGGCGGCCAGCAGTCCCGATCCGAGCAGGGCGGAACCGGCCAGGAGCATCTGTCGACGGGTCGGCTGCGGCACGGGCGGGGGCATCGGGCACCTTTCTCTGGGGGCACCCATCATCCCAAGGCCGCCCGGCCCGAGACCACCCCTGCCGGGCGGGCGGGCGGAGGTGGGAACGGCGCGGCATGGGAGGCCGGCCAGCGGCGGGGCTCGATCCGCCGCAGACGGCACAGAGTGGTCACGCGGACGACCCGAGCTCGGCGCGGACCGTGTTCGACCGCTTCGTGTTCGGCAACCACATCCGCAGCTTCAGCGTCGACTGAGCCCCGGCTGGGAGGCACCTTCGACGCGCGCCGACGCACGCGCCCCTCGTGCCGTGCCGCATGCCACACTGGCGAGCGTGACCCGACGTCCGGATGCACCACCCCCGGCCGACCCGCGCGCGCGTGCGGCCCTGCGCGCCGTGCTCACGGTCCTGGCCGTGATGGCGGTGCTGTTCGCCGCCGTCGTGCTGACGCTGGCCTACGGGCCCGCCCGCTGAACCCGTCCTTCCCCGATCCAGGAGCAGTCATGTCCCCCGCGGACCCCACCGCCGACGTCGCGGCCGGGCCGGCCGGCCCCGCCGCGGTGGCCGAGGCCTTCGCGGCCGCCTGGAACGCCGCCGACGCCGACGCGCTCGCCGACCTGTTCGCCGAGGACGCGGACTTCGTGAACGTGGTGGGCGTGTGGTGGACGCGGCGTCGGCAGATCCGGGTGAACCACGCGCTCGGCTTCCGCTGGATGTTCCCGGCCTCCCGGCTCGTGCTCGGGCAGGTGCGCGTGCGCGAGCTCGGGGACGTGGCGGTGGTGCACGCGCCGTGGACCATGACGGGGCAGACCGCGCCCGACGGCGACGAGGCCGGCGAGCGCACCGGCGTCCTGCTGCTCGTGGTGCGCCGCACCGAGGCCGGGGCGTGGGAGGCGGTGGCCGGACAGAACACGGACTCCGTGCCCGAGGCGCAGACCCACCTGGCCGACGACGACGGGCTGGCCGCGGTGCACTACCACCCGTCGGCGTGGATCGATCCCGACGACGACCCCGACGGCCCGGAGGCCTGCTGAGCGGAGGCGGGCTCACTCCACCGTCAGCAGCCGCACCCAGTCGTCCTCGACGCGCTCCCCGCCGACCACGAACTGCCGCGCCCCGATCGTCGCGAAGCCAAGGCGCTCGTAGAACCGGTTGGCCCGTGTGTTCTGCGCGTTCGTGCCGAGCCACACGTGCCGGAACCCCAGCCGCCTCAGCCGCTCGACGCCGTCGTGCACGAGGGCCTCGGCCAGCCCGGTGCCGCGCCCCTCGGCGAGCACGTACAGCTTCGAGAGGTGGCCGGCCGGCACGTCGCCGAGCCGCTCCGTGACGGGTGCCTCGGGGGTCGCGGCGGTCTCGTACATGGCGTAGCCGAGCAGGGTCTCCGGGGCGTCGGCCGCGGCGCCCACGAGCACGATCCGCTCCGGGTCCGCGATCCACGCGGCCACGGCGGCCTCGCTCAGGTGCAACGCGATGTGCGCCTCCACCGCGGCACGCGGCAGCGAGGACGGGGAGGCGTCCGGGAAGGTGGCCGCGGCGATCGCGGCGATCGCGGGCGCGTCCTCGGGGCGGGCCGGACGGACGACGGCGGCGCGGGGTGCGGAAGTCATCCCCGCTCAGGCCTGCAGCGCGGGGTGCAGGTCCTTCATGCGGAACCGGCGCCGGCGCCGCACCACGAGCACGTCCAGGGCGAGCGCCGCCGCCCCGATGCCCATCAGCACGACCACCGGCACCCAGAAGCGCTGGTCCGGACCGCCGGAGATCGCGTTGCGGAACGCCTCGATGGAGTAGCTCATCGGCATGAACGGGTGCAGCGCCTGGAAGAAGCCGGGCAGCACCTCGGCCGGGTAGGTGCCGCCGGTGGAGGCCAGCTGCAGGACCAGCAGGACCAGCAGCAGCGCCGAACCGGGGGTGCCGAGCGCCGTCTGCACCAGGTGCGCGATGAGGGAGAACACCACGGCCACGAGCACCGTCAGGGCCACGGCCCGCACCGGGTGCACGGGGGCCAGGCCCAGCGGCAGCGTCGCGGCGAGCATGAGCAGGCCGCCGCCCACGGCCACGATGCCCACGGGCAGCCACGCGGCCAGCGCGATCGCCACCGGGTTGCGGCGCCCGGCCAGCAGCCGCCCGCTGATGGGCCGCATGATGTTGAACGCGGCGATGCCGAACACCCACAGGGCGATGGAGAAGAACATCGGCGCCATGCCGCGGCCGTAGACCTCCGCGGAGTTGTCCACCTGCATCACGGCCTCCACGGGCCGGGACATCACCAGGGCGGCCTCGTCCCGCTCGTCCTCGGTCAGGGCGGGGACGCGGTCGGCGCCGTCGGAGAGCCCGGAGGCGAGCTCGTGGGCGCCGTCGTCGAGGGTGCCGAGGCCGGCGCGCAGCTCCCCGGCGCCGTCCTGGAGCTGGGCCAGGCCGCCGTCGAGCTCGGTCGCGCCGGACTCCAGCTGCCCCGCACCGTCCTGCAGGGTCAGCGCCCCGTCGTGGAGCGCGGCGTTGCCCTCGGCGAGGGTGGTCGCCCCGTCCGTCAGCTCGCCGAGGCCGGACTGCAGCTCCCCGGCGCCGTCCTGGAGCTGGGCCAGGCCGCCGTCGAGCTCGGTCGCGCCGGAGCCCAGCTGCTCGAGGCCGTCCGCGAACTTCCCGGCGCCGTCGGCGAGGGAGTCGGCCCCGTCCTTCGCCTCACCGATCCCGCCCTGCAGCTTCTCGGCGCCCGCGGCCACGGCGTGGGCGCCGTCGTTGAGGTCCGTCAGATCCGCCTTGGCGGAGGCGGCGACGTCGTCCTCGACGAAGCCCTGGACGCGCTCGTTGGCGGCCGCGGAGGTCGCGGCGGCCTCCTCGGCGCGGCCGGCGACGGCGGTCACCCGCTCGTCCGCGCCGGTGAGCGCCTCCTGGAGCGCGGCGTACTGCTCGGACTCGGCGAGCGTCGGGTCCTCTTCGGCGAGCGCGGCCAGGGCGGTCTGCGCGTCGGCGATGCGGGCGCCCGCGCCGTCCTCGGCCGTGCCGGCCACCTCGGCGACCCGCTGGACGTCCTCGTCCACCGCGGCGACGTCGGCGGCCACCGCGTCCTGGCGCTCGATCACCTGGTCCAGGCCGGGGACCACCGTGTCGTAGAGCTGCTGGGTGCCGTCGGCCACCTGCGTGGCGCCGTCGGTGAGCTCGGCCGATCCGGTCTGCAGCTGGGCCAGCCCGTCGGAGAGGTCCGTGGCGCCCTGACGCAGGGCGGGGGCGTTCTCGGCGAGCTGCCCGGCGCCGTCGGCGAGGGCCTGGGAGCCCTCGCGCGCCTGGTCGAGCCCGTCGGCCAGGCGCCCGGCCCCGTCCTGCGCGGACGCGGCGCCCTCGGCGAGTCGCTGGGCGCCGTCGTCGGCCTGGGCGGCGCCGTCCGCGAGGTCACCCGCACCCGTGGCGAGCTGGCCCGCGCCCTCGGCCAGCTTGCCCGAGCCGTCGTGGGCCTGGACGATCCCGTCCTCCAGCCGGCTCGCGCCGTCCTCCGCGGAGGCCGTGCCGTCGGCCAGCTGCGCGGCGCCGTCGGCGGCGTCCACCATGCCCGACCGCAGCTCGCCGAGGCTGGAGAAGACGGCCTCGAAGTACGCCTCGATCGCGGACCGGTTCACGGCGGCCTCGACCTTGGCCTGGCTCGCGTTCGTGACGGAGCCGATCACGAAGCCGTTGGCGTCGTCTCGGCGCAGGGTGATCTGCGCCTGCTGCGGTGTCCCGCCGCCCTCGGGGCTGACGAGGTCACGGCTGAGCTCGGCGGGGATCTCCAGGACGAGGTAGTACCGGCCCTCCCGCAGTCCCTCCTCGGCCTCCTCGCGCGTGGTCTCGCGCCAGTCGAAGGCGCGGTCGTCCTTGAGGCGTTCGGTCATGTCCGCGCCGGTGCGCAGCGTGGTGTCGCCGCGCTGGACGGGCTCGTCCTCGTTGACGATCGCCACCGGCAGCCGGTCCATGGCCCCGTAGGGGTCCCAGTTCGCGGACAGGTACAGGGCGCCGTAGATGGCGGGGACGAGGAAGATGAACAGCAGGGCGAGCAGGGGCAGGCCACGGCGGAAGCGTCGCAGCTCGTAGCGGAACAGCATCAGTTCTCCCGGACGGGGGGCAGGGTGAGGACGACGGCGTCGCGCGGCACGGGCGCGGAGGCCACGGCGCTCACCGCGAACGGGTGGCCGTGGTCCTTGAGGACGTCCAGGGCCGCGTGGAGCGCGACCAGCTCATCGATGGTCAGGGTGGCGTCCACGTCGTCGAAGGTGACGAGGCGGGCCGGGCGCAGGCAGGCGACGACGGCGGCCAGCAGCGCGCGCTCGGGTGCAGGCAGCTCCCCGACGACGGCCTCCGGCGCCACGCTCAGCCTCACCGCGTCCGCGAGGAGGGCGAAGCGCGCGCGGCCGGCGCGGCGGCGCACGCCGTCGGCGAGGCAGCGCTCGTCCACGACCTCGGCCGCGGTCAGCGCCGGCTCGAGCTCCACCACGTCGGTGGTGTGGGCGACGGCGGTGCGGGCGCGGAGGGCGTGCGGGTGGCGCGCGGCGTCGATCGGGGGCCGGTACGCGCGGGCGGCGGGCCGCTCCGGCCCGTCCAGGGCGACGTCCACGGGGCCGCCGGTGAGCACGAGCTCGCCCCGCACGCCCTGCAGGCGCCCCGTGAGGGCGAGCAGCAGGGCCGAGCGGCCCGAGCCCTGGGTTCCGAGCACGGCCAGGTGGGTCTGCGGGGGCAGCACGAGGTCGAGGGGGCCGAACACCGGCCCGCGACCGCCGCGCAGGGTCAGACCGCGCGCCACGAGGGTGGCGGGCGGGAGGTCGTCGAGGTGCGCCGGGACGGGGGCGGGCCCGGGGCCATGGTGATCGGCGTCGGTGGGAGTGGAAGACATAGGCCCTCTTTGCCGAGTCGAGGCGGATTCAATACCATCGGTATTCAATACCATCGGCATCGAGAGGGCAACATGGCCACCCGACCCCGCCGCGAGGATGTCCGCGCGGCCATCCTCGACCACGCGGCCCGGGTGTTCGGACGGGAGGGCTACGCGCGCTCCTCCCTCGCCCGCATCGCGGCGGAGGCCGGCTACACGAAGGGCGCCGTCTATTCCGGCTTCGCGGGGAAGCCGGACCTCTTCGCCGCCGCCTGCACCGTCCAGTTCGAGCGGGCGACCACCCGAGCCATGGACGGCGTCGCCGACGCCCTGGACGACCCCGACCTGCCGCGCGAGGACCTGGTGGCCCGCGTGGCGGAGGCCCTGGCCGACGTCGTGCTCGAGACCACGGGCTCCTGGCCCCTGCTCCTCCACGAGTTCCAGGCCGTGGGCCTGCGCGAGCCCGCCGTGGGGAGAGCCTACCGGACGCTCACCGTCCGGCGGCGGGACTTCCTGGCCGGCCTGCTGCGTGAGCACCGCGTGCTGGCCGACGTCCCGGACGAGCAGGTCACGCACACCGCGGCCATGCTCCTGATGCTCGTGCACACGCTGTCGGTCGAGCGGCACCTGGCCCCGGAGGACCTGACGGTGGACGACGTGCGGGACACGCTGGCCGCGGCCGTGCGCTCCCTCCTGCCCTGACGCCTGCGCGCCGGCCCCGCCTCAGCCCAGGGTGCCGGCCACACCGCGCACCAGCGCCACCGTGCCCCCGACGCCGGCGAGGCAGATCGCGAGGACGCGCGCCTTCGCGGGGTCCACCCGGCGGGCCACCACCGAACCGAGCAGGACACCCAGCGGACCGCCCACCACCACGGCGACCCACACCGGCCACGGCACGTGCAGCCCCGCGGGCACGGCCGCGCCGAACAGCGACTTGGTGACCAGCGAGGTGAGATTGGCCAGCAGGAACACGGGCTGGAGGGTGGCCGCCCACGAGCGCTGGTCCCACCGGCTCGCCACCGCGTAGACCGCGAGCGCCGGCCCGGCGATGCCCGCGGTGGTGTTCATGAACCCGGCCACGGCGCCGGAGGCGAACACGGCCCCGTTCCCCTGGGCGGTGAAGCGCTGCTGCAGGCCCAGGACGGCGGCCACGGCCACCAGCACGGAGGACCCCAGGAGGATCTCGAGCGCGTGGGCGTCCAGGACCCGCACGGCCCACGCCCCCGCGAACGAGCCGGCCACGAGCAGGGGTGCGAGGCGGACGAAGCGCGGCCAGTCCACGTGCCTGTGGAGCACCGCGAACAGCAGCACCGCGGACACCGAGGCGGCCACGTTGGACAGCGTCACCCCCGCCACCGGGCCCAGGAGCAGGGACAGCGTGGGTGCGGCGATCATGCCGACGCCCATTCCGCTCACCCGCTGGAGCGTGCCGCCCACGGTGATCGCGGCCAGCGCGACGACGGCCGGCAGCCACACCAGGGAGGGGTCCATGCGGGCAGTATGCCGGAGCCGGGGGTGCCCGTCGGCCCTGGCGCCCGCCCGTGACGGGTGCGCATGCTGGCCGCATGGCCCAGCACAGCTCCACTCCGTACCCGCTCGTGATCGTGGGCAGCGGCCCCGCCGGCGTCAGCGCCGCCCGCGCCTACGTCGACGCCGGGGGACCCGGCCCCGTCCTCATGCTCACCTCGGACGTGGACCACCCCTACGAGCGCCCGCCGCTGTCCAAGGAGCTGCTGCGCGGCACCGCCGAACCCGACCCGACGGTGCTGGACGAGCTGCCGGACGCCGTCGAGCTGCGCCGGGGCGTGACCGTCACCCACGCGGACCTGGGTGCGCGGACGCTGTGGGCCGCCGAGGAGCCGGTCCGCTTCGAGCGCCTGATCCTCGCCCTCGGCGCGCACCCGAAGCCCCTGCCCGTCGCGGACGACGACGCCGAGGTGCACCTGCTGCGCTCTCTCGACCACGCCCGCCGCCTGGTGGCCTCCGCCGGGCACGCGCGCTCCGCCGTCGTGGTGGGCTCGGGGTTCATCGGCTGCGAGGCGGCCGCCTCCCTGGCCCTGCGCGGGGTGGCCACCACGCTGGTCACCCCGGACGAGGTGCCGCAGCAGAAGCGGCTCGGCCGCGAGGCGGGCGATCGGATCGCGCAGTGGCTGATCGGCGCCGGCGTCGAGCTGCGCACCGGCGTGCGGGTGGGGCAGGTGCGCGCCCCGCGCACCGTCCACCTCGACGACGGCGCCACGCTCGCCCCGGACCTGATCCTCGCCGCGGTGGGGGTCGAGCCGGGGGGCGGGTGGCTCGAGGACTCCGAGCTGACCATGCACGAGGGGCGGATCGTGGCGGACGAGCACCTGGCGGCGGCGCCGGGCGTGTGGGTGGCCGGGGACGTGGCCCGCGCCCACCACGCCGTGGCCGGCCGGCCGATCCCCGTGGAGCACTGGGGCGACGCCCTCGGCATGGGCGAGGTCGCCGGGCACAACGCGGCCCGCACCGAGGTCGGCGTGCCGGGCGGCGCCGGCCAGGCCTCCGTGCTGGCCCACGCGGCGACGGCGGACCCGGAGTCCCTGCGGCGGTGGGAGGCCGTGCCCGGGTTCTGGAGCACCATCGGCGAGCACACGCTCAAGCACGCCGCGTGGGGCGACGGCCACGAGCAGGCCCGCATGGTGGAGCGCACCGGCGGGTTCACTCTCTGGTACACGGACGCGCAGGACCGCGTGGTGGGCGTGCTGACCTACAACGCGGACGAGGACTACGAGCGCGGGCGGGAGCTGGTGGCGGGCCGGGATGCCGTGGGCGAAGGCCGGGGCCGTCCCGACCCTGCATGACAGACTGAGGGGATGACCACCCCGACCCCCGGCGCCGGCTCCCCGGGCAGCGGTGTGGCCGGGGGCGTGCTGGCCGCAGTGGGGGCGCTGGCCCTGATCGCGACCGTCCTGGCGCTGGTCCTCGCGTTCGGTCCGGCCGGCCGGGACGACGCCGGCGCGGGCGCCGAGCGGCGGCGCTGGAACGGCGGCTTCACCCCCGCCCCGCCCACGGTGAACACGCAGGGGTACGCCGAGCCCGTGCAGGGCCGCGTGACCTCCCGCTTCGGGCCCCGCCCCAACCCGTTCGGCGAGGGCGTGGTGCCCTCGGGGGTGTCCGAGGAGGCCCTGACCCGCCACGACGGCGTGGACCTCGGCGGGGTGCCGGAGGGCACGCCCTTCCACTCGGTGTCCGACGGCCGAGTCCTATTCGTGGAGGCCGGCGGGGACGCGGGCGGCAACCTGCTCGCCGTGGACGCCGGGGACGGCCACGTGTGGCGCTACCTGCACGCCGCCCCGGACTCCACCGTGGTGGACGCGGGCCAGCGCGTCTCCGCCGGGGACCACCTGGCCGGCGTCGGGCAGACCGGCGCCGCCACCGGCGTGCACCTGCACCTGGAGCTGCGCGTGGACGGCGAGCCGGTGGACCCGGAGGCCTACCTGGCCGAGCGGGGCGTGGAGCTCGGCGGCTCCTACCCGGAGCGGCGCCGCGGCCTCAGCCGGTGACCGGGCCGCCGCCGTCGTCCACGGACCCGGCCCAGCGGACCTCCCCGTCCACGACCTCGTCCGTCGGCGCCAGGCCGATCGCCTGGGCGACCCGCTGGGAGGCCGTGTGCTCGGGGTGGACATCCGCCACGAGGCGCCGCACCCCCCGGTCCCGCAGCTCGCCCTTGAGGAGGCCGGCGGCCTCCTTCGCCAGCCCGCGGCCCTGCCACGGCGTGCCGATCAGCCAGGCGATCTGCGTGGGTCCCCCGTCCACGGGGATGGTGGCCTGGACGTAGCCGACCGGCCGGCCCTCCGGCTCCAGCACCACGATCCAGTTGGCCCAGTCCTCCGCGCCGTCCTCGGAGCGACCGCGCGCGAGGATCGCGTACCGCTGCCGCAGCTCCTCCTCGCCCGGCGGCGTCCCGCCGGTGTACGTGTACAGGTCCGGGTCGGCGAGGACCGCGGCCATGGCCTCGGCGTCATCCACCCGCAACGGGCGCAGGGAGAGGGAATGCGGCATGGGCACAGTCGACCAGCCCGGCCCCGCGCAGACAAGAGGCGGGGCGCATCCGCCCGCCGCTAGCCTGGGCGCATGCCGCCCGCCCCCACCGCCCGTCTGCGCTTCCGCGAGATGGCCGACGCCGACCTCGACCACCTGGCCGGCCTCCTCGCCGATCCCGTGGTGATGCGCTTCTACCCCGCCCCGCGCACGCGCGCGGAGGCGGCGGCGTGGATCGCGGGCAACCGGCGCCGGTACGCGCAGGACGGGCACGGGCTGTGGATCATCGAGACCCACGACGACGGCGGGCCCGGCTTCGTGGGCGACTGCGGCCTGACGTGGCAGGAGGTCAACGGGGAGCCTCGCCTGGAGGTCGGCTACCACGTGCGGGCCGACCTGTGGGGGCGCGGCTACGCCACCGAAGCGGCCGCCGCCTGCCGGGACCACGCCCGGGACGTGCTGGGGCACCACGAGCTCGTGGCGATCATCCACCCGGAGAACACGGCCTCGCGCCGGGTGGCCGAGCGGATCGGGATGACCGTGGTGGGCGAGGACCGCACCGGCGCGCCCGAGGCCCGCGCGGCTCTGGGGCTCGAGGCGCGCACCGTGCTGGGGATGAGGCTCCGGCCGGGCGCGTGAGGCGCGGCCCGGCCGGACGTCTCAGCCCCGGTCGCTCACTTGGCGTGGCGGGCGAGCAGCTCGCGGGCGGCGTCCAGGCCGCCGGCCTCGACGTCGTAGGAGCCGGTGGACGCGTGGTGGGCCTCGACCGCGTCCGTGATCCGGTAGTGGTCCGGGTTGCCGGGCGGATCGGAGGTCTCCAGCACGTGGATCAGGTAGGTCTCGCCGGCGGCCAGGGCCTGGCGGTCGTCGCGCTCGTGATGGGTCATGACGTCCTCTCGGGTCGGCGCCCGGCGGGTCTGTCCCACCGGGGCGTGCGCACCAGGGTGGCGCATCGACGGCGGCGGGGCACAGTCCTGCCCGCCCGCGGGCCGGATCCGGTCAGTAGGCGGGTCAGAGTCCGCTCAGGCCCCGACGTAGGAGCTGACGACGCTCCGCAGTGCCTCGGCGGATTCGTAGATGTCCTCCAAGTTCTCGAGGTCGGCCCGCGTCCTGTTCTTGTCCGCATCGAACAGCACCAGATATTTCACCTTCCCGTCGAAGTGAAGGCGCGCGATCGGCTTCCGATTGTTGTCGTCCAGGATGACGCTGCAGTACGAGGCTGCGTCGCGCATGTAGACGCGGTTCATCGGCACGATTCCGGCGAGAATCGCCTTGATGATGCGGAAACCCTCGATCTCCTCTTCGGTCGTCACCACGCCCGGCTTGAGCTGGCCCTCCTGACCGTTCTCCTCGTCGGACAGGACCGTCTGATCGCCGGTGGCCACGGGCTCAGCGGGAGCCGCCAGTACCGGAGCGACCTGGTCGCCCAGGGCAGTCTTCAGCCGCGCGTTGACGCGATCGTTGATGTACTGGCGCGCAGCCTCCTCGGTGAGCCGGGTGAAGGTCTCCACCGCCTTGGCGTTCATGTACCCGGAGTACACGCGCTTGGCGAGGACCTTCACCAACTCATCGCTCGGCGCAGCCATCTCGGCAGAAATCTCGCGCTTGATGGCCGATACGTACTTCAGCTCCTCGGCTGCGGCGATGACCGAGTCGAGATCGAAGGATCCCTTCGCCAGCTGCTCGAGCTTCGGCACGGTGACCGGGTCGATGTCCAGAAGATCGAGGACGAGGAACGGACGCTCGTCGAGGATGTTGGCCTTGTCGAGGTCCGTGTAGAAGTTCCACACCCGCCCGTTGGTGAGCACGCCGATCCGCGCTTCACTGGTGTGGAAGTAGCGCACCAGCTGGCTCGCGTGCGCCAGGGACAGCTCCGAGCCGACCTTCTTGGCCTCCACGAGGATGTTGACCTTCCCCTCCCGCATGATGGCGTAGTCGATCTTCTCCCCCTTCTTCAGGCCCAGATCTGCGACGAACTCCGGGACGACCTCCTGGGGATCGAACACGTCGTAGCCCAACACCTGCGAGATGAATGGCATGACGAGCGCGTTCTTCGTCGCCTCTTCCGTGTCCAGGGAGCTTGCGTAGTCGCGGGCTCGCCGAGCCACTTGCGCAAGCTTGTCCTCGAATTCAGTCATGCCGTTTCACCCATCCGTGAGTAGGAGCCGGACAGCCGGGAATCCGGCAGCCTCGCACGTCAGCGCCCGAAGGCCCGCCGCAGCTGTGTCGAAATATAACCCAGCTCACAAACACGCTACGGGGACCCTCGCAGGCGCTCCGTGGCCGGACCGCGGGATCGCCCGGAACGCGAGGCGGCCACGACGCGTCGCCTCTCACAGGAAGGAGACGGGGCGTCGTGGCCGCGTTCCGCGGGGGGCCGCCCTGTCAGGCGACGCCCGGCCGGCTCAGCGGTTGCCGGGGTGCTGCGGGTCGGCCGGGATGCCGCGGCTCAGGGGCTCCACGGGCGGGCCGCTCGTCTCCGGGGTCACGGGCGAGCCGGTGCGGGAGCCGCCGACCTCCGGGGTGTCCGGCACCTGATCGCCGGAGGGCTGGGCGCCGGAGCGCAGCGCCTCGAGCCGCGTCTCGAGGACCTGCACCACGGGCAGGCGGTCGCCGTGGGCGCGCTCGTAGGCGAGCAGCTGCTCCACCTGCGACTCGTCGAGGCCGGTGATCCGGGTCGGCAGCGTGCCGTTGGGGATGTGGTCGTAGTCCGGCAGGGGGAGCTCGTCGCGGTTCGGGGCGTTCGTCATGGCACTGTCCCTCTTCTCTCGTCGGGGTCCCTCGTCGGGATGCGTGGTCCACCCACGCTAGTGAAGGCCCCCGTCAGACGGCACCCCCTGCCGCCCCGCTCACCCGACCCCGTCCCGCCGCGCCCGCAGCACGATCTCCAGGTCGAACCGCGCGTCGGGGTCCTCGAGGGCCTCCCCGAACAGCTCGCGCAGCCGGCCCACCCGGTACCCCACGGTCTGGGGGTGCACGCCGAGCTCCGCGGCGATCGGCGCCCGCTGGCCCCAGTGCGTGAGCCAGGCGAGCAGGGTCTCCTCCAGCACCGCCCGCTTCGCCTCGCTCACCTCGTCCAGGGGCGCCAGCACGCGTTCGGCCAGCTGCGTCACGACGCGCGGCTCGGCCCCCAGCACCACGCGCGCCAGGTGGTCCGCGGCGAGGATCGGGGACGGGGCGCCGTCGTCGTCCTCCCCCTGCGCGGGCTCCGCCGTCCGGCCCGCCGCCTCCTGGACGGCCAGCGTGCGGGCCACCCGGTAGGAGTGGGGCACGAGCGGCCAGTCCACGGCCGGCCCGACGACGGCGGCCGTCCCCGCCAGCAGGCGCAGCATGCGCTCGCGGCGGCCCTGGGAGGGCGTCGCGTCGATCACGGCGACCACCTCCGAGTCCCGCTCCACCACGAGCCCGGCCCGGCCCAGCCTCTCCCGGACGGCGACGCCGGCGTCCGCGGGCAGCACCACCACCGCCAGCCGGCGCGGCAGCCGCCAGTCCGCGAGCGCGGCCAGCCGTTGCACCTCCTTCTCCTCGGTCCCGCCCCGGACCAGGGCGGTGGCGAGGGCGGCGCGGTGCAGCTCGAGCACGCCCGCCTGGGCGGACTGCGCCTCCGCGTACGCCTGGGCGCTGACCGAGGAGAGCTCGTCGATGTACGCCCAGATGGACTCGCCCAGCTCGATCACCACGGACATCTCCAGGCCCAGGCGCGCGCACTCGGCGGAGAGCTCGCGGAACACGATCCGCGCGGAGGTGCGGTACGCGCCGAGCAGGGCGTCCATGGAGCGCCCCTCGCGGAACTCGCCGGCCCCCAGGCGGGCCATGAGGACGCGGGACTCGCTGTTCAGGGCCGGGCGGGTGGTGCCGGGCAGGCTCATCAGCTGCTCGAGGGCGGTGGTCACGCCGGCGGTGAGGTTCTTGCCGTAGTGGCCGTCGCGCGCCGCCGCGTAGGCGGGGATCTGGTCCGGGACCGTCTCGATGATGCGCTCCATGATCCCGGGGATCGCCGGGGCCAGGCGCTCCGCGAGGTCGTCGGGGAGGGACTGCCAGGGCGGGCGCCAGTCGGGGGCGGGGGTGGTCTGCGTCACACTCAATCTTGTCTCCTCGCGATGAAGTGATGGCCCAGATCGTACGCTGAAGACGAAGAACTGCGGCATGCCGAGCCATAGACTGGAGCCATGGTCGGCCCGTCTCTGTTCTCCCGTCTGGCGTCGACGCTCCTGCACCCGCTCGCCCCGCAGGACGTCCTCAGCCTGCTCGACCCCGTGCACTCCTCGCGGCAGCTGCGCGGCGTGGTCACCTCCGTGACGCGCGAGACGCCCGGCACCGCCACCATCGCCTTCCGCCCGGGCCCGGGCTGGCGGGCCCACGACGCCGGCCAGTGGGCCCGCATCGGGGTGGACGTGGACGGCGTGCGCCAGTGGCGCTCCTACTCGCTCTCCGCTCCCGCGGGCGCCGACCCCGAGATCACGGTGTCCGACATCGGCCTCGTCTCCGGCACGCTCGTGCGCCACACGAAGCCCGGCGACGTCCTCTTCCTCGACATCCCCGAGGGCGACTTCACCCTGCCGGACGAGCCGCGCCCACTGCTCATGCTCACCGCCGGCTCGGGCCTGACCCCGGTGATGTCCATGATCCGCACGCTCGTGCCGACGCGCCGGGATGCCGACGTCGTGCTCATCCACTCCTCCCGCACCCCCGAGGACGCCCTGTTCCGCGAGGAGCTGGCCGAGCTGGCCGACCAGTTCCCGGGCCTGCGCGTGGTGCACCACCACACCGCGGAGACGGGCCGCCTCGACCTCTCCTCCCCCGCACAGCTCGAGGGCCTCTGCCCGGACTGGCGCGAGCGCGCCGGCTACGCGTGCGGGCCGGCCGGGTTCCTCGACGACGCCGAGGCCCTGTGGCGGCGCGAGGCGGCCGCGGACCTCACCATCGAGCGGTTCCAGGCCGACTTCGCCCCGGGCGTGGCGGGGGCCGGCGGCCGCGTGGTGTTCGAGCACGCCGACGTGGAGGTGGACGCTCCCGGCGACGTGCCGCTGCTCGTGGTGGCCGAGGAGGCCGGCGTCGCCGCGCCCGCCGGCTGCCGCATGGGCATCTGCCACGCGTGCCTCACGCCGCTGCGCTCGGGCCGGGTCACGGACCTGCGGACCGGGCAGGTCCACGGCGAGCCCGGCGAGCTGGTCCAGACCTGCGTGAGCGCCGCCGCCGGCCCGCTGAGCCTCAGCCTGTGAACCTGACGCCCGGCCCGCGACCCGGGCCTCCCCGACCATCCCCGCCTCCCGCCCCCAGGAGCATCACATGACCCAGACCCCCACCGCCCCCGACCGCACCGGCGCCACCGCCCCGGACGATCTGGCCCTGGCCATCCCCGGCACCACCGTGCGCGGCCGCGCCGCCCGGGTCCTGCCGCAGGACCGCCCCGACACCACGAGCTGGGCTCCCCGCACCGCCGAGTCCCGTGCCGCCGCCACGACGCCGGGGCTGCCGGGCGTCGTCGGGAGCCCGGCGGTGCGCCCGCCCGGCGCCGCCCACCTGACGGACGCGCAGGTGGCCGAGCTGGGCCGGGAGCTGGACGCGATCCGCGACGACGTGCTCGCCCGCCGCGGCACCTCCGACGCGGCCTACATCCGCCGCGTCATCCGCTGGCAGCGCCGGCTCGAGCTCGGCGGCCGCGCCCTCCTGCTCAACGCACGACACCCCGCCGCGTTCGTGGCGGGCACGGCCATGCTCACGGTCGCGAAGATCGTGGAGAACATGGAGATCGGGCACAACGTGCTCCACGGCCAGTGGGACTGGATGCGCGACCCGGACATCCACTCCACCACGTGGGAGTGGGACTTCGTGACGCCGTCGCGGGCCTGGCAGAACACCCACAACGACCTGCACCACCGCTGGACCAACGTGGTGGGCAAGGACCGCGACGTGGGCTACAACGTCCTGCGCATGGACGAGTCCGAGCCGTGGCGGCCCCGCCACCTGCTCAACCCCGTGATCAATGCGGGGCTGGCGCCGATCTTCGAGTGGGGCATCGCGCTCTACGACCTCGAGCTGGACCGCGTGCAGAGCGGCGAGAAGTCCCGCGAGGAACTGATGACGGATCTGCGCTCCGTGGGCGTCAAGGCCGCACGGCAGTTCGCGAAGGACTACGTGGCCACGCCGGCCGTCGCCGAGGTGCTGACCGGCTCGGGCAAGGCCGCGCTCGTGGGCACGCTGCTCGCCAACGGCCTGCGCAACATCTGGGCGCACGCGGTCATCTTCTGCGGGCACTTCCCGGAGGGTGCGGAGACGTTCTCCGAGGAGATGGTGGACGGCGAGACCCGCGGCGACTGGTACGTGCGGCAGATGATCGGCTCCGCGAACATCTCCGGTTCGAAGCTGATGCACTTCATGACCGGCAACCTCTCCCACCAGGTGGAGCACCACCTGTTCCCGGACCTGCCGTCCAGCCGGTACGCCGAGGTGGCGCCCAGGGTCCGGGAGATCTGCGCCCGCTACGGCCTGCCCTACACGACCGGCCCGCTGCTGCGGCAGGTGGGCTCCGCGTGGAAGAAGGTGTTCCGGCTGGCGCTGCCGTGAGGCGGGAGGGGCGGGCGCCCCTCCCACCGCCGCCCTCGGCTCAGCCCTTCACGCCGCCGGCCGTGAGGCCGGAGACGATGTACCGCTGCAGGAACAGGAACAGCGCCATCACGGGCAGGGCTGCCAGCACGGCGCCGGCCGCGAACACACCCCAGTTCTCGGAGCGGGTCTCCGAGACGTAGCCGTAGAGGCCCACCGCGAGCGTCTGCGCGGACGGGTCCGTGAGCACCACGGAGGCGATCACGAACTCCGAGACCGTGGTGATGAAGGACAGCAGGGCCACCACCGCGAGGATGGGGGTCACCAGGCGCAGGATGATCGAGAAGAAGATCCGCGCGTGCGAGGCGCCGTCGAGCTTGGCAGCCTCGTCCAGCGACGGCGGGATGGTGTTGAAGAACCCGTACATCAGGTACGTGTTCACCCCGAGCGCGCCGCCCAGGTACACGAGGATGAGGCCGAGCTGCGAGCCGATGCCCAGGACGGGCACCAGGTTGCCGATG
Source organism: Micrococcus sp. KBS0714 (assembly GCF_002008305.4). Classification (GTDB taxonomy): domain Bacteria; phylum Actinomycetota; class Actinomycetes; order Actinomycetales; family Micrococcaceae; genus Micrococcus; species Micrococcus luteus. The sequence continues at coordinate 2,406,780 of NZ_CP042169.1, forward strand.
TAGGTCAGCAGCAGGAAGATCGCCACCACCGCGAGCAGCTGCGGGAACATCTGCACCAGCAGCAGCGTCAGCAGCCCCACGCGGCGGCCCGTGAACCGCATCCGGGAGAACGCGTAGGCGGCCAGGGCGCCGAGGAACACCGTCATCACGGACGTGATGACGCCGATCACCATCGTGTTGAGGAACCAGCGGCCGAAGGGCCGGTTCGGGTCGCTGAACAGGTCCACGTAGTTCTGCCCGCTGAACGAGGAGAACAGCCGGTTCGAGCTCGCCATCGTGCCAGTCGGGTCGAGCGACGCGGACAGCACGTACAGCAGCGGGAACAGTGCGAACGCGCTGGCCAGCACGCCCACCGCGTGACGCCAGCCCAGCTCCCGCATCCAGCGGCCGAACGAGCGGCGGCGTCGTGGCGGGGCCGGGTCCTCCTCCCAGCGCAGCGGGTCCGTCTCCTGCTGCGCCAGGGCGGCGGCGAGGGGCGAGGTCGGGGCGTCCGGCCGGGGCCGTCCGGAATCCTGGGGGATGCTCACTTGTCGATCTCCTCGAGCGCCTTGGTCTGCCGGAAGCTGATCGCCGAGATGGTCGCCACGATCAGGAAGATCACGATGGACAGGGCGGAGGCCAGGCCGTAGTCGCGCCCCACCCCGCTGAACGCCGTCTTGTAGACGACCGTGATCAGCAGGTCTGTGGCGCCGATGTTCGAGCCCGCGTCGGGGAACCGCGGTCCGCCGCCGGTCAGCATGTAGATGATGTTGAAGTTGTTGAAGTTGAACGCGAACGAGGAGATCAGCAGCGGCGCCACCGAGACCAGCAGCAGGGGCAGCTTGATGGAGCGGAAGATGCGCCACGGGCCGGCGCCGTCCATGCGGGCGGCCTCGTCCACGTCCTCGGGCAGGGACTGCAGGGCGCCCGTGGTCACCAGGAACATGTAGGGGAAGCCCAGCCACAGGTTCACCACGAGCACCGACAGCCGGGCCAGCCACGGGTCGGTGAGCCACGGGATGTCCGCGCCGCCGAAGAACACGGTGTTGACGAAGCCGAACTCCGGGTTGAGCAGGCCGGCCCACACGAGGCCGGACAGGAACGCCGGGAACGCGTACGGCAGGATCATCATCACCCGGTAGACCTTCTTGCCGCGCATGTCCGAACGGTTGAAGGCGATCGCCAGCAGCAGCCCGACGGCGAACGTCGTGGCCACGCTCAGGAACGCGAAGGCGAAGGTCCACACGGTGACCCGCAGGAGCGGGTCGCGCAGCTCGGGGTCGGTGAACGCGCGCGTGAAGTTGTCCAGGCCGACGAACACCCGCCAGCCGGTCTGCAGCGTGCTGCCGTCGTCCGCCTGGAACTGGCCCTCGCCGTTGTCCCGGTACTCCACGCCGCTCTCGAGGTCCGTGAAGGTGTCCCGGGCCTCGTCGTACTCCAGACGCGGCGCGTACACGTACCCGCGGGAGCCGTCGCGCGTCTCCAGGGTGCCGTCCGCGGCGTCGTCGCTCAGCGGGACCTTCAGGCGGGCGACCTGGTCCTGACGCTGCAGCAGGTCGCCGAACCGCAGGGTGGTGTACCCCTCCACCCCCACCGGCTCCCCGTCCTGCATCTGGGCCTCGACCGGCTCCAGCGCCTGGTCCGCGCCGCCGAGGACGGGCTCCCCGTCCCGCAGGGTCAGCAGGTAGAGGTCGCCGCCCTCCTCCAGCACCGTGATGTCGTACACCGGGGAGTCCGGCACGCGGATGGAGGAGGAGCGCTGGATGATCTCGATCGCCGCGGCCTTGTCCGAGTTGTGCCCGGCGCCGTAGTTCGTGAAGGCGACGTAGGAGGAGTAGACCACCACGAACACCTGGAACAGCATCAGGAAGAACAGGCCGGGGGCGAGGTACTTGGCCGGCAGGCCGCCGCGGCGCAGGTAGATCCAGTTGATGCCGATCGTGACCGCCAGGGTCAGCGCGAACACCACCCAGTCCCCCGCGGCCGCGAGCTGGAACAGCAGGAACGCCGCGAAGGCGTCCACGAGGCCCAGCAGGACGATCTTGGCCAGCGTGCCGCCGAGGCCCTCGGTACCCCGGGCGTCCGCACGACGACGGCGGCCCGGGCCGGTGCGGCGCGCGGCGTCGTCGAGGGCGGCGGTGGCGGCGTCGGACCGGTCCGACGCGGTGGAAGACGGGCTCATGGTTCCTCATCCGGCCCGAGGGCCTGCCGTGGAAGGGGGGGATGCGCGCCCCGAGGGCGCAGGGCCACGGTCCGCCTCCGGCGTCCCCGCGGGGACGCCGGAGGTGGACCGCGCCGGATCACTGGCCGATGCGGCCCTCGATGTCGGAGATCATCTTCTGCCAGGTCTGGACCGGGTCGCCCTCGCCCTTGATGATGCTCATCTCGGCGCCGCCCCAGAACTCGAACACCGCGCCCATCTCGGGGGCCGCCGGCATGGGGACGCCGTTCTCGCCGATCTCGCCGAACGCCTTCACGGTCTCGTCCGAGGCCGCCTTGTCGAAGGAGGCGGTCAGCGCCGGGGGACGCTTGCCCTCGGCGAAGAGCGCGTCCTGGGCCGCCTCGGTGGAGAGGTAGTTGACCACGAACTCATTCGCGGCCAGCTGGTTCTCGGACTCTGAGGAGACGAAGAAGGCGTTGACGCCCACGAACGGCTGCGCCGGCTGGTCGCCCATGGACGGGATGGCCTCGACCTCGAAGTCGACGCCGGCCGCCTCGGCCTCCTCGATGTTCCACGGGCCGGTGATGAAGTAGGCCGCGTTGCCGGAGTTGAACTGCTCCTTGGCGATGTCCGCGGTCATGTTCGGGTTCAGCACCCCGGACTCGCCGTACTCGGCCAGCTTCTCGGCGAAGGCCTCACCCTCGGGCCCGCCCATGGCCAGCGAGCCGGTGTCGTACGAGCCGTCCTCGGCCTGCTTGAACACGGGGGCGCCCATGGAGGTCTGGAACGGGTACAAGTGGTACGGGTCGCCGTTGACGGCGTCCAGGCCCACCACGAACGGGTACTCGGCCTCGCCGGCGTCGACGGCCTTCCGGCCCTCCGCGATCATCTCGTCGAAGGAGGCCGGGGTGGACTCGGCCAGCTCGGTGTTGCGCAGGATGGCGATGTTCTCCACGGAGTACGGCACGCCCCAGGTCTGACCCTCATAGGTGACGGCCTGCACGGAGGACTCCACGAAGTCGCCGGCTCTCTCGCCCAGCTCAAGGGGCTCGATGGTGCCGTTCTGCACGAGCGAGCCGATCCAGTCGTGGGCGCCGACGATCACGTCCGGGCCCTCGCCCGTGGGGTTCTGGGTGATGAAGTCGTCCTTCATCGTGGAGTTGTCCTTGACCACGAGCTCCACCGTGATCCCGGTGTCCTCCTTGAAGTCCTCCGCCACGGCCTGCAGCGGCTCCTGGCGGTTCTGGTCCACCCACATGGTGATGGTGCTGGCGCCGGCCTCGGAGAGGTCCTGGCTCGGGGACGCGGTGGCCGTGCCCTGCTCGGTGGCGCCGGCCGGGGAGGAGGACGCCGGGGCGGAGGAGCCGCCGCCGCACGCGGTGAGCGCGAGGGCGGAGAACGCCGCGGTGAGGGTCAGGCTGAGCGGGCGGCGGAAGAGGCCGCCGGTCGTCGTCGACTGCATGATGTGCCTTTCACGAGGGGTGGCCCGCGGCATGCGCCGGCCGTTGCGTCGCCGACGTGGGCCCCGCGGTGAGACGGCGCCTGCCCCCGGCGGCTGAAGGAGTCAGTCCCCAGGAGTGTAAACGCTTCCACTGTGATATGCCACACAGAGGTGCGCTCCCGCATGAACACGGGCATGCGGGAGTGGGGGCGGAGGTCAAGACCGGCTGAAACCGGAATGGAAGCGCTTCCACCACCGCGCCTGCCGTGCCGTACTCTGGTGCCACGCATCGACCCCCGGCCCGCCGCCGTCGTGCACCCGCCCCGCCGCAGAACCCCATGAACCGGGAGGAGGACCGCCGATGGTCGGCATCAAGGACGTCGCCCGCATGGCCGGGGTCTCCACCGCCACCGCCTCCCGCGCCCTCACCGGCTCCGGCCCCGTGGCGGCCGCCACGCGCACCCGAGTCCAGGAGGCCGTCGCCACGCTCGGCTACGTGGCGGACTCCGCCGCTTCTTCGCTCGCCTCGGGCCGCACCCGCAACATCGGGCTGGTGACCCCCTCCGTCCACCGGTGGTTCTTCGCCGCCGTGCTCGAGGGCGCCGCGGACGAGCTCGTGCGGCACGGGTACGACCTGACGCTCTACGACGTCGGCCAGGACCCGGAGCGTCGATCCACGGTCATCTCCGACCTGCTGCCCCGACGGCGGCTGGACGCCCTGATCACCCTCTCGTTCCGGCTGAGCGTGTTCGAGTTCGCCGGACTCGAACGCCTCGGCCGGCCCGTGATCGCCATCGGTGGCCGCCTGCCGGCGGGCGAGACCCTGCCCGACTGGTTCACCGCGGTCCAGGTGGACCACGCCCGCGCCGCCCGGATGGCCACCGAGCACCTGCTGGAGCTCGGACACCGGGACATCGCCTACGTGGGCCGCGTGGACGAGGACATCGAGTTCCAGGTCAGCACCGAGCGCACCCGCGGGTTCCTGCACGCCCTCGCCGCCACCGGGGTGCGCACGCCGGCCGACTGGATGGTGCCCGCGGACTTCACCATCGGCGGCACCTACCACCAGGCGCGCGCCCTCCTCGCCGACCCGCGGCGCCGGCCGACGGCGGTCATGTGCATCTCGGACGAGATGGCCATGGGCACCTGGATGGCAGCCCACTCCCTGGGGCTGCGTGTGCCCGAGGACGTGTCCGTGATGGGCCTGGACGGCCACCCCGAGGCCGCCCGCCTGGGCATCAGCACCGTGGACCAGAACCCGCTCGAACAGGGCCGCCGCGCCGTCCGCCTGGCGCTCGGCGCCCTCGACGGCGCCGCCCACCCCCACCGGATCATGCACCACCTGGCCCTGCGGCCGAGAGCGAGCACCGCGCCGCCGTAGACCGTCAGCTCCGACCCTCACCCACCCCTCTCCTTCACCTTGGATCGTCGGGCACGTACCTGCCCGTGAAAGGAACCCCACCATGGCCTCCGTGACCTTCCGCTCCGCCAGCCGCCAGTACCCCGGCTCCCCCCGCCCCGCCGTCGACTCCCTCGACCTGGAGATCGCCGACGGCGAGTTCCTCGTGCTCGTGGGCCCCTCCGGCTGCGGCAAGTCCACCTCCCTGCGCATGCTCGCCGGTCTCGAGGAGCTCTCCCACGGCAGCATCCTGATCGGCGACCGGGACGTCACCGACGTGGACCCCAAGGACCGGGACATCGCGATGGTGTTCCAGAACTACGCCCTGTACCCGCACATGACCGTGGCGGACAACATGGGCTTCGCCCTGAAGATCGCCGGCGTCCCCGCGGACGAGCGGCGCCGCCGCGTCGAGGACGCCGCGAAGCTGCTGGACCTGACCGAGTACCTGGACCGCAAGCCGAAGGCCCTCTCCGGGGGCCAGCGTCAGCGCGTGGCCATGGGCCGGGCGATCGTGCGCGACCCGCAGGTGTTCCTCATGGACGAGCCGCTCTCCAACCTGGACGCGAAGCTGCGCGTGCAGACCCGCGCCCAGATCGCCAACCTGACCCGTCGCCTGGGCACCACCACCGTGTACGTGACCCATGACCAGACCGAGGCCATGACCATGGGCGACCGGGTGGCGGTCCTCAAGGAGGGCCGCCTCCAGCAGGTGGACACGCCGCGCAACCTCTACGAGCGCCCGATGAACGTGTTCGTCGCCGGGTTCATCGGCTCCCCCGCCATGAACATCTTCCGCATGCCCGCCACGCACGAGGGCGTGCACTGGGGCGAGACGGTCATCCCCGTGCCGCGGGAGGATCTGGCCGACGCCGGCACGGCGGTGGACCTCGGCGTGCGCCCCGAGAACCTGGTGGTCAGCGACGACGCCGCCGGCCTGCCCGTGGAGGTGGACACCGTGGAGGAGCTCGGCGCGGACGCGTACGTGTACGGTCACGCGACGATCGGCGGCGAGGAGCGGCTCATCACCCTGCGGACGGTGGGCTACACGGCGCCGGAGAAGGGGTCCGTGGTGCACGTGGTCCCGGACCCGGAGCGCGTGCACCTGTTCCACGCCGAGACCGGCGAGCGACTCAACCGCTGACGGCGGCGCGGGGCGCGCGACGGCGGCGGGCGGCGCCTGCCCTCAGCCCTGGCGCTCGGCCAGCTCCGCGAGCCGGTCGATCGACGCGCGGAGCTGCCCTTCGCCGGTCCGCAGCGCCTTCTGGACGCGCTTCGGGTCGGTGAGGGCGGTCCAGTCATAGGTGTGGGTGACGCGGCAGCCGCCCTCGTCGTCGCCCTCGACCTCCCACCGCCACAGCTGGCCGAACGGCTCCCCGCCGACCTCGGAGGGCTTCCAGGCGATGCGGCGGCCCTCCTCGAACTCGACCACGTGGTTCGCGCGGTCCACGCCCTTCTGCAGGGTCATGACGAACACGTCCCCGACGGCGGTCACCCGCTGCCCGGGGGCGGCCTCGGCCAGGTTGTCGTTGCCGTCCCACTCGGGCTGGCGGGAGGGGTCCGCGATCAGCTCGAAGACGACGCCAGCCGGCGCGTCGACGTGACGGGTCGCGGACACGACGCGGTCCTCAGGGGCGGGCAGGGCGGTCTCGTCGATGTGCTCCATGCCGTCACGCTAGACCTTCCCACACCGTCGTCGAGAGGGTCGGCGGACCGGGCCGGGTGCCCGGCCCGCCGACCCGGACTCACAGTCCGGCGGCATCGACGCCGTACTCGGCCTGGGAGGCGGAGTAGCCCTCGAACATGAGCTGGTCGATGAGACCGGCACGGGAGAACGCGGAGTGGCTCAGGTACGACTGGGCCTGCTTCGCGGCCTGCTCGTTGTAGTCGATGCCCAGGCCGTCGACGGCGGCCGTCGCGTCAGCATTCGAGTAGCCCTCGAACTCGAGCTGGTCGATCAGACCGGTCCGTGAGAACGCCGTGTGAGTCAGGTACGACTGGGCTTGCTTCACAGCCTGCGCCGCGTAGTCCACGTCCAGGCTGTCCACGGCCGCTGTGGCGTCGGCGTTCGAGAAACCCTCGAACTCGAGCTGATCGATCAGGCCGCTCCGGGAGAAGGCGGTGAAGCTCAGATACGACTGCGCCTGTCGCACGGCCTGCTGTCCCTCCGCTGACAGCCCGTCGCCACCCGCCGACGCGGCCGACTCCTCCTCGGCGGCCCCCACTTCGACTTCGGCCGATGCCTCCGCCTCACGCTCCGCTTCCGCCACGGCCTCGGCCTCGGCCTCGGCGGATCGGGACGCCTCGGCTGCGGCGGCCGCGGCGGACTTCTCGGCCTCCCTCGAGGCGGCAGCGGCACGGCTGGCCTCGGCCGCCTGCGAGGACTCCACGGCACGGCTGGCGCTCGCAACCGCAGACGACGAGCCGGCCGCGCGGGACGAGGAGGGCGCCGCGCCGTCGGAGACCCGGCCAGACGAGGACGCCCCACTCGAGGACGATGCGGCGGAGGGCGAGCCGGCGGACGACCCGGCTGCGGCGTCCCCATCGACGGAGCATCCGGTGAGCAGGGCGAGCGCGGCAAGGCCAGCGGTCAGGAGTGCGGTGGGGCGGGCAAGACGAGGACGGAGCATGGCGCTCTCCTTCGACGAGGGGAGGCGGTCGGCCTCCAGCGATAGGAAGCGAACACTCGGCGAGTGTTCACCATCCTCACAGTAACGACCCAGCGGACACGATAACGGTGTCCGCCCCGCGCAGGACATGGGCGCGGCCGTGATCCTGTGCGGTCTGGTCCTGGGTCTGGCGTCCACGCCGCGGTTCCTGTGCCGGGGCCGCGTGGCCCCTGACCTCAGATCAGGCCCGATGCGGTGAGCTTGGCCGCGGTCTCCTCGTTGGTCGGCTCCACCTGGTGGTCGCCGTCGGGGAACACGAGCACGGGGATGTCCTTCTGGCGCCGGGTGCGCAGGCAGTCGCGGCACCGGTCGGCGCCGTCGACGGTGAGAGCGGGGGCGGCCTGACTGATCCGGCCGTCGTGCTCAGGGGTGGGATGCTGGGGGCATGCCCGCCCAGCCCTCCCCCTCCGGCCACACCGTCCACCTGTCCACGTCGGGCGTGGACGCCCGCATCACCCCTGACGAGTTCGGCGGGTTCGTCCTGGAGATCGGCGGGGCCGTCCAGTCCCACGTGGACCTGGCCGACCCCGCTCGCATCCGCTACGAGTACCTGCGCCGCATGGCCCACGTGCTCGACGCAGCCTCCCCGGCGGGCGCGCCGGTGCGGGTCCTGCACCTCGGCGCGGGCGCGCTGACCCTGCCGCGCTACCTCCAGGCGACCCGACCCGGCTCGGAGCAGACGGTGGTCGACCTGGACCGGGAGCTCGTGTCCTTCGTGCTCGCCGAGCTGCCCCTGCCGGCGGGCACGGACCTCGTCTCCGTGGTCGCGGACGCGCGCCTGGCCGCCGTCGACCTCGCGCTGGACGGGGAGCGGTTCGACGCCGTCGTGCTGGACATCGGCACCGGCGAGGAGGGCGCCGAGCACCTGCGCGGCGCCGTGTTCTACGGGGAGCTGCTCGAGCTGCTGACGGCGGGCGGGGTGCTGCTGGTGAACATCGGCGACGACGCCGGCCTGCGCTTCCTGGGCGCCGAGCTGGGCGCCCTCGAGGAGGCGGCCGCCGAGGCCGGGGTGCCCGGCCCGTGGACGCTCGCGGACCAGGGGATGCTGGAGCGCCTGGACTGGGGCAACGTCGTGCTGGCCGCGGGGGCGCCGCTGGGAGAGGCCGGCTGCACGGAGCGCCTCGCCGCGGCGGGGCCGCATCCGGCGGCCGTGCTGGACCCGGCGGAGTCGGCCGCGCTGGCCGACCGCATCCGTCGCGCCTGAGGGCGGGCGCGGTGCTCAGAGCCGGGGGTCCTCCGCACCGGGGCCCGTCTGCGGTCGGGGCCACGGGTGGCCCCGGCGCTCCTCCGCCCCCTCGTTGAAACGCCGCAGGAGCCTGCTGAACTCGACGACGTCCTCGGCGGGCCAGGAGGAGACGATCTGCGCCACGTTGTCCGCGCGGGAGCTCAGCTCCGCGGCGAGGCGGGCGCGTCCCTCCTCCGTGGGACGGTGCAGCCGGGCGGAGCCGCCGTCGGGGTCCACCACCCGCTCGACGAGGCCGGCCTTCATGGCGGCGGCCACCTGCCGGTGGACGGTGGAGACGTCGAGGTCGAAGGCCTCGGCCAGCTCGGCGATGCTCATGGCCCCGCCCGCCTCCAGGCGGGCGAGCAGCACGGTGGCGCTGCGCTCCAGCGCGCTCGACCGGCCGTAGGGGGCCACCCCCTGCGTGGCCACCCGCAGCAGGAGCATGTGCTCGTACATGATCCCTTCGACCGGGTCGACCCACGCCCCCTCAGATGATTGCATCATGCAAACGATGCTACCTTTTGCATCATGCAAATCGCCGAGCAGGAACGCATCGCCTCCCCCACCTTCGTCCTCGCCTGGGTGGTCTCCTTCCTCCAGTTCCTCGCGTTCTACGCCCTCGTCACCACCATGGCCGTGTACGCGGTCCGGCAGTTCGCCGCCTCGGACGCCGGGGCGGGGCTGGCCTCGAGCGCCTTCGTCATCGGCGCCACCCTCAGCCGCGTGGTCACCGGCCACGTGGTGGACCGCTTCGGCAAGCGCCGCGTCCTGGTGGTGGCCCTGGTCGCCGTCGCGCTGTCCTGCACGCTCTACCTCGTCGCCTCCTCGCTGCCGGCCCTGGTGGCGGTGCGCATGCTCCACGGTGCCAGCTACGCCTTCGCCAGCACCGCCGTCATGGCCCTGGCCCAGGCGGCCATCCCCGACGGGCGACGCGCGGAGGCCACCGGCCACCTCGCGCTGGGCACCACCCTGGCCACCGCGATCGGCCCCGCCCTGGGGCTCTTCCTCGCCGGCTCCATCGGCTACGTGTGGCTGTTCCGGGCGACTCTGGGGATCACGGTGGTCAGCCTCGTGCTGGGCCTGCTGGTGCGCGAGGCGCCCGCCGCGGCGGGCGTCGACGGCGAGCGCGCCGCCGGCGAGGTCCCCCTGGAGCACCCCGCCCCCGCGGTGGGCTTCCGCCTGCGCTCCGTGCTGCACCCGGCGGTGCTGCCGATCAGTGGCTTCATGCTGCTGGTGGGCCTGAGCTACGCCGGGATCCTCACCTACCTGAACGCCTACTCGGTGGAGCGCGGGCTCACGGCCGGCGCCGGCCTCTTCTTCCTGGCCTACGCCGCGGCGATGCTCGTCATGCGCCTCACCCTGGGCACCCTGCAGGACCGCCGGGGGGACGACGCCGTCGTCTACCCCGCACTCCTCTGCTTCACGGCCGCGCTCCTGGTGCTGGCCTTCGCCACGCGCGACTGGCAGGTGGTGCTGGCCGGGGCGCTGAGCGGCCTCGGCTACGGCACGCTCATGCCCGCGGCCCAGGCGATCGCCGTGAACGCGGTGCCCTCCCACCAGCTCGGCGCCGGCATCTCCACCCTCATGCTGTTCGCGGACGTGGGGCTGGGCCTGGGTCCCGTGCTCCTCGGCGGGCTTGTGGCCTCAGCCGGCTACGGCGCCATGTACGCGGCCCTGGCGGGCGTGCTCGTGGTCGCCGCCGGGTACTACTTCGTGATGCACGGACGCCGGCACGGGCGGCGGGAGACCGTGGCCCGCGCCTGAGTCCCGCGCGGTGACGGCGGCCTGCCGCCGCGGGCGGCGCTACCGGCGCCGCGCCGGCCAGGACGCGAGCGCGACGGCGGCGAGGGCGCCCAGGGTGCCCAGCACCGTCGTCGTGGTGACCGTGGATCCGTCGGTGGGGGCCACCAGGTCCACCACGAGGGAGCCCAGGAGGTTGCCCGAGACCAGACCGAGGGTGGCGGCGAAGACGCCCAGGCGCGGGACGACCATGGCGCCCACCCCGATGAACACGCACCCCAGCGGGCCGCCGAGGTAGAGCCGCCAGTCGTGCGGCAGCGCGGGCAGGCCGTGGCCGGAGGCCAGGGCGATCCCGCCCCACACGATCCCGAGGAAGAGGACGCCGGCGGTGAAGTTGACCAGGGTCGCCGGGATGGCGGTGCCGTAGGCCGTGGTCTGACGGGCGTTGAACACCTGCTGTCCGGCGGTGGCCAGACCGGCCAGCAGGGGCAGCAGGGCCAGCAGCGCCCAGCCGGGCCCGCCGCCGGCCTCGCCGAGTGAGGGCCACACCACGAGGGCGACCGCGGCCAGGGCGAGCGCCGCCCCCGTGAGGCGCCGCGGCGTCAGGCGCTGCACCCCGGCGGGGCTGAGCCCGAGCCGGTCCACGACCATCCCGCCGACCACCTGCCCGGTGACCACGGCGACCGTGAACACGGCCACGCCGAGGGGACCGATCGTCGCGGACTGGGTGAGCACCAGGAGCCCGCCGATCACGCCCGCCACCGCGTACCACGGGCGCACGGACCCCGCGGCCAGGGCCGGGCGGATGCGGGCCAGGCCCCGGCGGCCCCGCGGCGTCAGCACGCTCACGAGCACCATGACGACCAGGCCCGCCGCGAAGGAGCACAGCGCGGCGAGGACGGGGTCGCCCGTCAGGTGGGCGAGGCGGGAGTTGATGCGGCCCTGCAGCGGCATCACCGAGCCGGCGGCCACCGCGAGCGCGAACAGCAGGGCGGTCGCCCGCGGGGAAGGGGCGTCCGGGCGGGCGGCGACGTCGGCCGGGTGGGGGCGGGCGGGTCCGCGCTCGCCAGACGGGGCAGAGGGTTCGGGTGGCATCCCCCCGTTGTACACCTCTAGGCGGCCAGGCGCGCCTCGAGCCCGCCGCGCACCGCGGGCCACTCCTCGCGCACCACGCTGAAGTAGTCGACGTCGGCGATCGTGCCGTCCGCCGCCGGGCGGAAGCGGCGCAGAGTGCCCTCGAACGTCGCCCCCAGGCGGGCGATGGCGGCGTGTGAACGGGCGTTGCGGTGGTCGCAGCGCAGGGCCACCCGCTCCAGCGCCCATTCCTCGAACGCGTGCCCGAACAGCAGCAGCTTGCAGCCGGGGTTCACGGAGGTGCCCCACACCCGACGGGCGTAGACCGTGTGCCCCACCTCCACCCGCAGCCCCGGCACCAGGTCATAGAGGCTCGTGCGCCCCACCAGCTCCCCGCCCTGCTCGACGGCGAACGCGAAGGTGCCCTCCCGCTCGCTCAGCTCGGCGAGGTGCGCCGACATGGCCGCGCCGTCCACCGGCAGGGGCGCGCTGTTCCCCGCCCACATGGCCGCGTCGACGAGCTCGCGCAGGGCGGGGCCGTCGTCGGGGGTGAGGGGGCGCAGGGTGAGGTCCCCGCGGGTGAGGACGATCTCGTGCTTCATGCACCCATCCTGTCAGCGGACTGGGGGCGATCTCCCGGCACGACGAGACCGAGCGCCACGGGCGAGGGCGTCGCCCGGACGACCAGCCGGCTCAGAGGGTGGCGGACCGGCGGGCGGAGGCCCGCATGGCCGCGACCCGCTGTGCCACGGGGGCCTCCAGGGCGCCCGGCTGCAGGGCCGGGGCGAGGTCGGCGGCCACCTCTCGGGCGACCCCCTCGAGGGCGGAGGCGTCCTGGGCGACCCAGGCGCGCAGCGTCAGGTGCTCCCGCATCCACGCCGTGAGCGTCTCCTCGGACTCCGGGGTGAGGGCGAAGCCCGCCCCCGCCGCGCCCGGGCTGGTGCGCTCCACGTCCAGGCCGAGCTCGCCCGCCAGCAGGGCGGCGAACGCCTGGCGCAGCGGTGAGCCGCCGGTACGACCGGACTGGAAGGCGGCGCGCACCTCGCGGCACTGCAGGCTCTCGTCGGCCACGTCGACGGCGAGGACGTCACCGGCGGCGGGGGTGAGGCCCAGGGCGGCACGGGCTGACTCATCGGCCACCACGGCCACGATGCCGGGCACTGCGGGGGCGGCGGTGAGGAACTCGGCGTACCGCATGCCCGGAGTGGCAGCGAGCACAGCGGCGGCCTCGGTGGTCAGGGACGAGGTGTCGATGGCGGTGATGGTCATGGATCCAGGGTGAATCGCGATTCACTGAGACGGGGAGCGATGTCCATATTCTGAGATTTGCCACCACATGGTGAGACTCGCGCCTGCCCCGATGTGCAGTACGCTGGCCCCATGCAGATGCGCGCGCAGCAGTGGTGGACCGCCTGAGGGCGGCCCCGGTCATGCGCATCTGACACGACGAGCCGCTCGCCTGCCGGGCGGCTCCGTCATGAGCGGCTCCGGCGGGCCCCATCCCAGGAGGACCCCCGATGACCCACCGCAACCCCGAGGACAACGCCCTGAGAGGCGCCCCCGAGCCCCGCACCCTCGCCGAGGCCTGCGACCTCGTCACCACCCCGGACCTGGACGTCTCCGCGGACGGCATGTTCGGCCAGTACGGCGGCGCCCACCTGCCCCCGCAGCTGGCCGGCCCCATGGCCGAGGTCGCCCGCGCGTACGCCGAGGCGCGCCAGGACCCCGAGTTCTACGCCGAATACCGACGCCTGCTGCGCGACGCCGTCGGGCGCCCCTCCCCCCTGACCCCGCTGGACCGCCTCTCCGACGAGCTCGGCGGCGCACGGATCGTGCTCAAGCGCGAGGACCTGAACCACACGGGCGCCCACAAGATCAACCACACGATCGGCGAGGCGCTGCTCGCCAAGCGCATGGGCAAGCGCAGCCTGATCGCGGAGACCGGCGCCGGCCAGCACGGCGTGGCCCTGGCGACGGCGGCCGCGATGGTCGGCCTCGACTGCGAGATCCACATGGGCGCGATTGACGTGGCCAAGCAGCACCCCAACGTGGTGCGCATGCGCCTGCTCGGCACGAAGGTGGTCTCGGTGGAGCGCGAGGGCCGCTCCCTGAAGGAGGCCGTGGACTCGGCGTTCGAGGTGTACGCGGCGGACCCGGAGAAGTACCTGTTCGCGATCGGCTCCGTGGTGGGCCCGCACCCGTTCCCCACGATGATCCGCGACTTCCAGTCCGTGGTCGGCCGCGAGGCCCGCGCCCAATTCCAGGAGCGGTTCGGGGCGCTGCCGAGCGCCGTCGTCGCCGCGGTGGGCGGCGGCTCCAACGCGATGGGCGCGTTCACCGCGTTCCTCGACGACGCCGACGTCGCGCTCGTGGGCGTCGAGCCCGGCGGCCGCTCCGCGACCAAGGGCGAGCACGCGATGACCATGACCCAGGGCCGCGACGGCGTCCTCCACGGCATGGCCACCCTTGTCCTCGCCGACGACGACGGCACCCCGGACCCCGTGCACTCGATCGCCTCGGGTCTGGACTACCCGGGCGTCGGCCCGCAGCACGCCCACTTCGCGCGCCTGGGCCGTGTCCGGTACGTGGCCGAGGACGACGCGGCCGTGCTCGACGCGTTCCAGCGACTCACGAGGCTCGAGGGCGTCATCCCCGCGCTCGAGTCCGCGCACGCCGTGGCGCACGCGATCCGCCTCGCCCCGCAGATGGGCCGGGACGAGCGGATCCTGGTCAACCTCTCCGGCCGCGGGGACAAGGACGTGGACTACGTGGCCGAGAAGCTCGGGCTCACGGGCGAGGCGGACGAGGTCGTGCGCTGAGCTGAGGCGGCGGTCCCGGCGTCGCCCCAGGTCAGCGCGCCAGTCCCCCGTGCGGGGGATGCACGGCAATGGCCCGGTAGAGAAACCCGTCCTGATCGTTGTGGGCCTCCAGTGCCTCGAACAAGAACTCCACCTCCTCGCCGACCGTGAGGCTGGACGGGACGGAGTCGAGCATGGGCAGGTGACTGAAATGGACCCAGCACCCCCCGGGCGTCGCCTCGCTGTCGATCACGCCCCAGCCGCCATCGCGATCCCACTCGACCACTCGTCCGAGACTTGCATTGAGGTTCATCGGTCATCTCCGTCAGTGGGCAGGGAGCGGGAGGGTGGCAGGCCTCGCCGTGGATGCTGGAGTCAAGAGTGACCTATGCAGGCACGTCGCCGCGAGTCCGGTCCGGCGTCGTCCCCGGTCAGCGCGTAGCCTGGCTGCCGTGATGACCCTGATGTGGGGCGCAGTGGCCGCGTCCTCCCTGCTCGTGGGCGCCGTCCTGGCGACCCTGCACCGCTGGCACATGGGCACGATCGGACTCGTGCTCGCCTTCGGCGCCGGCGCTCTGATCGCGTCCGTGTCCTTCGAGCTCGCGGAGGCGGGCGTGCAGGCGGCCGGGCCCGCCGCCGTCGGCATCGGGCTGACGCTCGGCGCGGCCGCCTACTTCCTCGGCGACCGTGCGGTGGAGCGCTCCGCCGCGAGGTCCGGCGGCTCGTCCTCGGGCGCCGCGCTGACCGTGGGCGCGCTGCTGGACGGCATCCCGGAGCAGCTCGTGCTGGGCATCGGGCTGGCCGCGGGCGAGGGCGTGTCCCTCGCGCTACTCGTGGCGATCTTCATGTCCAACCTGCCCGAGTCCATCGCCGCCACGGCCGACTCCCTCGACGGCGGCAAGAGGCGCCGCCACCTGCTGATCCAGTGGTCGCTCGTGACGGTGGTCTGCGCCCTGGCGACGTGGGGCGGCGGGCTGATCGCCGACGTCGCCTCCCCCGCCCTGACCGGCGGCATCCAGGGCTTCGCGGCCGGCGCCCTGCTGGTCATGCTGATCGACACGATGATCCCCGAGGCCCGCGAGAAGGGCGGGGAGAAGGCCGGGCTGCTCACCGTGGTCGGCTTCGCGCTCGGCGCGTTCCTGTCCCTGGTGGTGTGAGGGGCGAGGCGGGGCCGACTGCTTCCCGAGGGTTAGACGGCCTCGTTGATCTAGACCGCGCTCGTCGCCGAAATCTCTCTGCAGCTGGCCGCGCTCCGGTCGCGCATGCGGGTAGGGGAGATGCCGGATGAACTTCAACGCGGGACAGCACGTGATGCCATGCGCCGGGCATTGGCCCAGGGCATGGCATTTCCCCGACTCGCCTTCAGCCTCGGCCCCGAGGCAGCAGATTCGCCACTGATGCTCACTCCATGGAGCCACGCCCAGGACCTCGCGAACGCGTGACGACGCGCCGGACGTCACGTGCGTGATTCGACCCCGTCGAGGTGCCTCGCCCTCGACAGAGTCGAGCGAATTGACCAGGGAGGGACACGGCCTGAGCCCTACCCCGCCTCGGACCTGGAGCGCTAACGAAGTCCGTTCCCGAAGGAGCGGAGACGGCAAGCAGGATGACGACCCCGGCTACATCCTCACGCCTCAACGAAGTCCGCTCCCCAAAGGAGCGGAGACCGCTTCTGCTCAGCGGTGAGCGCCCGCGTCCGCCCGCCTCAACGAAGTCCGCTCCCCAAAGGAGCGGAGACCCTCGGATGGGTCACCAACGGGCAGGGGTATCACACGCCTCAACGAAGTCCGCTCCCCAAAGGAGCGGAGACTCCCCTACGCGATCGTCTCCCCGACCAGCGGCGGGCCTCAACGAAGTCCGCTCCCCAAAGGAGCGGAGACAGCCCTGATCCGCCCGGCCGATGGAGCTGTGCTCATGGGCCTCAACGAAGTCCGCTCCCCAAAGGAGCGGAGACGGCCCCGCGGTCTCCTATGAACCGAAGGTGTACCTGCCTCAACGAAGTCCGCTCCCCAAAGGAGCGGAGACCATCAGTTTCGCCGAGTTCCAGACGATCACGAGGACGCCTCAACGAAGTCCGCTCCCCAAAGGAGCGGAGACTTGTCAAGGGCCATTGAGTTCTGCCCATAGGCGGCCAGTGTTTCTTCCCGCTGGTGGCCATCAGAACTGCCCACTGGTGGCCAGCTGGTTTGCCCGTTTGGGTGGTGGTGCTGGCCACCGTGATGGGATCAGTTCAGTGGCATGACTCCCTTCCCGGCCATTGCCTGGGTCATCCGTACGGAGTCTCCGGTGGTCTGGCACACGTGGGCGTGGTGCAGGAGCCGGTCCACGGTGGCGGTGGCCAGGGTCTTGGGAGTTGAGTCCCGGATAGTGGTGTAACCCTCCCCGGTGGCCACGACCATCTTCGAGACGGACGCGGTCACCGTGGGAGCCTTCGAGCGAACCTTCCACAGCACTCTCGAAAGGACATCACCACGATGACCGCTCCACACATTGTCGACCCTGAACGCCTGCTGCGCGAAGCTCTCGGGGAGGCCTCCCCAGACCTGCTGCGCCACCTGCTGCAGACCGTGATCAACGCACTGCTCTCCGCCGACGCTGACGCGGTCTGCGGGGCCGAGTACGGCAAGCCCTCCGAACACCGGACAGCGCAGCGCAACGGCTACCGCCACCGACCCCTGGACACCCGCGCCGGCACGATCGATGTGGCCATCCCCAAACTCCGGGCCGGCACGTACTTCCCCGAATGGCTGCTCGAGCGCCGCAAACGGGCCGAGTCCGCACTGATCACCGTGGTCGCGGACTGCTACCTGGCCGGGGTCTCGACCCGGCGCATGGACAAGCTCGTACGGCAGCTGGGCATCGACTCGCTCTCGAAGTCCCAGGTCAGCCGGATGGCACAGGAGTTGGACGAGCACATCGAGGCTTTCCGTCACCGGCCGCTGGGCGAGGCCGGCCCGTTCGTGTTCCTCGCCGCCGACGCCCTGACCATGAAAGTCAGAGAGGGCGGGCGGGTGATCAACGCGGTGGCCATGGTCGCCACCGGGGTCAACGCCGACGGGCGCCGCGAAGTCCTCGGGCTGAGGGTGGCCACCACGGAGACGGGTGCGGCGTGGAACGAGTTCTTCGCGGACCTGGTGGCCCGGGGGCTGGCCGGGGTGGCACTGGTGACCTCGGACTCCCATCGCGGCCTCGTGGAAGCCGTGGCGGCGAACCTGCCCGGGGCCGTGTGGCAACGCTGCCGCACCCATTACGCGGCGAATCTGATGGCCGTGACCCCGAAGAGCATGTGGCCGGCGGTGAAGGCCATGCTGCACAGCGTGTACGACCAGCCCGACGGGCCGGCCGTGCAGGCCCAGTTCGAGCGCCTGTTGGACTACGTGCAGGACAGGTTGCCCGCGGTGGCTGGGCACCTCGATGCAGCACGAGAGGACATCCTCGCGTTCACCTCGTTCCCGAGGGACGTGTGGTCCCAGATCTGG
Source organism: Micrococcus sp. KBS0714 (assembly GCF_002008305.4). Lineage (GTDB taxonomy): Bacteria > Actinomycetota > Actinomycetes > Actinomycetales > Micrococcaceae > Micrococcus > Micrococcus luteus. The sequence continues at coordinate 2,424,745 of NZ_CP042169.1, forward strand.
TCGAACAACCCTGCCGAGCGGCTGAACCGGGAGATCCGGCGCCGCACGGACTCGGTGGGGATCTTCCCGAACCGGGATGCCGTGGTGCGTCTGGTCGGGGCTGTGTTGGCCGAGCAGACCGATGAGTGGGCCGAAGGCCGCCGGTATCTCGGCCTGGAACTGCTCGCCCGGTGCCGTGAGCCCCTGACCACGGAGCAAGAGACCGTGATGAGCACGGAGGTGATGCCGACCCTGCAGACCTGACAGGTACAAGCCCCCTACAACCTCGAAGACGGCTACACCACTTCCAGGGACTTGACCGTCTTGGGCATCAGCTCGTCGAAGCCGGCCGGGTGCAGGTTCGAGCTGATCGCTACGGAGCGTTTCTCGTAGGCGGCGTCCACGATGCGGTAGAGGCCCTCGGCGGCATCGTCGGCGACCGGCAGCAGGCCGATGTCGTCGATGACGATCAGGTCGGCGCGCAGGATTCGGGCGACGGCTTTGGTGATGGTGTCATCGGGCCGGTGGGCCCGGATCATCGCCCCGAGGTCCTCCAGGGTGAACCAGGCCACCCGCTTGCCCTCCTCCACGGCCTGCTGGCCCAGGGCCTCGAGGAAGAAGGTCTTGCCGGTGCCGGAGGGCCCGCAGACCACGAGGTTCTCTCTGCGCGAGAGCCATTCCAGGGTGCGCAGGGACTGCTGGGTCGGGGCCGGGATCGAGGAGGCGCCCGGATCCCAGGTCGTGAAGGTCTTGCCGGTGGGGAACCCGGCGGCCTTGCGCCGGGCGGCGAGCATGGATCGGGCCCGACCGGTGGTCTCCTCGACCAGCAGGGCCTTGAGGACCTCGGCCGGCTCCCAGCGTTGGGCCCGGGCGGTGGCCAGTACCTCGGCGGCGATACCGCGGGCGTGGGGCATCTTCAGCTGCCGCAACAGCGCCTCCAAATCGGCCGGCAGCGCCGGTGCGGCGGTGTTCGGGGTGTGGATGCTCACCGGGCTGCCCCCTCGGTGTTGGAGGTACCGAGGCCGGCCCAGCCGGCGGTGCCCTGGGTCAGGGACCGTTCCTCGGTGGCGGTGTGCATCCCGGTGCGGTGGCCGGCGGCGGTGAGCAGGGAGGCCAGGTCGCCGTGGGCGAAGCGCTGGTGCACCGCGGCCACCCCGAGGGCGCGGTCGACCTGGTCGGTGCCGGCGAGCTTGGCCAGGGTGACGGCCTCGGCCATCTTCTGACCGATCCGGCTGGTGCCGGCCGCGGCGGCCTCCACCAGCCAGGTCCTCGCTCCGGCCCCGATGGCCAGGAACTCGGCCTCCGCCGCCGAACGGGGCACCGGGGTGTAGTCCCCGGGCACCTTGTCCGTCTCGTGGCCGGGGAAGTGCGCGTCGTCGATGGCCGGGGACCCGGGCCGGGCCACCCGGTGCCGGGCGACCTCCACCGGCCCCTGCGCACCGGCGTGCATGATCACCACCATCGAGTCCGGTCCGGTGCCGTGATGGCGCACGAACACCTCGGCCCCGAGCAGGTGCGCGGGCACCGAGTACTGGGCGTTTTCGAAGGAGACCATCGGCGTGTTCTCCGGCACCTTCCGTCCCACCCCGTAGGCCACGGTGTGCGCCGTGGCGGGGATCCGATGCAACGCGCTGGTCTCCTCGGCGAGCATGTGGTCCGGGCGGCGCCGGGTCACCCGGTGCTCCCGGGAGTTCACCATGGCCATGAACCCCGCGCAGGCGGCCTCGAGCTCAGCGAACGAGGCGTACTGGTCCCGCAGGTTGGTGTCCTTCGGGACCAGGTCGGCCTTGGCCAGCTTCACCGCGTTCTCCACCCCGCCCTTGGCGGCCGGATCCGCTGGCTGGCAGGTCAGCACCTCCACGCCGTAATGCCGAGCGAACGCCACGGTGGCCTGGTTACGCACCGGCACCCCGGCCACATGAGAGACCGTCACTGTCTTCTCGTTATCCGTCAGCACATAGGTCGGCGCGCCCCCGATCAGCCGGAAGCACCGGTCCAGGGCGGCGAACACACTCGGAGCCGTCCTATCACGCAGGGCGATGACGATCCGGTAGCGGGACCAGGCCAGCCAGGCCACGAACAGCACCGTCTTGGCCCCGTCGATCGCCGGCCCATCGCCGAAGTCGTACTGCAGCCATGCGCCCGGCTCGGTGATCCAGGGCCGGTGCACCCGGCGCTTCCGGCCCGCCAGGCGGCCTTCACCTCGGCCACCGCCCGCCGGGTGGAGCGCTCAGAGCCGGTGTAGCCCATTGCGGTGAGCTTGGCGTGCACGACATCGGCGCGGATCCTGCCCGTGGAGGCCTCGACCCATTCCTCGATCTTGGGCAGCCAGACATCGGTGACCTTCGGGCGGCTGGCTCCGGATCCAGGGGTCTGGCCGGCGTCGCGGGCCCGCACCAGCCGGGCCACGGTGTGATGGGAGCAACCGGCCAGCTCGGCGGCGCCCCGCAATGACTTGGTCAGGTCATAGGCACTGAGTATTTTCATGGTTTCTGCGGCATCCTTCATTCAGGGCCTCTTCCTCGCTGGATTCGATTCGACACCGATATCCAACCCGGGGAGGAGGCCCCCGCCGGCTCACGACGCGGCGGGCAACGAGCAACGCGGGCAAACCAGATGGCCAGCACCGGGCAGTTCCCGTGGCCATCACTGGGCAGTCCTCATGGCCGTCAGCGGGTCATTCCCTGGCCACCTATGGGCAGCTTTTCATGGCCGCTTACAGAGACTGGCGTGGACGTTCCGGGACGACTCGACGGCCATGCGGCCTCAACGAAGTCCGCTCCCCAAAGGAGCGGAGACCGGAGGTCGTCTGGTTCTCCATGAGCAGCCCGTTGCCTCAACGAAGTCCGCTCCCCAAAGGAGCGGAGACTGAGGGGGTGTCCGGGCGGCCCGGCCCGACGATCACGCCTCAACGAAGTCCGCTCCCCAAAGGAGCGGAGACACCCATGATCTGTGTGGACGGGCCACCCTGAAGGCCGCCTCAACGAAGTCCGCTCCCCAAGGGAGCGGAGACGCCGGAGACCTGGGCGGCCTTGGCCACGTCCTCGCGGCCTCAACGAAGTCCGCTCTCCAAAGGAGCGGAGACCGGGCCGGGCCGGCGCGGAGCACACCCTGCGGGTCCGCGCCTCAACGAAGTCCGCTCTCCAAAGGAGCGGAGACCGTCGTCACAGACCGCTGGGGCACCCGTGGCGCACACACGCCTCAACGAAGTCCGCTCTCCAAAGGAGCGGAGACCCGTCACCTCGTCCACGCACGCGTTCGCGATCACGATGCCTCAACGAAGTCCGCTCTCCAAAGGAGCGGAGACGTAGAGGGTGCCGGCCCGCTCCACGCTGTACTGCGTGCCTCAACGAAGTCCGCTCTCCAAAGGAGCGGAGACCGGTGGCACGCACGACGTCCTGGGGTCCATCAAGCCTCAACGAAGTCCGCTCTCCAAAGGAGCGGAGACTGTGCCGTGGTCGCCGGGTGCCGGGTGCCTGAACGCGCCTCAACGAAGTCCGCTCTCCAAAGGAGCGGAGACAGCACCTCAGATTACAGCCCCTTGACATGGGCAGACGCGACCTTCGGCGAGCCCTGGGCTCAAGAGGCGTCCGTGGAGCTCCATGCCTTTCGGCCTCGGCCCATGAACCGTGGGCTGACAAGCCCTTTTCTGATGCGACGGCTCGCCGGATTCCGGACATCGACGGAGCGCTCGCGAAGGTCCCTGGCTCGCTTCAGATGATGATGGGCCCGTCCACAGTAATCTCGCGTGATCGACCCAGAAAGCTGAACTGCTCTGCGCCAAGCGTGGCCGTCAGCCCGAGGTCGCAGACCAGCACGCTGTCCTCGCCCGGATCCAGCACCGCTTCGAGGGCTGCCTGGAGGGAGACGAACTGGGCGGGCAAGGCATCCACCACGAAGACTGAATATTGGACTCGATCTCCGTACCCTTCGAGGACGCGGGCCGCCCGGGATCTGCGGCGGTCGTCAGGAATGTCATAGGCGATGAGTCGCCTCCGGAGACGATCCCGGGCACTCAACGGACTCGCACCCCCTTGTAGACCTCCTGCGAGCCATCCAGGACGCCGAGGAACATCCTCGCCTGGACCTCTATCGCGCGGCGCCACGTCACTCTGTATCCGAAGACGGGGTGCTTGAACTCCGTCCCGAGACGCCGTTCCACCGCCGCGATCACTTTGCGCCGGCCGGTCTGGGTGAGGGTCAAGTCCCTGGAAGTGGTGTAACCGTCTTCGAGGTTGTAGGGGGCTTGTACCTGTCAGGTCTGCAGGGTCGGCATCACCTCCGTGCTCATCACGGTCTCTTGCTCCGTGGTCAGGGGCTCACGGCACCGGGCGAGCAGTTCCAGGCCGAGATACCGGCGGCCTTCGGCCCATTCATCTGTCTGCTCGGCCAGCACGGCCCCGACCAGGCGCACCACGGCATCCCGGTTCGGGAAGATCCCTACCGCGTCCGTGCGTCGCCGGATCTCCCGGTTCAGCCGCTCGGCGGGGTTGTTCGACCAGATCTGGCACCACACGTCCCTCGGGAACGAGGTGAACGCGAGGATGTCCTGTCGAGCGGCGTCTAAGTGGGCGGCCACCGCGGGCAACCTGTCCTGCACGTAGTCCAACAGGCGCTCGAACTGGGCGTGCACGGCCGGCCCGTCGGGCTGGTCATACACGCTGTGCAGCATGGCCTTCACCGCCGGCCACATGCTCTTCGGGGTCACGGCCATCAGATTCGCCGCGTAATGGGTGCGGCAGCGTTGCCACACGGCCCCGGGCAGGTTCGCCGCCACTGCTTCCACGAGGCCGCGATGGGAGTCCGAGGTCACCAGTGCCACCCCGGCCAGCCCCCGGGCCACCAGGTCCGCGAAGAACTCGTTCCACCCCGCCCCGGACTCCGTGGTGGCCACCCTCAGCCCGAGGACCTCGCGGCGCCCGTCCGCGTTGACCCCGGTGGCGACCATGGCCACCGCGTTGACCACACGCCCGCCCTCACGCACCTTCATGGTCAGGGCGTCGGCGGCGAGGAACACGAACGGGCCGGCCTCGCCCAGCGGCCGGTGACGGAAAGCCTCGATGTGCTCGTCCAACTCCTGTGCCATCCGGCTGACCTGGGACTTCGAGAGCGAGTCGATGCCGAGCTGACGTACGAGCTTGTCCATGCGCCGGGTCGAGACCCCGGCCAGGTAGCAGTCCGCGACCACGGTGATCAGTGCGGACTCGGCCCGTTTGCGGCGCTCGAGGAGCCATTCGGGGAAGTACGTGCCGGCCCGGAGTTTGGGGATGGCCACATCGATCGTGCCGGCGCGGGTGTCCAGGGGTCGGTGCCGGTAGCCGTTGCGCTGTGCGGTACGGCTCTGGGAGGCCTGGCCGTACTCGGCGCCGCAGACCGCGTCCGCGTCGGCGGAGAGCAGTGCGTTGATCACGGTCTGCAGCAGGTGGCGCAACAGGTCTGGGGAGGCCTCCCCGAGAGCTTCGCGCAGCAGGCGTTCAGGGTCGACAATGTGTGGAGCGGTCATCGTGGTGATGTCCTTTCGAGAGTGCTGTGGAAGGTTCGCTCGAAGGCTCCCACGGTGACCGCGTCCGTGAAGGGGACGGTGTTGGCGACCGGGGAGGGTTACACCACTATCAGGGACTCAACTCTGGGTGAGCCGCGCGCCGCCGAGCACGTGAGTGAAAGACAGTCGCCCCAACTCGCCATTGTTGAACGCGGCCAAGATGGCGGAATCCACCACGGGCGGACGAAACTCCTCCATCAGGTCCAGCGCCAGGGCCGGCTTGTTCCGTCCGCTGGAGTGCAGCACCCCGGCATGCGGGTCCAGGCCGCAGGCCAGGACCGCACGGATCACCTCGGACAGGAGCATCCCATACCCGTAGTTCAAGGCGATGTTCAACGGGTCGGTGGCCCCTCGCCCGACCCGACCGGGGAAGGACTCAGCCACGCCCGCGTCCACACCTGGCGCCAGCAGTCCCGGGAATCCTGCGAAATACTCTGCGGCGGCCCGGCCCTCGATTCCGAACAACTGGCCGGTGGACGTCGCCGTGCTCGCCAGTCGCGTCGCCGATCGAAGACGCTTGACCACAGCTGGCATGCCTCCGAAACGCCGGAGGATCGTAGCCTGGTTCGCGACCTTGGCCACCACGAACTCGCGAGCGATGTCCACTCGGCCTTCGGCCGATGCCGCGAACTGACGGAAGCGTGCGCCGCCATTCGGCGGCTTGACTCCATTGGTCCACCCGACGACGCGCCCTGCCCCCGTGCACCAGACACAGGGAAGGCCTCGCCACATCAGCTCCCGCAGCAACGCTCCTGAGAGGTCGACGTTGCCGTGCACCACGACGGCCGACACCCGCTCCAAAGGGATGCTGGCCAGCCGCTCATCGCCCTTCACCACCGTGATCCGCCCGGCCGACATGCTCGCTCGACTCCCCGGCACAGTGAGGTGCAGGGTCTCACCGGCAGGGTCCGGCGGGACGATTCGGGACAGCACTTCTGCTTCCTGCCGTTCCTCAGGGAGGCAGACGGAGGCGTGGGAGCACCGCATGCACCTCGGGTCGTCCAGTAACGGTGCCGGAGCGGTCTTCCCGTTGACCACGGACCGAGCCGATGCCACCGCATCACGGGCGGCCTTTCGGTGCGCTGCCGAGATCTCGACCGGGGGTCAAGTCCCTGGAAGTGGTGTAACCGTCTTCGAGGTTGTAGGGGGCTTGTACCTGTCAGGTCTGCAGGGTCGGCATCACCTCCGTGCTCATCACGGTCTCTTGCTCCGTGGTCAGGGGCTCACGGCACCGGGCGAGCAGTTCCAGGCCGAGATACCGGCGGCCTTCGGCCCATTCATCTGTCTGCTCGGCCAGCACGGCCCCGACCAGGCGCACCACGGCATCCCGGTTCGGGAAGATCCCTACCGCGTCCGTGCGGCGCCGGATCTCCCGGTTCAGCCGCTCGGCGGGGTTGTTCGACCAGATCTGGCACCACACGTCCCTCGGGAACGAGGTGAACGCGAGGATGTCCTGTCGAGCGGCGTCTAAGTGGGCGGCCACCGCGGGCAACCTGTCCTGCACGTAGTCCAACAGGCGCTCGAACTGGGCGTGCACGGCCGGCCCGTCGGGCTGGTCATACACGCTGTGGAGCATGGCCTTCACCGCCGGCCACATGCTCTTCGGGGTCACGGCCATCAGATTCGCCGCGTAATGGGTGCGGCAGCGTTGCCACACGGCCCCGGGCAGGTTCGCCGCCACTGCTTCCACGAGGCCGCGATGGGAGTCCGAGGTCACCAGTGCCACCCCGGCCAGCCCCCGGGCCACCAGGTCCGCGAAGAACTCGTTCCACCCCGCCCCGGACTCCGTGGTGGCCACCCTCAGCCCGAGGACCTCGCGGCGCCCGTCCGCGTTGACCCCGGTGGCGACCATGGCCACCGCGTTGACCACACGCCCGCCCTCACGCACCTTCATGGTCAGGGCGTCGGCGGCGAGGAACACGAACGGGCCGGCCTCGCCCAGAGGCCGGTGGCGGAAAGCCTCGATGTGCTCGTCCAACTCCTGTGCCATCCGGCTGACCTGGGACTTCGAGAGCGAGTCGATGCCCAGCTGCCGTACGAGCTTGTCCATGCGCCGGGTCGAGACCCCGGCCAGGTAGCAGTCCGCGACCACGGTGATCAGTGCGGACTCGGCCCGTTTGCGGCGCTCGAGCAGCCATTCGGGAAGTACGTGCCGGCCCGGAGTTTGGGGATGGCCACATCGATCGTGCCGGCGCGGGTGTCCAGGGGTCGGTGGCGGTAGCCGTTGCGCTGCGCTGTCCGATGTTCGGAGGGCTTGCCGTACTCGGCGCCGCAGACCGCGTCCGCGTCGGCGGAGAGCAGGGCGTTGATCACGGTCTGCAGCAGGTGGCGCAACAGATCGGGAGAGGCCTCCCCGAGAGCTTCGCGCAGAAGGCGTTCAGGGTCGACAATGTGTGGAGCGGTCATCGTGGTGATGTCCTTTCGAGAGTGCTGTGGAAGGTTCACTCGAAGGCTCCCACGGTGACCGCGTCCGTGAAGGGGACGGTGTTGGCGACCGGGGAGGGTTACACCACTATCAGGGACTCAACTCGACCGGGACCCGCCGGTGATGGGTGGTGAAGTACACCTCGGCGTCCTCCACCGTGTTCCCCTGGGATTCGAGCGCCATCGTCTGCAGTACCAGCTGCAGACGATTGGCATCGCTGATTCGGGCAGCTCGCTTCACCGGGGTGGCTTTGTGCTCGACGACGCGTAGACGCCCCGACGGGAGTCGCTCGACCCGGTCGACTCGCCCGTGGACGCCGAGAGACGGGTCGCGCACGTCGATGCCGCGCATCGTCTGAGCCTCACGTGTGGTGGGCACGTCCACCCGCGCATGGTCCGCCACTCCCTGCTGGATCTGCGCCACCTTCGGCGCTTTCTCGTCCATGGCCTCGAGCCATGCCCGACGCGGGCAGAAACTCCAGTGCGCGACCAGACTGAATGGCAGCGAGTCAGCATACGGCTCCCCCGTGTCGTGCTCAGTCATCTCAGCGCCCTCGCCGCGAGAGTGCGCCGCTCCGGGGCCGACGCACTGCCGGTGACGTTCACGGGGAAGCTCAGGATCTGAGCGAACCCCCACTCCTCCAGGATCGCCTGAGCCGCCGTCGTCTCGGCTGAGCCCAAGCTGGGCCCTGTCGCGTCTTCCCCCGCCACGAGCAGGTATCGCGAGCGCAAGGCGGCCTGCATCCGCGCCACCGTCACCCAGGATGTCGGCACCGGCATCAACAGCCGCGCCAACGACTCCCTGCGGGCTGGGATATGAGCGGACGAAACGGACCGCCCGTGGCTGTCCGCCCAGACGGGCAAGGCCGCGAGCGCCCACAGCCCCACCCAGGCCCGCGCAGCATCCACCGGCCCCAGGGGGGCCATGCCCGTCGCCGTGCGGGAATCCGGCTTGTTCTTGCCCGGTTCGTCCTCCACCGTGGTCCCGAGAAGGCCCGAGGTCACTGCCTCCACCGCTCGGCCGGCCACGGCCCTTCCCGTGGGGAGGAGCGAATGCGCGATGAACTCCATGCCCTTGTTCCTGGTGCGCATCTCCCAGGCGGCCGCGCCATGGTCCGGCCGGAACGACTTACTCGTCCTGTGCCACCAGGCCCGCTCCCCCAAGCCCACCACGAGAGCCGAGTCGAGGCCGCGCAATGGCCGCGCCACCTCTGTGCGATCATGCAGCAGGTCTGCCCACCCGTGCTCGGACGCCGGCATCTTGGTCCGGGCCGAGAACAACGATCCAGCCACCGCGTCCGTGGAGTACAGCCAGCCCCCCGGGTTTTGGACATGCCGGGTCGCATGCCGGTGGATGAGGCTGCCAAAGGCCGCGGCATCAAGCCCTGCCCCACACAACTGCGGTCGAGAGTCCGGCTCGTCGGTCCACCGCAGCCGCACGGCACCGGCTCCCAGTTCCTCCTCCACGATCATCGCGGCGCCGAGCAGCGCCGCATGGGACAGCAGCACGTCCCACGTCCCAGCCAGGGTCACCGGCTCAGTCGTGCGGGCCATGTTCATCGTCCTTCCTTCGAGATCGTCACGTCGGCGGCCCGCAGGACCGCCTCGAGCCAGGCCACAGCCCACAGCCCCCACGTCTGTTCCACGGACAGAACCAGTGCGTCCCAGACTCCGACGTCGAACAGTTCCTCCGCGGCCATGCGGACGTGAGGGGGTGCCTCCGGGTGGACAAGACTCTCCGCGCCCATCAGGAACGTGCCGCGCCCATGTCCGTGGCTGGTTCCCACCAGACGCACGGCCAGGGCGTCCGCCCCGTCCGCATGCGCGTGAAGCATTGCGGCGGACAGCTGCTCGTGCCGCCAGCCAGCGGGGAGGAACCGTGACTGACGGAAGGGCAGGGCGCTCAGCAGACTCTTCGCCATCGGCTCGTCCACGCCAGCCACGCCCTGGGTCAGCCAAGCTTGGTAGCGGTCGTCGCTCTTGCCGTCGTCGTGGTGTGCCCCCGCCACAGTCAACGTCCGCTTCAGGCCCTCAGGCAGGCCGAGGACCTGGGCGAACTCGCCGGCCCGGTCTGCCACGTCCCTCTGGTGCTCGGCGAGGGACACAGGGCTGCGCCCGGTTGTCGCAGACAGCTGGGCGTCGTCGGGATCGGCCGCGTCCAGCAGCTCGAACACCACCCATGCCGCCTGCTGCGGCGAGCCGGGAGCCCGGCCACCCACGTGGACCCTCACGTCGAATCGTGCGACCAGGTCCGGGTCCGCCCACTGGCCGAGATAAGCGGTGAGCCACGCGGACTGTCCCCGGTCATCCAACGCATCCAGCACGCTGAGGAGGGTCAGCGGAACGTCCGCCTCCTGCAGGTCCGCGCAGACCTCCAATAGAGAGCATCGAAGGTGGTCCTGCACGCCAGGCGAGGCGACGCCGGTCATGAACACCACCCTGCGCTGACTGGCCTTCACCGGTTCGAGCGAGAGCATCGTCCCGTCCGCAGACCGCGGGTCGAGGACGTCGCCGACAGGCTCCCGGCCATCCTCGACCAGGACGTGATGGTGTGTGGCAGCCCAGTCGTGGGGGACGCAGACGACATCCCCCGGGACAATCCCGTGACCCGAGGCATCCGGATCCACGAGCGTCCACTGGCGTCCACGACGTACGAACGCGGGCGTCGCCCGCCCGCGGCGGCCCCCGGCGAGCAGCAGGCGCAGCCGGGAGAGCGTGACCGGATAGGCCTCATGCGGCTGAGGTGGGGCAGTCGCCAGCAACGCCGCGGACTCCGCCTGGTCCAACCCTGACCAGTCCTCTCCAGCGTCTTCGCCGAGACGGGGAAGCCGGCGGCCCACGACGGCGACGTCCGTTTCCGCGTCCAGTGAGTCCCTCAGCCACAGCGTCAAGTCCGGTTCGACGGCCAGTGCCTCGGACGTGCGGCTGAACAGGGCCGCGCGCGCGGCTTCGATCTCGCTGAGGACGGGCCTGGCCGGGGTGGAGGACGGGGCCGGGTTCTCCAGGAGAGCAGCGGGACTCACCCCCTTCGGATCCTCCGCGCGATCCCGGAGCCACTCGAGCGCGTCGGTGATGTCCTGCACTTCGTAAGGGGCCGCCGTCTTGGCCGTGGGATCGGCGGACGGACAGAGCACATGCATGGGGGCGGATTCCCGAGCCCCGGTGCGGTTGAGCCGCCCCGCCCGCTGCGCAAGCGCCGACCCTGACGCGATATCCGTGATGAGGAACCCGAAGTCCAGGTCGAGGCCGACTTCGATCGCCTGGGTCGCCACGTAGACATCCGGGGTCCGGGATCGTTCGAGGGCCTGCTCCCAGCGCCGGCGCGGCCCTACGACGAGCACGACATCGAGGCCGCCATTGAGACCGCGGAGGGCACGATGAACGGCCAGGGCCGACGCGACGCGGTTCATGACGACCCCCACGGGGGTGTGTCCCGCCTGCACGGCGTCCGTCACCATGCGGGCGATCTCCTGCGCTCCCTGCGTCGTTTCACGCGCTATGCCCCCAGCGAGCCAGGGGCCGTCCAGGTGCAGATGGACTGGCTTCGGACGGTCCAGACGGCGCAGGAGCGCCTCCCCCACGGCACCCGTGCGGATGTCCGAAAGCTCGACGCCGATAGAAGTCTGGGCCGGCGCGAGTCCCGCCGGAGTGGCCGTCGTCTCGACGACCTGCAGTACGGGCACGTGAGCGGCGAGAGGTGACTCACCGGCGAGCGACGCGACGCGACGAGCCGTGGTGAGCAGCTGCCGGTTGAGATGGGCCTCGTCCAGGATCAGCACGGAGTCGTATGCGATCAGCCCCGCCTCGCGGGGACGCATCCCTGCGGTGGAGCCATAGCCACGGAACAGGAGCCGGCTGCCGGCCATGTCCGGCGTCGCACAGATCACCTGGCAGGAGACCGGGTCGTCCTGCCATCCACGCTCCGGTGCGATCCCGCCGCGGAGCGTTGTCACCGAGCCCGGTTGCCCGGCCGGCGAGATGCGCCTCAGGGCAGCTGCGACTCGGCTCAAAGGCGCCTCGATCGGGACGTCCGTGATCTCGGCGAGCTGATCGAACACAGCCTCGGCCCGGGAGGCCATGTCGTCAACGAGCGCTCGGCGCCCCACCACGTGCCAGAGGCGACGAGGGGCCCGGGCCCCTTCCCACCCGGGTGCGTGGGTCATGGCCACCGCGAAGACGTGCACCTCCAAGACGCTCGATTTGCCAGCGCCCGTGGGCGCAACGACGGCGTCAGGCCAGCGTCCCGTCGTCACGACCTGCCTCAGCAGAGCACGCTGCCAGGCGTAGGGCTCACGGCCATGGTTCACGGCGGCGAAGAACTCGTCGAACTCATCGATGGCGACGGTCAAGGCCGCCTTGTCATTGACGTTCATGACCGCTCCTGGGTCGATCCGGGAATGTCCGTGGGCACCAGCAGTCCGCAGCCCAGATGACGGCTCTGACCGAGCGCGAGGATGGCCCGGTCAGGCACGGCGGTGCTGAGAGTGAGCGTGAGGCGGAACGGCTCGATGGGGCTGCGGCGGTCCGTACGGTGGACGTACGCCGTCGGCGTGAGCGTGCGGAACGCCCTGCCCCGAAGCTGCGCCCCGCTCTCCACAACCGCTGCGTGCCGAGCGACAGGGTCCTTCGTCGCGAACGCCGGTTCGACGTCACGGAGCACATTGCCCAAAGACCATGCGGCAGCCAGGTCGACGTCCCGGATCGGGGGTTTGGACTTGAGCCGTCGCTCTACGACCACGGCCGGCTGGGCGTCCCACGTCCGCACCGCACCCTCGGTCGGAGCCTTCCAGAATTCAGTCCCGTCGTACACCTCGATCTCCTCAGGTGCAACGGTCAGCTGGTGCTCTGAGGTGACGACACGGCGGACCCCGGCCAAGGCTGATGCCAGCATCCCCAGGGCGGGCCCGGGCATCCCTCGCGGCACCAGGACGAGGAATCGATCCCGTCCGTCCGAGAACGGCAGGTTCGGAAGGTCCCCCGGCGCCAGGTGGAGTGCGACACGGTTGGCCGGTGGGGCGACGGACGGCGCATAACGGCCGGTGATCTCCGGCGGGGCGTCGGGGCCCAGGCGCGACACGAGCGCGCGGTGCAGGGCGACGCAGACACTCACGTACCGCTCTTCAGGGACAGTGGAGTTGGCCCCGATGACGGGGACCGCCAGCACCTGGGTCCAGGGAACGTCAGGTTCGTGGTGCTCGACCGGCGCGAAGATCCCGCTCCGGAGGTGGTCGCGCGGCGGCAGGGTGGCATGCGGCACCGCCGACGTCGTGTGCTTGTCGCCGCTAGCCGAGGGCTTCCGCCCCAGCGTCGTTGCCGCGTGGGCACGGTCGAGCTCTGCCCTCCGTCCGGGACTCGGCATCGCCTGCCGCACCGCACCGGGGACCGCACGCAGACTTGCATTCCGGTCACGTCGATGCGTGGGCGCCGGAAGGCCCTCCCCCTCGTGCACCGTCAGACGTACGGGCGACGACGCCTCTCCGAGATGGGGCACGTCCGCGCAGAGTTGTTCCAGAGTTGAGCAGACCTGTGTGTCCGTCCCGCTGGGCCCGTCATCCCAGACCCACTGCACGGGGCCGCCGAGCGCAGTTCCGTCCGAGACAGGCCGGCCGGTCACTTTGTAGTTGGTCTTGCCGACCTCCTTGAGGAAGACCCCCTCCTTCCGGTACGCGAAGCGTCGCACGCCAGGTGCCACGGGCGTGTGACCAGGCAGGACCAACGCATCCGGCGGATGCTCCTCGAGCCAGTCCAGGGCGGCCAACGACTCTGCCGTGAACGGAGCCTCAGGATCCCCCGTCGAAAGAGTCCCCGCAGCGGCCGCCTGCACGAGGGCCGAGAAGAGCCTCGCGACATCAGGGAATCGCTCTGCGCCGCCGTCCGGCCCGTGGCCCGTGTAGACGCCCAGCGGGAAGTCCGCGCTGATGACGAGTCCGCCCATGGTCACACCTCGACGTCGTCGGTGCTGGCGGCGCCCAGGATCGCCGGGTCGCCCACCAGTTGGATGGTCTGCCCGTTCCACTCGACACCGGCGACCGACTTCGCATGCGCCAGCGCCGCTTCGAACACCTGGACGGCCACCTCGTCCGTGATGGGGGCGAGCGCCCGGGACTTGCCGTACCGGAGGTCGAGGGTCACGGTCGGCTCATCGGATTCGACCAGATGGCAGTTCGCACGCAGATGCAGCTCGCGGTCCGAGAGGGCCATGCCGAGCAGGGCGTAGGCCGCGAGCAGGGCGCGGCACGCCACGTCCTGCTCCGTCGTGCCGCCGAAGCGGAGCTGACGGAGCGCGGAAAAGGACAGGAGGCGTCGTCGCATGATGGAACGGCACGCGACACCGCCCAGTTCGCCGAGGACCGGCGGGATGTGGCCCAGGCCGAGCGTGGACATGGACGATCCGGTCTCCCCCTTCTTCTTGGCCTCGGCGAGCACCTTGTCCTGCAGTTTGGCGCTCAGTTCACCCGCCTGCGCCTTGACCAGTGCCTCGACGTCCTTGGCCGATGGCTTGACGCTCGCCGCGACGGGGTCCACACGGCCAGCTGCGCGCCGATTGGTCCGCGGCGCCCCGCCCTCCTGGTCCTGGTCGGCCAGAACGCCGATGATCTCACCCGTCATGCAGGACTGGTAGCGGCCCTGATGCGACTTCCGAGTGGAGTCCCATGCGCCGAGGACCAAGGCCGTCGGTGCGGCGTCCAGCAGAGCCCGGGCGTCGAGCTTCGTGGCGTCTCGCAGTGCACGGTAGGCCTCGGTCTGCGTCACGGGAGCACCGTCAAGGGTGGCCGCCCGGATGTGTCCGTCGAACGCACGATGAGGCAGGGAGAGATCCGACTCGACAGCCTCTCCGTAACGCACCTCGATGGTCGGCACCTTGCGCAGCGCCTCTCCCTCCGGTGTCCCCTGATCCCGCCGAGCGGAGATGATGGCGTCCTCGTCCCGGTTGGAGACCGACTGCTTGCTGTCCACGACGACGGTCCACACCGGTCGCGGCTGACCGGCCTCGTCGAGTTCCATCCGACGCTCGTAGGCGTAGGTGGGCTCACCCCGGCCCTCGATCACCTTGGCCGGCGCGATCACCGCCCCGGGGCCGCCGGCGGGCCGGAGCGGGGTCTCCGACAAGAGTGAGGTGCTCCCCCCGGGAGCACACGCGGCGAGGAGGTCCTCGAGGGACAGGGTGTCGAAGTCAGACATGACGCGGCCTTTCGTCCTGGTCTCGGGGCCGCCCCATTCGCTCGGGCGCTGCCCCCGCTTAACGTGTCCGCCTCCCGCGCGAAGATCGAGTGGTCGGAAGCCTCGGTGAGGCATGACACAGATGCTGACAGAGCGGGCGCACAGGGTCAATAATGGAACCCTCTTAGCAAGTTCTCACTCACATACTTACTATCAGCTAGTAGGGGTACATCCCCTGGCCCGCCTGCCCCGCGCGCCATGGGGGCGCCTCCCCAGCACGCGCGTCCTCACGTAGGGTCGTCTTCGTCGCGCGGAGTCACCCACCCCCTTCGTTGAGGCTAGGTCTGTGCCTGAGAACTGCGCCCAGACGCACACCACGCGGGATCTCCGCGTCTTCGCTGAGCCGGCTCCGCGCGACACCGCCGGGCTCCATCAGGTGATTCCGCACAAGGCTGTGGAGCCTGCAGCCCCACCCCACAGACAAGGTGACGGTCGTGGTCGCTTCCGGTGTCCGGAGGCGACCACGACCGTCACCTTGTCTATCGCGGGGTACACGCCCCGCCTGACAGGCCTCACCTCACGGCGTCGGCATGCCGCCGGTGACCGGGATGGTCGCGCCCACCACGTAGGAGGACTCCGGCGAGGCCAGGAACACGTACGCCGGGGCGAGCTCGGTGGGCTGCCCGGCGCGGCCCAGCGGAGTGGACTGGCCGAACTCCGGCAGGGCCTCCGGCTTCTGGCCGCCGGAGGGCTGCAGCGGGGTCCAGATCGGCCCGGGCGCCACGGCGTTCACGCGGATGCCCTTCGGGGCCAGCTGCTGGCCCAGGGCCTTCGTGAAGGTGTTGATGGCGGCCTTGGTGGCGGAGTAGTCCACCAGCTGCTCCGGGGCCATGTAGGCGACCACGGAGGTGGTGTTGATGATCGTGGAGCCCGGCTTCAGGTGCGGCAGGGCGGCCTTGACCAGGCGGAACTGGGCCAGGATGTTGATGTCGAAGGTGGCCTCGAGCTGCTCGTCGTCGATGTCCTCGATCGAGTCCTGCGCCACCTGCTTGCCGCCGTTGTTCACCAGCACGTCCAGCCCGCCGAGCTTCTCGACCGCCTGGGCCACGAGGTCGACGCAGAACGTCTTGTCGCGCAGGTCACCGGGGATCCCGACGGCGGTGCGCCCCTCCGCCTGCAGGACCTCGAGGACGTGCTGGGCGTCCTTCTCCTCCTCCGGCAGGTAGGTGATCACGACGTCGGCGCCCTCGCGAGCGAACGCGATCGCGGTGGCCGCGCCGATGCCGGAGTCGCCGCCGGTGATGAGCGCCTTGCGGCCCTCGAGACGGCCGGTGCCGCGGTAGGACTTCTCACCCAGATCGACCTTCGGCGTCATCTCCGCGTCCAGGCCGGTGCCGGGCAGCGACTGCTCCGGCGGGCTGATCACGGGGTAGCGCTTCGTGGGGTCCTGCAGGGTGAGCTGGTCGGTGGTGGTGGTGTTCGCGTCGTCGTGCGCCACGGGGTGCTCCTCACGGTCTCGGGGCGACGCGCGGTCTGCGCGCCGTCCTCCGAGCGTAGGGAGCAGCCCCCCAGCAGAGCCACGGCTGACCGCCGGGTCACCGGACGTGCCCCACCCGCTCCCCTGGATGACGAGCCCTGCGATATGGCCCCTAAACCAGGCGGGTAAGGGCCATATCGCAGGGCTCGTCGCGAGGAGTCGGGGCCGGTGCCGGGACCGGGCGTCACAGCCCGCCGTGCACGAACTCCCCGCCCACGGCTGTGGCGACGACGTCGATCGCCGCGATCTGGTCGCTCGGCACCACGCGCGGGTCCTCGCTGAGCACCGTGAAGTCCGCGAGCTGGCCTGCGACGAGCCGCCCCTTGCGGCCGCCCCAGCCGGTCGCCTCCGCGGAGCCGACCGTGTAGGCGTGCAGGGCCTCGGCCACCGTGAGCCGCTCCGCGTCCGGGCCGTACTGCTCGCCGGTCTCGGTGCGGCGCAGCACGAAGTCCTGGATGACCTCCAGCGGGCGGCCGCCGGCCACGGGACGGTCCGAGCTGCCCGGCAGCACCAGGCCCGCGCGCAGCAGCCGCCCGGCCGGGTACGACAGCGCGGCCCGCTCCGGCCCGATCCGCTCCCGCACCGACCCGCCGAACGCGCTGATGAAGTTCGGCTGGGTGGCCATCACGACCTCCAGCTCGGCCATACGGGCCACCTGATCGTCGCGGACCACCCCGCCGTGCTCCACGCGGTGCGGCATCACGGGCCGCCCGAACCGGCCCCGCGCCTCGGCGATCACGTCGAGGGCGAAGTCGAGGGCGGCGTCGCCGATCGCGTGCAGGGCCAGCGCCCAGCCGGCGGCCGCCGCACCGAGGCACGCCCGGCGCATCTCCCCCGCGTCCTGCTGCAGGTAACCGCGGCCATGACCGTGGCCGCAGTAGTCCTCGGTCATCGCGGCGGTCTGCCCGAGCATCGACCCGTCCGTGAACACCTTCGCCGGCCCGATCTGCAGCCACTCGTCGCCCACGCCCGTGCGCACGCCGGCGTCGAGGGTGAGGTGCGTGCCGTCGTCGGGATGGCCGTCCACCGAGTGCAGCGCGTCCAGGGTGACCATCGTCTGGAAGCGGGTGCGCAGCAGCCCCGCGTCCCGGGCGCGCTGATACGCGCCGAACTCGAGCGGGCTGTGCCCGATCCACCCGCCGGCCACCCCCGCATCCGTCACCGAGGTGATGCCCTCGGCCGCGTACCCCTGCGACGCCCGCGCCAGGCACGCGCCGATGTGCTCGTGGGACTCCGACTGCAGCAGCCGGGTCACCAGGCTCATGGCGGTCTCCTCCAACAGACCGGTGGGTCGACCCTCGGCGTCCGTGAGGATCCGCCCGCCCTCGGGCTGCTGCAGCACCTGCTCCCCCACGCCGGCCAGGACCAGCACCGCCCCGGACACCGTGACGGCGTGGCCCGTGTTGTGGCGGATGAGCACGGGGCGCCCGGAGGCGGCGGCGTCGAGGCCGTCCCGGTCCGGCTGGGGGCCGGTCAGGTGGCCGGGGTCGAAGCCGGTGCACGTTACCCAGGCGCCGGGGTCGAGCTCGGCGGCGCGGGCGCGGACCCGGCGGTGGACCTCCTCCGCCGTGCGCGCACCCTCGAGGTCCACGTCCAGCCGGGACTGGCCGAACCAGACACTGTGCGCGTGGGCGTCGTTGAACCCGGCGAGGACGGTGCGCCCCCGCGCATCGAGGCGTTCGCGTGCCGCGAGGCCGTCCAGCTCCTCGTCCACCCCGACGACGACGCCCCGCCACACCCCCAGCCGCGAGGCCGACGGGCGGGCGGGGTCGCCGGTGATGAGGCGGGCGTTCTCCACGATCAGGTCGAGCTGCATGGGGCGGGTCTCCTGGGGCGGGGCGGGCGGGCGAGGCGCGGGTGGGCGGCCTCGTCCGCGAGCGTAGCCGGGACGCGGGTCAGGGTGAGGTCTCGGCGGCGCTCACTTTCAGGGCCGAATACGACTCTCCCGGGCCCCAGAGCCCCCGGGAGAGTCGTATTCGGCCCACAAAGTGCGGAGGGCGCGGGTCAGGCGGTCGGCCCGCCGCCCGCGGCGGTCATCGCGCGTTCCAGGTCGGCCAGCAGCTCGGCGGTGGGCTCCACGCCCACGGACAGACGCACGAAACCGTCCGGGACGTCGTCGCCCCAGCGGGCGCGGCGCTCGGCCGCCGTGTGCGTGCCGCCGAAGCTGGTCTGCGGCACCACGTACTGCGCCGCGGCGATGAACCGCTCGGCCGCCGCCGCGTCCGCGAACCGCAGCCCGACGAGGCCGCCCGCCGCCGTCATCTGACGCGCCACGACCTCCGCGTCCGGGTGGTCCGCCAGCCCCGGGTAGACCACGGCGCGCACCGCCGGGTGGCCCGCGGCCAGCTCCGCGACCGCCTGCGCCGAGGCGCACATCCGGGCGAAGCGGACCTCGAGGGTCTCGAGACCGCGGTGGATGAGCCAGGCCTCGTGGGTGCCCAGGATCCCGCCGGCCAGGGTCCGCCAGCCGCGCACCCGCGCCATCACCTGCGGGTCCCGGCTGGCCACGTGCCCGCCGAGGGCGTCCGTGTGCCCGTTGACGGCCTTCGTGTCCGAGGCCACGACCACGTCCGCCCCCAGCTCCAGCGGGCGCTGCCCCAGGGGGGTCAGCAGCGTGTTGTCCACCACCACGAGGGCCCCCGCGCCGTCCCGGCGGCCGTTCGCGTGGGCGCGGGCGGCGACGTCCGCCAGGTCCGCGACGCGCAGCCCCGGGTTGGAGGGGGTCTCCACGAGCACCAGGTCGTAGCCGCTCAGGTCCGCATGGGCGAGCCCCTGGGTGGCGACCAGGTCCACGTGCACGCCTCGGGGCGTGAGGTGCTCGGCGGCGAGGGCGCGGGTGGGCCCGTAGCCGTCCGCGGGCAGGAGGGCGCGGTCCCCCGGGTGCAGCAGGGGCAGCAGGACGGCGGCGATCGCGGCCATGCCGGAGGGGACCACGGCGACGTCGGCGTCCTCCAGCGCGCCCAGGGCGGCCTCGAGCGCGGACCAGGTGGGCGTGGCCCAGCGCGCGTACTGGAAAGGCACGTCCGCGCCGGGGGCGGTGGGGGCGCCGTCCGGGTCCGCGCCGGGCAGGTGGAACGCGCTCGCGTGGACCAGCGGCGGGGAGATGGACTCCCCCGGGGCCATCCCGTGGGCGCGGTGGTGCAGGACGGTGCCGAAGGCGGGCGGCGGCGGGGCGGCGGACATGGCCCCGAGCGTAGTCCCGACCCCGGACGCGGCAGCGCGCCCCCTCCCTAGACTGGCGGACATGACCTCCGGCCCTCCCTCCCCCGCCCTGCCCGCCGGGCCCGCCGCCCACCTGCGCGGCGAGCACCTGACCGTCTCGCTCGGCGGGCACCGCGTGCTCACGGACGCCACGGTGCGGATCAACGCCGGCTCGCGGCTCGGGATCGTGGGTGAGAACGGGCGCGGCAAGACCACGCTGCTCCACGTGCTCACGGGCCGGATCACGCCCGACGTCGGCCGCGTGACGCGGGCGGGCACGCTCGCGTTCGTCCCGCAGGCGCTGCGGGCGCGGGCCGACGGGCGCTCCCGCACGGTGGGCGACCTGGTCCGCGACGCCCTCACGGGCCCGCACGCCGCACTCGAGGCCCTGGACGCCGCCGCGGCCGCCCTGGCCGAGGCCCCCGACGACGCCGGCGCCGGACACCGGTACTCCACCGCGCTGGAGCGGGCCCACCTCTACGACGCCTGGGACGCCGGCCGGCGCGTGGACATGGACCTCGAGGGGCTGCACGCGTGCACGGACCGCGAGCACCCCCTCACATCGCTCTCGGTCGGCCAGCGCCACCGGGTGCGCCTGGCCGTCACCCTCGGCTCCCGGCCGGACCTGCTGCTGCTGGACGAGCCGACCAACCACCTGGACGACGTCGCCCTGGACTTCCTCACCCGCCGGCTGGTGGAGCACCCGGGCGGGGTCGCCGTCGTCAGCCACGACCGCGCCCTGCTGCGCGCCGTGTGCACCGACATCGTGGACCTGGATCCCAGCCAGGACGGGCGGCCGCGGCGGTACTCCGGCGGGTACGCCGGCTGGGCGAAGGGGCGCCGCCGCGCCCGGGCCGCCTGGGAGCAGGAGTACGCCGAGCAGAACGCCGAGCGCGAGCGGCTGGAGCTGGCCGTGGAGGACGCGCGGGAGCAGATGCAGGGCTCGTGGCGGCCCCCGAAGGGCACCGGCAAGCACCAGCGCTCGAGCCGGTCGGCGGGGATCGTGCAGATGTTCAACCGGCGCTTCGACGAGCTGGAGGCGCACCGGATCACCGTGCCCGAGCCGCCCCTGCGCCTGGACTGGCCGTTCGCGGACATGCCCGACGGCGACCCGCGGGACGGCGCGGACGCGGCGGCGGGCACGGCGGGCGGGCCGGGCACGGCGGGCGACGACGTCCTGCTCACCGCGGACGCCGTGCGCGTGGCCGGGCGGCTCGAGCAGCCGATGGGCGCGGCCCTCGTGCCGGGCGGCCGCGTGCTGGTGACGGGCCCGAACGGGGCCGGGAAGTCCACGCTGCTGCGCGTGCTCGCCGGGGACCTGGAGCCCACGAGCGGCTTGGTGACCGTGGGCGCCGACGTGCGCGTGCGCCTCGTGGCGCAGGAGACCCCCGCGTGGGACGAGGAGCGCACCGCCGCCGCCGTGTTCGAGGAGCACGTGCGCCGCGTCGGCGCGGACGAGGCCGGCGTCGACGACCTGGGCCGTCCCCTGCCGGCCCCCACGCTGCCCTCGCTCGGGCTGCTCACCGCCGAGGCCGCGGACACCCCGGTCGGACGCCTGTCCCAGGGGCAGCAGGCCCGTCTGCACCTGGCGATGGTGCTCATCGAGCGCCCCCACGTGCTGCTGCTGGACGAGCCGACGAACCACCTCTCCCCCGCGCTCGTGGACGAGATGACCGAGGCCCTGCAGGTCACGGAGCAGGCCGTCGTCGTGGTGACCCACGACCGGCAGATGCTCGCCGACCTCGCCGACTGGCCGCGCGTCGAGCTGCGGACCGACGCCGCGGCGGTGTGAGGCGGGCGGGGCCCCTGGCCACAGGCCCGGCCCGGCGGTCCGCCCTCAGAGGTGCGCCCGGCACAGCCGCCGCAGCGCCACGCGGGCCGGCAGTCGGTAGGCCAGGGCGACGACGGCGGGCCCGTGGACCGTCAGCCCCGCCCGGGTGCCGCGGGGGGTGGCGGTGAGGTCGTGCGTCATGGAGACCGCCGTCCCGGCCACCCGCACCGTCCACCGCCAGGTGCGGGCGTCATCGTCGACCTCCTCGACCACGAACGGGACGCGCAGCCCCAGGGGCGCGTGGACCACGCCGCGAAGCCCGGCCCGCAGCCGGCGCCGTGGCGCCTCCACGGCGCGGATCTGCGGAGCCCACCGCGGCCACAGGCGCAGGTCGGCGTAGCGGGCCCAGGCCACGTCCACGGCGGCGGGCCCGGTCGTCGTCACGCGGCGGAACTGTCGGGGGCGGCGCGCGCGCCTCGCGCCGGCGGGGGTGCGGGTCCAGGGGGTCCGGATCATGGTGCCGAGCGTAGGGTCCGGACCGCCGGCCGGGACACGCCCGCCGGCCCGAGCGGCTCGGCCAGTGCACCGGGGGCGGCGTCGCGCTCCGGCAGGATGGGCGCATGACCCTCCCCACCCCCTCCGGCCGCTGGACGACGACGGCGCGGCCTGCCTTCGCCGTCGCCGCGGCCCTGTCCCTGGGCGGCAACCTGCTCTCACTGTGGATCGGCTCGTGGAAGTCCTCGGACCTGCCGGCCGACGCGGGCTACGCGGGCGTGCTCGAGGGCGGCTGGGAGCACATGCTCAACCAGCCCACGTACTTCACGTTCCTCTCGAACTTCCTGGTGGGGCTGACGTCCCTGCTGCTGGCGCTGCGCCTGCACCGGCCGGGCACGCTGTTCCGGGTGCTGCGGGTGACGGGGGTGGTGTGCATCGTGATCACGGGCGTGGTGTTCAACGTGCTGCTGCGGGACGCCGACCCGATGACCGCCGTCGAGCGGTTCAACGACACCCTGCAGCACATCGTCACGCCGATCCTCACCCCGGTGCTGTGGGCGGTCTTCGGGCCGCGGCGGCAGATCACGTGGCGGGTGGTGTGGTTGTCCACGCTCATCCCGCTCGCCTGGCTGGCGTTCACGCTGCTGCGCGGGCCGTGGCTGGACTGGTACCCGTACACGATCCTGGACGTCCCGCGGCTGGGCTACGACGGCGTCGCCGTCTACGTGGTGGCGATCCTCGTGTTCTTCGTGGCGGTCGCCGCCCTGCTGCGGGTGGCCGACGGCCTGCTGGCGCGGGCCGGCGTCGGGGTGGGGGCGGGCGCCGAGGCGGAGGCCCGGGTGGAGGCCCGTCCCTCCCCCTGACCCCGCCTCAGTCCGACGCCGCGCGGCCCACCTGCACCGCCCACGCGCGGACGAGCGCCTCGGCGACCTCCGGCTGGTCCAGGTGCACGTTGTGGCCGGCGGCGTCGAGCGCCGCGTAGGTGGCGCGCGGGTAATGCTCCAGGAGCGCGGCCTGGTCCCGGTAGCCGACGAGGTGGTCCTCCCGGCCGGTGAGGATCAGGGCGGGCCCCTCGAACGGCGGCGCGGCCTCCTCCGGCACGGCGTCCAGGACGTAGCGCGCGGACAGGCGCTTCAGCGCCTCCTCGTCCACGGCGCGGACGCCCGGCAGCGCGTGCTCGCGGAACCGCTCCCACGTGTCCCGCGTCAGCCGCGGGGACATCTCGAGGAACGGGGCGGCGTCGTCGGGGTCGAGGGTAGACATGAAGGCGTCGTCGCGCTCGCGCACCACCAGGTCGGTGCGGGTGCGCCGGTCCTCGTCCGGGTCGACGACGGGCGCGAGCAGCCCCAGCCCCAACACCTGCGCGCCGAACTCGGCCGCCACGTGCCGGGCGAGCAGGCCGCCGAGGGAGTTGCCGAGCACCGCGAACGGCCGCTCGCCGACCTCCGCGCGGATCCAGTCCACGAGCCAGGCGGCGAGCTCGGGGAGGCCGCCGTCGTCCTGGAGGGCCGAGGTCCGGCCGAAGCCCGGCAGGTCCACGTAGATCCGCTCGACCTCCCCGGCCTCGGCGAGGGCGTCGTCGAGCGGCAGCAGCAGCCGGTGGTCCACGCTGTTGCCGTGCACCTCGATCAGCGGGACGCCGGAGCCGCGGCGGACGACGTGGGGGTTCTCGGGGGTGTGCTCGGATGTGTGCTCGGTCATGGGTCCGAGCGTAGGGCTGAGCGCGCGGTGCCGCCCTCTCCCCGCCGCCCTCTCCTCGCCGCCCTCTCCCCGCTGCCCCCTCCCCACCGCTTTGCGGGCCGAATGCGACGCTCCCGTGCCCGATTCAGGGGCTCATCCGTCGGATTCGGCCCACAAAGTGCTCGGCCGGGCCGCCCGGTGCCGGCCGGTCACCAGAGCAGCTGGTCCCCGCGGATCTGCGTCTGGAGTCCGTCGATGCGCCCGAGCACGGAGACCTGCAGCAGGGCCGGCCAGGCGTGCACCACGAGCCCCAGGGCCACCGCGACCACGCCCCAGACCGGATGCCCGACGGCCGCCAGCGCCACGCCCGCCACCGCGTGCAGACCCGCGGAGGCGGCGTGGCTGACGAGGGAGCCCACGGCGGCGGTGCGGATGCGCCGCAGGTCGGCCCGGCCGGTGATGCGGCGGCTGATGGCCGCGTTCCAGCCGACGGCGCCCAGCTGCCGGGAGAGCCAGTCGGTGCGGACCCGGCGGGCGAGATCGCGCCAGCGCGTGTCCCGCCTCCACGGCCGGTCCACGAGCTGCCGCGAGGGCTCCCCGTAGAACGGGCCGAACCCGAAGGTCCCCACCGTGAGCACGCCGACGAACAGCCCCGGCGCCGTCGGCGCCATCAGCACGAAGGCGGACATCAGGGCGGCGACGGTGAGGGCCAGACCGGCGAGCGAGCGGGGAGTCATCACCGCGGACGCTAGCGCACCGGGCCCGCACCCCGGGCGATCCCCTCGAGCCGCCGCACGTGCGCGGCCCACCGCTCGGCGTCCCAGCCGGGCAGGTTGTCCCCGGGGCCGCGCAGGCCGGCCTGCCCGTCGATCCCCTCGCGCAGGATGTCGGCGTGGCCGGCATGGCGGGCCGCGTCGAGGGCCACGTGGGAGAGGATCTGCGCCAGAGTCACCTCGGCCAGGTGCGCGGGCCACCAGGGGACCCGCCCCCGCGCGTCGAAGACGAGGGCCTCGATGGTCGCGTCCGCGTGCGCGAAGCATCGCCGCGCGTAGTCGAGGACGTCCTCGAGGGTCTCGTCCTCGGCGGCGAACAGGTCCGCGCCGTCCTCCTCGCCCACCCCCGGCGCGTCCCAGGGCAGGGGGATGCCGGCGGGGCGGCCGAAGACCTCGCCGAAGTACTCGAGCTCGCACGTGGCCGCGTGCTTGAGCAGGCCCAGCAGGTTGGTGCCGGTGGGGGTGCGGGGCAGGCGGACCTCCCGCTCGGGCAGGCCGTCCAGCTTCGCGAAGAGGGCGTCGCGCTGCCGGCGCAGCCCCTGATGGAGGATCTCCTTGTGGTCCATGGGGTGAGCCTGCCGGGATTCAGGCCGCGCGGACGGCCCTGGCCCGTGGCCCGACGTCGTCGCGGACGTCCGGCGCCCCGGGCCGCCGTCGTCGGTCCTCAGCCCTCCCGGCGCGGGACCACGGTGATGGCCCGGGTGTCCGGGGCGGTGTCGGCCACGTGCTCCATGGCGCGGTCGAGGTCGCCGGTCTGCTGGTACGCCGCGTGGATCTGCTCCCACAGGCGGGCGTTGCGGACGCCGATGGCGGCCGGGTCCAGGACGGGGTCCTGGCCGGCGCGGCGCTGGCGGTCGTAGTCCTTGAACAGCCGGATGGCCACGGGGCTCAGCAGGATGAGCGCCACGATGTTCACCCACGTGTAGAGGCCCACGCCGAAGTCCGCGAGGGACCACACGAACGCGGAGGTCTGCACGGACCCGAACACCATGGAGCCGGCCAGCAGCAGCCGGGCGATCGCGATGACCGCGCGCTGCGCCGTCTTGTTCGGGATGAGGTAGGCGACGTTCGTCTCCGCGTAGAACGCGAAGGAGAGCAGAGTGGTGAAGGAGAACAGGAAGACGGCGATCGCCACGAAGGACGGGCCGAAGGCGGGCAGTGCCTCGTCGATGGCGATCTGGACCCACGCCGGGCCTTCCTCGACGCCGGGCACGTGCTCGGCGAGGAGGCTCTCCCCGTCCGGCCCCAGCACGTTGAAGCTGTTCGTGGCGAGGATCATCAGGCCGGTCATGGTGCAGACGAACAGGGTGTCCACGTAGGCGGAGAACGCCTGGGCCAGGCCCTGCTTCACGGGGTGGGAGACGTGGGCGGCCGCCGAGGCCTGGGCCCCCGAACCGGTGCCGATCTCGGTGGAGTACACGGCACGGCGCACGCCCCACGCGACGGCGGCGCCGAGGATGCCGCCGTAGACCGAGTCCAGGCCCAGCGCGCTGGAGAAGATCAGCCCGAACATCGCAGGGACCTGCTGCCACATCAGCCCGACGACGAGCAGCCCCACCAGGATGTACGCGCCGGCCATGAACGGGACCACGAGGCCCACCGTGCGGCCCAGGCGGTGCATGCCGCCGAACACGATCACGCAGAACAGCACGGCCATCCCGAGTCCCACCCACAGCGGGTCCCAGCCCCACGCCTCGGTCGTGGCGGCGGTGACGGCGTTGGCCTGGATCTGCGGGCCGGTGAAGACCGTGGCGAATACGGTGGCCGCGGCATACGCGACCGCCAGCCACCGCCAGTTCCGGCCGAGCCCCTCGAGGATGTAGTACGCGGGCCCGCCGCGGTACTCCCCGCGGACCTTGTGCTTGTAGAGCTGTGCGAGCGAGCTCTCCACGAGCGCCACGGGGGCGCCGAGGATCGCCGTCACCCACATCCAGAACAGCGCGCCCGGGCCGCCCAGGTAGATCGCGGCCGCGACGCCCGCGATGTTGCCGACCCCGATGCGCCCGCCCAGGGCCATGGCGAACGACTGGAACGAGCTGATCCCCGCCGACGACGATCCTCCCCTGGCCAGCTGACCCACCATGTCCGTGAGCAGCCGCACCTGGGGAGCCGCCATGCGGATCGTGAAGTACAGGCCCAGGGCGAGGAGTCCGACGACCATGGGCAGGCTCCACATGATCGAGTTGGCGGCGGTGACGAACTGCTCCATGGTCACTTCCCAGGTCGTGGACAGGATCCGTGCACTCCATCACATTCGGGCCACCCCGGGCACCCCTGAGCCCCCGGGGGGTCTGCGCGGGACCGGCAGGGTCGGCCGGCCAGACACGCCGCGCCGTCCCTGCACCCCCGCCTCCCTCGAACCAGGAGAAAGTGGTCGCCTCACGAGGCGTGAGGCGACCACTTCCTCTGATTCGGCGTCGAGGGCAGTCCTCAGACCAGGCCCTTCTCCTTCAGCCACTCCCCCGCGACCTCTCGCGGCTGCTTCTTCTGCTCGCCCGAGTTCTCGGCGTTCATGGCCATGAGGTCCTCGGTGGTGAGGACCTTCTGCACGGACTCCACGGCCTCGCGGATCTGGTCCGTGACCCTGTCCTTGGCCATGAGCGGGACGATGTTCTGCGGGGTCACCATGCCCTCGGGGTCCTCGAGCATCACGAAGCCGTTCTCCTCGATGGCCGGGGTGGTGGAGAAGATGTTCGCCAGGTCCACGTCCCCGTCCTTGAGGGCCTTGACGGTCAGCGGGCCGCCGCCGTCGCTGATGGGGGTGAACTCCATCCTGTCCGCGGGCACGCCATAGACGGACTCCACGCGGGCGAGGCCGGCGCCGTAGTCGCGCTGGCTCATCTCCGGCGGGCCGCCCACGCGGAGGGTGCCGTCGTAGTCCTTCAGGTCCGCGTAGGAGGAGATACCGTGCTGCTTGGCCCAGTCGCCGGCCGCGCACCAGGCGTCCTTGTTCTCCGCCTTCGCCTCGGCCAGGACCTCGAGGTCGTCCGGGAGGGCCTTCTGCAGGGCGGCGAACACCTCTTCGGACGTCTTCGCCTTCGCCTGCTTGTCATAGAAGGCCAGGAGGTTGCCGGTGTACTCGCCGATCAGGTCGATGGACCCGTCCTTGAGGGCACCGAGGTAGACCTCGCGGGAGCCGATCTGCATCTTCCGCTCCACGGTGAGGCCCTTGGCCTCGAGGACCTGGGCGTAGAGCTCGCCGATGATCTCGGACTCCGGGAAGTTCGCCGAGCCCACGCGGACGGTCCCGCCGCCGTCCCCGCCGGAGCCGGAGCCTCCCGAGCCCTGCCCGCCGCCGTCGGAGGAGAGCGGGTCCCCGCCGCAGGCGGCCAGCAGGGGCGCGCCGGTGAGCAGGCCGATCACGGCGCGGCGCCGCACCAGCCGGTTCGGGGCGGCGGACGGGTTCGCTCCCGCCCGGGGATTCAGGGTGTGGTCGGTGGCAGCCATGGCAGCCGTCCTTTCGTGGGTCAGCCGCGGGCCCTCAGCCCAGCGGGGGTCAGGATGCGCTGCACCAGCAGCAGGAGGCCGTCGCACAGCAGGGCGAGCACGGCGATCAGCACGGCGCCGGCGAGCATGGTCACGTAGTCCTGCACGGCGAGCGCGTCGAAGAGGTAGCGGCCGAGCCCGCCGAGGCCGAGGTAGGAGGCCACGGAGGTCGTGGCGATCACCTGCAGGGTGGCGGACCGCAGTCCGCCGACGGCCATGGGCAGGGCGATCGGCAGCTCCACCTGGCCGATGAGCTGGCCGGTGGAGTGGCCGTTGGCGCGGGCAGCGTGGACCACCTCGCGGGGCACGGCCTGCAGTCCGGCGTAGGTGCCGGCCAGCAGGGGCGGGATCGCGAGGATCACCAGCACCATCACGGTGGGGATCAGCGCCTGCCGCAGCCTGATGTCCAGGACGATCGCGAGGAAGGTCAGCAGGCCGAGGGTCGGCAGGGCGCGCAGGGCGGAGGACAGCGCCACCACCACGCGCCGGCCCCGTCCAGTGTGGCCGATCCACACACCCACCGGGAACGCGATGGCCGCGGCGATCACCAGGGCGAGCACCGAGTAGCCGAGATGCTCGAGCACGCGGGCGGGCACGCCGTTCGGGCCCGCCCAGTGGGCGGGGTCGGCGAACCAGGAGAAGAGGGAGCTGATCATCGGCGACCCTCCTGCACCGCGAGGTCGGGCACGGTGGCGAGTGCCGTCGTCGTGGTGTCCTGTGAGGAACGACGACGGCCGCTCGCCTTCCGGACCTTCGCGCGCCTCGTCCACGGCATGAGGAGAGCGGCGAGGGCCACCAGGACGAGGTCGAAGACGACGGCGAGGATCACCGTGCCGACGATGCCGACGACGATCTCGGTGACGAAGCTGCGGGCGTACCCCTCGGTGAAGAGGGTGCCGAGGGACTGCACGCCGATCAGCGCACCGACAGAGACGAGGGACAGGGTGGAGGCGCTGACCACGCGGGTGCCGGCCAGGAGGGACTCGCCGGCCAGCGGCAGCTCCACCCGCCAGAACCGCTGCCAGGCGCTGTGGCCCTGGGCGGTGGCGGCGGTGAGGAGTTCGTCGTCCACGGCGTCGAAGGCCTCGGAGGCGCTGCGGGTCAGCAGGGCCACCCCGTAGAGGGTGAGGGCGATGACCACGTTGAGCGGGTCCAGGATCTTGGTGCCCACCAGGCCCGGGAGGATCACGAACACGGCGAGCGAGGGGATGGCGTAGAGCAGGCTGGAGCCGCCCACGATCAGCCTCCGGCCCCAGCCGGTGGCGTTGGCCAGGCGGCCCAGGGGCACGGAGATCAGGAGGCTGAGCAGGACCACCGGGGAGGCGATGGCGATGTGCCGCCAGGTCAGGGACAGGATGAAGTCCAGGTTGGCGCTGATCCAGGTCACGGCTGCACCAGCGTCCCGGCGACGCGGCCGGAGGCGTCCACCACGATGGGGGTGCCGGTGCGGTCCTCCACGTGGAGCTCGCGGCGGGCGCCGCCCACGAAGGAGCGGACGAAGTCGTCGGCGGGGCGCAGCAGGATGTCCTCGCCGGTGCCGTGCTGGGCCACGCGGGCGCCCTCGCGGAGGACCAGGACCTCGTCTCCGAGGAGGACGGCCTCGTCCACATCGTGGGTGACGAACAGGACGGTCTTGGACAGCTCGCGCTGGATGCGCAGCATCTCGGCCTGCAGGTCCGCGCGGACCACCGGGTCCACGGCGGAGAACGGCTCGTCCATGAGCAGGACGTCCGGGTCCGGGGCGAGGGCGCGGGCCGCGCCCACACGCTGGCGCTGGCCGCCGGAGAGCTGGGAAGGGTAGCGGGAGGCGACGGCCGCGGGCAGGCCGACGAGCTCGAGCAACTCGTGCGCGTGGTCCCGGTCCTGGCGGGAGATCCGGCCGGTCAGGCGCGGCACGGTGAGCACGTTGTCCAGCACGGTGCGGTGCGGCAGCAGGCCGGCGTTCTGCATGACGTAGCCGATGCCGCGGCGCAGCTTCACGGGGTCCAGGGAGGCGACGTCACGGCCCTCGATGAGCACGCGGCCACCGGTGGGGTCTACCATCCGGTTCACCATCTGCAGGAGCGTGGTCTTGCCGCAGCCGGAGGAGCCCAGCAGCACGGTGGTGGTGTGCGAGGGGACCTCGAGGGAGAAGTCCTCCACGGCACGGGTGCCGTCCGGGAAGGTCTTCTCCACATGCTCGAAGCGGATCATGCGGTGGTGCTCCCTGAGGACTCGACAGGCGTGGACGCAGACGCCGCGCTCTTCGGGTGCGAGGCCTGATCGGCCAGCGTAGACCCCAGGTCAGGCCGGGTCGAGGGGCCGGGGCCGCAGAGGTGCGGAAAAGGTCATGGAGCCGGTGCGGAGGGTCGTCGGCATCGGGGTTTCCCGACGACGGCACTCGCCTCCGCATGTCAGGCCGTCGGGTCAAGGACGGAGATGTCAACAAGAACTCATCCGCACTCACACCTGGACAACGGTTTCGGCGACGGCACTCCCACTTCGACGTATGCACCGAGCGCGAGCCGCCGGACCACACCGAGCCCACTGCGCTCCCGAGGCCGGGACGGACCGGACGCCGTAGAAGCGCAGCGCCTTCGCGCTCAGTCCGGTGGCGAGGGCGAACTCGCCGACGGTCATCAGGGGGCTCATGGGGCGACCTTTCCCTCCGGTGTTCCCAGCGTGGGCGTTCCCCCAAGGGGAGGGTCAAGCGTCGCCCAGCCTGCTCGAGACCGACGGCCTCAGACCTCCAGCAGCACCTTGATCTCGCGGCGCTCGTCCATGGCCTGGTAGGCCTCGGCGGCGTCGTCGATCGGCCTGCGCGCGGTGAACACGCGGCCGGGCTGGATCTCGCCGGACTGGATGCGCTCGATCAGCTCGGGCAGGAAACGGCGGACGGGGGCGGGGCCGCCCTCGAGGTGGATCTGCCGGCCGAAGAGGTCGGAGCCGTCGAGGGTCTGGTCGTGGGAGACGCCCACGAACCCGACGTACCCGCCGGGGCGCACCGAGGCCAGAGCTTGGTCCATGGAGCCCTGCGTGCCGACGGCCTCGCACACCCCGTGCGCGCCGTAGCCGCCGGTGAGCTCGCGCACCTGGGCGGCACCCTCCTCGCCACGCTCGGCGATCACGACGTCGGCACCGAACTCCCGGGCGAGCGCGGCCCGATCCTCATGGCGGGAGAACACGATGACCTGCTCCGCGCCGAGGGTCTTGGCGCCCAGGACGGCGCACAGGCCGACGGCGCCGTCGCCGACCACGGCGATGGTCTTGCCGGGGCCGGCCTGCGCGGCGACGGCGGCGTACCAGCCGGTGCCGAGCACATCCGAGGCGGCGAGGTAGTCGGCCAGGCGGTCCGGGTCCGAGGGCTCGCCCCCGGGCACCTTCACGAGGGAGCCGTCCGCGAGCTCGACGCGCATGTACTGCGCCTGGCTGCCCGTGTACTCGCCGGCGTTGACGCAGCGGGACTGGTAGCCGGCCTGGCAGATCTCGCACGTGTTGTCCGAGAGCATGAACGAGCCGATCACGAAGTCGCCGACCTCGAGGGTGGCGACGTCCTCGCCCTTCTCCACGATCGTGCCGACGTACTCGTGGCCCATGCGCCGGTGGTCGACGTCGTTGTGGCCGCGGTAGGGCCACAGGTCCGAGCCGCACACGCACGCGGCGGCCAGCTTCAGGACCACGTCCGTGGGCTGAGCGACGCGCGGGGTGTCCACCTCCTCCACGACGACGTCGCCCGGCGCACGCATGACGACCGCCTTCATCGTCTCGGGGATGGCAGGGGTGGCGGGGGTCTGTGCGGTCATGGTCTGTCCTCCGGTCTGGCCCGGCGGTCCGGGCGGTGTGCGGGGACCAGTCTTGCGCCCCTGAGCCGTGGAGACGACACATCGGCGACGCGGGCGGGGCCGGTGGATGACCGCGCGCCAGCGACATCACCGCCGGGCAGAACCGCGGTGATGTCGCTGGCGTGAGGTCGGCCGACACACCCCGCTCGGCTCACAGCGAACGAGCACCGCCGGGCGTTACACTGTGGTTCCCATCACATCCGACTCCCCCCGGAGGCCCGTCGTGACCCTCACCCTGTCCGCCCGCCTCGAGCGCACCGCCGCCGAGCATCCGCACTCCACCGCCCTGATCCTCGGCGAGAACCGCATGACGTATGCGGAGCTCCAGGACCAGTCCCAGCGCCTGGCCGGGCTCATGCGGCAGGAGGGCATCGGCCCCGGGGACCGCGTGGCGCTCATGGTGCCGAACATCCCGGCGTTCCCGGTGGTGTTCTTCGCGGCCCTGCAGCTGGGCGCCGTCGTCGTCCCGATGAACCCGCTGTTCAAGCGCCGCGAGATCGAGTGCTACCTGGAGGACTCGGGCGCGTCGATGCTGTGGTCCGTGCCGTCCGAGGAAGCCGTGGAGGGCGCCCGCGAGCGCGGTGTGCCGCTGCGCACCCTCGGCGAGGACGGCCTCGCCCCGCACCTCGCGGAGAGCCCCGGCCCGGTGACCGAGACCGTCGAGCGGGACCTCGAGGACGACGCCGTCATCCTCTACACCTCCGGCACCACCGGCCGCCCCAAGGGCGCCCAGCTGACCCACCGGAACATGGGCACCAACGCGGACACCGTGGCGGAGACGTTGATCCAGCTCCAGCACGGGGAGACCGTGCTCGGCTGCCTGCCGCTGTTCCACGTGTTCGGCCTCACGTGCGCGCTCATGGCGCCCGTGACCATAGGCGCCAGCCTGGCGTTGATCCCCCGCTTCGATCCCGCCGTGGCCGCGCAGACCGTCCGCGAGCACGCGGTGGACGTGTTCATCGGCGTGCCCACCATGTACGGGGCCGTGCTAGCCGCGGCCAAGGACCATCCGGAGGACCTGGCCAGCCTGCGCCTGGGCGTCTCCGGCGGATCCGCCATGCCCGTGGAGCTGCTGCGCCGCTTCGAGGCCACCTTCGACTGCGAGATCCTGGAGGGCTACGGCCTGTCCGAGACCTCCCCGGTCGCGTGCTTCAACCACCCGGGCGAGGAGCACCATCCGGGCTCGATCGGACGCGCCGTCCGAGGGTGCGAGATGCAGCTGGTGACGCCGGACGGGGCCGTGGTGCCCGAGGGCGATGAGGAGACCCTGGGCGAGGTGTGGATCCGCGGGGAGAACGTGATGAAGGGCTACTGGGGCAAGCCGGAGGCCACCGCCCAGGCCATCACCGAGGACGGCTGGTTCCGCTCCGGCGACCTCGCCCGGCGCGATGCCGCGGGCAACTACTACATCGTGGACCGCACGAAGGACATGATCCTGCGCGGCGGGCTCAACGTGTACCCGCGCGAGATCGAGGAGGTGCTCTACGAGCACCCGGCCGTCGCGGAGGCCGCCGTGGTGGGGGTGCCCCACCCGGAGCTCGGCCAGGAGGTCGCCGCGCACGTGGTGCTCGCCCCCGGTGCGCACGCCACGGAGGAGGAGCTGATCCAGCACGTGAAGTCCCAGGTGGCGCCCTACAAGTACCCGCGCACCGTGACCGTGCGGGACGGGCTGCCCAAGACCGCCACCGGCAAGATCCTCAAGCGGGAACTGACGCCGGCGGAGTGAGCGGGGTGACCGCCCGGGCCGGACACACGGGTGAGCCTCCCATGACGACCCTGCCGCGTCTGCGGGCGGAGGTGGCCCGGCGGTACGCCGCCCTCGACCTGCCCGCCTGGCCTGCCCCGCACCCGGACGGCGCCCCGCCTCGGGAGGAGGAGTACTCCCGGGTGACCGACCCGCAGCGGTATCGGATCGCGGGCGCCCGGGCCCGCGTGTGGGCCGAGGTGCTCGCGGAGGCGGGCGCCGTCGTCGTGCCGGGTGGCGGTCGGCGCCCCGGGGCAGGTGCACGCGCTGCTGCCGGACTGCGGATGCGACGCCTGCGACCCCGGGTCGGACGAGCTGCTCGAGGCCGTGGCCGGGTGCCGCCGCTCAGAACAGTGCCGCCACCCCCCGAGCGGCGAGCGGGACGAGCCGCACGGCCCGCACCACGGTGAACGCGGTGACCACCGAGACGAGCGCCCACTCCCGCCAGGACCCGGTCCGGCCGAGAAGGGGGAGCCGGAACCGTCCGGAGGACTGCCACCACCACAGGCGCGCGGGAGGCTCCGGGCTGAGCGGCCAGAGCAGGGCCACCCCGTTGTTGGTGAGGGCGTCGCCGAGGATGTGCACGCTCACGCCGACGGCCACGGAGGCGGGGATCCACCACAGCCCGTCGCTGAGGACGGTCGCCGACACCGCGACCAGGATGCCGAGTGCCCACGCGGCCCTCCATCCCCGGTTCGGGAGCAGTCGGAGGGCCTTGGCGGCCACGGCCGCCAGGAACGCGGCGATGACCCCCTGACCCGGCGTGTAGACGTGCCCCGCGATCGGCACCTGGATGGAGGCGGCCGCCGTCGCGATGGCGGTGAACGCCGCGACCCCCACCAACGAGTGTGTGCCGCGCCGATGCCCGCCGGCCACGTGGCGGATGCCGCGACTCAGCCACTCGGTCAGGGGCGGCAGGGCGTGGACGACGGTGGCGCGAGGGTGGTCCCAGTCGCTGATCATGGCCGCGCCGGCGGTGGTCACGGCGCCGAGCAGCTGGAGTTCGGCGGGCAGGTGCAGCACGGCGATCGGCGACTGCCAGTGCGTGAGCGCCAGCCAGGCCGCGGCGCCGGTGGCCGCGTGGGACGGGCCCATCATGGGTGAGGTCCTCTCGTTCGCAGGACCGGGCCGCGTCACCGCGCCTGTGCGGGCCGGCGGGCGGCCCGCGGGGAAGGAAGAGGACCAGGGTGGCAGGCGGGGCGGACACGGTAAGGACGCCGCCGCGGCTGGAGCGGGTCGAGGCGGCTGCCCGGCCGGGGGCGGCCGCCCGGCCCCTCACCCCGTCATCGCCAGCACCAGCGGGGCCAGCAGGGCGGTGAGCACACCGGAGCAGGCCATGGCGAGGGCGGAGAACGCACCGGTCTTCGGGCCTTCGGCGAGGGCGCGGGCGGTGCCGATGCCGTGGGAGCTCACGCCGATGGCCAGGCCGCGCACGCGGGGGTCGCGCACGCGCAGCCGGTCGAGCACCCAGGGGGCCAGCACGGCGCCGAGCACGCCGGTGAGCACGGGGAGCACGGCGGCGAGGGAGACGATCCCGCCGCCGGCGTCGGCCACCGCCATGGCGATCGGCGTCGTCGCGGACTTGGGGGCGAACGTGGCGGCCAGCGCGGCGTCCCCGCCCATTGCCCGCACGATCAGCACGGCGCTCACCATGGCGGTCAGCGAGCCGACGGTGACCCCGACGGCGACCGGCAGCAGCAGCTTCCGGATGTCAGGGCCGGCCCGGTACAGGGGGACGGCGAGGGCCACGGTGGCGGGGCCCAGCAGGAAGGTGAGGTAGCTGCCGCCGTTCATGTAGGTCTCGTAGTCGATGCCGGTCAGGGCCAGGAACGCGGCCACCAGCACGATCGTCACGAGCACGGGCGTGAGCAGGGCGGTCTGCCGGGCGGCGAGCCACAGGCGGCGGGAGAGCACAGCAACGGCGAGGGTCAGCGCGATGCCGAACAGCGGTGTGTGCAGGAGCGCGTCCCAGGCCTCGGCGAGGGAGTCGGTCAGTTCGGCGGCGTTCACTGTGCGTCCTCCTTGTCCGTGAGGCGGCGGGCGAGCGGGGCGGCGACGCCGGCGGTGACCACCAGCCCCAGCAGCCAGGGCACCACGAAGCCGACCAGCATCAGCGCCCGGTGTTCCTCGATGAGGCCCAGCACCGCGACGACGCCGACGCCCGCCGGGACGAACAGCAGCGGCAGGTGCTGGAGCAGGTGATGGCTCGCCGTCATCACCGGCGCGTCCTCGGCCGGCCGGCGCCACGCGAGCAGGCCGAGCAGCAGGAGCATGCCCAGCACGGCCCCGGGGATCGGCAGGTGCAGCGTGTCGGCCACGAGCGTGCCCGCCAGCTGGCAGAGCAGCAGGATCAGCAGGCCCTCGATCATCGGGGTTCACCTGCCTCGGACGGGCCCACGGGCGGCAGGCCGGGGACGACGCCGCTCCCCGCGGCGTCGAGGTGCGCCTGCAGGGCGCGCTGGGCGTCTGCGGCGCGCCCGGCGGCCAGCTGGGCGCAGATCTCGGCGTGCCCATCGAGGAGGCGGCGGGCGGCGTCGACGGATCCGCCGGTGGCGGCGTGGATCAGGCGTGCCAGGCGGGGGGCGAAGGTGCGCACGACCTCGTCGAAGGCGGCGTTGCCGCACGTGGCGATCACGTCCCGGTGGAAGCGCACGTCCAGCGCGGAGAAGGCAGCGAGGTCGCCGGCGTCCAGGGCGGCGCGCTGCTGCTCCAGGTTGGCGGTGAGCGTGGCGACGAGGGGCCCGACGGCGTCGGGCCGCGCGGCGACCGTGGCGAGGGCGGTGGACTCGAGGAGGCCGCGCAGGGCCGTGAGGTCGGCCACGCTCTGCGGCGTGAGGGCCTGCACGGCCGCGCCCTTCTTGGGGAGGAGCCGCACCAGGCCCCAGCGCTCGAGCTGGAGGAGGGCCTCCCGGGCCGGCGTCCGGGAGATGCCGGCCTCCGTGGAGAGCTGGACCTCGGTGAGCATCTCCCCCGCGGCGATCTCACCGCGGACGATGCGCCAGGCGACGTCGTGGGCCAGGCGGCCGGCAGCCGTGGCACGACTGCCCCATAAGGGGTCGGAGAGTGGAGTCATGCGGGCCAGAGTAATCGGATGCATGCATGGATGTATGCATTGTGTCGGACTCGGAAGGGGTCCGGGTGGGGAGGCGCCCA
The DNA here is from genome assembly GCF_002008305.4 of Micrococcus sp. KBS0714. Lineage (GTDB taxonomy): Bacteria > Actinomycetota > Actinomycetes > Actinomycetales > Micrococcaceae > Micrococcus > Micrococcus luteus. The sequence continues at coordinate 2,461,512 of NZ_CP042169.1, forward strand.
TGATGCCGGCGCCCACCCTCGCCCCATGACCGTCGCCATCACCCGTCTCGACCCCGCCGGCGCGGACCGCGCGGAGCTCATTGCGCTGCTCACCGGCAACGCGTGGCCCTTCCCTGTGCGCCCCACGTCACCCGGCCGGTGGCGAAGGAGGCCATCGAGGACGGCGGCAGGCACCACACACTGTCGGGTCACCAGCTCCCGATGTAGTCCTCCGGGCCGATGAGACCCCGGGTGTCCGCCCAGGCTCCCCAGCGGTCGAGGAGGAGGGGGATGGCCTGGTCCTCCCACCAGGGCAGATGGACGAGGCCCTGACTCATGCCTCCGCGGTTGAACCGCTCCACATTGACCTTGTCCTCGTCGTAAGGCTCGGCCCCCTCGAGGGAGCGATCGAGCGCATCGCGCAGGAGCCGGCCGAGTTCATACTCACTGGTGGGCATGGGGGTGTCGTCGAGCCGTTCAGCGAGCTCCTCCCAGAGACCGACGCTTCCCCGCAGCCCGTACTGGCGGGGGCGGCGGCGGAACAAGTCGCCGACGGTCGCGCGCGCCGACGAATCGGCCCCCACCACGTCCACACCACGCTTCGCCTGCTCCGCCATGGCCGTGCGGGCCTTCCGGATGCGCTGGCGGAGCAGCTGTGCTTCGGGGCTGGTGCCGCCGTAGGTGAGGTTCAACGGCGGGGTGTGCGTGTCGATCACAGGCTTCTCAATGTCTCCGAGCGGTGTCACTTCCGCGAACCCGGCGGGTGCCTGCCACACGCGGACGGCGAGGTGACGCCGCATCCAGGTGGTCAGCTGCTCGCCGCTCTCCGGGGTGAGGGTGAATCGACCCGCGGAGGCGACGGCGACCGGCTCCAGGTCCAGCCGATCCACCAGGAGTGCGGCCAGGGTGCGGCGCAGAGTGGAGTGCGCGGTGCCGCCGTCCGCGAAATGCTTGCGTTCCAGGCGGGCCCGCAGGCTGCCCTCGGCCTTGCCGATGTAAAGCACATCGCTTCGACTGACAGACGTGTCCAATCGCAGCTCGGCTCGCGCCGCGTCAGGATCCTGCGCGACAACCGCGTATAGCCCGGTCGAATCCGGCACGACCTCGCCGCTACGCCCACCGATGACCACACCGCCGTCCTCGACGCGTGCGAACAGCTGGGGACCGTTCTGCAGAGCATGGGAAGCGGCCGCGATGAACCCCACCTTGGTGGTCATGCCAATGTCCTCTCTTCGTCCGGGACATCTACCCCGGCTGCGCCTCGAGCCTACGGAGGGCCCTGGACACGGTAGGCGCCCTTGCGATGGATCGCTGAGCCCTCACCGCGCCAAGATCCACCGGTCCTCTGGGCCGAAATTGTGGAGGTCGTCGCAGACGAAGCCGCGTAGCCACGGGACGTGGTCCACGACGCGCCGGTACAGGCCGCGGTGCACGCCGGACTCGTCGCCGATCAGCTGCTCAGCGGACACGTTCATCTCGACGCCAACCGCGCACAGGCGGGCGGGGCTTCACGCCTCGTCGGGCGCCCGGTCCTCCGCGTCGGCGATGACGTCCTCCAGAGCCTGCAGGTGGGGCTCGGCGTCGTCCCCGGCGCCCAGGTCGGCCAGCGCGAGGCGGAGGGCCTCGAGCAGCTCGCCGGCCTCCGGGTCCGCGGCGGCGGAACTCCAGCTCTCCCGCCAGGGCTCCTGGGTGGCGTCCTGCTGCTGGAGGAAGATGAGCCGCTCGACGTCGTCGGCCGGGATCTTGAGTTCCTCACCCCACGCCTGCATGGTCTCCACGTACGTGGCGTACTTGCGGGGGTAGGTCCAACCGCCGCCGATCCGGACGTCGACGTCCTTCGCATGCTCGGCGAACCAAGCGCGCACCACGGAGTCGAGGACGGGGGCGATGTCGGACTCCCGGTGGGCCTTGGTGAGGAAGTAGAGGTACTTGGTGCCGAAGGCCGCGCCGAGGTGCTTGAGGCAGCCGACCCCGCTCTTGCGCTGCTGCCGGATGTGCTCGAAGGCCGCGGGCCCGCCCTGCTCGAGGGTGATGCGGGTGACGTCGGCGAGCTGCTCCTCAAACCCGGGCTGCGCCATGATGCGCTCCACCCGGGAGGGGCCGTAGCCGACCCGTCCGTATCCCCACACCATCGCGGCGATGAAGGCGTCCCGCTGCACGGCGCGGTCCTCGGCGGTCACCTTCGCGGCGTAACCGGTGACGACGGCGCGGGTCAGCGGCTCGCGCTCGAGGCAGGCGGGCAGGTCGGGCACGTGGGCCGTCCAGTGATCGAAGGACCAACGCGTGGGCTCGTCGGCGGGCCTGCCGGCGGCAGCCCACGCATCGAATGAGCGCTGGAGGGCAGGGGGTACGGCGGCAGCGGGGATACTCGTCATGGCCACAGCGTAGGCCCAGCGGCGGAACGGGAGGCATGTGCCTTCAGTTCCGGCCCGGCCCGCCGCTCCCCTCCGCGATGGCGGTCAGACGGTCCACGTGGGCGGCCCAGCGGTCGGCGCCCCACACGGGCAGGTTGTTCCCCGGGGCGCGCAGGCCGGCCTGCCCGTCGATCTGCTCCCGCAGGATGTCCGCGTGGCCGGCGTGCCGGGCCTCGTCCAGGGCGACGTGCGCGATGATCTGCGCGAGCGTGACCTCCGCCTTGTCGTCGGGCCACCACGCCACCCGCCCGTGGGCGTCGGCGCCGAGGGCCGTGATGGTCGCGTCCGCGTGTGCGAAGCAGCGGCGGGCGAACTCGAGGACGTCCTCGAGGGACTCCCCCTCGGCGGCGAACATGTCCACGTTGTCCTCCTCCGACTGCCCCGCCGCCGCCCAGGGCAGCTGCACCTCCGCGGGGCGGTCGAACGTCTCGCCGAAGTACTCCAGCTCGACGACGGCGGCGTGCTTGACCAGTCCCAGCAGGTTGGTGCCGGTGGGAGTGCGCGGCAGGCGGGCGTCGCGCTCGCTGAGGCCCTCGAGCTTCTGCAGGAGGGCCGCACGCTGGCGGCGCAGCCCGTCGTGGAGGATCTGCTTGTGGTCCATGAGGTGATCCTGCCCCAGAGCAATCAGGCCGCGAACCCCCGCACGAGCTCCGCCACCCGCTCCGGCGCGTCCAGGTGCACGTCGCGCCCCGCGCCGGGCACCTGCACGTGCCGCACATCCGGGCGCCGACGCCGCATCTCGTCCAGCTCTCCGGCGGGCACGTACCCGTTCTCCCCGGTGATCAGCAGGGTTGGCGCGGCGATCTGCCCCCATTCCTCCCACCGGGGCCGCTCGTGGACGGGCCGCAGGGCGGCCTCCAGCACGTCGACGTCGAAGCGTGGCACCCAGCCGACGTCGACGTCCCGGGTGGAGCGCGGGGAGGGCGCGGTTGCGGGCGGCCCCGCCCCTGACTGGCCGTTGCGCACCGCGCGCCTGACGCTGCGCCCACACCGGGAGGACGACCTCGGCTGGCCCTGCCGGATCGGTGTCTCTGGTGGTGGGGAACGTGGGCATGCCCGTGGGGACGTGATCCTGTGGCTGACGGACCGCGAGTCATCCCGCGGGCCTCACCTCGTGTGTTCGCCTGACCATGGCCGGGGCACTCCATACGGCACTGAGGCTGGTCAACCCTGTAGACCGCCCCCGTCAACCCCGCCGGCCCGCACGCGCGGCGAACTCGTCCAGACAGGCGAGCACCTCGGTGGCCAGCCACACCCGGTTCCGACGCTGAGCGGACGCGGCCTGCAGAGCGCCGGCCTCGACAAGCTGGTCCACGGCCCGCTGGGCGGCCGGGCGCGAGACACCCAGCGCCTGGGCCAGATGGTCCACGGTCACGGCCGGTTGCGCGATGATCACCGCGAGCGCCCGCCAGACCGCCGCGTCCCGCCGGGCGGTGAGCCGCTCGCGCCAGCCGGTCAGGGCCTCGTCCAGGTCCGCGACGAGCTCTCGGCCGTTGCCGACGGCGGCCAGGGCGGCCTGCGCGAAGCGGCGCACGATGGGCGCGGGGTCGCCGTCGCGGTAGGCGGTGAGGGCGTCGAAGTATCCGGCCGTGTCCGTGAGGAGTCCCGCGGAGAGGGGCACCCCCATACGGGTGATCGCGCCGGCCCGATGCAACACGGCGTGCACGAGGACGCGCCCGGTGCGGCCGTTGCCATCCGCGAACGGGTGGATGGTCTCGAACTGAGCGTGCGCGATGGCGGCCTGCACGAGGGCGGGTACGTCCGTGCGGCGCAGATAGGCGAAGAGATCGTCCATCCCGGCACGCAGGCGCTCCGGGTGGGGCGGGACGAACTGCGCCGTGTGCGGCGTGGGCGCCCCGCCCCCGATCCACCCCTGCGCATCGCGGTAGGCGCCCGGCCGGGCATGCTCCTGACCGTCCATGAGGGCACGATGGGCGGCCAGCAGGGCGGGCTCGTCGAGGTCGGCGGCCAGCCGGGAAGCAGCGCCCATGGCCCTCACGTTCGCCGCCACGAGCGTTGCGTTCGGGCGGGTGCGTTCGCCGAGAGTCGCCAGGGCGAGGGCTCGCGCGCCCGCGGTGATGTGCTCGATCTGCGAGGAGGACGCGGACTCAGTGCGCAGGAGCACCGCGTCGATCGGGGCGATCTCGCCGGTGAGCCCCGGGAGGGCGTGGCTGATCTCAGCATCGAAGCGCACGACGGCGGCCGTCGCCTCCTCGACCTCGGTCGCCAGATCAGAGGGCAGGTCGAGCCCGAGTCGGGCGATGCGGGCCGGGAGCGCGGCTCGATACGGGCCCGAGGCGCGCACGCGAGCGCTGCGGGAGCGCAGCCCGGCGTCATCCGGGCCCGCGGCCCAGGGGCGCTCTTCCCAGCCGACGGCCCACGGGGTCGGGCGCGGATCGTTGCTCATGCCGCCACCTTACGCAACGTTATGTCTAGAGAGTTGCGTACTTCTGGGCGTCGTGAGGTGGAAAGCCGTCTGCCCCGGGCCCGATGCTCCGAGGCGAGCATCGCGTAAGTGACGCCGTCCACCCAGCCGCGGGTGCGGTGCAGTGACTCCTCCTTGAAGGTGCCCTCGTGGCGCAGGCCGACCTTCTCCATCACGCGCAGGATGGGCGCGTTGTCCGCGAAGGCGTGAGCCTCCACGGGTCGGACGCCGAGGCCTGCGAAGGCGAGGTCCAACAGGGCACAGGCCAGCTCGGTGGCGCGGCCCCGGCCGGCGTGGGCCTGGGCTATGGTCCAGCCGATCTCGGCCTGCGCGTCCCGGGCTTCCTCGCGCGGCGCGCCGCGAGGTCGAGGAGGGGCGTGGCCATGGGGTCACGGCAACGGGCGGCGGTGACGTCCCCTCCCCTACTCTCGGCCCCATGGACGTCACCTTCACTCCACTCGACCCGGCAGGCGCCGACCGGGACGCGCTCGTCGCCCTGCTCACCGAGAACGCGTGGCCGTTCCACACGCGCCCGCGCGTCACCCGGCCGGAGGCGGAGAAGGCCGTCGATGGCGGCGCCTGGGAGGATGAGGACCACCGCACCTTCTGGATCGAGCATCCCGAGCACGGCCGCGTCGGCGTGGTGCGCCTGGAGGACCTCACGGACCCCACCCCCTTGTTCGACCTGCGCGTGGCGGAGCGGTTCCGCGGGCGCGGGCTCGGCGCGCAGATCCTCACCGCGCTCACCCGGCACGTCTTCGAGACGATGCCCGCGGTGGACCGCTTCGAGGGCCAGACCCGCGAGGACAACGTCCCCATGCTGCGCACCTTCCGCCGGGCCGGCTGGGTCAAGGAGGCGCACTACCGGCGCGGCTGGCCCGTGGACGGCGGCGAGCCGCTCGCGTCCGTGGCCTACGCAATGTTGCGCCAGGACTGGGCGTCCGGCACGACGACGCCGGTCCCCGCCGACGTCGACGCCCCGCCTCCGGCGGGGCGCAAGGAGGGCGCGGCTGCGGGCGGCCGCGCCCCTGACTGGCCGTTGCCCACCGCGCGGCTGACGCTGCGGCCGCACCGGGAGGACGACCTCGGCTGGTTGCAGGAGATGTACATGCAGCCCGTGGTGGTGCGCCACCTGCTGGACGAGCCCTGGGACGAGGCGACCGCGCGAGCGAAGCTGGCCAAGCGGATCACGTGGGACGACCTCGGCGGCCCATCCGGGGCGGTGTCCCTGGTGGTGGAGCACGCGGGCGTCCCCGTGGGTGACGTGATCCTGTGGCTGACGGACCGCGAGCGCGGTGTCGCGGAGATCGGCTGGGCACTGGATCCGCGGCATGCCGGTCAAGGCTTCGCCCGGGAGGCCGCGGCTGCGCTGCTGGACCTGGGGTTCGAGACGTCTGGCCTGCACCGGGTGGTGGCACAGATGGATGCCCGCAACACGGCGTCCGCCCGACTGGCCGAGACGCTCGGGATGCGTCGAGAGGCACACCACCGGCAGGACCTGTGGAGTAAGGGCGAGTGGACGGACACCCTCGTCTACGCGATGCTCGCGAGCGACCGGGGGGTGAGGGGCCATCTATGACGACGAACGGACTTCTACGCTCACCCCATGCAAGTTGAGTCCCTGATAGTGGTGTAACCCTCCCCGGTCGCCAACACCGTCCCCTTCACGGACGCGGTCACCGTGGGAGCCTTCGAGTGAACCTTCCACAGCACTCTCGAAAGGACATCACCACGATGACCGCTCCACACATTGTCGACCCTGAACGCCTTCTGCGCGAAGCTCTCGGGGAGGCCTCTCCCGATCTGTTGCGCCACCTGCTGCAGACCGTGATCAACGCCCTGCTCTCCGCCGACGCGGACGCGGTCTGCGGCGCCGAGTACGGCAAGCCCTCCGAACATCGGACAGCGCAGCGCAACGGCTACCGCCACCGACCCCTGGACACCCGCGCCGGCACGATCGATGTGGCCATCCCCAAACTCCGGGCCGGCACGTACTTCCCCGAATGGCTGCTCGAGCGCCGCAAACGGGCCGAGTCCGCACTGATCACCGTGGTCGCGGACTGCTACCTGGCCGGGGTCTCGACCCGGCGCATGGACAAGCTCGTACGGCAGCTGGGCATCGACTCGCTCTCGAAGTCCCAGGTCAGCCGGATGGCACAGGAGTTGGACGAGCACATCGAGGCTTTCCGCCACCGGCCTCTGGGCGAGGCCGGCCCGTTCGTGTTCCTCGCCGCCGACGCCCTGACCATGAAGGTGCGTGAGGGCGGGCGTGTGGTCAACGCGGTGGCCATGGTCGCCACCGGGGTCAACGCGGACGGGCGCCGCGAGGTCCTCGGGCTGAGGGTGGCCACCACGGAGTCCGGGGCGGGGTGGAACGAGTTCTTCGCGGACCTGGTGGCCCGGGGGCTGGCCGGGGTGGCACTGGTGACCTCGGACTCCCATCGCGGCCTCGTGGAAGCCGTGGCGGCGAACCTGCCCGGGGCCGTGTGGCAACGCTGCCGCACCCATTACGCGGCGAATCTGATGGCCGTGACCCCGAAGAGCATGTGGCCGGCGGTGAAGGCCATGCTCCACAGCGTGTATGACCAGCCCGACGGGCCGGCCGTGCACGCCCAGTTCGAGCGCCTGTTGGACTACGTGCAGGACAGGTTGCCCGCGGTGGCCGCCCACTTAGACGCCGCTCGACAGGACATCCTCGCGTTCACCTCGTTCCCGAGGGACGTGTGGTGCCAGATCTGGTCGAACAACCCCGCCGAGCGGCTGAACCGGGAGATCCGGCGCCGCACGGACGCGGTAGGGATCTTCCCGAACCGGGATGCCGTGGTGCGCCTGGTCGGGGCCGTGCTGGCCGAGCAGACAGATGAATGGGCCGAAGGCCGCCGGTATCTCGGCCTGGAACTGCTCGCCCGGTGCCGTGAGCCCCTGACCACGGAGCAAGAGACCGTGATGAGCACGGAGGTGATGCCGACCCTGCAGACCTGACAGGTACAAGCCCCCTACAACCTCGAAGACGGTTACACCACTTCCAGGGACTTGACCCCCCATGCAGCTCGAGACCGTGAGGGGGTGGACTCGCGAGGCTCACCAGGTGTGCGGACCGAGGTCCTCGAGGATCTCCAGGTCGAGAAGCCACTCGTCAGGGCGGGGAGTCTCCGGGAGCACCGGCTCGTAGGCGCCGACGTAGACGACCTCCCCCAAGCCGAGGCCGGTGGCCTCCTCCGGCTCAAGGATCGTCAGGTCAGCGTGGCCGGGGACGCGGTCGATCTCGGCGAGCCGCCCCGAGGGCCACACCTCGTGTGCCGCCCTCACCACGGCCCGCACACGACGCAACGGGATCGACCCGGCGGGGCTGCCGTCGTCGTGATGGGTGACGACCCAGCCTGCAGAGGCCAGGGGCCCAGCCTGACTCACTCCCCGGGAGGGCAGCAGGATCAGCTCGTGGACTTCCCCCACGGCGATCGGGTCACCGCAGCATTCCTGTTCCCAGTCCGAGAGCGAGGCGCGGCCGACGGCGCCGACGGTGATATCCATGGTCGGAGTGTAGGGGCGGGGCCTCACCCGAGGGCGCGTGTCACCCGGGGCGCGCCGCCCTCGTTCCAGCGGAACAGGGTGAGGTGCCACAGTCCGGGGACCGTGCGAGACGGGCCACCTCCACGCGCACCGACGTGGCCCTGTGCGAGCGGCTCGGGTTCCGCGAGACCGTACCCGGCGCGTGGGCACCCGCGACCCGGGAGTGACATCATGGACCTCGGCTCGCGCTGATACTGGGTATCGTGAGCCACGCCACTACACTGTGCTTCCACTGATAAAGGAGCAACCCCCCATGCCGACCCTGCGAACCGTCCCCCTCTCCGCCGCCACGCGGGAGGACCACCTCGCCCGCCTCCGGGCCACCAGCCCGGAGGCCCCCCTCGACATCCTGGTCGTGGGCGGCGGCTCCACCGGCGTGGGCGCCGCGTTCGACGCGGCCACCCGCGGCCTCGACGTGGGCATCGTCGAGGCCCGCGACTGGGCCTCCGGGACCTCGTCCCGCTCCTCCCGCCTCATGCACGGTGGCCTGCGCTACCTCGAGATGCTGGACGTCAAGCTGGTGTACGAGGCGCTGCGGGAGCGCGACCTGCTGCTCACCCAGACCGCGCCCCACCTGGTGCGTCCCCTGCGCTTCGTCTTCCCGTTCTTCCACAAGGTGATCGACCGCGGCTTCATCGGCGCCGGCGTCACCATGTACGACGCCATGCAGTCGCTCGGCCGCCGCCGCGCGATGGGCGCGCACCGCCATCTCAGCCGCCGCTCCATGGCCGCGACCTTCCCCTCCCTCGACGACGAGAAGATCGTCGGCGCGGTGGAGTACGCCGACGCCCAGTTCGACGACGCCCGCCTGGCCATGATGCTCGTGCGATCCGCCGTGGACCACGGCGCCGTGGCCGCCAACTACACCGCCGTCACCGGCTACCTGCGCGGCGACGACGGCCGTGTGCAGGGCGTGCGTGTCCGCGAGGAGACCTCCGGCGAGGAGTTCGACGTGCACGCGCGCGCCGTCATCCTGGCCGGGGGCGTGTGGACCCAGGAGCAGCAGGAGCTGGCCGGGGCCGACGGCGGCCTCGAGGTGCTCGCCTCCAAGGGCGCCCACATCACCGTGCCGCGCGACCGCATCCGCGCCGACGCCGCCACCGGCGTGATCACCAAGACGGAGAAGTCCGTGCTGTTCCTCATCCCGTGGGACGAGTACTGGGTGATCGGCACCACGGACACCCCGTGGGCGGAGGACGTGGCCCATCCGGCCACCACCGCGGACGACATCGACTACATCCTCGAGCACGCCAACGCGGTGCTGAAGGAGGACCTCACGCGTGACGACGTGGTCGCCACGTACGCCGGGCTGCGGCCGCTGCTGCAGCCGGTCACCGGGTCCGACGGCGGCTCCACCAAGATCTCCCGTGAGCACACCGTCACCGAGGTGGCCCCCGGCCTCACCGCCGTGGCCGGCGGCAAGTGGACCACGTACCGGGCCATGGCCGAGGACGTCGTGGACTTCGTGGTGCGCGAGACCCACCCGACCCGTCCCAGCCTCACCGAGCGCATCCCCGTGCTCGGCGGCCTCGGCTACTCGGAGATCGAGGCGGAGGCGGACCGCATCGCCGCCGACTACGGCCTGGACGAGGCCCGCGTTGACCGGCTCCTGTTCCGCTACGGCACCGTGCTGCGCCACGTGCTCGACCTGATCGACGCCGACCCGTCCCTGAGCGTCCCTCTCGCCGAGGCGCCGCGCTACCTGCGCGCCGAGATCGTCTACGCGGCCCGAGCCGAGGGCGTCGTCCACCTGGACGACGTCATCGAGCGCCGCACGCGCCTGTCCACCGAGGTCCGCGACCGCGGCGTCGCGGCGGCCGAGGAGATCGCGTCCCTCGTGGCCCCCGAGCTGGGCTGGGATGAAGAGCGCATCGCCGGTGAGATCCGGGCGTACAAGAACCTCGTCGCCGCACGCCTCCGCGGCGAGACCGCCCACGACGACGTCACCGCCGCCGCCGCGCTCGCGGCCGCCGACGCCGACGCCGCCCCCACCCCCTGAAAGGAGCCCGTCCATGGGCACGATCTTCCTGTATGAGATCGCCGGCACGGCGATCCTCCTCCTGCTGGGCGTCGGCGTCGTCGCCAACGTCGTCCTCTCGAAGACCAAGGGCAACGGCGGAGGCTGGCTGCTCATCAGCTTCGGCTGGGGGCTGGGCGTCTTCGCGGGCGTCTACGTCGCTGCCGCGACCGGTGCGCACCTGAACCCCGCCGTGACCGTCGGCCTGCTCGTCAGCGGCGCCGAGGAGTACGCCCCCGGCATCGCCGTGACCCTCGGCACCACGCTCGCGTACTTCGCGGCGCAGCTGATCGGCGCCTTCCTCGGCGCGGCCCTGGCCTGGCTGGCCTACCGCGACCACTACCAGACGGAGACGGACCAGGGTGCGATCCTGGGCACGTTCGCCACAGGTCCCGAGATCCGCAATCCGCTGTGGAACATGGTCACCGAGCTGATCGCCACGTTCGTCCTGGTGTTCGTGGTCCTGCTCTTCGGCTCCACCCCCTCCGGGCTCGGCCCGCTCGCGGTGGCCCTGCTCGTCGTCGCGATCGGCGCGAGCCTGGGCGGCCCCACGGGGTACGCCATCAACCCGGCGCGCGACCTGGGCCCCCGCCTGTTCCACGCCGTCGCGCCGATCCGGCACAAGGGCGGCTCGGACTGGGGCTACGCCTGGGTGCCGATCGTCGGCCCGCTCGTCGGCGCCGTCCTGGCCGGCCTCGCCGCGCCTCTGTTCGTCTGAGCGGTCTGCCCGTCCAACCCCGGCGGGCACGTTCCCCTGCGGGAACGTGCCCGCCACCCCCACACCCCCGTGACCACCTCCGAAGGAGTAGGACATGACCACCCCCCGCTACGTGATGGCCATCGACCAGGGCACCACGTCCACGCGCGCGATCCTCTTCGACCACAGTGGGGCCATCGTGTCCACTGGTCAGCGCGAACACGAGCAGATCTTCCCGCGCGCCGGCTGGGTGGAGCACGACCCGGTGGAGATCTGGACGAACACCCGCGAGGTCATCGGCGAGGCCCTGGCCCGCGCCGAGGTGACCCGACACGACGTCGCCGCCGTGGGCATCACGAACCAGCGTGAGACCACCGTGGTGTGGGACCGCAACACCGGCAAGCCGGTGTACAACGCCATCGTGTGGCAGGACACCCGCACCGACCGCCTCTGCGAGCGCCTGGCCGGCGACGTCGGCGCGGACCGCTACAAGGAGCGCGTCGGGCTGCCCCTGGCCACGTACTTCTCCGGGCCCAAGGTGGCCTGGATTCTGGAGAACGTGGACGGTGCCCGGGAGGCCGCCGAGAACGGCGACCTCATCTTCGGCACCACGGACTCGTGGCTCGTGTGGAATCTCACCGGCGGCGGCGAGGGCGGCCGGCACGTCACCGACGTCACCAACGCCTCCCGCACCATGCTGATGAACCTGGACACCCTCGACTGGAACGAGGAGATCTGCGCGGACATGGGCATCCCGATGTCCATGCTTCCGGAGATCGTCAGCTCCTCCGCCGAGGTGGGCACCGTATCCGGCCAGCAGCTGCTGCGCGAGACGCCGATCACCGGCATCCTGGGCGACCAGCACGCGGCGACCTTCGGCCAGGCGTGCTTCGAGGTCGGCCAGGCCAAGAACACGTACGGCACCGGCAACTTCATGCTGATCAACACCGGCGAGGAGCCGGTGCACTCGGACAACGGCCTGCTCACCACGGTGGCGTACCGCATTGGCGACCAGAAGCCGGTGTACGCGCTGGAGGGCTCGATCGCCGTCACCGGCTCGCTGATCCAGTGGCTGCGGGACAACCTCGGGATGATCGCCAGCGCCCCGGAGGTCGAGACCCTGGCCGCCGGCGTGGAGGACAACGGCGGCGTGTACTTCGTCCCCGCGTTCTCCGGCCTCTTCGCCCCGCACTGGGACGCCGCGGCCCGCGGCGTCATGGTGGGCATGACCCGTTACGTCAACAAGGGGCACATCGCCCGCGCGGCGCTCGAGGCCACCGCCTTCCAGAGCCGCGAGGTCCTGGACGCCATGAACGCGGACTCCGGCGTGGACCTCACCGAACTGAAGGTCGACGGTGGCATGGTCGCCAACGAGCTGCTGATGCAGTTCCAGGCGGACCTGCTGCGCGTGCCCGTCGTGCGCCCCAAGGTCATCGAGACCACCGCTCTCGGCGCCGCCTACGCCGCAGGCCTGGCGGTGGGGTTCTGGGCGTCCCAGGACGAGCTCGTGGCCAACTGGGAAGAGGACAAGCGCTGGGAGCCCACCACGGACGAGGAGGAGGTTGAGCGCACCCTGCGGCTGTGGAAGAAGGCCGTGGAACGCTCCCGCGACTGGGTCGACGAGGACGTCGAGTCGGCCCAGGGCTGAGCCGTCCGGTCCGTAGGTCGGTCCGGCCGGCCCCGTGCGCCCCGGGCCGGTCCGGGCCGGTCCGGGCCCTCCAGAAGGACCCCGAGCAGCACTACCCCCTCGTCGGCCGCCTGCGCGCGGAGCGGGGCGGGGGTCGGTGCCGTTGCCATCGGTGCAGCGGCCAGGCCCGAGGTGCCCGGCTGCTCCGACGTCAAGCTGTCCTCATCCAGGGCGTCCTCTTCCCCCGCCGCTTCCGCCCAAGGCGGCGGTGGACAGGCAGGCGAAGTAGTCCGCATCCACGTTCCGGCTGTCCTTGATGGCGCTCCGCTGTGGAATGGTCAAGCCCCATGAAGTGGTGTAGCGGCTGATTCCTTCGTTGGGGTTGTCAGGCGCTGAACTCGAGGGCGGGCGCGGTGTCGGGGTTCACCTCGCTTCCCGTGTTGCTGACGGTGGTGAGTCGGCAGCGGGCCAGGACCTCCAGGCCGAGGTAGCGACGGCCCTCGGCCCACTCGTCTGTCTGCTCGGCCAGCACCGCGCCCACCAGTCGTACGATGGCCGCCCGGTTGGGGAAGATGCCCGCCGCGTCGGTGCGGCGGCGGATCTCGCGGTTGAGCCGCTCGGCCGGGTTGTTCGACCAGATCTGGGTCCAGACGTCCTTGGGGAATGTGGTGAACGCCAGGATGTCGGCCCGGGCAGCATCGAGGTGCTCGGCCACCACCGGCAGTTTCTCGCTCACGTAGTCCAGCAGCCGGTCGAACTGGGCGTTGACGCTGGCGGCATCGGGCTGGTCGTAGACCGAGTGGAGCATGGCCTTCACCGCCGGCCACATGCTCTTCGGGGTGATGCCCATCAGGTTCGCCGCGTAGTGGGTGCGGCAGCGTTGCCACACCGCACCGGGCAGGTTCGCGGCGATGGCGTCCTTGAGCCCGGGGTGGGCATCAGAGGTGACCAGCCGGACCCCGGCCAGGCCCCGGGCGACCAAGTCGGCGAAGAACTCGTTCCACGCCGCCCCGGTCTCGCTGGTGGCCACCCGCAGGCCCAACACTTCGCGGTGGCCGTCGCCGTTGACCCCGGTGGCGATGAGCACCACCGCGTTGACCACACGCCCGCCCTCACGCACCTTCATCGTCAACGCGTCCGCGGCAACGAACGTGAACGGTCCCGCCTCCCCGAGCGGCCGGTGGCGGAAGGCCTCCACCTGCTCATCGAGGTCCGCGGCCATCCGGGACACCTGGGACTTCGACAGGGCATTGATGCCCAAGGTCTTGACCAGCTTGTCCATCCGCCGGGTAGAGACACCGGCCAGGTAGCAGTCTGCGACCACGGTGATCAGCGCCGATTCGGCCCGCTTGCGCCGCTCGAGCAGCCATTCCGGGAAGTAGGTGCCCGAGCGCAGCTTCGGGATGGCCACGTCCACGGTGCCGACCCGGGTGTCCAGGTCCCGGTGCCGGTACCCATTGCGCTGGGCCGTGCGGTCACGGGAGGGTTTGCCCCATTCGGCGCCGACCACCGCATCGGCGTCAGCGCAGAGCAGGGTGTTGATCATCGTCTGCAGCAGGTGGCGCATCATGTCCGGGGAGGCCTCGGACAGGGCTTCGCCCAGCAGGCCGGCAGGGTCGACAATATGAGGAGCGGTCATCGTGATGACTCCATTCGAGGATTCTGTGAGAGGTTGACTCGAAGGATCACACGGTGGCCGCGTCCACGTCTGGAACGACGTGCCCGACCACCGGGCGCTACACCACTATGCGGGACTCAACTTGTGGAATCTCCTCGGAGATGCTCTCCCCGGCCGCGTTGTTCGCCGAGGCCACCACCATTTCGAAGCCGGCCACCTCAGGCCGGAGTTCGCGCGCCCGTCGTCGCATCCTGCCCTCGCCGGTCCACTCATGGGTGCGTTCGGTGAGGGCGTCGAATGGGTTCTCACACGCCGACAATCGGCGTGCTCGTTCGACGACGTTGGACGCCAGGATGTCCCGGAGCGTTGTCGTCTTGCCGGTTCCGGGGAGGCCGTTCACACCCATCAGACCTGGCCCGCCCGCCTCGACGACGTCGGCCCGCGCGACGACATCAATGCGGGCGGCTTGCAGATGCCCCGTGTGCTCGTGGGCAGTCACATTCGAGGAACTCAGCGATGGCTACAGTGCCGGGATGGCGCGCTTGTCCTCCTCCCCGAGGCTCGGCGGGGGCAATCCATCCCCCCTCCCGTCTGACCTTCGCCCTCTCCCCCAGGACAACGGAGTCCGTTCAGTTCCGGTTCAGCCCGAACCGGCGCGTCATCAGAGCCTCCTTGTAGTGCTTCTCCGCGGCGTCGATCTGGGCTTGCGGGGTATTGGAGCCGAACACGCGCAACAGGCTGAACGTGTACCGCTCCGGTTGGGCGGGGTCGAGCTCAAGGGCATCCCGGAGGGCGACGTTCCCGCCATGCCCGTCACGGGCGTAGGCCTCCCACCGTCCGAGCACACCACGCTCGCCGTCGGCCTTGCCCACGTAGCACTGGCCCGCGGTCTCGTCGGCGATCAGGTAGATCCCGCGTACGGCCTGCAGGGCGGTGCGCCAGCCTGCGTAGCGGGTCTCGGTCACCATTGACTGCAAGCCCCCGTAGCTGAGCAGCACATGGTCGAAGCCGGGGAACGCCTCGGTGGTGGGGTCGGCGATCTCCAGGACGGGGAACCGCGCCGCCAGGGGGCCGCGCTTGGCCCAGTTCACGGGGTCTGCGGACCACTCCACCACCAGGCGCTCCTCGAGGGAGGCCAGCAGCGGCACGGGCGCAACGTCGTAGTACCGGTACCGCTCCGTGCGCTCAGCCACGGCTTCCCCGCGGTTCTCGTACACGGCGGTGAGGCGAGAACGACGCCCGCCCTCCCCCATGAAGATCAGCCAGTGGCGGGCAGGCTCCTTCGGGAACTTCCCCAGGTGGTGCTGCTCCCGCGTGTAAGCGAGCACCCGCTCCGGCGTGGCTGCCGCCCGCGATGGCAGCCCCGACTCCTTGTAGGTGTGGCGGATGGCAAGAACCTCGTGCGGGTCCAGGCCAGCGGCGTCAAGCACCGACCCAAGAGTCAGGACGAACGGCTCGGGAACCGGATCAGAGTGCGGCATAGGACCTCATTCTGCTCATGGGACGGATCCACATCGACAGATTGACACTTCAGACTCACAGTCGACCACCAAGGGGGGCTCTCAAGAGCGGCAGTGTCAGTCTCCCGCCCCTCTGGCCGACACCAGTCGGTACCGGGTGTCCTTGTGGCCCTGACCGCCGGTCATCTCCACCAGCCCGTCGAGCAGCGGCTGGCGGAGCGCGTAGCGGATCTGCCGCGCGGTCAGCATGGTGGCCTCCTCCAGGTCGCGGATGCCCACCGCCTCCCCCGCGGCCAGGGCACCGAGGACGCGCCCCTCGTGGCGGGTGGGCGCGGAGCTGGGCGGCACGGCCGATGACGGCGCATCCGCCTTCACGTCGGGCACCTCCTCCACGGGGGGTGTCCGCGCAACCTCCACGGCAGGCTCCCGCCGACTCGGCCGAGCCCCCTCGGGCCGCGGCCGCCAGAGCAGAGCCTTGAACTGGACGCCCGTGTCGATGAGCTGAGGCCGGCCCAGCCCCCACTGACGAGCGGACCGGAACACCTCGTGGATGCCGCCGCCCTCGCCCTCGATGACGGAGGCGCCGTCCGGCGTCGTGAGCTTCTTGGCGATCTGGTACAGCCGCTGATTGACGGCGGCCTGGGCATGTTCGTCACTTTCGAGCTGGGTGAGTGACACTCCGCGGAGGCCGCCCGGGCTCTGAATGAACAGGGCCCGGTCCGTGAGCCGCACCTGGATGGCCTTGCCCGCGCCGAGGGTGTCGGGGCCGAGGTCGCGGTGCACGAGGGCGTTGCCGAGGAGTTCACGGACGGCGGCGAGCGGGAGCTCGGGGCGGCGCTCGAGCTGACCGTCGGGGCGGTACACGTGCTCGGTCCCGAGGTTCTGGCGCACCCAGGCCATCACCTCGTCGAGCAGCACGGGGACGGGGCCGGTGAAGTCCGTGAGGTTGCGGCTGCGCGCCTGCCCCTCTCCCCCGCGCACCTGGACGGCGGCGGTGACGGTGAGCCCCGGATAGCGGCCCTGCGGGTAGTCGCCGAGGGCGTAGAGGCCGGCCAGGGTGGGCTCCCCGGCGGCGGTGAGGACGTTGGTCTGGCGGAGGATCTCCTGGTGCGTGCGGTCACGGAGGCGGCGGTCCCGCTCGCGCACGGCCGCCACGTAGTCGGTCACGAGCTCGGGGACCAGGTCCTCCTCGCTCATCCCGGTGACGGGCTTGACGTCGTAGTCCACGCGCTCGTCGGCGTGGAGCTTGGCGACCTCCACCATGCGCAGCTCGTGCGCGTGCATCACGTAGTCGCCGTCGGACTGGCGGAGATAGGCCTGCCCTCGCACCGTTGCGGGCCGGTCCGTGAGGCGCAGGGGCACCACGTGGGCGACGAGCACGTCCTTGCCCTCCAGGCGGAAGACCTGGGGCAGGAGGGTCGGACTGGGCGTGACGGCCTCGCGCGCCTGGGCCACGAGCCCCGCCTCCAGCACGGCGACGTCGGGCACGCCCACCACGCGGAACTCGCCGTGCGCCTCGTCGACGCCGCAGACGACGGTTCCACCGTCGGGCATGTTGGCGAAGGCGCAAAGCGTCTCCGGCATGGAAGGGACGCCGCCCGTGGCCCGCTTGACCTCGACCGAGGTGGTGTCGCCACGACGCGCGCGGAGGGCGTCGAGGGTGGCCGTCAGATCATCAGAGGACCAGTTCACAGTGACAACTGTAAGTCATGGTGTCAGTGTCATGGGGTGGCGCTTTCTTCGAGGGCCGCTCAACCTGGACCCCGGCGACGTCGAAAACCTGGACGAGGTGCGCCTCCGCGGCGGCATGAACGTGTACCCGCAGGAGATCGAGGAGGTCCTCTACGAGCACCCGGCGCTGGCGGAGGCCGCCGTGGTGGGCGTGCCGCACCCGGAGCTCGGCGAGGAGGTGGCCGCCTACGTGACGCTGGCGCCCGGCGCGACCGCGACCGAAGAGGAGCTCGTCGCGCACGTGAAGTCCCAAGTGGCGCCGTACAAGTACCCGCGCAGCGTGGTGGCGATGGACGGCCTGCCGAAGACGGCGACCGGGAAGATCCTCAAGCGGGAGCTGAAGGCGGCCAGATGAGCCCGGCCCGGCGCCGTCGGACGCGCCGGGCCCGGCCCCTCAGACCTCCAGCAGCACCTTGATCTCGCGGCGCTCGTCCATGGCCTGGTAGGCCTCGGCGGCGTCGTCGATCGGCCTGCGCGCGGTGAACACGCGGCCGGGCTGGATCTCGCCGGACTGGATGCGCTCGATCAGCTCGGGCAGGAAACGGCGGACGGGGGCGGGGCCGCCCTCGAGGTGGATCTCGCGGCCGAAGAGGTCGGAGCCGTCGAGGGTCTGGTCGTGGGAGACGCCCACGAACCCGACGTACCCGCCGGGGCGCACCGAGGCCAGGGCCTGGTCCATGGAGCCCTGCGTGCCGACGGCCTCGCACACCCCGTGCGCTCCGTAGCCGCCGGTGAGCTCGCGCACCTGGGCGGCGCCCTCCTCGCCGCGCTCGGCGATCACGACGTCGGCGCCGAACTCCCGGGCGAGCGCGGCCCGATCCTCGTGGCGGGAGAACACGATGACCTGCTCCGCGCCGAGGGTCTTGGCGGCCAGGACGGCGCACAGGCCGACGGCGCCGTCGCCGACCACGGCGATGGTCTTGCCGGGGCCGGCCTGCGCGGCGACGGCGGCGTACCAGCCGGTGCCGAGCACGTCCGAGGCGGCGAGGTAGTCGGTCAGGCGGTCCGGGTCCGAGGGCTCACCCCCGGGCACCTTCACGAGGGAGCCGTCGGCGAGCTCGACACGCATGTACTGCGCCTGGCTGCCCGTGTACTCGCCGGCGTTGACGCAGCGGGACTGGTAGCCGGCCTGGCAGATCTCGCACGTGTTGTCCGAGAGCATGAAGGAGCCGATCACGAAGTCGCCGACCTCGAGGGTGGCGACGTCCTCGCCCTTCTCCACGATCGTGCCGACGTACTCGTGGCCCATGCGCCGGTGGTCGACGTCGTTGTGGCCGCGGTAGGGCCACAGGTCCGAGCCGCACACGCACGCGGCGGCCAGCTTCAGGACCACGTCCGTGGGCTGGGCGACGCGCGGAGTGTCCACCTCCTCCACGACGACGTCGCCCGGCGCGCGCATGACGACGGCCTTCATGGTGGCGGGAATCTCGGGGGCGGCGAGGGTGGGGGTCTCGGTGGTCATGGGGTGTCCTCTCGTCAGGTCCAGGGAATGTCGCGGAGAAGTCTCCCCCGCGCCGGGGCACGGGGGCGACGGCTGAGAGGCGGGGCGGGAGTGGGGTGCGAACCCCCGGGGCCACTGCACGGGAGTCTGTGACCGCACCCCTGCCGTCCCGGGATGGACGTGACGTGGGGCTTTCCGATGCGGAGGCTTCCCTCGCCGGCGGGAGAAGAGCATGGCCCAAGGCCGGGGTCGGAGGACCCTGCGACTAGCTGTTGTGGGTCATGAGGTTCTTGCCACGGGGTACGGGCTGAGATGAGACGAGCGGGCCTCTCCGGGCGTGTCAGATGGTCTGTGTAAGCCGTACCGAGAGGAACGGTAAGAATCATGACCATGATCGACGAGAAGAACCCAGGCGAGCCCTCGGGCCAGGACCTGGTCGAGCAGCTGAAAGCCTCAGGGCAGCTTGATGCCCTGTTCGCGCAGATCGACGCGGGCGGCGTCGAGCTCACCGGTGACGGCGGGTTCGTGCCCGCGCTGGTCAAGGCCGCGCTCGAGCGGGGCCTGCAGGCCGAGCTGACCAGCCATCTGGGCTACGAGAAGGGCTCGAGCGAGGCGCTGAAGCACGCCAACTCCCGCAACGGGACCACCCCGAAGACCGTGGAGTCCGAGGTCGGGCCGATCGAGCTGGACGTCCCGCGAGACCGGGGCGGGTCGTTCACCCCGCGCCTGGTGCCCAAGGGCCAGCGGCGCCTCGGGGGCCTGGATGACATGATCATCAGCCTCTATGCCGGCGGAATGACGATCCGGGACATCCAGCACCACCTGGCCTCCACGATCGGCACGGACCTGTCGCACGAGACGATCTCCAACATCACCGACGCCGTGAGCGAAGAGGTCCTGGCGTGGCAGTCGCGGCCGCTGGAGGAGTTCTATCCGGTGATCTATCTCGACGCAATCCGGATCAAGATCCGAGAGAACAGCCAGGTCCTCAACCGTGCCGCCTACATCGCCGTCGGCGTGGACCTCGAGGGCATCAAGCACGTGCTGGGGATCTGGGTCCAGGACACCGAGGGCTCGGCGTTCTGGGCCCACGTCTGCGCCGATCTCGCCAACCGGGGCGTGCAGGACGTGCTGATCGTGTGCTGCGACGGGCTCAAGGGCCTGCCGGAGGCGGTCGAGGCGACGTGGCCGGACTCGATGGTCCAGACCTGCGTGGTTCACCTGATCCGGGCCGCGATGCGGTTCGTGGCCTACCAGGACCGCAAGAAGGTCGCCGCCGCGCTGAAGCCGATCTACACCGCCCCCAACGAAGAGACCGCGAGGAAGGCGCTGGCCGAGTTCGAGGCCTCCGAGCTCGGCACGAAGTACCCGTCTGCAGCCGCGACCTGGGCGAACTCCTGGGAGCGGTTCATCCCGTTCCTGCAGTTCCCACCCATGCTCCGCAAGGTCATCTACACGACCAACAGCATCGAGTCGCTGAACTTCCAGCTACGGAAGGTGACCAAGAACCGCGGCCACTTCCCCTCGACCGAGGCGGCGGTGAAGCTGCTCTGGCTGGCGATCTGCAACATCGAAGACAAACGCGCCGCCGAACGCGCTCGGGACCGGGGCAAACCCGCCGGCCAGCGCAAAGCCCAGGGCCGGCTCGTCGAAGGTCAGGCCGTCACGAACTGGAAGCAGGCCCTCGCCCAGCTCGCCGCGGCCTACCCCGACCGGATCAACCCCTACCTGTGACCACCCCGCTTACACAGACAAGTTGACACGCCCGCCTCTCCCGCAGGATGGAAGTTCCTCAACAACCCACCTGCCCGAAAAGACCCACTCATGACTCACGCTAACGCACCCCTGACCCCGACCGGCCGTCTCAGGATGGTCCACCGCCACCTGCACGACGGGATCCCGCAGGCACACGTGGCCGCCGAGTTCCGGGTGAGCCGGCCCACGGTGGCCACCTGGGTCGCCCGCTACCGCGCCCAGGGAGAAGCCGGCCTTCAGGACCTGCCCAGCCGGCCGCACCGTTCACCTGCCCAGCTCGACCCCGAGGTGGTGGCCCAGATCCAGACCCTGCGCCGGGAGCGCAAGTGGTCAGCCCGCCGCATCCATCACCACCTCGTCTCCGAGGGCCACCGGGTGTGTCTTCGTACCGTGGGACGGTGGCTGCACCGGGCCGGGATCTCCCGCCTACGGGACCTGACCCCGGCCGGAGAAGACCTGCGCCAACGACCCCAGAAGATCACCGCGAGAGGGCCGGGGCACATGGTGCACCTGGACGTGAAGAAGATCGGGCGCATCCCCGAGGGGGGCGGCTGGCGTGCTCACGGCCGGGACTCCGAGAACGCGCGAGCAGCCAAGCGCGGGCCTGGCCGACGGGTCGGCTACACCTACCTGCACTCGGCGATCGACGGGTTCACCCGCCTGGCCTACACCGAGGCGTTGGAGGACGAGAAAGCGGTGACCACGATCGGGTTCTTCTGCCGGGCGCGGGCGTTCTTCGCCGCCCACGGGATCCGGATCGACAGGGTGATCACGGACAACGGCAACAACTACCGGGCCGTGGACTTCACCCGGAAGGTGGTCTCGCTCGGGGGCCGGCACCACCGGATCCGCCCCTACACCCCGCGCCATAACGGGAAGGTGGAGAGGTACAACCGGCTGATGGTGGACGAGGTCCTCTACGCCCGCCCGTACACCTCAGAGCAAGCTCGGCGTGAGGCCCTGGCGGTGTGGGTGAACCACTACAACTACCATCGGCCTCATACCTCCTGCGGAGACGCTCCTCCGGCCTCACTGGCCCCGGCCCGAGTCAACAACGTCATGCCCTCCTACAACTAGCATCACAGACAGCCCCGACCACCTTCCCCGAGAGGATGCGGCCGCCGTGTCGACCTTCCAGACGCCTCAGTACACCATTGTCGAGCTGCTGCAGAAGGCCCGCAGTGGGGAGCTCCAACTGCCCGACTTCCAGCGTCCGTACCGCTGGGACGATGAGCGCATTCGCTCCCTCCTCGTGACCATCCTCCGCGGCCATCCGATGGGGGTAATCATGACTCTCAGGACCGGGGGGCAGAACGTGCGCTTCAAGCCCCGGCCTATCACGGGCGTGCCCGCGGAGGGGCTCAAGGATCCCGAGCTGCTCCTCCTCGATGGTCAGCAGCGCACCACGTCCATGGTCCAGGCGCTCACGGGAGACGGGATTGTCGACACCGAGGACGTCCGCCATCACAAGCTCCGGCGCCGCTATTTCGTCGACGTGGTCAAGGCTTTGGGGGATGTACGGGAGCAGGAGGACGCCGTCGTCTCCCTGCCAGACACCGGGATCGTCACGGAGAACATCGGCCGCGACGTCGTTTTGGACGTGACGACCGAGGAGAAGCAATGGGAACTGGGTCTCATGCCCGTGACCGTGCTGTTCGACAGCGCGGACTGCTTCGCGTGGATGATGAAGTACCAGCAGGCTTTGCCCGAGCGCATGGAGATCACGCAGCGATTCCTCTCCTCCGTGGCCCAGGCCGTCCAGACCTACAAGATCCCTGCCATCGAGCTGGACAAGGACATCTCCAAAGACGCCGTGGCCACCGTGTTCGAGAAGGTCAACACCGGCGGCCTTCGCCTCGATGTCTTCGAGCTGCTCACTGCCACCTTCGCCGGTGACCGCGCGTATTACGAGGAGACCGGCGAGGACTTCCGGTTGGCGGAGGACTGGGCTCTCACGGAGGAGGTGCTCCGCACTTACCCGGTTCTCACGGACATGAAGAGCACGGACTTCCTCATGGCGGTCTCCGTGCTCGCCACGTTGGCGAAGCGACGCGAGGCCCTTGCGGCCGGCAAGACCGGACAGCAGGTCCCCCAGACCAGCGCCCGTCGAGAGGACATCCTCGGCATGAGCCTGGAGGACTATCGCGTCTGGGCACCACGTCTCCGCAAAGCCCTCCCCACCGTGGCTCGCCACCTGCGCGACCTGCACATCCATGACAGCCGCGGAGCCCCCTACAGCTCTCAGGTGGTGTCGCTACTGATCATCACCACGCTCCTGGGGGATCGAGCCGAGGAGCATGCCGTGCGGGCACGGCTCAATCAGTGGTTCTGGTGCGGCGTACTGGGCGAACTCTACGGCTCCACGATCACGACCCAGTTGGCCAAGGATGCGGAACAGATCCCCGAATGGTCGCTGGGCAAGTCCGCAGAGACCCCGGAGGCGATCATTCGTGCGAGCTTCTCAGAGTCTCGTCTCGGATCGCTGCGGACCCGCCTCTCGGCCGCGTACAAGGGCGTCTACGCCCTGATCATGGCGCAGCAACCGCCAGCAAAGGACTGGATGCTGGACCAGACGCTGGACTTCCAGTCCTACGACGACCTCCAGGTGGACATCCACCATGTCTTCCCGCGGAAGTGGTGCGACGAGAACGGGATTGAACCCTGGCGGCGGGAGAGCATCATCAACAAGACCCCCCTTGCCAAGAAGACCAACATCCGCCTTCGGGGCGACTCTCCGGCGGTATACACGGAGCGACTCGACGACAAGGGCCTGACGCCCCAGCAGGTAGACGCCCAGATCTCGACCCACGCGATCGACCCGGCTCTCCTCCGCGCCGGAGACTTCGACGCGTTCTTTAACGACCGGCGCCGACGCCTCGTCTCCATGATCGAAAACGCCATGTGCAAGCCCGTGGTGCGCGACTGGGAGGTGGATTCGGAAAGTACTGACGCCCCGGAAAATTTCAACGACCCAGCGGAGATGGAAGCCGATGAGCCCGCGGGTGACGAGGAGGCGGCGAACGTGGCCGACTAGGGCGTGTCTGACAATAGTTTCGACCACGCGGTCACCGCGTTCAAGAGAACGGCAGCCCGGTAGACGGTCGCGTACTTGTCATACCGTGTCGCCAAGCGCCGCCACTGCTTCAGGTGCGCGTACTGGCGCTCGATGACGTTGCGGCCCTTGTAGGCGGCCGCGTCCGGGCCCACGGGCCTACCACCGCGGGGGCCGCTGCGTTTGCGGTGGCCTCGCGGGTCGGCCGGCTCAGGGATGACCGCCTTGATCCGGCGGGCACGCAGATGGGCGCGGACCGGCTGGGAGGAGTAGGCCTTGTCACCCAGCACGGCCTCAGGGCGGGTCCGGGTCCGCCCTACCGGCCGTGCCACACGCAGCTGTTCCAGAAGAGGAAGCAGCATGGGCGAGTCTCCTGCTTGGCCGGGGGTGATCAGGTTGACCAGCGGCATCCCGGCGCCATCGACGAGCTGATGGATCTTCGTGCTCAACCCGCCACGAGAGCGCCCGACCCCGTGATTGGCCGGCTCCTCACGCAGATTCGTGTCACTCGATCTATCCCCCTGTGTGCCGGTGGTGTTCGTGGCGTGCTGGTGAGCGCGGGCGATCGTGGAGTCCACCGACACCGACCAGTCCACCAAGCCCTGCGCGTCAGTGGCGGCGGTTAGCTTTGTCAGCACCGTGTCCCAGGTGCCCTCGGCCGCCATCCGGCGGTGCCAGGTCCACACGGTCTGCCAGGGCCCGTAGACCTCGGGCAGGTCCCTCCAGGGAATCGAAGCACCGGTACCGGTACCGGTAGATGATCGCCTCGACCATCGTGCGGGCATCGGTGAACGGCCTGCCGGCGCGGCCGGTCCGGGTCGGGAGCCTCGGGGTGATCAGCTCCCACTGGGCGCGGGAGAGCATCTGGAACCGGGACATGCCGTCCAGGGTGTCAGCTGACCCTTGGCTTCATCGTCAGACACGCCTTAGATCTCGTCGATACCGGGCATTCACCACCTTGTTGAATGCTCGACCAGGAAATTGATTAAATCCTCCGCCGCGGCAGTGATAGTGAAATTATCGAGTTCAGAATCCCACCGAAACTCGATTGGCATACCCGCAACCTCCACACCAACGGATATTTCATCCGGAATTGACGACTCCAATGGGCGGGGAAAGCTCGGAAGGAACGGTTTCTCCGCGTTGGGGCTTGTATCTCTGCGGCTAACAAATATGGATGGGAAAGGCCGCACGGAGGGCGCCGAGAGGCATCGTCTATATTCGTCAGACTGGTAACCGAACCAAAGCAGCCACTCATCCCTGCCGTCACTTGGACCCACGGTGCAGAACCAAGAGTTGCCGCTTGAATCCCTGTCCCCCAGAAGTGAGAAGTTCTGAATATTGGACATGCCGCTCAATTCGAATGTCCAATTAACACGACCACACTCTTCCGCCAGCCGGTCCCGAAATTTTGATATTACAGCATCCCACATCGAGTAACGAGCTGTATTGTCGGAAAGGAATTTGTCCTCAATAATATCTCGGACATAGTTCGGCTTCCTCATGAGACGAGCCTGATTCCGAATGTTGCGCGTGAATAGATCATACAGGGGCAATATATCCCCTTGATCACTGGCCGCAAGCGCCTCGTAATACTCTTTCCGGTCGGCGGATGGGCGAATAATTAGAGGCGGGTATCCGTGGCGAGCCAGCTCCAAATTTGCCAACACTCGGGCTGTTCGACCATTCCCGTCGTCGAACGGGTGAATGTGGGCTATCCAGGCATGGACAACAGTTGCAGTAAGAATGGGATCTCCACTGCCTTGTTGCCACCAATCCGACAACTCCAACATGACGCGGGCCACGTCGAAGGGTTCCGCCGGCTTGTGATCTGTGCCGGAAATTCTGTTGGAGTGCTCCTTAAAGGAACCCGCCCCATAAACGTCCCCAACAATTACTTTCTGCAGCTGTCGAATCTCATGAACCATCGGGGCACGATCACTCTTCTCGCGCCATTCATGGGCTATCTCATGGGCCTTGTAAAGACCCAGAACCTCATAGACCTTTGGATCTGACTCAATACTTCGAGTCAGAGTATGAATAGGCCCATCCAACAGCTCTCGGTGCTTCGCAACGATTTCGCGAGTAGCAGCCAGAGGCCATTCCATATGCTCCATCTCATTACTCTCCGTAACGAGGTCAGTCACGCTTGCCTGTATAAATGGCGTCAGCATCTCCTGAGCATCGCGCGCAATTTGTTGCATTGCTAGTGCGGCAATCCTCCGAGCACTCTTAGAGTTATCTAGCCGCTCATAAAAGACGGCACGAGATGCCGCATCCTCTGGGATTAAGTAGGGCGTTCCCTCAAGAGAATCCTCGGGTGACAATGAATCAATGTCGTCATGCAGTTTCAAAGCACAGCCCCCAATACACTTCAAGCTCCAAACCGGCCTTGGAGCTAGAACCCCCCGCCGCCCCCGCCATCCTGTGCGAGGTTGCTGAAGCGACTGTAGTGCCCCTGGAACCCCACCACAATGGTCTTCGTGGGCCCGTTGCGGTGCTTGGCCACGATCAGGTCCGCCTCGCCGGCGCGGGGGGACTCCTTGTCGTACACGTCCTCGCGGTGCAGCAGGATCACCATGTCCGCGTCCTGCTCGATCGAGCCGGACTCGCGCAGGTCGGACACCTGCGGCCGCTTGTCCGTCCTCTGCTCGGACCCACGGTTCAGCTGGCTCAACGCGATCACCGGCACGTCGAGCTCCTTGGCCAGCAGCTTCAGGGCACGGGAGAACTCGGCGACCTCCTGCTGACGGGACTCGACCTTCTTGCCCGAGCTCATGAGCTGCAGGTAGTCCAGCACCACCATCTTGAGGTTGTTCTTCTGCTTGAGCCGCCGGCACTTGGCGCGGATCTCCATCATGGTCATGTTCGGGGAGTCGTCGATGAAGAACGGCGCCTCGTTCAGCCGCCCCACGGTCGCGGCGATCTTGGACCACTGGTCGTCCCGGATGGTGCCCTTGCGCAGGTCCTGCAGCGCGATCGTCGCCTCGGCGCTCAAGAGCCTCATGGCGATCTCGTTCTTGCCCATCTCGAGGCTGAAGAACACGGTGGCCATGTTGTGGTGGATGGCCGCGGCCCGCGCGAAGTCCAGCGCGAGCGTGGACTTGCCGACGGCGGGGCGCGCCGCGATCACGATCATCTGCCCGCCGTGCAGGCCCTGCGTCAGCTCGTCGAAGTCGTAGAAGTCGGTGGGGACACCCGTCAGGCCCTCCCCCTGATTGCCGGCCGCCTCGATCTCGTCGACGGCGTGCTCCATGATCTCCGCGAGGCGCACGTAGTCCTCGGACTGGCGGTTCTCCGCCACCTTGTAGATCTCGGACTGCGCCTCGTTGACGATCTCCTCGACCTCACCGTCGCCCTGATACCCCAGCTGGGTGATCTTGGTGCCGGCGGTCACGAGGCGGCGCAGGACGGCCTTCTCCGCCACGATCTCCGCGTAGAAGCTCGCGTTGGCGGCGGTGGGCACGGACTGGATCAGCTCGTGCAGCACGGCGGGGCCGCCCACGCGGCTGAGCTCCTGGCGCTTGTTCAGCAGATCCGCCACGGTGACGGCGTCCGCGGGCTCGCCGCGGCCGTAGAGGTCGATGATCGCCTCGTAGATCATCTCGTGGCTCGGCCGGTAGAAGTCGTGGCCGCGCAGCAGCTCCACCACGTCCGCGATCGCGTCCTTGGAGAGCATCATGCCGCCCAGCACCGAGCGCTCCGCCTCCAGGTCCTGGGGCGGCAGGAAGCGTTCAGAGGAACGGCCGCCGTCGTAGGAGCCCGAGTCTCCGTAGTTCTCAGTCAACGTCCGGAGACTCCCTTCCCACAGCCCGCACGACGGCGGCCCTCGCCGGTCTTCCCGGCCCTGATTCCTCTGTTGTCACCGCCCGTGCCGCCGCACCCTCCTGCAGGCGGACGGTGCGACGGTCCCCGGGGCGACGGTCTGAGCGGATGCGCGCCTGTCAGTGGTCACCTGCGGCCAATACCCGCCCTCGCGTTGGGGATACCACGCGACACTACGCGCGCCGTGGAGGCTGGGCAACCGCGTTTCCCACAGGCCTTGTGGACAACGTGTGGATTCGGCGGCGTGTCGTGTGGATCGCCTGGGGACCACGCTGGGGACAACCGCTCGGCCACCCCCAGAATCCGGCTCTGACCTGGAACGATGCGATCCCCAGCGCTGTGGAGGAAGATTCTCCACTCGCCTTTCGCCCCGGCCACGGGACTTGACAGCACCCTCGTTTGCGCCCTCATCACACCGCCTGGTACACGCCTATCCACACCGTCGTCCACACCCTCCACATCTGTGGACAACTCCTGTGGACAAGGTGCCCGGACCTGGGGACGGCGAAGTTGACAGCCTCTGCCCGCGGCCCCGGGCCCTCCCGTGCCCACCTCTCCCGGCCGCCCCGGACCGCCCGGCACCGATGACTCACGCACGTCAGTGACCCGTCCCAGAGTCATTGGACGGAACGCGAGCACGGTGCTTGGGTGGGATGCATCATCGCGTCGTCCGCCACAGTGAGGAGTCCGCCGTGCCCCCGGCCACCACCGCCCCCTCCCCGGCCTCGCTCCCCCTCGACGGTGTCCTCGTCGCCGACTTCTCCCGCGTCCTCGCCGGCCCGCTCGCCACCATGACGCTGGCGGACCTCGGGGCGCGCGTCATCAAGGTGGAGCACCCCGTGCGCGGCGACGACACCCGCGGCTGGGCTCCGCCCCGCTCGGCGACGGGCGCCACCTACTTCGAGTCCGTGAACCGCAACAAGGAGTCGGTCGGCTGGGACCTGAAGGACCCCGAGGACCAGCGGCGGGCCGCCGCCCTGGCCGCCCGGGCCGACGTCGTGGTCCACAACCTCAAGCCCGGCACCATGGAGCGCCTCGGCCTGGGTTACGACGACGTCGCGCGGGAGAACCCGTCCGTGGTCTACGCCGCCGTCTCCGGCTTCGGCGACCGCGAGGGCCGGGACCTGCCCGGCTACGACTTCATCGTCCAGGCCGCGGGCGGGCTCATGAGCATCACCGGCGAACCGGACGCCCCGATGAAGGCGGGCGTCGCCCTGGTGGACGTGCTCACGGCCAAGGACCTCACCGCCGGCGTGCTCGCCGCCCTGCTGCGCCGCGAGCGCACCGGAGAGGGCGCCCACCTGCGGCTGAACCTGCTCTCCTCGCTGCAGGGGGCGCTCGCCAACCAGGGCCAGGCCTGGCTCGGCGCCGGCGTCGTCCCGCGGCGGATGGGCAACGACCACCCCTCGATCGCCCCCTATCAGCTGCTGGCGTGCCGGGACGCGCCGCTCGCCGTCGCCATCGGCAACGACGCGCAGTTCCGCACCTTCGCCGCGGCCCTCGGCGTCCCCGAGCTCGCCGAGGACCCGCGCTTCACCACGAACACGGACCGCGTCGAGCACCGCGAGGAGCTGCGCACCGCCCTGGAGGACGCGCTCTCGGCGCAGACGGCCGCCCACTGGCGGGACGTGCTGCAGGCCGAACGGCTCCCGGCCGGCCTCGTGTCCACCGTCGCCGAGGGCGTCGAGCTGGCCGAGTCCCTCGGCCTCGAGCCGACCGTCGAGGTCCAGGACCGCTCCGGCGCCCCCGCCGGCCGGCAGTTCCGCCACCCGGTGCAGTGGGACCCGCCCGTCGCGCACCCGCGCCACGCGCCCCCCGCGCTCGGCGCGGACACGGCGGCCGTCAACACCTGGCTCGACGCCCGCTGACCACCCCGCAGAGAGGACCCCCACCATGACCACCCCGTTCCACGCCGAGGCCGACTCGTTCCTCGGCCGCGCCGACGTCGTCGGCCTGGACTCCCTGTTCTCCGCCGAGGAGAAGGCCGTCGCGCTGCAGGTGCGCGGCTTCGTGGACGAGCACATCCGCCCGCACATCGCCCGCTGGTACGACGACGCCGTGTTCCCGCGCGAGATCGTCCCCGAGCTGGGCCGTCTCGGCGTGCTCGGCATGCCCTACGAGGGCCACGGCATGCCCGGCCGCTCGGCGGTGGAGTACGGCCTCGCCGCCCAGGAGCTCGAGGCCGGCGACTCCGGCCTGCGCACCTTCGTCTCCGTGCAGGGCTCGCTCGCGATGGGCGCGATCCACAAGCACGGCTCCGAGGAGCAGAAGGCGCAGTGGCTGCCGCGCATGACCACCGGCGAGGCGGTCGGCTGCTTCGGCCTCACCGAGCCGGGCGCCGGCTCGGACCCCGCCTCCATGACGACGACGGCCCGCCAGGAGCCCGGCGGCGACTGGGTGCTCGACGGGGTCAAGCGGTGGATCGGGCTGGCCACCCTGGCCGACGTCGCGATCATCTGGGCGCAGACCGGTGAGCCCGGCGACGGGCGCGGGGTGCGCGGTTTCGTGGTCCCCACGGACACCCCCGGATTCCGCGCCGAGACGATCACCCAGAAGCTGTCCATGCGGGCCTCGGTGCAGTGCGAGATCCACCTCGACGGCGTGCGCCTGCCCGCCTCCGCGATGCTGCCGGCCGACTCCGCCGTCGGGCTCAAGGGCCCCTTCCAGTGCCTCAACGAGGCCCGCTACGGGATCATCTGGGGCGCGATGGGCGCCGCCCGCGACTCCTTCGACGCCGTCCTCGACTACGCGATGGAGCGGCAGCAGTTCGGGGTGCCGCTGGCCTCCCACCAGCTGACGCAGGCCAAGCTCGCGGACATGGCCGTGGCCATCGGCAAGGGCTACCTGCTGGCGCACCAGATCGGCCGCGCCAAGGACGCCGGCCCGCTCACCCCCGCCATGATCTCCGCCGGCAAGCTGGACAACTGCCGCGTGGCCATCGGCATCGCCCGGGAGGCCCGCGAGATGCTCGGCGGCAACGGCATCACCCTGGAGCACTCGCCACTGCGGCACGCGAACAACCTCGAGTCCGTGCGCACCTACGAGGGCACGGACGAGGTCCACCAGCTCACGCTCGGCCGGCACCTCACGGGCATCGGCGCGTTCGCCCCGGCCCGCTGAGCCCCGCGCCCGGGCTCAGGCGTCGTCGGCGGGCGCCTCGGGCGCCGGGGCCTCCTCGGCGACGGACGCGAGGATCGGGGTGGCCGGCAGCCTCCGCACGCGCTTGGGGCGGCGGGCGCGGGCGGGGATGAGGGCGCGCATGTTCTCGGTCTTGCCGAAGCAGAGCAGCCGGTCGCCCTCCTCGAGGACCTTGGTGTCCGCGGGGTTGGGGAACACGCAGGTGCCGCGGTGCAGGGTGAGCACCTGCAGGTCCTTCGCGAGCAGCCCGGAGTCCTCGATGGACTGGCCCACCCAGCCGGAGCCGGCGTGCACGGTGATCTCACCGACGCCGTACCCGGTGGACACGGCCAGGCGCTGGCGCACGTCGATGTCCGGGAAGCCGGCCTGGTCCGCCACGTAGTCGATGATCGCGCCGGCCACGTCCAGGTCCGTGGCGGCCTCGATGCCCTGCAGCCCCGGGGAGGAGTTCACCTCCATGACCAGCGGGCCGTGCTCGCCCTCGAGCATGTCCACGCCGGCCACGCGCAGGCCCATGATGTGGGCGGCGCGCACGGCGGTCTCCGCGTACTCGGGCGACAGCTCGACGCGCTCCACGGTGCCGCCGCGGTGCACGTTGGAGCGGAACTCGTCCCCCTGGGCCCGGCGGCGCATCGCGGCCACCACGCGGTCCCCCACCACGAGCGCGCGGATGTCCGTGCCCTTGGACTCCTCCACGAACCGCTGGATGAGCACCTGCTGGTTGGTGCCGTGCAGCGTCTCGATGATCGCCTCGGCCACCTTCTTGGTCGGCGCCAGGATCACGCCGATGCCCTGGGTGCCCTCGAGCAGCTTGATCACCACGGGCGCCCCGCCCACCATGTCGATCGCCGTGGAGACCTCGCCGCGGTTGCGCACGAACACGGTGGCGGGCATGTCGATCTCGTGGCGGGAGAGGATCTGGGTGGCACGCAGCTTGTCCCGCGAGTTCATGATCCCGGCGGCCGTGTTGGGCGTGTAGACGTCCATCTGCTCGAACTGGCGCACCACGGCGGTGCCGAAGTAGGTCACCGAGTTGCCGATGCGCGGCAGCACGGCGTCGTAGCCGGAGAGGGGGCGGCCGCGGAACATCAGATCGGGCTCGTCCGAGCTGAGGTCGATGCCGAAGCGCAGGGTGTCCAGGACCTTCACCTGGTGGCCGCGCTCGAGCGCCGCGGTCTTGAGGCGCTGCGTCGAGTAGGCGCGCAGGGAACGGGAGAGGATGGCGAGCTTCATGACCGCTTTCCTGGGAGGATGAGGGGCGTGTCTGAATCTAAGCACACGGCCCCGGCCCCCCACGGCGTGCCCCCCACCGACGACGGCGCCGCTCGCCCGGGGCTGGTGGGCTGGCGCGAATGGGTCGGCCTGCCCGCCGCCCACACCCCCTGGATCAAGGCCAAGATCGACACCGGCGCCCGCACCTCGGCGCTCCACGCCTTCGGCATCGAGCGGTTCACCCGCGACGGCGCCGCGTGGGTCCGGTTCGAGGTGCACCCGTGGCAGACCTCGGCGGCGGACGCGCGGACGGCCGAGCTGCCGGTGGCCGACCTGCGCACGGTCCGCTCCTCGAACGGCGAGGCGCAGGAGCGCGTCGTCATCGTGATGCCGCTGACCCTGGCCGGCCGCACGATCGAGGCGGAGGTGACCCTGACCCACCGGGACGAGATGGGCTTCCGCATGCTCGTGGGGCGCACCGCGCTGGCCGCCGGCGGCCTCCTCGTGGATCCCGCCGCCTCGTACGTGGGCGGGCAGCCGCCGCGCGGCGTGCGCCGCCGGAACCGGGGACGCGCGTGAGCCGTCGCCCCGCTCGCGCCCCCTTCGCGTTCGGCGGGGTCGAGGTGGCGGCCGGCCGCCGCCACGAGCTGTCCCTGCCGATCTCCCAGCTCGTCACCGGCGCGGACGTCACCCTGCCCGTGCACGTGCTCCACGGCCGCGAGGACGGGCCCACCGTGTGGGTCTCCGCCGCGATCCACGGGGACGAGGTGGCCGGCGTCGAGATCGTCCGCCGCGTCCTGGAGCGCCTGCAGCCCAAACACCTGCGCGGCACCCTGCTGGCCGTGCCCATCGTCAACGTGCTCGGCGTGATGGCCGGGGACCGCTACCTGCCGGACCGCCGCGACCTGAACCGCTCCTTCCCCGGCTCCGCCCGGGGCTCGCTGGCCTCGCGCATCGCGCACCTGATGATGACCGAGGTGATCGCCCGCTGCACGGTGGGCATCGACCTGCACACCGGCGCGGACCGCCGCTCCAACCTGCCCCAGATCCGGTGCGACCTGGAGGACCCCCAGACCCGCGCGCTCGCCGAGGCGTTCGGCGCCCCCGTGCTCTTCCACGCCCGCCTGCGGGACGGCTCCCTGCGCGCCGCGGCCCGCGAGACCGGCGCGCGCGTGCTGCTCTACGAGGCCGGCGAGGCCTGGCGGTTCGACGAGTACGCGATCGCCCCCGGCGTGGACGGGGTCCTGCGCGTGCTCGCGGCCCTGGACATGGTGGACCCCGCGGACGTCGGGCTCACCGAGCCCGGGCCGGACGCCGTCGTCGACGCCCCCGGTCCGCTGCCCGGTGAGGTCCCCGAGGAGCGGACCACGGACGTGCCCGAGGCGACCGACGCCACCGGCGAGGACACCGCCGCCGTGCACCCCGACGTCGTCGACGGCGAGCAGGACGCCCCGTACCTGGTGTGGCAGTCCACGTGGGTGCGCGCCCGCGCGGACGGCCTCGTGCACCTGCACGTCGCCCTCGGCGAACGCGTGAGCGCCGGGGACCGCATCGGCGCGCTCTACAACTCGTTCGGCCGCCGCCTCGCGCACGTGAAGGCCGAGCTGACCGGCGTGGTCATCGGCCGCACCGAGGCACCCCTGGTGCACCGCGGCGACGCCCTCGTGCACATCGGAGGATGGGACGCATGAGCAGCGGCGGGGCGCCGTCCGCGCGCCGGAGCCGCCCGGTTCAGGCCGGGGGCGGGCGCCGGGCGATGGCCCGGCCGCCGTGCACGAGCCGGTAGTAGAGCAGCAGCGCCATCCCGACCCCGCCGGAGAGCAGGTACATCACCGGGATCCCGACGGCGGCCGCCACCGCGCCAAGCACCATGGGGCCGAGGCCGGTGCCGAGGTCCAGGAGCAGGAAGAACGTGCCCGTGGCGACGCCGATCTCGGTGGGCCGGACCACCTTGATCGCGATGGTCTGGAACACGCTCACCACGGGCCCGTAGGTCAGCCCCAGCAGGGCGCCGGCCGCGAGCATGCCCGCCGGCTCCCGCCACAGCGCCAGCACCGCGTAGGAGACGGCCATGCCCGCGAGGATCGGGTAGACGACGGCGTTGTCCCCGTGCCGGTCGTGCAGCACGCCCAGGACGGCGCGGCCCACGATGGTGCCCGCGGCGAAGAGCAGGAAGAACAGGCTCGGCACCATCGCCGGGTAGCCCTGCTGCTGCGCGAACGTGGCCATGAACGCGAGGATGCCGCCGTACATGAACCCGGAGGCCAGGGCCACGCCCGCCGCCGGCGCCACCTCCGCGGAGAACACGTCCGCCCGGTGCAGCCGGAACCGGCCCGTCAGCGGCGGCTCGGGCACGCGCAGGAACAGGGCGATCAGCAGGGCCATGCCCGTGAAGCCGATGCACGCCCAGAACAGGGCGTCGTAGCCGAGGGTGGTGCTCAGCTGCAGGGCCACCATCGGCCCGACGGCGCCCGCGAGCGTCATGGACGTGGAGAACCAGCCGGTGCCCTCGGAGCGGCGCACGGGCGGGACGATCCGCTGCACGGCCGTGGCCAGCACGGTGCCGGCCGCGCCGAAGCACATGCCGTTGAGCAGGCGTACCGCGGTCAGTGCGGCCAGGGAGTCCGCCCAGAGGTACGCCGCCGTCGTGAGGACGTAGCAGGCCAAGGCGACGAGCAGGACCCGCCGCCGCCCCCACGCGAAGGTGGCGGGCGTCGTCGTCATGCGGGTGAGGACCGCGCCCAGCACGAACGCCCCCACCACGACGCCGGCCTCCGCGTCCGACGCGCCGAAGGACGTGACGGCGTAGAGCGCCATCGCGGTCATGAGCGTGTAGAAGATCATCGCCACGAACAGGTAGGTGGCGCTGACGAGGATGAACGGGCGCGTCCACAGCGGCGGGCGCGGGGCCGCCGTCGAGCCGGCGAGGTCGGAGGGCGGTGGGGCGGAGGGCATGGCCTCCATGTTCCCCCACGGCACGAGGCCCCGGCCCGCTCGTGAAGAGCGGACCGGGGCCTCGGGTGCGCGTCGCGGGCGCGACGGGCTCAGAAGCGGATGATCACTTCTTGGCCTTGGCGGCCACGACCTGCAGCTGGACGGTCGCGATGACGTCCTCGTGCAGGCGGACCTGGGCCTCGTGGTTGCCCACGGACTTGATGTGCGCCGGCAGGGTGATCGAGCGCTTGTCCACGGAGCCGAGGCCGGCGGCCTCGATCGCCTCGGCGACGTCGGCGGTCTGGACGGCGCCGAACAGGCGACCCTCCGCACCGGCGGTGCGCTCGAGCTGCACGGTGGCGGACTGGAGCTGCGCGGCCTGGGCCTGCGCGTCCTCCAGGTTCGCCACGGCGCGGGCCGCGCGGGCCTTCTGCAGGGACTCGACCTGCTTCTCCCCGCCCTTGGTCCACACGGTGGCGAAACCGCGCGGGAGCAGGTAGTTGCGGGCGTACCCGTTCTTGACCTCGACCACGTCACCGGAGGTGCCGAGACCGGCCACTTCCTGGGTCAGGATGAGCTTTGCCATCTGGGTGTTCCTTCCTTCGCTCGCTCGATCAGCCGCGGCCGGCGCCGGCGTAGGGCAGCAGGGCCACCTCGCGGGCGTTCTTGACGGCCTGGGCGATCTTGCGCTGCTCCTGGACGGTCACGCCGGTCACGCGACGGGCACGGATCTTCCCGCGGTCGGAGATGAACTTGCGCAGCAGGGCCACGTCCTTGTAGTCGATCTCGGTGATCTTGGCGGCCTTGAGCGGGTTGGACTTCGGTTTGGGCTTGCGGAGTTCAGCCTTCGCCATCGTGGTGCTCCTTCAGAGTTCTCTGGAGCCCGCAGAACGGTTCTGCGGGATGGGATCACGCGGCGTCCCGTGCGGGGCACGGGGCCGTGTGCAGTGCGGCCCGGCGGTGCCGGGTCGCGGGTGGGATGGGCCGCCCGGGGGCGGCCCTCCGGGCGACGCGCGCCCGGACGGAGAGGTCCGTGG
Source organism: Micrococcus sp. KBS0714 (assembly GCF_002008305.4). Lineage (GTDB taxonomy): Bacteria > Actinomycetota > Actinomycetes > Actinomycetales > Micrococcaceae > Micrococcus > Micrococcus luteus. The sequence continues at coordinate 2,497,444 of NZ_CP042169.1, forward strand.
TGGTCCGTGTCCGTCGCGGCCGTGGGGGCCGCGCCCGGTCAATGCAGGATCAGAACGGGGGCTCGTTGGAGGACGGGGTGTCCCATCCGCCGCCACCGCCGCCGGACCAGGGGTCCTGCGGTGCGGCCTGGCCGCCGCCCTGCTGCTGGCCGCCCCAGCCGCCGCCCTGCTGGGCGCCGCCGAAGCCGCCGTCGCTGTTCCCCCCGAAGCCGCCGCCGGCCGGGGCGCCGCCGAAGCCGCCCCCCTGCTGACCGCCGCCGAAGCCACCGCCGCCGCCACCGCCGCGCTGGGCGCGGGTGACCTTGGCCGTGGCGAACCGCAGCGCCGGGCCGACCTCGTCCACGTCCAGCTCCCAGCTGGTGCGACGGTTGCCGTCCCGGTCGTCGTAGGAGCGCGCCCTGAGGCGGCCCTGCACGATCACGCGCATGCCCTTGGTCAGCGACTCCGCCACGTTCTCCGCGGCCTCGCGCCAGACCGAGCAGCGCAGGAACAGCGCTTCGCCGTCCTTCCACTCGTTGGTCTGGCGGTCGAACGTGCGGGGCGTGGACGCGACGGTGAAGTTCGCGACGGCCGCGCCGTTCGGGGTGAAGCGCAGCTCCGGGTCGGCGGTGAGGTTGCCGACCACGGTGATGACGGTCTCGCCTGCCATGGTCACTCCTGTCTTCGGGGGTTCTGCCGGTCAGTGACCGGATCCGGGGATCCGGGACTGCTCAGCGGGGTTCCGGTGGGGGCGTCGGGGACTGATCCGATGCTCTCAGACCCTCCGGACACGGTACGAGGATCACTCAGCGGTGATCTTCTGCTCCTCCGGACGGATGATCTTGGTGCGCAGGATCGTCTCGTTGAGGTTCAGCAGACGGTCCAGCTCCTGGGTGGCGGCCGGCTCCGACTGGAAGTTGACGACCACGTAGATGGCCTCGGACTTCTTCTGGATCTCGTAGGCGGTCTTGCGGCGACCCCACACGTCGATGTTGTCGACGGTGCCGCCGGCGTTCGTGACGACCTCGAGGTACTTCTTCAGGGTCGGCTCCACGGTGCGCTCGTCGACCTCAGGGTCGATCAGCACCATCAGCTCATAAGCACGCATGCGAACCCACCTCCTCTGGGCTTGCGGCCGCGGTCTCTCCGCGGCAGGAGGTTCTGTGCTCGTCGTCCGTGTGATGCTCCGCGCTCTTCGGCGGCACACAGACAACCTGATCCATCCTAGCAGTTCGAGGGAGGGGCACTGGCGCGGCGCCCACGCACGCGGGCGCCTCCCGCGCCGACACCTCCCGCGCGTCGAGTCCGCGAGCCAGATGATTCGGTCGTTTTCCGGCCGCTTCTACGACCGAAATCTCTGGCTCGCGGCCATCCAGGAGCAGAAATCTCTGGCTCACGCCCCCCACGCGCAGCCTCACACCCCGCGGAAGAACTCCCGCACGGCCGCGGTCAGGTGCTCCACGTCCCGCACGCCGCACATCTCGCGTGCCGAGTGCATGGACAGCAGGCCCAGGCCCACGTCCACGGTCCGGATGCCCAGGCGGGTCGCCGAGATCGGGCCGATGGTGGAGCCGCAGGGGACGTCGTTGTTCGAGACGAACTCCTGGAACGGCACCCCCGCCACGCCGCACCAGCGGGCGAACGCGGCCTCACCCCCCGCGTCGGTGGCGTAGCGCTGGTTGGCGTTGATCTTCAGCAGCGGGCCGTGGTTCACGCGCGGGTGGTTCACGGGATCGTGCCGCTCGGCGTAGTTCGGGTGCACCAGGTGGCCGGCGTCCGCGGACAGCAGCCAGGACCCCGCGATCGCCCGCGCCCGGCCCTGCCCGGCCACGCCGAGCGCCTCGAGCACGCGCCCCATGACCTCCTCGAGCAGCGGGCCGGCCGCCCCGGACCGCGACGCCGACCCCAGCTCCTCGTGGTCGAACGCGGCGAGCAGCGGGATCACCGGGGCGCCGGCCGCCACACCGGCCACCCCGCCCGCGACGGTCCCCTCGTACGCGATCGCCCCCTCGGCGCCACCGTGCTCGCGCGCCAGCTCCTCGAGCGCCACGAGGCCCGCGTGCACCGAGCTCAGGTTGTCCAGCCGGCCCGACGCGAAGAACTCGCCCGCCAGCCCGAAGAGTCCGGGCGCCTGGGCGTCGGCCACCACGACGTCGTGCCCGCGCACCGCGGCCGGGTCCACACCGGCGGCGGCCGCGAGCGCGGTCAGCACGTCACCGGGCACGCGGGCGGCCAGACCGTCGGCCTCCGCCTCGCCGGCGCCCTCGCCGCGCGGGACGAGCGCCCCCACGACGGGGTTCGTGTGCCGCTGCCGCTTCAACGTCAGCCCCTCGTTGACCTCGCGGTCCAGGTGGATGGCCAGCTGCGGGATGCGCCCCACGGGCCCGGTCGCGGCGAGCACCTGCGTGCCGTCGTCGAGGGCGAGACGCCCGGCGAACCGCAGCTCACGGTCCAGCCACGAGTTCAGCAGCGGGCCGCCGTACACCTCGACGCCGGCCTGCACCCAGCCGTCGGCCGTCACGGTGGCCGGGTTCGGCTTGAGCTTGAACCCCGGCGAGTCCGTGTGTGCGCCGAGCACGCGGAACACCGGCACGACGCCGGCGCTCTGCCCCGCCTCGTCCGGCCCGGCCGCGCGCGCCTCAGCACCCTCGTGGCGGCCCAGCGCCCGGGCACCCATCGGCACGATCCAGGCCACCGCCGCGCCGTCGCGCACCACCACGTAGCCGCCCGGGGCCGCCGGGAAGTCGGCCGTCTCATCCAGACGGGTGAAGCCCACGGCCTCCAGGCGGCGTGCGACCTCCTCCGCGGCGTGGTAGCTGGAGGGCGAGGCGGTCACGAACTCGGCCAGGTCCCGCAGGTGGGCGTGCAGCTCGGCGACGGTGTCACGGGTCACGGGGGTCATGCCCCGACCGTACCGCCCCCACCACCCCGTCCGACTACCCTGGCCCGAAAGCGGCCCCGGCCGCATCGCCCGCCCGTCAGCGCAGGAGGAGCCCGCCGTGGACATCATGATCGCCGTCGCCGTGGGGGTCTTCCTCCTGGTGGCGTGGACCGTGGGCGGCTGGGCCATCGTGCGGATGGGCTTCACCCGGGACGGGGACGCGGCCCGCACCCCCGCCCACGACGACGGCGCCGCGCGTCCGGCGCACCCCGGCGCGGCCGCGGACCCGGCCACCGACCCCCACGTGATCTGGCGCGAGCAGATGAAGGCGGCCACGGCCGCCTCCGGGGCGCCGTGCGTCTGTCCGCCGCCGCCCCGCGAGGGCGGCGCCGCCGAGGCGGGGACGAGCGCGCCGCCGTCGTCCCCGGACTGCCCGATCCACCGCTGGGACTACGCCTGAACCGCGGCCGGCCGGCCTGAGCGCCCCCGGGCCGGGCCGGCGTACGCGCCGGCGAGCGGGTCGGCGTCCGGGTGGCCGCCGTGGTCGCGCTTCACGAGGTCCTCGGCCGGGTGCAGCATCTCCCACACGACGCGCCCGCACAGCCACAGCACCGCGAGGATGTGGGCGAGGATCGCGGCCACGTAGACGGAGTCGTCCATGGAGTGCTGCGGCGGGGTCTCGGCCACCCCCTTGGCCAGGTACATCCACACGGCGAAGAAGTGCAGCGCCTCCACCGTCTGCCACACCCAGAAGTCCCGCCAGCGCGGCAGGGCGAGCGCCAGGAGCGGGATCAGCCAGACCACGAACTGCGGTGAGTACACCTTGTTGGTGAGCACGAACGCCGCCACCACCAGGAACGTCAGCTGGGCCAGCCGCGGGGTGTGCCGCACCCGCACGCCGAGCACGAAGATCCCGAGGCAGCACACCGCGAAGGTCCCGTAGGCCAGCAGGGTGAGGGAGTCCTCCGGCACGAACGCCCACCCGGCCTGCGCGGCGGTCACGTCCCACGCGTGCCACACGCTGGACAGGCCCGGCCCGCGCTCGCCGGAGAAGGTGAAGAACACGGACCACGCCTGGAAGTTCACGGCCATGAGCGGCACGTTGACCGCCGCCCACGCCGCCACCGTGCCCCCGGCCGCGAGCAGGAACGGCCGCCACCGCCGCGAGCGCACCGCCAGGATCAGCAGCGGCCCCAGGATCAGCAGCGGATACAGCTTCATGGCCGCGCCGAGGCCGAACAGCACCCCCGCCGTCAGGGACCGGCCGCGCGACCACGCGTACATGCCGCACGCCAGCAGGGCCACGGCCCACAGGTCCCAGTTGATGGTGCCGGCCAGCACGATCCCCGGGGCCACGGCCACCATGAGCCCGTCCGTCCACCGGCGCCCCGCCATCCGGACGGTCAGCACCGCGACGACGGCCCACAGCACCACCACGAACCCGAGGTTCACGAGCCAGAACACCACCGTGCCCTGCTCCGGCGAGAACGGCAGCGCCTGCGTGATCCAGGCCGCCACCGAGCCCACGACGGACATCAGCACGGGGTACTCGAACGTGGAGCCCGCCCGGAACGGCGCCCACGGGTCCGCCGCGAACCCGCGCCCGCCGTAGAGCGCGGCCCAGTCCGAGTAGCAGCCCGCGTAGTAGACGTCCGGGGCGCCCCAGCCGTGCAGCAGGCACGGCGACTTCTGCAGCACGGTCACGACGGCGGCCAGAGCCACCAGCAGCCCCGTCAGCGCCACGGGCCCGGCCCAGGAGCCGGTCCCCCGTCCGGGGCCGTTCGCCGCGAGGCCGCCGGCGAGCTGGAAGCGGCCGCCGCGCTCGCCGGGGGCGGGCAGGGTCCCGGACGGTGCGCTGTCAGCGGAACGCCCGGCGGGGGCGCCCGGGGCGGTCACGGCGTCGCTCGGGGCGCCGTCCGCGGCGTGAGTGGGCGGCTCGCTGGGGGTCGCGGCGTGCGCGGGGGCCGGTCTCATGCCCCCATCCTAGGAAGCCGCCCGGACACCGGACGGGCGGGGCCGCCGTCGTCGGTCGTAGACTGGCGTGGTTGATCCCCGGGTGAGCGCCCCGCCGGACGGTGTGGGCCCCCCTGCGCGCGCCGCGTGCCCGCACCCGTTCCGGACAGTCGAGGAGAGAACCAGACCGTGGCCACCAACCCCATCCGCGTCGCCATCGCCGGCGTGGGCAACTGCGCAACATCCCTCATCCAGGGCGTGGAGTACTACCGCGAGGCGAAGGCCACGGACACGGTCCCGGGCCTGATGCACGTGCAGTTCGGCGACTACCACGTGTCCGACCTCGAGTTCGTGGCCGCGTTCGACGTGGACGCGAAGAAGGTCGGCCTGGACCTGTCCGAGGCCATCACCGCCTCCGAGAACAACACCATCAAGATCGCGGACGTGCCCCACGCGGACGTCACCGTCCAGCGCGGCCCCACCCTGGACGGCCTCGGCAAGTACTACGCCGAGACCATCGAGGAGTCGGACGTCGAGCCCGTGGACGTGGCCCAGGCCCTCCGCGACGCGAAGGTGGACGTGCTGGTCTGCTACCTGCCCGTCGGCTCGCAGCGGGCCACCGAGCACTACGCCCAGGCCGCGATCGACGCCGGCGTCGCGTTCGTGAACGCCCTGCCCGTGTTCATCGCCGGCACCCCGGAGTGGGCCGAGAAGTTCACCGCCGCGGGCGTGCCGATCGTGGGCGACGACATCAAGTCCCAGATCGGCGCCACCATCACCCACCGCGTGATGGCCAAGCTGTTCCAGGACCGCGGCGTCACCCTGGACCGCACCTACCAGCTCAACGTGGGCGGCAACATGGACTTCAAGAACATGCTCGAGCGCGAGCGCCTGGAGTCCAAGAAGATCTCCAAGACGCAGGCCGTCACCTCCAACACCTCCGCGCAGCTGGGCGAGAAGGACGTGCACATCGGCCCGTCCGACTACGTGGCCTGGCTCGACGACCGCAAGTGGGCGTTCGTGCGCCTCGAGGGCCGCAACTTCGGCGACGCCCCCGTCTCGCTCGAGTACAAGCTCGAGGTGTGGGACTCCCCCAACTCGGCCGGCGTGATCATCGACGCCGTGCGCGCCGCGAAGATCGCCCTGGACCGCGGCATCGGCGGGCCGATCCTCTCGGCCTCGTCCTACTTCATGAAGTCCCCGCCCGTGCAGCACAACGACGACGCGGCGCACGAGCTTGTGGAGGCCTTCATCCGCGGCGACATCGAGCGCTGACGAGCCCGGTCCCCGCGGACCGTGCACGACGCCGGCCCGTCACCTTCCCCGTGGAGGTGACGGGCCGGCGTCGTCGTGGGGGCGCGTGCCGCCCCGGCCACCGCGCTCAGCGCCGCGCGCCGAGCCGGTCCTCGATGGTGAGCCGGACGAGCTGGGCGTACATGGCCTGGCCGTCGGCGCGGGGGTGCACGCCGTCGGCGGAGAAGTCCGTGACGTGCTGCTTCGCCGCGGCGTCCCAGTCCGCCAGGACGATCCGGTCCGGGTGGGCCTTGGCCTGCGCCGCCATCTGCACCTGCACGTCCGCGATCCAGTCCATCGGGCCGTGCGGCACCACGAGCACGAGCAGCCGGTCCTCGCCGACGGCCGCCAGGATCTTCTCCCAGTCGCCCCGATGGGTGGTGCCGTTGGCGCCCAGGGCCACCACGACGACGTCGCTCAGCTGGCCGTCCGCCTTGAGCTTCTCGAGCTCGTCCGCGGCGTCCCAGATCTGGTAGCCCACCTCCGCCTCGAGCAGCATCCCCGGCAGCTCCTCCATGAGCGTGGGCGCGGCCGAGAGCGAGACGGAGTCGCCGATCAGGGTGACGTCCGTGCCGAGCTCGGACGGCGGCAGGGCCGCGGTGAGCTGCTCCTTGGAGTACGTGGGGCGCGTGACGGCCGGGTCGCCGAGCCCGAGCCCGGACGGCTCGGCGGACGACCCGGGCGAGGACGTCGCGCCGGCGGAGCCCTCCGCGTCCCCGGGGGCGGCCGAGCCGGGCGAGGCCGAGGCCGACGCCTCGGCCCGCTTCGACTGCTCCGCCGCGCGGGACTCGCGGGCCGCCTGCTGCGCCGCCTCGGCGGCCTTGAGGGACTCCTCCGCCTGGGCGATGTCCTGCTCGAGCTGAGTCTGCGCGGGCGAATGCACCACGGCGGCCACGGCCGCCGCGGGGACGGCCACGAGCCCCAGCGCCGTGGCGGCGGCCGCGAGCTGGCCGATCGGCCCGGCCCCGCCCGTGAACGCCCGCCGAGCGGCTGCGCCCCAGCGACCGAAGGCACCCCTGAACCCCTCGTGGAGGATGGGCTCCTCGATCAGCCGGGTGCTCAGGTCGGCGATCAGGGCGGTCAGCAGCAGGATCGCGCCGGCGGCCACGGGCTCGACCCACCCGGGGGCGTCCACGGGCACCATCACGCGCATGATCACGAGCAGCGGCCAGTGCCACAGGTACGCGGCGTAGGAGCGGCGCCCCCACCAGCGCAGGAACCCGTTGCCCAGCGCGCGAGAGAGCGAGTCGCGCCGGTCGCCCTGCACCACGTGCCAGACGATGAACGCGACGACGGCGGACAGGCCCGCCAGCACTCCGCGGTACGTGCTCGCGTGGCCGCCGTCGACCAGGGCGAAGCCCGCCGCGAGCACCGCGACGGCGCCCCACGCGACAGCCACCCGCGTGGCCGAGGTCCGCGGCTCGGGGCCGCCGTGCTCGGGCCGGGGCACATGGGCCAGGCCGATCGCCACGCACGCGCCGAACAGCAGGCCGAAGGCGTGGGTGTCCGTGCCGAAGTAGAGGCGGGCCTGCTCGAACCCGTGCCACGAGCCCCAGGCCATCCACGCCGCGGAGGCCACGGCCGCGACCGCGACCGCGAGGATACGACGTCGGTCCGCCACCCGCCCCGAGTTCACCGTGCTGCGCGGCGGCCAGGTGAGCAGGAGCAGCCCCCAGAGGAGCAGGGGCCAGAGGATGTAGAACTGCTCCTCGATCGCCAGGGACCACAGGTGCTCGAACAGAGGCGGCGAGGCGCGGTTGAAGTAGTCCCCGCCCTCGAGGATCATCACCCAGTTGCTGGTGTAGGTCAGGGCGCCGAACCATTGGCGACCCAGGCCCGCGGGGAACTCGTCCACCGCCAGCCACGCGAGCGCGGTGGTGCCCACGAGCGCCATCAGCATGGCCGGGATGAGGCGTCGGACGCGCTTCATCCAGAAGGTGCCCAGCGCCACGCCCCGGCCCGCGTCCACACCACGGACCAGGCCGGTGGTGATGAGGAAGCCGGAGAGCACGAAGAACATGTCCACACCCACGAACCCGCCGCGCAGGAAGGTGGGCCAGGCGTGGAAGACGAGCACGGCGAGCACCGCGATCCCCCGCAGCCCGTCGAGGGCGGTCACCCGGCCCGGGCCGCGACTGACCCGCGTGCCGACCTTGACGGCGGGCACGCCGTCCTGGGGCGGCAGGGCATGGCGGGGCGCGGACGCGGTGCGCTGGTCGGAACTCATAGCGGTCGATCATCCCATCCGGACCTGGATGGGCCAAAGCCTCCGGCTATCCCCACCCGCCCCACCGCGTTGGGGGCGGTTTCCGGCGGTATTCCGCTCCCAAAGCACCGGTTTCCGCCCCGGAAGCGGGGGGCGGGCGCCGGTCAGTGGTTCCGCAGCGCCTCGATGAGCTCGTCCTTGGTCATGGTGGAGCGGCCCTCGATGTCGAGCTCGCGGGCCCGCTTCGCGAGCTCGTCCTTGGTCCAATCCTCGTAGGAGCCGGCCTCGCCGCCGCGCTCGGCGACCTCGTCCCGGCCGTCCCGGGCGGACGCGTTGGCGATCCGCGCGGCCTTCTCCTCGCTCGCGCCCTCGCGGCGCAGCGCCTCGTAGACCTCGGGGTCCTTGATGTTGGAGGTGCCGGGGCCCATGGGGGCGCCGTTCTTCTCGGTCTTCTTCTCAGCCATGCGGCCAGTGTGGTCCCGGCCCGACGACGGGTGGAAGGTCCGCCGCGCCGCCTCAGTCCTGCTGGGCCTCCGGCTGCTCGGCCCACCAGCGCCGCAGCTCCGCCTCGGCCTCGGCCGGCTCGTGCGGCCCCTCGTCCAGGCGCCACTCGAGCAGGTGGGTGTACGCCCGGCCCACCACCGGGCCCGGGCGGATCCCCAGCAGCGCCATGATCTGCTGCCCGTCCAGGTCCGGCCGCACGGCGGCGAGCTCCTCGGCCTCGGTGATCTCGGCGATGCGCCGCTCGAGGTCGTCGTACGCGTGGGCCAGCCGCTCGGCCTTGCGCCGGTTGCGGGTGGTCACGTCCGAGCGGGTCAGCGCGTGCAGGCGGGGCAGCAGGTCGCCGGCGTCGTGGGCGTACCGGCGGACGGCGGAGTCGGTCCAGCCGGCGTCGCCGTAGCCGTAGAACCGCATGTGCAGCTCCACCAGGCGGGCCACCGCCTTGATCGTGTCGTTGTCGAACTTCAGGGCGCGCAGCCGCTTGCGGACGAGCTTGGCGCCCACGGTCTCGTGGTGCCGGAAGGTGACGGCCCCGCCCTTCTCGAAGCGGCGCGTGGCCGGCTTGCCGACGTCGTGCAGCAGCGCCGCCAGGCGCAGCACGGGGTCGGGGGTCGACGGCGCGTACTCGCCCTCCAGCTCCATGGCCTGCTCCAGCACGGTCAGGGAGTGGGCGTAGACGTCCTTGTGGCGGTGGTGCTCGTCCGACTCGAGCTGCAGGGCGGGCAGCTCGGGCAGGACGTGGTCGGCCAGGCCGGTGCGCACGAGCAGGTCGAGGCCGGCGCGCGGGTGCGCACCGCACACGAGCTTGACGAGCTCCTCGCGGACGCGTTCGGCGGAGATGATCGTGATCCGCTCGGCCATCGCGGTCATGGCCTGCTCCACCTCGGGGGCCACGGCGAAGCCGAGCTGGGAGGCGAAGCGGGCGGCGCGCATCATGCGCAGCGGGTCGTCGGAGAAGGAGTCCTCAGGGGTGCCGGGGGTGCGCAGCACGCCGGCGTGCAGGTCCCGCATGCCGCCGAAGGGGTCCACGAGCTCGAGGGCGGGCAGGCGCAGGGCCATGGCGTTGACGGTGAAGTCGCGGCGCAGCAGGTCGTCCTCGAGGCTGTCGCCGAAGGCCACCTGCGGCTTGCGGCTGGCCGGGTCGTACTGCTCGGCCCGGTAGGTGGTGACCTCGAGCTGCCAGCCGGCCTTGCGGAAGCCGATGGTCCCGAACCGCCGTCCCACGTCCCACGTGGCGTCCGCCCAGCCGGCGCCGACGGCCTCGGACGCGTCCGGGTCGGCGTCCGTGGTGAAGTCCAGGTCCGGCGACGGCCGTCCCAGGAAGAGGTCGCGGACCGGGCCGCCCACCAGGGAGAGCTCGTGGCCGGCGGCCTCGAACCTCCGCCCCAGCTCCACGACGACGGCGGGCAGGGTGGCGTCCGCGGGGAAGCCGGGGGGCAGCGCGTGGGTGGCGGTGGTCAGATCCATGATGCCTACAAGGGTGCCAGACGGTCCCGGCACGGGCCCGCGCGGGCCGGGCTAGAGTTGACGGCATGACCCGCCCCGATCCCTCCGCGCACCGGGGCGCCCCCCTGCCCTCCGCGCTGGGGGCGTGGCGTCGCCGGCCGCAGCCGCCTCTGCGCCCCGTCACCCCGGCCCCCGCGGGACCCCGTTCCGCCGCAGCCGCCTCCCTGCCCACGGTGGAGGAGGTCTCCGCCGGCGGCGTCATCGTCCGCGAGCATGACGGCGGCCTCGAGGTGGCCGTGATCGCCCGCTACAACCGCGGTGGCCGGCTCGAGTGGTGCCTGCCCAAGGGCCATCCCGAGGGCGAGGAGGACCACCGGCAAGCGGCCGTGCGCGAGGTGGAGGAGGAGACCGGGATCGCCGGCCACATCCTCGAGCCGCTCGGCGCGATCGACTATTGGTTCACGGTCGCCCGGCACCGCGTCCACAAGACCGTGCACCACTTCCTGCTGCGCGCCACGGGCGGCGAGCTGACCACGGAGAACGACCCGGACCACGAGGCCGTGGACGTCGCATGGGTGCGCCTCGAGGACGTCGCGCGCCGCCTCTCCTTCGCCAACGAGCGCCGGATCGTCGACCTGGCCCGCCAGGTGGTCGACCAGCACTTCCCCCCGGGCGGTGCCCGGGGCCCCCGCCCCTGATCCACCGCCCCCGGCACGGGGCCTTCCGACCACGATTGGGTGACCCTTGAGCAGCAGACCCGCCCCGCGCCGAGCGCAGGACCCCGCCCACGCCGGCGTCGCCGACGAGGAGCCGACGACGACGGACCCCGCCCCCGCCACGGATCCGGCCGCCGTGGACCCCGCGGACGAGACCCCCGAGGGCGAGCGCCGCGCCGGCCGGTCCACCGCGATCATGGCCTCCGGCACGCTCCTCTCCCGCGTGCTGGGCCTCGTCCGTGCGACGCTGGTGACGGTGGCGATCGGCCTGTCCGCGGACATGGCCGACATCTTCGAGATCGCCAACTCCCTGCCGAACGTGATCTACCTGCTCCTGGTGGGCGGCGTGTTCAACGTCGTGCTCGTGCCGCAGCTGATCAAGCACGCCCGCGACGCCGACCGGGGCGCGGACTACACCTCCCGCCTGATGACGCTCGGCACGCTCGTGATGCTCGCCGGCACGGTGGTGGTCATGCTGGCGGCAGCCCCGCTCATGACGGCCCTGACCCGCGGCTGGTCGCCGGAGAAGCTCGAGATGGCCACCGTGTTCGCCCTGTGGTGTCTGCCCCAGGTGTTCTTCTACGGCATGTACGCGCTGGTGGGGCAGGTGCTCAACGCCAACGGGCGCTTCGGCGCCTACATGTGGGCGCCGGTGCTGAACAACGTCGTCGCGATCGGCGCGATCGTGCTGTACCTGGGCATGTTCGGGGCGTACCGGGCCGGGGACGACCTCGCCGGGTGGACGAGCGCACAGACGGTCGTGCTGGCCGGCGGCCACACCCTGGGCGTCGTGCTGCAGGCCGTGATCCTCTTCCTGCCGCTGCGCGGGCTCGGCCTGGGTCTGCGCCCGCGGTTCGGCTGGAAGGGCATCGGCCTGCGGGACACCGGCCGGATCGCCGGGTACACCCTGATCACGATGGTCGCCACGAACGTGGTGCTCCTGCTGTGCCAGCGGTACGTCACCTCCGCCACGGAGGCCCGCGACCGCGGCGAGCTGCGCATCCCCGGCACGGAGACCTGGAGCGCCGAGATGGCGCAGGCGGCCATCCCCGGTGTGGCCGCGTACAACATGGCGATGCTGATGGCCGTGCTGCCCCATTCGGTGTTCGTGCTCTCCCTGGCCACCGTGCTCTTCAACCGGTTGGCCCGCGCCATGGGCCGCCAGGACATGTCCGCGGTGCGGCGCACGACGGCGCAGGGTCTGCGCGCGTTCACCGTGCCGCTGATGTTCTGCCTCGCCGGCGTGGTGGTCCTGGCGGGCCCCCTGGGCCGCGTCTTCGGCTCGACGGCCGAGACGGCGATGGTGGCCGGCGTCGCGGTGGGCTCGGTCCTGCTCGCGCTGGCGCTGTCCATCCCGTTCCGCTCGGGCTCCTTCTACCTGCTGCGCGTGTTCTACGCCGCCGAGGACGCCAAGGTGCCGATGGTGGTCCAGGTCAGCGGCTCGCTCCTGATGCTGCTGCTCTCGTGGGCGGGCGCGATGCTGCTGCCGCTGTGGTCCATGGCCCTGTGGGTCGCGGTCGCCTCGTCCGTCTCGTACGTGTACCAGTTCGTCCTGACCCATGTGCTCACCGTGCGCCGGTTCGGGGACTACGGCCTCGCATCCGTGCTGCGTGCCCACGTCCAGACCGGCCTGGCCGCGCTGGCCGCGGCGGCCGCGGGCGCGGTCGTCGTGTGGCTGCTGGGCGGGTACACCGGCGGGTTCGCGTGGAACTCCATCGGGACGGCGCTGCTCACGTGCGCGGTGGCGGCCGTGGCGATGGGTCCGGTGTACCTGATGGTGCTGCGGGCCATGCGGTTCCCCGAGCTGGACGACGCCCTCCGGCCGCTCGTCGCCCGCGTGCCGGCGCTGGGTCGTCTGCTGCGCGTCGGCTGATCTCTGGCCGCGACGGCCACGCCACGTATCATCGGATTCCGACCCCGTCGTCAGGAGAAGAGCCCGTGCCCCAGCCCATCGCCGTCGGCGCCGTCCTGGGCGGCCGCTATCGCATCACCCAGCACGTGGTGACGTCCGCGGACCAGGACATGGTGTTCCTGGGCACGGACCAGGTGCTCAACCGCCGCGTCACCGTGCTCGTGGCCTCACGTGAGAACGCCACGCAGGTGGCCTCGTCCGCGCGGGAGCTGGCCACGGGCGAGCGCACCGACGACGTGCAGGTGCTCGACCTGGGCCTGTCGGAGGGCCGCACGTACCTGATCGCCGGCGGGGACCCCGACCCGGACGTCCTGCTGGGTCTGGCGTACCCGCAGGAGCTGTACGTGGAGCCGTTCCAGACGGACAGCCTCGGCTCCGAGCTGTTCGGCGAGTCGCGGACCGGAGACCCCCACGCCTACGACGACGACGAGGCGTACTACACCGACCTCGACCGCCGGCTCCGCGCGGACGAGGACGAGGCCCAGCGTCGTCCCGGGTTCCTGAACCGCCTCTCCGAGCGCCTCGCCGAGCGGGTCCGTCCCTCCGACGGCACCGCGGCGAAGGCGGCCGCCGGGGCGTCGGCCCTGGCCGCGGCGGACGCCGCCACCCGGAAGCAGCAGGAGGAGCGCGAGCGGGCGGAGCGGGAGGCCGCCGAGCGCGCCGAGCGGGAGCGCAAGGAGGCCGCCGAGCGCGCCGAGCGGGAGCGCAAGGAGGCCGCCGAGCGCGCAGAACGCGAGCGCAAGGAGGCCGAGGAGAAGGCCCGCGCCGAACGGGAGGCCGCGGAGCGGGCCGAGCGGGAGCGCAAGGAAGCCGCCGAACGCGCAGAACGCGAACGTCGGGAGGCGGAGGAGCGTGCCGAGGAGGAGCGCCGCGCCGAGGCCGAGCGCGCCCGTCGCCAGGCGGAGCAGGAGGCTGAGGAGCGGGCCGCGCGCGAGCGGGAGGCCGAGCAGGCCCGGCTGGCCGCGGAGCGGGAGGAGGCCGAGCGCCGCGAGCTCGAGCGCCGGGCCGAGGCCCGCCGTCGTGCCGAGGAGGAGCGGGCCCGGGAGGCCGCGGAGCGCGAGGCTGAGAAGCGCGCGGCCCAGGAACGCGAGGCCGCGGAGCGCGAGGCCCAGGCGGGCACCGCCGCACTCCCGGCCGTCGCGGCGGGGGCCGCCGCCGCGCAGGCCCCGGATGCCGATGCCGACGGGGCCACGCCGCCCACCGAGCCCGTCGAGTCCGTGGCGGCCGAGAAGACCGACCCGCCGGAGCCGGTCGCCCCGGACACCGAGGCGATCCCCGTGCGGCGCCAGCGCCCCGTCCCCCGCCGAGCGATCGTGGCCGAGTCCGCGCCGACCGCCCACGAGGAGTCCCGCGGCACGGCGGCGCCGGTGGCTGCCGGGGCCGGGGTCGCAACGGCAGCAGGCGCGGCGGCTGCCGGTTCGACGGCCGCCGCCGCGGCTCCGGATGCCCAGGCCGCCCCGGCCACCACCGGGGGCGGCGACGGCGCCACGGTGGCCGACCCGGGCGACGGCCACGGCCGCACGCGCGGCGGCGGTCCGCTGGCCCTGCTCCTCGTGCTCGGCCTGCTGGCCGCACTCGTCGTGGGCGGGGTGCTGCTGGCCCAGAACCTGCGCGGCGGGCCGGCGCCGCAGGCCGCGTCGTCCGAGTCTGAGTCTGCGTCGTCCGAGTCCGCATCGGACACCCCGTCGCCGTCGGAGAGCACCAGCCCCTCCCCCACCCCGTCCAGCGAGAGCGCCGCGGCCGCCCCGCAGCCCGTCCAGGCCCTGCGCTCGGTGCCGGACCTGCCGGAGCACGAGGCCGAGCACGACGCGGACCTGAGCAACCTCATCGACGGCGACCCCACCACCGTGTGGCGCACCTTCGCCTACGCACGGCCGAACTTCGGCGGCTATGTGGAGAGCATGAACCTCGTGGTCCAGCTCGAGGAGCGCACCGAGGTGAACGAGGTGACCCTGCAGAGCACGGGGGCCACCGGTGGCGCCTGGTTCGCCTACATCGCCGACTCCCCCGAGGGCGCGAACGCCAAGGAGATCGGCAACGGCACCTTCGACCAGGACACCGTCTCCATCCCCGTGCCGTTCGAGGGCACCGAGGCCGAGGCCGAGTACGTGATCGTCAGCCTCACCTCGCTGCCCCAGCTGGAGGGCACGACGTCGGACCTCCCGTTCGGCCTGCGCCTCGGCGAGATCGCCGTCCGCTGACCCCGCGCCCGGGCGACGGCGCGCCGGACCTTCCGGCCGCCGTCGCCGGACGTCGTCGCACCGCGGCCCCGGCACCGCGGAATACCCGCCCGTGGCTCCGCCGTTGTCCTGGAGGAGCGTCCACCACCCCGATCCACTGGAGGAACCCGTGGCCCCCACCGCCCAGGACCAGAGCGTCCACAACGTCGTGATCGTCGGATCCGGCCCCGCCGGATACACCGCGGCGATCTACACCGCCCGCGCCGAGCTCTCCCCGGTCCTGGTGGCCGGGGCGGTGACCGCGGGCGGCGAGCTGATGAACACCACCGAGGTGGAGAACTTCCCGGGCTTCCCGGAGGGTGTGCAGGGGCCCGAGCTGATGGCGAACCTCGAGGCCCAGGCCCGCCGGTTCAACACGGAGGTGGTCTACGACGACGTCGTGCAGGCCGACCTGACGTCGAACCCCAAGGTGCTCACGCTCGGCGACGGCACCCAGCTGCGCACCCACGCGGTCATCCTCACGACCGGCTCCGCCTACCGGAAGCTCGGCGTTCCCGGCGAGGAGCGCCTCTCCGGCCACGGCGTCAGCTGGTGCGCCACGTGCGACGGCTTCTTCTTCCGCGAGCAGGAGATCGCGGTCGTGGGCGGCGGCGACTCCGCCATGGAGGAGGCCCTGTTCCTCACGAAGTTCGCGTCCAAGGTGACCGTGCTGGTCCGCAAGGACGAGCTGCGCGCCTCCAAGGTGATGGCCCACCGGGCCATGGAGAACGAGAAGATCGAGTTCCGCTGGAACACCGAGGTCACGGAGGTGACGGGTGACGACAAGGTCAACACCCTCCGCCTGCGGGACACCCGCACCGGCGAGGCGTCCACGCTGGACGTGACCGGCCTGTTCGTCGCCATCGGCCAGGACCCGCGCACGGACCTGGTGCAGGGCCAGGTGGAGCTCACGGAGCACGGCACGATCCGCATCGACCATCCGTCCTCGCGGACCTCCCAGCCGGGCGTCTTCGCCGCCGGCGACGTCACGGACCACACCTACCGCCAGGCCGTCACCGCCGCCGGCTCGGGCTGCGTGGCCGCCCAGGACGTGGAGCACTACCTCGCGACCGTGGCCGATGTGGAGGAGGCCGCGCCGGCCGGCCCGGAGTCGGACGCGAACCCGGCATGAGCCACTGACTCATGACCCCTGACGGAGCGTCATGAATCATGTCGATAACACCCCTGTCCACCCTCGTCAGACACAGAACAAACCCCAGGAGGCTGCCATGAGCACCATCACCGTCACCGACGCCGACTTCGACCAGAAGGTCCTCCAGTCCGAGCTGCCCGTCCTCGTGGACTTCTGGGCCGAGTGGTGCGGCCCGTGCCGCATGCTCGGACCCGTCCTGGAGGACATGGCCGTGGAGCACGAGGGCAAGGCCGTGATCGCCAAGCTCAACGTGGACGAGAACCCGGCCATCGCCGCGCGTTACGGCGTCACCTCCATCCCGCTCGTCGTGGGCTTCCAGAACGGCGAGAAGGTCGCCGAGTCCGTGGGCGCCAAGCCCAAGGCCGCGCTGGAGAAGGAGTTCTCGGCCCTGCTCGGCTGAGCCCCTCCCCCACTCACCACGACGGCCCCGTCACCCCAGAGGGTGACGGGGCCGTCGTGCGTTGATCTTCAGGACCAGCGGCGGGTGCCCGTGGACGCCGTCCGCGGGAACTCCGGATCAGGACTTCTTGCCCTTCCCCTTGCCGTCCTGACCGCCCTGGATGAGGTCCATGATGCGGTTCAGGTCCTCCACGGTGGTGAAGTCGATGGCGATGCGGCCCTTGCGCGCGCCGAGGGTGATCTTCACGGCGGTGTCCAGGCGGCTGGTGAGCGCGGTGGCGTAGTGGTCCAGGCGCTCGTGGCGGGCGTCGTCCGTGCTGCGCCGCGGCGTGCGGCCCGGCCGGAGCCCGCCCTGCAGCTGCGCGACCGCCTCCTCCGTGGACCGGACGGACAAGCCCTCCGACTGGATCCGCTGCGCCAGACGCTCCATGTCCGACGGGTCCGTGAGACCGAGCAGCGCACGCGCATGGCCGGCCGAGAGCGTGCCGGCGGCCACGCGGCGCTGCACGAGGGGCGGCAGCTTGAGCAGCCGCAGCGTGTTGGAGATCTGCGGACGAGAGCGGCCGATGCGCTGGGACAGTTCCTCCTGCGTGCAGGCGAAGTCCTCCATGAGCTGCTGGTAGGCGGCGGCCTCTTCGAGCGGGTTCAGCTGGGAGCGGTGCAGGTTCTCCAGCAGAGCATCCCGCAGGAGGTCCTGGTCCGGGGTCTGGCGGACGATCGCCGGGATGGTGTCCAGGCCGGCCTTCTGGGTGGCGCGCCACCGGCGCTCTCCCATGATCAGCTCATGGGGGGTGGGGCCGTCCACCTCGCGCACGACGATCGGCTGCAGGATGCCGACCTCGCGGATCGAGGTGACCAGTTCCGCCATGTGGTCCTCGTCGAACACCTCACGCGGCTGCCGCGGGTTGGGGTGGATGTCCCCCACCGGGATCTCCCGCAGGACCGCGATGTCCGCGGACACGGTCCCCTCGGTCGCGGCGGACTCAACGCTCGAGTCCCCCGGTTCCTTCCTCGACGACGTCGCGGAGGTGGCACGCTTGCTGGGCGCCTTCACCGTCGGCATGGCCGGACGCCCCTTGGTCGGCCGCGCCGCGGGTGCATCCTCGGACTCTGCGGAGAAGAACACGTCGACGGGACGCTGCGCGGGTCGCGAGGCACGCTTCGACGAGGTGGGCCCTGCCTTCGTGGCGGACGTGGCGTTCCTGCCAGTCGCAGCCGTTGATTTCCCGGCCTGTGTCGTTCGGCCCGCGGTCTTCCGCTGCGAGGCCGACGGGGCGGGCTCGTTGGACCCCCCTGGCGTCTCGGTCGTCGCGGTGCTCCGCGTCGATGTCGTGGTGGCCTCCGCTGCCGCGGCAGCCTTCGGGCCGCTCTTCACCGGCACCGCAGAGTCCTTCGGGGAGGTGGCCTCGGCGTTCTCTTCCGGGGCTTCTACAGTGCTCTGGATCAGGGCGCCGAGGCCTCGCCCCAGGCCTCCTCGACGGCTCGTCTTCAACGGGTCCTCCTGCAGTGAGTGGGTCTGGGATCAGTGTAGGTGAGCGGCCTGGTCTCGATGGTCCCGGGCGGCGGGAAGACACTTCTCAAGGTGCTCTGGCCCTGACCGCCGGGGGGCGCGCGAGGGCCTGACACGTGCAAGGGGCGCGGCGAGGTTCGGGCCTCGGTTCTGGGGTGAGACGTCCGTATTGGGCCCGGACGGCAGGATGTGGGCGCGCGGACAGCACCTGCCGCGAGCGTGAGTGTTTCACGTGGAACACTCATAGTGGGGGCGCTTCGGAAGGGTGCCGCTGCAATCCTCAAGACCTCCTCGTGTTCCCTCTCGAAGTTCACTCGTTTCACATGAAACGCGAGCCCGCGTCGACGAGCGGACGGTATCAGAATCACGGCTGTTCAGTTTGTTTTTCATGTACTCCCGGGCCGATCAGCCCTCCGTGCGGACGGTACTCAGATCGCTGGCTACCCGCATGATGATGTGCTTCATCGGACGCGCAATGGCGGACCAGCAGCGAAGCACTCGTCCCACTTCCCCGCGGTGTGATGTGAACACTCGAATCGCCGAACGGATGAGCTCGGCCTGCTCGTCGCTTCGCCGTCAGTGCTTCCTCACACCCGCGCAGCTCACGAATTGAACGCTGCTTCACCATCCGCGTTTCACGTGAAACACGGACGAGTCTGTCATCCAAGTACGACATGAGTTCGGGTGGGCCACGTGCTCGCTCACCCGCAAGTCAGCGCCACATTCCTGCGCCATTCTCAGTCAGCTCGCTCCCGGCACGGATCGTGTGCTCCCTGGATTGCCCGAGGTGGTGACCTCGCGGCACGGCCCTTTGTCCCGGAGCTCGTTTCACGTGAAACGTATCGTTCGAAGATTCGACCGCGCGCGCATCCATGGAAGCTCGCCCACCAGCGGGTCGCACTCCGAGACCGGCGTGCGCAGGGTCCTCTATATCTTGAGAGGTTCAGACTTGCCGCGTCGCTGATGGTACTGGCTCGATCTAGTGAGCCCCAATCACCGGTCGTTCAGTTTCACGTGAAACGGCTGGGAGGGAACGCCGGGTCGCGGGTCGCATGTCGGGGCAGCGAGCATCCACTTCCGCCGTTGACAGTACTGCTCGATGTGGTCGCCGATGTCACGGGCGGCAGTACAGTGACGCGGCCGGCGCTCCACCCCACCCACTGACTCCATCCGTCCTGTCAGCTGAGGCCGCCCATCAAAGTTTCAGGACCGCCTCGTGGGGAAACTGGGTCTTCAATGCCTCCATCCGCGGACAGCTGCGGTCAGGGATCGACGCTAGGTGAGCGCGGAACCACCGTGTTTCACGTGAAACCCCCGGCGACCGGCCGATTACTCGACGCCCTGGTTCCCACGTCGCTGCAAGCGACAGAACCACACGGCCCGCCCCATCCCGCACGGAGCCGCCGCGGGCTCCCCGGGGGGCCTCCACCGAAGTCACCATTCACACGCCGTCCCCGTGCCCAGCCGTCAGACGCTACAGGAGACTGAGCAGGGCTCATCAACACCGCAGAGGCATCTACGGCCGCACACCTTAGACGTCCCCTGTCCACAGATGTTGTCCACATATCAACATCGACGTTCGCTGGTGACCACGTCAAGACGCCTGTTGGCCAGTTCAACCACTTGTCTCTGTATACATTGGGGGCACACGACCGCTCTTCCTCACCGGAGGCTCTCTTTCTCCGCACACAGGAATGCACAGCAGAACTGTCCTGCAGGCGCCGCCAATCGGCCCCTCCAACTCAGACGAATCACAGCAGACCCCCTCGCCGCTGACGTCTCCTCTCGCACACGCTGACTGACAGACCGGCCGCGCACCCCCGCGACGGCAGGCTGACTCGTGCTCCGCTCTGGCCCCCGATTTCCTGCACGTCACCGACGGCGAGGAGGTCTGACATGGGGGAGGGGGCACCCAGCCACGGCACCCGGCCTGCTCGACGGCTGCATTCTCGGGGCTGCCACGAGCCCGCCTGGGGGGCAGGGACGGGCCATGCCCTGCACGTCCGCACCCGCAGGCCAGGACGTTCCCCACAAACCGCGCAGCTCCCGAGGCGCACCTCAACGCACGGTGCGCCGCCGGCCGGCCATCACAGCCGCGGTCCCGCCCCAGGGCGAAACCGTCCTCCCCGTGACTTCGTGCGTCGTCGCCCCCGGCTGCCCCCCCTGGCGACAGATGCGCCCCGCCCACAACGGAGCGGCAGAGGGCTCGGCCCAGGGGAGGAGAGGGGAGCGGGACAGACGGGAGCGGTCCACTACGGGCACCCCTCCCCATCGTCCCGCCGCGGCGGCACCACGCTCGCACCCTCAGAGAAGGTCGTTTCACGTGAAACACGAACTTCCGATATGCCCAGCGTTTCCGCTTGTCTTTTCACCCCCCATCTTCCGGGCCACGCTCACTCACGACGAAGCCCGCCGGGGATCGCTCCCTCCGGCGGGCTTCGTCGTCAGCAGCGCCATCCGGCGACCACAGCAGCGGACCGCCTGCGCGTCAGCCCTTCACGGACGGGGCACCGCGGCCCGCGATCTCCGCGGCCGCCTCCCGGTACGCCACGGCGCCGGCCGAGGCCGGGTCGTAGGTCAGCACCGTCTGCTGATAGCTGGGGGCCTCGGAGATGCGGACGTTGCGGGGGATCGCGGTGTTCAGCAGCTGCTCCGGGAAGTGCGTCCGGACCTCCTCCGCCACCTGCACGGCGAGGTTGGTCCGCGCATCGAACATCGTCAGCAGGATGGTGCTCACCTGGAGACGCGGGTTCAGGTGCTTCTGGATCATCTGCACGTTCTTGAGCAGCTGGGAGAGGCCCTCGAGGGCGTAGTACTCGGCCTGGATCGGGATGAGCACCTCCTGGGCCGCCACGAACGCGTTGACCGTCAGCAGGCCCAGGGACGGCGGGCAGTCGATGAACACGTAGTCCAGCCGCTCCTGGCCGTCCTCCGCGCGCCAGGCGGTGTACGCCTCGAGCGCCCGCGACAGTCGCTGTTCGCGGGCCACCAGCGAGACCAGCTCGATCTCGGCACCGGCCAGGTCGATCGTCGCGGGCACCACCTGCAGGCCGTCCACGTCCGGGGCGTCCTGCACGACGTCCTGGATCTCCATCTCGCCCAGGAGCACGTCGTACACGGAGGCCACGTCTCCGGTGTGGGGGATGTTCAGCGCGGTGGACGCATTGCCCTGCGGGTCGATGTCCACCACCATCACCCGCATGCCCGCGCGGGCGAGGGCCGCGGCCAGGTTGACCGTCGTCGTCGTCTTGCCGACGCCGCCCTTCTGGTTGGACGTCGTGAACACGCGGGTGCGGTCGGGGCGCGTCAGACGGCGACGCTGGAGCCGCGCGGGCTCCTCGGCGTCGGCGCCGCCCTTCTCGGCGGTCCGGCCGGTCCACTTCTGGCGCAGGGCCCTCCAGGCCCCACCCCGGCTCTCCTGCTCCTGCGCCATGCGGCTCTACCTCCTGGGTCGCGGGTGTGCGGATCTGCTGCCGCCCGGCCCGTCCCGTCCCGGTGGGGGAGGGGTCAGCGGGGACGCGCGCTGACGCGCACGACGGTGGTGGTCTCGGGCAGCAGGCCCTCGCCCACCGTGAGGATCTCGGGCTCGGCACCACCATACTTGCGCAGGACCTTGCGGGCGGCGGCGATCTCGTCGGCCGCGGAGCGGCCCTTGATGGCCAGCAGCTCCCCGGCGCCCTGCAGCATCGGCATGGTCAGCGGCACGAGGGTCTTCAGCGCGGACACGGCGCGGGCGGCCACGACGTCGACGTCGAGGTTCCCGGAGACCTGCTCGGCGCGGCCGCGGATCACGTCCACGTTCTCCAGGCCGAGGTCGGCGACCACCATGTCCAGCCACTCCACGCGCCGCTCGAGCGGCTCGATGAGCAGGAACTGGCAGTCGGGGCGCGCGAGCGCGAGGCACAGGCCGGGCAGGCCCGCGCCGGAGCCGACGTCGGCCACGAGCGCGCCCTGCGGGAGGAGCTCCTCGACCACGGCGCAGTTCAGGACGTGGCGCTCCCAGAGACGGGGTGCCTCGCGCGGGCCGATCAGGCCCCACTCGATGCCGGTGTCCGCCAGGTGGGCCACGTATGCCTCGGCCCGGGGGAGGGCCTCGCCGAACAGCTCGACGGCGGCCGGCCGCAGCGCGTCGGTCAGCGGCGGCGCCGGCTGCCCCACGGGCGCGGGGCGGTCGCCCCGGTCCTGCGGATCCAGCCCGGGGCGCCGCTCGTAGGCCGAGCCCCGCTCAGTCATCGGCGGAGATGACCACGTGGCGGCGGGCGCCCTCGCCCTCCGACTCCGAGGTCAGGCCGGCGTCCGCGACGACGTCGTGGACGATCTTGCGCTCGTACGCGCCCATGGGCTCGAGGTGCACGGGACCCTCGCCGACGCGGACGCGCTCGACGGCCGCCTGGGCGGCGGTGCGCAGGGCGACGTTTCGGCGCTCCCGGTGCCCGCAGACGTCCAGGATCAGCCGGGAGCGGTGCCCCGTGGCGGCGAGCACGGCCAGCCGGACGAGCTCCTGCAGGGCCTCCAGGGTGCGGCCGTCGGGGCCGACGAGGCCGTCCAGGCGCTCGTCGTGGTCCTCGGAGACGACGGACACGTACGTGCGCCCGTCGCGGACCTCGATGTCGATGTCCCCGTCCAGGTCCGCGATGTCGAGCAGCTCCTCGACGTAGTCCGCGGCGACGTCGCCCTCCTCCTCGAGGCGGCGCACCGCCTCCGAGACGGCGGCACCGTCCTGCTCCGCGACGCGAGAGCCCTGGCCCGCGGGGGTCTCGACGACGGCGTCCTCGGCCTCGGGGGCCGGGGTCACGTTCTCGGCGGACATGCTCACTTCCTCCTGCGGTTCTTGCGCTGGGGCTGGACGCGCTGACCCGACTGGCGGACGACCTCACCGTTCAGCACGGCACCGCCGCCGGCGGCCTGGGTGTGGGCGGAGGAGGGCTCCGCCTTGGAGTCGGTGACCTTCTGGCCGACCGGGGGCAGGCCCTTGGCGGCGCGGCGCTCGTTGAGCTCCTTCTCGGCGAGGGAGCCCGGGGTGGGGTTGTTGCGGATGATCCACCACTGCTGGCCGACGGCCCAGAAGTTGGAGTAGGTCCAGTACAGGAGCACGCCGATGGGGAAGTTGATGCCGCCGATGCCGAAGATCAGGGGCATGGCGTAGAGCATGATCTGCTGCGTCTGCATCATGGGCCCGGAGAGGGCCTGCTGCGTCATGTTCTTCGTCATGAGCATCTTCTGCATGTAGAACATCGAGCCCGACATCAGCACGATCAGCACGATCGCCGTGATGATCACGGGCGCGCTGCCCGGATCGCCGAAGGAGTTCAGGAAGGTGTCCGACATGCGGGCGCCGAAGATCGTGGAGCCCTCGAAGGAGCGGATCTGGTCCGCGGACAGGGCGTCCATGGACTCGCCGCGCTCGGACGCGCCGCGCGCGCCGATCAGCACCTGGTACAGGGCGAAGAAGAACGGCATCTGGATCAGCAGGGGCAGGCAGGCGGCGAACGGGTTCGCCTTGTGCTCCTTCATGAGCGCCTGCTGCTCCATGGCCATGGCCTGGCGGGAGAGCTGGTCCTTCTTGCCCTTGTACTTGGCCTGCAGCTTCTGCAGCTCGGGCTGGATAGCCTGCATGGCGCGCTGCGCCTTGATCTGCTTGACGAACAGCGGGATCAGCAGGGTGCGGATGAGCACCACCAGCAGGAGGATGGACAGCGCCCACGTCCAGCCGGAGTCGGCGGGCATGCCCGCGAACTCCAGCACGGTGTGGAACGCCCCGAGCAGCCAGGACATGAGCCAGCGGAACGGGGCGAGGATGGCTTCGAACATGGGGGTCAATCCTCCTGCGGGAGATCAGGTGGGATGGGAGGGTGGTTCAGGGTGAGGATCCGCGGCTGCCGGCCCGGCGGCCAGCGCCGGTGGCCGGGCGGGACCGGGTCCACGCCGCCGTCGTTCCAGGGGTGGCACCGGCCGATGCGCCGCGCGGCGAGCCACGACCCCTTCACCGCGCCGTGCACGTGCACGGCCTCCAGCCCGTAGGCGGAGCAGCTGGGGAAGAATCGGCACACGGGTCCGTACAGCGGGGAGACCACGGCCCGATAGACCGTGAGCAGGCCGGCCAGCAGGGCGGACGGCAGCGCGCGCAGCGGCCCCCACTCACGGGAGGGCTCGAGCACGACGAAGGGCGAGGGCGTGACGGTCATCTACGCGTGCTCCGAGGCGGCGGGCAGGTGCGGCTTCAGGGCCTTGCCGAGCGCGCCGACGGTCTCGCGGCGCAGCAGTGCGAAGTCTGCCTCTGCGGCGGCCGGCAGCGCGCGGACCTGCACCAGCACGGGCAGCTCCCGCAGCGGGGCGGTGCGCATCTGATCCGCGACGACGGCGCGCAGCCGCCGCCTCACCCGGTTGCGGGTCACCGCGTTCCCCACAGCTTTGGACACGACGAACCCGGCCCGCGGCCGAGGGGCGCTCGGCGGCGTGGACCGGGTCTGGTCGGGGTCCGTGGCGACGCTCACCACGACGGTGCGCCGACCCGCGCGGGTGCCGGTGCGACCGAGGTGACGGAACTCCGCGGGCGTGCGGACGCGACGGTCACGGGGCAGCACGGGGCGCGCCGTCCCTGGACCGACGTCCTCAGGCGGACAGCTCGGCGCGGTTCTTGCCGCGGCGAGCGGACAGGATGGCGCGGCCGGCGCGGGTGCGCATGCGGGCACGGAAGCCGTGCTTGCGGGCACGACGGCGGTTGTTGGGCTGGAACGTGCGCTTGGTCACTGTGATCTCTCCACGACGTGTTGTGTGCCTTCGACCGTCGACCTGAGCAGGTGGACCAGGGAGAAGGACCGGTGAGGCTCTGACATGAAATCCCCGGCGGGCACGATCAACCGACACCCGGGGGACCAGACGACTCTAGTGGCCGGGGTGCGCGGGGGTCAAACGGGTGCGCGCGGAGCCCGGACGCGCACGGGCGCCCGGGACGGTCGTCCACAGGATGATAGGGGTTGTCGAGCGTCTGTGCACAACCCTGTGGACAACCGTTAGACTCCGAGCACCGTCGTCCGTCTCGCGCAGCCGCCCCCGTCCTCGGGGACGTCTGTCCCAGGAAAGGAAGCCTCC